>DQGD01000004.1 GCA_003533505.1 Clostridiales bacterium | reverse complement strand
CTCAGGATGACGGCAGAAAACGGAGAGTCCGCGTTAGAATTTACACGTTTACCCCCATACTTACGACTGTCACGCGATAAACAAACTATACCCATTCTTGACCTTAAAAGCGTTGCGGGGGTTCGGGGACACAGCCGCAAGTGTCCCCGACGACTTTTTTTGCTACTTTTTTTCTTCGCTTGAAAAAAAGTAGTACTCTATCTTACTAACACAATTGCAGCCACGACATTAAAACCAATCTTTCTGACACAATCAAAATTAAAAGTAGCGTTACTTATATCTCAAAATAACGCTACTTGAAAATTCGGTTTTTAGTGCGAATTATCGTCCTATTTATAGGTTTCCTCTATGACCGCCCCTCCGAGGCAGCGATTTCCGTAGTAAAGCACGGCGTACTGCCCGGGCGTGACGGCGCGCTGCGGCTCGGCAAAGTCAATGCGCACGTTGTCGCCGTCCATACGGACGTGCACGGGCTGCTCGCCCTGACGGTAGCGGAATTTTGCCGTGCAATCGAACTCGGTTTTATCCCACCGCCCTATAATGTTCAGACCGCTGCCCGTCATGCCGCGCGTAAAAAGCTCCTCGCCCTCGCCGCAGGAAACGACGAGCGTGTTGTCGTCCATGCGCTTTTCCACGACGTACCAGCGGTTTTGCTCACAACCCTCGACGCCGCCTATTCCCAAGCCCTTGCGCTGACCGAGTGTGTAGTACATAAGCCCCAAATGCTCGCCCACGGTTTTACCGGCGGTATCGACGATTTTTCCCGGCTTCCCCGGCAGATACTCGGCGAGAAAGCTCCTGAACTTGCGCTCGCCGATAAAGCAAATGCCCGTCGAATCCTTTTTCTTCGCGGTGACGAGCCCGTTCTCCTCTGCGATACGCCGCACCTCGGATTTTACGAGCTTGCCGAGCGGAAACAGCACGCGCTCGAGCTGCCGCGTCCTGACCTGATTGAGAAAATACGTCTGGTCCTTGTTTTGGTCGGCGGCTTTCAGCAGCACGGGCAAGCCGCCCTCCTCGCCTATGTCGCAATAGTGCCCCGTCGCGACAAAGTCCGCACCGAGCTCCATGGCGTAGTCCTTGAACGGCGCGAACTTGATTTCGCGGTTGCAAAGCACGTCGGGATTGGGCGTTCTGCCCTTTTTGTACTCGTCCAAAAAGTACTCGAACACGCGGTTCATGTACTGCTCGGCGAAATTGACGGAATAGCACGGAATACCGAGCTTGCCGGCGACGCCCACGACGTCCGTCCAATCCTCGGCGGCGGTACAGCAACCGCCCTCTTCCTCCTCCCAATTATGCATGAAAAGCCCGACTACGTCGTAGCCCTGTTCTTTAAGAAGCAACGCGGCGACGGACGAATCCACTCCGCCGCTCATGCCGACGACTACACGACTCTTCATTTCGCCACCCCCGTCCTGAGCCCCGGGTCGGCGTTGAGGTCAAGCCCTGCGAGGTTTTGCCCGTCCTTAATCGAAAAGTACGCCCTCGCCGCAATCATGACGGCGTTGTCGGTACAGAGAATCGGCGGCGGAAACAGCACTCTTTTGCCCTCCGCTTCGCCGCGAGTAAGCAGGCTTTCGCGAAGGTATGAATTGCTTGCCACGCCGCCTGCAAGCACTATCGTGTCGCGCCCAGTGCGCTTTGCCGCGACGAGCGCGTTGTCGACCAAAAGGTCGACGGCGGTGTGCGTGAGCGAAGCGCAAACGTCCTCAACGACTATTTCGTCGCCGCGCTGCCGCGCCGTGTGAATGTAATTGACGACGGCGGTTTTAAGCCCCGAATAGCTGAGCGAAAAATCGTCGTTGACCGATTTTTTGTCGTGGAAAAACACGATGTTGTTCTTGCCCTTTTTGGCGAGCCTGTCGATTTCGGGACCGCCCGGGTACGGCAAGCCCAAAAGCCTCGCGGTCTTGTCAAACGCTTCGCCGATGGCGTCGTCGCGCGTGCTGCCGAGGCACCTGTAATCGTTGTAACCGGCGACGTCCAGAATCAGCGTGTGACCGCCGCTGGCAACCAGCGCGAGAAAGGGCGGCTCGAGCTCCGGAAACGCGGCGAAGTTAGCCGCGACGTGTCCCTCGATGTGATTGACCTTGACAAGCGGAATGCCCGTCGCATAGGACAGCGCCTTTGCCGCGGTAACGCCCACGAGCAACGCGCCCACCAGCCCCGCGCCGTAGGTGACGGCAATCGCGTCCACGTCGGACAAGGTTACGCCGGCGCTTTTAAGCGCTTCGTCTACGACGTTGCCCACCGCCATGGTGTGATTGCGCGAGGCAACCTCGGGCACCACGCCCCCGAAGCGGCGGTGAATCGGCACCTGCGAGGCAATCACGTTGGACTTAATCTCCCTGCCGTTCACGACAACCGCGGCGGCGGTTTCGTCGCACGAGCTTTCTATGCCCAGCACCGTGACGCGCGGCTTAGTCCTTAAACCGTTAAATTTTTCTGTAGTATCGTACATATTCTTAAATCGGCTCACGACTTGCGGAGGTAATCGAAGATAAACCCGGAAATATCGCCGTCCATCACCGCGTACACGTCGCCCGTTTCATAGCCGGTGCGGTGGTCCTTGACCATGGTGTAGGGCTGGAAAACGTAGGAGCGAATCTGACTGCCCCACTCGATTTTCTTGATTTCGCCCTTGATTGAATTGGCTTTTTCCAGGTTCTCGCGCTCGCGAAGCTCGACGAGCTTACTCGTGAGCATTTTCATTGCGGTTTCGCGGTTCTGAATCTGCGAACGCTCGTTCTGGCACTGCACCACTATGCCCGTGGGCAGGTGCGTGATTCTCACCGCGCTGTCCGTCTTGTTGACGTGCTGACCGCCCGCTCCGCCCGAGCGGTAGGTGTCGATTTTCAAGTCCTCGGGTCTGATTTCCACCGACACGTCGTTCTCTATTTCGGGCATTACCTCGAGGCTGGCGAACGAGGTGTGGCGGCGCGAGTTCGCGTCGAACGGCGAAATGCGCACAAGCCTGTGCACGCCCTTTTCGGCTTTGAGGTACCCGTAGGCGTTCATGCCCTTTATCATAAACGAAACGCTTTTCACGCCTGCGACGTCGCCGGGCAGCAAGTCCAGCTCCTCCACCGCAAACCCGTTCTTTTCGGCGTACATGCGGTACATGCGGTACAGCATGCTCACCCAATCCTGAGCCTCGGTACCGCCAGCGCCGGCTTGCAGCATAAGTATGGCGTTGTGGTGGTCGTACTCGCCTTTAAGCAGCGTTTCGAGGTGCAGGCTCTCGATTTTGTCCTCGTATTTTTTCAGCGTTTCCTCGATTTCGCCGAGGTAGCTGTCGTCGTCCTCCGCTTCGACCAGCTCGATAAGCGTGGCAATGTCGTCAAGCCCCTGCGCGTAGCCGTCAAGCTCTTCGAGCTTATCGGCGATATACTTCGCCTCGGCGTTGATTTCCGCAGCTTTTTTCGGCTCGGAATAGAAGTCGGGCGACTGCCTGATTTCGTCGAGGCTCGCCGCCTTTTCCTTCATCTTGTCGACGTCGAATGCGAGCTTGCAGTCGTCGAACTTGGCGTTGAGGTTTTTCAGTCTGTACTTGTAATCGTCGAGAGTGAGCATTCCGTTGTTCCTTGTCTTTTTAGCCGCGCGTCGGGCTTTCCACCCCGAAAACGCAGCCGGTTTTATAACGCCGTATGCGGCAGTCACGATTTTATTGAAGTGACTGCCGCAAATGCGTTGGGTTTATATTCGTTTTAGTCCGCCGTAAGCCGCGCGTTACCGCGCCGCGTTACTGCTTGTTCTGTAAATCCTTGGCCAAACAGCAATTCTTGTATTTCTTGCCGCTTCCGCACGGGCAGGGGTCGTTTCTGCCGACGGTGACCGTCTGGCTGACCGACGGAGCCTTTGCCACTCGCGTGTTGCCGTCGCCGCGGTTCTCCACGAACTCGACTTTCTGAGCCTCGCGCTTGGGCGGAGCTTCGATATTGACGTGGACGAGCAACGCGACAATCTCCTCCTGCATCTTCGCCGTCATGTCCTCGAACATCTCGAAGCCTGCCTTGGTGTAGGCGATGACGGGGTCCTGATTGCCGTAAGCTTTCAGCACGATGCCCTTGCGGAGCTGGTCCATCGCGTCGATGTGGTCCATCCACTTGGAGTCGATGACTCTCAGCATTATCACGCGCTCGATTTCCTTGAAGTCGATGGGCGCGCCCGTTTCCTCGGCGAGCTTGTGCGCGTCGTCGATTTTGGTCTGATAGAAAGCGACAACCGCCTCGTACAGCTGATCCTTGATTTCCTCGAGCGACCACTTCTCCATTCTGTCCTGCGTGAGGAAGTCGGGGTCGTCGGGCAGGAGCTTGCGCTCGATTTCCTTGTTAAGCGTTTCGTAATCCCACTCGTCCCAATCCACTCTCGGGTCGGTGAAGTCGTCGACGATGACGTCCACTTGCGAGCGCATGAATTTGAGAATCTGGTCGTGAGCGTCGATACCGTCAAGCACCTTATTTCTCTCGCCGTAGATAATGGTACGCTGCTCGTTCATTACGTTGTCGTACTCGAGGACCTGACGGCGCATCGTGTAGTTCTTGCCCTCGATGTTGCGCTGAGCGTTCTCAATCTGACGGGTGAGCATACCCATGGCGAACGGCGTGTCCTCGTCGATGTTAAACATCTCGGCGATACGCTTCATTCTGTCGCCGCCGAACAGGCGCACGAGGTCGTCCTCCATGGAGAGGTAGAACACCGACGAGCCGACGTCGCCCTGACGTCCGCTTCGACCGCGAAGCTGATTGTCTATGCGGCGCGATTCGTGTCGCTCGGTACCGATAATGCGCAAGCCGCCGACGGCGATGACCTCTTCTTTTTCCTTTTGAATCTCGACTTTGTACTCGTCGTAGAATTTCTTAAACTGCTCGCGAGCCCTCAATATCTCGGGGTCTTCGGTATTGAAGTAAGCGGTAGCCGCGCTGACTTGCTCTTCGCTCATGCCGATGTCGCGCATGCGCTTGATTGCAAGGTACTCTGCGTTGCCGCCCAGCATAATATCGGTACCGCGGCCCGCCATGTTGGTCGCGATGGTGACGGCGCGGAATTTACCTGCCTGAGCGACGATTTCCGCTTCTTTTTCGTGGTTCTTGGCGTTGAGGACGTTGTGCGGAATCTTAGCCTTGTGGAGCATTCTCGACAGCTCTTCGCTCTTCTCGACGGTGGTTGTGCCCACGAGCACCGGCTCGCCGCGCTGATAGCAATCGGTAATGTCGGCGACGACGGCGCGGAGCTTGCCCGCGATGGTGGAATACACCTGGTCGTTCTCGTCCGTTCTGCGGCTGGGGAGGTTGGTGGGGATAGTCACGACGTCGAGATGATAAATATCTCTGAACTCGGACTCCTCGGTCTTGGCGGTACCAGTCATGCCGCTGAGCTTCTTGTAAAGACGGAAGTAATTCTGGAACGTAATGGTTGCGAGCGTCTTGTTCTCGCTCTGCACTCTCACGCCCTCCTTAGCCTCGATTGCCTGATGCAAGCCGTCGCTGTAACGGCGCCCGTCCATAAGTCGTCCGGTAAACTCGTCGACGATGACGACTTCGCCCTTGGCGTTGACGATGTAGTCCTTGTCGAGCTTCATTATATAATTCGCGCGGATAGCGTTGTTGATATAGTGGTTGAGCTCCATGTTGTCGACGTCGGAGAGGTTGTCGACGGCGAAATAGCGCTCCGCCTTTTCCACGCCGCTCTCGGTGAGCGTGATAGCCTTTTTCTTCTCGTCGATGTCGAGGTCGTCGGGTTTAAGGCTCTTTGCGAAGCGGTTGGCGGTGATATACATCTCGCTGCTCTTGCCGCCGCGCCCCGAAATGATAAGCGGAGTACGCGCCTCGTCGATAAGAATGGAGTCGACCTCGTCGATGATACAGAAGTTGAGCGGTCGCTGCACCTTGTCGCGCTTGTAGATGACCATGTTGTCGCGCAGGTAATCGAAACCGAGCTCGTTGTTGGTGGCGTAGGTTATGTCGCAGTTGTACGCCGCGCGCTTAGCCGCGCTGTCCATGCCCGCAATCGCCACGCCCACGGTAAGCCCGAGGTAACGGTGAACCTTGCCCATCCATTCCGCGTCGCGCTTTGCGAGGTAGTCGTTGACGGTGACGACGTGCACGCCCTTGCCGGGCAGCGCGTTGAGGTACGACGCGAGCGTTGCCACCAGCGTTTTGCCTTCGCCGGTACGCATCTCGGCGATACGTCCCTGATGAAGCGCAATGCCGCCCATCAGCTGCACATGGAAGTGCCGCATGCCCAGAACGCGCGCGCTCGCTTCTCTTACCGCCGCAAACGCTTCGGGAAGAATGTCGTCGAGCGTTTCGTAGTTGTTTTCCAGCCTGTCGCGGAACTCGGCGGTCTTGGCTTTCAGCTGCTCTTCGCTGAGCGCCTTGTATTCCTCCTGATAAGCCTCTACCTTGTTCGCAATGGCATCGAGCTTCTTTACCTGCTTTCTGTTATCGCTGCCGGTGATGAATGATATAAGTCCCATATAAGTCCTTCTCCTTGCACGACGAGTCTGTCGCTCGTCCGACTGTACTAATTTTATCCGTATTATGTTTGCCCGTAGTGACGTTCTTGTGAAATTATCGAAATTTCGCGCCGTAGACGACTATCGAAAGGAAAACGGTTGCCGCTTAATAGCACCCGACGAGCCGCACAAAACCGTCCGACTCGGCGACAAGTCTTCTCATTACCATGTCGAGCACCGACTTTTGCGGACAGTCGAACTCGGCGAAAAACCAATAGCCGAACTCGCCGTCGCGGCTGGGTCGCGACTCAAGCTTGTTGAGGTTGAGTTTGTACGCCGCCAGCACTTCCAGCACTTTCAGCAGTTCGCCCGGGCGGTGCGGCGTGCCGAACACGATTGCCGCTTTCTTGCCGCCGAAACGCGGCGCGCGGCTTAACCGCACAAAGCGCGTGACGTTGTGCTTGTTGTCCTCGATTTCCGCGTCGAGCACGGTCAGCCCCTCGGTCGCCACTCTCGCTATCGCCGCTTCCTCGGGGGAAGAAACGATTTTGAGCGCAGCCGAAGTGCTTGCCACCGCGATGACGTCGGCTTCGGAAAAATTTTCTCTTAAGTATCTGTCGCACTGCGCGAGCGCCTGCGGATGCGAGTAAATCCTCTTTATATCCGACTTTTTTGCGCCGACGACTCCTATAAGCGAGTGAAAAATGCGCCTGTGATATTGCTCGACGATGTACACCCCGGCGTTCTTCAGCGCGTCCAGAGTGTCGCCCACGGTGCCGCCCACGCTGTTTTCAAGCGGAACGACGGCGCTGTCTACTTCGCCGTCGTCAAGAGCCGCGACGACAGCGGCTATCGACGGATAGCCTACGAGTTCGCCGCTTTCGTTTTCCAACGCGCAGGCATAGGTGTGACTGCTTTCGTCGCCGAAATAGCCCGTCCTCATTAGTTTTCCTTATTGCCGCACGCGTATTTTACGAATTTAGGATAGCTACCGCAGTCGTCAACGACCTTCATTGCCGCCTCCGAGCCGTTTTCGCGCACCGTTTTCTTAAGCGCCTCGTCCGCAAGCTTTTCCTCTTCGGTAAACGCTTCCGCAGCGTCCGACGAGCAGTTGAGCGCGTCGACTACATAATCGGAGAAGAACGGACAGGATACGACGCGAAGCTCCGCAGAAGCCAGACGACGGACGATGTAGTACTTGGACAGCGTACTGTCGATGTCGGCGAACACGACTACCGTCACGCTGCCGCCGGTTTCGGTACGGCGTGCGGATTCGAGCAGTCTTGCCGCGTCGCATGCGGTTTCCGACACTGCGTCAAGGTCCTCGACGATGAGCATGATGTGCTGTCCGCACTCCGCTCTGCGCACCGCGTAGTCGCACATTCTCCTGACCATCACTCTGTCGTTGTCGTGAATCGACTTGCCGATTGTGGTGAGCCCCGGGAAAATCTTTTTGGTCTTCTTTATCGTTTCTTCGTTTTCGCCGGTTATGTACAAAAGCGTTTCGTCGAACGTTCCCGAGCCCTCCGCGATTTTAGCGAGCGAAGCCGCCTTGTCCGCGAAGTCCATCTTGCCCGACGCGGAAACCAGCGCGGCTTGTCCCATAAGCACGGGCGAGAACGCGTCGATGTGCGCGGCAAGACCGAGGCGAGTGCTGCCCGAGAAGCCGAAGCGCACCGCGCCTATACGCGGCTTTACTACGGGAGCCGGCGGCTCGACGTAGGGGTTCTTTTTCGTGGGTTTAAGCTTTTCGAAAGTTTCGGTCTTTACGCCGTTGATTTCGTCGACGTAGTGCACGCAGAAGAAGCTGAGCTTTTTGTCGTAGTGCATGCGCGCCGACAGAATGTCGCCGCTCTTAAGACCGTAGGAATTGACTATGCCGCGAATGACGGCTGCGTCGCGAGCGTTGCCGTTGAATTTGTCGACGTGCAGCACGCCGCCGCACTCGTCGCCGTCGAATATGCCGGTGACCAGCTCGCCGATGACGAACTTGCCGCGCCCGAATACCTCCAAAATATCGAGCTCCGCGTCTTCGTTAATTCTGTCGATAGAGGGCTCGACGACGGCGTCAACGTGCTCACCGAAGTACTGAAGTCCCCAAACGGTATCCATGATTTTGTCGATTAGTTCGGCTTTCGGATACGCGCACGGCGAGTCGATGCCTATGCGGCGACCGTCGTCACGGTTCTCGCCTATCGAGCGGCTTTCAAAGTAATACCTCGAGAGCTTTCTGAATTTATCCTCGTCGCCCTTTTTAAGACGCTTCTGTTTGCCGCTCTCGCGGTCCTTAAGAATCCCATTTATCGTGCAATCTCTGAAAGAAATTTGCGTGTATGCCTTCACTGCCGCAGACCTTTTAGCCATTTCAACACCTCTGGGTTGCTCCCCTTAGTA
The DNA here is from genome assembly GCA_003533505.1 of Clostridiales bacterium. Taxonomy (GTDB): domain Bacteria; phylum Bacillota; class Clostridia; order Christensenellales; family Pumilibacteraceae; genus UBA10677. The sequence goes on along the minus strand of DQGD01000004.1, from coordinate 79,909 downwards.
TTTTCTACACTTTATAACAACGGTTGAATTATACACCATAGTTTGAATAAATGCAACTTTTTGGACGATAATTTTATTCGTTTTTTTAATAAATATCGAATTTTTTAACGGTTTTATCCGTTCTCGCTCTCTTTTTTGCGTCCACTGCGGACTCCTTGCGCGCCTCGGGCGTAAAAAATTCCGTCCTCGTAGCCCTGAATCGACGGGTCGGTTTCGGCGCGCTCAAGCCTGGCTTCCGCGTAGGCGCAATACTCGGGGTTTTTCTCTATCGACAGGTAATGCCGCCCGAGCTTTTTCGCCACGGCAGCCGTGGTGCCGCTGCCGCCGAACGGGTCGAGCACGAGGTCGCCCTTTTCAGACGAAGCGAGCACGAGCTTGGCAATCAGTTTTTCGGGTTTTTGCGTGGGGTGCGCGGTGTTCTCGCTCATTGACCAATAGGGCACGGTCACGTCGTCCCAAAAATTCGACGGGCAGGTGTCGCGGTACTTCTCGCCGCCGTCCGTGAACCAATCCTTGGGCTTGCCGTTCTCGCGGTAGGGCGCAAGCACGCGCCTGCGCTGGCGAACAGAAGCAAGGTCGAAGCGATAATCGTCGCCGACGGTGCAGAACCAGATATCCTCCATGCCGTTTTTCCAATTGTTTTTCGCTCCCCTGCCCTTTTCGCGCTGCCAGGTTATGCGGTTTCTGAGCTTGAAACGCTTTGCGAGTATCGGCGCGACAACCACTCCGCTCATGAAGTCGCAGCAAACGTACACGCTCGCAGTCGGCTTCAGCGACGGGTAGAACGCGTCAATCCATTTCTCGGTAAACTCGGCGTATTCGTCCGCGCTTCTTTTGTAAAACTTCTCGCCGCCGTAGCTTTTGGTAAGATTATACGGAGGGTCGACAATCATGAGGTCGAACGCCCGACGGGGCAGTCTGTTTGCCGTATCGAACGCGTCGCCGCACACGATAATGTCGCGAAAATCCTCGGGCGTATCGCTTTTTAAGTTACACGACGAAACGCAGCGGCTAAGTAACCGTTGCGTTTCCTCTTGCGTAAGCGTAAGCGTTTTGTTTCTTTTCGATTTCGGCATCGATTAAATCTCGTCGTCGCCGCCGGTTTCGCCGCCGTCCAAAAGCTCCTCCGAACTCTTTTCGAGCGCGGCGTCCTTTGCCGCGTCCTCCTCCGCCATTTCGGCGTTGTGGCGTTCGGCTTCTTCAATCGTCTGTTCGTCGGGCTCGGGCGGAGCGACAGCCACGCACACGACGTTGCCCTCGTTCTTCATGCGCATTATGCGCACGCCCTTGGTGTTTCTGGAAATCTTGCTGATTTCCTCGGCTCGTATGCGAATGATTATTCCGTTGTCGGCAATCATCATCACGTCGTCGGTGGGGTTAATCAGCTTCAGGTTGACCAGCTCACCCGTGACCTCGTTGAACTTACCTGCCAGCGTTCCCTTGCCGGCTCTCGACTGAATGCGGTACTCGTCGAGGTCGCTGCGCTTGCCGTAGCCCAATCTCGACACAGTAAGCACTTCCTGTGTGCTGTCCTTTTTGATTACCGCCATGTCGACTACGCGCTCGCCGCTGCCTAAGCGAATCGAACGCACGCCCATCGAACTTCTGCCCGTGGGGCGCACGGACGTAGCCGGGAAGCGAATGCACTTGCCGCCCGAAGAGGCGAGCAGGATTTCGTCGCCGTCCGAGAGAATCTGCACGGAAATAAGCTCGTCGCCCTCGGTGAGCGTAATTGCGATTTTGCCCACTTTTCTTATCGACTCGAACTCGGTGAACGCGGTGCGCTTGACTAAGCCGTCGCGCGTCGCGAGCATGAGATAGCCGCTGTGGTCGCTGCCCTCCTTGACGGGAATGACGGCGTTGACTTTTTCGTCGGACGACAACTGCAAAAGATTGACGATTGCTCTGCCGCGCGCGGTGCGTTCGGCTTCGGGCACTTCGTAAGCCTTGATTGAGTACACCCTGCCGTAGTTGGTGAAGAACAGCAAGTCGTCGTGGGTGCAGGTGACGAACATGTTTTCCACAAAGTCCTCTTCCTTGGGCTTGTGCGCGGTAATGCCCGTGCCGCCGCGGTGCTGAGCCTTGTACTCGGAAACGGGCAGACGTTTGACGTAACCCGAATGTGTCATGGAAATAACCACGTCCTCGCGGTCGATGAGGTCGCCGATGTCTATTTCGTCGTAGTCGACGCAAATCTGACTGCGGCGCGGCGCGTCGTACTTGTCCTTGATTTCGCCGAGCTCCGTCTTGACTATTGCGGTTATTCGCTCGGGGCGCGCGAGAATGTCCTTAAAGTCGGCGATACGCTCTTCTATATCTTTAAGCTCCGCCCTTATCGACTCGACTTCGAGGCTGGTGAGTCGCTGCAATCTCATCTCCAGAATCGCGCCGGCTTGCTTGTCGGACAGCTGGAACTCCGCGACGAGTTTTGCCGAAGCCTCGTACTTGTCTTTGCTTTCCTTGATGAGCTGAATTACGCGGTCGATGTTGGCGAGCGCTATCACCAAGCCCTGCAAAATATGCTCGCGCTCTTCCGCCCTCGCGAGGTCGAAGCGCGTTCTTCTCTCGATTACCTCTTTCTGGTGTTCGAGGTAATAGTACAGCATTTCCTTGAGGTTGAGAATCTTCGGCTCGCCCTTGACGAGAGCGAGGAAGATAATGCCGCCGCTTGTCTGCAAGTCGGTGTGCTTGAACAGCATGTTCAGCACAACCTGCGGCTGCGCGTCGCGCTTGACGTCGACGACTATACGCATGCCGTCGCGGTCGGATTCCTCGCGAATGTCGCTGATTCCCTCGACGCGCTTATCCTTGACGAGCTCCGCCATCGTCTTGATGAGTTCGGCTTTGTTGACCTGATATGGAAGCTCGGTGACGACGATGCGGTGTTTGCCGTTCTCCGCCTCCTCGATTTCCGTTTTCGCGCGAATGATTATGCCGCCCCTGCCGGTGCGGTAAGCCTGACGGATACGCCCTCTGCCCATGATAAGACCGCCGGTCGGAAAGTCGGGCGCAGGCACATATTCCATAAGCTCGTCCACCGTGATGTCGGGGTTGTCGATGAGCGCGTCCACAGCGGAAATGACTTCGCCGAGGTTATGCGGCGGAATATTGGTCGCCATGCCCACGGCTATGCCGTCCGAGCCGTTGACGAGAAGGTTGGGGAAGCGGCTGGGAAGCACGGTGGGTTGCATCAGCGTGTCGTCGAAGTTTGGGTACCAATCGACGGTTTCCTTGTCGAGGTCGCGCAGCATTTCGGCGGCAATCTTGCTCAGCCTTGCCTCCGTGTAACGCATTGCAGCCGGAGGGTCGCCGTCCACCGAGCCGAAGTTGCCGTGCCCGTCGACGAGCGGACACCTTATCGAAAAGTCCTGCGCAAGGCGTACCAATGCTCCGTAAACCGAGTTGTCGCCGTGCGGATGATACTTGCCGAGGCAGTCGCCCACGATACGCGCGCACTTGCGGTAAGGCTTGTCTGCGAACAGGTTGAGCTCGCCCATAGAGTACAGTATTCTGCGCTGGACGGGCTTCATGCCGTCGCGCACGTCCGGGATTGCTCGCGACACGTTGACCGCCATTGCGTAGGCGATAAACGACTTCTTGATTTCGTCGTTCACCTCGACTTGCAGCACTCGCGAGTTTCTGATTTTCTCTTTTATGTTATCGTTATTATCCGCCATTGTCGGTTATCCTCCTTTGGCTCAGATGTCCAGCTCTTTCACGAGCGTTGCGTTCTCTTCTATAAACTGACGGCGAAGTTCGGGCTGTTCTCCCATGAGTATGGAGAACGTGTTGTCCGCTTCCGCCGCGTCCGCCATCGTGGCTTGCAGCAGTACGCGGCGCTCGGGGTCCATGGTGGTTTCCCACAGCTGGCTGGCGTTCATCTCTCCCAAGCCCTTATACCGCTGTACTTCGGGCTTGCCCATTCGCTCGGAAGTCGCGCGCAGTTCCTCGTCGCTGTAACAGTACTCCACCGCCTTGCCCTTGGTGCACTTATAAAGCGGCGGCTGAGCGATGTAGACGTGTCCGCGCTCGATAAGCGGACGCATAAAGCGGAAAAAGAACGTCAGAAGCAGTATTCTTATGTGCGAGCCGTCGACGTCCGCATCGGTCATGCAGATAATCTTGTCGTAGCGCAGCTTGCTCTCGTCGAACTCCTCGTCGATGCCGCAGCCGAACGCCGTTATCATCGCGCGGATTTCCGCGTTTTCCATAATTCTCGTGAGCCTTGCCTTTTCGACGTTGAGAATCTTGCCGCGGAGAGGCAGTATCGCCTGAAATCTGCGGTCCCTGCCCTGTTTTGCCGTGCCGCCCGCACTGTCGCCCTCGACGAGGTAAATCTCGCAGTGGCTGGCGTCCTTGTCGGTGCAGTCGGCGAGCTTTCCGGGCAGCGTGGTGGATTCGAGCACGCCCTTACGCCTCGTGGACTCCCTCGCCGCTCTCGCCGCGTCGCGCGCCTTTTGCGCCGTAACCGTTTTCATGATAAGGTTCTTTGCCTCGACGGGGTTCTCCTCGAGGTAAGTACCCAAGCCCTCGGTGAGCGCTTTTTCCACGATGCCGCGCATTTCGGAGTTGCCGAGCTTGGTCTTGGTCTGCCCCTCGAACTGCGGTTCCTCGAGCTTGACGGAAACTATCGCGGTCAAGCCCTCTCTCACGTCCTCGCCGGTGAGCTTGAAGTCGTCCTTTACCAGCTTTTCGGCGTGGGCGTAGTCGTTGAGCACTCTCGTGAGCGCGTTCTTAAAGCCCACAAGGTGCGTGCCGCCTTCCTCGGTGTTTATGTTGTTCGCGTAGGAGTACATCACTTCGTTGTAGCTGTCGTTGTACTGCATCGCGATTTCGACGGACGAGGTCTTGTATTCTTTCTCTATATACAGCGACTTCGGGAACAGCGTTTCTCTCGAGCGGTTGAGATAATCGACGAAATCGAGTATGCCGCCCTCGTAGTGAAACGTCTCGTTCTTTTCCTGCCCGGGGCGATTGTCGATAAGGTTGATTTTCAGCCCCTTATTAAGGTACGCCACCTCGCGCAGTCGCGTCCTCACCGTGTCGTAATTGAACTCAATCGTTTCAAAGATTTCCGAGTCGGGATAGAACGTGACTTTGGTGCCTGTTTCCGTGGTTTCTCCCACGGGCGCAAGCTCGCGCATCGGTATTCCGCGCATATAACGCTGCCGCCAGACCTTGCCGTTCTTCTTGACCTCGACTTCCAGCCATTCGGACAGCGCGTTGACTACCGAAAGACCGACGCCGTGCAAGCCACCCGACACCTTGTAGCCTCCGCCGCCGAACTTGCCGCCGGCGTGCAGCTTGGTGAGCACTACCTGAACGGCGGAAACGCCCTCTTTCGGGTGAATGTCGATAGGTATGCCGCGCCCGTTGTCGGTGACGGCAACCGCGCCCTCACGGGTTATCTCGACCGTGATGGTGTCGCAATAGCCTGCCAGCGACTCGTCGACGGAATTGTCGACTATCTCGACGATAAGGTGGTGAAGCCCCCTCTCGTCGGTCGAGCCGATGTACATGCCGGGGCGCTTTCTGACAGGCTCAAGTCCCTCAAGTACCTGAATCTCGCTGGAGTCGTAATTGTTATCGATTTTATCGGACATAGTTATCTCCCGTTTGCGGAATTACACGCTTGGTTTTATATAATTATACCACCGTTTCGCGAAAAAGAAAAGCGTTTTAGCGCGATTAGCAGCCCGTAAACCCACTTTATTTTTTCGCAACATCGATTTTAAGCGCCAAATTTGCCCCTAGAACGCGCGAAAAACGTTTCCGAGGGGTTTATATGCGGTTTTTACGGCGACACTCATCCCGAATCGCCCCGAAAAAGCTCGGATTTTCCCGAAACCGCCGCTCTTATTTATTTTAACGATTTTTTACCGCTCAACCGCTTGCGCGCGCCGTAGTTTTGTGGTATAATAGCAAAACCGATTTGCCAATATAAGGAGGTTTAATTATGGCAAAGAAAAAAGCAAACAAGCAAATCAACACGATCGTCGCGTTTGTTGCGGCATTACTCGGACTGGCGGCGATATGCATGATGTTCCTGCCCGCGATCGGCATCAAGGACACCGATACGACTTACACCGGTATGCAGGTCGCGTTCGGCTACACCGAAGTTACCAAAGTGCCCATTATCGGTACGGAAATCAAAGCGACGATTTTCAACTTCTCGTTTATGAACATGCTCACCTACATACTCGTGCTTGTGGGCGTTGTGTTCTCTATTCTCGCGGCGCTCGGCAAGGGCAGCAAGTTCGCCAACTTCGTTGCGGCTGCGGCTTTCGGCGTAGCAGGCGTATTCTTCTTCCTCACCGTGCAGTACTCGATCCCCAACGAAGATTTACAGAAGTTGTTCACTTTCATCGGCAGCGACATTAAAAACAGCCTTACTCTCGCTTACGGCGCAATCGTGGGCGGCGTGCTCGCATTCGTCGCGGCTCTTGCGAACCTTGTTAAACTCGTGATTAAGTAAGCGTTTCAAAAAAAGTAAATACGACTAAAAAACGAGCGCTCGCGAAATAAATCGCGAGCGCTCGTTTTCTTGTATAAGCGTGAAATCTCTACATTGGAACAATTATCCTTAACTCGCGCACGGCGCGAATATCACTTCGGCAACAGCCGAAATATCACTCGCCGCAAGGTAAATATCGCTCGTTACTTCTCTACTACAAGCAATTTGCCGTAGGGCGGCAGGATAACCTCCTCGCCTTTGTCGTAAGCCTTGCCGTCGAACGCGTTTACGCCGCCAATCGGCAACGTAACCTTTCCATTCTCGCGCGACGTTTCGATTGCGGCGAACGCGCGCTCGTTCTCGCCCTCGCGCATGACGGTAACGACGTTTTTGTCCGCAGTCGTAAGCGGCTTTACGCCCTTTTCCGCCGCGAGGAACTTAGCGAACTCCTGCAAGGTTTCGGGGCTCGGCACAAAACCTAAAATTATGATTTTGCCCTTGCCGTAGGGCGTGGAAGTGATTGCCGAATAGCCCTTTATATACTCGCCGTCCGAAAACTCCGCGACGGTTTCGGCTTTACCGGAAACGGTGTAAGCCTCGTAGAACACGGGCAGCGAATTGCCGCTTGCTCCGCAGGCAAAGCCGACGGGATAAGCTTCGCCGCCCGGCAGGTAGAATTCCTGACGGACTTCGGCTATGTTTTCGAGACTGCCGAGCGCGCGGTCGGTGAACTTCGCGCCCGAGCGGTTGCGGTTGTCGGACATGGGTCCCACCACCCAGGTGCCGCCGTTTTTCGTCCACGCGAGCATTCTCCCGATAAGGTCGGCTTCGGTAAGGTCGGGCATGAACGGCGTGAACACGAGCTTATATTCGTCCACGGGGTGCGACGGCGTGATTACGTCGGGGCGAAGCTGAATATCGGCAAGCGGCGAGTAGAAATACCGCTGTAAATCGCGGCAGTACGCAAAGCCCTGCGCCATGTTCTGGAAGCGGAACGTTTCGTTTGCCGGCGTGGAGCAATGCAGCGCTATTCCGCTTGTCACGGGGCGAGTGCCGCAGATTACGCCCGAGGTTAGCTTCAGCTCGTCCGACAGCTCCTTGATTTCGTTTCCCACATGGAACGGGCGGCCGCATGAGGACACGCACGCGCCGTGCATCAATTCGTGACCGCCGTAGTGCGAACGCCACAGCCAATAGTTGACGAGCTCCGCGCCGAGGAATACCGACAGCCACACGTTGGCGTTGTTAAAGCCCTTCGGGCGCATACCGTTAGCCGTGGTCGAGCCGTTCCAGCAGCACGAGGTTTCCGTCACCCAGAACGGGCGGTTTTTCATCGGGCGCATCAAATCGTACCAGAACGTCGCCTCGCGGAAATTACTCACGTCGTTGTAGTGATTGAACTGCATTATGTCCATGTCGCGCATAAGCCCGTCGTAGTCGAGGCAGAATATGGGCATGCTGTCGTGCCCCACGGGCGCGTCGGAGTACTTGGCGATTATCTCGCGCTGACGCCTTATAAAGTCGAGCTGAGCGTCGTTTTGGAATTTTATCCACCAGAAATCATACGACGGGTGAGCCCACACGCGCGGCGCGGGCTTTCTGAGATCGTCGAACGAGCGGTAACGCAGCGAGAACACGCCCGTACCCCACTCGCGGTTGAGCGCGGCGATGTCGCCGTCGTATTGTTTTTTCATGTACTCGCGGAAACGCTTTTCGCACTCGTCGCAGGTACAGCCCATTGCGCCGAGGTTTCCGCGCTCGGGCTCGATTTCGTTGTCTATCTGCCAGCCGATAACGTTGTCGTCGCGCCCGAACTCCTTTGCCATTTCCTCGACTATGCGGTCGCAGTATTTAAGATAAACTTCGCTGCCCGGGCAGACGTCGCGCCTGCCGCCGATTGTCTGGTGCGTGCCGTCGATTGCCACGGCAAAAATTTCGGGGTGTTTGTTTGCCAGCCACTGCGGCGGACAAGCCGTGGGCGTGCCCATAATGACTGAAATACCGCGCTCGCGGCACTTGTCGACTACCTCGCGGAACAGCGAAAAGTCGAATTTACCGTCCTCGGGCTCCATCGTCGCCCACGCAAACTCCGCGATTCGCACGCAGTTAAGCCCCAGCTTGACCATAAGGTCGAGGTCCTTGTCGATTTCCGTGCGCTCCCACGCCTCGGGATAGTAATTCGAGCCGAATATCGGCTTTTTCACCTTGAACATATTTTCTCCTCTTTTCGCGCTCGCCGCGCGGCTTTTGTATTCTTAAAACGATTATACTCCCGAAAAAGCAAAAGGTCAACGATTGCTCGTAAGCCTTCGTTGCTGTCCTTAGAAAAGCAAGAATGTACAAATATTCTTTGCGCCTAATCCTGCTGCGCCCGGAATGGCGATAAGATTATGCAGGGATAACGAGTGATATTTTTGCCGAAGCAAAAGCGATATACGACTTGCGGCGAGTGGTATTCGCGCTACGCATGAGTTATATCCTCGCTGTTCTCGGGTGATATTCGCCTAATTATAAAGTCAATTATTTGTTCCATGTCGGGGTTCCTCACGCGCGCGGAATGCCGCGCGCTCAGGATGACGGCAGAAAACGGAGAGTGCACGGTCGGGTTTTGATTACCATTCCTTATATGTCATTCCGAGCGCAGCCCCGGGAATCCAGCGAAGCGTAAAAATATAATAATTATGCGCCTACGGCTAGATTCTCAGGGATGCGCTGTCGCTCCGCTCAGAATGACAAAGAGGATTAGTCCTTTTCTCCCGTGGGGGATTCCACGTCGCGAACATCGCCCCCTATGGGCTCCGTTCGCTCCTCTGAATGACGTTTTGGATGAAGAGTGCGCGTTAGAATTTACACATTTACCTCCCCATACTTACGATTGTCACGCGATGCACATTCTATACCTATTCTCGACTTTAAAAGCGTTGCGGGGGGATTAGGGGGACACAGCCGCAAGTGTCCCCCAATGACTTTTTTGCTACTTTTTTCGTCACCCGAAAAAAGTAGATTATCTCTCTATCAGCTATAATTACATCCACATCATTAAAATTAACCTATCTGCCACCGCTAAAACTAAAATTAAAAACGACAACCTAATTACCAAAAAAATACAAAATCATATTAAAAAAGAAAGAAAATCGCTCTTCTTTCTTTTTCTTCTTTCTTTATTTGATGTACTCTCTGACGCGCAGTTTCGCGCCCGTCTTTTCGGCGATTGCGCGGCACTTGTCGACGTTCACGCCGTCCACCGCGACCACGCTCATAATCGTTTCGATACCGGCTTTTACGCACTCGGCGGTAAACTCGAGCATGGCGGCAAACGCGTGCAGTCCGTAAATCGAGCGGCAAACGCGGTCGTAACTCTCGGCGTTGTCGTTGTTCAGCGACACGGACACCTCGTCAATCGCTTCCTTAAGGTCGGGTACTATGTCACGCTTGTTGATAAGATTGCCTAATCCGTTGGTATTGAGCCGCGTTTTTTTGCCGAGCGAGTGCGCGAACGCCGCGACTTTCGCCATTTCGGCAACCCTATACGTCGGCTCGCCGTAACCGCAGAACACGAGCTCGTTAAACTCGCCGTGCTTCTTTATTCCCTCGATTACCTCGTCGGCGCTCGGCTCGCGGCTGAGCCAAAGGTCGCCGCTGTCGCCTATCCCGTCGCCGTTGTTGCGAATACAGAAAACGCAGTCATTGCAGCACCTGTTGGTAAGATTGACGTAAAGATTATCGCCGTAGCGATATACAAAATTTTCGCCCATTGCGTTATGCTCCGATTAAATATTTCGTCATTTTCCCCTTGCGCTCTACGCGCGTTTCATCTTTCCGAAAATCCGATAAGCGTTCTCGGTAGTCATTCTCTCGACGGCGGCGTAGTCCTCGCCCAGGATTTCCGCTATCTTTTCCGCCTGTTTGCGGACGTAGCGCGGATAATTGGTCGTGCCGCGATAGGGCACGGGCGCGAGGTACGGGCAGTCGGTTTCTATCAGTATCCTGTCGCGCGGAACGACGGGCACTATGTCGTAAAACTTCTTTGCGTTCGAGAACGTGACCGAGCCCGAAAACGAAACGTAAAAGCCCAAATCCACAAACTTTTCCGCCGTTTCCTTCGAGCCCGAATAGCAGTGAAGCACCGCGCCGCCGCTCAATTTACCGAGGTTTCGGCGCGCTACCGTTTCAAAGTCCTCGTAAGCGTCGCGGACGTGGACGCACACCGGAAGCCCCGTTTCTTCCGCCGCCTCGAGCTGCCGCTCCAGCCAGTAGATTTGCGTTTTGCGGTCGGTGTCGTCGTAGTGGTAGTCGAGCCCTATTTCGCCGATTGCCACGCACTTAGGGTGCGAAGCCAGCCCGACGAGCTCCTCCACGGGGTCGGCGGTCAGCCGCTGCGAGTCGGACGGGTGAACTCCTGCGTCGAAGTATATCCTCTCGTTCTCCTCCGCGATACGCCTGCACTCGCGCGAGCTTTGCATGTCGTAGCCCACGGTGATAATCCGCTCCAGCCCGTCGGCAAGCATATTGTCGATTATTTCTCTCGCGCCGCCGTATCTTTCGTCGGTCAGGTGCGCGTGAGTGTCAATCAGCATACCTCGCTGCCTCCGTCCATGTCCTTTTCGGGGCGAACGAGACAAAGTTTTTCGTCGTCGCCCTCGCCCGAAACGGCGCACAGCAACATGCCGCGGCTTTCGATGCCGCGAATCTTGCGCGGCGCGAGGTTGGACACGACGACTACGCGCTTGCCCACCATTTCCTCGGGCGTGTAGAACTTGGCTATGCCGCTGACTATCGTGCGCACTTCGTCGCCGATTTTAACGGTGGATTTCAGCAATCTGTCTGCTTTTTCCACCTTTTCGCAGGCAAGCACCTCGCCCACCACGAGCTTGGTCTTAAAGAACTCGTCGGCGGTGACGTAACCGTCGTTTTCGGCGTTCTCAGTCTTGACTTCGGGCTTTTTAGGCTCTTCTTTCTTGACATCTTCCTTTTTGACTTCGGATTTCACTCCGTTTTTCGCGTTTTCCGCGTCGGCTATCTTTTTCAATTCTTTGAGCTCCTTTTCAACGTCCAATCTCGGGAAAAGTATTCCCGTTTCCTTTGTTTCATAGCTTTTCACCGTGCCGTAGGTCATGTTACCGTCGAAATACTCGGGTTTTTCTATGCCCAAACCATCGAAAATCAGCGACGGCGTGCGCGTGAGGAAGGGCATCAGCGCGGTGACGCACACCCTTATCGCCTCGAGCAGGTTGTAAATTACCGCCATGAGCCGCGGCTTGTCGGCTTCGTTTTTGGCGAGCACCCACGGACGCGTGTTGTCGATATATTTGTTAGCCTTGTCGATGACGGCGAAAATCGTTTCCAGCGCCTTAGAGAGGTTAAGCTTTTCGATTTCCGCGTCGAGCCGCCCGTCGAGCGCGTTGATTTCGGCGATAAACTCGTCGTCGAACTCGCCCTTCTCTCCGCCGTCGTTGACCTTGCCGCCGAAGTACTGCCTTGCCATGGCGAGCGTTCTGCGCGTGAGGTTGCCGAGGTCGTTACACAAGTCCTGATTGAAGCGCGTGATAAACGCTTCGTCGGTATACACGCCGTCCGAGCCGAACGGAATTTCGCGCAGGATATAGTACCTTATCGCGTCCACGCCGTAGCGCCCGACGAGCACGAACGGGTCGACTACGTTCCCCTTGGATTTGCTCATCTTGTCGCCGCCGAGCAGCAGCCAGCCGTGTCCGTAGACTTTTTTCGGCAGCGGAAGCCCCAGCGCCATCAGTATCGCCGGCCAGATAATCGTGTGGAAGCGGACGATTTCCTTTCCCACCATGTGGAGGTCTGCCGGCCAATATTTCTTATAGAGGCTGTCGTCGTCCGAGCCGTAGCCGAGCGCGGTGATGTAATTGGACAGCGCGTCAATCCAGACGTACACGACGTGACCCGGGTCGAACTCAACGGGTATGCCCCACTTGAACGCAGTGCGCGAAACGGCGAGGTCGGTAAGACCTTCTTTGAGGAAGTTGTTGACCATTTCGTTGACGCGCGAGGCAGGCTCGAGAAAATCGGTGGTGGTCAGAAGCTCCTTGATTCTGTCCTGATACTTGGACAGGCGGAAGAAATAGCTCTCCTCTTCGGCGTCGACTACTTCTCTGCCGCAGTCGGGGCACTTGCCGTCCACGAGCTGACTTTCCGTCCAGAACGATTCGCAGGGCGTGCAGTACTTGCCCTTGTAATGGGACTTGTAGATGTCGCCTTGCTCGTAGAGCTGCTTGAATATCTTTTGCACCGCTTTGACGTGGTAGCCGTCGGTAGTGCGGATAAACTTGTCGTAGGAAATATCGAGAAGCTTCCAAAGCTCCTTGATTTCGCCCACAAGCTCGTCGACGAACGCTTTGGGCGTAACGCCGGCTTCGGCGGAGCGTTTTTCTATCTTCTGCCCGTGCTCGTCCGTGCCGGTCAGGTAGAACACATCGAAGCCGCGCATGCGCTTGTAGCGAGCGAGCGCGTCGCAGCACACCGTGGTGTAGCTGTGACCTAAGTGCCACTTGCCGCTCGGGTAATAAATAGGCGTAGTAATGTAGTAGGTTTTCTTTTCGTTTTCCATGTTGTTTCCTCCCCGTTCCTGCGTAATGCGAACGGCTTTGGCGCGGCAGTCCGAAAATGCGGCAGATTACGCGCCTACCGTCTATTATATCCGTTTCGCCGCAAAAAAGCAATCGATTGAGCCCCGGGGCTGTCGTTTTCTTCCGGGTTTAACGCGCGTTTCGAGTAAAATATTTCGCGGACAGGACGAATATACATAATTAAACGCTCTTTGGCGTGGGGCTTTTCGCCGCGCCGAAGAACTCAAAGAGGTTTTTCAATGAACGTTATCTGGTTTTTAATAGTTTTCGTCGGCACTGCGGCGATGCTTTTCACCGACCCCGACGGCGCGATACGCGCGCTGCTCAACGGCTCGAAAGGCGCGGTAGACCTTGCGCTGACGTTGGTTGCCACCTACGGGTTCTGGCTTGGATTTTTCGCGCTGCTGGAAAAGACGGGCGCGTCGAGACTGGTCGCGCGTGCTCTTCGCCCCGTAATAAAGCGGCTGTTTCGCGGCGAATCGCCCGAAACGGAGCGGTATATCGCGATGAACATGTCGGCTAATCTTCTGGGGCTGGGAAACGCCGCCACGCCCATGGGCATAGGCGCGATTTGCTCGATGGACAGAAAAACGCCATACGCCACCACGAATATGATTATGCTCGTCGTGATTTCCGCAACGTCATTGCAGCTGATTCCGTCCACGGTTATCGGCATGAGGATTGCTCGCGGCTCGACTTCACCCACGGCGTTCCTGTTGCCCTGCGCCGTTTCTACCGTCGCCTCAACGATTATCGGCGTGGTTTTGGTGAAGCTGTGCGCGCGCGTATTCGGCGACGTGCCGCGAAAATTCCGCAAGGCGAACGGCGCGGACGGCGGCTTAAACGGGCAGCCGTTGTTTGACGGCGGCAAGGCGCAATCGGGCGGCAGAGCATGACCTCATACGTTATACCGATTATATTTCTCACCGTGCTCGCGCTGGCGGCATGCCGCAAAAAGAACGCCTATTCGGTGTTCGTGGACGGCTCGAAAACCGCTTTGTCGCTGATGGCGGAGGTCTTTCCCTACCTTCTCACCGTCATGGCGGCGGTGGAGCTTATGAGAGCGAGCGGCGTGTCCGCAAAAATAAGCGCGTTCGCCGCGCCGTTCACCGAGTTTTTCGGGATTCCCAAGGAGCTGACCGAGCTTATGCTCGTGCGTCCACTCTCGGGCGCAGGCGCGATGGCGGTGCTCGACGGAATTTACCTCGATTACGGCACAGATACCTATATCGGCTTGTGCGCGTCGATAATCTACGGTTCCAGCGAAACCGTGTTCTATCTCTCGTCCATTTATTTTTCCAAAAGCTCGGTGAAAAACCTGCGCTACGCTATCCCCGTCGCACTCGTCGCCACGTTTTTGGGGTGCGTGCTGGGGTGTCTCCTCATGAAAGTAATGATGTAGGGGCGGTAATTCGCCCCATTGCCCTAATTTTTAAAAGGTTTTTGTTTTTTTTGGGGGGGGACAGATAAGTTAGTTTTAATAATGAAACGGTAGTTTTAATAACGAGTAAAGGTACTACTTTTTTTCAAGCGAAGAAAAAAAGTAGCAAAAAAAGTCGTCGGGGACACTTGCGACTGTGTCCCCGACCCCTCGCAACGCTTTAAATGTCGAGAATGGGCATAGTTAGCGCATCGCGCGACAAATGTGACGAATTTTTGGTAACGGAGATTTGACAATTTAAAGGCTCCTTTGTGTAAAGGGAGGTGGCATTTTCGTTAGAAAATGACGGAGGGATTGTTAATAATAACGCGCACTCTCCGTTTTCTGCCGTCATCCTGAGCGCGCGGAATGTCGCGCGCGTGAGGAACCCCGACATGAAACGAATAATTGACTTTACAATTAGGCGAATACCACCCGAGCGATAGCGAGAATATAACTCGCCGTAAGGCAAATATCACCCGAGCGACAGTGAGGATATAACTCATGCGTAGCGCGAATATCACTCGCCGTAAGGCAGATGACGGAAAGGTTGTCAAAACCGATTGGGAATATGAAAAAACGAGGCTTGCGACAGTGGCAAACCTCGTTTTTTGGCGTTAGGTTATTTATTTCTTTGCGATAAGGCTTTTGCCTTCCATTTCGACGGGTTTTTTCACTCCCATGACGTCCAGAAGCGTGGGGGCTACGTCGCAAAGCGCGCCGGTCTTTTCGAGCGTGGCTTTTGCGTACTTGTCGCCGGCGACGATGAACGGCACGAGGTTGGTGGTGTGCGAAGTGCAGGGCGAGCCGTCGTCAAAGCACATCTGTTCGGCGTTGCCGTGGTCGGCGGTAACGAGCGCGGTACCGCCCGTTGCCTGAATTGCCGGAACGAGCTTCGACAAACATTCGTCGACGGTCTTGACGGCTTTTACAGCCGCGTCGAACACGCCGGTGTGTCCTACCATGTCGCAGTTGGCGAAGTTGAGTATCAGCACGTCGACGTTGCCCACGACCTCGAGCGCCTTTTCGGTGACTTCGGGCGCGCTCATTTCGGGCTGTAGGTCATAAGTCGCAACTTTGGGGCTGGCGACGAGCACGCGCCGTTCGCCCTCGTTGGGCTGCTCCACGCCGCCGTTGAAGAAGAACGTGACGTGCGCGTACTTCTCGGTTTCGGCTACTCTCGCCTGAGTCAAGCCCTGTTTTGCAAGGTACTCGCCCAAGGTGTTGTCGAGGTGCTTGGGACCGAACGCGGTGTGAATACCCGTGAACGTAGCGTCGTACTGCGTCATGCCCACATAGTAAACGGGCTTGTAGCCGCCGCTGCGCTCGAAGCAGTCGAAGTCGGGATAAATCGCCGCTCTCGTAATCTCTCTTGCGCGGTCGGAGCGGAAGTTGTAGAAGATTATGCTGTCGTTTGCGCTCACGCCCTTGTAGTCGCCCACAACGATAGGCTCGATAAACTCGTCGTAGACTTTCTTGTCGTAGGACGCGCGCACGCCCTCGTCGGCGGTGGCATAATGCGTGCCGATACCTGCGAACACTCCGTCATAGCCTTTCTTGACGCGCTCCCAGCGGTTGTCGCGGTCCATGTAGTAATACCTGCCCACGACGGTGGCAATCTTGCCCACGCCCAGCTTTTTGATTTCCGCTTCAAGCTCGGCGATATACTTGACCGCGCTGTCGGGCGGCACGTCTCTGCCGTCTGTCACGCAGTGAACGTACACGGTTTTGACTTCGTTTCTCTTTGCAAGCTCCAGAAGCGCGAACAGGTGGGAAATGCAGCTGTGCACGCCGCCGTCGGACAGAAGTCCCACGAGGTGAAGCGCGGTGCCGTGCTTTTTCACGTTGTCGATTGCGCCGAGGAACGCCGGGTTCGTGAAGAAGTCGCCGTCCTCAATCGCCTTGTCGATACGGGTGATGTCCTGATAGACTACTCTGCCCGCGCCGAGGTTGAGGTGTCCGACCTCGCTGTTGCCCATCTGCCCTGCCGGCAAGCCCACCGCTCTGCCGCTAGCCTCGATAAAGGTGTAGGGGTATTTCGCCATAAGGCTCTTGATATACGGCGTGCCGGCGGCAATCACCGCGTTACCCTTTTCCTCTTTTCTCCAGCCAAAGCCGTCCATTATAATTATCGCGTCGGTTTTTTTCATAGTATTTACTCCCGTGAAAGGGCGACCGTTTTACCGTCCGCCCTCTCGCATAAACTTATTTTACGCTTTTACGCCTGCTTTTACAACCACGGAGAAGTCGACGGCTTTGAGCGAAGCTCCGCCGATAAGACCGCCGTCGATGTCGCTCATCGCCATGAGCTCGGCTGCGTTCTTTGCGTTCATGCTTCCGCCGTATTGAATACGCACGCGGTTAGCCGTGACCTTGCCGTACTTTTTGGCAAGCGTCTTGCGGATAAACTTGATGGTGTCGTTCGCCTGCTCGGCGGTAGCGGTCTTGCCGGTGCCGATAGCCCAGACGGGTTCGTAAGCCACGACGATTTTCTTCGCGTCCTCGGCTTCGATGCCCTCGAACGCGCCGTTAATCTGCTTGTAAAGCACGCTCTCGGTAAAGCCGCCCTCGCGCTCGGCAAGCGTTTCTCCCACGCACACGATAGGTTTAAGCTCGTATTTAAGCGCCTGCACGGTGCGCTTGTTGACGCTCTCGTCGGTTTCGCCGAAGTACTGACGGCGCTCGCTGTGACCGATGACGACGTACTCCGCGCCTGCCTCTATCAGCATGCTCGCGCTTATCTCGCCCGTGAACGCGCCCTTGTCCGCCCAGGAAACGTTCTGCGCGCCCACGCGGATTTTGCTGCCCTTGACGAGTTTCTTTACTTTTTCGATGTCGGTAAACGGTACGCAAACCACGACGTCCACGCCCTTTACGTCCTTAACCAGCGGCTTGAGCTCGGTAAGCAGCGCTTCCGCCTCAGCCTTGGTGTTGTTCATTTTCCAATTGCCTGCGATGATAGGCTTTTTCATGATGTTTATCTCCTTGAAAATACTTTCCTTATTTTCGGTGCGGCAGAAACCGGGGTGCTCCCTGCCGAACAATATTATATAATTTACCGCCGCGGTTTTCAAGCGATTTGCGCCTTAAAATCGCGGTTTTTAATTATTTTTCGTTATTTTTCAAAATTCTGACGGATATACTCGTAGGCAACCACGCCTGCCGCGACCGAGGCGTTGAGCGAGTTTACCTTGCCGCGCATGGGGAGCGCGACCACGCCGTCGCACTTTTCGCGCGTGAGCCGTTTCACGCCGCTGCCCTCGCCGCCGATGACGAACGCCACCGCGCCCGTGAGCTTTGCCTTATAGATGTCGTCGCCGTCCATGTCCGCCGCGTACACCCACACGTTGCGCTTTTTCAGCTCGTCAATGGCGTCGTTCACGTTCGTGACCTTGGCGACGCGTATATGCTCCGCCGCGCCTGCCGAAACCTTGACCACCGTGTCGTTGACCGAAACGCTGCGGTGGCGCGGAATCACCACGCCGTGCGCGCCCGTGCACTCGGCTACTCTTAAGATACTGCCGAGGTTATGCGGGTCCTCCACTCCGTCGAGCACGAACACGAACGGAGCTTCGCCCTTTTGCTCGGCGTAAGCCAGAATATCGTCGAGCTCGCAGTACTTGAAGTCGGTGACTTCTGCCACGAAACCCTGATGTTTTTTGCCGCCCGTTTCGCGGTCAAGCACTTCCTTGTCGTAGAAAAAAACCTTGATTCCGCGCGACTTCGCGTCGTCGATGATGCGTTGTGCGCCCACGTCCTTTTGTCCTTTTGCCGCGACGAGGCGGTCAATCGTGTTGCCCGATTTGATTGCCTCCGCGACGGCGTTCCTTCCGTAAATTTTCATCGTCTATTTCCTCTTTGCTTGTATTACCGGGGGGGGTTATTCCCCTAAAAAATCCCGAACCGCATTGTTGCGGTAGGTCGTAAACCTTATCGTCTTGCCGTCGGTTTCCGTAGGCTCGCTTATCTTTACGCACTCCCATTCGGGCAGCTCGTCCAGATTCTCGAAGAACACCTGCGCCTCGCCGTCCGCGTTGACCTTGGTCACCAATGCTTCGCCGCAGTACGGCAGCATCGTGCGGTAGAACATCGCGCCGCCGATAACGTAAATATCCTCTTTTTCGTACTTTCGCAGCGTTTCTCTCATTTCGTCAAGCGACTCGACTATAACGCAGTCGTCGCGCTTTTCGCCGCCCGGGTACAGCACGATATTGGTGCGCTTCGGGAGCGGTTTGCCGCCCGGGAAAGATTTCAGCGTGTTGCTGCCCATTATAACTACTTTGCCCAGCGTGGTTTCGCGAAAAAACTTCATATCCGCAGGCAGGTGAAACAACAGGTCGTTGTTCTTGCCGATACCCCACTTCTCGTCCACGGCTACTATCGCTCTTATCATATCGCAACCTCGATTTTCGCGCCCAGCGGCGTGTATTTGTAGTCCTCGAGCTCGAAGTCGTCCGCCCTGAAGTCGTAAAAGTCCTTGACGTCGCGCTTTATGACGAGCTTCGGCGCAGGGTACTGCGGACGGTCGAACAGCGTTTCGCACAGCGGAATGTGGCGGTCGTAGACGTGAGCGTCGGCGATGACGTGGACAAGCTCGCCGGGAACCAGCCCCGACACCTTTGCCATCATGACGAGCAGCACCGAGTACTGCGCAACGTTCCAATTGTTTGCCGTCAGCATGTCCTGCGAGCGTTGATTGAGTATCGCGTTGAGTTTATTGCCCGTGACGTTGAAAGTCATCGAATAGGCGCAGGGGTAAAGATTCATTTCGTGCAAATCCGCGTGGACGTAGATATTGGTCATAATTCTGCGCGAGTACGGATTGTGTTTGAGGTCGTACAGCACTCTGTCCACCTGGTCGAACTCGCCCTCGGCGTACTTGTGCTTCACGCCCAGCTGATAGCCGTAAGCCTTGCCTATCGAGCCGCTCTCGTCCGCCCACGAATCCCAGATGTGCGAGTTAAGGTCGCGGACGTTGTTGCTCTTTTTCTGCCAAATCCACAGGATTTCGTCCACCGCCGCCGCGAAATTGGTCTTTCTCACGGTGATTATCGGAAACTCCTCCGATAAGTCGTAGCGGTTGACTATGCAGAACTTCTTGACGGTGTGCGCCGGCGTTCCGTCCGCCCAATGCGGCCTCACGGGAATGTCTTTGTCCGACCACCCCGTTTCTATTATGTCTTTAAGGTTTGCCAAAAACACCTTGTCGGCTCTACTCATTGCCGTTACCTCCGTCGATAATTCCCGTACATTTATTCATAAGCTCGTTCAGTCTTTCGTTCTGCCCCGTCAGCCGCAGAAATCCCAGCACGCCCTCGAGCGCGGTCGCTTTCTTGTAGTCGGACAGCGCGGCGTTCTTCGCGTGCGACGGGTTATGGCAGTTTCTGCACCGCCGAGCCACTTCTTTTTCCTCTTCGGTAAGAACGGGCGTTATGCCCTCCAGCATTCTCGCCTGCGAAGCGGCGCAAACGTAGTCGCTCGCCATCTTGTGCAGTCTGCCCGACTTACAGTCGTGCTCGGTCACGAGTTTTTCTCTGACGAACAGCGTGAATACCGCGTCGCCGAGGAACGCGAGCGTGAGCGAATTGAGTTGTGTCGCGTCTTTACTTTCCATACGGAAACATTGTAGCACATTTTCGGCTCAAACAAAAGCAAAAACACGCCAAAACGCAAAACTATTTTTACGGCTTCCGAGGTCGATTGTGCGTCCCTGTACCCGCTCGGCTCGCGTTCGGCGCGAAAAACCGAACAAATCGTTAAAAACTCGGAACAATACGCCGTTGCGTTCCCGGGCGCGGTTATAGTATACTGTTATTGTGCCGTGGGGGCTGGCGGCGCGCCGTCCTTTTTGTAGCACAGCGGACTGACTCCGACGTACTTTTTAAACATTTCGCTGAAACGCTCGATGGACGAGAAGCCCACCGAATACGCCACTTCGGTAATCGAAAGGTCGCCGTCGGACTTAAGCAGCGATTCCGCCTTGGAGATGCGGTAGCGCGTGAGGTAGTTATAGGGTGAAACGCCCATTGCCGCGGTGAACACGGTGGTGAAGTGGGCGCGGCTCATGCCGAGCTCGCCGGCGAGCCTCGTCACGTCGAACGGACGGAAGTAGTTGTACTCGATAAACCGCGTCGCGCTCTTCACGATGTCGGGACGTTTGGACTTTACGGTGCGCTCCGACCTGATTCTGCCGAGAATCTTGTACACCAACCCCGTGAGCGCATACGCCATGTCCGTCATGTCGGTGCACGTCTTTATCACGAGCTCCAGCTCGTAAATAAGCTCCGCCGGCACCTCGAACACGTTGCCGTCGCCGAGAGCCGCCGCAACCAGTTTTTCCGCCTCCACGCCGCGAAAGCCCAGCCAGACGTAATGCCACGGGTTATTCTCGTCCGCGCGATAATATGCGGACGCTCCCGGGCGAATGAGAAACGCCGTATTCTTTTCGAGGCGATACTCTTTGCCGCCCACGGCAAATACTCCCTTGCCGGACTTGACGAAGTGCATGAGGCAATAGTTGCGCACCGCAGGACCGTAGTCGTGCGACGGCGCGCACTCCTCCGAACCCGCGTCGCACACTTCTATCGCCTCGCTGACGCTCTCGCCGAAAACGTAATATCCGTAAACTTTCTTTTTCTCGTTGTACACTGCCGTTTACCTCGCGGTTATAACCGCTCCGAAGCCCACGCTTCGGGCGCAAAAATTATAACAAATAATTAAAAACAAGTCAAGGAGAACCAAAACAATGAAAATCACTTTTCTGGGCGCCGGCTCGACGGTGTTCGCACGAAACGTGCTGGGCGATTGCCTACTGAGCGAACTGAAAGACTATGAAATCGCGCTGTACGACATCGACGAGCGCAGGCTGGACGAGTCCTACGTCATCATCACTGCTATGCGCGACAAGTACAACAAGTCCGTGAAAGTGGACAAGTACACCGACGCAAGAGAAGCTTTCCGCGGCGCGAATTACATCATAAACGCCATTCAGGTGGGAGGCTATGAACCCTGCACCGTGACCGACTTCGAGATTCCCAAAAAGTACGGCTTGCGCCAGACTATCGCCGACACCTTGGGTATCGGCGGCATCTTCCGCGCGCTCCGCACCATTCCCGTGATGAAAGCTTACGCCGACATCATGGAAGAAGTCTGCCCGAACGTGCTGTTCCTCAACTACACCAACCCCATGGCTATGCTGACGGGCTTTATGCAACGCTACACGGGTGTGAAAACCGTAGGGCTTTGCCACAGCGTGCAGGTGTGCGTGCCGGGGCTTGCAAAATCGCTCGACATGCCCGAGCTCAACGACGCGAAATGGAAAATCGCCGGCATCAATCACATGGCGTGGTTGCTCGAGCTCAGGGACAAGGACGGCAACGACCTGTACCCGGCGATGAAAAAGAAGTTTAACGAGGTGCGCCCCGAATGCGACCGCGTGCGCCTCGACATGATGAACCACTTTGGCTATTATAACACCGAGAGCAGCGAGCACACCGCCGAATACCACCCCTACTACATCAAGGACAAGTACCCGGATTTTATCGAAAAATACAATATTCCGCTGGACGAATATCCGCGCCGCTGCGTAAGGCAAATCGAGGGCTGGGCAAAAGAGCGCGACGAAATCCTGAACGGCGGCGACGTGACGCACGAGAGAAGCCGCGAGTACGGCTCGCGCATTATCGAAGCCTGTGAAACCGACGTGCCCTTCCGTATTCACGGCAACGTGCTGAACACCGGGCTTATCGACAATCTGCCTCCCGAAGCGTGCGTGGAAGTGCCCGTAATGGTGGACAGAAACGGGCTTAATCCCTGCCACGTCGGCAGACTTCCCGAGCAGCTTGCCGCGCTGAACATGACCAATATAAACGTGCAGCTGATGACTATCCGCGCCGCGGTGACGAGGAAAAAAGAGGACGTGTACATGGCGGCTTACCTCGACCCCCACACCAAAGCCGAACTGTCGATGGACGACATAAAGAGCATGTGCGACGATTTGTTCGAGGCTCACGGCGATTGGCTGCCGAAGTATAACTGATTAAAACGCTCCGAGCGGCAAAAAAGCTTCCGTAAAAAACGGAAGCTTTTTTCTTTATTTCGGTTTTACAATTATGCCGCAGCTTTGTCCTTCTTTGTTTTTTCCACGAGTTTATTCGCTCTCAGCATACGCATTGCGTTGAGTATCGCGAGCACGGCTACGCCGACGTCGGCGAAGATTGCCAGCCACATGCCCGTTATGCCCAGCGCGCTGAGAATAAGGATAGCGGCTTTTACGCCCAGCGCGAACACGATGTTTTCATACACGATGCGCATCGTCTTTTTCGCGATACGTTTAGCCACGGGTATGGAAGCGAGGCTGTCGTTCATAAGCACTATGTCGGCTGCTTCTATCGCGGAATCGCTGCCTAAGGCTCCCATCGCGAGCCCCACGTCCGCGCGCATCAGCACGGGCGCGTCGTTTATGCCGTCGCCAACGAACGCCGTTTTTCTCTTGCGCCCGAGATACTTGCCGATATGCTCGACCTTGCCAGCGGGCAGCAGCCCCGAGGCGTACTCGTCGACGCCTGCCTCGGCGGCAATCGCCGCGGCGGTTTTTTCGTTGTCGCCCGTCAGCATCACCGTCCTTGAACCCTCGGCTTTCAGCTCGGCAATCGCCCTCGCGCTGTCGGGCTTTATGGTATCGCCGATAACGATTGCGCCCAGGTACTCGCCGTTTTTCGCGACGTACACTATCGTGCCGACTTCGTTTATATCCTCGGCAGCGACCCCGGCTCTCGCCATAAGCCGCTTGTTGCCGGCGTAGATGACCTCTTCGCCGCGAGCGGCCTTTACGCCCTCGCCGGCTATTTCCTCTATCCGATAATCGGACGGAGCTTCGCCGCCCGTAGCTTCTTCTATCGAGCGCGCAATCGGGTGCGTGGACAGTCTTTCCGCAATCGCCGCGGCGGCTAAGATTTCGTCGCGCTTTGCTTCGGGAAGCACTTTCTTGACCTCGAAACTGCCCTTGGTTATCGTGCCCGTCTTATCCATGACGAACACGTCCGTTTCGTTGAGCACCTCGAGGTAGTTGCCGCCCTTGACGAGTATGCCGGCTTTGGAAGCGCCGCCGATTGCGCCGAAGAACGACAGCGGCACGGAAATGACCAACGCGCACGGGCAGGACACGACGAGGAACGACAGCGCGCGAGTAAGCCAGGACATCCACACCGTCCCGTCGCTTATTCCCAGAAACAGCGGCGGAACAACGGCGAGCAACACCGCTCCGATAACCACCGCAGGCGTGTAGTAACGCGCGAATTTGGTGATAAAGTTTTCCGCCTTGGCTTTTTCGGACGAAGCGTTTTCCACGAGGTCGAGGATTTTAGAAACCGTCGACTCGCCGAATGCCTTGGTCGAGCGGATTTTGAACGCCGCCGACACGCTTATCGAGCCGCTGATTACTTCCGAGCCGGGAGCCACGTCCACGGGCGCGGACTCGCCGGTGAGCGCCGCCGTATTCAGTGTGCCCGTTCCCTCGACGACTACGCCGTCAAGCGGTATTTTTTCGCCGGGACGGACGAGAATAATCTCGCCTATTTCCACTTCCTCGGGGTCGACGACGATTTCCTCGCCGCCCCTTATGACCGTCGCCACGTCCGGGCGAATATCCATCAGCGAGGCAATCGACGCGCGCGATTTGCCCACCGCGTAGTTCTGAAACAGCTCGCCCAGCTGGTAAAACGCCATGACTGCCACGGCTTCCGGAAACTCGCGGACGGCGAACGCCCCGACGGTGGCTATGAACATCAAAAAGTTCTCGTCCAGCAACTCGCCGCGAAACACGCCCGTCACCGCGCGGAAAGCAACGTCCCAGCCGATAAACAGGTAAATCGCAAGGTATATTCCCAGCCACATCCACACGCTCGTGTCGATTGCTTTTGCGTCGAGCACTTTTTCGGTAATAAACGCCGCGCCGAACAGCACTATCGCCGTAACGACCCTTATGAGCGCTTTTTGATTTTTCGTCAGCTTCTTTTCAGCCATAATTCTCTCCGCGGCACACCGCCGCATTTGTCTTGTAATTCCATAACGTTGTCCCGATTTCTATAAAACCGTTTTTACTCAATCTCCGTCCGTTTTTTAAAGCGGAAACGTACACTCGCACTTAAAGAGCGGATTTTTCGATGATTTTGTACGAAACCGGTTGGCGGCGTATCGGGTTTATGCGTCTAGCGAGGTTTCGTGCAAAAGCGAAAACGCTTAGTCCGTAGAAAAACGCGCGGCGCTTAAAGCGCAGATTTTTCGATGATTTCGGATGATAGCGGTTGGGCGGCGTGCTAGGACGCACGTCTAGCGAGCTAACACACGAAAGCGCGGAAAAGATGCCTTTAAGCCTTTATGATGCAGTCCGGCTCTATTTTATGACAAACCTTCTTCATTTCCGCGATAATCTCGTCCACGGCGTTGTCGTCGCAGTCGAGCACGATTTTCTGAGTCATGAAGTCGACGGAAACGGAATTGACACCCTTGATTTTCTCGATGCCGCGTTCCATTTTAGCGGCGCAGTTTGCGCAGTCCAAATCCTGAAGTCTGATTACCTTTTTCATAATAATGTCTCCTTTGTAACTATTTTTCAGTCGTTTTCGCGAAGGTGTTCCATCGCGGTCTTGTAAATGCGCGAGATGTGGTCGTCGTCGAGCGAATAAAAAATCTCTTTCCCCGACCTTCTCGCCTTGACGATTTTCGTCTGGCGCAGCGTGCGTAGCTGATGCGAAACGGCGGACTTCGTCATGCCCAGAATTTCCGCGATGTCGCACACGCAAAGCTCCTCGATAAACAGCGCGGAAAGTATGCGCGTCCTCGTCGAGTCGCCGAAAACCTTGAACAGCTCCGCCGCGTCGTACAGCATATCCTCGTCGGGCATCGCCGCCTTTACCCTTTCCACCGCTCCCGAGTGTACTACGTCGTCGTCACAGCAATCGTTTACATATTTTTGTTCGTCGTCTGCCATTTGTTCTTCTCCTTCGCCTCGGACACAAGCTTGTTTCAACAGTTGAACATTTATTCAACTGTTTACATTATAATCCCCTCGTACTGATTTGTCAACGATTTTTAAGAAAAAAACAAAAGTTTTTTGTCGCGGATAGCGAATATTTAACGGCGATGAGCCTTGAAGTGGCTTTAAAATGATAACGCTTCGCTTGGTTCCTCGGCTACCCCCCCGAAACGACATAAGGATTAGTACTCGCTCCATGCATGGGATTCCACGTCGCGAACATCGCCCCATTGGCTCCGTTCGCTCCTCTGAATGACGTTTGAGGGCGAAGAGTGCGCGTTACGTTTTAAAGTGTGCGCTATAATTTAAAATCAAACGAATACTTAGCCTTATGGTTTACCCGCTTTCTCCCGCGGCGAGCGGATATAACCGGGCGGAGGCGGTCATACTAGGCGTAAAGGAGGCAAATATGAGCAAAAAGCATAAAAAGGACGTCAAAGGGCAGAAATCGGGCGGCATAATACCCGAAAAGCCTGCGGACAAGGAGAACGCGCCCTACAAAAACCTCGCCGAATTCACGATGATACCGCCGCCCGGAGAGGGCGACAGCGTTTTCCCGTACTCGGGCAGCTGAAAAAAGGGGAAAACGCGACTGCGCGGCGGCTTTTACGCTTGACTTAACGCGCGCGCCGTCCTATAATATAAGGGCGCAGAGGCGCACAAGGAGATTAAAATGAGCGAATGTACTCATAATTGCGAAACGTGCGGCGAGGCTTGTCCGAGCAAGCAGAGCCCCGAGTCGATGCTGGAAAAACCGCACGAGCTGAGTAAAATCAAAAAGGTAATTGCCGTGATGAGCGGCAAGGGCGGCGTGGGCAAATCGCTGGTCACTTCGCTGGCGGCGGTGGAAAGCGTGCGAGCCGGCTATAAAACCGCGATACTCGACGCGGACATTACCGGTCCGTCCATTCCGCGCTCGTTCGGGCTGACGGAAAGGGCTACGGGCTCGGAAGCCGGGCTGTTCCCCGTCAAAACGCAGACGGGCATTTCTGTAATGTCGCTGAACCTTCTGACCGAAAACGAAACCGACCCGGCAATCTGGCGCGGTCCGATGATTGCCGGCGTGGTCAAGCAGTTCTGGACGGACGTAATCTGGGGCGACGTGGACTTCATGTTCGTGGATATGCCGCCGGGAACGGGCGACGTGCCGCTGACCGTCTTTCAGTCAATCCCCGTCGACGGCATTATCATAGTCACCTCGCCGCAGGAGCTCGTGTCGATGATTGTGGAAAAAGCCGTCAATATGGCGCGGCTGATGAACATTCCCGTGCTCGGGCTGGTGGAGAACATGAGCTATGTGCTCTGCCCCGACTGCGGCAAGAAAATCGAGATTTTCGGCAAGAGCCACTCGGGTGAAATCGCCGAAAAGTACGGCATCGAGGTTTTGGGCAAGCTGCCCTTCGATACAAAACTCGCCGCCGAAGTGGACGCAGGTCGAATCGAAGCGAACGACTGCACCGCGCTAAGCGGCGTGGGAAAACTGCTGAAATCGATGCTGAACAAGTAATAAAACGGCAAAAAACCGCAACCCTGTTTTCGGGTCGCGGTTTTTTATTGTCGTTATATCTTTTTAGTCGCTGTTCGGCAGGTAAATTTTGAACACCGTGGGGATTACGTCGGCCTCGCCCGTGATGTCGGTAGTCTTGAGTTTGGATATGTTGAACGCGCGTTCGGTGTAGTTTCCCCACCACGCTTCGTTGATAACGATATACTGCGCGGAAGTGTTTGCCGGGCGGTCGGCTTCGAGGTTTCTGCCGCCGTTAATCCAGCCCTCGGGGCGGTACTGCCAGCCTCTCGCAACATAGATGACCGAACCCACGGGCAAGTCGGCTTTTGTAAACTTCGCGGTGGCGTAATAGTTCCCGGAAATTCCGCCCGACGAGATTAAGCCGTAATAATCTCCGTTCTGATTCGACGAATAGTAGTAGCCGCGCGAAAAAGTCAACTCTTTCTCGGTTTTGCCCTCTATGCTCGACGCGTCGGCGACAATCCCCGGCGGCGCGTAAGTCGATTGGGTGACGGCAAACGGCGTTTTAAGCGCGTTTATCGCGCTCTCCTTGGCAATCGCGATTTGCGTTGCGCTGAGTCCGCTCGGTGCATAGGGGAGCGAACGAATGTCCGCTTCGCTCACTCCCGTCATTTTCGACACGAACGTAAGCGCGGCGATATACCGCCCCAGCCCGTAGGTCAGGTGGTCGGAGGTGTCGCGCGTCAGGTTGTCGCCCACAACCGACGTTCTGGCGTTCTGCACCGCGGTGCCGTTGGGTATGATTGCCACAAAGGTTTTGTTGGGCTCAACCTGCGACTTTACCGAGCTTATTATGCTGTCGTACATCTTTTTCTGACTGTAATCGTACTTGGCGAACTCGTCTCTCACACTGCCGTCCATGTACGCCCAGGTCATGTTGAACGCAAAGCGCACGTTCGGGTTGGTGGCTTTGGACCTGACGTAGTCTATCAGCGCGCCTATATTACCATAGCTGCCGGGAACGCCGCTCATGCTGCTGCCCTGCTGCAAAATAATGAAATCCCACGGTTTGAATTTAATTCCCTCTTCCATCGTGGACAGCTTTGCGGTATTCATGTTGTCTTCGGCGGTGTTGAGCTCGCCGTTCTTGTCGAAGTAGCGGAAAATATAGTTTCTCGGATTCGACTTCAAAAAGTTAAGGTGCATGTCAATCGTGCAGCCGGGGTGGTACAGCGTCGCGATGTCGACGGAGTCTAACCCCAAACCTTTCGCCACTTTGTACGACAAGTCGATTGTGTCGTCCGAATAGCTGTTGCCGATGAACAGTACGCTGATTTTGCTCTTGTTTTCTTTTACGTTCACGTTAAAAGTCCTCTCTAAGCCCTCTTCGAGCTTGATGTTTACCGTTATCTTATATTGTTTGCACTCAGTCGCGAAGTCGTCGGGTACGATGACCTCATATTCCGATTTTTTAAGGCTGTATTCCGAGCCGTCGTCGTACACGAGCGTTACGCTCGCGTTCTCGCAGTCGTAGCCATATAGGTAATAACACTCCGTGGGAAAGCCGTCGTAGTTTATCGACTTGTAGGGCTTCAGCTTCACCACCGCGTCGTACGCGGCGTCGCGTTTGACGGTGGCGACAGACGACGATATAATTTCCTCGCTTCCGCGCTCGCGCCAGCCCGTGACCTCCACCGCCGAGCCCACGGCAAAATCGGTCGGGAACGCAAATTCGCTGCCGTACCCGAGTTTTTTCGTAGCGCCTATCTGCTCGCCCATATAGTAAAAGCCGATTTTATACGAGTTTACCGAATAATAAGCCGTCAACGTAATGTCCTCGGTCACTTTGCGCTCGGAAACGTAGTTCCATTTCACCAGCTTGCCGTCGGGTCGCTGCCAGCCCTCGAAAGTGTGTCCCTCCTTGCTCGTGTCGCATTTGGGGTCGGCAATCGTTTCTCCGGGATTGAGCTCCTGCGTTTCCACCGTTTCGCCGTCAATCACGAACGTGACGGTGTACGTCGTCTTGCCGCCCGAGCCGCCGTCCGTACCGCCGCTGCTGCCGGGATTATCGGGATTGTCGGGAAGCGGCGTTTCTCCGCAGCCGCAGAGCGCGAACAGCGCCGCCGTCAGCACGAGTACCGTCGTAATAAAAAATCTTTTCACCTCGTAGTCCTCCGAAAAAAATAAGAGTCACGCCTGCCGCGCGGAAAACCGCACGACGAGCGTAACTCCTTAATAACGTTTTACTTTCGCGAAAGCGCAGTTTGCGCGCCTCCGCCATTAAGCTTGCCTCGGCGTTTCACCGAAGCGCGTTTTACTTGCCCTTCTTTGCCGAGGGCTTTTCGGGCTTTTCCTTTTCGGGCTGCTCGGCAGCATTGAGCGCGACGGACTTATCTACGGGCTTTTCGGATTGGACTTTGCCGAGGTAGTCGGGAAGTTCCATGCCCACCGAACGGAAAAGTTCGCTTAGCGGCGGCACCGATTTATAAAGCCCCGATATAAAGCCTGCGGTCGAACTCTTTTCGCCGTTCGCGCCGCCGTCCCACACGGTAACCTTGTCTATCTTGATGTTCTTGATTGCGTCCACCTGAATGCGCGTAAGCTCCTCGAGCTTGTCGGCAATCATCATCTTGACCGCGCTGTCGGCGGCTCCGCTTGCCTTCACGAGGCTGTCGAAGCCCTGTGCCTGACGGGAAAGAAGCTCGTACAAGCCGCGCGCCTCCGCTTCCTTGACCGCGTAGATTGCGTCCGCTTCGCCGCGCGCCTTTCTCCTCGCCTGCTCCGCCTGCGCTTCCGCCTCGAGCTCGAGACGGTGCTTTTCGATTTCGGCTTTGACGATGACGTCCGCCTCAAGGGTGCTCTGCTCGCGCTTTGCACGCACTTCTTCGGCTTCGCGCTGCGCCTCGTAAGCTTCTTTCAGCGCGTTTGCCTGCGCTATCTTTTCGGCTGCGGTCGCGCGGCGTTCCGCGTCCGCTTCCGCCTCGCGGAGGTCCGCATTCGCCTGAGCTATCTTGGCTTTGGCCAGGTTTTCGCCCTCTACCGCCGCTGAGTTAGCCTTTGCTACGTTTATGCGCTGGTCCATGATTGCGTTGGCTTCGCCTATCGCGCCGTCGCGGTCGCGCTCGGCAACCGATTTCTTTGCGTCGTTGATTGCCTTGCTTGCCGCTTCCTTGCCGAGAGCCTCGATGTATCCCGACTCGTCGCGGATGTCGGTTACGTTGACGTTGATGAGCTTCAAGCCGATTTTTTTGAGCTCGGTTTCCACGTTTCTCGAAACCTCGTCGAGGAACTTGTCGCGGTTGGTGTTGATTTCCTCGATGTCCATAAGCGCGACTACCAGACGGAGCTGACCCAAGATAATGTCGCTCGCAAGGTCCTGTATGTCCGCCATGCGCAGTCCGCGCAGCCTCTCGGCGGCGTTCTGCATGATGCCGGGCTCGGTGGAAATGCCTACCGTAAAGCGCGATGGCACGTCCACGCGGATGTTCTGATGCGACAGCGCGTTTTTAAGGTCGACGTTCAGCGATATAGGCGTGAGGTCGAGGAAGCTGTACGCCTGAAAGAACGGCCACACGAACTGCGCGCCGCCGTGAATACACTTGCTCGACGCCTGCGGAGCGCCGCCCTTAGCGCGTTTCAGTTTGCCGTAAATGACCATCACCTTGTCGGACGGGCATTTCTTATAGCGGCTGATAAAGACCATAAGCATGATGAGCAGCAGCACTACCGCCACGACGATTGCCGCGATAAGTCCGGCTACCCAGCCTTCTACGGAAAATAAATTCATTGAGTACTCCTCCATAAAATTAGTTTTTACAATTTTCCGGTAAAAATTTTAATCAACATAATTATTAAAAACGGCGTCGCGATAATCGCCAACGTTATCTTCACCCACTCCCACGCTTCGGTAAGCCCCGACAGAATATAACCCCTTTCGCTCAGCGGCTTATCACAGTCGTTATCCTCGATAACGTCGCGATTGCGGTCTAATTCGTCGAAGTCGGTTACGTCGCGATTGTCGTTAGTTTCGCCGACGTTTATTACATCGCGATTCGCGTTTTTGTTTTTCTTGTTATTCGTATTGTTGCCGGCACTTTTCTTCCCTTCCATCGTTATTTTACTCCGCTTTTTCGTCCGATGCTTCGGGCTTTGTCGCAACCATTGGTTCAACCAGCACGAGTTGTTCGGACAGAACAGCTTTTATCACGCAACGACTGCCGGTAGAAAGCGGCTCGTCGCTGTCGGTGACGGCGGCGCACTCGGTGAGCGCGTCCTGCACGACCACGCTGATTTTACCGCTGCCCGTTCTCTTTGCCGGTATCGTGAGATAAACCTCGGCTATTTTGCCCACGGCAAAGCCCATTTTGCGGTTGCCGTCGGACTGAAACGAAAGTATGGCGCGCATGAGGTATGCCACGCCCACAGCCGCCGCGCAGCCTGCCGCGACGCCGATGAGCACCGCTCCCCACCAGGGCAGGAAGTAAGCCATGGTGTAGGTTATCCAGCCGCCCAGCGCAAAGAACGCAACCACCGTGCGGAAAGACACGATTCTCAGTCCGCTCGCTTCCGCGATGCCGTCGTTGTTGAACGCGTCGTCCGCGCTGTCGGGGATTCCGCAGTCGAGGTCGCCGCAGCCGTCGATGTCGGACGTGTCGCCGTCGAAACCGCCGTCGCTCCCCAGCCCTATCAACATCATCACGAGCTGAACGACGAGAATGACGGAAGCCGCCGCGGCGAGAATAAACGCCGCCTGATGCGTGGCGGTGAGTCCGTCCCACCAATTACCTGCCGCCGAACAAAAAATCATTTTTTACCTCCGCCGAAATAGTCGTACCTAGGGAAAAACGAGCCGAAAAGGCTCCGCGCCCTTATTACATTATAAGTATAGCACGGAGCCTGAAAAAATTCAATATTAAAATAATAAATTATCGATTAAAATATGATTAGAAATTTCAGCCGACAACGCAATCTATGCCTATACTCGCGTAAAAGTCCGAATAACGGCGCATCTTGTCGCAGGACTGTTTCTCCTCGCCGCCGAAGGCGTAGTCGAGTCCCAGCGCGGCGTACTTTGCCGAGGCGAGCGCGTTGAACGGCAGCAACTTCACCCTGCCCTTGAACCCGATGTCTTTAAGAAAGTCCGCAGCAGCCGCGAAATCGGTTTCGGCGTCGTTTACTCCGGGTATGACGGGCGTTCTTATCTCGATTTCCGAGCCGAACTCCACGGCGCGCGCGAGATTATTAAGAATGGGAGCGTTGTCCGCGCCGGTAAAGTCGCGGTGGCGTTCGCCGTCGATGATTTTGAGGTCGAACAACAGCTTGTCGACGACGGGCAGAAACCTGTCGAATACTTCGGGACGCGCGTAACCCGAGGTGTCCAGCATCACCGAAACGCCCTCGGCTTTTACTTGCCGCGCGATTTCCAGCGAGAACTCGGGCTGAAACAGCGGTTCGCCGCCCGACAGCGTTACGCCGCCTCCCGAATTATCGAAAAACGGGCGGTCGGTAAGCGCGCGTCGCACGGCTTCCTCCGCGGTTATTCGCTCGCCGTACAGTTTGAGCGCGGACGAAGGACATGCCCGCTCGCATTCGCCTCTGCCCGTACACGCGGCTCTGTGAATTACGTGTTCGCCGTTCTTTATCTCGTGCACGCCGCTGCCGCACGCGGAAACGCATCTGCCGCAACGCACGCACTTTGCCGCGGCGAACGCGAGCGACGGCTTGGACGTCAGCGTTTCGGGGTTGTGGCACCACCTGCACCTGAGCGGACAGCCCTTGAGCGCGACGGTCGTGCGGATTCCGTCGCCGTCGTGAGTGCAGAATCGCCGTATTTCGGAAATTATGCCGCTCGTCATTATTCCGTTCCCTCCGCAATTTTTATAAACGTATCCTGCTGCTCGGGCGGCAAGTCCACAAAGTACGCGTTCCAGCCGCACACGCGCACCTGCAGCGTGGAGTACTTTTCGGGGCACTGCTTTGCCTTTTTAAGCTCCTCCGACGAGAACACGTTGAAATGCACCGCAAAGCCGCCGAGCGCAAAGTAGGTGCGCACCAGCGCGGCAAAAGCGTTCAGTCCGTCGTCGCCCGACACCGCCGAGGGATGAAGTACTACGTCCAGCACTCCGCCGTTCGGAGCGAGCGCGGCGTCGGCTTTGGCAACCGACGACAAGAGCGCGGTCACGCCCGACTTGTCTTTGCCTACGGAAGCGCACGAGTTTTTGGAAATCGGCTCGCCGCAACGTCTGCCGTCGGCGCTCGCCGCCGTACCCTTGCCCAGCCAGAAGCAGTTGTCAATCGAGAACGCACCCATGCGGAACAATCCGTTCCTGCCGTTACGCTTTCCATTGAACAGTCCGCCGATATAATCGTAAAGGTCGGTGTAAAGCGCGTCGACGGCTTCGTGTCCGTTGCCGTAGCAATCGGACTGCGTAGCCTTTAACCGCAGTTCGTCCGCGCCGCGCCAGTCGTTTTTAAGGATTTCGGCAAACTCGCCGAGCGTAACGCGCCGCTCGTCGAACACCAGCCGTTTAATCGCCATAAGGCTGTCGACGGCGGTGGCAAGCCCGGTGACGTTAAGTCCCGAGTTATTGTACTTCGCGCCGCCCGTGTAGGCGTCCTCGCCCTTCTCCACGCAATCGGCGAACGTCGCGGAAGTCAGCGGAGCGGAAGTCACGAGGTCGTAATGTTTCTCATACGCGGCGGTGATTTCCATCGCCTGCTCGGCGGCGTAGCGAAGCCGAAGTTTCAGCGCGGAATAAAGCTCGTCGAAGCTCTTATAGTCGGAAGGATATTCGAGGTCGTCCGCCCTCACGCCGAATTTAATGTCGAAACCGTGACCCAGCGCGATTTCCAGGCTTTTCGGCACGTTGATAAGTCCGCAACACGACGAGGGCATTTCTTTGCCGTAAGCGGCAGGCTCGTAGCAGCCGATTACCGTGTAGTCGCGCGCGTCCTCCGCGCTCTCGCCCAGAGTTTCCGTCAGTCCTTTTATTACCGCGTCGTCGGAAATAAAGACAAAACTGCTGCTTCCGCGCCTTATCCCGTCAAGTATCGTATTCATGAGGTCGTCCGGGAAGTCGCGCGTCACGCGGACGTGGATTTTCGGGTCGTAAAGCCCCGTTTCGAGGTACACTCGCACCAGCTCGTAGCTGAGCGGATTGACGGCTGTTTTTCCGTCTGCCGTCTGTCCGCCGATAAAAAACGGCACGTTCGCCGTCGCGTGAAACGAGGCGAGGTCGCGGTAAAACTCGGCTATTACTTCGGCGTAGTCCTCGCGGCTCTCGCGTCCCTCCGCTATATCCGCGGCGTAATACGGATATAGCTCGTCGAGTCCGCCCAGCGAACGCACGGCGCAACCCTCCGCCTGCTGCACCGCGACATAGTACAGCATAATCAGTTGCAAAGCCTCGTGAAAGCTCGTCGGCGGCTCGTCGGACACTCGCGTCAGCCTGCTCGCAAGCGGCTCGTCGCCGTTCATTCTCGCGAGCGCGGCAAACCGCCTGACAAACGCGCCGAACGCGCCGAGCGCAAGCATACTCGCGTCATAGAACGCGAACCTTTTCTCGTCGCGACAGTCCTTTTTGCGTTTTTTCAGCCGCTTTATAAGTCCGCCCACGCCGAGTTTGAGAAGCGCGCGGAAATCGGGCATCGAGTGTCCGAAATCAAGTCCGCCGATAAAGTCGCACAACTTAAGATGTTCCTCTCTCTTCTTAAACTCGTCGGCGCACACGCCTTTGTCCAGCTTCAACCCGACGTCGCCCCAACGAATATCCTCTATCGTCCTGCCGAAATCTGCCTTATAGGCAAAGCCGTCGCCGTGCCTAAGCGTAATCCGCGCGTTCTCCAATGCGAACGCAATCAGCCGCGCACGCCGGGCGCACGCGCTTTCGGATTTGTACTTTTCATTCAATTCAATCAGTCCCGAGCGCAGTCCGTCAGCGTTCAGTCCGCACGAAATGCTTGTCTTTTCCTCGCTTTTGTCCATAAATACCTCGGCTATAAGCAAAACTTCCCTGCAATCATAATATCATGCAAGGAAGCTTATATGCAATACACAATTCGGTATTTTTTATACTTTTCGGTACTTTGATTTGAACTCGGCGTATTTTCCGGGCGTAATGCCGACGTTTTTGGTAAACGCGCGGTTGAAATAGTACTCGTCGGAAAAGCCCGACTGTGCGGCGACGGCGGAAATCGAACAGTCGCCCGACTCGAGCAGTGCCTTGGCTCGCCCCAGCCGCAGCCTCGTCAGGTAGCGGACGGGCGAAACGCCGTAAGCCTCACTGAACAATCTGCGAAATTGCGACTCTTTCAGTCCGCACTTCTCGCCTAGCGCCGCCACGGAAAAGTCCGGGTCGGCATAACCCGAAAGCATGGCTTCACACGCCGGGCGCACGCGCTCGACAACCGCTCCCGTACGGTAATCCCTGCCGCCGCAACGCATAACGCAGGCGTAAACTTCGTACAGCGCGGACAACAGCGACGGCTGCCACCACTCGGCGCGTTCCAGAAAAGTCGCGTCCATTTTTCTGAACAGCTTTTCGGCCGACGCGGAATCGGCAACGCGCAACGCTTCGCCGCGATAATTCTTCCCGTCGCTCTCGAAATCGAAGTCGACGAAAATGAAGCGGTATTCGTCCGTCAGTTTCTCAATCTCGTACACTCCGCCCTTGGGAAGGTACAGTATCTCGCCTGCCGACACCACGAACGAATAGTCCGAAAACTCATACCGCGCTCTGCCGCTGAGAATATAGACGAAACAGTCGGAGTAGCGCGGCACGCCGCCGACGTTGCCCGTGCGCTCGAGCGCAATAAAATTTTCCAGCACGCAATGCGCCGCGACTATTCTGCGAAAATTCGATTTTATCGACTCGTACATTCCCGTTACCCTTAAAAATCAAGGCTTAACGACCGCGCGCGGTAGCTAAGCCTCGTTTGTTTTTTATAGACTACCAGAGAGCTTTGCAAGGCTCTTATTCAGCCTTTCGAGCACCCTGTCTTTTCCGAGGAGCTCCGCCATTTCCGTCGCGCCGCCCGGGGTGTTCTGCGCTCCGGTAATCGCGATGCGGAATATCCACAGCACTTGTCCTTTCTTATACCCCGACTTCTCGGCGTAGACAACGAGCGCGTCGTGCAGTCCGTCGAAATCGGTTTTGCACAGCTCGATAAGGTCGGGAATCGTCTTTTTCGCGAGCTCGCAATCTGTTTTCCACTTAGCGTTGACAAACAGCGCGGTATCGTAGCCGTCGAACGCCGACAAAAACTCGGTGAGTTTGCCTACGTCCGCAAGCGTTTCGCAGCGGTTCTGCAAAAGCGTGGCGAGGAATCTGAGGTCATAGCCTTTAAGGTAGTCGACTTTTTCCATGAACGGCAGCGCTTTGTCGTAAAAATCGTCGGGCGTAAGCTCTTTTATATAGCACGAATTGAGCCAGCGCATTTTCGCTTCGTCGAATATCGACGCGGACTTACTCAAGCCCTCGACGGAAAACATTTTTACCATCTCGTCAAGGCTGAACTTCTCGCAATCGTTCTTCGGGCTCCAGCCGAGCAGCGCAATGTAATTCATCACCGCTTCCTTCAGGTAACCCTTTTTGATAAAGTCCTCGTAGGACGCGTCGCCGTGACGCTTGCTGAGCTTGTGCTGAGCGTCGCGCATGATGGGTTGCAAGTGCATATAGTTGGGGATTTCCCAGCCGAACGCGCGGTAAAGAAGATTGTACTTGGGCGTGGACGAAAGATACTCCACGCCGCGAATGACGTAGTTTATCTTCATCAGGTGGTCGTCGATTACGTTGGCGAAGTTGTAGGTGGGCATTCCGTCGGACTTTATGAGAATATTGTCCTCGAGCTCCTTGTTGTCGACGGTTATGTCGCCGAAAACCATGTCGTGATAGGTGGACGAGCCCTCCTCGGGAATGTTCTGGCGAATGACGTAGGGCTCGCCTGCGGCAATGCGGCGTTCGACTTCCTCTTTTGGTAGGTGCAGACAGTGCTTGTCGTATTTCGTCGCGCCCTTTTCGTGCATTTCTTCCAGCCGCTCCTTGGTGCAGAAGCAGTAGTATGCGTCGCCCTGCTCGACGAGCCGGCGGGCATACTTAAGATATATATCCTTGCGCTCGGACTGAACGTAGGGACCGTAATCCCCTCCCACGTCCGGACCCTCGTCGTAGTCGAGTCCGCAATCTCTCAGCGTGCGGTAAATAATCTCCACCGCGCCGTCGACGTAGCGCCCCATATCGGTGTCCTCGATGCGAAGAATGAATTTACCGTCGTGCTTTTTTGCGAAAAGATAGGCGTAAAGCGCGGTGCGCAAGCCGCCGATGTGCAAATAACCCGTGGGGCTGGGCGCAAATCTCGTTCTTACCGTTTCCATTTGGTGCTCCTCTGTTGACAAATTTCCGGCATGGGAGTATAATAATCACGAATCGGATTTATAACCGCCGCCGAAACAGGCTTCAGCGATAATTATAAATCAATTCGCGCGTTTATGCAAGCGTTTTCGGGGCTGTGCGGCTTTCGCTTTGAAGATATAGCCCCGCTACCCCTATTATGCACGACGCAAGGAGCTTAATCTATGATTGACAATCGCGAACAATTTTTGAAAGACTTAGCCGAAATCGTCGCTTTCGACAGCGTTGAGAGAGAACGCAGCGCCGCCGACGCGCCCTTCGGCGCAGAAGTGCGCGGAGCCCTCGATTGCTTCCTTAACAAGGCTTCGTACTACGGACTGAAGGTGGGCGAAAACGGCGGCTACTACGGCTGGGCGGAGTACGGCGACCCCGAAAAGCCGCTTATCGGCATTCTCGCGCACGCCGACATCGTGCCGGCAGGCGGCGGCTGGACGAGCGACCCCTTTACCGTGCGCCGCGACGGCGACGTGATTTACGGCAGAGGCGTAGCCGACGACAAGGGTCCGCTGGTCACGATGCTGTACGTTCTCAAAAAGTTGCGCGACGAAAAGGTAAAGCTTCGTCACCGCGTTCGCCTTATCGTGGGCTGCAACGAGGAAACGGGCTCGCTGTGCCTTAAAAAATACGCCGAAGAAGGCGAAATCCCCGTCGTGTCGCTCGTGCCCGACTCGGACTTTCCCGTCATTAACAGCGAAAAGGGCATACTTCACACCGACGTCGCGATTACTCCCGACGAGCAGTTTACTTCTTCCGTAGCTTCCCTCCGCGCCGGTACCCGTGCCAACGTCGTGCCGGGCGAAGCGAGCGTGACGCTGAAAAGCGGCTCGGCTGCATGCGAAAAGCTGCGCGCGCTGATAGCCGCGTTTTCCAAAGAGGACGTGTTCTCCACCCCCGAGCTCGCCGAAAACCTGATGCGCGTGGGAGCCAAGCCCTCGTGCTTTGCCGTGACCGAGAATAACGACGGCTTGACGATTACCGCAAGCGGCATTTACGGACACGCGATGGCGCCCGAAAAGGCGGACAACGCGCTGTGGAAAATCTGGGCGGCGCTGGAGGCGCTTATCCCCGGCAGCAAAACCGTGGACGTAATATTCGACAAACTTTGCCGCCCCGACTCGGCAAGCGTTATCGGTGCGTACCGCGAGGACGCGGAAACGGGAAAACTCACGATGAACATGGGCGTTGCCGAATACGACGGCGGCGAGCTGACGCTCAAATTCGACTTCCGCCTGCCGATAAGCGCGAACCCCGACGAAACCGAATCCGCACTGAAATCGGTTTTCGGCGACGACGCAAGCATAAAACGCACGCGGTTTGCCGATAATCTCTACATGCCCGAGGATTCGCCGCTAATCCGCACTCTTCTCGGCGTTTACTCCACCGTCACGGGCAAGAAAAATCCGCGCCCCATTCAGACGGGCGGCGGCACTTACGCTCGCGAACTCCCGAACGCCGTGGCTTACGGTCCCACCGAGGAGGACGAGGTGACCGACCTTCACAACGCCGACGAGCACATCGCGCTCGCCTCGCTCGACAGGCTGTTTGACGTCTACGTCAAGGCAATCGAAAAGCTGGACGAGCTTTACTGAAAAATCAACGCGCTTCCGCGCATTTTGCCGCGGAGCAAAGGAGAATATCTTATGAAAAACGTAAATTCCGAGGAATTCGATAAGGAAGTTCTTAAAGCCGACGGCACCGTCCTCGTCGACTTCTGGGCGGCGTGGTGCGGTCCGTGCCGCGCGCAAGCGCCCGAGCTCGAAAAACTGGAAAAGGAAACGAACGGCACGATTAAAATCGTCAAGGTCAACGTGGACGAAAACGGCGACCTCGCGATGAATTACGGCGTGATGAGCATTCCCTCGCTGCTCGTATTCAAGAACGGCGAACTCACGGAGCGCACGGTGGGACTTCATTCCGCCGACGAGCTGAAAGCAATGCTACAGTAACCCGAAAGCAAGCCTTAGTAAAAACGCCCGAAAAGGAATAGAATTATGGATAAGGATATATTAAAAAACGCCGAAAAGGAAGCCGGTTGGCTGGGCATTTTCCGCACTATCGCATGCGTTGGCGACAGTCTGTCGTCGGGCGAGCTGGTCTCCGTCGATAAAAACGGCGCCTACGAGTACAACGATTATTTCGAGTACTCCTGGGGTCAGTACATAGCAAGAAAATACGGCAATACCGTGTACAACTTCTCGCGCGGCGGCATGACCGCCAAGGAATATCTCGAATCCTTCGGCGACCGCATGCGTTTCTTCCGCCCCGAGCTCGCGGCGCAGGCGTACTTCTTCGCGCTCGGCGAGAACGACCTGTTCGGAAGAAAGCAGGATCCCGGCACGCCCGACGACTTCGACGACAGCGGCGCGGCTCCGCTTCGCGACACGTTCGCAGGCTGGTTCGGAACGCTTCTTATGCGCTATAAAAACCTCCAGCCGCGCGCCAAATTTTTCCTTGTCACCATGCCCGACCGCTATGACGACGACGAATTCCACGCAAGGCTGAGACGCACTCACCACGAGCTTATGCACGCAATCGCGAATAAAGTCGAGGGCGTTTATGTAGTCGATTTGTTCGAGTACGCGCCGCTTTACGACGAAAAATTTTTCCGCCGCCACATGATGAACGGGCACCTCACGCCGAGCGGCTACCTCCTCTCCGCCGAGTTTATCTCGCGCCTTGCCGACGCGATTATCGACGAGCACATCGAGGATTTTCGCGAAGTCGGCTTTATCGGCACTTCGCTTGTCGAAAAAAGATAGACCGTAACCAAAAAAAATCGCGCCGGGCAATGCGTTTACCCGACGCTTTTTTTGTTATCGGCTTCTCTCCGATTTTTTGGTTCCGGCTTTTCCCGAATTTAACGCGGTCATTTCCCAAGCAGCATTTTAACCGCGTCGGCGACTTCCGCGCCGCTCAGCCGCGAGATATACTCGGCAAGCCGCGACACGTTGTCCTCGGGCTTGCCGCCGCGCACGACGCGCTTCGAGTACGGGTCGAAGTAGTCCGCGCCGCGTTCTGCCAGCCTGTCCTCCACCGCCTGCACGCGGTCGCGGTGACACGCCACCGTCGAGCGGTACTTGTTTTGCAGCCGCAGCGCGAGCTTTTTGTCGCCCTTTGCCGTTTCGGCGATAATCGCGCGGACGGACTTGCCCTGAGCCTTGCCCACGAGCACGGTTTCTATCAACGCGTCGATTTCCTCGCCCGTGAACACGTTAAACTTCTCGCGGCGCATTGCCACCGTGCGGATACCGAGCTTGTCGGTAAACTCGGGCAGCATTTCAAACAGCCTGAGCTGCGAGTAGTAATAGTTCCTGACGCTGTTGACGGATTTGCCGCTCGCCCTCGCCATTTCGCCGAACGCCGACGACAAGCCCTTGCCGCTGTCGGCAGCGCGCGCCGCTAGGTCGAAAAGCCGCTTTGTTTCGTCGATGCTCCATTTGTTATCCATAGTCTGACTCCCTGATTTACGATTTTACTTAATTATCGTCTTAAAAACGGTTTTTATACGTTTAATCTGCGGCATACGCAGGTTATATCCGCAATATACTAGACTATGATAAAAAATCTCTACGTCAAAAGCGATTTCGAGGCGGTGTTCCTCATAAACGGCGCGTTTACCGAGTGCGCTGAAAGTATTTCCATAGACGACGAGGCGGTCTACTTCATAACCGCACTGCCGCTGAACGCCGCGTTTCTCCCCTACACGGTCAAGCTCGCGGCGGCGGAAGTGCGCTCCAATCCCGAGCTTGCCAAAGTCTACTCGCTGTCGCCCTCGTGCGCGCTGCTGCGGCTGAGTCCGCGCTACGCCTACGTCTACTCGCCCTCGCAGGTAAGCGCGGCTAAGCGCGCCGATTCGCCCGTCGCGGCGTTCTTTTTCGCGGTCAAGGACGGCGATTTCGTTTCCGCGCGGCGTTATCTCACAAAGGAGCTGTCCGCGGCTGCCGACGACGAAGCCCTGTCGGCGTTCTTTGACGGCTATTCTGAAATCTTTCCCGACCCCGAAGCCCCCGAAAACGGCGGCGCTTTCTACCTCTCGGGCGAGGACGGCAATGCGTCGAGGTTTCGCTTCAAGCTCCGCGCGGGGCTTATCGACGACGTTACCGAGCTCGGCAGCAAATAATTATACTGCCAAATATTAAAAGTAATGCCAAAATATGAAAAATGCTTGCCTCCGCGGACGATTTAATGTATAATCGAAGTGGTGAAAACAAAGGAAAAACGAGGGGACGGGCAATGGACATAAACGCAAACAAGCACATCAAGCTGTTTATCGACGATTCGGACGACATGGAAAAGATGGCGAAGTGCTGCTACGCGCTGGCTTCGACGGACAGAATCAGGATTCTCAAGGGGATTATGTACTACCCCAAAAGCATTTCCACGCTGTCGAACGAAACGGGCATACCCATTTCCACGGTGTCGAGATACGCGCAGGACCTCGCCGAAGCCGGGCTTATATCCATCACTTATCAGCCCGGTATCAAGGGGCACACTAAGTTCTGCGCGCAGGAAACGCTTTCGTGCAATTTCGTTTTCGACGCGCAGCTTTTCAGCCGCCCCGACTACGGTCAACGCGAGTTCGTCACGGAAATGCCGATAGGCATGTTTTCCTCGTGCACGGTCACGCCGCCCTGCGGCATGCTGGGCGCGGTCGAGCCGCTCGCGATAAAGGACAACCCTGCGGCGTTCTTCTCTCCCCAACGCATGAACGCCGAGTGCATTTGGTTCAATACCGGCATGCTGGGCTACACCTTCCCCGTGCCTGCCGAGTTCATGCACGAGCGCACTATGCAGTCGCTGTCGTTCTCGTTCGAGGTGTGCTCGGAGGCGAATAACTACAACGTGAATTGGCCCAGCGACATCACCGTGCTGATAAACGGCGTGGAAGTGCTGACGTTCACTTCGCCCGGCGACTTCGGCGGCACGCGCGGCAAGTTCACGCCGTCGTATTGGCCCGTCACCTGCACGCAGTACGGACTGCTGAAAAAGATTGAAATCACTCCGCTCGGAACCTCGCTCGACGGCGTGTCGGTCAGCTCCGAACACACTCTCGACTCGCTGGGTATACGCGGCAGCGGCACCGTGCGCTTCGAGCTCGGCATCAAGGAGTCGGCGGTGCATCGCGGCGGCATAAACCTTTTCGGCAAAAACTTCGGCGACTTCAATCAAGCCATCATAATGACGATTAAATAGCAAGGAGCGCGAATTCGCCACCTTTAACCCGAATTTTATATTAGATTTCTTTTTATTTAGTTTTTATTTTGGTAGAATAGTTATTGTAAATGGTAACACTACACTTTCTACAGCGAGTGCAGTGTATACTTTTTTCAAGCGAAGAAAAAAGTATCAAAAAAGTCGCTGGGGACACTATCGATTGTGTCCCCGGACCCTCGCAACTCTTTTAAAGTCGGGAGTAGGAAATAGCATATTCAACGCGTAACAACCGTGGCTGTGACTTAAACCGAAAAAATAAAACGTGCAACCTCCGTTTTACATCGTCATTCAGAGGAGCATAATACAAGCCACGGCTGTCAAGGGGCTGTATTATGCGACGCGGAATTCCCTGCACGGAGCGATTACTTAGCCCTATAAAACACACAAAAAGCGGCTGCCGTGACGACAGTCGCTTTTCGTTCTCGTATTTTGTTTTACACTCTTTTAAGGTTGATTTCCCTTATGCGGAGCTTTTGCGCTTCGGTCAGCTTGTCCGTTCTGTCGGCGCGGTAAAAGCCGTTTACCTCCTGCTCTACGTCGTAAAGCTGCGTGTAGCAAAAACCAGACAGTTTTTTCGCCGATTGCACGAGCGTGATAATCTTTTCATAACGGTCAACGAACTCGTCGCCCTCTCTTTCGCGTTTACCATAGCCCCAGCCGCTCTCCGACAGCACCGCGCCGCGATTGATTTCGCCCGTTTCCTCCGAGTCGAAGCTGTCCGCAAGGGCTATGCCGCCGCACTCGCTGAACGACACGGGCTGACCGCCGCGATAACGCGCGTCCGATTGGGAACAGTACAACAGCGGCACCTCGAGCTCGTCCGCTTCGTCAAGCCTGGTCAGGTACTTTTGTAAGTCCTCGGTCTTTTCATAGCTGTGAAAGTCGAACAAATCGGTTTTTTCGCCGTGCACGCCGCCCGAAACGTCCACGCAGGGACGGGTTTCGTCGACGCGCTTGGTAAAGTCGTAGACCGTGGCGGCGAATCTGCCGTCGCCCAGCTTGTCGGGTTCTTCCCACGCGCCCCAAACCTCGTTTAACGGGCACCAGGTGATTATCGACGGGTGATTGAAGTCGCGGCGCACCGCTTCCTCCCACTCGGCGAGAAACTGCCCAAGGTGGTCGAGCGACGAATAGTCGATGCCCC
The DNA here is from genome assembly GCA_003533505.1 of Clostridiales bacterium. Taxonomy (GTDB): domain Bacteria; phylum Bacillota; class Clostridia; order Christensenellales; family Pumilibacteraceae; genus UBA10677. The sequence continues at coordinate 36,169 of DQGD01000004.1, read as the reverse complement.
AGCTAGGGTACTCGCCCCACGCCATGTAACCTGCCTTGTCGCAAACGTACAGAAGCCTCGGGTCGGACAGCTTCTGGTGAAGCCGCACGCCGTTGAAGCCCAGCGCTTTGCCGCGCTCGACGTCGGCGGCGAATTCCATAACGCTACGGGGAGTGTAAACGCCGCCCGTATAATAGCCCTGGTCCATCACGAACCGCTGAAAAATCGGTTTGCCGTTCAGCGTATATTCCATACCGTCATAGCGCGTTTCCCTCAGCCCGAAGTACGAGCGCACTTCGTCGCCCTCGTATTCGATAACGACGTCGTAAAGGTTGCCCTCGCCCTCGCGCCATAGCCGAACCTCGCTCAGCTTTATCTCAAACGTTGTCCTATACGCGATTTCGCCGCTCGCGCAGCCGACTTCTCTGCCGTCAAACAGCACGCGCACGCGATAACGTCCCTTGCCGGTGGTCAGAAGCTCGACGTTCACCGACGAGTTCTTAACGTCGGGACGGAAATAGAAGTCGCGGACGCGATTTTCGGGCACGGTTTCCAGCCATACGGGCTGCCATATTCCCGTCACGCGCGTGTAAAAGCACCCGAACGACTGCTTTTTGTACGACTGCTTGCCGCGAGCGGAATTACTTAGGTCGCCCGTGCGCACTCGCACCGAAAGTTCGTTCTCGCCGCGCTTTACATAGTCGGTGATATCAAACTCGAACGGCGTGTAGCCGCCCTTGTGCGAGCCGACGTAATTCCCGTTTACATACGCTTCGGCATAATAGTTCACCGCGCCGAAATGCAGTATCGTGCGCTTGTTCTCCGCGCTCTCGTCTATCGTAAAGCCGCACCTATAGTAGCAAAGCGGTATAAAGTCCTTGTAGCCTACGCCCGACAACTCGCTCTCGGGACAGTACGGCACGTTGATTTTTTCCCATTCTCCGCCGTCGCGGCGAAACGAGTACTCGCCGCACAGCAGCCGTGTGCTCGCTCGCCGTTTCAACGGATTGGGATAGTCAAGTATGTTTTCCATTCAAATCCTTGTAGTTATAACGATGTAAGTTTTATATGCGTTTAAGCCTCGGCAGGTACGCCGAACACGGGCAAGCCGTCCTTAACAGTCCAATAGCCCGAAGCGGCGAACGCGGAATAGTCGTTGCCGGCTTCCTTCATCGCCTCGTCGGAAGCGTAGAATGCGGCAAACTTGGAGTCCGGAGCGGTCGCGTTTGCTCCGCCTGCCCACTTATAATTAGCCGCAAGTTTTGCGTCGGAAGCCGCGCACACGAAGTACACGCCGTTCAGATAACCCTCGTTCACCACCATATTGGAAGCGAGCGCGCTGCAACTAGTCGTGGCGGTAGTATTCAGCATTTTAACAATGACGTTTTTCGCCTTAAAGCCGTTCTGTTGGTCTGCGCCGAAAGCGTATCTTCCCCAGCCTGCGCCGACGGACAATTCCATATATATGTTCTCGATGTTGTACATATCGCCTTTGCCTTTATCCGTAGACTGCGTGAAGAACGTATCGCCGCTTTTAGCGCCCGTTCCGTCACCGCACCGCGCGTTCGTAAACGCAAGATTCTTGACAGTCGCGCCGGTTCCGAACTTTCCGATAAAGTACCTGTTCCACGCGGCTATTCCCTCGACCGCGTCGGTGGTAATGTACAAATTCTTGATAGTATGACCTCTGCCGTCAATCGTGCCGTAGAACGCATTACCTGCGCTGTTAGACATTGCGTTCGTATACTTTAATCCGTCGCTTTCGAAATCGAGGTCGGCGGTAAGAATAAAGTAGCCGTCGTATCTGTCGCTCGTTCCTGCAGCTGCCGCCGCATACGTTCCCATGGCGTTCATATCGGCTACGGTAGCGATTTTCTTGGTGACAAACAGCGTTTTATTGGTGACGATAACGGAGTCGTCGCCGCTTTTAAAGGTCGCGACTACAGCTTTTTCGCCGAACACGGTCGCTGCCGTTTCCGCGCGGCTGAGCGTGATTTTGCCGTCCGCATAGGAGAACGCGGTCATGGTATTTCCGCCCACGGTGACGGACTCGAGCGTGCCGAACACGTCGACGTCGCTTATGTCGACGGTATAGGTTTCGCCGTCAGCCAGCGTTTCGACTTCGTTTATTTTGTGCGAAACCGCAGTGCGGACGTACTTCATGCTCGCCGGGTACGGCAAGCCGTCGCCGGTGATTTGCCAGAAGTCCGCGCTCCTGAACGAGCTGTAATCGTTGTTCGCCGCTTTCATCGCGTCGTCGGAAGCATACACGCCGTAACTTCCCTTACAATCGTCAAGGCTCGCTTCAGCGGTGTTCGCGTCCTTGTAGTACTGCGCAAGCGCAATCGATTTCGTCGAGTCGCACACAAAGTAAGCTCCGTCAACGTAGCCGTCGGCAACGCAAATCTGGAACGCAAAATGTCTTGCATAAGCGTCGGCATTGCCGACTTTCACTATTACGTTCTTTATTTTGAGTCCTCTGATGCTCGAACCGAACACATTCGCTCCCCAAGTGACTTTGCCGAACGTGAGTTCGATGTAGACGTTCTCGACGGTGTAAACGCCGCTGCCGCTCGAACAGAAGAACGTATCGCCGCCGCCTTCTTCGGTCGTGCCCATTCTCGCATTGGTCATGCCGAGGTTCTTAATCACGGCGCCGTCGCCGAGCTTGCCAATAAACGCCATGCTCCAACCGTAGGTACCTTTGGTGGTAATCGTGAGGTTTCTGATGACGTGACCTCTGCCGTCGATTACGCCGTAGAAAGTACCGCCGTCAGTGTTGGAAATTTCGCTGGTGTACTTGGTTCGGTCGTTCTCGAAATCGAGGTCGGCGGTAAGAATAAAGTAACCGTCGTAATTATTCGTGCCGGTAACCTGTTTTGCAATAGTTCCGATTTCGTTATATTCGGCTGCCGTAGCGAACGCTTTGGTGACCACCTCGGCGGTCATGACGTAGCTTGCCTTGTCGGTTTCAATCGTCATCGCGACGGCTTTTCCCATTTCGCTCTTGTCGGAGGTAAGCCCTGCGCGGTTGTAGGTGAGCGTGCCGCTCTCGGCGTCGAACGCGGAGAAAACGTCCGCGCCCATGACGGTCGCGCCGTTTACCGTGCCTTCGAGCACAATCGGTTTGTCCTCGAAGGCGAGTCCGGTGAAGTCGAGCTTAATCGTGCCGGTACCCTCGCCGCCGATTCTCTCCATAAGCACGCTCTTTTCCACCGTGATTTCGGGGCGGTAAGCGTTTACCGTGAGTTTGACGGGGTTATTTTTGTAGGTGGCGGTAAACGTCGCGGTGCCCTCGGCGATTGCCGTGAGCATACCGTTTTCGTAGGCGACGTACTCCGCGCCGTCAACCTGAGTCCATTCGAGCGCCATGTCGGACTTTTCGTCCTCCTCGTACACGTCAACGTTGATAGCCGTGGTGAGTAAACCCTTCATGCCCGACAGCGACAGGTCTACCCTGAAACCGTCCTCGGTGTTCTCTATATTCTCTCCGGCGCGATAACTCACGCTGGAGTCGACGACTTTAATCGCTACGCTGCCGGCAAGGTTATGTCCGTAAACGCTCGCCGAAACCGTCCATTCGGTATCGCCGTAGGCTAAGCCCTCGACTTCGGCTTTTCCGTCGTCGCGCATTTTCACGGAGGCTATGCCCTCCGCCGCGCCGTCGGACAATCTCCAATCGTACTCGATGTTCTCGTCCTCGATTGCCTTGCCCTTCCACAGCGAAGTCACGTCGAACGCGTACTTGCCGTCCTTGTCGAGGCTGACGGACGGATTTTCGATACTGAGTACCGGAGCGGTGCCTCCGTCGAATACCGTAACCGCGCACGTCGCTTCCGCGCCGTCGGCTGCGGCAGTGACGGTGGTTTTGCCCTCTTTCAGTGTCTTGATTTTGCCGCCGTCAACCGTCGCCACGCTCTCGTCCGAACTCGTCCACACGAGCGCACTCGTCACGTTTTCGGCGGTTGCCGTCAGCGTGTACCCCTCGTGAAGCTCGATGGACAGCTCGGTCTTGTCGAGCGTTATCGAGGCTTTCGGAGTGTTATCCGCGTCGGTGCCGGGGTCGGGCGTAGGCGTGGGCTCCGGGTCGCCTGCGCAGGCGACGGCGAAGCACGCGCACGCAATCAGCGTGACCAGTAACGTCAGCAATTTTGCAATGCCTTTCTTTGTTCTCATCTTTTTCTCTCTCCTTTTTAAGAAATCCCCCACTGTTTAAACAGTTCGCTGAATGTATATTGTTTCAGACCGGTGAACGGGTCTGCTTCAACCAACCAATCGAAGCCCAGCGACTCGATGTCGTCCTTGAACGCCACGCGAGTGCTGTATAGCGCTTCGTTGTCGTAATTGCCGCTGTACAATTCAAGTAACGCGAATCTCGGGAATATGCTTTCCGCGAGAATGCGCTTATTAAGCGCCTCGTACTTGCTTTGCTCGGCTCCCTTGTACTTTTCGATGCTCTTGTACGCCTCGTCGATGCAGTCGAGCCAACCCTCGAGCATGCGCTTGGGCCAATACTGCTCCTTGTTTATCTGCTCGTAGCAATAGCCCCTCACGTCGTCGGGATAGTTCTCCTGAAGCTCGCGCATCCACACGTTGAGCTCGTCGAAGTACCTGCGCATCGGCTCGGCGGCTTCGGCGAAGTAACCGTCGAAGAATTTGTCCACGAGTTCGGCGTAATTGACGTTCACGTCGTACATGGCTTTCGCGTCGATGTAGTCTTTAAGCCGCGTGAAGCCCGTCGGGTTCGCCACGCCGTAGAACGCGCCGAGGTTGTTGACGTGCACCGCGTTGATTTCGGCGGCGTAACGGTAGGTTTCGACCAGACTGTCCCACGAATTGAACGGGTAGGCAAGGTGCGCGAAGTTAGTTTCGTACAGCCACAGGTAGATATTGTCGGTGAGCGCCGACCAGCCGTCGATAAGCGCGCGTGTGTCCGCGTTTTTCTCGTCGTAGAACGAGCGACTGTAATCGACGTCGGTGCCGTTGAGCGGCGCGATATACACGCCTACGTTGTCGTGAAGCTTCACGCTGTCGTCGGCCGCAACGAGTTTATCGTCCACGGTTTTGACGGGCGCCTGCTCCATGTAGTTGTAGGCGAAAATCAGAATGGTGAATTCGCGCGGCTCGCCGCTCTCTGCCGCCGCCTTGTCGTCAAAGTGCTTTTTCACTTTGTCCGCGACGGTGTTCGTCATCTTGATTGCCGCGGCGGACTCTGCCCCGTAAGTCGAGACCATTGCGCTGCACGCGGCGCACTCGCAACCTGACATGCCGTCCTGAATGGTGAACGTAAGCGTGTTGCGTTCGGGGTACTTATTCAGCGTGTCTATCGCGACCGCCGTGACCGTATCCACCATTTCGGCGTACTCGGTTTCGTCGCCGTGCGCGGTGTAGCAAAGCTGCGCGCCGTTATCGGAGTACCACTTCGGGTGTTTCTGCTGATAAGTCTTTTTCGGCAGATAGTCGAACGTATTATGCCACATGTTCTCGCCTACCGAAGCGAAGATCCAGCTCGCGCTCTGGAAACCCAAGCCGTACATTGCGTCGGGGTGATAAACACCCATGCCGTTGCCGTCGCGGTGGAACGTGAAGTCGGGCTTTTCGACGATCTCCATGTCGGGTATCGTTTCGCCCTTGTTCTCGAAAGTCACCGCGTCGTCGGCGTACATCTCATAGCCGAACGTGTAGCGGAGAAACGCGAGCGTGCCTGACTGACAACCCATGGCGTGCTTTACGCCGATAAACGCCGAATTGTCCTTGGTGGTAAGGTAATAGCCCGTAACGCCTATTTCGTCCGAGGGCATCGTAAGCCCTGCCGCGTCAAACAGCGATTTTACGCCGATGACGATAAGCTTGTCGCCGCTCTCGTAGGTTTTCTCGTATTCGGAAGCCGGGATTGCGTTTATGTACGCGCCGCTCGCCGCGAACGCCTGCTTGACGAGGAATTCCGCGGCGCGCTTGCCGTGGTCGCCGTCCGCGTACACAATCGTGTAGTCGGTTTTACCGTTCTCTATGAATTTGCGGTTTGCGTTCGCCGTCACGCTGATTTTGTGTAAGCCCTTGGAGCTGAGGTGACTCTCGGACACAAGCTCCCGAGCCGCGGAGCCGGTGTTGTTCCCGTCGTTATCCTTATCGTCGTCTGGCTTATTTCCGCCCGAGCAACCCGTAAACGCCATGACGAGGGCGAGAAGCAACGCTATTATTCCCAATCTTTTCTTCATGATTTTGTCCTCCCGTTCACTCGTTTACCGTTATCGTCACGCGCTCGCTCACGGTGTTGCCGCTTTGGTCGCGCGCCACTATCGTTATCGTGTGCTTGCCCGAAACCGCGAATTTAATCGCCTTGACGTCGCCGTTCAACATTGTGACGATACCGTTAAAGTCGAGTATCATTATTCTCACGGTAACCTCTCCGCTCTCGTCGGTGGCGGTGATTTCGGGGAGCAAATAGTCCTCGCCGAGTTTGGCGTCCTTCCACTCGCCTTTAACGGCGAGCACGGGCGCGGTTACGTCCTCGGACTTTATCGAATAAGTGCGGTTTGCGGTGTTGCCGGAGGCGTCCTTTGCCGTGTATTTCACGGTATACACGCCCGTTTTGTCCAGCGTAATCACATAGGCGTCGGGCTCGACGGCGTTCAGAGCTTTGCCGCCTACGTCCGTCACCGCGTTGCCGTCGGGGTCGGTAACGGTCATCGTAGCCGTCGCGTTGGTGTCAAGCACGTCGCCGTAGTATGACTTTTTGAGCGTCAACGTCGAGCCCACGGCGTGCGAACCGCCGTAGCCGCTTTCGATTTCGATTATCGGAGCCACGAAGTCGAGCGCGGTCTTTGCCGACAGCGTTTGACCCGACAGCGCGGAAACATTGACGGCAGAACCGTTTTCGGCTTCGCTAATCGCGATTACCGCGCGCACTTTGCCCGACGGGAAGCCGCCGAACGCCGCGCCGCCGTCGGTCGCGGTCACTTTCGAAACGTTGCCGCCCAGCGCGAACGCGCCGCCCGAATAGGTGAGCGAGCTCGTCTTATCTGGATTGCCGAAACCGAAGTTTCTCACTCTCGCTTCGCCGCCGGACGTAATCACTCGCGTATACTCGTTGTCGCGAACGAGCGCAACGGTCGCGGCGATACTGCTGTCGAGCGAATCGGTGAGCGTTACGGTCAGTCTGTTAAACTCCGGCGCGGACTTCACAATCGCGAATTCGAGGTCAAAACTCTCGGCGAGCACGTCGTTTATAAACGTGACCTTGCCGCTCTCGCCGTTTGCCGTAATCGTCACGCCGTTGTCGTCCTTGCTAACGCTTGCGTTTTCGGGCAGGAAAAACTTTTCCGCGGCGAGCATTCTCTTCTCGTTCTTGGTGTTCACGCACGGCACCGTATATACGACGCTCGCGCCGCCTGCGATAAACTCCAGCGTAAGCGTTTCATTCGTTGGAGCAATCGGAGTAAACCGCTCGCCTGCGTTATACGTCTTTTCGCCGTTCCCGTCGGTAACTTTTACCGTTGCCGCCACGCGTTTTGCCTCGCCGCTCGCGTAGTCGTCGGCGTACAGCGTGGGCACGACGTATTTGGTACCGCTTATGTAGCCTGCCGGGAGCAGCGGTTTTTCGGCGAATATCGGCTTATCCGACGCGGTGACGGCAAGCGTGTAGCTCGCGGTCGCCGTGCGCCCGATGTAGTCGGTCGCCGTGTAAGTTATCGTGTAGTTGCCCGTTTTCTTCGGGGTGAACGCGCCGTAAACGACTTGCTCCGAGCCGCCGACGGAAGCCGTGACCGCGACGTTTACCTTGCCGCTGCCGCCGTCCGTCGAATACCGTGCAAGCTCCGCGCTCTCGCCGGCATTGCATGCGGTCTTATAGTCGCCGCTAAGCTTTATCGTCATGTCGGGAAGCGATTTTATGCAATTTACCCACAATACTTTCTTTGCGGAATTGCCGCTTCGGTCGGTCGCCTCGTAGACGATAGCGTAGGTTCCCGATTTTGCGGTGACGAATTTGCCGCCGCTTTGCTGCACCATGGCGGCGTTGCTCTGACCGTAGTTGTACCACACGGTAGTCCTGACGGCGCACCTGCCGGTGTACACGTCGAACGCCGTAGCTTCGGGCACCGCATAACTGCCGCCCCTTACCGCCGCGGGCATCGTTTCATAGTCGCAGTCCACCGTGATTTCCGGGGGCTCGGTTTCCTTGAATTCGGTTTCGGACAGGTCGAGCCCGGCGATTTCCGACACGAGGAAGCGCGCGGTTTCGCCCGTGTACACGCCTGCCTCTATCGTCAGTCTTGCCTTGCCCGACGGAAAACCCGTCCACGCGTCGGAAAAGAACTCGGGGTCGTCGAGGTCGATGACGCGGCTTTGCTTGCGGTCACGATAGCCGTTCCACTGCGTGTAGACGGCGTTCTCGTCCGCGTCGTAGTAAAGCTTGAGCGTCTGATGCGCGTCGGCGTCGTTGTAGGTGCCGTAAATGCAGTTGTATTTTCCGTAGAAGCTGTGATTTGTGCCCGTGCCCCACTCGTCGTTGACGTGAATCAGCTTTTTGCCGGCTTCATAGCCCTTGAGCGCTTGATTCTGTCCGCCGGCGAGAATGTAGGTGTACGGGAACTCGTCGCCGTCGTTTAAGTACCCTCTCGCGCGTATCTTCAGCGATATGCTCGGGTCGGCGGAGTCGGTGAGCACGAAGTCAAGCCGCTCGAAGTCGCACACGCCCGAAACGTATGGAACCGCCGTAACCGCGAACAGCATGTCGCTCTTTTTGAGGTCGCCGACGTCGATAAGCCGCGCGCACTCGAGCTTGTCGCCCTGCTTGAGCTCGACGAGCAAGCCGGGTTTTTTAAAGTCGGTATAGCGCGTTTCGGTAGTATTGTCGTTATTCCACCAGGTATAGGGAAATTTCGCGGAAAAATCGGAGCGGTACTCGACTCTGCTCTCGCCCGAGCCCGTGCAGTAATACGGGCGCTTGTCGACGGAGAAATTGACGTTTTCGTAGTAGGTCTTGCCGCCGACTACCGCCGTGTAGCGCACTTCGTACACTCCGCTCCGGTCGAGCGTGATTTGCTTGTTCTTTGTCGCGGTGCCGTCGGGATAAATCACAACGCTGTCGGCTTTTGCGCTTTCGCCGTCCGCGGTGAACATGCGCTCGGGTACGGTGAACGCGGTCAGAAACTCATAGCTGTCGCGGATTTCGTCGCCGCTCCACGCGCCGCTTGTTCTCACGTCGCCGCTGAGCTCCGTGCCGGGTTGCATTATCGGCACGGACGGACGCTCAAGCTCGGAGGCCGCCGCACCCGTCGCCGCAATCGCGCAGAACGCCGCGCAGCACGCGCCTAAGATTATGCGTTTTTTGTTTTTCTTTTCAATCATACATAACTTCTCCTCTATAATTCTCTTTCTAGCCCTTGATGCCGCCCACGGTGAGGTTGCCGAGCAGCCGTCTTTGAAACACGAGGAACACCGCGAGAATAGGCAGCAGCATTATCATCGTGCCCGTCATGCGCATCGGCACGCTGGCCAAGCCGTTCATCGAGCTTTGCGCCATGACGAACACGCCCTCGGCAATCGTGGGATAAGTGGGCATGTAAATCATCGGGGTCTGGTAGTCGTTCCAGAACGTAATGAAGTTTATCAGCATTACCGTGGCGAACGTGTTTTTCGCGAGCGGCAGTATCACTTTTACGAGTATCGCCATATTGTTCGCGCCGTCTATTTTCGCCGCTTCGGTGTAGGTCATCGGCAGGCTCTTGAACGTCGCGTGGAACACGAGGAAGTACATTCCGAGGAAATTGGCTTTCATCAGCCACAAGCCCCATATATGGTCGTAGAAACCGAGCGTGCGCGCCATCTGCACTTCGGCAGGCAGGCTGCCCACTATCGGCAGAATCATTACCACCACGACTACGTTGTACACGACTTTCGAGAACTTGTAGTGGAAACGCGCACACAGATACGCGGTGATGCACGGCACGAGCGTATTCGTGAACGCGCAGCCGAGCGCGTAGAGGAACGTGTAGCCGAACATTTGCGGCACGGAGGCGTATTTGCCCGTCGTGCCCACCAGAATTACGCCGTTTTTAATCACGTAGGAGTAATTCCACACCCATTTTTCCGGAAGTCCGAGGACGTTGAGCCGATAGTCGCTCTGCGCCTTGAACGAGGTGATAAACGCCCAGACGAGCGGAGCGACGAGCAGCACGACGTAGATTATGAGAAACGCGAGCAGTATGCCCGTCACGGGAGTGAGGCGAATATCGAATTTTGATTTTTTCTTTATCGAAACCATATTTGCCTCCTAATCCTCGCTCGGTCCCAGCTTTTCGAGCAGGAACTTCACGCCGTAGGTGAGCGGCAACGCGATGAACGTCAGCCACAAGCCTATCGCGGAAATCTGCGAGTACTCCGCCCGTGAGCCGTCGGCTGCGAGCGTCTGGACGTAGAAGTACAGTCCGTAGGTTTGTAACCCGAAGTGCTCGCCCGAGCCGAAGAACGAATACAGGTTGTATTGGTTGAGGAACATTCCGGCAAGAGCGGTGATAAGGAACGTGACCAGCGTGGGATAAATCGACGGGAGCGTGATGAACCAAAATTCCTTAAGTCCCGTCGCGCCGTCGAGGTGCGCCGCTTCCACCACTTCCTCGGAAATAGCCGACATCGCGTTGGAGTACATCAGCACGTTTACGCCGAAGCCCACAAGCAGGTTGTAGAACATTACCGCGAAAAACCTCGTGCTCTTGGTGCTCATCAGTCCGCTCACCGTTTTGCCGGTGAGAACGCGCACGATTTCGGGCAGCGCGACGTCCACAAAGTTGCCGTAGATAAGCACCATGATTACCGAACAGATTATCGACGGCAGGAACAGGAACACGCGGAAGAAGCCGGAAGCGAACTGTTTTTTGCTTATGTAGTAGGAAAACAGCAGACCCAGCGGCGTGTTTATGCCGGTGAACAGCAGGAAGAACAGCAGCGTCATCTTCATCGTTTCGACGAGCGCCGGGCTGGTCGTCATCATCTTCAGCGCGCTCTTTACATAATCGAGCGTCCAGGTGAACGTTCTGCTCAGCTTGTCATAACGCTGAAACGAGTACAGTATGCTGTTGAACTTAACGGCGATATAGAACACGCAGAACTGCAAAATCGGCCATGCCATCATCAGAACGTAAAAGAGCATGTCGCCCTTTGCCGCGCGCGTGCGTTTTTTTACTGTATTATTTGCCATCTCTTGTCACTCAGTTGAGGCTCGGCCACAGATTCTTGAGGTAGTCCGCCATACCGTTGAAGTAGGCTTCGGCGGTGACCGACGTTTCCTCGTGGAACGTACTCGGCGCGTACTCCTTGGTGGTGGCGGTGGTGCGGTACATTCTGGAGGGGCGGAACTGCGAAGCGTTGTTCTGGTACTTCGCGCTCGTCGAATACGGGTACACCACGTCCGACCGCTCCTGCAAATCGATTACGCTTCTGCCGAAATACGACAGCTTGGATTTCTGCTCATCGGTCAAGCTGTACTGTAGCGCCTTGGTGGTGTTGGTTATCGTCGTGTACTCGACAAGCGATTCCTGCGAGTTTACAAACCTGATGAAGTCGACGGCAATCGCTTTCTTGCTCTCGTCGATATTGGACTTGACGAACGCGAGCGAGTACTGCGCGTCGTACATCGTCTGATTCTTTGCGCCCTCGGCACGCGAAGCCGCCAGCTTTTCGGCGTTGGCTTTGGGCAGCGGCATCAGCGCGAACTTCCTGTTTTGCTCGGAATAATCCTCGCCGTAACGCTTCACGATGTCGGAGAATGCGGAAGCGGCTTCCATCTGCCACCACACGCCGTCGAATAACATTGCCGCAGCCTTGGTGCTGCCGTCGATACCGCCGTAGAGGAAGTCCGACTGCGCGTCGAGGTGCGAGTACGAGTTGTTGTAGGCTTTGTCGTTGTGGTATTCGTTGTAGGACGGGGCGCACATCTTCTGCATAAGCTCGACTGCGTGCCACTTGCCCTCCTGACGGGCGAGCTCATAGCCGTTTTCCGCGGTTATCGTCGTGGGCTTGCTGTCGCGAACGAAGGCGCCGTTCACCACTTTACCCAGCGACGTAGCCTGCTTTGCGGTTCCGCTGCCGAATTCGTAGTTGAGCATCCACTGCTCTTTGCCCTCGAAGTCGACTGCGAACGTATTGGAAATCGTCTGCACATAGTCGGAGTACGACACGCCGCGCCACTGAATAGGAATATCCTTCTTTTCCTTTATGTAGTCGCACAGAAGGAAAAACTCCTCGTAGGTCGTGGGCAGCCCGTCGTCCTCGGTGTCGTACTTGCCGTCGGGTCCTGCGCTCTTTTTGGTGTTTTCGACTTCGTTTTGTACGAAGCGGAACGCGAGCTGATTGGTATTCTCGAAATACGATTGGTCGTCGGCAAAGTAGTAACCCTGGCTGTCGAACAAGTCCTTGTTGTAGATAATGCCCCAATAGCCTGCGTAATGCGGCACGCCGTAGTACTTGCCGTCCGCGCCCACGCCGTAATACGCCTGCTGTTCGGCGGTCATCTTGTCCTTTATACTCTCGGTTTCGCCGTACTCGGACAACGGACTCGTCACCGCGTCGGTTATGTCGAGCATCAGCTCGCTTCCGACGAGCTTGTAGTAGTCCGCACCCTCGACGAAGTAGACTTCCTCGCGAGCCTTGGGAATATTATTCCAGAAGGTATCGCCGTTGTTCGAGTCCTTGTTGGCTTTTATAATGACCTGAACGCCCTTTTTCCCGGATTCCAGCTCGTCCTCGGCGTGCTTTGCTTCGAAGCGCGTCTTAGCCGCTTTCAGCCACTCGGTGCCGAAGCCGCCGTTGAAGTTGTACACATACAACTGAGTGCGCATGGTATCGACGCTCTCGTCGGTATCGCCGCCGTCGGGCATTGCGGGCGAGCAAGCCGCAACCGAAAAACACATGGTAGCCGCAAGCATAGCCGAAATAATCTTTTTAAACGCTTTTTTCATCAATTTGCTCCTTTTTTACTATTTTCCCAGAGTTTTACAATTTTTTCCGAGCGTTTTGTGCTCACCCTCGGGTACTAAAAACATTATAACGCGAGCAAATTCCCTCGTCAATACTCCTTGCCTGTCAATAATTAACTGTTTTTTTGAAAAATACTTTTAAATTTTGAAAGTAGAACGCGCCGAACGCACGTCCGTTTGCCGAAAAATGGCGGCTATTGCAAATGTTACGGTTTAATGCAACGCTTGTTAATACCCGTATATTCCGACAATCCCCCACCCGCTTCGCGAGAGCTCCTTTGCACAAAGGGGTCTTTAAATGGTCGATTACTTGTTCCATGTCGGGGATTTCACGTCGCAACGGCATTGCCCTATCATTCGGGGCAATGCCGTTACTCCTCTGAATAAAGCCTCCCTGTGTAGCATAAGGAAGGGGGCATTTTCGTTAGAAAATGACGGAGGGATTGTTTTGTCAATTTAAATCAAACGCGCAGCCTCCGATTTTTCTCGTCAATGAGAAAAGCAGTCGAGCAAAAAATGCTCGACTGCTTTGTGAAATCCCCGGCATGGGGCGATTACTTCCTTAAAATATGATACAATCGTATAACAGCCGTCAGCCGCGTTTAAGCGCGAGTGCGGCTACTGCAAGCGCGACGCCTATCGCGAGCGCGGCGTTTTTACCGCCGCAACCGCTTTTACCGTCGTCCGCGACGGTTTCGCGCTCGAACTCCACCTTAACGGTGGAAGCGGTCGTGACGGGCTCGCTTTCGTACTTGCCCGTTTCGGCGTTAAGCGCGAGTTCGACGCCGTCGATACTCACGGATTTGACTTTGTAGCCTGCGTCGGGCTTGACGGTGACGACAATCCTGTCGCCCTCGTACACGGGTGTTTCGGCTTCGGCTCTGCCGCCCTCGCCGCATTCTACCGTAACGGCAAGCGCGGATTTTTTGCCGAACTTCACCTTGACGGCAATGCGTTTTTCGTCGCCGACGTCGAACGTCAGCTCGTTGTCCTGTACTTTGTCGACGAATTCGACGCCGTTGACGAGAACGGAGGAAGCCTTGTAATTCTTTTCGGGTTTCAACGTAATCGTTACTTTGCTTTTGTCGTCCGAAAACTTGTAAACAGCGTTGCCTTTCTTTCCTGACACGGTCAGCGAAACCAACGTTTCGTCGGTAGCCGCAATCAGTTTTTCGGCAAAGCGTTCGCCCAGCGTCACCATGTCCGTGCCGCTGAAATGGTATAGGTCGGTGCCCTCAACGCCGTTTGCTCCGACTATAATCAGGTCGTCGGTCGGCGCCGTGTAGACGCCTGCCGTTTCGGCGGCTACTTCGCGCTGCATTTTATTGAAATCGGGTACGTTCGGATTGTTGTAAACCGCAAACGTCGTCGCGATTTCGCCGATTACGAACGGCATAACCTCGTTGTCGCGGTCACAGGTTATCTCCGCAATGTCTTCGCGCACATCCGATATAAACGCTTCTATCAGCGGCTTGTACGCCGAAGCCGAGCCGAGGTCGTCCTCGCCCTGCATCCACACCATGCCTTTGACCTTTGGCTCGTAACCGTTCATCTTCAGCGTGTTGTAAACCTGCCTGAAATTGTCGACAAAGTTTTTGTACTGCACGCCGGTAGGCGAAACGCTTGCGTCGGGCGTGAAGCCGGTCTTCCACATCGAGCGCGGATACCAATTCCCGTAAGTCGCGCTAAGACCGCTGTTTTTGTTCTGAAGAGCCGTACCGCCGGCAGCCGACTTGAATATTATAGCCTTTTTGTCGCCCGAATAATACGAATTAAGGGTTTTAGCCATGCCGAACTCGGGTCCGATGTATCCGTTGCGAACGCCGCAACCGACGGTAACGGCTTTTTTATACGTCGCATAAGAGTAAAGGTTGCTGCCGCTGCCCACGCTCGTACCGTCAAGCCGCTTATCAACCTCGCCTGCGTACATTACGTTAGAAAACGAACCGTCGACGTTGCCCTTGCTCGCAAGCGAATACCCTGCGGCGTTACTCTGTCCGCCGATGAGATACATGTCAATCGGTTTAACGGCTTCTTCGGCTTTAGCCGGCGCGCCGACGAAGCCGATTAACGCCGTAAAAATAAGAGCCGCAGCCGCCGCAATCGATAAAATACGCTTTTTAATCATTATTTTCCTCCGTTTTAAGTATGAGTCCGTACCATGTCTGTCACGTTCATTTTATCACATTACGCGCAGGCGCGCAATACCTTTCCAAAAAACAAGCCGAATTTTGACAGACAACAGCCGAAATTTATAAAACGGCACAAAAAAACGGAGCGCGGTTATGCGTTCCGTTTTCTTTTGCTATGATTTCGCTAAGCTTACTTAAGCTCGACGGTAGCGCCGGCTTCCTTAAGCTTGGTAGCGATTTCGTTGGCAGCGTCCTTGGACACGCCTTCCTTAACGTTGGAGGGAGCGCCTTCGACGAGAGCCTTAGCGTCGCCAAGACCGAGACCGGTGATTTCGCGGACAGCCTTGATGACGGCGATTTTGTTGCCGCCGATTTCTTTCAATACGACGGTGAATTCGGTCTGCTCTTCAGCAGCCGGAGCAGCCTCGCCTGCGCCTGCAGCCGGAGCCGCGACAGCCATAGCTGCGGCGGAAACGCCGAATTCTTCCTCGAGAGCCTTAACGAAGTCGTTAAGCTCGAGTACGGACATACCTTTGATTTCTTCCATAAGTTTGGTCAAATCAGCCATTGTAATTAAATCTCCTTTTTGAAATTAAATAATAATAATTTTGAAATTGTTTACGCTTCTTTTTTCTTTGCAATCTCGGAGAGCGCGACTGCGAGTCCGCGGAGCGGCGATTGCAGCATGCCGAGAAGTTGAGCCACGAGAACGGGCTTTGCGGGAATGGTCGCGACGGTTTTGATTCCGTTTGCGTCCATGACCTTGCCTTCGACTACGCCGCCCTTTACGGCGATTTTGTCGTTGGTCTTTTTAACGGTGTCCACGACGATTTTGCTGGGTGCGACCGCGTCGTCATAGGAAACGGCAACGGCGGTAGGACCCTCGATGACATCGAATCCGGGAATGCCTGCGGCGGCGAAGGCGCGAGCCATAAGACGGTTTTTGACGACCTTGTACTCGACGCCGGCTTTGCGCATTTCGTTACGCATAGCAGTGTCCTCGGCAACGGTGAGTCCGCGATAATCGACGAGAACGACGGACTTAGCCTTGCCGAATTTCTCGGCATATTCGGCTACCTGTTGTTCTTTGAGTTTGATGGATTCAGCTGACATTACTAAACCTCCTTTAAAGATTATAAAAACAAATCCGACTGCCAAGCGCGAGGCAATCGGATTGATTTCGTAAGTCACAGCGCGTTTTCTCGCGCGTTCTTATGAATTCCGTTACCTCGGCAAGTCCTTTTTTCGGTTTAAGCTTTCGCGCTTGCTGTCTATGGCAGGAAGACTATTTACTTGTTATGCTCTGTAAGCTACCTTGACGCCGGGGCCCATCGTGCTGGCGAGCGTTACGCTTTTAACGTAAATGCCCTTTGCGGCGGCAGGCTTAGCCTTGACAATAGCGTCCATAAGCGTGGTGAAGTTCTCCGCAATCTTCTCTTCGCCGAAAGACTTTTTGCCAATCGGGCAGTGAATGATAGCGGTCTTGTCGACGCGGTACTCGACCTTGCCGGCTTTGGTTTCGTTGATTGCCTTGACTACGTCCATCGTGACGGTTCCGCTCTTGGGAGACGGCATCAAGCCCTTAGGACCGAGAATCTTAGCGACTCTGCCGAGCTGACCCATCATATCGGGAGTGGTGATAACCACGTCGAAGTCGAGGAAATTCTGCGTCTGGATTTTCGCGATGATGTCCTCTGCTCCCACGATGTCCGCACCTGCTTTAAGAGCGGCTTCGGCTTTGTCGCCGCGAGCGATGACGAGCACTTTCACGGTCTTGCCGGTGCCGTTGGGAAGAATAACGGTACCGCGGACCTGCTGGTCTGCCTGACGGGGGTCTACGCCCAAACGAACGTGAAGCTCGATGGTTTCGTCGAAGTTCGCCTTAGCGGTGGAAAGAACGTTCTTGACCGCCTCGTTTACTTCGTAGTACTTGGATACGTCTACAGCCTTGATGCTGTCGGAGTATTTCTTACCGTATTTCATAGCGCACCCCCGTTAGTCCTCGACGACGACGCCCATGCTGCGCGCCGTGCCGGCAATCATGCTCATTGCGCTCTCGAGGGAGGCTGCGTTGAGGTCGGGCATCTTCAAGGTAGCGATTTCCTTGACCTGCTCCTTGGTGATTTTAGCGACTTTATCCTTGTTGGGCTTAGCCGAGCCGCTCTCGATGCCGCAAGCCTTCTTGATGAGGACGGGCGCCGGAGGGGTCTTGAGGATAAAGGTGAAGGACCTGTCGGCGTAAATGCTGATTACGACTGGGATAATAAGTCCTTCCTGACCTCTGGTCTTTTCATTGAATTCCTTGGTAAAACCGGGAATGTTGATGCCGTGAGGACCGAGGGACGAACCTACAGGGGGGCCCGGGGTCGCTTTTCCGGCAGGCAGCTGCAGTTTGACGACTGCTTGAAGCTTCTTTGCCATTGTGCGTTTCTCCTTGTAATAAATTTAGTAATTTATACAATCGCGGTGATAACGAACGCGACGAGCGCGCTCTCCCGAACTATATAACTTGATTGGTTTTTCTTCGGTTGCCCGAATCGACTCTTAACTAGTCCTCGTTTACGACGTCCGCAGGCTCAATCTGATAAAGCTCGAGCTCGACGGGAGTCATACGACCGAACATGCTGACGGTGACTTTGCACTTGCCCGCCGCCGCGTCGAGAGCGTCGATAGTTCCGATAAAGCCTTCGAGCGCGCCTGCCGTGACCTTGACGGACTGACCGATTTCAAAGTCGGTGGCGACGACTGCCGGACGCTCGAGGTGCATGCGCTTGACCTCCTCGTCGGTGAGCGGAAGCGGATAACCTTTCGGTCCCACGAAGCCGGTGACGCCGCGAGTGTTGGTGACGATGTGCCACATGTCGTTGTTATAGTCCATCTTGACGAAAACGTAGCAGGGCATCATGCGGCGCTGAACGATTTTGCGCTTGCCGTTCTTCTCCTCTACGACGTCCTCCATCGGAATGGAAATCTCGAACAGCTTGTCGAGAAGGTCGTTCTTCTTGAATACGAGCACAAGGTTTTCCTTGACCATATTCTCATAGCCGGAATAGGTGTGAAGGACGTACCACTTAGCGTTTTCTATACCCATAGAGGCAACCCCGCTCCGCTATTCGTAAGCCCCGCTATGCCCGAAACGAGCGCGGAAGTCGCGTCCGTGGTGCCGGACTCGAGCCCCTTTACGAGAAGCTTGTACAGCCAGCCGAGAAGCTGGTCGAAGCACATGAGCACTACGAGGAATATCAGCACGACAGCTAAAACTATGCCCGTCTGCTTGACGACGGTAGAAAAGGACGGCCAGGTGACCTTTTTCAGCTCGGAAAACGTTTCCTTGAAAACGTTGCCGCGCTTTTTCTTTTCTTTATTCGGCTTTGCTGCGGAATTATTATCCTTTGCCATTGTCGATTCTCCTTAAAAGAAATACGAAAAACGTGCGACGATTACTTCGTTTCCTTGTGAACGGTGTGCTTTTTGCAGAACTTGCAGTATTTCTTAAGCTCGATTCTGTCGGGGTCGTTCTTCTTGTTCTTCATATTGTCGTAATTGCGCTGTTTGCACTCGGTGCATGCGAGCGTAATCTTATTCCTCGCGGAATTTGCCATAGTGAGCCTCCTGATGCTAACTCAAAAATACACCCTCTCTCGAGGGGTGCCATAATACTTTAACACACCGCAAGCGGATTGTCAAGCGTTTTTCGCGATAAAAACCGATTTAAAACGATTTAAAAGAAAAATAGCGCTTTTTACGCTATTTTCGTGAGGTTATCCGTCATTTCAGCAGCTTGACTATGCGTTCCGCGCCGAACGAAAAGAACAAATCGACGGGAAGCGCGGCGAGCGTGACGAGCAATATCGCCCACACCACGCCCACTTTTTCTATAATAGTCATCAACGAGGTGCCTGCAACGTAGTCGGTGAGAAACGCCATTGCGGTGAACGCCCCGGCGAACAGCGCCGCCGACACGGCAATGCGCACTATCGCCTGCCATACCACTCGGTAGGACAGCTTGCGCATGAAAAACGCGACGAGCGCGTAGGGCACGAACGCCACGCACAGAAACAGAAACGTCGTTCCCACTCCGCCCAGCGCGAAAGCAATCAGCACCGCCGCCGCGGCGGTAATCAGTCCGAAAACAATGCCGCACCTAATGCAGGCGATGTAAATCGCGAGCGAGGCGAAAATCAGCGGCACGATTCGCATCGGCGTGTAATTCGACAAAAGCACCGCGACTACGGCTATTGCGGTCGCTACGGCGGAATAGGTTATTCGCCGCGTCCTCTCGCGCCTTTCCATTTACATGCAGCAGCGCGTGCAGTCGCAGCACAGCGAGGTGAGGCAGTACGCCAGACAGCAGCTCGACAGAAAGTCGCCCTGTTGCTGCGCGGCGAGGTTTGGGTCGTCGCCGCCGGCTATCGTATCACTCCCCAGCGTTCTCGGGTCGGTCTGCGCGTTTCCTATTACTATATTAAGCTTTTCGAGCGCGGTCTTGTACTTCTGATTGCCGGGGTCGCACTCGACGGCGGCTTCGAGCTGTTTTTTGCTCTCGGTCAGCCACTCGCGCTTGTAGTACACGATCGACTGGAAATAATGCCACTCGCCTTCGCGAACGGTCATGGCGTCGAGCTCCGTCTGAGCTTCGTCGTACTTTTGCTCCTTAATCAGTTTGTCGACGTAGGCAAAATCGCTGCCGCCCGATTCTTTTTTCGCCTCGGCGGCTTCGCGCTTGGACTGAATGTCGTACCACGCCTGTTCGAGCTCGTTCAGCTTTCTTGCCGCCTCGTTTCCGGCTTCTCCGGGCTGAAACCTGCCCTCGCCGTACTCCGCTTTCAGCTCCTCATAGCGTTTTTGAAGCTCGTCGAACGAGGCTTCTTCGCTTAGTCCTAAAATCTCATAGGGATTTTTCATCTTTACTCCTCGGCGCGTCCATAAGCCCGGCGCGCGGTTTCTCTTATATTTTGGGCTTGGGAATTTTCTTGTCCGCTCCCAGCACTTCGACAGCTTTGCTCCTCAGTCCGTCGTAAACGACGTTTTTAAGAAGCGTATAGCTCTGCGTAAATCTCATTCCGTTAAAGCACTCTATCGCGCGGTTGACGGTGGAGTTTATTATAAAGCCGATGTCGGCTGCGTGAGCCTCAAAAAACTCCCTGCGCCCCGTAAAGTCGCCGTAAGCCGCGATAAACGGATTGTAATTGCCCGATTTCGCGTCGTCGGCAACGTCGTCCAGCGCGTCGATAAGGTACACGAACTTGCCGATATTATAGCACAGTCCGCCGAGATTGTCATCCGTTTTGCCGTCCATAATCGCGTTTACCGTTTCGCGGAGCATGCAGGCGAACGAATCGGCGGCTCTGTCCACGCTCTTTTCGCCGCTTTTCTCCTTTTCGCGCAGTTCGTCGTACCGCGCGGCGATAATCGCGTCGACTTTCGGCAAAAGCGCCTTGGCTTTAAGGTACGGCTTTCTGATAGCGCGGCATGCGACGCGCTTTTTCGCGCCTCCGCCGTCGATTACGTCGTCGAGAAGCTTGTAGTAGGCGAGCAAAACGTTGGCTGCCGCCACTCGCTCCAAAAGCGGATTGTGCTTTACCATCGCTTTTTTGGTAAACGGATTGCCGACGCAGCCCGACACCTCGAACTCGACGGTCTGATTCGCCGCGTCGTGCACGAGCGCCGCAAGAAAAGCCGCGTCGTAGGAAGTCGCGTACCGCGCGAGCGAGCCGAAAGCTTTGCCCGTTTCCACGCACACGCCGCAGTAAAACGCGCGGAACAGCACATAGTCCTGCTTTCTCAGTTTATCCTTAACGGGCGTGACGTAACCGTACATTTTCTATTTCCTCTTCGCTTTTTCGGCATAGCCGATGACCGCGGCTTCGGCATCCTCGGGCGCGATTACGTCCGAAAAGCGTTTTTTCAGCGTTTTAAGCTCGGCTATCGAGTCGGGCACGGGGAGCGCGGTTTCCTCCTCCATCAGCTCTATCGTCTTGAACGGGTCGGGGCTCGGCTTGCCGCCGATTGCGCGGTACACGTCGGAAGCGAACTTGTACGGGCTGGCGGTGGAAACCACGACTACGGGGCGGTCGTCCTCGTTTTCGAGGTAGTACTTGTCCGCAACGCACCTGGCGACGGCGGTGTGAGTGTCCATAATGTATCCGTCCTCGTCGAACGAGTCCGCAATAGTATCCGCGACTTCTTTCTCGCTCGCCCACGCCGCCCAAAAGGTTTTCTTCATTTCGTCGAGCTCGGCTGCGCTTATCGAGTACGTTCCCGTGTCAAGCAGGCTGCGCATGCGCTCGGCGGTGAGCTTGTCGTTTCTGCCGGAAAGCTCGAACACCAGCCGTTCGAGGTTAGAGCTGACGAGAATGTCCATAGAGGGGCTGGTTGTCTTGTAGAACTTGCGACGCGCGGCGTACTTTCCGCTGCCGATAAAGTCGGTGAGGACATTGTTGCGGTTTGAAGCGCAAATCAGCCTGCCCACCGGTAAGCCCATTTTCTTTGCGTAGTAGCCTGCGAGAATGTTGCCGAAGTTTCCGCTGGGAACGCAGAAATTCACTTCGTCGCCGTACTCGATTTCGCCCGACTCGGCGAGGTCGACGTAGGACGAAAAATAATACGCGATTTGCGGAACGAGCCTGCCGAAGTTCATCGAATTCGCGCTGCTTAGCTTAAAGCCGAGCTTCGCAAGTTTTGCCTCGGCTTCCTTGTCGGTAAAAATCTTCTTGACAGCCGTCTGCGCGTCGTCGAAGTTGCCCTCTATCGCCGCGACGTACACGTTGTCGCCTTTTTGCGTGGTCATTTGCAGCTTTTGCAGCTCGCTCACGCCGCCCGAGGGATAGAAAACTATCACGTCTGCGCCGGGCACGTCGCGAAAGCCCTCAAGCGCGGCTTTGCCGGTGTCGCCGCTCGTCGCGACCAAGATAAGCGTGCGACTGTTCTCGCCCGTCACCGCCTTGCTTCCCGTCAAAAGATAGGGCAGCAGCGTGAGCGCGACGTCCTTGAACGCGTGCGTTGGACCGTGCCACAGCTCCAGCATAAACAAGCCCTCGTCGATTTTCACGACGGGTGCCGGGTCGCCGTCAAAGCGAGAATATGCCTTTTCGGTATACGAGGAAAGTTCTCTAAGTTCCGGCAAAAATTTGCCGATGACGAGCGCGGCTCGACTCGCGTAGTCGAGCTCCGCCATCGCCGCGATTTCCTCTTTTGCGAAGACGGGAAAGAGGGCGGGTACGAAAAGACCGCCCTCATCCGATAATCCTTTTACTACCGCCTGCGCGCCGCCGACGACGCGCCCGGCGTTTCTCGTGCTGATAAAATCCAAAATAGTCAAATCCTTTTGCCGAGTCACGAATAATCCGCAACCCGGGCTTGTAGTCAGATATAGCGGCGCATAAAGTCGGGGACTTCCTCCGCCGAAACGGTGAGGGTGAACGTAACGTTGAACTCCGTACCGAGAAGGTCGAGCTGCCTGAACGCGCCCTCCAGCTCGGAAACGTCCTTTTTGACGAACTTGGCGAGCCCGTCGATATACACGTCGGTTATGTCGTAGTTGCCTGCGAGCAAGCCCTTGATAAAGCACAGCATGCCGTTCTCGTCGGTGACGTCGTAGTGATTGATGTCGATGAAGCGAATGCCGTTGTCCACGACGGACGAGTGGTCGGCGCAATCGGTTATGTACACCACGCTTCCTTTACTTAAGCGCGCGCGTTCGTTCGCCGCGTCGATAATGCGCTTGGTCTTGCCGCTGCCCTTTGCTCCGTAGATAATGCTTATCATTGTTCGTCCTCCCTCTTTTATTTGATACGTTTGCTTTCGGAAAAAGCCCTTTTGCTCTTTCCTCTTATATTATACATTAAAATCCCGACGATTTGGTGAATTTTACGAAAATTTTTCCGCTAATTTTCGGGCGTTTTCGCCTCGTCCGCCTCGGTCGCGGCTCACTTGTTGCCGATATGCTCGTTAAACAGCCTGTGCAGTTTCTTGTCGAACAGCCTTACCATAGAGTCCAGCTCGTCGTCGCCCATAATCGTGTTTCTGCCGGCGGCGTACTCTTCGTCCACCATTTGTTTGAGCGCCTTGACGACCTCGTCCGACTTATCGACGGCGTACTCGCCCTCCAGCCCGTAGTAGGCGTTTATCCAATATGCGATGCCGGCGAGCCCCGAAGTGTTGGAAATGGAAACCGTGGGCTTTTTGCCGAGGATTTTGGCGGTGTCGAACACGTTGTAAATCTCCTCGTCTTTCAATAGCCCGTCGGCGTGTATGCCTGCGCGCGTGGCGTTGAACGCCTTGCCGACGAACGGCGTGCGCGGCGGTATCGTGTAGCCGATTTCGCGCTCGAAGTAGTCCGCGATTTCTGTGATTACGGTCAAGTCCATGCCGTCGGTAGTGCCCTTCATCTGGGCGTACTCGATGCACATCGCTTCGGTGGGGCAGTTGCCCGTGCGCTCGCCGATGCCGAGTAGCGAGCAGTTTACGCCGCTGCAACCGTACAGCCACGCGGTGGTGGCATTGACTACCGCCTTGTAAAAGTCGTTGTGCCCGTGCCACTCCAGCCACTCGCTCGGAATGCCGGCGTAGTAATTGAGTCCGTAGATAATACCGGGCACCGAACGCGGCAGCGCAGAGCCGGGATAGGTTACGCCGTAGCCGAGGGTATCGCACGCGCGAATCTTGACGGGCGTGGCGTACTCTTCGCTCAGCCGCATCAGCTCGTAGGCAAACGGCACGACGAAGCCGTAGAAATCCGCTCTCGTGATGTCCTCGAAGTGGCAGCGCGGCACTATGCCGTTGTCGAGCGCGGACTTGACGATGGCGAGGTACTTGTCGAGCGCGCCCTGACGGTCGAGCTTCATTTTCTTATATATATGGTAGTCCGAGCAACTGACGAGTATGCCCGTTTCCTTGATGTGCATGTCCTTGACGAGCTTGAAGTCCTTTTCGTCGGCGCGAATCCAGCTGGTTATCTCGGGAAATTCCAGCCCCAGCTCCATGCAAGCCTTGACCGCCTGCTTGTCTTTTTCGCTGTACAGGAAAAACTCGCTGGCGCGGATAAGCCCGTTTTTGCCGCCGAGCTTGTTCATCAGCTTGTAAATGTCGACGATTTGCTTGACCGACAGCGGCGCGCTGGACTGCTGACCGTCGCGAAAGGTCGTGTCGGTTATCCACCACTCGTCCGCAGGATTCATCGGCACTTTGCGGTCGTTGAAAACCACTTTCGGCACCTGGTCGTAATCGAAAATGCCGCGGTAAAGCTCGGGCTCTTTGACGTTTTTGAGAACGTAGTCGTGCTCCTCTCGCTCGAGAAGCCCCGTGTGCTTGCTTTTATGAAGTATGTGTTTTTCCATTTACGCCTCCTCTCTCACTCGAATTTAGCCACGAAGTCCGCGATTCTCTCCACGCCCTTTCTCACGTCGTCGTCCGACACCGCGTAGCTGAGCCGCACATAGTCGGGCGCGCCGAACGGCTCGCAGGGTATCACCGCCACGTCCGCGTCGTCCAAAAGCGCATGCGCGAACCCGATTGCCGAACCGATTATCACGCCGCCCACCGAACGCCCGAACAGCTTGCTCACGTTCACCATAATGTAGAACGCGCCCTGCGGAGTGACGTAGCTCAGCTCCGGTATCTCGTCCAGCCGCTCCATTATCAACCGTCTTCTCGCGTCGAAACTCTTTTTCATCGTTTCCAGAAAAGCCTTGCCTCCCTCGTGCGTGTAAGCCGCTTCGGCGGCGTACTGCGCTATCGTGTTAGGGTTTGACGTCATGTGACTCTGCATGCCGGATATAGCCGCGGCGAGCTTTGCCTCACAGGCGATAAAGCCTATTCGCCAGCCCGTCATCGAGTAGGTTTTGGACACGCCGTTGACGACGACGGTCTGTTTTTTCAGCTTATCCGAGTAGCCTGCCATGGAATAGGTGGGAATCCCCGTGTAGTCCAGCATCTCGTAAATCTCGTCGCTGATTACCGTCACGTCTGTTTTTTCGATAACGCGCGCGAGCGCTTTGACCTCTTCCTCGGAGTAAACCGCGCCCGACGGGTTATTGGGATTGTTGAAAACAAGCGCGACCGTGCGCGGCGTAATCGCGCTCCTCAGCTCGTCCGCGGTCAGTTTGAAGCCGTTTTCCGCCTTGGTGTCCACAAACACCGGAACGCCGCCGGCAAGCCGCACGAGCTCGGGATAGGTCAGCCAATAAGGAGCCGGGATTATCACTTCGTCGCCGTCCTCCACGAGCGCGGCTATCGCGTTGTAAAGCGAATGTTTTGCGCCGTTGGAGATGACTATGTTCTCGGGGGCGTAGTCGAGCCCGTTGTCCGCTTTCAGCTTGCCGCAAATCGCGGCTTTCAGCGAAGCCGTGCCCGAAGCCGGCGTGTACTTCGTCTTGCCGCCGTCGATTGCCTGCTTTGCCGCTTCGCAAATGTACTCGGGCGTGTTGAAGTCGGGCTCGCCCGCGCCGAACGACACGACGTCGCGCCCCTCTTCCTTCATTTTTTTCGCCTTCGCGCTTATCTCCAAAGTTAACGACGGCTTTATCGATGCTGCTCTTTTTGCGATTTTCATGGGCTGTACTCCTTGGTGTGTAATAGTTTCTCAGTATAATTATACTATATCGTTTCGTAAAACGCAATACATTTACCGCGCGTATTTAATAATTTTTTATCGTCTTTATTCAAATAAAGTCACGCCTCAACGAGATTTTTTGAGATAAAAAGCCCCGATTTACCGTTGCGAAAAACCGTAAAAACGAAAAAAAATCGGAAAAACCGCCTATTTTTCTCACTTTGCAATTTTATTCGCCGCCGTGCATATTTATGCAGAATAAGTATAAAGCA
Organism: Clostridiales bacterium; assembly: GCA_003533505.1. Taxonomy (GTDB): domain Bacteria; phylum Bacillota; class Clostridia; order Christensenellales; family Pumilibacteraceae; genus UBA10677. Next base: position 10,257 of record DQGD01000004.1, on the reverse strand, counting down.
AAGCTCTCCGATAAAGCGGAGGACTTTGTTTCGGTTAAAAAAAATTATTTGATTTTTCGATATTCGCGGCAGAAGTTATCCGCATCCCCGGTTTTGCAAGAAAAACGGGGCGAAAATTAAAAAATTCAATCGTCGAGGCAAAATATTTGATTTTACCGGGCGCACGAGGTATAATCGTTTCATGGATAAAATGATTCAAGTCACGAGCGGCAAAGCAAAAGACAAGCGCGAGGTTGTGGGGAGGTTTGCGCCCACGCCGTCGGGCAGGCTGCACCTGGGGAACATATTTTCCGCGATGGTGGCGTATCTTTCGGCGAAGTCGCGCGGCGGCAAATGTTTGTTACGCGTAGAGGATTTGGACAAGAGCCGCTGTCCCGATTCGGCGGTAACGCTTATGAAGGACGACCTCGATTGGTTCGGGTTCCGATTTGACGGCGAAGTTTTGTTCCAGAACGAGCGGAGCGCGGTTTACGAAAAATACTTTCGCGTTCTTGTAGAGTCGGGGCTGACTTACCCGTGTTATTGCTCGCGCGCGCAGCTTCACGCCGCCACCGCGCCGCACGGCGATTCGCCCGTTTACGACGGGCGTTGTCGCAATCTGCCGCCGTCCGCGCGCCCCGACAGACCGCCTGCGACGCGGCTTATCGCGGCGGACGAAACGATAGCGTTTACCGACAGACTGCAGGGCGAGTTTAAGCAAAACCTCGCCGCGGACTGCGGCGATTTCATTATCCGCAGAAGCGACGGCACCTACGCCTATCAGCTCGCGGTGGTGGTCGACGACGCGCTCTCGGGCGTGACGGAAGTGGTGCGCGGCGCGGACTTACTGTCCTCGTCGCCGCGGCAAATCTATTTATATCGCTTGCTCGGCTTCGAACCGCCCGAGTTTCTGCACGTTCCGCTCGTCACCGACGGCAACGGCGAACGGCTGTCGAAGCGCGGCGGCTATTCCAACCTCGAATACCTGCGCTCCGCTTTTTCCTCGCCCGAACGGGTCATCGGCGCGCTGGCTTTTGCGGCAGGGCTGATTGATTCGCCCTCGCCCGTCGCTCTCGACGAGCTGATACCGATTTTCGACGTTACGCGGCTGAAAAAGTCCGACGTGCGCTTGCCGGAGGAATTGCTCGTAAGGTGACGGCTCGAAACACAACATAAATCAAAACCGCAACGAAAAAAGTTATCCGCGATTTGTTTTTCGCAGACAACTTTTCTTTTATTCCGGTTATTCTATTTCGGCTATTCGGTCTTGCCGAATATTATTTTATGTTCTTGTACATAGGTCCGTAGGCGGCGCAGGCGCGGTAGTCCTGTCCTTCCTTATCCATGCCGAACGCGTTCCATGCGGCAGGACGGTAAATATCCGCTTCGTCGACGTTGTGCATGCACACGGGGATTCGCAGTATCGAGCACATTGTGATTAAGTCCGCGCCGATATGTCCGTAGGAAATCGCGCCATGGTTTGCACCCCAATTATTCATGACGTCGTAGGCGGACTTGAACGCACCCTTGCCCGTCACTCGCGGCGTGAACCAGGTGCACGGCCAGGTGTAGTCCGTTCTCTTCCACAGCTTGTCCGTCACTTCGTCCGGGAGCTTGACCGTCCAGCCCTCGACGATTTGCAGCACCGGTCCCAAGCCTTTGATGAGATTGAGCCTTATCATGGTAGCCGGCATTTCGGCGCGCGTGACGAAGCGACTGGAATAACCGCCGCCGCGGAAGTAACCCAAATCCGCATACGGCCAGGTCGTGGCGTTCATCATAGTGTCGATGTCCTTGTCGGTGACTTCCCACCAACGCTTCATCGTGGGGTTGCCGTTCTCGTCCTTCACTTCGCCGCAAGCGTCCACGCAGCACGCGCCGGAGTTGATGAGGTGGATAAAGCCGTCGGCTTCCTTTGCCTTACCCTCGATTTCATAGCCGGTGACGCGTTTTACGGCGGCTCCCGACCAATACGTTCTCACGTCGGCGAACATCTGCGCCCTGCCGGTGAGAAGCTTCATAAACAGCATGCTCGCGGCGTTGAGCGTGTCGTTCTCGGTGCCGAGGATATACGGCTCTCTCGCGCCCGACCAATCGAACGACGAATTCAATATGCTTTCGGGAAAGTCGCAGTTCGGGTAGAAGTCCGTCCACTGCCGCTGACCCTGAAAACCGCCGACAATCGCGTTGTGTCCGACGGCTTCCTCTTCTCTGCCCTCGGGCAGGTTGTGGTTACCGTTGAACAAGTCCTTGATTATGCAAGCCGTTTTAGCCGTAAACTCCCAATCTTTCTCCTTTTCCTCGGGAGTTTTCTGCATTTCTTTCGGGTTCTTGTCAAAGTCGGGACGACACTTCTCCTTGACCCATTTCAGCGCTTTTTTATACTCGTTCTCGTCGTAAATGCCCTCGGTCATTCTGCGGATAATCTCCACCTCGTCCACGGACTCGACGCGCATGCCGAGATACTCCTCGAAAAACTCGGGGGAAATAATCGAGCCGCCGATGCCCATGGTGACAGATCCTATCTGCAGGTACGACTTGCCGCGCATGGTTGCTACCGCCACCGCCGCGCGAGCAAAGCGCAGTATTTTCTCTCTTACGTCCGACGGGATTTCGGTATCGTCCGCTTCCTGTACCTCGTGGCCGTAGATGCCGAACGCCGGCAAGCCCTTTTGCGCGTGGGTGGCGAGAACGGACGCAAGGTACACCGCGCCGGGGCGCTCGGTGCCGTTGAAGCCCCACACCGCTTTAATCGTCATCGGCTCCATGTCCATCGTTTCCGCGCCGTAGCACCAGCACGGAGTGACGGTGAGCGTGATGTCCACGCCGGCTTTTCTGAATTTGTCCGCGCAAGCCGCCGCCTCGGCTACTCTGCCGATTGTCGTGTCGGCGATGATTACCTTTGCGTGTTCGCCGTTCGAGTAAAACACGTTGTCCTCGATGAGCTTCGCCGCCGCTTTCGCCATGTTCATGGTCTGCTCTTCAAGGCTCTCGCGCACCTTGATTTTGCCGCGCCGCCCGTCAATCGTGGGGCGGATTCCTATTACCGGGTAATCTCCTATCAGTCTGCTCTTTGCCATAATTTTTGCTCCTTTCGTTATTTTATAACGCCTTTTTTCAATATAATGTTCGCGTAAACCGCCTCTTCGCCCGTAGCTATCACCGCATAAGCCGACTTCGCGCGCTCGTAAAACTCGAAACGTCCGATTTGCCCTATCCGCACGTTTCTATCGTGACGATCGGCAACATTTTTATACTCTTCCCATATAATCGGGTTAATTTTACCCTCGTCGCACTCCATAAGCTTCATGAGAATGAAATTCGGGTCGGAATAGGTGTCGAGCGGCAGCAGCGAAAGCACCGCGTCAAGCATTGCCGCGCCGCTTATTCCGTCGGCGCGAATGACGCGCTTGCCGAAAGTTTCGGCAGGGAAATTGCCGTCGGCAATCACGATTTCGTCGCCGTGTCCCATTTCCGCCAGCGTTTTCAATAGCTCCGGCGAAACGATTTTAGGTATATTTTTAAGCATAATTACCTCCCGATAAGTATATTTTTACCTTTCTTCAGCGCATACTCCGCGCCGTTTATCGTGACCGCGCGAGCGACGTCCGACTCTACCGACAACCGCGCGAGAACGCCGTTTATGAGCTTTGCCGACACGAGCATGCCGCCGCGCGAACGCAGACTCTTGAATTCTACGGTGCGGTTTTTCCACCCGTCGGGAACCGCCGGAAACAGCTCGATACCGCCCTCGTGGTCCTGCATCAGCATTTCCTGCAACGCGTCGCAGAATCCGAAAAGGCTCTCGAGCGTGAACGGGCGGTAATGAAACCGGGTGTAACCGTAATGTTTGTAATCGCCGTTGAGGTGAAATCCGTTTTCGCCCACGAAACCGCGGCAAAACTGCGTAAGTCGCTCGCCTGCCGCGTTGCCATTTTTCGCCATGGCGTAGAGCGCGGCGGACATCGCGAACGAAAAGCCCACCCACTGCCCCGTACCCAGAGTTTCGAGGTGCAGCAGCGTGTTTCCGTAAATGCGCTTGTGTTCGTCCGTGTCGTAATTTATGAGATGCAGCGGATACAGGCACATGACGTGCGAGAAATGCCGATGCGTTTCGGGCAAACGCCGCGTTCTGTCCAGCATCACCACGCCGTCATCGTCGATTGCTATGTCGTCAAGTTTGTCCGAAATTCCTGCGTACTCGTCGGCGTTTTCGCCCAGCGTTTCCGCGTACTTTTTCAGCGTACCGAACAGATAGCGCAAAAGCGCGAGGTCGAAGTTGGAATTCGGCTCGAGATACGCCTTTTTCGTGTCGTCGAAAATCTCCGGCGAACTCGACAGGGACAGATACAGCCTGCCGTTTTTCTCATATAGAAGCGAGGCTATAGCCCTGCCAACGCCCTTGAAAAACGGATACGCGCGGTTTCTAAGGAACTCCGCGTCGCCCGTGTAGAGATAGTACTCGTCGAAGCTTTGCGCCGCCCATATAGTCATCGTAGGCGAGAGCGAATACTGCGCCCAACCGCCCATCGGCTTGCCGTCCAATGTCGAGCACGAGGGAATCAGCAGTCCGTCCACGCCGAAAAAGTCGCGCGCAAACCTCTCGTAAGCCGGTTTCAGCTTCCACAGATAGTCGATAAAAGCTTCGCCTGCGGACAGTCTGTTCGCCTTGAGAAACGCGCAGTACGACAGCTCGGTGTTCGTGTCGTGGTGGTAGTCGCCCTTCCACGGCGGCAGACAGTCGTTGTCCGCCGTCCACACGCCCTGAAGCGGCATGGGGTATCCTCCCTCAGCCGAGCAGCTGCCGAACAGATACCAGCTCTTTTCGTAGGTTTCGTCGATAAGCTTGTCGCCCGTCCTGACCGACGACAGCCGCCTATAGTCGCGCCACTCGCGCTTGTGCGCGGCGAGCAGCTTGTCGCAGCCGATTGCCGCCGCTTTTTCGAGAAGGCGCTTGCCGTAGCCGATATAGTCGCGCGCGTCGTCCGTCGTGACCAGCGCGTAGTAAATCGCGCCGTGCGTCCTGTACGTCACGATACCGAACGAGTAGTCGGTGTGCGTGTTTTGCTCGTACCAATAAAAGCCGCCGTCGCGCTTTTTTACCGCCTCGGGATAACCGAGCGACAGCTCGCCCGAGTTGTCGTCAAGTCCCGAACCGCCGCCCGGACGCCCGGACAGATAGCTCGGCACATGCAGCGCGAGTTTACAATCCCTATACGTCCTGATAACGCCGACGTTCGCGCTTTTCGACGCGAACACGTCCGCAATCATTTGGTCGCCGCAGTATACGCTCGCGAGCGCGGCGCGCGTGTCGAGCGAGTACCGTACTTCGTCGGCGTTCACTCCGAAATCGAGCTCTACGCGCCCTGCGGTAATCTTCGACGGATAGGGCTCGCCCATGAAAATATCCTCGAACAGCCGCTGCCGCTCCTTCCAATCCTCGGGGTTATCGCTCGTCGATAATTTTACGAGGTTGCGGTAGTTAAACCCCTCCTCCAAAGTGGTTTTGTTGGGGCGCAAATCCCACAAATCCGTTCTGTCGACGGTGATTTTCAGAGGTCGGGAGCCGTAAACTATGCTGCCGAGCTTTCCGTTGCCGAGCGGAAGTCCCTCGTCCCATCTTTCTGTTTTCACGATTATTTCAGCCATTTTATTTCGGTGGGCTCAAGCTCTACGACGCGCTTTTCGCCGTTTATGTCGTAAAAATCCGTAATTTGCTTTTCGTCCGTATTGTTCACGATTGCGTACTTGACGGCTTCGGGATAGTAGTTACATTCGGTAGCCGGGTTCGACGAGTACGCAACGCAGAGCTCCTTTTTCGCGACGTAGCACATTGCCTTGTAAAGAAGCCGCGAGTTGTCGAAGCTGTACGGAATACCTGTAATATAGAAACTTCTGCCCTTGCCGTAATCGTTGACGGCGATTTTTACCTCACCGACGTTGACGTTGCGGCGGAAACGGTCGCTTATCGCGATGTCGAGCACGCGCGCGCCGCCGAGCGCATAGATATTCTTCTTGTCCTCGCCGTAGTCGGTGCCGCCGAGCTCGCCGAAAAACGGCTCGGTTACTTTCTCGATATTGTACTTGTCGACCGACAGCGTGAAGCCGACTTCTTCGTCCACGCCCATGACGTCGGCAAGTTGGAAGTATCTGCCGTTGCCCTCGCATGCGGTGGGCTCGCCTACGCCGATAAAGCCGCCGCCCTCGTAGACGAATTTTCTGACGGCGGTTTGCAGCCGCTCGTCCAGCCATGCTTTGCCGCCCGAAAACGCGGTGTACGCGTCGCCGGCGTTGATGAGAACGTCAATTCCATTCGGCACGCCGTCCGTAACTTCGTCAAACGACAAAAATTCGATGTCGACGGGCAGTCCCGAAACCGCCTCTAAAATCCCCTGATAGGAATAGATTTGCTGATACCACAGTTCGTGAGCGCACATGTGGCTCATCCAGCTGCGCTTTTTGCCCCAGGCGTTGAGCAGCGCGACTTTGAGGCGGCAATACGGTTTTTTGCCGTCGACAGCCGCGTAAATCGTGCGAAATTCGTCGGCAATCTCCGCCACTCTGTCCACAAAGCGCGGAAACGTCGCGGCGAGCGAGAGGTAACCGCCGAAGCCCATTCTGTCGATAGGCTTGCGCATAATCGCGCGGCGAGCGGTGCGCCAATTGCGGTTGAGCTCGGCAACGGCGTTGTCTTCGTTGCCGGGAAAGAACGTGTCGGGGAAGAAGTAAGGCAAAAACCTGCCCTCGCGGTAGCGTACCGCCGGGATTTCGGACAGCATGCGCACGGTTACGCCGCCGCCGATTGACCCCACTACCGCGTCCAGCCCCATGTCCTTAAAGTGCTCGCCGTAGGGCTCCGAACCTATCCAATCGTCGCCGAGGAACATCATCGCTTCCTTGCCGTACTCGTGCACGATTGCGACGAGCTCGCCTATGGTTTTGCTCACGAAGCGCTCGACAAAATCCATGTATTTCTTAAATTTCTCGGTGGGCGTGCGGAAGCAGTTGTTATAGTAGCCGCTGTCCACAAAATCCTCGGCGGTGAGCGCGATTCCGCTCTCTTTTTCAAAGTCCGCGATTAAAATCGGATTGGCGGTCTGCGCGTAGCCGAACCACTCGACTTGCTTTTCCTTGCCGAGGTCGTTGAAAATCAGCGTGAATTGATACAAAAACGTGGTGAAGCGCACTACGTCGGTTTCCGGGTTTTGCTCGCACCACTCGCGCATGTGCCGCTTGACGTACTCCTTCGTCGCCGGGAACGCCGGGTCGTAGGTGAGCTGTTTTTCGCACGTCCATTCGTTGGTGAGATAGTTGTAAATCTGCACCGGGTGCCAGGTCACGCGCGCCATGAACGTCACGGTGTACTCGTGGAACGGCGCGGCGTTTTTCACGGTAACAACGCCCGTTTTTTCGTCAGCGCGCCAATTCTCTAAGTTGACTTCTCTTCCCGTCGTGCGGTCGTAGACCTGCCACAGCCCGATATTCGAGTAGTCGGGGTCGAATTCGTCCTTTAAAAAACCCTTCATTATCTCGATTTTCAGGGTACTTTCCACCGCGAGCGTGCGCTCCGACAGCAGGAAGATGCGCTGTGCCTCCTCGGGATGCTTCCTCGCCCACTCGTTGTCGCCGCGCACGACGAAATAGGTGTTGTAAACCTTGCCGAACTGCCCGGGGTTTTCGGGAAGCCGCGTGCCGTCGCAATCGCGCACCGCGTCCGCTCCCCATTTTTTCGCTATGATTTTGGTGCCCTCGACAAAGCTTTCGTCCGTCGGTATCGTAAATCTGCCTTTGCTCATTGCCGTTTCTCCTTGTTTATCGATGTGATTTTGCCGTACCCGAACCGTAAATCCGAAGGATACAATTCGCCGAATTTAATTTCCTTTATGTACAGCTCGAGGTCGTACACTCTCTCGCCGTTTATATACACGCCGTCCGTCGTTATGTCCGAAACTTCGCACACGACGTAGGGGTCGAAAAGCTCAAGTCCCTTGCCCTCGATATACTGCGACTTCGGTCCCACCGTCATAAAATACGAGTTCGGGTACTTCTGCCTGTCGAGGGTTACGCGAACGTTGCGGAATGTGATTCCGCGCGCGTTGCTGCCCACCTCGAACGCGGCGAAATTGCCCGTAACCGGGTCGCCGTCGAGATAATTGGGCTGACGGTCGACGGGCGAAGTCGTATCCGCCGTTATGTCCTCGAACGTTATGTTTTCCAGCCGCCCCACTCCCACGGGCTTTTCGGGCTTGTCCGTGTAAGCCGGGGTTTGCAGGTACATTTTGAAAGTGGTGACGCCCGAAACACCGCGAACGGTCAAGTCTTTTATATAGCAGTCCTCCGTGCCGCCGCACGGATACGGATACACGCCGGGCTGAATACGCAGCGACTTGTGCGCGCTTTTGTCGCCCGTGCCGGCAACGCCGTCAACCGTTACGTTCTCGATGCAGCCGAAGTTAATCGACGAGTCGTCCCAATCGTAGGCGTTCAGCGCGATGAGATCGTCCTCGGTGTGCCCCGAAAGGTTTTTTATCACGCCGTTTTTCACGTCGCCGCCGACGTGCAGCCCGTCGGCAAAACAGCGCACGAAGCGCAGGTTTTCTATCCGGAAGTCGGACACTCGTCCTATCTGACAGGCAAATCCCGCAGTGCTGACGAACGTGACGTTCTTTATCGTAAGCCCATTCACGCCGCTCATGAGCATGCAGGTCGACACGCCATGAAAACTGTCCGCTTCGTCGTAGCAACCCGTTTTGCCGTAGCCCAGCCGCTCGGTGTTCTCCTCGCGCCACACACCGCCGATTATCGTAATGTTGCGGTCGAGGGGCGCGTCGTCGGCGATTTTGTGCCGCGAGCCGTCCGCTACGCTCTCGTTGCGAATCAGCAGCGTTTTAGTGCCCTTTACGAGTATGATTTCCGCATTCTCGTCGGCGAAAACCGAAGTGTCCGAACCGATTATCAGCGAGCCGTCGACGTAGTATTTACCACCGGGAATATGTACCTCGCGGTAATCCTTCAATGCTGCGGCAAGCGCGGCTGTCCAGATCTTTCCGTCATTGTAAGGCTTGAAATCGCGACTGTCCACGCTTCCCAAGTCGATTTTGTCTTTTTTAACGCTTACGCCCATACGACAGGCTCTCCCGAAACGTAATGCCAATAGTTGCCGGGCTTAGACGGCGCGGTTTCCGAATAAAAGTACACGGTCGCGCGCTCGGTGGCGACGGATTTCGCCGAGAACGTAATTCCGCCGTTCGTGTACGGCACTTCGGATATCGTCACCGTTTCCCAGCGGTAGTCCTCGCCGGCGTAGTAAATCGTCGTAAGGTTCGCCCAAAGCCCCAGCTCCTCTATTCTGCGGAGCGAAGCGGGCAGAACTATGGTCGTAGCGCGGCATGCGAACGCATAGGGCTCGATTGCCGTTACGCCCTCCGGCACGGCGACGAAATCGAAGTTACAGCCCTGCACCACGCGCGACGAAACTATCGTTATGTTTTTCGGGAACGTAAACTCCTCCAATCCCTCGCACTCCGAGAACGCCGAAGCGCCCAAAGTCGTGACGGCGTCGGGAAAATTCACGCTGCCGAGGTTTACGCAAGCCTTGAACGCTTCTTCGCCGATAGATACGAGCGAAGCCGGAAAACGCACGGACTCGATCGTTTGATTGTTCTTAAACGCCTCGGCGCGTATAGAGGTCACCGCGCCGCCGCGGTAGTAGTCGGGCATGTACGCTTCCGTTGCCTGCCCCGTGTACCCGGTAACGACGTACTCGCCGCCCTTTAGCGACTTGGCAAAAGTCAAGCCTTCGGTGTAACTTACCGTGCTTACAGTGCGGCTTTCGGTGACCGGCAAGTCGAAATCGAAATTCCACTCGGTAACGAAACCGTCCTGCTCTTTATCCGGCGCGGCGACGGCGGCGGAATCTATCTTCTCGCCGGAAACCACGGCAATTTCCGATTTCGTTGCGCCGCCCTGCGCGAACGTGACGGTAAAGGACGGCTTGTCCTCCTCCTTTTCGCCGCAGCCGACAAGCGCGAACGCGGGGATAATAAGTATAAGACAAAGCGCGCAAACCGCTATTTTTTTAAGCCTTGCTTTCATAATCGCTCCTTTCACTCATAAAGACAAATACGCTCTCCGCCGCCGCTTTTTGTAGTCGACCGCGGAAAGCGCATTTTCCTCGTTTAATTTTTGTTTTTACTCTCGCATTTTACCAAAGCGTTGCAATGCCGCCCTCGTAATGCCATGCGCCCGCTTTTTCAGTGTCGCTGTAATAATAAACGT
>DQGD01000006.1:115336-134255 GCA_003533505.1 Clostridiales bacterium | reverse complement strand
CACCTCCTTTAAGAGAGCGACAATAAGAGTCGCTTAAACAAAACATAAGAACCTGAAGAATCGGTAGAACAGTGGAAAATCTACCGCGGAAGAACTTATTCAAGTTCCGCTTCCGACCTTACTTTTCTTATCTCTTTATTGTGCAAACTTAAAAGAACGTCAATGTTAACCGCTTGACGTTCTTTTTTCTTTTGACTTTACATGTCGCGCTTTCGGTATAGCGTTATAGCTTTTTTTCGTCGCGGTATCAAATAAATAAAACATATATTTTACACGCAAAGTAATTGATATTTGCGCTTATCCGGGATTAAAATATATACATATAGAAAAAGAAGAAACAATGAAAAGACTTGTTTGCGTATTGCTCGCGGTACTGTCCGCGTTTGCGTTCTGCGCGTGCGGCGAAGGTCACCCCATTCCCGAACTAGTTAAGTACTTCGAAGTGGCAAATCTGACCTTGACTTACAAAAAAGACGGCGAAAACAGAAGCAGTTATATGTTCTACAACGTTGAAAAAGACGAGTACAACGTAGTCTAGCGTCAATCCCGACCGCGCGTCAAAAAAAACGAATGCCTCTCGCATGCTTTGCGAGAGGCGTTTTGCGTATGCGTAACGAATCGATTTTCCGTTTAATCGAGTATATTTCCGTCCGTGGTAACGGTTACGACCTGCCACGGAATAAACTTACCGCTCCGTTGCAAAGCGATTTTCGCCGCGTGTTCCAGCCCACCGCAACAAGGAACTTCCATGCGAACGACGGTCACGCTTTTTATGTCGTTATTGCGGATAATCTCGGTAAGTTTTTCCGAGTAGTCCGCGTCGTCTAATTTAGGACAGCCGACGAGCGTAATGCGCCCCTTTATGAAGCGCTCGTGAAACGCGGCGTAAGCGTACGCCGTGCAGTCCGCGGCGATAAGTAGCTTTGCGCCGTCGAAGTAAGGCGCGTTCACGGGAACGAGTTTGATCTGTACGGGCCACTGAGAAAGACGGCTTTGCGCCGGGGTATGCGCGGTTTCGGTGCCGGAAGTTTCCGCGTGCCGAATCGTTTTCATTCGCGTTCCGGGGCAACCGCCGTGAATGAGCATGCCTTCCCGTTGCATCTTCTTTTGCTTATTCGCAAGCACAGCCGCTTCGTCGTACGCGGCGGCTTCGCGTTCGACGAAAGAGATCGCCCCGGTAGGGCAAGCAGGCAGACAGTTGCCCAAACCGTCGCAATAATCTTCCCGCATAAGTTGCGCTTTTCCGTCCACCATGGCGATAGCGCCCTCGTGGCAAGCGTCGGCGCAAGCCCCGCAACCGGTGCATTTGTCCCGATCGATTTCTATAATTTGTCTTTTCATAACGTATCCTCCTTGCTTTTCTGTTTTTATTATAGTATAATAAAAATAAAAAGTCTGTTGATTTTTCAACGAACGGTGATTTTATGAAAGAATTTTTTTCCGTAATTTGCTCATCGAAACTTTTTTCGGGCGTTTCCGAAAACGAACTTGCGGCTATGCTGGCTTGTCTTGATCCGAAAGTAAAGGACTTTCGGAAAGAAGCGTTCGTATTGCGTTGCGGCGATACGGTAGACTCTATCGGGCTGGTGCTGTCCGGAAGCGTTCTTATCGTACAAGACGATATTTGGGGCAACCGCAATATCCTTTCAAAAGCCGAAGCGGGAACGACTTTTGCCACCGCGTTCGCTTGCGCGCCCGGTTCAAAAACGAACGTGGACGTAATAGCGGAAACGCCGGTTACCGTAATGTTTCTAGACGTAAATCGAATTCTTAACGTATGTCCGTCCGCTTGCGATCATCACACCCGAATTATCCGAAACTTGCTCGGTGAACTTGCCGAGAAAAATCTGCGTTTCAGCGAAAAACTCCGACACGTGGGGCAGCGTACCACGCGTTCGAAAGTTACGTCCTATCTTTCCGCGGAAGCAAGGCGGCTCGGAACTTACGAATTTGATATTCCGTTTTCAAGACAACAACTTGCGGATTATCTCGGAGTCGAGCGCAGTGGGTTGTCGTCGGAACTGGGTAAAATGCGTGACGAACGCCTTATCGATTTCCGCAAAAACCATTTCGTTTTGAAAGTGTAATCGACGCTTCCGATACGGATTTATGAATCGTGCGTTCGCGACGTTCGCGCACTGCGTGCGCTCGGCTAACGGGGAGATGCTTCGCATTCCCCGAGCGGCTTGACCATAGACAATACCCATCGCACTTTGTGCGATGGGTATTGTCTATGGTGCCGCCGGTCGGGGTCGAACCGACACGGTATCACTACCGCGGGATTTTGAGTCCCGTGCGTCTGCCAATTTCACCACGGCGGCATACGATATTGTTTTTGCAACTCTATTATAATAGCATAAACTGCTGACTTTGACAAGCAAATGATTGATAATTTACAAAAAAGGTTGTATAATAGTTAAGTAGCGCGAATGGCGCAGTCGACATAGGACGGAGGAGCGGTAAATCGTGGATAATTTATTACTTATAGACGGAAACAGTCTTATAAACCGTGCTTTTTACGCGCTGCCGCCGCTCACCAACAACAAGGGCGAGCCTACGCAGGCGGTTTACGGCTTTACGACCATGCTTATCGGCATGATAGGCAAGTACAAGCCGAAATATATCGCCGTGGCGTTTGATTTGCCTGCGCCCACGTTTCGCCACAAAATGTACGACGGGTACAAAGCCACGCGCAAAAAAATGCCGGACGAGCTCGCCGCGCAGCTGCCCATTCTCAAACGGCAGCTAAGGCTTATGAACATATCGATTGTAGAAAAGGAAGGGTACGAAGCGGACGATATTATCGGCACGCTCTCGCGCGACCGGAGCGTTATGACCTATATAATCACGGGCGACCGCGACAGCCTTCAGTTAATCGACGACACCACGAGCGTGGTGATGACCAAGCGCGGCATAACAGAAACCGTGCTGTACGACGAAAAACAGCTTCTCGCCGACTACGGGCTCACGCCGAAGCAGGTGATAGACTACAAGTCGCTTGCCGGCGACAGCAGCGACAATATCCCGGGCGTGCCGGGCGTGGGCGACAAGACCGCGACGGGGCTTATCGCAGAGTACGGTAGCCTCGACGGCGTGTACGAGCACGTTTTCGAGATTCCCGGGAAGCTCGGCGAAAAACTGCGGTTAGGCGAACAGTCCGCGCGCATGTCCTACGAGCTTGCGACCATAAACGTAAACGTGCCGCTCGACGAAAAAACGACGGATTTCACTTTCGATTTTCCCTTTACGCGCACGGTAAAGAGGTTTTTCATAGACAACAACTTCAAATCGATAATAAAGCGCGACGAACTGTTTGCGGAGGACGCCGCGCAGACTGAGGAAACGGAAAAAATCGATTTCAGCCGCGTGACGATAGAAAAGCTTGAAGAATTGACGGCTGTTCTCGACAAAGCCGAAGCGTTCTCGTTCGCCGCGAGCAGCGACGGCATTGCTGCGTCGGTTGACGGCAAAACCGAGTACTTTATGCCGCTCAGGCTCACGCTTTTGGACGTCGGATTCGGCTATAACGAGGTCATAAAAGCCCTGTCGCCGTACTTTGCCGACAAAAATAAGGACAAATTCCTGTTTGAAGCCAAGAAATTCAAGCACGAGCTTGCGAAAAGCGGCTACGATTTAACGAATTACGACGACGTAAAATTGCTTCAGTACCTCGTCGACATGCGAATTGACGCGGAAACGCCGGGCGGACTGCTTGAAAACGCCGGCTACGACAAGAACTATCCTGCCGCCGCCATGTTTGCGCTGGGTAAACGCCTGCTTGACGACGTGGAAAAGCTGGGCATGACCGAGCTTTACGAGCGCGCCGAACGACCGCTCACCGACGTGCTTTTCGCAATGGAGGAGCGCGGAGTCAAGGTGGACGTCGACAAGCTTGACGAGCTGGGCGAGAAATTTACCGCTCGCGCCGCCGAAATCGCCGAAGTCGTCTATCGCCTCGCCGGTAAAAAATTTAACGTCAATTCGCCGCGTCAGCTTGCGACCGTGCTGTTCGACGAGCTTAAAATCCCGTACCCGAAAAAGGGCGCCAAGCACTCGACCAATTCGGATATTCTCGAATCGCTCCAAAGCGAGTACGAAATAGTGGGACACGCGCTCGAGTACCGCTCGCTGATGAAGCTGAACTCGACCTACGTCGAGGGAATACGCAAGCTTCTCACGCCCGACAACGTTATCCACACCGACTACAAGCAGACCATGACCTCGACGGGCAGGCTGTCGAGCGCCGAACCCAATCTTCAGAATATCCCCGTGCGCGAGGACGAGGGCAAGCAGCTTCGCGGCTTGTTTGTGGCGCGCCCCGGCTACACGCTGGTTTCCGCCGACTACTCGCAAATCGAGCTCAGACTGATGGCGCACTTTTCGGGCGACGAGCTGATGTTGAAACTTTACAACGAGGGCGAGGATATCCACACGCGCACCGCCGCCGAAATCTTCGGGGTGAAGCCGTCGGAAGTCACGTCCAAAATGCGCAGAGAGGCAAAGACGGTCAACTTCGGCATCATCTACGGCATAAGCGAGTACGGGCTCGCCCAGAACCTGAAATGTTCGCCCTACGTCGCAAAAAAGTACATGACAAGGTACTTCGAGCGTTTTAAGGGCATCAAGCCGTACCTCGACGGCGTTGTGGAAAACGCAAAAAAAACGGGCTACACGACCACGCTTTTGGGGCGTAAACGCTTTATACCCGAGCTCAACTCGTCCAATTTCCAGACGCGGCAGTTCGGCGAACGCGCGGCGATGAACATGCCGCTTCAGGGCAGCGCCGCCGATATAATCAAGCTCGCGATGAACGCGGTCTACGACAAGCTGAAGGGCACTAACTCCTACCTAATCCTGCAAATCCACGACGAGTTGATAGTGGAGGCTCGCGACGACGAGGTGGAGAAGGTAGAAGAGCTTTTGCGCAGCTGCATGGAGAACGCGGTCAAGCTCCGCGTGCCGCTCACGGTGGACGTCGAGCACGGCAAGAGCTGGATTGACTGCTGAAATTCGGGACCGCTTCCGTAAAGGCAAATGATTTCGCCCGTTATCGGGCGACAATGTTCGGAGTACCAATGAAGAATACCTACGTTATCGGAATTACCGGCGGCATCGCCGGAGGAAAAACCACCGTTTCCGACCTTATCGCGGAAAAAGGCGAGTGCGTCATCGACGCCGACGTCGTGTCGCGAGAGGTCATAGCGCCCGGCACAACGGGCGAAAAACTGCTTTACGAGGCGTTTCCCGAGGCTTTTGAGGGCGGAACGCTGTCGCGCGTAAAACTCCGCGAAATTGCGTTCGGCAGCCCCGAAAAACTGAAAAAACTTGACGAAATCACGCATCCGCTTATCCGCGCGGAAATCGAAAAGCGCGTCTTAGGCAGCGACCGCGAGCGCGTCTACCTCGTCGTGCCTCTCATGTTTGAAGCCGGCTTCGACGAGCTGTGCGACTACGTCGTCACCGTCGTTTCCGACGAAGATAAACGCATAAAACGCCTCAAAGCCCGTAATAATAGTATTGACGACGACATGGCGGAGCGAATGATACATTCGCAACTGTCCGAGTGCGAGCGAGTCACTCGCGCCGACGGCGTAATCGTCAATAACGACAGCTTCGAGCGGCTGAAGGAGAGGGTGGACGAATTTTACGAGGAAACGAAAGACCTCAAAAAATAAGCTTTTCGCGGCTTTTGGCGGCGTTTTCCGTCATAATCGTGCTGGCGACGTCCGCGTTCTTTGCCGCGCTCGACAACAGGTACCCCAAGCGATATTTCTCGCTCATTCGCGAAAAAGCCGACGAATACTCGCTGGACTCCGCGTTCGTGGCGGCGATAGTCTGCGTGGAGAGCGGCTTTAACCCCATGGCGGAATCGGGTAAGGGCGCGCGAGGACTGATGCAGCTGATGCCGTCCACCGCCGAGTGGATAGCCAATAAAAACGGCATTGCCTACTCCGAAGAACTGCTTGTAAACGCCGAGTACAACCTCGAGCTCGGCTGCGCGTACCTGAGCTATCTGTCGTCGCGCTTCGACGGCAAGCGCAATATCGCCGCGGCTTACAATGCAGGCGAGGGCAACGTCAGGAAATGGCTGAACGATGGCGGCTCAATCGAGTTTCCCGAAACCGCCGCCTACGTTAAAAAAGTCGCAGCCGCCGAAAACGTCTACCGCGAACGGATTTGAAAAAACGACTGAACGCGAGAAACCGAAGAGTGCGGCTTTACGAAAATTAAACCGCTACATAAAATAAAATTGACAAACCGCCACCGGCAGTGCTATTATGTTCCCGTAACATAGCGACAAGGTTGTGTTATAAATCAAAAGAACACGCAACGCGTTCAAAGGGAGAGATTTATGGCTGAAATTTACGAATCTGTAGCGGAGCTTGTCGGAAACACGCCGCTGGTGCATCTCGGGAAAATCGAGAAAGAGTGCGGACTGAAAGCGAAGCTTATTGCAAAAGTCGAGTATTTTAACCCGGCAGGAAGCGTCAAGGACAGAATCGCCAAAGCGATGATTGATGACGCGGAATCGAGAGGCGAGCTTCGCCCCGGCAGCGTGATAATAGAACCTACCAGCGGCAATACGGGCATCGCGCTTGCGGCGCTGGGCTCGGCGAGGGGTTACGAAGTGGTTATAACAATGCCCGAAACCATGTCCGTGGAGCGGCGCAACGTGATGAAAGCTTACGGCGCGAAAGTTGTGCTTACCGACGGCGCGCTCGGAATGAAAGGCGCGATAGCGAAAGCGGAAGAGCTTGCGAAAACCACGCCGAACGCGTTTATTCCGGGACAATTCGTCAATCCTGCTAATCCTCGCGCGCACTTTATGCACACGGGTCCCGAGATTTACCGCGGCACCGACGGCGAAGTGGACGTTTTCGTTGCCGGCGTTGGCACGGGCGGCACGCTTTCGGGCGTGGGCAACTTTCTGAAAACGCAAAAGCCCGACGTGAAAATTGTCGCGGTGGAGCCGCAGGGCTCGCCAGTCCTCAGCGCCGGCAAATCGGGCAAGCACAAGATTCAGGGCATAGGCGCAGGCTTCGTGCCCGACACGCTCGACGGCACTGTCTACGATGAAATAATCGCCGTTTCCGACGACGAAGCGTTTGAAAAAGCCCGACTGCTCGCGAAAAAAGAAGCGTTAAGCGTGGGTATTTCCTCGGGAGCCGCGCTCGCCGCCGCGATAGAAGTGGCGAAAAGAGAGGAAAACGCAGGCAAAACCGTGGTTGTGCTGCTCCCCGACAGCGGCGACAGGTACTATTCCACCGCGCTGTTTTCCGAGTAAACGCATGGGGAACCTAAAAATAATATAGAACGCGAAACGAAAGCCGACGGACGAATTCCGTCGGCTTTTTGCGTGACTTTTTTTGCTGTTTTTTATCGTTATTAAAACGCCCCTTAACCGCGCCGAAACCTACATTTTCGCAAGCACGCGGCGGCACTCGTCGGCGATTTCGTTTTTGACGGAAGCAGGCGAGATAATTCTTATCGACGAGCCGAAGCCGAGAAGCTTGGCGGTGGTCGCGCGGTTTACGGGCAGCTCCGCCACCGCGACGTACTTGTAGCCGCGCTCGGTCACGGCGTCGAAGCCCAGCCATTCCTCGATTTCGCCCAGGATTGTGGATGAAAACTCGAATTCGACGTTCACCGTTTCAAAATCGTCGAAACTGCCGTCGAGCTTTGCGTACACGTCCGAGGGCTTGCGCTCGAATTTCTCGTGCGTTTCGATAAGCGACTTTATACGCGCGAGCTTGAATAATCGAAAATCCTCGCGGTAGTGACACCAGCCGTAAACGTACCACAGCCCGTCCTTGAGAATACGGCAGTAGGGGTCGAACAGCCTGTGAGTGTGCGCTTCATAGCGGTCGACGTACATCATGTTCAGGCTCTCGTGCTTGTCGATTGCTCGTTGCAGCGTTTCCATTTTCGAGCGGTAAAGCGACGGGTTATGCCAGGTGCCGGCGTCGATAATGAGGTCGTCGGTTTCAATCAGAAACTGCGCGTCGCGCTTGCGCTTCGACATGTACCCCAGCTTGTCGGCGATTGCCAGAGAAATCTCGCCGCCCTCGCCGGCAAGAAGCGCTTTGAGGTGCTTCATTTCGTAATCGGTAAAGAACGCGGAGTCGAATTGGTACTCGCTCGACACCGAGTAGCCGCCGTTCTTGCCGCGCACCGAGTACACGGGCACGCCGGCGGCGGCAATCGCCTCGACATAGCGTATTACCGTGCGCTCGCTTATCTCGAACTTGTCCGCAAGGTACCTCTTCGTGACCTTGCCGCCCGTGAGTATCGTCAGAAGTATGGAAAACGTGAGCGAAGTATTGCGCATGATTTTCTCCTTGAAAAAAATCGTAATTTACAAATATATTTTATAAAAGATGACAATACGTTGTCAAGTACTTTGTGTTATAATAAGCCCGTAAATGAGAAAAACAACGACGTTTACCGAGAGAAAAATTTTTAAGGAGCACACGATTATGTATTTGTTTATCGACCTCGAGCGCGAAGTAAAGGCAGGAGAAGTAGTGGTTATCCGTTCGGACGACATGGGCGGCATCGGCGCGTTTTTAATCGGCGGCGAGAGAGTGGGCACGCTTTCGGGTCGCCAGCCCGAGGGGTGTCTCAGCTATTGGTCGATTGCGAGCGCGCTGTACAACAATCGCGTGCTGTGCGACGTCGCCGTGCGCTCGGGAGCCAGCGCGATTCTCCACACCGAGAGCAGACTTTTCGCCTCGCTTCGCGAGTTCAGGCGCGTCGAAGTCGAGGGCTACGGCGTTGCGTGCGTAAAATAACCGATTTTTTATTAAAAATTTCGTAAATCGCCCGTATTTGTTTTGAAAAATCCGTATTCTATGGTAAAATATTTCGGTAATATCATAATGCGGCGGCGCGGCTGTCGCACGTTACAGGAGTACGATAACCAATGAACAAGGTTTTCAAGTGGATTTACTATCCGGTGCTGGTTGCCCTCGCCGTAGCGCTTTTCGCGCTCGGCGTGTTCGGCGCGATGAAATCCGACGCCACGGCAGACTTTTCCAAAGAAAGACGCGCCGCGGTTGACACCCACATAACGACCATTACGGGCTACGGCGGCAGAAACGAGGCGGAGTCCGACGTTTCGTCGACCGCGCTGTCGCAGACCGCGGACTATATCCGTTTGCAGGTGAGGAGCGGCGGCTCGTTCGTCAAGTACCACTCGACCGACTATCCCGACGGCGACGGACTTAACACGCGCGCGGCGTACATTCGCGAGAACGGCGTGCCCAAGCCCACCGTGGTTTTGCAGAGCGCGAAAATACTCGCAAGCACCGCCGAAGCGATGGGCGCGGATTACTACGTCGACCGCACCGTCGTGAACGTAGTCGTCGCGATTCCCGGCGCGGACACGCTCGCCAAATACGCCGACAAGGACAACGATCTTCTGTCCTACGGCGACGTTATCATGATGACGGCGCACTACGACTCGTCCACCGTGGGCGAGGGAGCTGCGGACAACGCCGCGGCGGTCGCCAACATGATTGAGCTCGTCAAGGAAATCGCCTCGCGCACAACTCCGTACAAAAACGATTTCGTGTTCGTGTTTACATCGGGCGAAGAGGAGGGCGCGCTGGGCGCGAACGCCTTTGCCTACCAATTCAAAGCGTTCGACGACATCTATTCGCGCGTAAAACTCGCGTTCAATTTCGACGCCGCGGGCGACGCGGGCTTTTTGGTCATGAGCGAGATGAACGGCGACGCTTCGCTCGCCTCCGCTTACGCAAGCATGGCCGGAAAATCGTACTCGAGCTCGATTTATTCGGGAGTTAAGGGCGCAGCCGCCAAGGCTTCCGATTTCGATATTTACGACAAAATCGCGTCGATGAATTTCACGACGCTCCCCGACGACAAGACGGACACGGCATTCGACACGAAGGACAACCTCTCGACCGAAACCGTCAACGCCCTCGGAAACATGATGCTGAAAGCCGCCGACTATTTCGGCGACAAGACTATCGGTGACTACAAAGCCGACGGCAGAGTACAGGCAGGCTTCTTTAACTACCTCGGCGGCAACGTCTGGTACGCGAATTACGTCGCATACATCGTCGCGGCTATCATAATTCTGCTCGCTGCGGCTGCGACCGCGGTTGCAATCCGCTTCAAGGCGTTCGACGTCGTAAAAGCGGCGTTCGGCGCAGGCGTACAAGCGCTCGCCGCGCTCGCCACGCTCGCATGCCTCTACGTCGCGTACTTCGTAATCGCGCTCGTGCTCTGCGGCTTCGAGGTGATAAACTTCCATGCAATATGCTCGGTGGTTTACGGCTCGGTGGGGGCAATGGTATTCGCGGTAATTCTCACGCTCGCCGTGTCGGCTGCGGTGTACTCTCCGCTCAAAAAAGCGTTCGGCTTGCGCGCAATCGATGTCGTTCGCGGCGGCGCACTGCTCATGGCGCTCGCGGCAGTAGTGTTCTGCTTCGTGCTCCCGAGCGTAAGCTATATCTTCTCGATTGTAGCCGTGCTGCAAATGACGGTTATGCTCGTAAACGCGCTGCTCGGCAAGAAATTCAAGGCAAAATTCGGCTTCGACATCGAACGCCTGTTCCTCTACGTCGTCCCCGTAATTCTGATGCTGCCCGTGCTCGGCGGCGAGCTGTGGCTGCTGCATTCGACTACGGCTGCGGTACTGCTTCCCCTGTATCTCACGGTAGTCGCGCTCTACGGCGGCGCAATCATGCCGTTTGCCGACTACTTCACCAAAAAACTCAAGGCGCTCTGCGCTAATAAGGCAAACGCCGAATCCGAGGCGACCGTTGCCGCAACCCAAACCGCGACCGCTTCCGCCGAGGTAAAGCCCGTCAAAAAGACTGCAAAGGCAAAGCCCGTCCGCACGTTCAACTACACGACCGCGTTCGGAAGCACGGCGGTTGCGTTTGTCTGCGTCGTCGCGATAACGCTGTTCTCGGCGTTCGGCGGCGGCTTCGGCAGCGGAATTTCGTCCGACTTCGGCTATTACGACGAGCTGTACAAGGACTCTGTGGTCTATGTGACCGAGGGCGGTACGAGCACGATTGAGGTACGCGACCTCGACGCCTACAAGTACGTCGCGCGCAAGCTGGACGGCTTCAAGTGGAACGGGGAGAAGAACGCCTACGTCAAGACCGAAAACGTCGGCTCGCTCGACCTCGACGACAAGCTGACCGTCATCGCCGACAGCGCAAATAAAAAGCTGTTCACGGTAAAGACCGGCGCGGACAATACCGCGCACGTCGTCGTTACGCTGTCCGACTACGGCGCAGGCAACATCACGAAAGTGACGTTCACCGAGACCGGCGGCAAACAAACGGAAATCGATTTAGGCGAAAACACCAAGGAAACGCTTACGTTCCGCTTGCCCTACGGCTATGAGAGCGGCTTCACGTTTGAAATAACGGGCGCAGCCGAGTCGGTCAAAGTGACCGCCGAGCAGCGCAACGTGTTCGGCTCGTCCTCCAGCGTGGCGCAAAACAACTCCGCGTTCGCCGCGCTCGCCGAGTACTATTCCGCAGGCAGCGAGGACGTAAAAAGCAACCTCCGCTTCGCCGTAATCATGCGCTCGAGCGAAACGTTTTCGCTGTAATCTACCTTAACAAAAGCCTATACGATAAAAGCCCCGATGCCAACGCGCTTCGGAGCTTTTTTTGTATGTTTTTGTATATTTGTTTTTATAAAGCCGACGAAATTTTATCAGCCGAGAACGTTTTTCATCGAATAAAGTCCGCACTCTTTCGTGACGATAAAAGCCGCGGCTTTGAGCGCGCCTACCGCAAAAATCTTACGCGACAGAGCGACGTGCGAGAGGGTGACAATCTCGTCCTCGCCGGCAAAAATCACGTCGTGTTCGCCCACAATCGTGCCGCCGCGAACGGCGTGAATCGTCACGTCCTCGGGCTTGCGCTTCGATTCGCCGTGCCTGCCGTAGACGAACTCGGCTTCGGGGCGCACCTCCTTGATTTTTTCTGCGAGCATCAGCGCGGTGCCCGACGGCGCGTCCGCCTTCTGATTATGATGTTTTTCGATTATTTCGGCGTCGAAAGCGTAGCCGAGAGTTTTAGCGGCTTTTTCCACGAGGTCGAGAAGAAGATTTACGCCCACGCTCATATTGCCCGAGCGAAGAACCGCCACCTTTTCGGACAGCGCGGCGATTGCGGCAAGCTGCTTGTCGTCATAGCCCGTGCTGGCAATGACGGCAGGTTTATTGTACTTTTCGCACAGCGCGATAATGCTCGGCAGAAGCTCGGCGCGCGAGAAATCGACTACCACGTCGAAATCGCCCGGCACCGCCGCTATATCGTTATAAGTCGTAATGCTCGGGTGGGGCACGCGGTCAAAGCCGCCCACAACCTCGAATTCGTCGGTTTTTTCGGCTTGCTCGCACACGAACCTGCCCATTTTTCCGTTAATTCCGAATAAAAATACGCGTATCATAGTAACCTCGCTTTTGCTTTAATCCCGACTATTTCACAAGTCCCAGAGCCTGCATCTCGCCGTACAGCGCGGCGGCGTGAGCCTCTTCCATTTCCGTCAGCGGCAAGCGCGGAACGCCTGCGTCGAAGCCCAAAAAATTCATCGCTTTCTTTACGGGAATGGGGTTGACCTCGCTGAAAAGCGCGCGAATAAGCGGCAAAGCTTTAAGCTGAGCTTCGCGAGCCGCCACGTAATTTCCGTTTTCGGCGTTTTCGGTAATCTCGCGCATGAGAAGCGGCGCAACGTTCGCCGCCACTGAAATCACGCCCTTTGAGCCCAGCGTCATGCCGAGGTACGTCAGAGAGTCCTCGCCGAGATAAACGTCCGTCTTTTCGCGAGTAATGCGAACAAGCTCCTGCAACTGCTCGATATTGCCGCTCGCCTCCTTGATGCCGACGATGTTTTTGACGTCGGACAGCCGAAGCATGGTGGAGGGCAACAGGTTTACGCCCGTGCGCGACGGCACGTTGTAAACGATGACGGGAATATCGACGGCTTCCGCAACGGCGGTGTAATGTGCAACCAAGCCGTTTTGCGTGCACTTGTTATAATACGGCGTGACGACGAGCAGCGCGTCCGCGCCGAGTGACTGTGCCGCACGCGCGTTCGCCACGGTTTCTGCGGTGGAATTGCAGCCGCAGCCGGCAATCACGGGAACTCTGTCGCCTGTCTTTTCCACGGCAAAGGCAATCGCCGCGCGGCGCTCGTCCGCCGTCATCGTCGCAGGCTCGCCGGTGGTGCCGCACACAATCAGCGAATCGATTTTGCCGTCGATTAAATATTCTATCATGCTTCCGAACGCGTCGAAGTTTACGCCGTCGCTATCGAACGGAGTAATCATCGCCGCGCCCACGCCGTGAAAAACGCTCATAAACGCCTCCGAATTAACCTCTTTTCGCGATAATCGCTTCCGCGATTTGCACCGCGTTAGTTGCAGCCCCCTTGCGAATATTGTCGGCGACAACCCAAAGATTCACGCCGCTCTCCACGCTGTCGTCGAGTCGGATTCTGCCGACGTAAACGGGGTCGGTGTCGGCAACGTCCAGCGGAGTGGGGTAAACGCCGTCGGCAACGTCGTCCATCACGACTACGCCCGGAGCATCGCGCAGCGTTTCCTTCACGCCCTCCAAAGTAACGGGCTTGTCGAACTCGACGTTGATACTTTCGCTGTGACCGTAGTAAACGGGCACGCGCACGGTGGTGGCGGTGATGCGAATGTCGTCGTCGCCCAGAATCTTGCGCGTTTCGTTTATCATCTTGTGCTCTTCCTTGGTGTAGCCGTCCGCCTCGAACACGTCGATGTGCGGCAGGCAGTTGCCGAAAATAGGCTTGGGGAACTTCTTCGGAGCCTCTCCGCGAATACCGGCCTCGAGGTCGGCATAGCCCTGTACGCCTGCGCCGCTCACCGCCTGATAAGTCGAGTAAACGATCCTCTTAATATGAAACTTCCTGTGCAGCGGTGCAAGCGCCACCACCGCCTGAATGGTGGAGCAGTTGGGGTTGGCGATAATGCCGTGATTCCAATCTATATCGTAGGGATTGACTTCGGGCACGACGAGCGGCACGGACGCGTCCATGCGCCACTGGCTGGAATTATCGATAACCACCGCGCCGCACTCGGCGAAAATCGGCGCGAACGCGCGGCTGGTGCCTGCTCCCGCGCTGAACAGCGCGATGTCGACTTTGCGCGCGCGCACGGCTTCCTCGGTAAGCTCGATTACGGTATAGCTCTTACCCATAAACTCGATTTGTTTTCCGGCGCTTTTTGCGGAAGCGAAGAGGTAAAGCTCGCCAATAGGCAGCTTGCGTTCCGACAGCACCTGAAGCATTTTTCTGCCGACCATGCCGGTCGCGCCGACTACCGCTACGTTGTAATTCATAGATTAAATCTCCTTTATAAAAGTTTATTGCGAAGTAGTGAGAGTAGAACACCCGTGCTCGCCGCGCTTTAATAAGGAAAAGCGGCACGAGTACGAGAACACCGTGACCGCTTGCTTACGAGTAAAGAAAATAATGCAATCGTCAATAATGTGCTCCATTCTCGGTGAATGACAGTTGCAGGGATTTAGCCGCTGCACCCAACGCTCAGCCCGTCCACGAGGGATAAACGCTTCGGCGACGATGCCCTTTTGCCGCAACGGTCCGTGAACGACCGACAGAACGGCTACTTTTGCTCGACGCTCCTCATTATTACTTCACAAGAATATCACAAGATACAGTCGTTGTCAATCAAATTACGCAAATGGCTGCAAAATGATTGAAAAATACGGTGAAATGTTATATAATTCATACGTCGTATTTTGTCCGCATGCACGGGCGAGATGGCAGACGAGCGCAAAAGCCCGAAAAAATCACTGCGGAGGCGCGAGATTTCTAAATCGGTTGACAAAAAGCGAATATACGCCGCCGTGGCGGAAATTCCGCTCAAAAGCCGCGAAACCGTGCAAAGCCTGCCGCGAGGTTTTAAGACTACGCCGTTCGGCGCGTTATACTCGCCGCGGCGAGCAAACGGCGACTGCTTCGTGCTGACGGGCGACAAAGGATTGTGCAAAGCTTTTTCGGAAACGATAGCTTGGCTTTGCCCCGGCTTAACCGTGCTTGCGCTAAGCCCGACGGCTCCGATAGAACAAGCCGAGGACTTTTTGAGCGAGAGGAAACGAACGCTTGTAATTAAATGCGAGCGCGGCGAGAGGAGCGGACTTTACGCTTTTTGCGGAACAGCCGTTTCGGGAGCCGCCGCGGTGCGCTACACCTACCGGACGGAAACGGCGGCAAAAGAGGGCGAGGCGGCGATAGAGAATCTGTGCGCGGCGTATTCGGACAAGAATTTTCGCGCGGCGGCGACGAGAACAAACGCGGCGGTCACGACGACCTGCGAGTTTTTTGACTTTGCCGACTTCGAGAGGTTTACCGTTGCGGCGGCGAAAACCCTGAAAGGCGACGAGCTTGTCGAAACGCTTTACGCCTACGACGCGCCGTTTCAGGACGAGGAGCTGCTGTCGCTTACGCGCGCGACGATAGAGGAAAAGAGCCCCGAGCTCACGCGGCTTGGTTACTATCCGCTTCTTACGGGGCGCACGGCAATGACGACGTTTGTTTGCGGCGCGGACGGCGACTGCTCGCCCGTTGCCGAGCTCATATACACGATACTCACGGAGGAACAACTATAATGGCACAAAAAAAGGGACTGATTTACAGGCTGACGATGGGCAAGGACAACCTGCCGGACTTTACCCCGAACAGACTGCCCGGCTCGCGCTGGGCGGTGTTCAAGGACGTGTTCTTCAACCGCATCGGCGCAATGGTAAAAATAAGCCTGCTGACCTTACTGTTTATGCTCCCGGCACTCGCCTGGATTATACTGATGAGCCTAGTCAAACGCGCCGACGCCACGGTTGTGCCGTATTCGGCTAACATAGGGCTCGGGTATCCCGTCGTAATCGACGCGGTGCAGGCAGGCGCAAGCCGCACGTTTATGTTCAACATTCAGACCTACGCCGTGCTGATTCCGCTCATAATGATTGCGGGAATCGGCTTTGCCGGCGCGTTCCACACGATGAAACTGCTCGGCTGGGGCGAGGGCGTGTCGGTGGGCGGCACATTCTTTCAGGGCATCAAGCGGAATTGGGTAAACTTTTTGTGGATATTCCTGTTCGTCGGCGTGTCCGTGTTCGTATTCATGTTCAATATCTACGCCTACGGTCAGATGACAACGATTCACAAGGCTTGGAGAATAATCGCCGTTTCACTCTCGTGCGTGCAGCTGCTATTGATGCTGTGCATGCTGATGTATCTGTGCACGCAGAACGTCACCTACAAGCTCGGCTTCGTGGGGCTCGTCAAGAACAGCTTTCTGTTCGCAATCGCGCTGTTTCCGCAAAACATTTTCTTCCTGCTGTGCAGCCTGCTTCCGTTCGTGCTGATTATGCTGCTGCCGATGCAAATCGCGATATTCCTGTGGATGATAGTGATTTTCCTGGGACCTGCCTATGTGGTGCTTATCTGGACGGTATTCTCGCAATATGTGTTCGATAAATACGTCAACGACAGGGTAAAGGGCGCGGTCAAGAACCGCGGCATGTACGTCAAGAACGCCGAGGACGAAAAGGCAGCCGAGATTGAAAAAATCAGAACGCGCAACACCGCCTACGGCTCGGCTTACGTTTCGAGAAGGCTGTCCAGCATCGACGACGGCAAGAGCTTTACGCCGCTCGAAACCAACTTTTCGAGAAACGACTTAAAGCGGCTCAGCGACGAGAAACGCGAAATGCAGGAAGAAATCGAAAAGGAAAAGCAGGAGGTAACTCTGGCTATCGAGCAGGAGGTCGCCGCCTACGAGGAAGAGCAGAACGCCGCGAAAAAAGGGAAAAAGCGCAAGGACGGCGAGAAAGCGCAAAAGCCGACGCGCGTCAAAAAGGACAAGAAAAAGAAGTTTTCCGAAACCGACATCGCCACCATGCCCGTTTCCGACGAGGAATACGTCGACGACGACAAAAACTGACGGAAAATTCCGCCGGGGCTCCCGGGGGACGACAGAATATGTACGAAATACTTGCGGAATACTACGATAGATTTATGGCGGACGTGCCCTACGACGAGTGGGTAAAGAGCGTCGCGCGGATTTTGGGCAGCCGAAAACGCGGCAGGGACGTCGGGTGCGGTACGGGAAAATTCACCGTCGCGCTCAAAAAGCTCGGCTACGACGTCACGGGCAGCGACGTCAGCCCCGAAATGCTGACCAAAGCCGCCGAGTACGCAAAAAGCCGCGGCGAAAACGTCAAATTCCTGTTGCAATCCGCCGAGGACTTGAAGGACGCGCACCCCGTGGACTTCGTGATTGCGTGCTGCGACGTGGTGAATTACCTCAAAAATCCGCAGAGGTTTTTCGACAAAGCCTACGCCGCGCTTGCGCCGGGCGGAGTGCTCGCGTTCGACGTTTCGTCGGAGTACAAGCTAACCGAAATCTTGGGCAACAACGTGTTCACCGATTCGGACGACGATGTCGCTTATGTGTGGGAAAACTCGCTCGACGCCCGTCGCCGCGCCGTCGACATGCGCCTGACATTTTTTATAAGACAACAGAATAACTATTACATAAAGCGCACCGACGAGCAAACGCAATACGTCCGCTCGAGAGAGGAAATCGAGGGCATGCTCGCACGCTCGGGCTTCGGGAAAATAGCGGTTACGGGTTTTCTGAAAAGCGGCGAGCCGACGGCAAACGAGCAGCGCGTCGTGTTTGCGGCATACAAATAGGAGAGATATGGGAAAAAAGATAAATTTCGGTGCGGACGCCGACTATTATTATAACAGAGGCATTGACAAAGCCGAGGAAGGCAAGGATATAGAAGCTATATCCGATTTTTACCTCTCGCTCGAGCTCGACCCCGGGAACATTTATACGATGTCCGAGATGGCTTATTCGTACTACGAGCTGGGACTTACCGAGCAGGCAATCAAGATTTACTACCGCATTCTCGACGCGGACAGATATTCGGACATAGCGTACATAGGGCTTATGCAGTGTTTCGTCCGCGAAAATCGCATAGTTTCCGCGCTGTACTACCTCAATATGGGCTTGGAGTACGGTGCGCTCGACACCGACTATCTGCCCACCACGGAGATTACCGAGGAGCAACAGCAGACTGCGGTTCCGCCGGAGCTAAGAGTGCTTCACGCCGGCGACAAGACGGGCGTCGTGGGCGTTGCCAGGACGATTGCCGCGAGCGGCGACTACAAGGTCGCGCGCAAAATGCTGGAAGAGGTGAGCGAAAAGAGCGAGCAGTACATCGACGCCGGCGCGTACCTGTCGTTTTTGTCGCTTGCCGAGGGAAACTACGAAGAGTGCGAGGCAAAGGCTAAGGAAGTTCTTGCGAAGGATCCCAAGAACGCCTGTGCGTATTGTTCGCTGATAGTTTCGTGCCTGTCGAGAGGCGACGTAGACGCTGCGGAAAGCTATATGTACGACCTCGACGCCGTCGACGTTCAGGACAAAGAGAACGTCATGAGAGTGGCGGGCTGCATGGCGGAAATCGGCAACGACGAGCTGTGCGCAAAATACTTCGGGCGACTGTTCGACATCACGCCGTATGCCCCTGACTCAACGCTGATGTACGCGCTCGCGCTGTTCAACCTGCGCAAGCGCGATGACGCGCGCAGCTACATGACGGCGCTGAGACGGCTGTACCCCGACAACGGCACGATAGCGTACTATGCGCGGCTTATGAACGAGCCAAACGTAAATCACATAAAGCTGAACGTCAGCATTCCGCGCCGCGAGATTCAGAACAGAATAAAGTACATAGACGAGCGGTTTGCGGAGCTCGGCGACGCCGAAAAAGTCGCGGACGCCATGTTTGATGACGAGGAACTTTACGAGGACGTTATGTGGCTGTTGTTTTCAAACGAGTATTCGCTCGCAAGCCACATCGGCTCG
>DQGD01000006.1:72730-115094 GCA_003533505.1 Clostridiales bacterium | reverse complement strand
AAGCCACATCGGCTCGTTTTTGTGTCAGGACGAACTGTGGCAGCCGTTCATTCTCGACAGACTTATCGACCCTGATGTGCCGCCGGCGGTAAAAAAGGACTACCTGTTAAGCTATCTCAAGTATTCCAAAATCAAGAAATTTTCGCTGCTAGTCGGCGACGTAATGCTGTTTTTCTCGCCGAGAATGCCAAAGTGCAGCGACGATATAAACATTCAGGACGCCTATTGGAACGCCTACGCCACCTGCGCGTTCGTCACACAGTCTTTTCAATCCAAGCTGAACAAAATTTACAAAAAAATAGCCGAAGCCACGGTCAAACCCGATTTTAAGTCTGACGAGGTAAAATCCGCGGTGCTCGCGGCGGTAATGACGCGACTGAGCGGTGCTCATTCGATTTTCTACGATAAGGAAAGCTGCTGCGGCATTTTCGACATTGAAAAGCGCGACTACGACGAGTACATAAAGCGTTTCGGGCTGGAAAAAGAGGAAGCCGCCGCCGAAAAACGCCTCGCCGCGTACAACAAGAAAAAGACGGACGAGCATGTCAAACGTACCGAAGAAAAGGAGAATAAGCAATGATAGATTCCGACAAGCTTTTTGAAAAATACCTAAAAAAGTGGCTTGACGAACACAAGGGCGAGTACACCGCCGACGAAACGGAGGAGATGATTCCCGAGCTTTACGAAAAGTGGGTGACTACGCCTTCCGCCGAAACCGACGGGGTTACGCCCGAGGAGTACTTTGCCCGCGTAACCGACCCCGGTGTGCTCGTGGACGAGTTTGTGAGGACGAACCGCGGCGACGGCAATCCGTGCTCGCTGCTTCTCGACAGGATAGCCGAGGTGCCCGAGTGCGCCCCGGGACTGATAAAGATAATCGAGGAGAACGCCGACCCCAAGACGGTAATCGCCGCCATGGACGTTCTCGACGAGTCGGGAGCGGAGCAGCCGCTCGGCTATTACGCCGGGCTTATCGTGGACGAAAACGCGGACGAGGGCGTGGTGGAAAAAGCCGCCGAAATCCTTAAAGAAAATGCCGGCGCGGTGCGCGACGCGCTCTTTGCCGAAATTCCGAAGGCGAACAACGCGCAAAAGCAGATAATCGCCGATATTTTAGTGGAAACCGACCGCGACGACAGGACGTTCGAGCTCATGAAAGAGCTGTTTGCGGCAAAGGAAAACGTGCCGTTTATCGCAGGGCTTCTCGGTAAGTACGGCGACGAACGCGCCGCCGCGTTCCTGTACCCGGCGCTCGACGACAGCAACTACCTCGAGTTTATGGAAATCAGGAACGCAATCGAGCAGCTGGGCGGAGTAGTCGACGACACCTACCGCGACTTTACCGACGACCCCTATTATAAGGCAATCAAGCACCTCAAATAATTACCTACCTAAAATGGAAAACTATCAATCTGAACAGCGGAGATATTATGGAAAGAATAACTCTCGATAAAATCAAAGCAGATGAGAACATTCGCGCGCTGATAGACGGGGCTAACAACAACCTCAAGGAAATGGGCTACACCGAGCACGGACTGCGCCATGTTGGCTACGTCAGCCGCACCACCGCGAACATTTTACGCGAGCTCGGTTATGACGAACGCACCGTAGAGCTCGGCGCGATAACGGGCTGGATGCACGACATCGGAAACGCCGTTAACCGCAAGAACCACGGCTTGACGGGCGCGACGCTTGCGTTTCAGCTTTTGGACAATATGGGCATGGATATGCGCGAGATAGCCGTCGTTATCGGCGCTATCGGCAACCACGAAGAGGAAACGGGCGTACCGGTCGGCGCGGTCAGCGCGGCGCTCATCATCGCCGACAAGAGCGACGCTCACCGCTCGAGAGTGCGCAAGGACAGTTACGACTCGAACGATATTCACGACCGCGTGAACATGTCGATAAAAAAGAACTCGCTCATCGTCGACCGCCAAAAGCACGTTATCCGCCTGGTAATTTCAATGGACCAGACGTCCGCGCTCATCGAGTACCTGCAAATCTACCTCTCGCGAATCGCGCTCAGCGAAAAAGCCGCCGCGTTTTTAGGCTGTAGCTTCGAGCTCGTCATCAACGGCGCGACGATAAACCGCAAGGCAGGCACAATCAAAAAAATCACCTTAAAGTCGTCCGAACGCGAAGTCAGCGAGGACGAAAACTAAGCTGCTTTTAAGGACTGTTATCGGGTAAATAAGCCGCGTAAGTTTAGCTTTCCGTGTGATAATCGCAATAAACCTTTCGTATAAATAATGTATGCGAAAGGTTTTTTCTATATCGATGTTGGTTGTAGGTACGGTAATCGGCGCAGGTTTTGCGTCCGGGCGTGAAATCGTCGCGTTTTTCGGCGTGACGCCGTCGCCGTGGGTGGCGCTTCTGTGCGCCGCGATAACGTTTGTAATGTGCGCGGTGTTCCTGCTTGTCGGCGAAAAAGCGAACGCCGACGACCTCGGCAAGGTAAACGCGCGGATAGGCGGCAGGGCGGACGCGCTTCTCAACATCGTCATGCTGTTTAACAGCGCAATTTCGCTTGCGGCAATGTTCGCCGGCTTCGACAGCCTGTTCTCCGAGTTTTACCCGTTAAAGCCGCTGTATTCGATAGTGTTCGCAATAATATCCGTGCTGATTGTGACCAAGGGGCTTGACGGGCTGATTAAATGCAACGTCGCGCTCGTGCCGGCGCTCGCGCTGGTAATCGTATTCGTAACCCTGTCGAGCATAACCGAACCCATGACGTCGCCGTTCACCGCCGTAAACGCGCTGCGCTCGCTCACCTACATAGGCATGAACATGATGCTCGCAGCCTCCGTTCTCACGACGATACACGGGCTCAGCAAAAAGCAGATTTTCATCGCATCGGGCGTGACTGCGGCAATAGTGGGCGCGCTCGTGCTGTTGATTATCCTCGCGCTGGGCTCGTCGTGCGCCGGCGAAGCCGATATGCCGATTGTCGCCATGTCCTCGCGGCTGGGCAAAATAGTCTACGGCTTTGCCGTTTTCGCAGTCGCCGCCGGCATTCTCACCACAATGCTCACCGCCCACGTCGCGCTCACCGAATGGCTGGACGGAATAGTAGGGCACAAGCTTTTGTCCGCTTTTTGTACCGCAGCCGTGTGTCTCGCCCTCGGCTTTATGGGCTTTAAAACGGTAGTCGACGTCTTGTACCCCGTGCTGGGAGTACTCGGCGTCGTCTACTTCGCAATCAATCTGTTTTATCTATTTCCGCATCGGGACGCGTCCGTTAAGCGTTTTCGGCGCGGCAAAGTGACGCGTTTACCTATGCGCGACGGGGACGGAAGCAAATACTAGCGTTTCCTGCGCTTACTCACGAACCGCTCGAGAGCGAGTACGCCGAAGTACATCAGCCCTGCCAGCACGCACAGAATGACCGTCGCCGTCATCACGAGGTCGAGCTTAAACACCTGACCGCCGTAAATGATGAGGTACCCGAGTCCCGAGCCCGACACCAGGTATTCGCCCATAATCGTGCCTACCCATGACAACCCGACGTTGATTTTCAGCACGGAAATGAAATCGGGCAGCGCGTGGGGAAGAACGAGCTTCGCAAGAATTTGCAGCTTGCTCGCGCCCATCGATTCGAGCAGAAAGATTTTGCCGCCGTCGCAGGACGTGAAGCTTCCCAGCATGCTCATAATCGTCACGATAATGCAGATAAGGAAAGCCATCATGATAATCGCGTTCATGTTCGCGCCCACCCAGATGATGATAATCGGACCGAGCGCGATTTTGGGCAGCGCGTTCAGCACCACGAGGTAGGGCTCGCTCACGCGCCTCAGCGTCACGCTCCACCACAGCAGTATCGCCGCGAGCGCGCCTACGGCGGTGGAAATGACGAAACCTGCCACGCACTCGAGGAGAGTGATGCCGATGTGCCGCGGCAAATCCTTGCCCATAAGCTCGACGAACGTTTTGCAAATTCTCGACGGCGAGCTTACGAAAAACGAATCCACCCAGCCGAGCGCCGTCGTGAGCTCCCACAGCCCGATGAACGCCGCAAGCACGGCGATTCTTATTCCGTGAATTTTCAGTTTATCCAGCCGAACCGAGCGGAGATACCGCTGACGCGGCGAAATCGGCTTTTTAGACGTTTTCATTAGTTGTCACCTCACCGTAAGGCGCACCTTGCGACGGCGTAAGTTACGCGCCGCCGCCCGCGCCGTTTTTTATACCGACACCGCTTTCCACACGCGGTCGAACCACGCCGAAAACTCGGCTTCCTCGCGCCGCCCGAGCGGAGTGGAAGCGCCCAAATCCACCTTGAAATCGCACTTGACGACGGCAGGGCGAGGGGATAGCACCACGATTCTGTCGCTCATCGAAACCGCCTCGGAAATATCGTGCGTGACTAACAGAGCCGTCTTGCGCTCCTCACGGATTATCGCGTACACGTCGTCGCAGACCGCCAGCCGCGTCTGAAAATCCAGCGCGGAAAACGGCTCGTCTAGCAGTAGCACATTCGGGCGCAGCGCGAGCGTGCGTATCAGCGCCACTCGCTGCCGCATGCCGCCCGACAGCTGCGACGGGTAATGATTGCGGAATTCGTACAGCCCGTATTTTCTAAGCAGCGCGTCCGCATAAGCCTCCGTTTCCGTGCCGCGCTTTTTGCGGATTTCCGGTCCAAGCAACACGTTTTCGCGTATCGTCCGCCACTCGAACAGATGGTCGCGCTGAAGCATATACCCGACGCTGCCGCGCCCGATCGCGGATACCGACTTTCCGCCCACCAGAATCTCGCCCGAGGAGGGAGAAATCAGCCCGGCGACAAGCGACAATATCGTCGTCTTGCCGCAGCCCGAGGGACCCACGAGCGAAACGAATTCGCCGTCGTCCACGTCGAAACTCACGTTCTCGAGCGCACGCGTTTCGCGCTCGGGCGTCTGATAGGTAAGCGCTACGTCCTTTAGTGTCAGTGCCTTCATTGCATTTATCCTCGCGTTTTTCCGTTTCGGTACGGTATAGTATTGCACAATTATTTCTTACTTTCGAGCACCGCGTTGACGAAGCTGTTGTCCACCGCGCCCGTATAGGTCACGCGTGCGTCGAGGAAGCCGGCGTTTTCCATAACTTCCTGCAGCTTTATATAAGCCTCCTCGGTAAACAGCGGCGTCGAGCACCAGGCGTCGATTTTCGTATAGCTTTTTACCGCAGCCGCCAAGGACTCGCGCGACGTGCCGGAGAACGACGGCTCCAGCGACTCCGCGACCTTTTCGGGGGTATTATCCTTTATAAAGCCATAGCCCTTGATAATCGCCCGTAAAAAATTCTTCACGAGTTCGGGATTCTTCTCGAGGTAGCTCTTGCTTGCAGAAAACGAGGTGTAGGGAATCTCGCCGCCGGCTTCGCCTACGCTCGCCACGATAAATCCCTTGCCGCTCGCCGCGAACTCGGAAGCGGTGGGCTCGAACATCGTCGTGTAATCCACGCTGTCGTCCGACTCGAACACGGGCGCCATCATGTTAAACGCGACGTCGGTATTGAATTTAAGGTCGGTTTTCTCGTCTAAGCCGGCTTTATTGACGACGTACTGCATCGTCATCGCGGGCACGCCGCCCACGCGCCCGGCAAGAACGTGCTTGCCGCGAAGCTTAGTCCACTCGAAGTCGGGGTCGGCGGCTTTTGCGACGAGGAACGAGCCGTCGCGCTTGGTGAGCTGCCCGAAAATCACAGGGTAGTCCTTTTGCCCCTGAGCCTGGCAGTAAATCGTGGCTTCGGGTCCCATAAGCCCTATATCGGCGGACTTCGAGGTGAGCGCGGTCATGACCTTATCCGCGCCGCCGCCGTTGCTGAGCTCGATATCGATGCCGTAATCCGACATGTACCCGTTGTTTATGGCAACGTACATCGGCGCGTAAAAAATAGAGTGCGTGACCTCGCAGAGTCTGACCGTAGTCTTTTCGTTTTTTGCGCCGCCGCAACCGCCGAGAGCAAAGCTCATCGCGGCAATAACAGCCGCCGCAAACAACGCGATTTTTCTTTTCATATAATCCTCCGTAAATATACTTGCAGCCGCGCTTTACGGCTCGCATAGTCCATATTATGCCGTGTGGGAGAGAAATGACAATGCCCGAGGCGACAAGGACGGCGTCGGAGCGCACGGCAGCCTGCGCGAATTTTGATTTTTTGCCGAGTTTTACGGTAAACCCGAGCGCAAAAAACTTGCTTATCGCCCGATTTTGTGATAAAATAATAAAGTATAACGCTTAAATCTCGGAGTTTACCATGAACAAGACCTACGACCCGAAATCGTTTGAAGAGAGAATTTACAAAAAGTGGCTGGACAACAAGTATTTTGCCGCCCATCCCAATCCCGATAAAAAGCCGTTCACCGTCGTCATTCCGCCGCCGAACATCACCGGACAGCTGCACATGGGGCACGCGCTCAACGACACGATTCAGGACTCTATCATAAGATACAAGAGGATGAAGGGCTTTGAGGCGTTGTGGCTTCCCGGCACCGACCACGCCTCGATCGCGACCGAGGTCAAAATCGTGCAGAAAATGCGCGAAGAGGGGTTGAGTAAAGACGACGTGGGGCGCGACGGATTTTTACAGCGCGCCTATGCCTGGAAAGAGCAGTACGGCGGCAGAATCGTCGAACAGCTGAAAAAAATGGGCTTTTCCTGCGATTGGGACAAGCTCGCCTTTACCATGGACGAACGCTGCTCCAAGGCTGTCCGCGAGGTTTTCGTCAACCTCTACGACAAGGGTCTTATCTATCGCGGCGACAGAATAATAAATTGGTGTCCCGAGTGCGGTACCGCCATTTCCGACGCCGAAGTCGAGTACGAAACGGAGGAGGGGCACCTTTGGCACCTTAGGTACCCCGTCGAGAACAGCGACGAATTCATAATCGTCGCGACCACTCGCCCCGAAACGATGCTGGGCGACACCGCCGTCGCGGTCAACCCGTCGGACAAGCGTTACACTGCGCTCGTCGGCAAGAACGTCGTCCTGCCGCTCGTGGGGCGTAAAATTCCCATCGTTGCCGACCGCTACGTCGACAAGGCGTTCGGCACGGGCGCGGTCAAAATCACGCCTGCGCACGACCCCAACGACTTCGAGGTGGGTGTTCGCCACGACTTACCCGTAATCAGGGTGATGAACGA
The DNA here is from genome assembly GCA_003533505.1 of Clostridiales bacterium. Classification (GTDB taxonomy): domain Bacteria; phylum Bacillota; class Clostridia; order Christensenellales; family Pumilibacteraceae; genus UBA10677. The sequence continues at coordinate 107,970 of DQGD01000006.1, read as the reverse complement.
TGACGCGACGATGAACGAAAACGCAGGCAAGTACCGGGGGCTCAGCCGCGACGAGGCGAGAAAAGCCGTCGTCGCCGACATGGACAAGCTGGGACTGCTGGTAAAAATCGAAAAGCACGAGCACAACGTCGGACATTGCTACCGCTGCCACACCGTAATCGAGCCGATTGTTTCCAAGCAGTGGTTTGTCAAAATGAAAGAACTCGCGCGCCCGGCAATCGAAGCTGTCGCAGATAAGGAAATCGTATTCCTCCCCAAACGTTTCGAGAAGCAGTACCTGCATTGGATGAACAATATCCGCGATTGGTGCATTTCCCGTCAGCTGTGGTGGGGACATCGCATACCCGTGTTCTATTGCGAACATTGCGGCTATGAAACCGCTTCCAAAACCGACCTCGAGGTCTGTCCGAAGTGCGGCGGACGCATGCGGCAGGACGAGGACGTGCTCGACACCTGGTTCTCGTCGGCGCTGTGGCCGTTCTCCACGCTCGGCTGGCCGGACAAAACGCCCGAGCTCGACTATTTCTATCCCACAGACCTACTTGTCACCGCCTACGACATAATCACGTTCTGGGTGGCGAGAATGATATTCTCCGGCATCGAGCACATGCACGAAGTACCCTTCCGCGAAGTGCTGATTCACGGCATCGTGCGCGACGAGCAGGGCAGAAAGATGAGTAAGTCTCTGGGTAACGGCGTCGACCCGCTTGTCGTCATCGACAAGTACGGCGCGGACTCACTGCGCTTCTCGCTGGTCAACGGCATCGCGCCCGGCAGCGACATCAGGTTCTCCGAGGACAAGCTCGAGAGCTACCGCAACTTCATGAACAAAATCTGGAACGCGTCCAGGTTCGTGCTCATGAACGCCGAGAACGTAAAAATCAAGAATATCGACGAAATCAAAAAGCTCACGTCCGCCGACAAGTGGATTCTCTCCAAGCTGAATTCCACCGTTGCCGCCGTCACCAAGTTTATGGACAAGTACGAGGTGGGGCTCGCCGCGACGAGGCTTTACGAGTTTATCTGGAATCAGTTCTGCGATTGGTACATCGAGCTCAGCAAGACCGCGCTGTACTCGTCTGACGACGAAAAACGCTCGGACACCGTCAGCGTGCTGGTGTATGTGCTCCGGGAAACGCTGAAGCTCGCTCACCCCATCATTCCGTTTATCACCGACGAAATCTACGACGCGCTGCCCAACAAGGACGCCGAAGACATCATGATTGCGCCGTATCCCGTGTACGACCGCAAGCGCGCTTATCGCCGCGACGTGGCGGTGACCGACGCCGTGATGGAACTTATCAAGGGCGTGAGAAACCTCAGAAGAGAAATGAACGTCAGCCAGTCCAAGCGCACGGCTATCCACATCGTGCCGGCGGCAGGCAGAGAGCGTATCCTCAAAAAGATGTCGGGCTATATCGAAAAGCTCGCGTTCGGCAACGCCATATCCTTCGACGAGCCCGAGGGCAAGAACGCGTCCGTCGTCACGCCGCTCGGCAAGGTTTCCATTCCCATGGGCGAGCTCATCGACTTCGATAAGGAACGCGCGCGCCTGAGTGCGGAGATAGAGAGAGTAGACGGCGAAATCGCGAGAGCGGAAGGCAAGCTCGCCAACAAGGGCTTCACCGACAAAGCGCCTGCCGCGCTCGTTGAAAAGGAACGCGAAAAGCTGGACAAGTATCGCGAGCTCAAAAAAGGGCTCGAGGACAGCCTCGCCGCGCTCGACTAGGAAGAAAATATGTTTCGCAATCTTAAAAAGCTACGCAGTTAAGACGACTCGCCAAATCCGAAGCCGAAAGCTCGGTACGACGCCGGCGGTAAAGAGCTTGTGCGCATGACGGTAAAGAACGACGACGATAAAGTCCGCCGATAACGCTTAATCGCAAAACGATATAACAAAAAACCGCCGTTTCCGTTTTGGGAAGCGACGGTTTTGTAATATATTCGTGGTTAAATTGCGACGGCTCGACTATTTCAAGCCTCTTAAATCGGGAGTAAGCAGCCCGAAGCCCTTGGTGGGCAGCGCGAGCGAGAGGAAAATCACTTCGTTGAGGTATGCCATCGGCAGCTGAACGAGGCGGTAGGCTACGATGTACACGAGGTAATTCATGCCCTTGTAGTACATAAGGTACAGCCCCAGCGAGTTAAGCCCCAGCGTGCCCGCGAGAAGCGAAACCGTAACCGCGATTGTGGCGCGGAGCGTTACGTTCTTTACGGGCAGGTAGCGGAGTAAGAGTCCGAACGCTACGGTCGCGAGGAAGTTTCCTGCGGTAAGCAGGGGATTGGGAGCGGTGCCGAACGCGAACTGACCGAGAATATCGGTCAGCGCGGCGACTATTCCGCCTCCGAGCGGTCCTACGACTGCGGCGGAAGCATACCAGCCGAGGTACGACAGACTGATTTTCATTGTCGGCGGCATCAGTACGCTCAACGCGTTCGATACAAGCTTTAGTAGCAGCGAAATCGCCGTCATCGCCGCCATGTAAGTAAGCCTCTTAGTGGGCGGCAGAGTTTTCTTTTGTGCGTTCTTGCAACTTTTCTCGCGGTCAATCTCGCTGTCGGCAATATTGCATAAAGCCGGAGTTGCAATTTCCTGTTGATTTTTCATCAATGTCGGGCTTCTCCTTTTTGTTTGGGTTTTCTCGTATCGCTCGGAGGTTGTTCGTCAAGGCGTCCTCGTCGATAATTTCAAACCCTGTTATTTATTTTTTTGCGCACCGCGAAACGGTACACTCGGTCATTATATACCTAAAAGCCGCTAAAAGCAAGCGATTGACAGGAAAAACTCACGCGATTTTTAATATCTTATTCGTGTTTCGCGCCGAAAAGGCGAAACTTTTTCTTTGCATTGCATTTCACGCTCGTCTTGACCTTCGAGCGGAAGAAGTCGACGTCGACGAGCCCGAGAGCCGTCGCGGCGAGAGCAAAGAACACGAGGCTTACGAGAGAAGCCAGAGTAATCGAAGCGAACAGCGGCAGACCGCCCATGAGATTGAACGCGCATTTCGTCGCAAAGACAGTGGGGACGATTAGCAGTACCGCCGTCGCGCCCTTGCCGGCAAACGACATGCGGAGTCCGATTTTTTTACGAATGGACAGAAGGTGAAGAACGCACGTCGTGCTCCAGCCCACGCCGAGCGCAAACCCGAGAAGGTTTATGCGGAAACTGCCGTAAAACGCGAACATTATTATAAAGGAAACCGCCGAGCCGATAAGATAGTTGACAAAGCTCCTGATTTCGAGGTCGAGCGAATTCATTACCGACGACGTGATGTTTTCGACGGACAGCGGAATCAGCAGCCATGCCGAAGCGGACAGGAATTTGCCGGCGGTTTCGTTACCGTACACAAACCTGCCGATTGGCTCGCCGAGCGCCGCGAACATGGGCACGAACAGCGCGGCGATAATTATCGCAAAACCCGTCGCGCTCTCTATCTGACCGTTCACGCGCGAGAAGTCGCCGCGTCCTACGCCCTCGGACACGGTGGGAATCATCACGAACGCCAGCGAACCCACGACGGTTATCGGTATGTAGAGGAGCGGCAAAGCCATGCCGACAGACGAGCCGAACAGCCCTAGCGCGTCGGAATCCGAATATCCGCTCGCAATCAGCAGCGACGGCACCGCGATTGCGATTAGCGAGTTTATAAAGCTGCTCGCCGCGCGTGAAACGGTGATAGGAGTAGCCGAGCGCAACAGCGGCGCGATTTCGCCTTTCGGCGAGCGCAGCTTGCCTTTTGCGACAAAGAACAGCGCGGTCACCGCGACGGTGCTCACGAAACAGCCGATCGACAGCGAAGCCGCAGCCGAATAGAGCTTGTTGCACCCCAGCGCGAACAGAATGATGCACACCGCAATCCGCGCGATTTGCTCGATGATTTCCACCGTCGACACGGCGAAGTAGCGTTGCCGCCCCCAAAGATTGCCGCGAAAAGCCGAGTACACCGACGAAAAAGCCAGCGCAGGCAGGAAGAACAGCAGGGTAGTCGCGCTCTCGGGCGAAGTAAACGCCGACTTCATCGGCAGGTACAGCAAGAGACTTAGCCCGATTATGACGGCGGCGACCGTCAGTCCCGACACGAGCGCGGCGGCGGTCAGCGCACGCTCGCGCCTTAGCTCGCCGCTCAATCGGTACCGCGCCGTCAGCTTGCTCACGATAAGCGGTATGCCGCTCGTGGTGGCGGTCAGCAGCACGAAAAAGAACGACAACGCCACCTGATAAACGCCCAGAAGCTCCGCGCCCAGCTCGCGCGACAGGTAGATTTTGAAAACGAACCCCAACGCTCTGTCGACGACGGTAAAAACCGACAAAGTGAATACCGCCGAGAATATGGTTTTCCGCATGCTTTTCTCCGAAAAATACGATAACTTTACTCAATATTTTATGTCCGGCAAACAGGCGCTAGAACCTTGTTAAAGCCACGTCAAAACGGCGTAAAAAATAAGTGAACGGAATTTCGGAAAAGTTAAATTATTATTAAAAAGCGCTATGGCGGCGCGAAAAAAGTTGTAAAAAGGCGAGAGTGGCGGTATAATATAGTCGAATATGAAAAATCTCCGTAAAAAACTGAATATAACGCTTATCGCGACGTTGCTTGCGGCGATACTCATCCTCGGCTCCACGGGTTGCTTCGGCGTGTCGTGCTCGACCTCGACCGCCGTCCGCTTCGGCTTCAAGGAAACGGAAAAATCGATGTACGTCGGCGACAGCAAGACATACACGGCGGACGACTTCTCGTTTGAGTCGGGCTCGTCCTCGGGCTTTGTTTTCAAACTGTCATCGTCTGATGAGGAAGTGCTTTCCGTCAGCGGTGACGCAACCGTCACGGCGAAGTCGGTGGGCGTGGCTACGCTCACCGCGACCGATTTAAGGGGCAGAACCGCCGAGTGTAACGTTTCCGTCGTTGCCGAAATCAAATCGTTTTTGGTCAGAACGCGCTCACGCACCCGAAAAGTCGGCGAAAACCGCGAAATCACCGTGTACGCCGTGATAAACGACGGCAAGAGCGTGGCGAAAAATTACGATATAGATTGGAGCGTAAACGGCGAAAGCGTAGACTACACCGGCGCGGCGTACACGCTGCCGCCGAGTTCTACTCCGGGTATAAACAAAGTTTCCGCTTCCGTCACTGCAAAGGACGGCACCGCGTTTACCGACGAAATCACGGTGGGGTGGGTGTCGGACGTTGTGCCCGAGGCTTCGGTGAAGCTCGTTTCGGGCGCGACCGAGCAGGTTTACGGCGCGGTTTCCGCAGCCAAGTACGAGCTTAGCGGCGTCACTCACGGCGTCGACGGCATAATCGGCTGGTACGTCGACGGGCAGGAATCGGGCGAGGGCAACGGCTTCACGTTCGTGCCGAAGTCCGTCGGCAAGCACGTTATAACGGCGGCGGTAAACGGCGTAATGCTCGAGGACGAAAACTACGTCACGGTCACGGGCGCGGTTACGCCCACGGGGCTTACCGTCGATTTCGACACGTTCTACCCGAGCACTCGCGTCTATTGGAGCGAGGGCGGCGAAAACGAAGCGTTCGAGCTGGAAGTGTCCCCGTTAGCCGGCGGCGAAGCGAAAACCTATACCGTCACGGGCAGCGAGAAGATGTTTACCAAAGCCGAGCTGGATTTTGCGACGGGCGGCTACTCGTTCCGTGTGCGCTCGAAAGGCGACGGGGAAGCGCGCGCCGAATCGCAATTCTCTTCCTCGGTAAAAGTCGACAAGCTCGCCTCCGAAGCGATAACGTACCTTGCGAAAACCTGGCACGGCGGCAACTATTACATAAGCTCGGACGAAGAATTTTACGCAATCTACGACTACTTCATGCTGTACAGAACTCAGCCCACTTCGCGCACGACAAGCGCGACCTACGCGGTGTACATGGGCTACGACTCCGCATACACGGCTTCGCGGCTGTCGCAAATCGCATTCAACCGCGCAAGCTACACCGGCTCCTACGACATCTCGGCGACGATGAAGGGCAAAGTCTGCACCCTCGAATACGACTTTTACACCGTAAGTACGCCTTCGGTAACGCACAACGTGGAGAAATCGAGCGCGCGCGCGCTCAACGGCATGGACCCGCATGTGAGCGCGACGGGCAGAGCGGACGACCACGTTTTTCCGCTGGACAAGGCGGAGAGAACGGCTGAAGTGACTACCACCGATCAGCTTTATCGTGCGGCAGAGCTCGGTTACGCGCCCAAAGCGAGCGGCAGGGCGGCGACGTATTACGCCTACGCGAAGGAGCTCTTAAACACTATTCTCGACGACGGCATGACCGACCTCGACAAGGTGCACGCCATCTACGATTGGATAATGTGGCGCGTGCTGTACGACGATAGCGCAAGCGAAATCGAAGAAGTTTCCGACGCTGTCAAGTACGCCGCGTTCTATATCGAGGGCGTGCTCACGGATAAAAACTACCTCGCCGTTTGCGACGGCATGAGCAAGACGTTCTCGCTCCTGTGCAATATGGAGGGCATACCTGCGGTGCGCATCACCGGCATGGCGTTCACCAACGGCAGCTACGGCGGACACGCCTGGAACAAGGTGAAAATCGACGGCGAATGGTTTATCTGCGATTGCACCTGGGGCGACGTCCGCGTGGGCGTTAATTACAAAGCAGGCAACGGCTTAACCGCATCGACGTATTCGGCTTCCTACGAGTCGGCTTCGCACATGTACTTTATGCTCACCGACAGCGAAGTCGCCGACACGCACGTCGAGGACGAGGACACCGTATATCCTGCGACCACGTCCGTGCCATACGATTGGTACGCCGAAAGCGCGCAGTCCTCGCTCGCGCCCTCGCTCCACGGCTTGGTGCACACGGGCACCGACCTCGATACCTACGCCGCGACGATTGCCACGCTCGCAAAAACAGCGCTCGGCACCGGCAAGCGCTCTTTCACGACAAAGGGTGGCACGACGACCTCCGACTACTTCGACTTTGAAATTAAAATCGCCGATTCGGCTGTCGGCGAAGTGAAACCCAAGCTTATGAGCTCCGACGCCAAGGAAAATCCGCTTATCGCCGCGCTCACGGCAAAAGGACTGTATTACAATATCGTGTCTCGCGACGACTACATAATCGTCATAGCAAGCAAAAACGTGCGCCTGTCGGCGTAGAACGCAAAAAGCCTGTTTCGTTATTGTAAATCGATGGAGGGATTATATATGAACTACCGCAAAGACAAAAAGAAAATTATTCGCGAGCTGTTGCATGAGTCGGATAAGGAGCTTACCGACGACGAACTCATTGCCGAGCTTCTGGAAACAGGCGTGACTATCAACTCTGAAAAAGCAGAAAAAGCTTCGTTCGGGCAAAGAGCTGCCGACGCTGTTGCCAGGTTTGCCGGAAGTTGGGCGTTTATTTTCAGCTTTATGGGAGTGATGATTGTTTGGATGACTATAAACGTCTTGCTTGCGACCAAGGCGTTCGACGCGTATCCGTTCATATTGCTGAATTTGGTATTGTCATGTATCGCCGCGGTGCAAGCTCCGCTTATAATGATGAGTCAGAATCGGCAGGAAGCCAAGGACAGAAGTCGCGCCGAAAGCGATTACAGAATAAACCTTAAAAGCGAGTTTATTATTGACGAGTTATACAAAAAGCTCGAACAAGTTTCGGAAACGCAGAAGAAAATTCTCAAAATTCTGGAAAATCCTTCACCGGAAGCGAGCAAGACGAGTTGCGACGAGAAGACTGAAAACAATTTGTAATAACGAAAAAAAACGGCGACAGTGTTTTCTGTCGTCATTTTTATATCGTGGAAAGTCTATTTTACGACATAAGTGCGCAAGCCGCCCTTGACCACCTTGCAGTCGAGGGAAAGATTGCGGTAGATTTCACCGTCGAGCTCGATGGGGTAGTCGCCCTCGACGTGCACCTCGTCGCAAACGAAATGTTCGGTGATTTCGAGGTCCATGTGCTTGCCCTTGACGAACTTGGGGAGCACCTTCATGATTTTGCCGTCGGAAGGAGTGGACATAACGATTACGTCCAGCTTGCCGTCGTCCAGCACGGACGTGGGAGAAAGCCTGATATTGCCGCCGAACGCCACGCCGTTGCAAACGCCTACCATTATACAGTCGTAGGTATGCTCCTCGCCGTTGACCTTGACGGTGAGGTGGTAAGGGTCAAATTTTCTCAGACAGTTGACGAGCGAAATGAGATAGGAAATCTTGTTCGTCTTACCGGCGACGAGCTCCAGCACTTTGACGTCCAGACCCGTGCCGCAGACGTTAAGACAGCGAGTGCCGTTGACGTCGATGTAATCGATATTGCGCGTTTCGCCGCGGAGTATATCCTCCAGCGCGCGAATGGGGTCGAGCGAGCAGCCGGCAGCGCGCACGAAGTCGTTGCCGCGCCCCGACGGAATAAAGCCGAGAGTGGTGTGCTCGATGTCTGCGATGCCGTTCAGCACCTCGTGAAAAGTCCCGTCGCCGCCGAGAGCGACTATTTCTCCGCCGTGCTCGGTCAGCGCCGCCGCGAGCTCCGTCGCGTGCCCCGGCTTATTGGTGATGTGCAGCGAGTAGGGAATATTCCTTTTCAGACAGTATTCCGCGACCTTGCGCACGTTTTTCATTCCGCGGCCCTTGCCGCTTTTCAGATTAGCGATTATATTCAGCATTGGCATTACCCCGTGTGATTAGCATTGTAAACCTCGGAGCGTTCCGACTCCACAATCTATTATATAATATTCTGCGCCGAAAAAGCAAATCTTTGAAACTAATCGCGCGAAATAAATTGCAAAAAACAATACGGCGTGTTATAATACAGGTATGATATTGGAAATACCCGAAAGCTTACGCAAATTAAACAGTATGTCCGCGTGCCCGATTTACGCGGTCGGTGGTTTTGTGCGCAATAAAATCGCCGGACTTGGCGATACCGACATCGATATTGCCGGTCCCGCCGCGCCCGAAGCGCTGGGAATCAGCCGCAGATACCAGACCAAAATAGTCAACTACAAGCTCGGCACCGCGATTATTCGCTACGGCGACGACAAGTTTGAATACACGCCGTTCAGAGTCGAGCGTTACGCCGACGGCGGAGCGCACTCGCCGATAGAAGTACGCTTTACCACGGACATTCGTCAGGACGCGATGCGCCGCGATTTTACGTGCAACAGCGTCTACTACGACGTGACCAACGACAAAATCGTCGACCCGTTGGGTGGCATCGCCGACATCGAAAAGAAGATTATCCGCAGCTACAATCCGCAGCGCACGTTTGCGTCGGACGGACTGAGAATCCTCAGAATGATTAGGCTCGCCGTCGAACTCGGCTTCAAGATAGACGGCGAAACCGCAAAGGCGGCTCAGGCAAACGCGGACAAACTCCGCGACATATCCGCCGAGCGCCGTCGCGACGAGCTCAACAAAATACTGCTCGCCGACACTCGCTACGGAGTGGAGTTCGCGCACTATCGCGGCTTGCGGCTGATTCAGCAGCTGGGACTATGGAAGTACCTTATTCCGCAGCTCGAGGACGCAGCCGGGCTTATGCAGAACCCGAAGTACCACAAGTTCGACGTTCTGGAGCACATAAACCGCACCGTCAGGTATTCGCCGCCGGATATTCGTCTCGCCGCGCTCATGCACGACGTGGGCAAACCGTACTGCATGGCTAAATTTGGCAATATGCACGGTCACGAAAGCGTTTCCGCGCATATCGTGCGCTACACTTTGGGCGAGTACGGATTAAAGTACCCCAACGACGTAATCGACGAGGTGGAATGGCTGTGCCAGAATCACATGTACGACATGGCTCGCAACACGCGCGAATCGAAAATGCGCATTTTCGTCGCCCAAAACTTCGATAGAATCGACAAGCTCGTAGAACTGATGGCGGCGGACGACAAGGCTCGCGGCATGGACGAGCCGCCGAGAGAAATCCGCATCGCGAGGGTCAAGCAGGAGCTTATCGACGAGAATGCGCCGCTCACGCTTTCCGAGCTCAAACTCGACGGCAGCGTGCTGATCAGAGAGGGTATTCAGCCCGTCAAAATCGGCGGAGTGCTGGACGAGCTGTGGCGCGCTTGCGTGGTCGAACCTCGCCTTAACAATGAGGAATGGCTGTTAAAGCAGGTCAAAAAGTACGCCGAAACCGAAGAGGACTAATCGCGGCTTGCCGACTCGCCTTAAACGGCAACAAGCGGTAAGGCGTAAGCGAACTCGAAACGACGTACAAAACCTGCAAACGACGATATAAATCAGGAATTAACAAAGACAAAGGACGCGCTTATCGGCGCGTTTTTTTGTTTTGCGTATTTTTTGCGAGTATTCAAAGCAGAGAAAGGGCGGAGTGAGCTACTTATTTTTCCGAGCAAACGAACGGCTTATAAAACCCGTTATAAAGCCCGTCGTCTTTCGCCGTCAATATTCGTTCGTCAGCCCCGGAATGTAGTCCGCGCGCACGTCGCGCAATATGCAAAGCTTAGAAAGAGTGTCCGGCGCAGGAAAAATATTCTGCTTCATATATTTTGAAATCGTCTGCGCCGAAACGCCGATTGCCTTAGCAATCTGCCGCTGCGAATATTGCGATTGAGAAATGCATTCCCGAAGCCGTACCTGAATCTGAGCCAATTCCATAGTTGGTTTCCTTTTTATGTTATTTTTAGAAAATCGATACTTTCTTATTAAGAATTATCGCATATTATTACCAATAAGCGCGTCGTGGGCAAGGCGGGTATTCTGAAGGTAGATACAATCGACTTCCCGATTGAAAAAGTCGATAACGTAACCTACAACGCAAACATTGCCGGCAACATTTTCAAGTATTACACGGTAGTAGTCACCGGAACGAGCGGCGACAAGAAGACCGTAAAAATGGTTGCTAACGCTTTGAACTTCAAGAACGCGGTAAACGAAGCTATCGAAAGACATGCGGAAGAAGCGAGAAAAGCTCAGGCGTCGGAAATAGCGGCTGCAATGAACAACAAAGCACAGATGTAAGGCTACATAAATAAAGCGGAAATGTGGGTTTACAACGAAAATCGCGCGGTTCTTTACATAGAGCCGCGTGATTTTTTTTGTTTCGCACGCAAAAAAACGAGTTATGAACGGCATTTTCCTTGCAAAATCGCGCAAATTATGCTAAAATTCATATAAAGCCCGTCTTAATCGGACGGCAAAGTTAAATCAATCCGTGGCTACGGGAGGACTATGATGAAGAAGAGATTATTGTCGCTGATGGCGGCTTTCATGCTGCTTTTGACGTGCGCTGTCGGATTTTCGTTCGGCGGCGAGGCACGGGCGGAGGAAACCGTCAAACCGATAGATTTGTATCTTGTCGGCGGACAGAGCAACGCCGCAGGGTGCTCGAAAGCCGTCGGCGTGGACGGGAGTTTTGGCAACGTAATGTACGCAGGCGAGGTCGAGCGCACGCTTGACGGCAGCGGCGTCAAGCATTGCTATATCGATTCCTTCGCCGCCTATCCGAAATCGATGAAGGTGGGGTGTGGCATTTATTCCGACAGAATAGGACCCGAGTTCGGCATTGCTAAGGCGATTAACTCCTTGTATGCCGGCGAGAAAAAGGCGCTGATTTTCAAGTCTGCGGCAGGCGGAACCTCGCTGCGCGACGCGAGGACGGAGCTTGACCTTACCTACGGGAATTGGTATCCGAAATCCATGTGGGCGAGAGGCTTTACGCCCGACCCGAGCGTGGGTCCCACGGGCGTGCAGTATCTGCGCTTTGTGGAGAATTTCAAGAGCGTCTATGGCGAGCTGAAAGCTAACGGCTACGACGCGCCCGTCGTCAAGGGCATGGCGTGGATGCAGGGCGAGAACGATTTGGGTGAGCCCGGCGCCTACGAGGTGCTGATAAAGGCGTTTATATCGGATATTCGCAAGGATATTGCCGGCATAACGGGCAACGACGACGATTTGTCGATGCCGTTCGTTATCGGCGAAATCGCAACTTCGATAAGCGAATACAATAATCCGCTTGTGCCGACCTTCAACGAAATGCAGCGCAGAGTGGCCGGCTCCGTCAGCGGCGTGTACACGGTGCCCACCGCCGACCTTATCATCGTCGACGAGAACGGCAAGCAGGCGAACGGCGACCCGTACCATTTCAGCGGCAAGGACATGGTGACCTTGGGCGTTCGTTTCGGCGAAAAGCTGCTGGAAGCCGCCGACGAAACGATTGTGGAGCTCAATACCATCGGCAAGAACGGCGGCGCTCGCTACAAGCTTTCGCAGGACAAAAGCAAAATCACGCTTACGTTCTCGCCGAATGACGGGTATAAAACTTCGTCCGTCAAGGTCAACGGAGAGGAAAAACTTGCAGACGTAAAGGACAACGTGCTGGAAATTGCGACGAACGGCGAAAAACGTTTTTCGATAACCGTGCGCTTTGCAAAGAAAGCCGCCCTCGAGGTAAAACTCGACTACAATCGCGAACACGGCAGAGCGGAGCTGACGGAGGAAACGTACTACGAGGGTGATAAAATCGCGGTCAAGGTCACTCCGAACGACGGCTACAAGGTCAAATCGGTGGCAATCGGCGACAAGCCGTTGACGTACAATTCGGAGCACGGCAACTACGAAAGCGAGCCGATGAGCGAGAATTGCACGGTTTCCGTCGAGTTTGAGACAATCGTGACGGAGGTCGAGCCCGAGGACAAGGGCGGCTGCGGCGGTAAATCGGCGCTAGTCGCGTCGTTGCTCGTGGTTGCGCTCGCGGCGGTCGCGCTGAAACGCGGATAAGGCGGAAATAAACGCTAAATACGGCAAAATCACGGTAAAACTAAGTAAGTCCGCACGTTATAATCAAATCGAAAAAAACGCGATTCCGCTTCGGGATTGCGTTTTTTTCGATGAAGTTCGACCACAAAGGAACAAATCGCAAAGGAACAAATCGCAAAGGAACAAATCGCAAAGGAACAAATCGCAAAAGAACAAGCCGCAAAAGAACAAACCACAAAAGAACAAGCCGCAAAAGAACAAGCCGCAAAGGAACAAATCGCAAAAGAACAGAATTTCTCAGACGGTTTTTTCCAAAAGTTACCGTGACGGCTAAATTACACGAGCGCGACGCATAATAAAGGTATGAAACAATCCGCGTATAAGTACATAACGCTTGTTGCGGCGGCGATAATGCTCGTCGCCGTTTGCGGATTGTTTTGCGGAAACGCCGCGCATGCTTCTGCGGCGGCTGCGCCCGACGACGGTATAGTCACAATCGGCTTGACGTTCGGCGATTACCGAGCCGAGTACCGCGACGAGCCGCTTCACGCTCCCGATTTTACGATTATCGAGGAAATGCACGAACGCAGAATAAACGCGCCCTACGAGGAAAAGCTACAGTGCGTGGAGGAGTGTCTTGCGCTCGGCGCGTCGCCCAAAGCTGCGGTTTTGTATTGTTTTCCCAGGTTAAAGGATGTCGTTGACGAAGCGATAAAAAACGTTGAGCGCGAGCCGAAAAACGCCGTAACCGAGTTCCGCCCGTACTCGTCGCCCATGTTCTGCATCACGCGCGAAAAGGTGGGCTATTCGGTAAACGAGCAGCGGCTTTATTATGACGTCTATCTGGCTCTCCGCCGTGGCAGAAACGTTACCGTTCCCGTCGCCGCCGACGAAATTCTGCCCGAAATTACCGCCGACGAATTAAAGCAATACACGGTGCTTCGCGCGAAATTTACCACCGATTATTCTTCGTCCGGCGAGAACAGAAAGCACAATATAAGGCTTGCGCTCGGCAAAATCAACGGCAAGCGCGTAGACGACGGGGTGGAGTTTTCGTTCAATAAGACGGTGGGCAGGCGCACCGCCGCAAACGGCTTTCAGGACGCAAAAATAATTGTCGACGGCGAGTATGTGGAGGGCACGGGCGGCGGCGTTTGTCAAGCCTCCACCACGGTGTACAACTGCGCTCTTCTCGCCGACATGCGAATAGTGGAAGCGCGCAGTCACTCACTGCCGCCGTCATACGTTTCGCCGTCGTTCGACGCCATGGTAAACTCGGGCGCGAGCGATATGCGGTTTATCAACGAAACGGGCGGCCCCGTCTTTATCAAGGCTTACGGCACCGACGAGCAAGCCGTCGTGGAAATCTACGGCAAAAAGCCGCAGTACAAAATCGTCCGCGACAGCGTTGTCACCAGCAAAAGCGCCGTGCCGCTCGACAAGACGATTGTGGACGAGGAGGGAAAATACGTCACCGACGACATGCTCCCCGGCGACGTCAAGCGCGTTCGTTACGGCGTGGCAGGACTCGCTTCGGAAGGGTATTTAATGTATTACGAGAACGGAAAGCTGGTTGACCGCAAGCTTGTGAGAAGGGACGTTTACCGCTCGGTGCATGGCGTAATCGCCGTAAAACCGTAATTCACGCGGTTTGTAACGCGTTTTTGTTAGCATGTTTTCTTTAAGTCGTTTAAGCTTCGGCTCAAAACGTATAATTTATGATTTTTGAGTCCGGAACCGCCAAAATATGTATAATTGTCGCAATTTGTCGCAATTATCGAAGTACTATGCGTGACATAATCGCCCTTTTGGGGCGTTTTTTTCTTCGGACAAACGCCTTAGCCGTTATAAACCGTGAAACAAAAGAATATAACTACTAAAAAAACGACGAGGTGAAAGCGATGATAAGAGAAAGCGTTTTGCCCGAGCTTGCTTCGGACAACCTGAAAACCGCCGCGCTCGTGCGCGCGTTTACGATTGTCGCCGAGGCTGCGGCTTCGGAGATGAAAACAAAAATCGTTATCGACAGAATCGGCGTGAGGGCGGACGAGCTTGCCGCCGCAGTCGCAACCGAAGCGTGCGGCTTTGTCGGACTTTCGGAAACGTCGTGCGCGCTTGTAAAAGAAATTAAAATCTTAGAGCACAAGGCGCTCGCGGCGGCAGCCGTTCCGCAGCTTCACGGGTTTTACGCGGAGCTAAGTAAACTCGCGAAAGCACGCGCGCCGAAACCGGGGACCAGGGAGAAAACGTATCTGGCGGCGCTGGAATCGTCGGATAAAATCACCGCGCTCGCAGCTTCCGAATGCAAGCTTTTTCTGTTGCTCGCCTCGTCCGAAAAGCCGAAAACCATACTTTCGCCGTCCGCGCTGAAATCGCTCGCCGAATATTTTTCCGCCGTAGCGAACGCCCGTCGCTTGCCGCAGCAATGGCAAAAGGTGGATTATTCCGTCACCGAGCTTTGCTTGCCTCCGGTAAAGTTTTTTGCAGAACTTTCAGAACCCGGAAGTAAAAACACCGCCGAATACCGCGCGCTGCGGCTCGCTCTCGTCGCCGCGGAGAAAACCGTAATGCTGGTCGGGCGAGAGGAGCTTTGACCGACGACCGAACGGTGGCAATCGTCGCTCGCGAAAATTCGCGGTAATTCGCTTTAATATGCCGAGGTAAACGGGAAAAGAGGTTGACAAAAACCGCCGGGTGTTATATAATAAGCACGACTTCAACGAGAAGGCGGACTGAAAATTGTTTAACGAAGCGTTATCATCGGCGCGCGTGGCGCTCACATCGGCGTCCGGCGGCTTTAATTGGTACGGATTTTTAATCGGAAGCGGCATGGTGCTGTGCATAATTCTCGCATATTTCATGGCGAAGAGGCGCGGCTACTATTCAGACCTCGTTTTCGACATAGCCATTTGTTGTATTCCGTGCGCGATAGTGGGCGCGCGGCTTTACTACATCATCTTCGACGTTATCGCCAACCCCGACGCGCATTGGTCGTTCAAGAAAATCATCGGGCTCGAGGGAGGACTCGCCGGGCTCGCGATTTACGGCGGACTGATAGGAGCATGCCTCGGCGCGCTCATAGTCGTCGCGATGCAAAAGAAGAAACCGACCTATGACCGCGTAACTTTCATTCAGATGGCGGACTTGTGCTTCACGGTGATTATTCTCGGTCAGGTAATCGGCAGGTGGGGCAACTTCGTCAACCAGGAAGCCTACGGCAACGCCGTGACCGACCCGTCGCTCCAATGGTTTCCCTACGCCGTCAAGATTGACGCCGCCCATTCGATAACGGGAAAAGAGGGGTGGTTTCAGGCGACGTTCTTCTACGAATCGTTCTGGAATCTCATCGGCTTCGGCTTATTGATGCTGTTCTATAACGGCAACCGAAAGTCGTTCGACGGCTTCACGTTCTCGTTCTATTGCATCTGGTACGGCTGCGGCAGATTCTTTATCGAGGGCTTGCGCACCGACAGCCTGTGGCTCGTGCCCGGCGTCATTCGCGTAAGTCAGGTCGTCAGCGCGCTGATTTTCCTGTTCGGCGTAGCCTACGTCGTCACATATATTTGCAGAGCTCGCGCCTCGGGCAAAAAACTACTGCTGTTCGTGCCCGAGGAAAAACTTTCGGACGAGTACTACGGCTATGAAAAGACCGAGTTTTATCTGAGAACGCTCAAGCCGTCGCCGGAGGAAGCGAAAAAGGAAGAGGACGACGGACCGCAGTTCGACGAAGTCTCCGACGACGACAGGTATTGGGAAGTGGGCGGAGCCGCGGACGACGACTTCGAGGACGAAGTAAAGACGAGCGAGAACGAAGCGGAAGCCTCGCTTACCGAAAACGCGGAAGCCGCGAGCGGCGCCGATAGCGAAAGCGCAAAAAATATTCCCGACGAAAACGGAGATAACGATGAAAGAGAATAAAGACGAACTCGAACTTACTAAAGGACAAAAGCTCGCCGGCAACGTCATAGCCGGAGCGTACCTCGTCGTATGCGGAGTGTTCCTGTTGCTGTCGGGGCTGGGCGTGTTCGGCGCGAGCGTAACCGTGGGAAAAGTCGCTGTGCCGGGAGTGCTGCTCACGGTGGGGCTGGTGTTTCTGACCACGGCTATCGTGCAGCGCAACACCGTGTCCATGTGGATTTCTTTCGCGTTCATAGTGCCTGCGCTCGTCGCCGCGCTTAATAACTTCACCGCGCTCACCTACGCGAAGCTTTATCCGCTGTACATCGCGATACCGGCGATTTCGTCGCTGTTCACCGCGATAATGTCGCGCTCGTTCCGCGACCACCTGAAAATAATAATAACTTTCGGACTTATCGCCGCGGTTTTCTCGCTCCAGAGCAGCGGACTTACGGGCTGGAACGTAGTCGTTCCCGTGCTCGTGGTGCTCGCGGGGCTCGCGATAGTGTACGCCGCGATAAGAATGAACAAAAGCGAGGACAACGATGACTAACGACAACGAACGCAACCTGACATTACTCACCGATTTCTATCAGCTCACCATGATGAACGGCTATTTCAAGAGCGGAATCCACAATTCGCTCGCGACCTTCGACATGTTTTTCCGCAGAAAAGGTCAGATAAACTACGCCGTAGCCGCCGGGCTTCAGCAAGCGATGGACTATATCGAAAACATACGCTTTACCGCAGGCGACATAGAGTACCTGCGCTCGCTCGGCACGTTCACCGAGGACTTTCTCGACTACCTCAAAAACCTCCGCTTCACCGGCGACGTGTACTCGGTGAGAGAGGGTGAAATCGTGTTCCCCATGGAGCCGATTATGACCGTCCGCGCGCCGCTTGCCGAAGCGCAGCTCGTCGAAACCGCGCTGCTCAACATCGTCAGCCACCAGACGCTCATCGCGACCAAGGCTTCTCGCGTGACGACCGCGGCCGGCGAGGGCAAGGTCAGCGAGTTCGGACTGCGCAGAGCTCAGGGACCGGACGCCGGCATTTACGGCAGCCGCGCTTCCATTATCGGCGGAGCAAGCTCGACCAGCAACGTGCTCGCCGCCAAAATGTTCGACATTCCCGTCAAGGGCACGCACTCGCACAGCTGGGTGCTGTCTTACCCGTCCGAGCTCGCCGCGTTCAACGCCTTTGCAGACATCTATCCCGACGCCTGCTTGCTGCTCGTCGATACCTACGACACGCTTCATTCCGGTATTCCCAACGCCATAAAGGTGTTCGATCGCCTCAAAAAAGAAGGGCACAAGCCGCTCGGAATCCGTCTCGACAGCGGAGACCTCGCATACCTGTCGAAGCGCGCCCGCAAGATGCTGGACGAAGCCGGCTATCCCGATGCGCTGATTTTCGTCAGTAACGACATCGACGAAGAGCTTGTCACCGCGCTCAATTCTCAGGGCGCGAAAATCGACGTCTACGGCGTGGGAACCAAGCTCATCACCAGCGACGGCATGCCCTCGCTCGGCGGCGTGTACAAGCTCGCCGAAATCGAGCGCGACGGCAAGCCCGTGCCGAGATTGAAAAAATCCGATTCTATCGAGAAGATAACCAACCCGGGCTTCAAGACCGTGTACCGCATTTACGAAAAGGAAAGCGGCAAGGCGTTTGCCGATCTTATCGCGCTGCGCGGCGAAAAGCTTGACAAACCGCTCACGCTCACGCACGAAACCGAACGCTGGAAAAAAACGGTGCTTAGCGACTACGACGTAAAGGAGCTGCTGGTCAAAGTAATAGACGGCGGCAAACCCGTCTACAAGTGCCCGACGCTCAAAGAATGTTCCGACTACCGCCGCGCCGAGCTCAACGAATTCTGGGACGAGTATAAGCGGCTCACCAATCCGCATATATATAAAGTGGACTTGTCCGACGGACTGTACGAGCTCAAACAGCGTATGCTTCTCGGCGAGGGGAGAAACTGAATATGAAGTTTGACATAGAGAAAAAAGGCTATAAAAAATCCGAAGTCGACGAATACGTTTTCGCGCTCAAAAACGAGTACGAGAGCAAGCTCGCCGAACAAAAAAATCGGATATTTCAGCTGAAAAGCGAGCTTACCGAGAGGGAAAAACAGCTTGCCGCGTTCAAGGCGAAAACCGACCTTATTTCCTCCGCGATACTCAACGCCGTTCAAAAGGCGGACGAGATAGAAAAGCTTGCCGAAACCCGTTACCGCGAGGAGATGAAGCAGCTGAAGTCTTTTCACGAGAAATGGCAGTCGCACTATAATAAGATGCTGGAAAAGTACCCCGACGACGAGGGATTGAAGGCAATCGGCAAATTCAACGCGGCGATGGACGACATTCTCTCGGGCGGCAGCGCGGCGATGAAGGAAATCGAAAAGCAGTTCGACGGCGAGCGCGAGCGCGTGGAGAGTGCGAAAGCCGAAGCCGCGCCACAACCGCAGCAAAGCAAAACGCTTGCAGAGGACGCGGTTTCTGCCAGCGGCTTCTCGTTCGAGGAGGCGTGGAACCCGAAAGACGACCTCAGCGAGATAATGAAGGATTTGGGACTTTTGGGCGGCGACGAATAGACGGGGCGGCAGTGGCAGCGATTGCCGCCGAAAACGCCGCGATTTCGCAAAAATTCATAAAAATCGCATAAATACGGTGACTTTTTTGTTGACAAGCCGCCGTATTTTATTATATAATGATAAACGAGCCGTACAGCGGAGGTTTGTAAAACACGCGTAAAATATGCGTTACCTCGCCTGACGGAGACATCAGTGAGGAGGTGCTTAACACAATGTATGCAGTAATCGAAACGGGCGGAAAACAGTACAGAGTTTCCGAAGGTGACGTCATCGAGGTTGAAAAGCTCGAGGCGGCTGTCGGCGACAAGGTAGAGCTTCCCGTGCTTTTCACGGCCGACGGCGACGTCGTTACCGCAGGAAAGGACGTGACCGTAAAGGCGACCGCAGAAGTGCTCGGACAGGGCAAGAACAAGAAGATTGTCGTCTTCAAGTACAAAGCCAAGAAGAACGAGCGCAAGAAGCAGGGTCATCGCCAGAGATTTACCAAGCTTAAAATCGTGACCATAGGCTAATGACGCGAGTAACGGTAATCAAGAGCAGGGGACACATCGTTTCGCTCGTCGCCGACGGACACACCGGCTACGGCGTGGAAGGCGAGGACATCGTTTGCGCCGCGCTGTCGAGCGTGATACAGACGGCTGTGCTGGGACTTATGCGAGTTGCCGGCATAAACGCCGAGGTGGAAACGGACGAAGGGTACCTTAGCCTCGAATTACCGAAGCTTAACGAGCAAGACAGGCACAACGCGGACATGATTTTGGACACGATGTTGTGCGGAATAGCCGACCTTAACGAAGGCTATTCGGATTTTATCGAATTGGAGGTTAAATAATTATGTTTATGAACATTCAGTTATTTGCACATAAAAAGGGCGGCGGCTCGACCAAGAACGGCAGAGATTCCCACGCTCAGCGTCTGGGAGTAAAGCGCGGCGACGGACAGTTTGTCCTTGCCGGCAACATTCTCGTTCGCCAGAGAGGTACCGCGGTTCATCCCGGCAACAACGTCGGTATCGGCAGCGACGACACGCTCTTCGCGCTCATCGACGGCGTGGTCAAGTTTGAAACCCGTGCAAACAAGAAGCAAGTAAGCGTTTACGCCGCTGAATAATCAAAGGAATCAAGCGTCGCCGACAGTAACGGCGGCGTTTTTCTTTTTTTACCGCGCGGTAAAAGCGACGATAAAACACGACAAACGGAGGCAAGAGCAATGACGACGTTTACAGTAAGCTCTGAATATTTCGACATAGCCGCAACGCTCGAGTGCGGTCAGGTTTTTCGCTACGTCAAAAACGCGGACGGCGGCTACACCGTGTATTCGCTGGACAAAAAATGCGACCTTCGATACAACGCTCGCGGCGAAGTCGAGCTCACCACCGCAGACCCCGAGTATTTTCGGCGCTATTTCGATTTAGACGAGGACTACGGAAAAATAACCTCGTCGCTCGCCGCTTGTCCCGAGCTCACCGCCGCCGTAGCGTTCGGCAAGGGTATAAGGATTCTGCGGCAGGACTTCACCGAAGCGGTTTTCAGCTTTATCGTGTCGGCGAACAACAATATCGCGAGGATTAAGGGCATAATCGAACGCCTTTCCGCCGCTTACGGTAAAAAAATCGGCGATTATTACGCGTTTCCCACGCCCGAAGAACTGCAAAAAGCTTCGGTTGCCGACCTCAAAGCTTTGGGATTAGGTTACCGCGCCGAGTACATATACGAAACCGCTCGCGCGTTCCCGAGCGTTAAAGCGGAAATCGCGGCTATTTCCGACGCCGAAGCCGCGCACAAAGCGTTACTTGCGCTTAAAGGCGTGGGACCCAAAGTCGCCGACTGCATAGTGCTTTTCGGGCTTCACCTTACGCGCTCGTACCCCGTCGACACCTGGATTTTCAAGGCAAGCTCCACGCCCGAGCTCGACACGCCGAAGAAAGTGCGCGACTATTATCTCGACCGCTACGGCGACTACGCCGGCTTTGCCCAGCAGTATGTGTTCTACTACGCGCGCTCCGGGCAGGACAAAGCAAATCAGGCGGTTTAACGAGCAAAATCAATACATTCCCGAAACGGAAAACGATTATAATAAGCTATAACGTCGCGACAAGCCCAAGGTTTTTTGCGGCGTTGTTTTATATTGCCGCGCGGCGTTATTTTTGCGTTATTTTCGGCATAAAATAGAGTAAAGCGACGAAAATCGTTTACGGAGCTCGGGAGGCATGAGTGAGCATATTTCGCGAAATAAGTGAAAAAATCGGCTACGCGGCGACGGGCGGCTACAACATAGTCAACTTCGGCGGCAAGCACGTCTACGTCGAGGGCGCGGACAGGCTGGTCGAGCTGAGCGACGAAAAAGTAGTGCTGGCGGCAGGCAAAAAGACAATCACGGTGACGGGCGAGGAGCTTACCGTGTCCGATTACGAAAAAGGCGCGGTGACGATTGACGGGAGAATAAGCGGTGAAAGCGTCGAATGAGCGAAAAAAGACGGTAAATAGCAAGCCGCAGCGGCAGCCGCGCGCGCCGAAACCGAAGAAAAAGCCGATAGAATCGCGGTTTTCTCCGTCGCCTATTACCTATATTACGGTAAAAATCGAGGGTTTTAACCAGCCGAAGCTGATTTCCGCGCTGGCAGCGGAGGGAATACGGCTTAAAAACCTGAAAAAATCGTCGCAAAAATGCTTGACGGCGCGCATAGCGAAAAAAGACAGCGTAAAAACTTTTGCAATTTGCAAAAAGTTATGTTATAATTATGAGGTCGTCGGTCGCGACGGACTTTTCGCGTACTTTCTCGGCAAGCTTTCGCGAGTCGGAATAGTATTGGGCACGTTGGCTTGCGCGGCAATCGCGTTCTTTTGCGGCGGCACGATAACGCGCGTGGAAGTGAGCGGACTGAACGACATTTCCCGTGCGGATTTTATCGCGACGCTCGAAGAGAACGGCTACGGCGTGGGCGCAAAATCCGCCTGCATCGACAGAGATGAGCTTCGCCGCTTCGTAAACTCCATGAGCGGAGTTGCGGAGTGCAGCGCCGAGGTCAGAGGCAACACGCTGATTATCAAGGTAATCGAGCGCGACCGTTCGGAGGCTGAACGCGGAGGCAAGGCGGTAGTCGCCGCGTCGGACGCGGTGATAACGCGCGTGGTGTGCAAGAGCGGCACTCCGAGGGTAAAGACGGGCGACGTGGTAAAGAACGGAGCGACGCTCATCGAAGGTACGCTGTACGACGGCGAGGGCAACGCGATTACTGAAATAACCGCGGACGGCGAGGTTTACGGCACCACCGTCACTGCCGTGACGAAAATCGTCAGTACCGCCGCCTATCGCTATGAGCGCACGGGCAGAAAATCGGTCAAAACCGCCGTAAGCTTCGGCAAGTTTTTTACGCTCGGCGCTATGAGTTCGCCGTTCGATTCGTTCGAGTCGGAAACGCGGAGCGGCGAAATCGACGCGTTTTTGCCGCTGAAATTCACTCGCACCGAGTACTACGAAACGGCAAAAATCGAAAACACCGCCACGATAGAGGAAATCGCCGAAGAAGTGCGGCTCGCCGCCGAGCGCGAACTGACGAAAACCGCGACGGCGATAAAATCTGAAGCGATAATAACGGAAATCGCGGAGGAACTGTACGAAATCCGAGTGCTGATAATCGCGGAAACGCTGGTATCGGCGGTAGTGAGTTAAAGGAGATTATGACTCAAAGCATACCCGTAACAACCGAATCATTGTTAAAGCTGTTCGGCTCGCTGGACGAAAACGCGATAGCCGTGGAAAAGCGGCTGGGCGTTGCGCTCCGACCGCGCGACGGCGTGCTCAAAATCGTCGGCAACGACGAGGTGAGCGTCGAGAGAGCGGAGGGGCTTATAAAGAGCCTGCTCACGCTTATCGGCAAGGGCGTCGAGCTCACGCGCGAACGCGTTTCGGCGGCAATCGACCTCGCGCTCATGGACAAGCCCGACGAAATCGTCGCGCTGTCTACCGACGCCGTGGCGGTCACCGCAAGAGGCAAGTACATTCGTTGCAGAACGCTCGGGCAACGCGCCTACGTTTCGGCGATAAGGAAGAACACGCTTACGTTCGGAATAGGACCTGCCGGCACCGGAAAAACTTACCTCGCCGTAGCCATGGCGGTGGCGGCGTACAAGTCGGGCTCGGTAGACAAGATTATTCTCACGCGCCCGGCAATCGAAGCCGGCGAGAAGCTCGGGTTTTTACCGGGTGACCTTCAGACCAAGGTCGACCCGTATCTGCGCCCCTTATACGACGCGCTTCAGGAGCTGTTCGGCGTGGACAACTACGCCACGCTTATCGAACGCGGCATAATCGAAATCGCGCCGCTCGCGTACATGCGCGGCAGAACGCTGTCCAATGCGTTTATCATTCTCGACGAAGCCCAGAACGCCACGAACGAGCAGATGAAAATGTTTCTCACGCGTTTCGGCGAGGGCAGCAAAGTTGTTGTAAACGGCGACCTTACGCAGGTAGACTTACCTAAGGGCGTAACCGGCGGACTGAGCCGCGCCGTTGAAATACTGAAAGGGTTAGAGGGCGTAGACGTCTGCGTTCTCACCGAAAAGGACGTCGTGCGACACGAGCTTGTGCAGAGAATAGTGCTCGCTTACGCCGCACGGGAGAAAGAGGACAATGGAAAGAAAGATTGACACCAAAGCCTTCCTCAGAGCCGCGCTGATATTCTTCGTAATGTTCATGCTTATTTTCGTGTGCATTTTCGTGAAATATCGCACCTGCGGCTCGTTCACCGACGGAAGCAAAAAGAGCACGCTGTACATCGCGTGCGCCGGCAGTGGCATCAGCATTTTGCTCTTGCTCCTGTCGCTGTTCACCTACTTTATATATTCAAGGCAAAAGCTGATTGAAAAGACCAAAAAGCTCGCCGCGATTTGCTCCGCCGTCGCGCTCTCGTGCATAGTCAACGTGGGACTTTCCGCGCTGGGGCTGTTCTACATGCCGATGGCGTTCACGGCGTACATTCTCGTGCCGCTCGCAGACAGGCGCGACGTGTTCGTGGCGAACATTGTCGCCAACCTCGTAGTGTCCGTAGCTTTAATGTTCGAGTCGATAATGGGCACGAAAATAGACATGCTCAGCGTACTCGTAATGATGATGACGGGCATTTGCACGGGCTCGATTGTGGCTTACGCGATGTCCAACACCGTAAAGCGCGTGACTTTCGTGCTCAAAGGACTGTGCGTGGGAGCGGTAACTATGCTCCTGCTGTTCCTGTCGTCGCTGATAATTTCCTCGTTCGATTTCGTCGCGATTGCAGGCTTCCTCAGCATCTCCGCATTCGGACCGGTGCTCGTGGGTATGCTGCTCCAACCGATTTTCGAGAGCGTATTCAACATAATCACCAACACCAAGCTCAACGAGCTTATAGATAACAACGCGCCGCTCATCAAAATGCTGATAAACGACGCGCTGGGCACGTTCAACCACTCGCTGGCTGTTGCGAGCTTTGCCGAAGTATGCGCGCTGCGTATCGGCGAAAACCCGTACCTTGCCAAGGCGTGCGCCTACTACCACGACGTCGGAAAGACTAAAAACCCCACGTTCTTCACCGAGAACCAGTCGGGTTATAACCCCCACGACGAGCTGCTTCCCGAGGTGTCGGCGAAGATACTCAGGGCGCACACGACCGACGGCTTCGAGCTGTGCAAGAAGTACCGTATTCCCATCGAGGTAGCCGCAGTCACCGTGCAGCATCACGGCACGCTGCCGATGGCGGTGTTCTACGCCAAGGCGAAAAAACTGACCGACGGCGAAGTCGACATAAGAGAGTACTCGTACCACGGACAAACTCCCGTGACGAAAATTGCGGCGATAATAATGATTTGCGACGCGTGCGAAGCCGCTCTGCGCTCGAGGAACAAGCCCACCGCCGCCGAAGTCGACGCGCTGGTGTCGGGTATCATAAACGACCGTATCGCGAGAAAGCAGTTCGACAACTGCGACATCACGATGCGCGACCTTAACGTAATTAAACAGACGATTATCGGACTTTACGGCGGAGTTTACCACGAGAGAATCAGCTATCCCTCGGGCAAAATCGCAAAATAGGGAGCGGCTATGTTAAAGGTAGATTGCGAAAAGTACGCGGAGGATTTTTCCGCGCTTGCCGCCGCCGCGTTCGACGAGCTCGGGCTTAGCGGCAACGCGACCGTAGAGGTGGAATTCGTGACCGCGGACGAAATACACGAGCTTAACCGCCGCACTCGCGGCGTGGACAGAGCGACCGACGTTCTGTCGTACCCGGCGCTCGACGAAATCAAACCGTTCACGAAAGAGAATTACCCGTTCGACTACGACGCGCAAGCGGACGCGGTGGAAATAGGCAGCATAGTCATCTGCGAAGAAGTAGCCGCAGGTCAGGCAAAGGAGTACGGGCACTCCGTGCGCCGCGAAAACTGCTATTTGTTCACGCACGGACTTATGCACCTTATGGGCTACGACCATATCGAGGAAAGCGACCGCGCGGCAATGCGAGAGAGGGAGGAGGCTGTGCTGAATAGGTGCGGCGTCACAAGAGGAGATTAAATGAAATCGGGATTTATCAGCATATTAGGCAAGCCGAACGTCGGCAAATCCAGTCTTATGAACGCGCTCATCGGCGAAAAGGTTTCCATCGTTTCGCCCAAGGCTCAGACCACGCGCGACAGGATTAACGGCATACTCACGACCGACGAGTACCAAATGATTTTCGTTGACACCCCCGGCGTACACAAGCCCAAAAACCGCCTCGGCGAGTACATGGAAAAGTGCGTCAGAACCTCCACCGACGGCGTGGACGCAATCGTCATCGTGCTCGACGTGACGAGAAAAGTGACCGAAGCGGACGAGGCGTTTATCGAAAAATACCTCGCAGGCGCCGCTCCGGTGTTCGTCGCGCTCAACAAAGTGGACGAATCGAGCTACGAGCGCGTGTACCCGATTATCGACAAACTCTCGTACCTGACCCGGGCAGAAGAGGGGCGGAACGCCGTGAGGGACATTATTCCCACCTCGGCAAAGAAGCGTAAGAACATCGACGTGCTGAAAAAGTGCCTCGCGGACGTGCTGCCCGAGGGACCCATGTATTACCCTGCCGACGAGATAACCGACAAGTCCGAGCGCTATATGATAGCGGAAATCATCCGCGAAAAAGCCCTGATTCTTCTCAACGACGAGATTCCGCACGGAATAGGCGTTGAGGTGCGCACGATGTTCTTCGACGAGCACGGCACCGCGCACATGTCGGTGGACATAGTCGCCGAAAAGGAATCGCACAAATCGATAATTATCGGAGCAGGCGGCGAAAAGCTGAAAATGATAGCCGAGCGCGCGAGAAAGGACGTTGAGAACTTAATCGGGCACAAAGTGTACATGGAGCTTTTTGTAAAAGTGCGCGAGAATTGGCGAAACGACGCGCTGGTTATGTCGGACGTGGGGTACGACTCGAAGAAAGGTTAAGCCTCTGCGCCGCGTTTTGACAAAATAACCGCCAATCAGGGTAAATTCGCGCGAATACAGCCGCCGAAATCCGGGTATACTAACACCGTGGAGGCGACGATAATGTTCAAGGACGTAAACGGACTCATGAGCGGCGACGGTTTCGGCGAACCGTTTGACCCGGCAATGATTAGCTGGGGACTGTTTGAAAACAGCGGCAACCCGTGCTATTACCTTCTTTATAAGGACCTTCTCGAAAGCGAGGAGGACAAGGACAAATTCGAGTAAACCGCATTTTTCGCCGGCAATGGAATTTTCGGAAAGAGGAAAACGGCTGTGGACAAAAAACTGACGGCAATACTGATAAAGGCGACGGACGTGCGCGAGAGCGACAAGACCGTGCGCCTTTTTTCCGCGGAAGAGGGCAGAGTCACGGCGACGATGCGCGGCGTGAGAAAGCCGGCGGCAAAGATGAAATACGCCGCCCAGCCGTTCGCGCTGTGCGTGTACGAAGTCAGCGAAAAGAACGGCAAGAAAATCGTCACCGGCGCGACTCCGCTCGAGGACTTGTATCCGCTGTGCCTCGACCCCGAAAAGTACGCCGCAGGCTGCGTCATGCTGGAAGTCACCGATAACGCCGGCTCGTCTGTGGAGAACGCGCGGCTGTTCGTCGTGCTGCTCAAAGCCCTTAAATCGCTGCTCTACGGCAACGCGCCGTCCGCGCTGATAGTCGCGAAATTCATACAAAAGGTGCTCAGCATGTCGGGCTTTACCAAGGCTCCCGAGCGCACCGAAGCCGCTCCCGACACGCCGCAGCGCGCGCTGTCGTACATCGCTTATAAGACGCTTGACGAGCTCGAGTCGGCGGAGATTAAGCCGGCAGTCATTCGTCGCGCAATGAAGACGATAGTCGCCGAGTTTTGCAAAAGCTACGAAACCGAGCTCGCCTCGCTCGCCGTCTACGAAAAGATGCTATAACGATTTTTCGAGTTTGGTATAAGTAAAGCCTTAAGAAAAGCCCCTTAAAGAGGCTTTTTCGTTATTTTAGCCAAAATTTTTATACGAAATGACGGTAAAATGCGGCGTATCGGTTGCTAAATTTTTCAAAAGATATTATAATTGTAGCATGGAGCGGTGTAAAGAGGGGGAAAGAAGGAGCCGCCGGGGTGGGAAAACGCCCGAATTAAATTGTTTCGGAGGATAACAATGAGCAGATTTTTTTGCGACAGCAACTGCGAACTGTGGTACGATAAAATAGAAAAGCTGGGAATCGACTACATCTCGATGCCCTATACGATAGGCGGCGAGGAATATTATTACGACCTCGGCAAGAATACCGACAACCGTGCGTTTTTCGACAGAATGCGCGGCGGCGCGGTGGCAAAGACCAGCGCGCTCAACGAAGCGGACTATATCGGCTATTTCGAGCCCGTGCTGAAAGGCGGCGAGGACATTATCTACGTCACTTTCTCGCACAAAATGAGCGGCACTTTCGACTCGATGAACAAGGCGATTGAGAAGCTTAAAGCGGCTTACCCCGACAGAAAAATCACCGTCGTCGACTCCACGCATATCAGCATGGCGGCAGGACTCGTGGTGTACTTCGCGGCGCTTAAACACAACGAGGGGGCTTCGGACGAGGAAGTAGTGAAATTCGTCGAGGAGTTTCGCGACCGCGTGAAATGCTATTTCACCGTGGGCGACCTCATCTATCTCAAGCGCGGCGGCAGGCTGTCGAGCTTCAAGGCGATGGTGGGCACGCTGTTCAACATAAAGCCGATAATCTCCAACGTGGACGGCAAGCTCGTCAACGTGGAAAAATCCAAGGGTAGAAAACGCTCGTTAAAGGACCTCGCGGCTTATCTCGAGAGCGACGAAGTCGACGAGAATTACCCGATAGTGATAATGAACGCCGATTGCGACGACGACGTCGAAATAGAGCTTTCGCACGTAAAAGACAAGTGCCCGAACGCCGAAATCTGGCAACAGCTGGTAGGACCCGTCATCGGCAGCCATTGCGGACCGGACACCGTGGGACTACTGTTCGTGAAGAAAGCGAAATAAAGCGGCTGCGGCTGCGCGGAGAAGAGAGTTGCCGAAAACGAAAAGAATCATTGCTTCGATACTTGCGATTTTAATTATGTCGACATTCGTCGCTTGCGGCGGCTACGTCACGGAAACGCGCACGGTTTTTTCGTCCGGCATAGTCTTTTCCGCTTCGCTCTGCAGCGGCGACGAGAAGTCGGCAATCGACGAAATGTCGGAGCTTATGGAAGAGGCGGACGCGTCGATAAACGTAAACCGCCCCGACAGCCTGATTGCAAAATTCAACGCCGCGCAAAACGGCGCTAAAATCGAAGTCGACCGCCACGCCTATTACCTCGCAATCAAGTCAAAGGAAATCTACGCGGCGACTTCGGGCGCGTTCGACCCGTCGCTTTCGGCGGCGTCGCGGCTGTGGGAAGTCGACGCGGACGGCATAAACAGGTACGCCTACGGCAGTGCGAAAAAGGAGAGCCTGCCGCGAGCGGACGAGGTAAACGCCCTCGCCGGCAAAAGCGGTATGGACGGCTTTACCGCGACGGAAGAGGACGGCAAGTATTATCTTACCAAAACCGCCGACGGCGTAACGCTCGATTTCGGCGGCATAGCGAAAGGCTACATAGCCGACGAGTGCCGCGACGTCTGTTTAAGGCGCGGCGTTACCAGCGCGCTTATCGAAATAAGCGGCAATATCTACCTTATCGGCGACTACCGCGACGGCGGCAGGAGCAAGCCGTGGGGCGTGGGCGTAGTAAACCCTCGCGGCACAGAGGATAAGCGCGGCTACGTCTGCGGCTTTTACCTCGGCGGCAACGCTTCGGTGGTGACCAGCGGCGACTACGAGCGGTGTTACGACTTCAATAACGGCGACGAAACGCTGAGGGTCTGCCACATAATCGACGGCAAGACTGCCACGCCGATTGGCATAACCTACGACGAAACCACGGGCAAGTACCGCCGGACCGACCACGTTATTTCCGCCACGGTTGTGGGTGAAAGCTCGCTTGTGTGCGACGCCTACGCGACGGCGGCTTGCGTAGTCGGAGCGGAAAAAGCGGTAGAGCTGATAGAAAAAATCGGCTACCGCGCGCTGATTTTCACTTCGGACGGCAAGTTCGCCAAAGTCGGCGACTTCGACTTTTCGGAAACGGAAACGCTTTACAAAACGGAGTACTCGCCGCTATGACCGACAAAAGAGCGATAAACGCGATTAAAGAGAGCAGGTCCCTACGGCTTTTCGACGTAATAGTTATGGCGGTAGTTACCGTAGCCGCGCTTGCTCTTGCGCTCACGGGGCTAGTCGGCGGCAAAAAGGGCGCGAGAGTCGTCGTCACCGAAAACGGCAAAACGCAGGAGTACAGTCTCGGCGAAAACCGCGAGATAAAGCTTACGGGGCTCACGGTGGTCATCGACGGCGGCGAAGCGTATGTAAAGGACGCGAGCTGCGCCGACAAGGTCTGCGAGCATACGGGCAGAATCTCGCGCGTGAATCAGTCGATTGTGTGTCTTCCGGGCGGCGTAGTCGTGAAAATCGTCGGCAGCGGCGAATTTCAAGCCGATACCGGTCAGGCGCGATAGAGGAGAACGCTATGAGCGCAAAGAGAATAACCAGACTAGCGCTATTCGTGGCGGCGGCGTTCGTGCTCGCGATAATCGAAAACTCGCTTCCGCCCGTGCTGGCGTTCGCCCCGGGCGCAAAGATGGGCATAAGCAACGTCGTAAGCCTCGTCGCGCTGATAATCTCGGGCGTAACCGACGCATGTTTCGTGCTCGTTGCAAGATGCCTTATGAGCGCGATTGCGAGCGGCAACTATTTCGCCCTCGCGTATTCGCTCGCAGGCGGCTGCGTTTCGCTCGCGATAGAAGCCGTGCTCGTAAAAACCGCGATAAAGCGGCTGTCAATCGTGTCGATAAGCTTTATCGGCGCGCTCGCGCACAACGTCACGCAACTTGCCGTAGCATCGATTTCGGTGCACGCCAACCTGTTCGCCGCGCTTCCGCTCATGCTGCTTGCGTCGGTGATAGCAGGCTTATTTGTGGGAGCGGCGACGTTCTTTACGATAAAATACCTGCCCGAGCGGCTGTACGACGAGCCGCTTGCGCCTTAGGAAAAACAACAATTAAAGGAGCCATTATGAGTAATTACAGCACGAGAATGATTGGATTGAACGGCTCGGCGACTCGCGAGATACTGAAGCTTACGGCTCAGCCCGATATGATATCGTTTGCCGGCGGCTTGCCTGCGGCGGAGTGTATTCCCGTTGACAAGATTGCCGAAATCACCGCCGACATTCTGGGCGGCAGCGGCGCGATGCCGGCGCTTCAGTACGGAGTGACCGAGGGCGCAATGCCGTTTCGCGAGCAGCTTCGCGACTTTTTGGCGGACGCAGGCGTTAAGACTCAATCGACGGACGAGCTGTTTGTCGTTTCGGGCGGTCAGCAGGGCATCGACCTTATGTGCAAAGTTTTCCTCGACAAGGGCGACTATGTGCTCGTCGAAAACCCGACCTACCTCGCGTTTTTGCAAATCGCTTCTTCCTACGAAGCCAAGGCTGTGGGCGTGGACTCGGACGAAAACGGCTTGAAGCTCGACGACCTCGAGGCGAAAATCAAGAAGTATCGCCCCAAATTCCTCTACGTCGTGCCCACGTTTTCCAACCCCACGGGCAAAACGTACTCGACGGAAAACCGCAAGGGCATAGCCGCGCTTGCGGAAAAGTATGACATTATGGTGCTCGAGGACGACCCGTATTCGAGAATCCGATATTCGGGCGAGCCGCTTCCGCCGATAAAGAGCTTCGACCGAGCCGGCAAGGTGGTTTACGTCACCAGCTTCTCCAAGATTCTCGCGCCGGGGCTCAGAACGGGCGTGATGTGCGGAGCTCCGGAGGTAATCGGAAAACTCGTCGTCGGCAAGCAGTGCGCCGACGTCCACACTTCGGGGCTTTCGCAAGCGATTGCGTGCGAGTACCTGAAACGCGGCTACTTAAAGCCAAACCTCGAAAAGAGCATACCTATATACAAAAAACGAAAAACGGCGATGACCGCGGCTCTCGACAGGTACATGCCCGAGGAGTTTCGGCGTACCGACCCCGACGGCGGACTGTTCGTTTTCGGCGAATTCACCGTTCCCGTCGATACCGTGGCGGCGTTCCCCGAAGCAATCGCGAAAAAAGTCGCGTATGTGCCGGGCAAATCGTTCTATGTGGGCGACGGCGGACTGAATACCATAAGATTAAACTATTCAAACGCCGACGAGGAAAAAATCGAGCGCGGCATACGCGCACTCGGCGAAGTATTTAAGAGAAAAGTAACGGAGGTTAAATAACTACGATGGCAAACAAGAAAAACGCATTCGACATTCTCAAAGAGCGCGGATTTATCAAACAGACTGTGTACGAAGAGGACTTGTACAATCAGCTCGGGAAAGAGCCCACGCCGTTTTACGTCGGCTTTGACCCGACGGCGGACAGCCTGCATATCGGTCACTATATTCCCGTCATGGCAATGGCGCACATGCAGCGCGCCGGGCACAAGCCGATTGCGCTTTTCGGCGGCGGTACCGCGATGATAGGCGACCCGTCGGGCAGAACGGACATGCGCCAGATGATGACACGCGAAACGATTGCCGCCAACGTTGCGGCGTTCAAAAAGCAGATGAGCCGCTTCCTCGACTTCGAGGGCGACAACCCGGCAATCATGGTGGACAACGGCGATTGGCTGCTTAATCTCAACTATATCGACTTTTTGCGCGAAATCGGCATCAACTTCTCGGTCAACAAGATGCTCACCGCCGAGTGCTTTAAGACTCGCTACGAGCGCGGACTCAACTTCCTCGAATTCAACTACATGCTGATGCAGGCATACGACTTTCTGGTGCTGTACCGCAAGTACGGCTGCAAGCTCGAAATCGGCGGCAACGACCAGTGGTCCAATATCCTCGCCGGCGCCGACCTTATACGCCGCCTCGAGGGCGACTCGGCTTACGCCATGACTTTCACGCTGCTCGAAACCAGCGACGGCAAAAAAATGGGCAAGACCGCCAAGGGCGCGCTGTGGCTCGACCCCAACAAGACTTCGCCCTACGATTTCTATCAGTACTTCCGCAACGTCGAGGACGTCAAAGTAGAGGAGTGCTTAAAGCTCCTTACCTTCATGGAACTCGACGAAATCGCGGAGCTCGTCAAGTACAAGGACGAGCGCATCAACGCCGCCAAGGCAAGGCTCGCCTACGAGGTCACAAAGCTCGTTCACGGCGAGGAGGAAGCCGAAAAAGCCAAGAGTCAGGCAGAGGGCGCGTTCTCGGGCAACGTCGACGCAATGCCCGAAGTCACGATTGAGGGCAGCGTGGAAACAACCGTAGTGGACTCAATGACGCTCGCCGGCGTGGCTTCGTCCAAGAGCGAGGCTCGCAGGCTCGTCGAGGGCGGCGGCGTGAAAATCGGCGACGAAAAGGTAACGAGCGTCGCGGCTAAGCTCGCCGACTTCGGAGTGACCGATTCGTTCGTGCTCCACAAGGGCAAAAAGGTTCACGTCAAGGTTGTATTGAAGTGACCTCGTTTCTCACGGTAAAAGAGGAATATTCCGAAACGACCGTCGTCACTCGCTCGGAGTTTCTGACGATAGTACGACATGTCGGCAGCGAAGAGGAAACGTTTGCCGCGCTCGCCGAAATAAGGAAAAAGTACTCCGACGCAACCCACGTCTGCTATGCCGCGATATTCGATAGGTCGGGTTACGCCTCAAGGTTTTCGGACGACGGCGAGCCGTCGGGCACGGCAGGACAGCCCATTATGGAAGCGTTAAAAGCCTCGGGACTGCGCGAAACGCTGGTTGCGGTCGTGCGCTGGTTCGGCGGAATAAAGCTGGGCGCAGGCGGTCTTGTCCGCGCGTATTCGTCCGCCGCCTCGTCGGCGATTAAAAACGCTAGGGTAGTCCGCTTCGAGCTATGCGACGTGTACGAGCTGTGGCTGGATTTTGCGAGGGCGAAAAAATTTACCGCAGCCGCCGCGCGTTTGCCGCTGAGAATTATCGGCACCGAGTACTCGGATAGAGTGCGCTTTACGCTCGCCGCGGAGAACGGACTCGAAATTACCGCCGCCGTCGCCGACGCAATAGGCGCAAAACCCGACATCGGCAAGCTTGAAACACGTTTTATCGAACGTCCCGAAACGGAAAACGTCCGATAGACAATATAAGGGCAGATATAACGCAATCCGCCCGAAAGGATAAAAAATGAAGAAAATCATATCCGCACTTAACGACATTTATCAGAAAACGGACGTCGAAAGTTCGCTGTATTCGGCGTTCGGCGAGCTTTTGTATTCCGCGGTAACGCCTGCGGTGCCGTTCGCGCTGCCGGCAGCGGAGAAGTTTGACGAAAACGTGGCGCAGGAGAACGGCGTAACGTACCTTTGCGTGCATCGCATGACGGGCATTTACTACGTCGCGTTAAAGGGCGACGGAAGAGAATCGCGCAACTACGCGGTAATGCTGGACGCCGTGATAGGCTCGGGCGAGGAGCGGCTGCGCGACGACTTTTCCACCGAAGAAAAACTACGGCTGCTGCTTTCGGGCGAGCTCAGCTCCGTGCAGAAAAACATGTTCCGCGCGCACTTTTCGGACGTAAAGTTCTGCCACTATATGCTGTCGCTCGTCACGCGCACGCGCGAAATGCAGTCGGAACTCAAGCATTTTCTTTCGATGATTGCCGACAAGCGCGACTATATTGTCACGATGGACGAGCGCAC
This sequence comes from Clostridiales bacterium, assembly GCA_003533505.1. Taxonomy (GTDB): domain Bacteria; phylum Bacillota; class Clostridia; order Christensenellales; family Pumilibacteraceae; genus UBA10677. Next base: position 73,556 of record DQGD01000006.1, on the reverse strand, counting down.
TCTGGTGTACCTGCGCGCCGCCTGCGACGACAACGAGGAGTACCACTCGTCCTACGAGTTCGCGTCGATACTGTACGAGAACGTCAAGGAAGAGTTGAGAATTGACCTTACCATCTGCACCGGCGGCACTATCCGCTCGTTTCAGGAACTTTCCGGCAGCTACGAAAAGGTCATTTTCACCTACAAGTTCGGCAAGCTTCTGTCGCCTGCCGCCAACGTGTACTCGTATAACGACTATATCCTCATCAGGATTTTGTCCGACACGCCCAAGCCGCTGCTAATCAAATACTTCGACAGCCTGCTCGAAAAAAACGGCTCCGAAGTGCTTGCCGACCCGGAGCTTATGAACACCGCCGAGGAGTTTATGAAGAACTCGCTCAACATTTCCGAAACGAGCCGCAATATGTATATTCACCGCAATACGCTCATTTACCGCCTCGACAAGATTGAAAAGGAAACGGGACTTAACCTCAGGGTGTTCGGCGACGCCGTAACTTTCAATCTCCTGCAAATCCTCAACACGCTGATTAAAGGCGAATAACGCTAAAATTAAGGCGCCCAAGCCCGATTAAGCTTAAAAGTAAATTCGATTAAACCAAAACGAAAGCCCTCTTAATGCTCTGGGCTTTTTGTTTTATAAAGGCTAAGTAATCGCTCCTTGCGGAAGAGAAGTACTAATTCTAATGTCATTCTGAGCGGAGCGACAGCGCAGCCCTGAGAATCTAGCCGTAGGCGCATTTATTATAATCTTTACGCTTCGCCGGATTATAAATCCAAACGCGTACCTTTTGTGTTTTAACGTCATTCCGCGTCGCAACGGCATTGC
>DQGD01000006.1:0-72459 GCA_003533505.1 Clostridiales bacterium | reverse complement strand
GCAATGCCGTTGCGACGCGGAATCCCGACATGGAACAAGTAATTGACATTAGAAAAAGTCTAATAAAAAACAAACGCGCACTCTCCATCAAAAACGTCATCCTGAGCGCGCGGCTTTCCGCGCGCGTGAGGAACCCCTTCATGGAACAAATAATTATCCTTAACTCGCGCGGAAGCGCGAATATCACTCGACGTAAGGCGAATATCACACGGCGTAGCCGTATATCACTTTTGCCTCGGCAAAAATTTCACTCATTATCCCAGACATGGAACAAATAACCCAGCCATATAAATACCACCGATGCAGCAGAGAACTCCCACGAAGCGAGTGGGGAATGGTCAAAAATAAACGGGTATTAACAACCGTTGCACCAAACCGACATACTATAAATCACCTTACGTCGTCCATATACTTGGTGATTTTCCCTAAAATCTCGTCGTTGACGATGCCCAGCACCGAGCGCAGCCCCACGGAGCGCCGCGGCTTTTCCGTGCGGTTTTTCATGGCGGCGTTAAGAACGGCGGCGGTTTCGGGCGCGCAGCCGCTTTTTTTCAGCATCTCGTCCATAATCACCGACTCGTCCGGCTTTTTTCCCGAACCCATCGTTTTCAGGAGAAGCGCAAGCGTTTCGCTGTTTTTGCCGCCGCCTTTTCCTGCGAGAAGCAACGGTAATATTGTCGTTATGTCCATAAAATTCTCACCGCCGCACTTATTTGCGCCGATCGGCACATTTAAATATATGCCGGCATATACATAAAAGTACCGGAGGGCTATATGAGAAGCTTAAAAAATTTCAACGGAAGCAACAGGCGCGGCGACAAGCCGTCGAAGCGCATCGCGGATGAAGTCGGCATGGGCGCCGACTATGAAAAGTACGCGGAAATGGATGAGGACGCACTGATTGCCGAGCTCATGAAGAACGTTCGCGCCGCCAAAACCAACGGAACCTACGACCCCGAGCAAATGCGTGCGTTCATCGCGCTCGCGTCGCCGTCGCTCACCCCCGAGCAGCGCGAAAAAATGGAAAACGTCGTTCGCCTGATGAACGCGGATACCGACGAATGAGCCTGTTTCGTAACTTCAGAAACAATTACATAGCTTCCGAAAGCGGAAAAGTCCCGTCGCGACTGACGGCAAACGGTAACGGCGAAGTCAAGTGCGTAATTCTGACCGACAGCTTTGAAAAAGCCAAGCAAGGGCTTATGCCGTATGCGTCGTGCATAGTGAAGAACTATCCGTTCATTTCGGCGTTCGGAGCGCAGGTAAACGTCCACACCGTCCGCGACCTCGAAAGGCTGCCGTTCGTGAAAGCGATAGCCGCGCATACCACCGTGACTGCGCTCGGCTCGCCCGACTCCGCGCAAGGTTTAGCAATCCGCCCCGAGGCTACGGGCTCGTTCGGCGAGGGCGTGGGAGTGGCGATTATCGATACGGGCGTAAGCGAGCACCTTGATTTGATTGCGCCAATGGTACGCGTCGTGCGTTTCGAGGACTTTCTCAAGGGCGAGGAGTACCCCTACGACGACAACGGACACGGCAGCGCGGTGGCAGGGCTTGTCGCCGGCAACGGGCTTATGTCCTGCGGCGAGTGCAAGGGGAGTGCGCCGCGCGCAAACATAATCGCGCTGAAAGCGATGAACGAGAAAGGCGAGGGCTCGGCGTTTCACATTCTCGAAGCCATGCAGTGGGTGCACTCGCACCGCGCGGAGTACAACATAAAAGTCGCGTGCATGTCGTTCGGCACGGACAGCTCGGGCGAAAACGACCCGCTTGTTTACGGCGCGGAGGCGTTGTGGCGCAGCGGAATTACCGTCGTCGCCAGCGCAGGCAACTCCGGACCGCAGCCGGGCACCGTCACTTCGCCCGGAATCTGTCCGGAAATCATCACCGTGGGCGCGGTGGGCTACGATGGCGAAAAGACTTACGTCCCCGAGTTTTCGTCGCGCGGCAAGCCCGACGCTCCGGTCAAGCCCGAACTTGCGGCTTTCGGCGTGGACGCGTGCTGCATAGGCACGAACAATAATTATTTAAGGCTCAGCGGAACAAGCATGGCGGCTCCCGTCGTTGCCGGGTATTGCGCGGATATTCTCGCCCTGAATCCCGATTACACGCCCGACAAGATAAAAGAAATCCTCGTGGAAAACGCCCGAAAAATAGGACTGCCGGGCTCGGGCTACGGGCTGTGCGAACTTTCCGACGAGTATCGGTAGCGCGCCGTAACACCGCACTATAATATATAAATAAGAAAAAGCGGCTTGTCACGTTTCGGATAAGCCGCTTTAATTCATACTTGTATTTATTCCTTGAACATACCGATTAGCGTGTTTTCGACCGTCTGCTTCATCACGTCGTAATCGATGTAGCGGTGATTGTCGTAAACGTACTCGTGTGCGAACGACTGAATCATGTCCATAGCGATGTGTACTTTTTCCACGGGGTGAGTCACGCCGGCGTTAAGCTCCTCGAGCATATTGCTTATCTCGTAAGTAATATCGCCCTCGAGACGGATAAACTCCGCGCCGACCTCTTCGTCGGTAGCTGCGAGCGCATGCAGAGTGTTGTGCATGTGTGCGTTTTCTTTATGTATCTCAATCGTCATGTCCACAATCCGCGGTATCAGCGCGTCGAAATCGAGCGGAGAGGAGAGCCCCTTGAAAAGTTTCACTAGCGGCGAAGTCACCTTGTCGAGGTAAATTTTCAGCACATACAGCAAAATATCGCGCTTGTCGGTAAAGTAACTGTACACGATGCCCGTCGAAACGCCGGCTCTGCGCGCAATCTCCGACGTGTTCGCGCCGAAATAGCCCACTTCGGAAAAAACCTCGTAGCTCGCCTGAATAATCCTGTTCTTTTTTTCGGTTGACCGCTCCTGTTGCGGCTGCCGTATCGCTTTCTTCATAAAAGTAGTATATCGTAAATCGAGCAAAAAAGCAAGCGAAACGGCATGCTAACAAACGCAAAAAAGAATATGAAAAAATATTCACATTTTCGCTTGACAAACGATTCGGCGTGTGCTATTATATTTGCGAAAGTGAATGATTATTCACATTTTGCGGAGGTACAAGCAAATGCCTATAGTAATAGCGCCCGTCGGAAAACCGTTGAAAGTCGTAAGAATCGCGGCGGACGAGAAGACGAAGAAACATCTCGAGAGTCTCGGAATTACGGTAAACGGAGAAATATCCGTGTTCAGTTCGAGCGGCGGCTGCGTGGTTTGCAAGATAAAAGACGGACGGATTGCGCTCGACAGGGATTTGTCGACCAAGATATTCGTGGCATAAACGGTAAAAAAACCTTAAAAGGAGAACATAGTAAGAATGGAAAAGACTCTTGAAGCCTTTGAAATCGGCGAAAGCGGACGCGTCAAGTCCGTTGCCGGCGAAGGCAAAATCAAAAGACGTCTGTTCGACATGGGCATCACGCCCGGCGCGGAAATTCTGATGCGTAAGCGCGCGCCGCTGGGTGACCCGATTGAAGTGACGGTCAGAGGCTACGAGCTGACGCTTCGTAAGACCGAAGCCGCGTGCGTTTTGATGACGGAGGTGAAAAAGTAATGAAAAGATTTGCACTTGCCGGCAACCCGAACTGCGGCAAAACGACGCTTTTTAACAGCCTCACCGGCTCGACCGCGCATGTAGGCAACTGGCCGGGCGTCACGGTTGACAAGCGCGACGGCGTTTACAAGAAGTGCGCCGAGCCCGTTGCAATCGTCGACCTTCCGGGTATCTACTCGCTGTCGCCGTACACCCCGGAGGAAGTAATCGCAAGGAATTACATACTCGACGAAAAGCCCGACTGCGTAATCAACATCGTCGACGCAACCAACCTCGAGCGTAACCTTTACCTCACCACGCAGATTATGGAAATCGACGTTCCTATGGTCATCGCGCTCAACATGATGGACGCGGTAGAGAAGAACGGCGACAAAATCGACGAGAAGGAGCTCGAAAAACGTCTGGGCGTTCCCGTCGTCAAGATTTCCGCATTGAAGCAGACCGGACTTAAAGAGCTTATGGACAGGGCTTATGCCGAAAGCTCGGTTCCGCGCACCGGCACCAGCGTGCTTTCCGACACTCCGGTTGCCCACCTTATCAACGACGTAAGAATCGCGCTTAAAGGTCAGAACGTCGAAAATCCGCTTTTCCACGCAATCAAGCTTGTAGAAGGCGACGAAATAGAAGTGAACATGCACAAAGAAACCGTGCACATGGTCAACGAGTTTAAGGAAACTTTTTCCGACGACACGTTCGGCACCGACTTCGAGGCGCTTGTTGCCGACGGCAGATACAAGTATATTTCCAAGCACTTCGCGGCGGTTGTGCAGCGCAAGGACAAGGATAAGTTCAAGATGAGCAAGTCCGACAAGGCGGATAAGGTACTCACTCACAAGATTTGGGGTATTCCCATCTTTATCGTTATCCTGTTCGGAATTTTCCACCTCACGTTCGGCGAGGACCTTCTGTACCTCGGAGCAATTTTCGGACTGCCGACGCTGGACGAACTCGGATTCGACGGCGACAACTTCGGCGTAAGACTGCTTGCTTGTATTTACGACGGCGGCGTAATGTCACCCGGCGTGTTCATAAACAACCTATGGAACGACATTATAGTCGGCTCGCTGTTTGATTTGCTTAAAGGCGGTATATCCGCTATAGGCATGGCGCCCTGGGCAGAAGGACTTATCAACGACGGTATCATCGAAGGTATCGGAGCCGTACTTTCCTTCCTGCCCCCGATTCTCGTACTGTTCCTGTTCTTCTCGATTCTCGAGGACAGCGGCTACATGGCTCGTATCGCGTTCATTCTCGACAGAATGTTCCGCAAGTTCGGTCTTTCGGGCCGCGCGTTCCTGCCCATGATTATGGGCTTCGGCTGCTCGGTGCCGGCAATGATTAACACCCGTACTCTTGCAGACGAGAAGGAGCGCACCGCGACTATCCGCGTCATTCCGTTCTTCTCCTGCGGAGCTAAGCTCCCGATTCTCACCGCCGTTGCAGGCGCGCTGGTTGCGTCCTTCGGCGTAGGCAATGCCGACGTAATCACGTTCGCGATGTACCTGCTCGGCATCGTAACCGCAATCGTAGCGGTGCTCCTGATGCGTTCTACCACGCTCAAGGGCGAAACCCCTCCGTTCATTATGGAGCTTCCTTCTTACCACATGCCGCAGTTCAAGAACCTGATGGCTCACCTGTGGGATAAGACGAAGCACTTTGTGAAGAAGGCGTTTACGATTATCTTCGCTTCGACCATCATCATCTGGGTGCTTTGCCACTTTACGTTCGATTGGAAACTCCTCGAGGACGACGCAATCAACGAAAGTATCCTCGCCAACATCAGCAAGCTCGTTCAGCCCTTGTTCACGCCCCTCGGCTTCGGTAGCCAGCTCGGCAAGTACGGCTGGGTATTCGCGCTCGCAGCGGTGTCCGGACTTATCGCAAAAGAGAACGTCATCTCGACCTTCGCAATATTGGCGGCGTGCCTCGTCAAGGTTGCGGGACTCGGCTTCGACGTTGACGCAATCGACGCCGACGATAGCGGCATAATGGCAGTACAGGCAATGATTCAGGCAACCGGCATCACCGGACCCGCGCTGATTTCCTTCATCGCGTTCAACATGACCACGATTCCGTGCTTTGCGGCTGTGGCTACGGCAAAAGCCGAGCTCCAGAACAAGACTCGCTACTTGTGGACGCTCCTGTTCTGGGTTGCTTCCTCCTACATCGTGGGCACAATCATCTACACGATTGGTTCGTGGTGGTGGACCTGCTTCATCTGGATGGCGCTCATCGCTGCCGTCGTAGCGTTCATCGTTCTTCGCAACAGAAGAATAGTCAAGAAGGCGTAAAACAATGGGAATTCCGGAAATTATTCTTATCATAGTATGTGTGCTGGTGGTTGCAAGCGTGTTTATCGTGTGGCTTGTCAGAAAGAAGCAGGGTAAATGCGGCGGCGACTGCGGCGGAGATTGCGCCCACTGCAATATGTGTATTCGCGCCGCCGAAGAGGCAAGGCGTAAAGCCGAAGCCGAAAAACATGCTTCCGAGAGTAACGCTTCCTCAGATAATCCTCCCGGGTCACAATTATGACCTAATCCAATAAAAAGCAAAAATGCTTCCCGAAGTACCGCGGGAGGCATTTTTGCTTGTATTCTGTCGATTATTGCGCTTTTGCGCCTTAACGCTTTGCCGCGATTTCCGAAACCGCGCGGATAAAGAAATCCACTTCGCCCGAAGTATTATCAAAGCCCAGCGAAACTCGCACCGCGCCGACGGAGAGAGTACCTAAGTATTTGTGTGCGAGCGGCGCGCAGTGCAGTCCGCCGCGCACGCACACGTCGTACTCGGACGAAAGAATATCCGCGACGTCGCCCGACTCGTAATCGCGCACGTTAAACGCCGCAATCCCGTTCAGCGCGTTTTCGGGCGAGAGAATTTTAACCCCGTCTATTGCGGCCAAGCCCCGTCGCAGCCTGCGAGAAAGTGCGGCTACGGTTTCGCGCTCGAACAGCGCGTGTTTTTCCGCGCGGCAAATCGCGGCGCACAGCCCGGCAATCGCAGGAGTGGGCAGAGTGCCCGACTCGAACCCGTCGGGAAAGTCCGTCGGCTGCGTAAGACTGTCCGAGCTCGTGCCCGTTCCGCCGTAGCGTATCGGACGAAGCGCGGCTTTCGCGCGTTTTCCTACGAGAAGAACGCCAACGCCCTGAACGGCGTGCAGACCCTTGTGCGGCGCAATCGCCAGCATATCGATATTCGTTTCGTCCATGTCTATGTCGACGTAACCGCCGCTTTGCGCCCCGTCGACAAGGAAGAGCAAGCCGCGCCTGCGGCAGAGTCTGCCGATTTCCGCAACGGGCGCAATCGCTCCCGTGATGTTTGAAACGTGGTTGACCGCGACAAGGTAGGTGTCGGGACGGATTGCGCGCTCGACGGCTTCCGCAGTCACCGCGCCGCCGCAAACGGGATTAACCGCGGTAAAGCTCGCCTCGCCGCGCGTTTTCAGCGCGTAAAGAGGTCGCAGCACGCTGTTATGCTCGAGCGCGGTAGTCACTATATGACCGCGCCTCGCCGTGCCTAGTATCGCGAGATTGAGCGCGCCCGTGCAGTTGTCGGTAAAAATCACGCCGTCGCTGCCTTTCAGCCCGAAATAATCCGCGCACTTTCGCCGAGCGCGAGCAACTAGCGCGGCTGCTCGCATAGCCGCCGAGTGACCGCTCCGCCCGGGATTGGCGGAGAGAAACGCGAGTGCGTTTGAAACGGCGCAAACGACCTCGCGCGGTTTGAATATCGTGCTTGCGGAATTGTCGAAGTATATCATCGTAAATCACACCGCCTGACCGGGAGTAATATACTATATTATACGAGCCGAGCTCGGTAAAATTGCAAAGGAAGGACGATATGATTTATTTGATTTTCGCGTTTCGGTCGCGCACGCAATCGATTCGCTTCAGCGGCGAGCTGAAAGCCGCAGGGGTAGTCAACACGCTGGTGAGCACGCCTCGCGAGGTTTCGGTAGGGTGCGGACTGTCGGTCAAAATCGGCGAAAGCGCGATAGGAGTGGCTGCGGCAAAGCTTCACGCGCTGGAGCTCAACACGTTCATAGGCGCGTTTCGGGTGACGCACATAGGCTGCGAAAAGCACGTCGAGCGCATTACCGTGTAGGGAAAAGCGCGACAAGCCACGGGTTTTACGCGATTTTACTTTGATTTTACGAAAAATAGCTTTACAGCGCCGCGTCTTATGTGATAAAATAGACGAAAAGACGGCAGGAAAATCGGAGGGAAATCATGAGCGAAACTCACGGACTGAAGCTGAATATATCGCGCACCATACTTGTGGGGCTGGCGTTTTTCACCGTTTGCATGTTCTGGCAGGTGTACGACAGCCTTATGCCGCTGTTTCTGAAAGACTTTGATTTCAGCGCGACGGCTCGCGGCGCTATCATGGCGCTGGACAACATCTTAGCGGTGGTCTTACTGCCGTTTATGGGAATATGGTCGGACAGGTTCCCGATGAAACTACGGAGCAAGGTGGGGCGTCGCATGCCGTTTATCGTGTGCGGCTCGGTGCTCGCGGCTTGCACGTTCATGCTCGTCAACTTCGCGCACAATTCGCGCTCGCTCGCGCTGATGCTCGCGGCGACGGCGTTCACGCTCGTGTTCATGTGCCTGTACCGCTCGCCTGCGGTCGCGCTGATGCCCGACGTCACGCCCAAGCCCATTCGCAGTAACGCAAACGCCATAATCAACCTCATGGGCACGATAGGCGGCGTAATCACGCTGCTGCTCATGCAGTTCCTGCTCGTCACCGAGCCCGACGCCACGGACGAGCTGCGCATCGTGGGCAACAATTGGGTGCTCGTTTCGATAATCAGCGGTCTGATGATTCTTGCCGCGCTCGTAATGGTGCTGAAAGTCCGCGAAAACCGTTTCGCCGAGGAAAGCCGCGAGATTATGGACAAGCTGAACGTGGATGACGGCGAAGAGGAGAAGCCCAAGGAAAAGCAATCGATGAAAAAGGTGCTCGGCTCGCTCACCCGTCCGCAGCTTAAAAGCCTTATCTTCATACTTTTATCGGTATTTTTGTGGTACATGGCGTACAACGCGCTTACCACGCATTTTTCGGTGTTCTCGCTGTCGGTGCTGAAAGCGAAATTCACCATGCCGCTGCTGGTTGCCAACGCCGCGGCGTTCGTGATGTTCCTGCCGGCGGTCAAAATCGGCAAAAAGCTCGGTCGCAAAAAGACGGTAATGCTGGGCGTTTCGATGATGATTCTGGGGCTTGTGTTTGCTTCCGTGTTCTTGCTGTGCGGAGCCGGCGCCGAGCTTATCAAGGTAATCATGTACCCGACGTTCGTGCTTGTCGGCGGCGGTTGGGCGACAATCAACGTCCACTCGTATATCATGTGCGTCGAACTCAGCGACGAGAGCACCACGGGCACTTATACGGGGCTGTACTACGCGTTCTCGATGACCGCACAGATAATCACGCCTATACTTGCCGGGCTCGTCATGGACTACATCGCGGTAATCGGGCTCGTGCCGTACTCGCTCGCGTTCGCATGCCTCGCGCTCGTCACCATGATTTTCGTCCGCCACGGCAACGCCGAGGAGATTAAATCCGACGAGAACGGCGGCGAGAGTGAGCTGACCGAGCTGGATACCTCCGAGTTCACCGAAACCGAAGCGCTTAACTCTGCGCTGTCCGACGAGTACAGCGAAGCGGCTGACGACCTCAGAGAAAACGGCTGAAATCGATTAAAAACCGCAAATCCGATATAAAAACGGGTGACAAAGCCTTAGCTTCTATGCTATACTGTACTAAAGCGTCGCGACGAGAGAGGAAAGGAAATGCCCGAAACGGATAAAATTTTTTCTATACTCGACGAAACGTTCCCGAATGCTCGGTGCGAGCTGGAATTCGGGAGCGTTTTTGAACTGCTTGTCGCCGTAATTCTCAGCGCGCAATGCACCGACCGCAGGGTTAACGTCGTCGCGCGCGAGCTTTTCAAGACAGCCGACACGCCCGAGGCTTTTGCCGCAATGAAGCAGGAGGAGTTGGAAAAAGCTATTTACAGCTGCGGTTTCTACCGCAACAAGGCGAAAAACATTATTGCCGCAGCCAAAGCGATAACGGAGCGCGGCGGCGAAGTGCCGAACTCGTTCGACGAGCTCTTAAAGCTCCCGGGAGTGGGGAGAAAGACCGCCAACGTGGTTTACGACGTGGGCTTCGGCGGCGACGGAATACCCGTCGACACGCACGTTTTCCGCGTGTCCAACCGCCTCGGCATCGCGCCCGGCAAAACGCCGCGGGAAGTGGAGGACAAGCTCCTCGAAATCATACCGGAGGGCAACCGCAACCGCGCGCATCATCAGCTCATATTTTTGGGGAGGTACCGCTGCAAGGCGATTTCGCCGCAGTGCGACGACTGCCCCCTGAACGAATATTGCAATTACTTTCACGACAAGCGAGGAAACCTGAAATGAACAAAATCCTGAAAAAACGCACGCTCGCGCCGCGAGTAGTCGAATACGTCGTTGACGCGCCGAAAGTGGCAAAGCACGCTCACCCCGGGCAGTTTATCATATTGCGCGTGGACGAAGAGGGCGAGCGCATACCGTTCACTATTTGCGACTACGACAGAGGAAACGGTACCGTGACTATACTCGTGCAGGAAGTGGGCTATTCCACCGCAAAGCTCGCGCTCGTACCCGAGGGCGGCTGTATCGCCGACTTCGTGGGTCCATTAGGTAAACCCACGGATTTAAGCGAGTATAAAAACATAGTGCTCGTGGGCGGCGGCATCGGCAGCGCGGTCATCTATCCGCAGGCAAAACACCTCGCGGCTATCGGCAACCCGGCAACCGTGATTGTGGGCGCGAGGAACAAGGAGCTCATCATGTACGAGGACGAGTTCGCGCGCGCCGCAAAAGAGCTTAGAATCGCCACCGACGACGGCAGCTACGGAGTCAAGGGTTTTGTGACCGACGTACTGAAAGGAATTCTCGACAAGGGCGAAACCGACTGCGTAATGGCGGTAGGTCCGATGCCTATGATGCGCGCGGTGTGCGCGCTTACCGGCGGCTACGGCGTAAAGACCGTCGTCAGCATGAATCCGCTCATGGTCGACGGCACGGGAATGTGCGGCTGCTGCCGCGTTACGGTGGGCGGCAAAACGCGCTACGCTTGCGTTGACGGTCCCGAATTCGACGGACACGAAATCGATTGGGCTGAAGCCATGACGAGGCTTACCGCGTACAAACAGCAGGAAAAAGAACATCTTTGCAGACTTACGGGAGAGAAGAGATAATGGCTATCGAAAAGAAACAAAGAAACGCGATTCCCGAGCAGGAACCGTTTGTAAGAGCTCATAACTTTAACGAGGTCGCGCTCGGCTTCACTGCGGAGCTTGCTCGCGACGAGGCGTCAAGGTGCCTCGGCTGCAAGAACGCGCCCTGCATGAAAGGCTGTCCCGTCGGCGTGCGAATCCCCGAGTTTCTGGCGCTCGTGAAAAACGGCGAGTACGAAAAGGCAGGCGAGGTCGTCAAGTCCACCAACAGCCTTCCGTCGGTTTGCGGCAGAGTGTGTCCGCAGGAGGAGCAGTGCGAAAAGAACTGCGTCCGCGCGAAAATCGACGGAGCGGTGTCAATCGGCGGCGTAGAACGTTTTGTGGGCGACTTTATGCTCACTCTGCCGCCTAAGGCAAGGGAAATTACGCCTTCGGGGAAGCGCGTAGCCGTCGTCGGCAGCGGCCCCAGCGGCTTGACGTGCGCGGCTCAGCTTGCTGCGGCAGGCGTGGACGTCACCGTGTTCGAGGCGTTTCACAAGACGGGCGGAGTGCTTGTTTACGGTATTCCCGAATTCCGACTTCCCAAAAAACTTGTGGAAGCCGAGGCGAATAAGCTCAAAGACCTCGGCGTGAAATTCGAGCTCGACACCGTTGTCGGCAAAACCGTGACGATTGACGAGCTTACCGCCGAATACGACGCCGTGTTTATAGGCAGCGGAGCAGGACTCCCGATGTTCATGGGTATTCCCGGCGAAAACCTGAACGGCGTGTTCTCGGCGAACGAGTATCTTACGCGCGTAAACCTTATGGGCGCGTATGACGAGGACGCGATTACGCCCGTGCAGCGCGGCAAGAATGTGATTGTCGTGGGAGCCGGCAACGTCGCGATGGACGCGGCGCGCACCGCGCTTAGAATGGGCGCGGAAACCGTCACCGTCGTTTACCGCAGAGGCAGAGAGGAAATGCCGGCGAGAAAGGAAGAAATTCGCCATGCCGAGCAGGAGGGCGTCAGATTCGCATTCCTGACAAACCCCGTGCGCTTCGACGGCGAAAACGGCTGGGTCAAGGACGCTACCTGCGTGAGAATGGAGTTGGGCGAGCCCGACGCAAGCGGCAGAAGGTCGCCCGTGCCCGTCGAGGGCAGTGAATTCACCGTGCCTGCGGATATGGTCGTGGTTGCGCTCGGCACAAGCCCCAATCCGCTCATAAAGGACAGCTGCGATAAATTAGCCACCGCAAAAAGGGGAATACTCGTTGTGGACGAGGACATGATGACCTCGGTCGACGGTATCTACGCCGGCGGCGACGCGGTAACGGGCGCGGCAACCGTAATACTTGCCATGGGGGCAGGGAGAAAAGCTGCGCACTCCATTCTCAAACGCTTCGGACTTGTCGAATAACGAAACAAACAGCTTCCCGAAACGGAAATGGTTGATTTAATACACAAAAATCGGCGAAAGCGATAAAAGCGCAAGCCGATGCGGAGAAACGATATGTTTATCGATAAAGCAAAGATTTATATAAAGTCGGGCAACGGCGGCAACGGCTGCACCTCGTTTTACACCGAGAAATATGTGCCCGACGGAGGTCCGGACGGCGGCGACGGCGGCAAGGGCGGCGACGTGATTTTCACGGTCGACGAGCGACTTAACTCGCTCACCGACTTCCGCTATGAGCAGCACTTCCGCGCCGCGAACGGCGAGAACGGCAGCAGCCGCTTCTGTCACGGCAAAAACGCCCCCGATTTGGTTGTAAAGGTGCCGCGCGGCACGATAATCCGCGACGCCGAAACGGGCAAAATCATTGCGGATATGTATGAGGAAAACGCGACCGTGACCGTGCTCAAAGGCGGCTACGGAGGCAAGGGCAACGCGAGATTCAAGTCGTCGAGAAGAAAAGCGCCGCGCTTTTCGCAAACGGGCGAAGTGACCGACGAGCATGCCGTCACGCTCGAGCTTAAAACAATCGCGGACGTGGGGCTCGTGGGTTATCCCAACGTGGGCAAGTCCACGCTGCTGTCCGTCATTTCCTCGGCAAAACCCAAAATAGCAAATTACCACTTTACCACGCTGTCGCCAAACCTCGGCGTAGTCAAACGCTATGACGGCGCGTTCGTCGTCGCCGACATACCGGGGCTTATCGAGGGCGCAGGCGACGGAGTGGGATTGGGCACCGAGTTTTTGCGCCACGTCGACCGCACGCGGCTCATCGTCCACGTCGTCGATATTTCCGGCAGCGAGGGCAGAGACCCCGTCGCCGACTACCGCACCATAAACGCCGAGCTCAAAAAGTACGACAAACGTCTCGCTTCGCTTCCGCAAATCGTCGCGCTCAACAAAGCCGACCTTCTCATGGACGACGAAGCCGTCAAAAACTTCCGTCGCCACGTCCGCAAGCCGATTTATCTCATAAGCGGAGCCACCCGTCAGGGTATCGACGCGCTTTTGGACGCGGTGTACGATAAACTTCAGACGCTTCCTCCTGCGGAAAAACTCGATTACGAGCCGTTTGAGTACGAGCGTCGCGATACCACTGGCTTTACGGTCACTCGCGACGACGACGGCGGTTTCGACGTCGGCGGAGGGCTGGTGGAGGAGCTTGCGAGAAACGTCGTGCTCGACAGTTACGACAGCTTCCGCTACTTCCAGAAAAAGCTGAAGGAAACTGGTATAATCAAGGCTCTCAGAAAAGCCGGTGCAAAGGACGGCGACACCGTGCGAGTGCTCGACATCGAGTTCGAGTACGTCGAATAGCATGCGCCGCGTGATTTTCGGCGGCAGCTTCGATCCGCCCACGCTCGCCCACCTCGACATGGGGCTGAAGCTCGCCGAGCGTTTTGACCAAACCATTGTCGTGCCTGCCTATATTTCGCCGTTCAAAAAGGGCGGCGCGGAGCTTGACGGCAGCGAGAGAGAGCTGCTTCTCAAAAAGCTGTTCGACGGCAACGATAAAATAACCGTTTCCGACGAGGAAATCGCCGCCGGCGGCACAAGCTACTCGTATATGACCGCACAAAAGTTGTATAACCCCGACGACGAGCTGTACATCGCTATCGGGAGCGACGGGCTCGCCTCGCTGGACAAGTGGGCGAGAACGGATATTCTAGCTAAAATCGTCACTTTTTACGTCGTCGAACGCCCGTACTTTAAGGTAAAGCAAGCCGAGCTCGACAACGCGCGCAAGATTTTCAAGGTGGAAATCGCGCCGTTTGTGGGTAAAGAGGGCTCGTCGTCGCTTTTAAGAGTCGCCGTCGCGTTTGGCAAATCCGCCGAAGTGGTGCCGCCTGTCGTCGTCGAATATATCAGGAACAGAGGGCTTTACCTCGACTATGACTACATCGTGTCGAGGTACCCCGAGTTCGACATGAAAAAGAGCCGCGCCGAACACATCTACCGCACGACCAAGGCAGCGATACTGCTGGCAAAGCTCAACAACGTTTCCACCGACAAGGCGATTAAAGCCGCGCTTTATCACGATATAGGCAAGTATGTAAGCCGCGAAAAGCTTGAAAACTTAGGTATCGCGTGGACGAATGAAATCGAAGAACTACCCGAAAGCTGCCGTCATCAGTTGACGGGCGCGGCAATCGCAAACAAGTGTTTCGGCGAAACCGATTCCGACGTGCTCGCCGCGATAGCCACGCATACTACGGGCGCAAAGAACATGAGCGCGCTTCAGAAAGTGATTTTCGCCGCCGACTATATTGAAGAGGGCAGGGACTTTGACGGACTCGACAAAATCCGCGAACTCACCTACGACAACCTCGACGAGGGCGTTATCGCGATACTGAAAAATACCATTGCTTACCTCGAGGCTTCCGGGCAGGAAATCGCGCCCGTGACAAGAGAAGCCTGCGAATATATGACGTTAAACAAGGAGAATACTAATGGCAACAATGACCGCTGACCTCAGCAAATACGACCTCACCTCGGCGTGCGGCTTGAAGGACGCAATTTCGTACCTTTTAGACCTTAAAAAGGGCAAGAACATAGTCGCGATTGACCTCGCCGGCAAAACGATAGTCGCCGACTATTTCGTGATTGCCTCCGCATACTCGACCACCGCCGTAAAAGCGCTGTCGAACTATGTGGAGGACGAGCTCGCGAAGTGCGGAATCGAGCCCATTCACCGCGACGTTGACGCGAAATGGGTTGCGCTCGACTACGGCTTCGTAATCGTCCACGTTTTCTACAAGGAGCTCCGCGACTTCTACCGCATCGAAAGGCTGTGGGAGGACGGCGCGGACGAGCTCAAACCGAGCGATAACGACTGACGAAGCCCCATAAACTAAGGCAAGGGGGCGAAAATCCGACAAATGTACGAAGTATCGATAATTCAGCATATCCAGAGCATACGGACGGCGTTCCTCGACGGCTTGTTTCTTGTTCTCACCAACCTCGGCGCGGAAATTTTCTTTATCGTCGTCGCCGTCGCTTTTTATTGGTGCGTCGACAAACGCTACGGCTACAAGATGATGAACGTGTTTATCCTCGGCGCGGCGTGCATGGAAGGGATTAAAAACCTGGTTCGCCGACCAAGACCGTTTACTCACGACGGAATCGCGTCTGTCGGTGCGGAAACGAGCGGCTATTCGTTCCCCAGCGGACACTCGCACGCGATAGCCAACCTTTCCACCCAAACGTACCTTAAATATCGCCGCGCCGCCGTGCTCGCGACGGGTATAACGGCGTCGCTGCTCGTCGCGTTTTCGCGGCTATACCTCGGTCAGCACTTTCTCACCGACGTAATCACGGGACTTGCGTTGGGCGTCAGCTTCGCAATGCTTTTCTCGATGATGTTCGAGTTTTTGGGCGACAGAGAAGAGTACATCGTGCTCGTCGCTTTTCCCGTGTGCGTAATCACGGAAATCGTGCTCGCGTGTATCGGCTCCGGTGCAGGCTCGGTGCAGGACGTACTCGGAGCCTACGCCGCGATTTCGCTCGGCTACTTCATCGAAAAACGCTATGTAAAGTGCGACGTTCGCGCCGTATGGTATGTGCAAATCATAAAGCTCGCGCTCGGGCTCGCCGTTTCGCTCGGGATTAAAGAGGGCTTCAAGCTGTTTTTGCCGCATGATATTCCTGCGCTGTATAACTTCTTCCGCTATTTCGTGACCGCGCTCGCGGCGACGGCAGGCGTTCCCGCGCTGTTCAGACTGCTCAGGCTTTACGGTAACTTCGGTAAGCCGATGAAAGAAAAGTCCGGGGGAGCGGCGGAAGAGACGACGGACAACGTGGGAAACGAGAATAAAGCGGATTAAACCGCCCGAAAACGCTTGACAACGAGCCGAGAACGGTAATATAATTTAATCGCAACTTAGGGGCGGGGTGCGATTCCCCACCGGCAGTGAGCGCGCAAAAGCGCAAGTCTGCGAAGGACGGTTTTCGTCCCCGAGCGAGTGAGATTCTCGCACCGACGGTACAGTCCGGATAGTATAAGTTGACGAGTCGCCACGCGATTTTATCACGCCCCCGAATTTACGGAGGCGTTTTCTTATGTCGAAAAACCGATGGCTTTCCACGCGTGGCATGGCAATCACCGCAACGCTCACGGCAATAGGCTACGGGCTCAGTTGGCTGGAATTTCCGCTGTTTCCTGCCGCGCCCTTTCTGAAGCTCGATTTTTCCTCGTTCGTCACGCTGTTCGGCGGCTTTATGTTCGGCTTCCCGGCAGCGGCGATAATCGAGGGGCTGAAACAGCTGCTCATTTGGGGAACGAAGTCCACGACGGGCGGCGTGGGCGAAATTGCCAACTTTATAATGACTATGGCGTTCGTCGCAGTACCCACGATAGCCTATCGATACCGAAAAGGCAAGGGGCGAGTGGTTGCAGGACTTTCAATCGGCTGCGTTTGCCAGATTGCGGCTTCGATGCTGTGCAACCGCTACATCACGTTTCCGCTGTTCGCAGGCAGTGCGGCAAAGCAAATGTTCGCGGAGCTTTGGGGGTATGTGCTCGGTTTCAACGCGATAAAGTCCGTTTCCGTCAGCGTGCTCGTGTTCTTTTTGTACAAGCGCCTGTCGTTTCTCCTCAAACGCTATGTGCTCGTTGGCGGCAAGTCCGAGGGGTGTAACGCAAACGAACCGAAAACCTCCCAAAACGCGATTGTTACCGAAGCGACAGAAATCACGGACAACGATAAAACCGCCGAAAACGAGGCAAATCCCGACGAAAAAATCAATGTCGGCGAACAAACGCGCGAATAAGCCTTGCGTTTTTCGCGGCAAAGTAGTATAATTAACCTATGAAATACGTTTCCGAAAGTGAATCCGACACCTACAAAATCGCCGCCGATTTTGCGGCGACGCTGAGCGGCGGAGAAATAGTATTGCTCAGCGGCGAGCTGGGAGCAGGCAAAACGGCTTTCGTCAAAGGGCTTGCCGCCGCGCTCGGCATAGACGACGAGGTCACGAGCCCGACGTTTACGCTCATGAACGTCTATTACGGCTCGCTTACGCTCTATCATTTCGACGTGTACAGATTAAACAGCGGCGAGGAAGCTTACGCGGCAGGGCTAACGGAATATTTCGGCGAGCCCGGCTCGGTTGCCTGTATCGAGTGGTGGGAAAACGTCAGAGAAGCGATAGTCGGAAACACGATAAAAATCACGATAAATTACCTCGATAACGAGAGAAGGGAGATAAACATTGAACGGTAAACAACGCGCGACTCTGCGCTCCATGGCAAGCACGCTCGATTCGATTTTTCAAATCGGCAAGGGCAATATCGGCGAAAATCAAATCAAGGGCATCGACGACGCGCTCGAAAAGCGCGAGCTAATCAAAATTTCCGTCCTGCGCTCCAGCGAAATGGACGCGGACGAAGTGCTTAGCGAGCTTTGCGAAAAACTGAACGCTACGGCGGTTTGCACTATCGGCAACAAGGTCGTGCTCTATCGCAGGTCAAAGTCCGATAACGTCAAACACATAGAGTTTTAGGAGCGACGGCGTTGAAATATATTGCAATCGACACCGCAGGCGACCCTGCGGCAATACTCGTTACCTGCGGCGAAAAAACGCTGTTCCGCGCCGTGACCGAGCAAAAACGCACAAGCGAAGTACTGCTCCCGAAACTCGACGAAATGCTTGACGAGTGTAAGCTTTCGCTTCCCGAGCTTGACTTTTTGGCGGTGGTGACGGGGCCGGGCAGCTTCACGGGCATCAGAATAGGCGTAAACACGGTCAAGACCTTTTCCTATGTAAACGGTACGCCCGTTGTTGCAATCGACGCGCTCGAAAAGCTTACATACAACTATTTGCCCGGCGAGGCGAACAGAATAATCTGTGCCGTCCACGCCTATGCGAACTTTTGCTATCTCGCGATTTACGACAAGAGCGGAAACGTTATCGAAAACCCCGATGCGCTCGAATACATAGCTGCGCGCGAGCTTATCGAAGGCGATAAAAATGCGGCGATAATCGCCGACGGCGCAGCCTGCGATCGACTCGGGGTAAGCTGTATTCGCGATAACCCGAATGTATCGCTTGCGCGCGCGGCAGAATCGTTTTACGCGCGCGGCAAAACGGTGAATCACGCTGCGGTCGAACCGTTTTACATAATGAAATCGCAAGCGGAGAGAGAACTTGAAATCAAAGAAAAGCGCGGCTGAAATAACCTTAGCCACAATCGAAAACGCCCACGCCATAGCTTTAATCGAAAAGGAATTTATCGAATGTCCCTGGAGCGAAAATCAGATAGTCGAGTCAATCCTAAGCCCCGGCTATACCTTTTTTGCGGCATTGGTCGGCGGTGAGCTTGTCGGCTACATCGGAGTCGAGTGGTGTCTTGACGAAGGGAATATCTGTAACGTCGCTGTCGAGGAAAAAGCGCGGCGCAGGGGAATAGGAGCCATGCTTGTCGAGGCGGTAACGAACGAGGCGAAATCGCGCGGTGCGGCGAAATTATTTTTGGAAGTAAACGAGAACAACGCGGCGGCAATCGCCCTATACGAAAAGCAGGGATTTTCCGTTTTATACCGCAGACCCAACTATTATGGCTCGGCTGCCGCGCTTGTCATGACAAAACAGCTCAATTAAAAAATTTGCGAAATCGAGGCTACGAACCTCGATTTTTTGTATGTTTTCGCGATTTTTGTAGAGTTATCATAGTACTATGTCACACATAACAGGCTTTTCGTGGCGTTAAAAGTCACGAGAAGCCGATTTTTTGCATATTTAAAACGACGGAGGTACGAGAAATGACTGTTACCGTCGAGGGCTTGAATATCTATTACGAGCGAAGCGTCGGCGAAGGAACACCGATAGTTATAATGCACGGCTGGGGGTGCAGCGTGGAAACCGTGCGCCGCGTTTTCGATAAGCTCGCGGCTTCGGGCAGGACGGTGATAGCGTTTGATTTCCCGGGTTTCGGAAGGTCGGACTTGCCGCCCGTCGCGTTCTCCACCTTTGACTACGCGCGCGTTGCGCTCGGCTTTTTCGCGGCGACAGGCATAGAAAAGCCTGACGTAATCGCGCACAGTTTCGGCGGCAGAGTCGCGATAATCCTTGCCTCCGAGAACGCCGTAAACCGCTTGTTGCTCGTCGACGCCGCCGGAATGAAGCCTCGTCGCGGCATTTTCAAGCGGTTGAAAATTTTGTCTTACAAACTCCGAAAAAGAATGGGACTGAACGTCGAACGTTGCGGCTCGGCGGATTATCGCGCGCTTAGCGGAGTAATGCGCGAAACGTTTGTGAGAGTTGTGAACGAACACCTTGACAAACTGCTTCCGCTGGTGTCGCGCCCAACGCTCCTCGTATGGGGAGAACGCGATAATGATACTCCGCTGTATATGGCAAAGCGCATGAATCGCAAGCTACCGGACAGCGCGCTGATTGTAATCAAAAACTCGGGGCATTTTTCGTTTCTGGACGACACCGCGACGTTCGTTTCCGTCGTGGCAGCGTTTTTCGCGGAGGAACAATGAGCCTGCTGTTAAAAATCATCTCGGGGCTTATCGGCGGCATTCTCGCGCCGCTGTACGCCTACAAAATTCTGCTGCTGTATCAGCTGTCGGGCTACCGAATCAAGGAGCTCGCGACGGCAATAAAGCGCAAGTCAATCGCGTACTTTTGTCTTAGCCCGATTGCGGCGATAGTCGCGTTTGTCGCCTGCGCGGCAATTTATCCGTTTTGCCGCGACGACGCGTTCGTTTCTGCTGTCGCGCTTCCGCTTGCCGCAGGAATAGCGGTGGCGGTAAACGCGCATCTGTCGGCGAAAGTGAAACTCGCGTTTACTGCACGCGTTAAACGTTTAATCGTCGTTTTCGCGCTTATCTCGACATTGCTTACCGTGCCGCTCGCCGCTGTATATCCGCCGCTGTTCGCGCTCGCCGCGATTTTCCCGGGAGCAATCGCGTTTCTGATTGCGGCTGCGATAACTTCTCCGATAGAAAATCGCAGGAACAAGCGTTTCGTGGAGTGGTCGAAAGCCGTGCTCGCGGAGAGAAGCGGACTTATCAAGATAGGAATAACGGGTAGCTACGGCAAGACCACCGCCAAAAACCTCCTGACCGCATTCTTGTCGAAGGAGTATTCGACGTGCACCACGCCCGGGAACTACAACACACCGATGGGAATCGCGCTCACCGTCCGCGACGAGCTGCTTCCCGACGACGACGTTTTCGTTGCCGAAATGGGCGCGAGGTACCCGGGCGACATCCGCGAGCTTTGCGAAATCGTTATGCCGTCGATAGCGGTCGTCACCGCAATCGGAACTCAACACCTCGAAACCTTCGGCTCTGAGGAAAACCTCATGAATACTAAAAAGGAGCTTGTCGACGCCCTGCCCGATGACGGCGCGGCGATTTTCAACGGCGATAACGACGGATGCAAAAAGCTATATGAGCGTTGTCGGTGCAAGCGCATGATTAGCGGCTGCGACGAGGCGGCGATAAAAGCGCTGTATTCGCTCATGGAGAATAAGCGAGGCGAAGAGGCGAATAAGAGCAGACCCACGAGTGAGGCTGTCCGCAAGGAAATCAAAGCGTTTTCCGCGTTCGACGCATACTATGGCGACGTGGGCTACGCCGCGAGGGGCATGGAGTTTACGCTTGCGGTCAGGGGCGAAGCCGCGCGAATATCCACGCCGCTATTGGGCGCGCACATACCGTCGATGATTGCCGAGTGCGCGCTGGCGGCTTCGTACATGGGAATTCCGCTCGAAAAAATCAAATTTGCCGCAAGTGAGGCAAAAGCGGTTGCACATCGGCTGGAATTGTTATATAATGGTGACGACGTGATAATCGACGACGCGTACAACGGCAACGAGTCGGGCGCGAAAAGCGCGCTCGAGGTGCTGTCGAAGTTCACTCCGCGCGTGCGAGTGCTGATTACGCCCGGCGTAGTCGAGCTCGGCGAACGAGGAGAATCGGCTAACGAAAATATAGGCAGGATTGCCGCAACCGCGTGCGACTATGCGATTTTCGTGGGCGGCAACGCCGAAGCGTTATCGCGCGGAGCAATCGCAAACGGACTTGGCGCGGACAAAATCGCGAAAACCCGAAGCCTCGACGAGGCAATGGAAAAGCTGAAAATAATAAAAGGAGAAAAGGCGGTGCTGTTCGAGAACGACCTGCCGGACAATTACTGATTATGACAAGACGAAGAACCGTGCTCGTGACGGGCGGCGCAAAAGGAATAGGCAAGGCGATAGTCGAGAAGCTTGCGGCTGTCGGCTTCTCGGTGGCAATCAACTACAACACCTCGGAAAAAGCGGCGTTCGAGATGGTGTCCGAGCTTCAGTCGCGCGGCGTAAACGCGCTTGCCGTCCGCGCCGACGTTTCAGACTACGGTGAGGTAAAGCGCATGTATGACGAGTGCCGCGCCTACTTCGGCTTTATCGACACTTTGGTAAACAACGCCGGCATCAGCCTTATAAAGCCTCTGTACGACTGCACCGAAGCCGATTTCGACCGCGTGACTGCCGTCAATCTGAAATCGGTGTTCAATACTTGTCGCATTTTTACGCCCGACATGACGAGCGAGGGCTTTGGACGAATAGTCAATATTTCGTCGGTTTGGGGCGAGTACGGCGGCAGTACCGAAACGCTGTATTCTGCGGCAAAAGCAGGCATAATCGGCTTTACGAAAGCGCTTAACGCCGAGCTCGCGACCGGCGGAGTAATAGTCAATTCCGTGTCCCCGGGCTTTATAAACACCGCGATGAATTCCGAGCTCAGCGAAGCGGACGTAGCGGCGTTCTTGCAGTCGGTCAGCGTGGGCAGAGCAGGCGGCGCGGAGGAAGTAGCCGACGTCGTCGAGCTCCTTACTCGCGAAAAACTGTACGTCGCCGGCGCAAACATCTCCGTCAACGGCGGCATACTGTAAAGCAATATCGAAAGAGCGAAACGACGAGGTATTTTAACCGCTTCTAAGCTGCCCCGTCACGTTGGGTTACTATCGGTAGCTTTCATGTCGAATAACATCGCGTATATAATAAAGACATATAACATAATCCGAAGCCAATCGGGCAAATAAATAACCGAATAAAACGAGCTTAAAAACGACGAGCTTAGCCGCCCGTTGTTTTTTTATTGCTATAATGCATTGCTCGGCGATAATCGGCAAAACGTATTTCGCGCCTTAACTTAATATCCGCCCGTTTTAACGCTTGAAAATCGTCGGGATATTTGCGCCCTATACGGCGGCACGCGGCAATAGCGGAAGTAAATGCGGACATACACAAAGTTAAACGCAACTCGAAACGCAGTGGAGAATAAACGCAAAAAATAGCCGCGTATAAAGTCAATCAGCATAAAGTTACCTATTGTAAAATGAATAGGTAAAAAACAACCGGCACAAAATCAATCGGGAAAATCAATGGGTGTAAAACCGATTAGCCGCTATTTCGCTATAAAACCGCTTGAAGATTATTTGTCAAGGAAACGATTTTTTGGTTGTTACTTCAATACTTACGGCAAAACGTTTTTTATAGTTGTTGCACTTAAATACTTACGGTAAAACGTCTTATATAGTTGTTACGCCTTGAATACTTATGGAAAAACGTTTTTTATAGTTGTTGTACTTCAATACTTACGGCAAAACGTTTTTTATAGTTGTTGTACTTCAATACTTACGGCAAAACGTTTTTTTATAGTTGTTGCACTTCAATACTTACGGCAAAACGTTTTTTATAGTTGTTACGCCTTGAATACTTATGACGAAACGAATTTTGCGACCGCCGCGACAAACAAAATCCCCCACGGGTAAGTAACCCGTAGGGGATAGTTGTTATTCTGAGCCGAGCCTGTTTTAAGGCTTAGTCGTCGAACTCGTCGAGATTAGCCTTTTTGTCGGCAGCATCTTCGGGCTTGACTTCCTCGGTAGCTTCGGTTGCAGTTTCGTCGGCGTTTTCGACGACTTCCTCGGCGTTAGCCTCGTTAGCTTCGTCCGTCGCGTTCTCGCTTGCCGTCGCGTCCTCGGCTTTTATGGCTTCGTCGGTAACGTTAGCTTCGTCCGTCGCCTCGCCGCTCGTTTCCGTTACTTTGTCGGATGGAACCTCCTCGGCGTCGTTAAACTTCTCGAAATCGTCCTGAGGCTTCTCGGCGCTCTTGTCGGCGGACTTAGCGCCGGCGTTGTTGTTGACCATTCTGCGGTCGTAAGAAGCGTGCTTCTTTTTATCGACCTTCTTGGGCTTGTTCTCGATAGCCTTTTTGATAATCGAGCCCACAACCGCAATCACGACGGCAACCGCGAGCAGGATAGAGGGGATAAGCCACCAAGCGAGCTCGTGCGACTGAGTGTCGGTAGCGGAGTCGGTAGCGGAATCGTCGGCGTTATCGGCGTTGCTGTCGTCGGCAGCGCTGGCCGCGAGGTTTACGCGCATCGAGTATTCGTCGATAAGGTTTTCGTCGTCTTTAAGGTCCTTGGTAAGCTCCTCGTAATCGACGTTGGAGATGTCCTCGAGCGCGATGTTCTTGATATAAACCTTGCCCTCGATGTTCTTGTTCGTCTTTGCGCTGTCGCCGAGTCCAAGCACTATTGCAGTGGTGGTAGCAGAGCTCGGAGCCTTGATATAGAAGTTATAGGTGCGGTAAGCGTCGTTGTCGGTAATGGAATCGACGGTGACGGAGGTGGACTTGAAGTCGAAGCGGTAGTCGCCGTTGGTAAGCTTGACATAAGCGCCGACAGCCTTTTCGTCCGCGATAGCCTCCTCGGAGAAGCTCGTCTTGACCTGCACGCTGAACTTGTAGTACTTGTCCGCTTCGAGCGCGAAGGTGTTGTCGAGCGTGACGGAAGAGTAGGTCTTGGTCACGTTGTGCAGAACGAGCGCGCCCTCGATTTCGTCCACGCCGTACTTAACCACGCCCGAGCCCTTGGAGAGCGACCAATTGTAAGGCGTTTTGTACGCGTCGTCGTTGTCGTAGGAATCGTACAGAGTCAAGTCCTCGGTGCCGAGCGACACTGCGGCGGAGTTCACGCCGTACTTAACGACGTCGGAAGAGCGGTCATGCTTGTACTGTTCCGCCTTAGCGTTAAATTCGTCCTCGGTGGAATCGGTCTTGTACGCAACTTCGGTGAAGTAAACGGTGCCGCTTGCGAGCTTAGTTGTGTTCTGACTGCGGTCGTTAAGTCCGAGCCACAGTTCCACGCACATGGTGGAGTCGGCGGCGCCGCCCTTGATATAGAAGGTGTACACGCCGGTCTTGGTAATTTTCTCAATCGTCGCGACAACCTTTCCGCCGCGCTTGAGCACGAGGTTCGCGCCGTAGCCCTTAAGGTCGCTTGCGGTCAGCGAAACCGAAAGCTTGTTGTAGGAAGAAGCGGAAGCGGTGAAGTCGCTGCTACGATAGCAGAACGCGGTTTCGGTAGAGGAGGAGAGCTTCAGAACGTTGCCCCAATCCTCGACGGGGTTGATTTCGCTGACGGGAACAATGCCGGAAACGGCGTCGTCGGTAGAAACGCCGACAAGCGAATAGCCCTCGGTGCCCACTTCGGCGGTCGTGTATTTCGTCCAGCCGGAGGGAGCGAGCGGAGTCTTCAAATCGCCGCGCTCGTCGTATTCAAGCTTGTCGTAAGAGCCGACCGCGTTGAAGCTGCCGTTGGTGATGCCGGTAGAATCGGTAAACGTGTCGATAGTCACGGCTTTGGTTGCGGAGGAGGAGTTATCGTTGTATTCGGCAGGCGTAATCTCGCGGATTTTCACCTCGTCGAACATAGCTACACCCTTGGAGGTGTTTTTCTCGGAGCCGAGCCCGAGGCGCAGAACAGCCTCGTAGCCGTCGGCAATGTCGGAGCCCTTGACGTAAAGAGCGAGCTCGCTCCAGCCGTTGTGGTTGTAATTTTCGGTAGAAACCGCAAGTCCCGTGGCAGCCGCTTCGGTGTAATCGTCGCTGTCCGGGTTGTTTTTGTGCTTGTAGCGGAGCACGGCGTTGATGCCGTCGCCGCCCTCTACGCTGTCGCCGTTGTACCAGGCGCTGATGCGGTAGTAAGCGTAGCGCTTAAGCTCGAAGGGTTTGGACTCGATATAGCCGTAGCCGTCGGCGAATTGCTTGTTATTCTTGTCGTAGGTGGAAACAATGAAGACTTTATTTTCGGTCTCGCCTCTCTCGAAGGGCGCGTAAAGCTGCTTTTCGAGACCGTAGATATTTTCTTTCTGAATGCCGTTATAAGCGTTGATAACGTCCTTGTGCGTGGTCGGGTCACCGGAAACAGTACCGAAATCGGTGGGAACGTCGAGCGTGCCGCCAGCCATGTAGGAGGTGGACTCGAGCGCGCTGACAACCGCGATGTGGTCGTTGGTGCTCGCGCCCTTGATTGCGGAGAAGTAAGCCTTGGAAGTAATCTCGGTCGCGACGATGTTGTCGAACATGACGTAACCGTTCGTCAGTGAGTTTTCCTTATCGCTGCCGAGCTGAAGACTGAGGGTAGCGGCAGCGGTCTTATATTCGGAAGTTTCGATGTAGAGCGTGTAGTTTTCCCAGCCCTTCATCTCGCCGCTTGCGTCGGAGGAAGTAATGACCGTGCCCTTGAAGCCTGCGGACTTCTCTGTCACGCCGTTTACGACGATAGACGCGCCGCTGTTGGAAGAGATGTGCCCCGTCTTTGCCCAGACGCTGATTTTATAATAGGAATTGGGAGCGAGCGTGAAACTGTCGGAAGTATAACCGAACGTGGCTCTTTTGTTGTCCGCATTGATTAAGAGCACGTTGCGGTTAGTGCCCTCGTAGTAGCCGGGCTTAGAAGGGTCGCTGCCGTGTCCGAACGGGGATTCGGGGGCTTTGGTCTTATATTCCTCGTAAATATCGAGATTATAATTATCCTTATTAGACTCGTCGTATTCGTCGAGCTTCAGTACGCCGCTCTTTACCGCAGCGCCGATGCCCTCGATAACGCTCGCGCCCGTCCAATTGTTGGGAGCGGGAATATCGCCTGCGCCCGTGTCCGCGAACTGCGAGTTGGAAATCGAAACGGTTTTCGTCCAATTCTCGTAATCGTCGATTTCCGCGGCGGCAGGCTTAATGCGAGTAATCGCAGCCGCGACGAAGAACAGACAAGCGGCAAGAACGACGGCGACGACGACCGTGGCGCGTTTTCTTAATGTGGATAACTGTTTCATTGTTTACACCTTTTTAGTTATTTTCGCGTAGAATTGCCTCAGAGGCGAATCGCGGCGCTCGCGTCGGGTTTTGGCTCGACGCATAGCTCGCGAGTTTACACTCATAGCATTGTATAATTATATAATAACGCGCGATTTTTGGCAATCGTTTTAAGCGGCTTGCGCAAAAAATTTCCCGAATTTCGCGAAAAACCGCGCCGTGCGAACGCTATATTTCGTCCGCGGTACTATTTTGCGTAAAAAAGAGGCAAACTATGAGCGTGAAAAAACCGCTTGTCGCGATAGCGGCGCGCGTGTGGTTTCCGAAAATACCTATATATTACAATAAGGAATAGAAGCGATGAAGAAATTTTTAAAAAACGCGGCGGTAGCTCTGCTCGGCGGAGCGGTTGGCTTTGTAAACGGATTTTTCGGCGGAGGCGGCGGAATGGTGCTTGTGCCGCTTCTCGAAAAAGTGCTCGGGTGTCCCGTCAAGAAATCCCACGCCACGGCGATAGCGATAATCCTGCCCGTCAGCCTCGCCGGTGCGATAACCTATATAATAAGCGGATTTTTCGAGTGGACTCCGGTGCTGTCGACGGCAGGCGGCTGCGTTGCCGGGGGACTTGTCGGCGCGCTGCTGCTAAAAAAACTCCCGTCCAACGCCGTGGCAATCGTGTTCGCGCTGATGATGATAGGCGTGGGAGTGAAGCTCACTTTTTTCAGAGGGTAGAAAAATGCTTGCAAAGATACTGATATTTATCGCGATAGGCATTGCCGGCGGACTTATAGGCGGTATGGGAATGGGCGGCGGTACGCTGCTTATTCCGCTTTTGACGTTGTTTACGGGCACCGACCAGCACTTGGCGCAGGCGGTCAACCTCGTCGCGTTCATACCGATGTCCGCCGTCGCGCTCGTCATTCACATAAAGAACAAACTCGTCGAGGTTCGCCACGTCCTGATAACCGCAATCCCTGCGGTTGCCGCCAGCGTTGGCGCGTCGCTGCTGTCGAAAATCGTGGACGGGAAAAGCCTGTCGATGTACTTCGGCATATTCCTGACGGTGCTGGGGTTGTATCAACTCGCGAGCGCGATTGTCGCGTGCGTGAAGAAGCATAAGGACAAAAAAGCCGCAATCGCGACTTACACCGCGGAAAAGGAGTTCGTGAAAGAGGAAGAGGACTGATTTGACATAATCGCCAAAAGTTTTCGGGGCGTTTTCGTTTTACATTTTTCGCTTTTTGTGTTACAATTGCTTTCAGCACCACAAAAAGCGCGGACGGGCGACTACGGTACATTTGCCGCCTCTATGCCGCGCCGTGGTTTCACGGGAGGATTGGATTCTTGCAATATCGATTTAAGGGCGGAGTGCACCCCGACGGAATGAAAGAGCAGACGGCGGATTTGCGGGTTGCGACTATGCCTGCGCCGCAGACGCTGTACGTTCCGCTTTCGCAGCACATCGGCAAGCCTGCCGTAGCCGTGGTATCGCCGGGGCAGCGAGTGAAAGCGGGAGAAATAATCGGACAGGCGGACGGCGCAATCAGCAGCAACGTCTACTCGCCGGTTTCGGGAGTCGTCAAGGGCATCGAAAAACGCCCCACACCCACCGGAAAAGCCGAACACGTCGTCATCGAAAACGACGGGCTCTACGAGGAAACGCGGCTCGAGCCGCTTGCAGACCCCACGCCCGGGCAGATAACCGACAGGATTACGCTCGCCGGAATAGTGGGCTTGGGCGGCGCAGGCTTTCCTACGGGCGTCAAGCTGAAAAGCCCCGTGCCCGTCGACACGCTGATTATCAACGGCGCGGAGTGCGAGCCGTACATAACTTGCGACACGAGAATAATGATAGAGTACGCGCGCGAATTCGTTTCGGGCGCGAGAATGCTGTACAAGTCGCTGGGACTCGACAAGGTTTACGTCGGCATAGAGGACAACAAGCGAGCGGCAATCTCGGCGCTCAACGAGTACATAGAAAAGAGCGGAACGCACGACGTAATCGTGACGGAGCTCCCTACCAAATATCCGCAGGGCGCGGAAAAGCAGCTTGTCTACGGCGTTACGGGCAGGATAATCCCCGTCGGCGCGCTCCCGAGTGCGGTGGGCGTAGTGGTAGCCAACGTGCATACCGCACTGTCGACGTACTATGCCGTAGCGGAAGGCGTGCCGCTTTACAAGAGAATAATGACGGTCACGGGCGGCGGCATAGAAAAGCCTGCCAATCTGTGGGTGAGTACTGGCACGCTCTACAACGACGTAATCGAGTACTGCGGCGGACTGAAAGAGGGCGCGCGCGTGGTGAAGATGATAAACGGCGGACCGATGATGGGCACTGCCGTTTCGGGAGGAACAATCGCCTGCACCAAGACCACGGGCTGCTTGCTTCTCATGACCGACGAGGAAGCGTTTACCGGCAAGCCCTCGCCTTGCATAAATTGCGGCAGGTGCGCGCGAGTGTGTCCCATGCGCCTGATGCCGATGTATATCGATTTGTACACGCGCTCGGGCGACATAGACAACGCCGTCAAATACGGGCTGGCAAACTGCATCGAGTGCGGCTCGTGCACATACATTTGTCCGGCAAAGCGCACGCTCGTGCAGTCGTTCAGGCTGGCTAAAAAACAACTGAAAGGGAGGAAAAAATAATGGCGGACTTCGTTGTTTCGGCTTCTCCTCAGATAACGAAAAAGGGCAATTCCACGCGCGGAATAATGACGGACGTGCTCATCGCGCTCGCGCCGTCGATGGTCGCTGCTACGTTCTTTTTCGGCTACCATGTGATTATCAACCTGATAGTGTGCGCCGCTTCGTGCTGGGGATTTGAGCTTTTGTATGATTTGGCGGTCAAAAAGGCGTGGAGCAAGGAGGGAATAAAGAGCTCGTCGGTGTGGAACTTCTCGTGTTTCGTCACGGGGGCGCTGCTCGCGCTCAATCTCCCGGCAACCATGGATATATGGGGCTTGAACGTCACGGCGGCTTCGGGCAGAGTACTGTTCAGCTTCGACACCGTGCTGGTGTGTATGCTCGGCTCGCTCGTCGCAATCGTGCTCGTAAAGCAGCTGTTCGGCGGCATCGGCAGAAATTTTGCCAATCCGGCGCTCACGGCGCGAGTGTTTTTGTTCCTGACTTTCGCCGCAAAATTCGCCGCGTCCGACACAATCGGACTCGGGTTTCAGGCTACAACGGGCGCAACGTGGCTCGCAGGAAGCAAGACCGCGACGGCAGACGGCCTTTACGATATGTTTATCGGCAACGTCGGCTCGGCGGCTGTGGGCGAAACCTGCGTAATCGCAATACTTCTCGGCTACGTTTACCTGTCGCTGAGAAAGACGATAGACTTCCGCGTGCCGCTCATGATTATCGCGTGGGCGGCGGCGTTCGCGCTGCTGTTCGACGGACTTGCCAAACAGCACCTCACGGGCTCCGCGCTGTTTTACAATATGATTGCGCACGTCATGTCGGGAGGACTGCTGTTCGGCGCGGTGTTCATGGCGACCGACTACGCGACCTCGCCAAATACGTTCAGGGGCAACTGTGTGTTCGCGTTCGGCATTGCGCTTCTGACGATGCTGATTCGCACGTTTGCGGCGTATCCCGAGGGCATGAGCTTCGCGGTACTCATCATGAATTGCGTAACTCCGCTTATCGACAGGTTTATCTATCCGCGCCCGTTCGGCTATGTAAAGCCCGAAAAGAAAAAGAAAGCGAAACCCGAATCCGCGGCAAAGGAGGCGACGAAATAGTATGGCTATGAAGAAAACGACCGCGGACGCGATAAAGTCCGTCATCGTAATGCTCGTCATCGGCTTCGTGTGCGTATTGCTTCTCGCCGTCGCCAACGAGTATCTTAAATACGAAGCGGTGCTCGACGAAAAAATGGCTCGGGAGCTCAGCCTCGTTTGTCCGACGGGCGGCAAGGCGGACGACGAAACGCTGTCGTATTTTGAAACGGTAAGCGCGGACGAGCTCATCAAAAAGGTCAACAAAGAGCACAAAAAGGAAACGGTAACGTCCGCCGCCGGCAAGGTGAAAATGGGTCAGGTGCTTGCGGTCTACCGCGCGGTCAAGGGCGAAAACGCCGGCTCGTACATCGTTCAGGCGCAGGCGGACTGCTCCTACGGCACGGTGATTATGCTCACGGCTTACGACAAGTCGGGCAAGATTATTAAAACAAAGTGCTATTCGCAAACGCAGTCATATTGGGACGCGAAAATCGCAGGCAAGCACGACGATTTTATCGGGCTTATCGGAAAGAGCGGCGTGATTAACGGCGACGATATAGCGGTGGGCACCGGCGCGACCTATTCGATAGGCACCGTCGCAGCAGCCGTCACAATATCCGACTATATGGCGACCGAGCTTCTGACGGGAGGTGAATCGGCATGATTAACCGCAAAGAAATCAAAGAAACCGCGCTGGGCGGAATTCTCAATAACCCCGTGTTCGTCCTGGTCTTAGGAACGTGCCCCACGATAGCGAAGTCGGACACAATCTCGAACGGTCTGGGGCTGGGGCTTGCGACAGCGTTTGTGCTGATTTGCAGCAATGTGTTCATTTCGCTATTGAGAAAGCTGATTCCCGACAAGGTGCGACTGCCGGCGTACATAGTGATTATCGCGACGTTCGTCACGATAGTGCAGCTGTTCGTCGCAAAGTTCCTGCCCGACCTCAACGCGAGCATAGGCGCGTTTATTCCGCTAATCGTCGTAAACTGCATAATTTTGGGCAGAGCGGAAGCGTTCGCGAGCAAGAACAACGTCGCGTTGTCCGCGCTCGACGGCGTATCGATGGGCTTAGGTTTCACACTGTCGCTGGTGCTCATGGGCGCGCTCAGACAGGGCTTGGGCGCAATCGGGCTCACGCTGTTTCAGGCGACGGCAGGCGGTTTTATCGTGTTCGGACTGATGATGGCTCTGTTCAATTTCGTCATGGAAAAAGTGCGCGTACACAAGTCGCGCGCGTTGTTCGCCACGGGAGGTGAAAACTAATGAGCTTCCTCGAAATAATCACGGTAGTGCTTGCCGGCGTAATCACAAACAACATAGTTTTGGTACAGTCGATAGGAATCTGTCCGTTTTTGGGCGTGAGCAAAAAGCTCGACTCGGGCGTGGGAATGGGCGTGGCGGTCACGTTCGTCCTCGTCATCTCGTCGCTCGTGTGCTACCTCCTTTACTACTATGTGCTCGAGCCGCTGGGGTACGCGTACCTCCAGACGGTAGTATTCATTCTGATTATCGCCGTGCTCGTGCAGATGCTTGACATAGTGCTCAAAAAACTGTCGCCGTCGCTGTATCAGGCTCTCGGCGTGTACCTCGCGCTGATTACCACCAACTGCGCCGTCTTAGGCACCGCAAACAACGTCATCAGCGGCGGTTACGACCTCGTAACCACGCTCGTTCACTCGTTCAGCGTGGGAGTGGGCTTCACTCTCGCGCTCGTGCTCATGGCAGGAATACGCGAGCGTGTAGACGCCGCGCCTGTGCCCAAGTACTTCAAGGGCTTGCCGATTGCGCTCATCACCGCGGGAATAATGGCAATGGCGTTCGCCGGGCTCGGCGGCTTGTCGTTCTAGGAGGGCAGGATTATGAATACAATCGTTACCATGTTAGCGGCAGGCGCGTTCGTCAAATTCGTGCTGCCGGCAATCATAGTGTCGCTGGCGGCGGCCGCACTCGCGTTCTTTCTGTCCTTTCTCGGCACGAAAATGGCGGTGGAGCGCGACCCGAGAATTGACGAGGTGCGCGGTCACCTGTCGGGAGCGAACTGCGGCGGTTGCGGCTATGCCGGCTGCGACGCCTTTGCCGAAGCGCTTGTCAAGGGCGAAGCTAATCTCTCGAAATGCAACGCCACGTCCCGTCAGGGAAAAGCGAATATCGCGAAAATCCTTAACCTTGCCGTCGACAACTCGAAAAGAACCGTGGCAGTGGTGCGCTGCAACGGCGGCAACCTCTGCAAAAACAAGTACGAGTATCAGGGCTACGGCGACTGCGTGTCCGCAGAAATCTTAGCCGGCGGAAGCAAGGCTTGCGAGTACGGTTGCATGGGGTTGGGGAGCTGCTCGGACGCATGCCGCTACAACGCGATTTCCGTCAGTAAAGACAATGCCGTCGCAAAAGTCGACTACGGCGTTTGCACCTCGTGCGGAGCGTGTATCTCGACTTGCCCCAAGCATATAATAGGCAGAATTCCCGTGGACGCGGTAGTCTACGTCGCCTGTTCCAGCCTGTGTCGGGGCAAGGAAGTAATGACCGCGTGCGAAAAGGGCTGCATAGGCTGCGGAAAGTGCGAGCGGAACTGCCCCTCGCAAGCGATAAAGCTGATAAACAACCTTGCCGTCATCGACTACGACAAGTGCGTCAAGTGCGGAAACTGCGCCGAGGTATGCCCGAGAAAGTGCATACTGCCGTTCCCCGACGAGCGGCCGCTTATTCCGCCGTATAAGCCGGGCGAGCGCTCCGCGGAATAATCAAACAACGCAAGTAAAAAACACAGCAAACCGAACGAAACGGCTCGTTCGGTTTTTTCGTTCTATTTTCGGGACGAGTCGAATACGATAAAACTGTACAAAGAGAATGTACGTTGCCGTAAAGCGCGGCGATTTCGACTTTTTTCGCGCCCGCTCGACAAACATTTACATTCTTTTAAGGTACTAATCTGATAAAATCGGAGTGTAGCTCGATGAAATTTTTACTTTTAAGGAAGAAACGTATTCTTTGCGGCATAATCGCGCTCGCGTTGCTGATCGGCTCGCTTGCGGCGGTGGGGGCGACGGGCGCCTATGCAGTTGCGGCAGGCAAGACGACGAGAAAACTGCCGATTTACTGCGTTGATACGCCCGACAAAAAGGTTGCGATGTCGTTCGACGCGAGCTGGGGAGCGGACAAAACGCTGGCCATCTTGGAAACGCTGGAACGCTACGACGTAAAGGCGAACTTCTTTGCAGTGGGTTTCTGGGCTGAAAAGTACCCGGAAACGCTGAAAAAACTGTCGGACAGCGGCAGAATGGAAATCGGCACGCACTCGAACACGCATCCGCACATGACCAAGCTCAGCAAGAACCAGATGGAGCTCGAGCTTGACGCGTCGATGAAAATCATAGAGGAAGTCACGGGCAAAAAACCCGATTTGTTCCGCGCTCCGTTCGGCGACTACAACGATACCCTTATCGAAACCGCGACGGAGAAAGGGCTGTACACCATTCAGTGGGACGTGGACACGCTGGACTGGAAAGGACTCAAGTCCGGCGAAATCGCGGCGCGCGTACTCAAAAAAGCGCAGAACGGCAGCATAATTCTGATGCACAACGACGGCGAGCACACCGTCGAGGCACTACCGCTTATAATAGAAGGACTGAAAAACAAAGGTTATTCTTTCGTGACGATCGGCGAGCTTATCTATCGTGATAATTACTCAATCGACCACACGGGAAAACAAATACATATAGAAGGATAGAGAGATGAACGAGAACTATTTGAAGAACAACAGGGTGTTTTTGTCGGGACGAGTGGCGCGCGAGCCGCAGTACTCCCACGAGCTGTTCGGCGAGGGATTTTACGAGTTTTACATAGAAGTCAAACGCCTCAGCGGACAGACGGACGTACTGCCCGTCACGGTGTCCGAGCGCATAATGAACGGAGTAGAGTTGTCCGAGGGCTCGCCCGTCGCGCTGTCGGGGCAGTTCCGCAGCTATAACAAGCTGGAAAACGAGCACAGCAAGCTTATGCTCACGGTGTTCGTGCGCGATTTTATTCCATACGACGCCGAAGAGCAGAATCCGAACGTAGTCGAGCTCAACGGCTACATCTGCAAGCCGCCCGTGTACCGCACCACGCCGTTTAACCGCGAAATCTGCGACGTGCTGCTCGCCGTCAACCGTGGCTACAACAAGTCCGATTACATTCCCTGCATCGCCTGGGGTAGGAACGCGCGTTTTGTGCGCGACGCCGAAGTCGGCTTAAACGTCGTCATCGGCGGCAGAATTCAGTCGCGTAAGTACAACAAAAAACTTGACGACGACACGATAGAGGAGCGCGTGGCATACGAGCTGTCCGTCGGCAAAATCTCCGTCGAACGCTCCGCCGCCGAAATCGCCTCCACCGTCGACCCCGAGTAGAGCGTAAACCATAATAACTTAAAGAAAAAGCAGCCCTAATATAACGGGTTGCTTTTTGCTTTATATCGAATTATATCGAAGATTTAGCCGCGATTTCAGATTTTGCGTTTTTTCATGTATATGCGCACGAGCAACAGCACGAGCAGTATCGCGGTTATCACGGCGATTATGATTGCCATGATTTGCACCACCGAAACGTTGTTATAGTCGATATACACCGTTTCGACATAACACGAGCAAGTGCCGAGGCGGTCGTCGAAGTACTTGATTTGCGTGTACTTCTCCGAGGTGTCGAACGCGCCCACGACTTCCACCTTGGTGCCCGTCAGCAAAAACGACTGTTCGATTTCCGAGTAGCTTCCGTCGGCGTTTAATGAGTACGTTTTTGCGCCCACCGAGCCGTTGTACGACTTAATCACGGCGTTGTATTGCGGACGCGCGCCGTCGGGAACAAAGCCGCGCACCGAAACCGCGCTCACGGGAATATAACCGTAGCTCGCGTTGTCGTCGTCGGTGACCACGCGGTACCAGCGCGTGCCGGAAGATGTGTAGTCGGTGAACGGTAAAAGCTTCAGATGCGTGTTTTTGGGGATATTTTTAATAACGGGGTCTGCGGAAATCGAGGGCATATCGTAGAGCGTGCTGCCGTCGCCGTAAACGTAGCCCGTTTCGGCAGGCGGCTCGGCGTAATCCGCAGGCTCGCTCAGATTGGACTTAAAGACGAAGCCTCGCACGAGCTTTGCGGTGATTTTGTCCTCATAGTAGACGTAGGAGTAGTCGGGGAAGCCGTCAACGTCGTATTTAGCCGCAAGGATTTCCGCGTCCGCGCCGACGTGCGAAATCGCGTCGGTTTCGTTGGGCGTGCCGTAAACGGAGCAAGCGTTGATTGTGCGCCGCACGATACCCTCTCTGTCGTAGGGGCGAACCTCGGGAGTCGCGCCCACCGAAAGATTTACTCCGACCTCGCTTCCGTCGATAACGACGATTTTACTGTTGCCGCCGTCGGCGACTACGACGTCGCCGTAGCTCGCGCCGCCGCTTTGGGTGAGCGAAATCGAAATCGCGGCGTTGTCGGAGGGCGCGGTGTAAATCACTGCGTCGCCCTCGGAGTCATGACGGATAATATCGGTGCCCGAGCCGCTTGCCGCCGCGCAGAAGACATTGCCGGCTCTGTCGACAGCCACTGCCGAAACCCTGCCGGGAGCGGTGAACGCCACGCTTGCCGCCGCGCTTCCGTCGCCGATTTTTTCGAGCGGAACGGAGTAGACGACGGAGCCCGACGAGTAATACATTTTGTCGCCGCCTGCCGCGAACGCGATTGTGTCCGCGCCGTCAAAGACGCGTGTAAACGCCGCTTCGCCGCCGGACGTCGTAATTTTATACACAACGCCGCCGACCAGCGCGTAAACGTTGTTTCGGTTGTCGCCCGTCAGCGCGGTGATTTTGCCGCTCGCGTCGCTCGGGCAGGAGTACGTCGCGTAGCCCTGAAGCTCGGAGTCAAAGACGGCGATTTTTCTCGCCGCGTAGGCAACGTAAATATTGCCGCAGTTGTCTATGTGCGCTGCCGTGGGACGCGGAAGCTCGCGGTACGTTCCGTCGTGAACGGAAAGAACCTCCTTGCCGCCCGAAATTTTTACCGAGCGAACCGAGCGGTCGCCGCTGCCGAGCACGGCTATGCGGTCGTTCAGAGTGTCGCATATCACAAGCTTGCCCATTCTCGCCACGGCGTAGGACGGCTGCGAGTAATAGCCGTCGCGCGAGCTTTCGGAAGCCGCAAGCACCGTTTCCGCGCCGCTCGAGCCGTCCAGCCGCAGGATTTCTCCGATGTCGGTGGCGTAACAGAGAGCGCCGTTTTTGTCGGCGTAGATTGCCACCGCGTAGTCGTTGTCGTTTATCGCGCTTTCGCCGTCGAAGCCCACGACCGCGACTCTTCCGCCGCGCAGAATCGAGTAGACAGAGCTTCCGCCGCCTGCAATCGCGCCGTCCGACCTGACCGTCGCCAGCAACGTGCCGCCCGTTTCGTAAATATCCGAATAGCTTTTGTTTTTATTGACCGAGTAGTAAACCTTGCCATTCGCCGCAGCCAGCCCGACAATGTTTTTGCCGCCAAGCTCGGGTGAGGAGAACGCCGAATCGCGTTCGCCCGAAACGCCGTACTTTCTTATCTCGGTTTTCGAGGCGCAGTAAATCGCCCCGTCGCCCATCGCGGCGAAGCTTACCATAAAGCTCTCGTCGCCGATAATAGACTGCGGAGCGAACGCGCCGCTTTCGGGTGCGTCCACCGTGTAGGCGTACACCTTGCCGCCTTTTACCGCGAACCGCGCCTCCTTGTCGCCGAGCAGCGCGACCGCGCCGGCAAGTTCGGGGATTTCCACCTTGTCAGTGCCGTTTTTATAGAAATAAAAGCCGTTTTCGTCCGCGACCGCAAAGCCGCTTTCGTCGCAGTACACGGCGGTCACGTCGCCGAAGCGCGCGTAAATTCCGCCGCCGGCGTTTTCGGCATGCGCCGTGAAATCGCACACCGCGCCGAACGCCGCCGCGCACAAGAGCAAACACGCGAATATAAACGCAACTGACAAATAAACGGTTTTCTTTTTCATAACGTACTTCACCTTGCGCTCATTTTACCATAATTATCGGAAAAAGTAAATTAAACGGAGGGGCTTATCGGCAAGCATTTTTGTCGTCCAAGCCTTTGACGAGCGGCTTAAATTGCCGAGTCGGGCGGATTACTTTGCGAAGTGGACAAAATGACTGAAAACGAGCCATAAAAATTAGTCAAATTATTTTCAAAAAGTATCTATACAAGCGCGTTTTTTTATGCTATACTATTGCAGGATATAAAACTATAACTATTTTATATAAACCGAAAACTAACATCATACGGAGAACATCGTGGAAAAAATCGCTGTAATAGACCTTGGGAGCAACACGGCTCGACTCGTGCTTGCCAACATCCTTCCGAACGGACATTTCGTCATTTTCGACGAGCTAAAAGAGAGCGTGCGCCTTGGACAAGACATGGACCGCGACGGCTTTTTAAAGCCCTCTCGCGTGGCGCAAGCCGTCAAAACGCTCAAAATGTTCAGAAAACTTTGCGACAGCTACAACGTCGACAAGGTTTACGCGTTCGCAACCAACGCAGTGAGAAGGGCGAAGAACCAACGCAGCTTTATCGAAGAAATCAACGCCGTCTGCGGCTTTAAGTTCAAGGTACTCACCGAGGAAGAAGAGGCTACTCATATCTACCACGGCGTAATTAACTCGCTCGACATCCCGAAAGCCGTCATCATGGACATCAGCGGCAGCAGTTTGCAGCTCATTCACTACAACCGCCGCAATCTTCTCAACCGCGAAAACCTGCCGTTCGGCACCATTACGCTCAGCGACCTGTTCAACGACCCCGGGCTTAAACCCGAGGAGCAGGCGAAGCAAATCGAAACCTACGTTTACGAGCAGCTTCAGAAAATAACCTGGCTCAAGGAGCTCGACCCCGACGTGCAGTTCGTGGGAGTAGGCGGCTCGTTCCGCAACCTCGCGCGCATAGTAAAGCGCGTGAAGCGTTATCCCGTCGACATGATACATAACTTCAACGTCAGTCGCGAGGATTTTGATTCCGTTTACGACATGGTCAAGGTGCTCGAGCCCGAGAAGAGAAACAAGATTAAAGGACTCAATTCCGACCGCGCCGATATTTTCGTCGCCGCGCTCTCGTCGATAAAGGCGTTCTTTAATTCCACCGATTTCGACAACCTCGTCATTTCCGGCTCGGGAATAAGAGAAGGCATCATGTTCAACCATGCCGTGCCGTCCACCGTCGAAAAACCGCTCAGCGACGTTCTGGGCTATTCGGCATACACGCTGATGACCTACTACGACATCAACATTCCGCACGCCGAGCAGGTGTGCAATCTCTCCGTCCAGCTGTACAAGCAACTGCGCGTACTGCACAAGCTTCCGCGCCAATATGTGAAAGTGCTGCGTATCGCGGCGCTGCTGCACGACAGCGGACTCAGAGTGAAATTCTACGACCGCTATCGTCACAGCTTCTATTTTATTCTCAACTCCAACCTCTACGGCGTGTCGCACCGCGACCTCGTGCTTGCCGCGTTCGTCGCGCAGGGCACGCGAAAGGATGAATTCAACGCCGCCGAGTGGAATAAGTACAAGGAATTACTTAAAGACGAGGACCTTGTGGCGGTAATGCGACTCAGCGTGATTCTGCGCATAGCCGAGAGTCTCGACCGCTCGATGACGGGCGTTATCAAGTCGCTCAACTGCGACGTTCTGGGCGATTCGGTGATTATGAAGACCGAAGTCGACGGCGACGCTACGCTGGAAATCAAGGACGCAATGGGCGCAGGCGCGGAGTTTGCGCGCGCGTTCAGAAAGAACCTCGAAATTCTATGAGGCTTACGCTCGCCAGCGCCTCGCCGCGACGGCGCGAGCTCATCGCGAAAATAAAGGGCTTGGACGTCGATATTTTCCCGTCCGGAGCGGACGAAAGCCTTGTCGAGGCGGATGGTCCTCGCGAAAAAGCCGAAAAACTTGCGCTATGCAAGGCGGAAAGCGTGTTCGCTTCTCGCGGCGGACTCGTGCTCGGCGCGGACACGATTGTCGCGCTTGACAAAAGAGTACTCGGAAAGCCCGCGAGCGAAGAGGAGGCTCGCGAGTTTTTGCGATTACTGTCGGGTAAAACCCACGAGGTAATCACCGGCGTCGCGCTCGTAAACGGAGATAAAACCGTGGTCAAAAGCGCGGTCACGAGGGTTACGTTTCGCGAAATTACCGAAGACGAAATCGCGCGCTACGTCGCGACCGGCAGTCCTATGGACAAAGCCGGCGGCTACGGGCTTCAGGACGCGGAAGTCAGGGCGTTCACGACCCGGACGGATGGCGACGAGGACAACGTAATCGGACTGCCCGTCGCGCTCGTCGAAAAAACATTGGAGGAAAACTTTTGATATGGCAGCTATGGATATCGCCGTCGAGGTAGGTACCTCGTTCACCACAATATACCTGTCGGGCGCAGGCGTAGTTCTGAGAGAACCGTCGGTAGTGGCGTTCGTCGGCGACGACGACAAGAAAAAAGTGCTCGCAGCCGGTTACAAAGCGGTGGCGATGCAGGGGAGTGCGCCCGAAAAAACGCGCGTCGTCTGTCCGATTGTAGACGGCTACATCGAGGACGAAGAGGCATGCGCAAAGATGCTCACCGAGTTCATAAAGCGCGTGCTGCCCGTCTACGTCATATTCCCCAAAATACGCGCGCTGATTGCCGTGCCTACGGGGCTTACCGTGGGCGAGAGAAAGACCTATGAAGACATTTTCCGCGAGGCAGGCGTAGCCGAAACCACGCTCATAGACGGCGTAATGGTTTCCGCGCTCGGATTCGACCTTCCGATAGACGAGCCGTGCGGCGGACTTGTCGCCAATATCGGCGGCGGCGTGACGGAAATCGCGCTCATCAGTCTTTGCGGAACGGTCAGCGGCTGCTCGGTCAACGTGGGCGGCAACATGATGGACAACGCGCTCGTCGACTTCGTTATCGGCAAGTACGGCTTGAAAATAGGCGCGAGGACGGCTCGCAGAGTCAAAGAGGAAATCGGCAGCCTTTACCCGAACGACGTTTCGGCAATGGAGGTGCGAGGCATAAACACCAACACCATGACCCCGGCTTCGCTCAGCGTGTACGCTACCGACGTGTACGAGGCGTTGCTGCCGTACTATTCGCACATCGCGGAGGCGGTAGAGGGCATACTCAACCTTTGTCCGCCCGAGCTCGCGGCAAGAGTGCACGGTCAGGGGCTGTACGTCTGCGGCGGCGGAGCGAAAATCCCCGGGCTGCAACGCGTGCTTAAAGACGTTCTCGGCGTGCCCGTGACGATTGCCGAGGACCCCGAGTACACCTCGATTTCGGGAGCCGGCAGGCTTATCGGCAACAAGGAACTCATAAAGCAAATCAACGTCCAGCTTTAACGGCGCGCGGGCGCAACCGAATAATGTAAACGCGACTATAACCGACGGAAATCCAACCCCGTCGGTTTTTTTGCGTGCGGCAAGGCAAAAACGCCAAAATATGCGCAAATTCGATTGTAACCGCGCTTTTTTGCGCACTTACACGCGTTACAATGTTTAGGCAAAGCGAATCGGAAGGAAGAACGGAGGCGAAGCGATGGCGAGAGCTATAGTAATAACGTCGGGCAAAGGCGGAGTCGGCAAAACTACGCTGACGGTAAACGTCGGCAGAATACTTGCGTCGATGGGGCTGAAAGTCGTGCTCGTCGACGCGGACATGGGGCTCAACAACCTCGACGTCGTAACGGGCGTGGAAAACAAGGTCGTTTACGACATCGTCGACGTAATCGAAAACCGCTGCCGGGTCAAACAGGCGCTTGTCGAGGACGAATGCGCAAGAGATTTGTATGTGCTTCCGTCGGCTCACAGCTACGACCGCAGCCGCGTGGATTCGCAGTCGGTGCGCGCGGTGGTAGCGTCGCTCAGGACGCGTTTCGACTACGTTCTCATCGACTGCCCGGCAGGAATCGAACTCGGTTTTCACCGCGCAGTTGCGGCGGCGGATGAGGCAATCGTTGTCGCAACTCCGCATGTCTCCGCGCTGCGCGACGCCGAAAAAGTGATAAAGCTATTGGACAGCTATCGGCTGCGCTCCGTTTCGGTGGTGCTAAACCGCGTAAGGGGCGACATGGAGTACGACGGAACGTCGGCAGGCGTGGACGACGTGAGAGAAATGCTGTCCGCCCCCGTAATCGGCGCGATTCCCGACGACGACGGAATCAATATGCTCAGCACGCTGTCGCTGCCGCAGAGCCGCAGGAGCGAGGGCTATATCGCGACGCTTATGCTGACCAAAATGCTCCGATACGGCACGGGCACGGTGTACGACGCCGGGCGAAGATACCGAGGAATATTCGGCGGCATAAGACGAAAAATGCGCAAAATCGTGTAAAACAAGGAGATAACCCCGTGGCAACTACAATCAAACGCGACGCGGCGAAGCGCCGACTTAAAACCGTGGCGATGGAGGATAAAGTTTCCGCCATCGAGAGCATGCTGAGAGTGCTCCGCTCCGACCAATACAAGCTTCTCACCAACTATATGTACATAGGTTCCGACGACCTCAAGGTGTACATGGATTTGACCGAAAACGGCGAGTATGTGCTCACCGTCAGAGCCGTGACCGACAGACTCATAGACATCGGCAGACTGCTGTCCTAGCATTAACGCGCTTTTCTGTTCTCCTTCCATATA
Organism: Clostridiales bacterium; assembly: GCA_003533505.1. Lineage (GTDB taxonomy): Bacteria > Bacillota > Clostridia > Christensenellales > Pumilibacteraceae > UBA10677. Next base: position 30,754 of record DQGD01000006.1, on the reverse strand, counting down.
GCCGTTCCCGTATAGTAATATCGGGGCGGCTTTTTTAATATAATGAATAGTCGAGGTGAATGTATGAGCGAAAAATCGACGAAAAGCGCGAGCGTCGGCGAGTCGGAAGCAAAGGGAGGGCTCAGCGTAAAAATATCGCTTCTCGTGTATCTGATTGCGCTCGCGTCGATAATTCTCGGAAAGTTCGATAAATTCGTTTCCTATTTCGTCGCGATAGTGCTTCATGAAATCGCGCACGCCGCGGTTGCGAACAGATTGGGTTATCGGCTAGGCGAGTTTCGGCTGATGCCCTACGGCGCCGCGCTGATAGGCGTTTTCGACGGCGCAAGCCCTCGCGACGAGAGGAAAATCGCAGTCGCGGGGCCGCTTCTCAACGTCGTGCTGGCGATTGTATTTGCCGCGGTATGGTGGCTCGTGCCGGCTATGCAATATTTTACCGAGGACTTTGCGCTGGCAAACGTGACGATAGCCGCCACCAACGTTTTGCCCGTGTATCCGCTCGACGGCGGCAGACTCGCGCTCGCGTTCGCCTCCGAAAAAACGCCGCGCGAGAGGGCGTACAAAAAGCTAAGGATTATCGGCTTTATCGTGGGAGCGGTATTCGCGGCGGCGTTCGTCTTATCGTTGTTTTACGGGCTTAACCCGACCTTCGCTACCATGTCGGCGTTTATGCTGTTTTCGGCGTTCGTGCCCGACAAACACTGCGCGTACAAGCGGCTATACGGCTTGGCTTATCGCGCGGAAAAATCGAAAAAAGGCTTGCCGCTCCGCACCGTCGTAATCGCCGCGAATGCCCCGGCGCGCTCGCTTCTTCGCTCGCTCAACTGCGAATACTACACCGAATTTCGCGTCGTCGACGGAGCTTTTGAAACAGTTGCCGTAATCACCGAAACCGAGCTCGAGCGCGTTGACGGCAAAAGCCTTTCGGGCACGGTGGGAGAGGTGGCGCGTTTAGCCCTAAAAAAGCGAGCGGTGATTAAAAAATAAACGTTTTCTTCGATTAGCCGCCTTATTTTGTGTAAAAAAAGTGAAAACAGAGGCGGTTTTCGTTGTTTTTACCGTAAAAGTGTGCTATAATACGAGTGAAAAATCGCAGAAGCGGTTTTTTTTGGGTGGCGTTTCCCCTGCGCGCAGGGGATAATTTTTCGCCCCTCGGACGGGAACACAGTGAAAACGGGACTTATTCTCATAGACGTCGAATCATACATGTCCAGCGTGTCGCTGGTTGAAGCAGGTAAGCTCAAGGAGCACTACGTCGAATACAAGGATTCGTCGTACATTACCGGCAATATTTATAAGGGCAGGGTCGAGACCGTACTCACGGGACTGCAATCGGCTTTTGTCAATTTCGGCAATGCAAAAAACGGCTTTTTGTCGGTTGAGGAAACGATGGGACACAAGTCCGTCCTCGGCAACGCCGGCGTAATGCCGAAACTGCTTGACGTCAAGGAAGGCGACTACGTCATGGTGCAGGCAACGAAAGAGGAAATCGGCACCAAGGGCGCGCGCCTTACCACCACCATAACCATACCCGGAAGATATGTAATCTACCTGCCGACGCTGGATTTTGTCGGAGTTTCCAATAAAATCAACGATGCCGAAATGCGCGAAAAACTGACTGCGATGCTGGAAAAACTGAAGCCGGCAGGCGGCGGTTTTATCGCCAGAACCGCATCCATGGACGCGAAAAAAAGCGAAATCGTCGACGAGGTAAAGCGGCTTTTAGAGCAGTGGAAGAAGATTCTCGCCGCCTACAACGCCGCCGACGGCATCGCGCAGGTGTACAGCGACGGCGACCTGATTTTCAGGAACGTCCGCGACATGCTGTCGTCGAATATAGAAGCAATCGTGTGCAACGACCCCGACACCGTCGACGCGCTCGTCAACGTCATGAAGGAGCACAATGTCAAGTTTTACGACAAGGTGCGCCTTTACAGCGGTCAGTACGACATCTTCGACGCGTTCAATATTTTGGGCGAGGTGGACAAGCTCCTCGACCGCAGAGTAAAGCTCAAGAGCGGCGTTTCGCTCGTGTTCGATTATACCGAAGCGCTTACGGTTATCGACGTCAATACCGCGCAATTCGCTCGCGGAAAGAACCATGAGGAAACGGTTTTCGAGGCGAATATCGAGGCGGCTCGCGAGATTGCCCGTCAAATCCGACTGCGCAATATCGGCGGCATAATCGTCGTCGACTTTATCGATATGACCGACGACGAGCACAAGGCGGCGGTTGTGGAGGAGCTTAAAAAGGAAATGCTGTACGACCGCACGAAAACGCGCGTTATCGGCATGTCCGCGCTGGGGCTCGTGGAAATCACGAGGAAAAAAGTGGGCAGAGAGCTCAGCACCGTGCTCCTCGACGAGTGCCCGTATTGCGGCGGCGACGCTCACGCGCAGTCCGTCGACTACGTTGCGAGAAAAATCAAAGCCGAACTCAAGCGCCTTTTCGCCGACGGCAAAATGAAAACCGCCGTCGTCCGCATGAATCCGTCGCTTATCGAAGCCATGTTCAAGGGCAAATACTTTACCGCCGATTGCGAAACGATTTGGAAGGATAAGCGTATTTACCTCGTTCCCGATGCCGAAGTGCTTAACCGCCGCTTCACCGTCAAGGGTAGCGAGGACGCCGCCGTCATCGTACCTGCAACGGCAAAGCTTCTTTATTGATGTAATGAAAAAAATAATCGCGTCATGAGGCTTAAACGAACGCATATAAAAAAAGCTCGGAAAATCAATCCGAGTTTTTTTTCTTAAATTAAGCTTACGAACGCATATATTTTCGGAAACTGCGCATTATAAGAGTACAAGGACGGATTGACCGCGCGACAATCACCTCTCCCCGGTAGAGCGTCGCAGCAAAACCCTTCCTTGCACATATAGAAAAGGGAAGGGACTTTGTATCCGTCACGACCGCTCGCGCCAAGAAGCACGCTCGAAGTGCGCTTCACCGCGAATCCGGCTTGCGAAAAAAAGTGTCTTCTCTTTTTTTTAGGATTGAAAACAATAAAACCTTATGCCATTCTGAGCGGAGCGATAGCGCAGCCGAAGAATCCGGCCGCAGGCGCATTTATTATTTCTTTAACGCTTCGCTAGATTCCTCGGCAAGTCTCGGAATGACGCATAAAGTAGGGTAATCAAAACCCGAATGAGGAATCTCCGTTTAACTCGTCGTCCGAGAAGAGAGGCGAAGCCGAAGCATGGAATCACATACGGGAGAAAAGAAATAATCCTCATGTCAGTCTGCGCATAGCAAAACACTGAAAATAAAGGTTTAAGAACAATAAAACCTTATGTCATTCTGAGCGGAGCGATAGCGCAGTCGAAGAATCCAGCCGCAGGCGCATTTATTATTTCTTTAACGCTTCGCTAGATTCCTCGGCAAACCTCTGATGACGAAGTAAAGCGCAAATCGGACATTTTTAAAAATTTTAACGAACAGCATGTACTGCGACTTAACACAAAAAGGTCGCGGCTTAATCGAAAGTCGCGACCTTTTAATTATTTACTCACTTGTTCTTATAGCGCGAGGCTTAGTACATTCCGCCCATGCCGCCGCCCATACCGCCTGCCGGAGCTGCCGGCTCGGGTTCGGGAATATCGGCAACGACGCTTTCGGTCGTGAGCAGGGTGGACGCGACGGAAGCCGCGTTCTGGAGCGCGGAGCGAGTGACCTTCGTCGGGTCGATAATTCCGCGTTCAACCATATCGCCGTACTCATTTTTCAGCGCGTCATAACCGAAAGTAAACGGCTTCTTCGCGGTGAGAATGTTGTTGACGATAATCGAGCCGTCGATGCCTGCGTTGATAGCGATTTGGCGCAGCGGTTCCTCGAGAGCCTTGAGCACGATTTCAGCGCCCGTCTTTTCGTCGCCGGAGAGCGTCTTGACGAGCCTCTTGATAGTGGGGATAGCGGTAAGAAGCGCAACGCCGCCGCCCGGAACGATACCTTCCTCGACAGCCGCGCGAGTAGCCGCGAGCGCGTCCTCGATACGCAGCTTCTTTTCCTTCATTTCGACCTCGGTAGCCGCGCCTACGCCGACAACGGCAACGCCGCCTGCGAGCTTAGCAAGGCGTTCGGCAAGCTTCTCGCGGTCATAATCGGAAGTAGTGACCTCCATTTGAGCGCGAATGGACTTAATTCTCGCCTTGATTTCGTCGGACGAGCCTGCGCCCTCGACGATAGTGGTGTTGTCCTTATCGACCTTGACCTGCTTAGCCCTGCCGAGCATATCGACGGTAACGTCCTTAAGCTCGAGCCCGGTTTCCTCGCTGACGACGGTGCCGCCTGTAAGGATAGCGATGTCTTTGAGCATTTCCTTTCTTCTGTCGCCGAAGCCGGGCGCCTTGACCGCGACGCAGTTAAACGTGCCGCGCAGCTTGTTGACGACGAGGGTAGCGAGGGGCTCGCTTTCGATGTCGTCGGCGATGATGAGCAGCTTAGCGCCCTGATTGACGATTTGCTCGAGAATGGGCAGGATTTCCTGAATATTGCTGATTTTCTTGTCGGTAATAAGGATAAGCGGATTGTCGAGCACGGCTTCCATCTTGTCGGAATTGGTGACCATGTACGCCGAAGCGTAGCCGCGGTCAAACTGCATGCCCTCTACGACGGTGAGGTTGGTCTGCATCGTCTTGCTTTCCTCGACGGTGATAACGCCGTCCTTACCGACCTTTTCCATAGCGTCGGCAATCAGCTCGCCCACCTTTTCGTCGCCGGCGGAGTTAGCCGCGACGTGCATGATGGCGGTCTTGGAATCGATAGACTTGCTTATCGACTTCAGGTGCGCGACGGCAGCTTCGGTAGCCGCCGCAATGCCCTTCTTGACGATAATCGGGTTAGCGCCTGCCGCAACGTTTTTAAGTCCCTCGCGAATGATGGCTTGCGCGAGCACGCAAGCGGTGGTGGTGCCGTCGCCGGCAACGTCGTTGGTCTTGGTGGAAACTTCCTTGACGAGCTGTGCGCCCATGTTCTCGAATGCGTCCTCGAGCTCGATTTCCTTAGCGATGGTCACGCCGTCGTTGGTGATAAGCGGCGCGCCGTACTTCTTGCCGAGAACTACGTTTCTGCCCTTGGGGCCGAGTGTGATTTTAACGGTATTGGCGAGGGTATTTACGCCCTTTTCGAGAGCTTTTCTGGCTTCTTCGCCGGTCTTGATTTGTTTAGCCATAATAGTATAAAACCTCCCTTAAATTAGTCGACGACGGCGAGAATATCGCTCTGACGAAGAATGGTAACTTCCTTGCCGTCAACCTTGAATTCGCTGCCGGCGTACTTCGAGCAAAGCACCTTATCGCCGACCTTGACTTCCATTTTGATTTCCTTTCCGTCCACGACGCCGCCGGGACCTACCGCGATAACCTGAGCCATCTGCGGCTTCTCCTGGTCCTTGGCGAGAAGAACGATGCCGCTTGCGGTCTTTTCTTCTGCGTCGATAGGCTCGATAACGACTCTATCGAACAACGGTCTGATTTTCATAAACAAATACCTCCGTATTCTTTTTGCTTTATATCGTCGCGCCTAAAGCTATGGACGCTTTGCAGTCCTCGCTCAAGCGCAGTATAATGATATATCACTTTGCCGATTTTTGCAAGCGTTTTTAAGACATTTTTAAAATTTTTTGTCAAACGACACCATAGAGTGCTAGCAATCGCACAAATCACTCGCAAGCACTAAGCCGAGCCGAACGCGCGTTAGGGGAGAGAGGTAAAAATTTCGCGAAAATTCGATAAAATGCGCAAAAATACGTCAAACGCTCGACAAAATCGCACGGCTGTGTTAAAATTAAAAATATAAGAGCCGAAACGCCCTCGGTGACGGGGCGGCAAAGGAGAAGAGCAAAATGGACGCAATGAAGGGAACAAAGTGGGACGAGCGTTTTCTTAAAATGGCGGAGGACGTCGCAACCTGGTCGAGCTGCTATCAGTCCAATCGTCAGGTGGGCGCGGTGATTGCGAAAAACAAAAGAATACTCACGACGGGCTACAACGGCGCGAGCGCAGGCATAGAAAGTTGCAAGGACAGAGGATATTGCCTCAGAAAAAAGCTGGGAATAGAGAGCGGCACTCGCCATGAGATTTGCTACGCGGCGCACGCCGAGCAGAACGCGATTATTCAGGCGGCGAAAATGGGTATAAGCATCGACGGCGCAACGCTTTATTGCACTCACCAGCCCTGCGTAATCTGCTCGAAAATGATTATCAACAGCGGCATAGTGCGCATTGTTTACCGCCACGGGTACCCCGACGAGTTTTCGATGCAGCTTCTCAAAGAAGCCGGCGTGGAAATCGAGCAGATGCCGGGCGAGGACGATAAGCCTTCGGACGAGTGCGGCTGCTGAAACAAGTCGTGCGAGGCGCGCTTGCCGCCGACGGCTGTCGAAAACAATAGAAAAACGTAAAAGAACGCAACGGGTGTTACCACGGTTGCGTTTTTGTTTTCGCCGGAGCCGCCACGGCTTAACGTAAACTCGCTTTGCGTCGCTAATCGATTGACTAAACGCCGCACTATATTATATAATAGGAATATGCTTTGCGACGAATGCAAAAAAAACGAAGCCGTTTACCACACGGTCAGCAAATATAACGGAAAAAAGGTCGAGGTGCATCTTTGCGCCGATTGCAGACGCGCGAGATTATCGGGGGCGAAGAACGTCGCGAACGGCGCGAAAAAGACCGCCTCGCCGCTTATCGACGAAAGCAAGCGGAGCCGGGCGTTTTGCCCGTCCTGCGGCACTACGCTCGCCGAGTTTACGGGCTCTGGCTATGTCGGCTGCGAGTATTGCTATTCGGTTTTCGCTGCCGAAATCGACGAACGACTGCCAAAAATGCGTCAGGGCTTGTCGCACGTCGGCAAACGCCCGTCACGAGCCGCGACAACGCTCGAGGGCGAGTACGAGCGCGTGAACGCCGAGCTTCGTAAGGCTGTAGCGGCAGAGGACTACGACCGCGCCACGCAACTCAATGCCAGGCTCAAGGAACTGAGGAACAACTATTGATTACGCGGCGTCGCTGCAAAGGGAGAGGCTAATGGACGAATCGATGCTTTCTTCGGTAATATCGACCAGAATAAGGCTGGCGCGTAATCTTCGCGGCATTCCGTTTCCGCGCAAAATGAGCGCAGGACACGCGGATATTGTCGCGGCAAAGGTGGAACGCGCGCTTACAAACGGCTATAAAACGTATAGAGTAAAGAGTTTGGGCGAAATCGAAGCCGGAGCTTTCGTCGAGCGTCACCTTATTTCCAAGGAACTGCTGTCCGATTGTCCCTACGGCAGGGTTGTGCTTAGCGACGACGAAGCGGTCAGCGTGATGCTCAACGAGGAGGACCACGTCCGCGAGCAGGTGATACTTCCGGGGTACAGGCTCGACGAAGCCTATCGGGTTGCCGACGCGCTCGACGACAGAATAAGCGAAGCCGCCGAGTTCGCGTTTTCCGAGAAATACGGCTACCTTACCGCTTGCCCCACAAATCTCGGTACGGGCATGCGCGCCTCGGTGATGATTTTTTTGCCGGCGCTCACCATAACGGGCGAGCTGAAGCGCAACGTGAGCACTCTCGCGAAAATGAACGTAACGCTGCGCGGCGTTTACGGCGAGGGCAGCGACGCGCTGGGGTACGTCTATCAGGTATCGAACAAGCGCACGCTGGGCGTAACCGAAGCCGAAATACTGTCGTTCGTTCGCGCCGCGGCGGAGAGCATTGCGGCTGCCGAAAAGGACGCTCGCGAAAGACTGCTTAAATCGCGCGGAAACGCGCTTATCGACGAAATCGCGCGCGCAATGGGAGTGGCTTCCTGCGCCTACATGCTAAGCTACGAGCAGGCGATAACCGCCGTGTCGCTCGTAAAGCTCGGCGCATACTACGGCATTATCGGCTTGAAAAACGCGGCAAAGCCCGACGAATTGCTGATTTCCGTGTCGCCCTTCAACCTCGAGAGCGCCGCCGACCGTCCGCTTAAATCCGAAGCCGACCGCAGCGTCTACCGCGCCGAGCTCGTCCGCACCACCATAAAGAATATTGCAAGGCTGAATTTTTAACGAATTACATCGTCCTAAAATAGAAAAGACTAATTGTTCGGGAGATTATAAATGAAATACGCCGTAACTGAAAATCTTGACAAAGCGTTGAGGGTGGCGAGAGAAGCCGCCAAAAAGTACGCCAACCCGGAGATAGGAACGGAGCATATTTTATACGGACTGACTAGCGTGCGCGAGTGCACGGCGAGCAAGCTACTAGTCGAGCGCGGCGTCGACTTGTCGTTTTCCGAGCGCGTTTTCGGCGGCGGAGCGCACATGCGCGTCGTGGGCGACGTCGACTACACTCCGAGAGTGAAGTCGATGTTTCAGACGGGCTTCAAGCTGTCGCAAAGCCTCGGACAGTCCGCCGTCGGCACCGAGCATTTTTTGTATTGCATGCTGCTTGACCAGGCTTCGCTGGCAACGAGCATATTGCGAGATTGGTACAAGCTCAACCTGCCCGAACTCGCGGAAAAACTGAAATCGGTATTGCAGCAGGAAGCGGACAACGCGCAGGTCAAGAGCGACGAGGAACGGCATGAGCTTCCCGGGCAGCTTGCCGACATGGGCACGGACATAACGCGCCGCGCAAGAGAGCACAAAATCGACCCGATAATCGGCAGGCGTGAGGAAATTTCGCGCATAATCCAGATACTTTGCAGAAAGACCAAGAATAACCCGGTGCTCATCGGCGAGCCGGGCGTGGGCAAGAGCGCGGTTGTAGAGGGGCTTGCCAAGGCAATCGTGGACGGCTCTGTGCCCGAACTGCTGAAAGGCAAAACCGTGTTTTCGCTCGACATAGGCTCGCTTATGGCAGGAACCAAGTATCGCGGCGCGCTGGAGGAAAAGCTTAAAAACGCAATCGACGTAATCCGCGCGGACGGCAACATAATCCTGTTCATCGACGAAATACACACGCTCGCGCAGGCAGGCTCGAAAGACGGCGAAGTTTCGCCTGCGGACATACTCAAGCCGTACCTCGCGCGTGGCGAGCTGCAAACCGTGGGTGCGACCACGACCGACGAGTACCGCAGGTTTATCGAAAAGGACAAGGCTCTCGAACGCCGCTTCCAGCCGGTCATCGTCAATCCGCCGTCGGTGGAGGAAACGATAGCCATTTTAAGAGGGCTTAAAGAAAACTACGAAACCTTTCACAAGGTGCGGCTGTCGGACGAGGCGATAGAGGCTGCGGCGAAGCTGTCCGACCGCTATATCACCGACAGATTTTTGCCCGACAAGGCAATTGACCTAATCGACGAGGCGATGAGTCGCGCCAAGGTGAACGGCAACACGCTCCCCGGGGCTCAGCGCGACATGCTCAGCGAGCTCAAGGAGCTGGACAAACTCAAGGGCGAGGCGGTGAGAAGAGAGCAATTCGACCTTGCGAACTCGTATAAGCGCCGCATTGCCGAGCTCCAGAAAAAACTCGACGAGAGCCGCCTTAATTGGTACCGCACGAGCGAGCACGAAACCAGCGTAATCGGCGCGGAGCAAATCGCGGAAATTGTTTCCGATTGGACGAAAATCCCCGTGACCAAGCTGTCGGAGAGCGAAACTCGCAGGCTTATGGATTTAGAAGAAGTGCTGCACAAGCGCGTCATCGGTCAGGACAAGGCGATTCAAGCGGTGGCAAAAGCAGTGCGCCGTGCGCGAGCCGGGCTTAAGGATCCGTCGCGCCCCATCGGCTCGTTCCTGTTCTTAGGACCCACGGGCGTGGGCAAAACCGAGCTCACGAAGGCGCTGTCCGAAGCGCTTTTCGACGACGAAAACGCGGTAATCCGGCTGGATATGTCCGAATACATGGAATCTCATTCCGTATCCAAACTGATAGGCGCGCCTCCCGGTTACGCCGGTTTCGACGACGGCGGTCAGCTTACCGAAGCGGTGAGAAGAAAGCCGTATTCCGTCGTGCTTTTCGACGAGATAGAGAAGGCGCATCCGGACATTTTCAACCTTCTGTTGCAAATCCTCGACGACGGCAGATTGTCGGACTCGCAGGGGCGTACCGTCAGCTTCAAGAATACCGTGATAATAATGACGAGCAACGCCGGCGTGTCAGAGCTCAAATCGGCTCCGCGCGGCTTAGGCTTTTCGGCATTGTTCGGCGCGGACAACGAGCAGAAGCGCACGGAGGAGATTCTTACGGAGTCGCTGAAGCGGTACTTCAAACCCGAGTTTATCAACCGTATCGACGTTGTTTGTATATTCGAGCCGCTGAAAAAAGAGGATATCGGCAAGATTGCCGGAATACTTCTCGACAAATTCGAGAAAAATCTTATGGAGCGCGGCATAGAATTGGAAATCTCGCCCGAAGCGCTTGACTACGTTGTGACAAAGGGCTACGACGCCGAGTACGGCGCAAGGCCGCTGAGAAGAGTTATCGAACAGACGATAGAGGACAAAATCGCCGAGGGCATAATCTCGGGGCGTATTCGCGACAATTCGCTCGTCCGCGTCGACCTCGAGGGCGGCGAAATCGTGGTAAGGTGACGTGAGTCGCGTCACGCGACTTTACGAAATGCGCCCGTGATTGTACCGCACGTTCAATAAAAAGCGGTAAAATAACGGCAAATAACGTAGGAAAATTTCCGAAACCTATTTACAATTTTCCGAAGTCGTGTTATAATATAATCACGGAAAGCGAAAGCGGCAGCGGGCGCGCGGCAGGCGGACGATTTCCGTAAAAAACTAAGTCAAGGGGGCTTACCTATGAGAATCGAATTTCTGTGCAAGAACTACAACGCGAGCGAAAAACTGAAGGACATCATCACCCGAAAGGTTGATAAGCTTGACAAGTTTTTTGAAGACGACACGAAAGCCAAAATCATGCTGAAGAAGTCCAAGGACGTGGAAACGCTGGAAATTACTATTTCCGTTTCGGGCGGTATAGTCCGCGCGGAGGTTGCCGGCGGCAATATGTACGAGAACATCGACCTTGCGATTCCCAAGCTTGAAAAGCAGATAATCCGTCACCACGACAAGATGAAGTCCAAGAAATTCAAGGTCAAAGAGCTTGATTTCTCGATGCCGGACGTGGAGCAGGAAACGAAAGAACCCATGAAAAAGGTTGTTCGCAGCAAATCCTACAACCTCGTTCCCATGACGGTGGAGGACGCAATAGAGGAGCTCGAGCTCGTCGGACACGACTTCTATGTTTTCGCCAATAAGTCCACGGGCAACGTCAACGTGCTTTACGCGCGTAACGACGGCGACTACGGTCTTATCGAAGCTATTCAGTAACAAACGTTAAAAATCGGCAAACGGGGGCTTGCGGCGTAATCGACCGCTTGCCCTCGCGCCGTGTAAAAAAGTAATATTCGAGAAGGAGAACAGAAAAGTATTATGAATCTCAGATTCGACTACAACAACATGATGACCGACGCTGTCGGCGACAAGGGAATCTGCCCGTGCGTGTTCGACAAGAACGCAGAAGCGATTAAAAAGGCGCACAAGTCCGTCATGGACAATCGCGGCAAGGGCTGGCAGGAGTGGTGCGACCTCCCGTTCGTAAAGGACGACTATCTCGACGAAATGATTTCCTACTGCGGCGAAATCGGCAAGAAAGCCGAAAGCTTTGTGCTGTTCGGTATCGGCGGAAGCGCGCTCGGCCCCTTAGCCGTCGCCTCGTCGCTGCTTCACTTGCATCACAACGAGCTGTCCGCGGCTAAGCGCAAAGCTCCGAAGTTCTACGTCGAGGACAACGTCGACCCCGAGCGCATGCAGGCGCTTTTGGACGTAATCGACCTTAAGACCGCATACTTCAATGTGGTGACCAAGAGCGGCGAAACCAGCGAAACGCTCAGCCAGTTCCTTATTCTTTACGCGCTTCTCAAAAAAGAGCTCGGCGCGGAGGAAGCTAAAAAGCACGTTATTGTGACCACCACCATCGGCAAAGGCACGCTTTACAACGTGGCGGCAAAAGAGGGCTTTAAGATTTACGGCGTGGGCGCAGGCGTCGGCGGAAGATTCTCCGTGCTTTGCCCCGTGGGTCTTGTCCCGTTCGCCGTCCTCGGTTTCGACATCAAGAAAATGCTCAAGGGCGCCGCAGAAATTTCCAAGGTCAGCGAGAATACCGACGTCAGAAAGAACCCCGCGCTTCTTACCGCGTTCCTCCAATGCGAGGCAATGAAGAAGGGCTGCAACGTCAGCGTTCTTATGCCGTATGCCGACAGCCTCAAATTCATGGCGGATTTCTACTGCCAGATTTGGGCGGAGTCGCTCGGTAAAGCTGTCGACCTCGACGGAAAGACCGTAAACGCAGGTCAGACCCCGGCAAAGTCTTTGGGCGTCACCGACCAGCACAGTCAGGTTCAGCTGTACACCGAAGGTCCCTTCGACAAGGTTGTTACTTTCCTTGCTGTCGACAAGTACCGCGACACCGTCGTGATTACCGACGATAAGGACGTCGACGCGTGCGACTTCCTCAAGAACCACACGATGAACGAGCTTATCAACGCCGAGAGAAAAGCCACCGAGTTCGCGCTCAAAAAGGCTCAGCGCATGAACTTCACCATCACGCTTCCCGAAGTCAACGAGGAAACGATAGGCGAGCTGTTGATGTACTTCATGTACGAAACCGCATTCGCCGGCGCGCTTCTCAACGTCGACACCTTCAATCAGCCCGGCGTGGAAGAGGGTAAAAAAGCTACCTTCGCAATGCTCGGCAGAAAAGGCTACGAGGCGAAAATGGAGGAGATTAACGCCGCCCCCAAGAAAGCCGATTACATCATCGGTTAAGGCTTCGAGGATAAAACGCATAAACGAATTGCAAGGACGGGTTGAAGCCGAAACGACGCGGTCAATCGCCTTGTAATACATGTCCCGAATAGTAGGAACGCTCCGCTACATTACGGCGGAGCGTTCTTTTATAGTCGGCACATTTTAACGTAAAAGTGCCGATTTTTGCACGTTTTTGCGATTTTTGCGATATAATTATAGTACTATGTCACGCATAGTACGCGTTATTTCCGACATTTATCGGCATCTTTGGTCAAACGGAATTGCTTTTTTGTCGCTTGCAACCGCGCTGAATCAATCGGGAAGATAAGACTCGAGGAGGAAACCCGTTATCACCGTCCGAAAACGGAAAACGGCACAAAATATCGTGCGCCCTGAAATCTGCACAACAAAATGTTGTAATTTTTATATAAAATGTAGATAAATTCGCTTGTTATTTATCGCGCCGTGTGCTACAATTTCTGCATATTGAATTTTGTTACGGAGCTTATAGCTTATATGAGATTAGGAATTTCCACAGCCTGCTTTTTCGGGCGAGAGAATGTCGAATCGACTTTTGACGTGTTGCGTTCCATGAACGTCGACGTCACCGAGCTGTTTTTAAACACCTTTTCCGAATACGAAAAGCCGTTCGTCGACGCTCTCGTGGAGCGAAAGGGCGATATAAAGGTACATTCCGTCCACGCGCACGGCACCTGCTTCGAGCCGGAGCTGTTTTCGAGCTACGACCGCATTCGCGACGACGCCGAGCAAACGTTTCGCAAGGTCTGCTACGCCGGTTTCGTGACGGGCGCAAAATATTACACGTTCCACGGTCCGTTCGTCAAGCCGCATCGAGCGCTCAATATCGATTTTCCGAAATTCGGCGAGCGAGTAAACCAGCTTTGCGACATCGCCGAAAGCTACGGTATCCAGCTTGCCTACGAAAACGTGAATTGGGCTTACTTCAATACTCCCGACTTTTTCAAAAATCTGAAGCAGTACTGCCCGAAGTTAAAAGCTACGCTGGACGTCAAGCAAGCGTTTTTCAGCGACATTGACCCATATAAATTTTTCGACGTGGTAGAGGACAGACTTGCCACCGTGCACATCTGCGACATGGACGCGAAGATGAACCCCGTGCTTCCGCTGAGCGGCAGGTTTAACTTCGATAAATTCTTCCGCGAGCTCTACGCGCGCACGCCCGACGTCACCGTTCTCATAGAGGTCTATAAGGACTGCTACACCGACTACGACAACCTCCGCGAAAATTACGAGAAGCTGAACGAAATGATAAATAAGATAATCGGCTAGAGCAGAGTAAAAACGAAAAGTCCGTTTGGGTAAAACGGACTTTTTTACGTTATTCTCATATTATTACAAAATCGGTTTACAAATCGGTTATTTGTTATTTTCGCGCTTGTCGGAGAGCTCGGCAAAGCGCCGAAAAACCTCGATTTCACGCGGAATGTACGGCAAGCCGTTGAAGCGGTAAATATCGTGCTGCCATTTGGTAAGGTCCAGGTTTTCGCCCTTTTCCTGACGAATGAAATACGCGCCCCACGGCTCGTAGGTCTGCGAATAGCCTTGCATAAGTCCCCAATGATAGGAGCCGATGTTTTCCAGCCAGAACAACGGCAGCAGATGCTCCACGTCATTGCCTTCGATGCGATTAAGCCATTCGGTGCATAGCAGCGGACGGTTAAAGCGTTTGAGCTTATCAATCAGCCGCACCATGCGCTCGAACGAGCCGTACCAATGAAAGGAAATCACGTCCGACATCTCCAGCGCGCGCCGCCCGGCTTCGCTGTTGACGTCCATGTTCCCGTCATAACTCCACACGTCCGCCGTCAGCGGCTGCATCACGTTTTTCTCGCGCAGAATATCGAAAAACCGTTCCATCGCCGGCACGCTCATGTTGCCGCGATTGCTGTTGCCGATTTCGTTCCACACGTTCCACACCTGCAAGCGCTCGTCGCGCCCGTACTTTTCCGCGAGTTCCGCAACCATATCGTAGTAAAGCGGCTCGACGTCGGGATCGTCCAGCAGCTGATAACCGGCTTCGCGATAGTCGCCGGCGTGCTGTCCGCCCTTGATGCCGCTGTGATAACCCCAATCCACGCGCTGCTCGCCGAAAATTACAGGCTTCCACCGCGACTTAGCCACGGTGCAGTCGTTTCCGAGAACGAGCATCACTTTAATGCCGTGCTTGTCCGCAAGCGCAAAATATTCCTCAAGATTGCGCATAAACGAGTCGTGCTGCTTCTGCCACACCTCGAACTGAATAAAGGCGCGAACAGCGTTCAGCCCCGTACTTTTTGCAAGCGCAAACTCGCGCTCGACCTGCTCGAACACCGCTTCGTGTCCGTACTCCTGCCACAGCGCGATTCTGTTCACGCAGACGGAAGGGTAGCCGCAGTACCCACGAATCCAATTCTGAGCGCGGTACCATTCCCACGCGCGCCGCTCGCTCCATTTTTCGTTTTTCATAAATTATGTTGCCCTCCGTAAAAATTATCGGTAACGCTTTATAGCCCCGTTTTATCGTCTGAATCTCGTCATTTTCTGGACGTAGGCAATCGGCACGTCCATACGCACGGAAACCTCCGTTTCGCTCATGCCCATTTTGAGAAACCGCTCGCACACTGCGCCCATATCCTCGGCAATCTCGACGACGTGCCCGTCGGGGTCGAGCACGCGCACATAGCGTTGTCCCCATTCGTGCTCGGACGGGGGAACGAGGCAAGCCGCGTCGCTCGCTTCGATTCGGGCAAGCAGCTCGTCAAAAGCTTCCTCTTCGAAAAACAGCTCCGAAGCGTTGCCGTAGACAACCGAATCGGCGTTAAAGCCGTTCATTTTGCGCCAGCTATCCTCCGAGCGCAATGTTACTCCGCACGAGAGGGTAACGTAGTCGCCGAAATCGGCAACCAGGCGCAGTCCGATAACGTCGCGATAGAAATCGAATGCGCGGCGTTTGTCCTTTACGATAAGCACGGGATTTACGAATTTCATAACAACCTCATTATTTATGACAGGCGTACCGCGTCGGAGCCTCGGGCGGCAATTTCGCGCGGATATAAGACAAAACCTCGTCATTGCGACGAGGTCAGTGGTACCACTATGGGGAATCGAACCCCAGTTTTCGGCGTGAGAGGCCAACGTCCTAACCGCTAGACTATAGTGGCAAATGCCGAACGAAACGAACAGCTTAATTATAATACAATATTTTACGGTTTAATGCAAGCGTTTTCGCGTTGCATTTTAAAACTTTTTTTAATTTCGACAAAAAACCTCATCCGGGCGTTTTTGCAGGAGTTAAAGGACCGCCGAAATTCGCTCGCGCGGCGAAAATACTTGACTAAACACGGGTAAAAAGCTACAATATAGGAGTAAACCAAAATCAACAAGGAGTAGGTTATGAACAAAAAGACTGTAAGAGACGTAGACGTAAAGGGCAAAAAGGTTCTTGTGCGTTGCGACTTCAACGTGCCGCTCGACGCGGACGGAAACATCACGGACGAGAACAGAATCATGGGCGCGCTTCCCACCATCAAGTACCTGATGGAGCACGGCGCGAAGGTAATTCTTTGCTCGCACCTCGGCAAGCCGCACAACATCTTCACCGAAGGTTTCGGTCTTACCAAAAAGGAAAAGAAAGCCGTCGAAGCTCTGCCCGAGAACGAGCAGGCAGCCGCCAAAGCCGCCTACATCGAAAAGGCAAAGAAGAACGACCCCAAGAAGTTCACGCTTAGGCCCGTCGCAGTCCGTCTTAACCAGCTGCTTGACAATAAGGTGGCGTTCGCTACCGACCTCGTGGGCGAAGACGCTCACAGCAAGGTTGCCGCGCTTAAGGACGGCGAGTGCGTGCTGCTCGAGAACACCCGTTTCGAAGCGGGCGAGGAGAAGAACAGCGAGGAGCTTTGCAAAAAGCTTGCCGACTTCTGCGACGTTTACGTCAACGATGCGTTCGGTACCGCTCACCGCGCTCACGCGACCACCGCAGGCATCGTGCAGTACGGCTTTGCGCCCGTTGCCGTCAGCGGCTTCCTCATCGAAAAAGAACTTAAATACCTCGGCGGCGCGGTCGACAGCCCCAAGCACCCGTTCGTGGCAATCCTCGGCGGAGCTAAGGTCAGCGACAAAATCGAAGTCATCAAGAGCCTGCTCGACAAGTGCGACAGCCTGATTATCGGCGGCGGCATGGCTTACACTTTCCGTAAGGCGCTCGGACTCGCCGTCGGCAATTCGCTGCTCGAAGAGGACAAAATAGACCTCGCGAAAGAGCTCATGGCTAAGGCGAAGGACAAGGGCGTCAAGCTTTTGCTGCCCGTCGACAACGTAATCGCCGACGCGTTCTCCAACGATGCCAACATGAAAGTCGTCGAGGGCGATATTCCCGACGGCTGGGAAGGTATGGACATCGGTCCCAAGACCGTCAAGGTTTTCTCCGACGAAATCGCAAAGGCTAAGACGGTTGTCTGGAACGGACCTATGGGCGTGTTCGAAATGGAGAAGTTTGCCGTGGGCACCAAGGCTATCGCCCAGGCGCTTGCCGACAACCACAACGCCATCACAATCATCGGCGGCGGCGACAGCGCGGCGGCAGTGACACAGATGGGCTTCGCCGACAAGGTAACGCACATTTCCACCGGCGGCGGCGCTTCGCTCGAATACCTTGAGGGCAAGGTGCTCCCGGGTATAGCCTGCCTTAACGATAAAGACTAATTAAATCGCGTTTTCAAAAAGTCCCGTCCTTCCATTACGGACGGGGCTTTTGTCGGAGCGCACGGAGTATACTATATGAAAAGGGAATTCGTAAAAGACATTTATGCCGCGCCTGCGACTTACGACGACAAGACCGTCACCGTCGGCGGCTGGATTCGCAATATCCGCGACTCCAAGGCGTTCGGCTTTATCGACCTCAACGACGGCTCGTGCTTTACGGGCATTCAGATTGTGTTCGAGCGCGACAGACTGAGCAACTACGACGAAATAGCGGCTCAGAACGTCGGCGCGGCGCTCGTCGTCACCGGCGTAGTCACGCTTACGCCCGGCGCAAAGCAGCCGCTTGAAATCAAAGCCGACAAAATAGAGGTGGAGGGCGCGTCCACGCCCGATTATCCGCTTCAACCCAAGCGCCACACCGTGGAATACCTGCGCGAGCAAGCGTATTTAAGACCGCGTACCAACCTGTTCTCGGCGGTTTTCCGCGTTCGTAGCGAAGTAGCCTACGCAATACATTCGTTCTTCCACAGCCGTGGCTTCGTCTACGTCCATACGCCGCTTATCACCGGCTCGGACTGCGAGGGCGCGGGCGAAATGTTTAAGGTGACTACGCTCGACCTTAACAATCCGCCCAAAACTCCCGACGGCAAAATCGACTATACCAAGGACTTTTTCGGCAAGCCGGCAAACCTCACCGTGTCGGGTCAGCTCGAGGGCGAAACCTACGCCATGGCTTACGGCAAGATTTACACGTTCGGACCCACGTTCCGCGCCGAAAACTCCAACACCGCGCGCCACGCCGCGGAATTCTGGATGATAGAGCCCGAGATTGCGTTCGCCGACCTTAACGACGACATGCAGCTCGCGTGGGATATGATAAAGTACATTATCAACCATGTGCTTGAAAACTGCACCGCCGAGCTCGAATTCTTCAATAAGTTCGTCGACAAAACGCTTCTCGACCGTCTTAACGCGCTGAAAAACGCAGACTACGTTAAGGTAACCTACACCGAAGCGGTAGACCTTCTCATGAAATCGGGCAGGGAATTCAAGTACCCCGTGAGCTGGGGCGTGGATTTGCAGACCGAACACGAGCGCTATCTCACCGAGGAAATCTACAAAAAGCCCGTATTCCTTATCGACTACCCGAAGGACATCAAGGCGTTCTACATGCGCCTTAACGACGACGGCAAGACCGTGGCGGCAATGGATTTGCTCGTCCCGGGCGTGGGTGAAATCATCGGCGGCTCGCAGAGAGAGGAGCGTATAGACGTGCTCACCGCGAGAATGAAAGAACTCGGGCTTAAAGAAGAGGACTATTGGTGGTACCTCAACCTCCGCAGGTACGGCGGCACAAAACACGCCGGGTTCGGTTTGGGTTTCGAGCGCATCATAATGTATATCACGGGCGTAGCGAATATCCGCGACGTAATCCCTTATCCGCGCACCGTCGGTAATGCCGAATACTAATTTCCCAAAACGGAAATATGCGATTATACAGCAAAACTTAACGTAAATCGTTAGTATTTTCGTGACGGCTGCGGTAATAAACCGTAGTTTGAGAGTTAATAAAAATAAAAGCGGCAAACGAGAAAACACACTCGCTTGCCGCTTTTTAATTGAGTTAATAAGGCTTATTCGTCGGGCACCTGAATTTCCTTTATCATTATTTCGTTGCCCGTGACGAGGAACGTGGCGTCGCCGCCGCAGTGCGGACACTTTTTGCCATGCTCGACTGTAGTATAGTTTTTTCCGCAGTCATTACAATGCGTAACGGCGTCGATTTTTTCAACGACAAGGTCGGCGTCGCGCAGCACGGTTTCCTTTTTTACCGCCCATCGCCAGCAGTCCTCGAAATAGTAGGGGATAACGGTGGAAACCTCGCCGATTTGTATAGTCACCGACGAAATTTTGTCTATGCCGTTTTCGGCGGCAATCGCGTTAATCTCCTTGATGCAGTGAAAAACCACGCCCAGCTCGTGCATAAATCAGTCCTTTTTCTTGCGCGTGAAAGCAATCTTTGCCGCGCGCTTGACCATGTACGGCAAAATGTGCTTGAACTTATCCTCGGCGACTACCATCTTGCTCGCTTCGGGGTGGTCGCGGTGCAGCGAAATCGCGTCGAACTTGCACTTGGTGGTGCAAATGCCGCAGCCGATACACTTATTGGGGTCAACTACGGTTGCGCCGCACTCTAAGCACCGCGCCGTTTCGATTTTGACCTGTTCTTCGGTAAGCACGCCGTGTCCGTCGCGGAACGCCGAGCTCACCGCGTGATTTTCGGCAACCTGCCGCGCGGCGTTGTCATAGTGCTCGACCTTGATGTCGTCCGTGTCGAGACCGATAAACTGCCTGCGGTTTCTGCCGATAGTCATGTGCCCGTGCTGAACGAAACGATGCAGAGATTCAGCCGCCTCGTGACCTGCCGCAATCGCGTCTATTGCGAACTTCGGACCGGTGTAAAGGTCGCCGCCCACGAAAATATCTTCCTGTGCGGTCTGATAGGTGAGAGAGTCCGCAACGGGTCTGCCGCCGCGACCGAGCTCAACCTTTTCGTCAGACAGCATATCGCCCCACACAATCGACTGCCCGATTGCGAAAATTACCTTGTCGGCAGGGAGCATAAGCGTTTCGTTCTCGTCGTATACGGGCGAGAAACGCTTATTCTCGTCGTACACGGACGTGCACTTTTCGAAAACGATTGCAATCGCCTTGCCGTTATTTACGACGACTTCTTTCGGTCCCCAGCCGTTGCGAACGACTACGCCGTCCTCGCGCGCCTCACGAACTTCCTCGCGAGAAGCCGGCATTTCGTCCTCGCCCTCCAGGCACAGCATATTCACCGAACGCGCTCCGCTGCGCGCCGAAACCCTTGCCGCGTCGATAGCGACGTTGCCGCCGCCCACGACCACGACGTCGCCGGTCACGCGCTCGCCGCCGGTATTCGCGGCTTTAAGGAAGTCTACCGCGGTTATCGTGCCCTCGGCGTCCTCGCCGAGGATTCCGGGTTTTCTGCCGCCGCTACAGCCGATTGCGATATAGAACGCTTTATAGCCCTCTTCACGGAGCGAAGCGAGAGTAACGTCCTTGCCGACCTCCACGCCGCAGCGGATCTCCACGCCCATTTCGCGCATGATTTCGATTTCCGCTTCGATAACGTCCTTTTCGAGCTTGTACGACGGAATGCCGTAGGTCAGCATGCCGCCGGGCTTCTCGTTCTTTTCAAAAACAGTGGGGTAGTAGCCCATCTGCGCGAGGTAGAAAGCGCAGCTAAGTCCCGCCGGACCGCCGCCGATAATCGCAATTTTTTCTTTCCACCTGCCCATGTTCGAGGCGACGACGATTTCGGGCACATAGCGGTGCTCCGCCGTCAAATCGCGCTCGGCGATAAACTTCTTTACCGCGTCGATAGAAACCGCGTTGTCCACGGTGCCGCGCGTGCAGGCGTCCTCGCAGCGACGATTACAGATTCTGCCGCAAACCGCCGGGAACGGGTTTTCTTTCTTTATGAGCGCCAGCGCGTCGCGATACTTGCCTTGAGCCGCGAGCTTGAGATAGCCTTGTACGGCAATGTGCGCCGGGCACGCGGTCTTACAGGGCGAAGTGCCGGTAGTGTGGCAGTTCACGCGGTTGTTGTCGCGGTAGTCCTCGTCCCACATGTGCTTGCCCCAACGCGTGTTGTCGGGGAGCGGATGACGGGGATAAGTCACTTCCGCGCCATCGTGGCGGCAAAGCTTCTGACCGAGCTTGAGCGCGCCGGCAGGGCAGTATTCCACGCACTGACCGCAAGCCACGCACTTTTGTTTATCGACGTGAGCGCGGTAAGCGGAAGCGGACATGTTCGGGGTGTTGAAGAGCTGCGAGGTGCGGAGTGCATTGCAAATCTTCACGTTGCAGTTGCAAATCGCAAAAATCTTGTCCTCGCCGTCGATATTGGTAATCTGATGAACGTAGCCGTTGTCCTCGGCTCGGCGCAGAATTTCCATTGCCTGCTCGTAAGTAATGTCGTGACCTCTGCCGGTTTCGCGGCAGTAGTCTGCCATATCGCCCACGCCTATGCACCAATCGCGGTAATCGTCGGCGCAGCCTTCGTCCAGCTTCTTCCTGCCGTAGCGGCACGAGCAAATGGACGCGCCCAAGTGCCCCTCGTACTTTTTCAGCCAATAGGAGAGGTGCTCTATATCCATCGTCTTGTTTTCCGTCTGTATCGCCTTTTCGACGGGAATGACGTGCATGCCGATGCCGCTGCCTCCCGGCGGAACCATAGCCGTGACTTTTTCGAGCGGCAGGAACGTCATGCGCTCGAAGAACATCGCAAGCTCGGGGTGTCTGTCCATAAGCGCGGTGTTCATGTTCGTGTATTCGGCAGAGCCCGGCACGAACAGCGGCACCCAATACCTGCGGTCGGCGCGAGTAAAACTCGTTCCCTCAATCGGACCGTCTTTGGTGTACTTGTCGCCGTAGTCGTATTCCAGCATGCCCAAAACCGCCAGCTTGTCGACAACCTCGTCAAACTCGGCATCCGTTTCCGGAGTAACCGCCGCGCGCTTTTTCATTTCTTTCAGCGTGTACTTCTTCCTCAGCTTCATCTTGAGAAGAAGGTCGAGCGCGACGTCGCGTTCCTTCTTTGTCAGCTCGTCCTCGAATATGCACGCAAAGCCCCAATACTCGGGGTCCTCGGTCTTTACGCCGTGCAGCTTCGCCGGCAGCCTGTCCGTGACTTTTCTGACAAACTTCAGAAGCCTCGGGTCGGGATTTTCGTCGTGTATATGCTTCGGCACATATTTCGTACTCATTTCAGGCATGGATATATACCTCTTGACAGCTTTTTCTGATTTGTTTTTTACCTGATAAAACTAACGGGATTACTTCTTTTGAGCGGCGACTTCCTTTAATATCCACGCGGCAAATCTGTCCACGCCCTCGCCGGTCTTTGCGGAAATCGGGATAATTTCCGCTTTCGGATTGCGGCGGCGGACGTACTCGCGGCACTTGTCCATATCGAAGTCGAAGTAGGGCAAAACGTCGATTTTATTGACTAGCACGAGGTCGCAAACCTCGAACATCAGCGGATACTTCAGCGGCTTGTCGTGCCCTTCGGGAACGGACAAAATCATGCAGTTTTTCGTGGCTCCCGTGTCGAACTCGGCAGGGCAGACGAGATTGCCTACGTTTTCGAGTATCGCAAGGTCGACGGAATCGAGGTCGAGCCCGTCCAAGCCCTGCTTTGTCATTTCCGCGTCGAGATGGCACATGCCGCCGGTGTGCAGTTGCACGGACTTTACGCCGGTTTCTTCGGCAACTCTCACCGCGTCAACGTCGGAGTCTATGTCCGCTTCCATTACGGCGACGCGCAGCTTGTCCTTTATAAGGTTGATTGTGCGTACCAGCGTAGTAGTCTTGCCGCTTCCCGGCGACGACATGACGTTGAGAAGGAAAACTCCCTTGCGTTTAAGCTCCGCGCGGAGCTCGTCCGCTTCCTTGCCGTTGTCTTCGAATACGCTCTTTTTAATTTCTATAATCCGTACCTTTTCCATTTTACCCTCGCGTATTAAGTATGCGTTTTTTATACTGCGATTATATCACCTCAGGTATGCGATTGTCAATACCGAAGCAAAAATTTTCACTCGGATTTCGGCATAAAGCAGTAATAAACGATTAAATTATAGCAAAAACCGATTATGAAACGGCATTTTGCCCGAGCGGCGTTGACGAATAAATAAAGGACGGCTATAATTTAACCGTAAGTAAATGCGGCAGACCTTGCCGCTAAGCCATAAAAAAATACGGAGAGAAGCATGAGAGAAAGAATAAATTACGACGAGGGCTGGCTGTTCCATCGCGGCGACCTTGACTATCCGCTCCCGGCATACAAGGGCGTGGCGTATATGGGCGCGAAAACCGAACGCTACCACCTCGGACCGGCAGCAAAGGACTACTTTGCGGCAGTAGACCCGTACACCACCGAGCGCGAACACAAGAGCGAGAAGTGGGAGAAAGTCGACCTTCCGCACGACTATATTATCGAGGGATTACCCGACAAAAAGTACAACCCGGCGTGGGGCTTTTTGCCGTATGAAAATGCCTGGTATATAAAGAAGTTCACTCTTGACAAAGCCGATAAAAGCAAGCGGCTCACTCTGTTTTTCGAGGGTGTTGCAGTGCATGCGACAGTCTATCTCAACGGCTGCCTCATGAAACACAACTTTTGCGGTTACACGAGCTTCGAGGTCGACATAACCGACTATGCGGAATTCGAGCGCGAAAACACGCTTGCCGTCTACGTCAATACCGACGAGCACGAGGGTTGGTGGTACGAGGGCGGCGGCATTTACCGCAGCGTGTGGCTGGAAAAGACCGAGCTCGTGTCCGTCGAGCGTTGGGGCGTGTTCGTTAAGCCAGAACATCAGCCGGACGACAGCTGGCTCGTGCCGATAAACGTGGAAATCCGCAACGACGGAGCAAAGCAAAAGCGCGTCAAAACCGTCGTTACAATAGTTGACCAAAATGGAAATGATGTGATAAGCGCAGAAAAGACGGTTTCGGCAGTGGCAGGCGAAATCACGGAAGTCAAGCTTAACGAAAGCCTTACGAATGTGAAGCTGTGGAGCCCGGACGAGCCGAATCTTTACCGCGCGGTGACGAAACTGTACGTCGGAGGGAGCGAAATCGACGAGTACGTCACGCGCTTCGGCTTGCGCTATTACGTCCTCGACCCCGACAAGGGAATGTTCATAAACGGCAGGTATTATAAGATAAAGGGCGTGTGCGGTCACGCCGACTGCGGACTTACCGGCAAAGCCGTACCCGACAATATTCACCGCCACAAAGTGCGGCTCATGAAAGAAATGGGCGCAAACGGCTATCGCACCAGCCACTACATGCAGGCAGAGGCGCTTATGGAC
This sequence comes from Clostridiales bacterium, assembly GCA_003533505.1. Lineage (GTDB taxonomy): Bacteria > Bacillota > Clostridia > Christensenellales > Pumilibacteraceae > UBA10677. The sequence continues at coordinate 6,389 of DQGD01000006.1, read as the reverse complement.
GCGCTGGACGAAAACGGCTTTATCGTCATGGACGAAACGCGCTGGTTCGAATCCACCGACGAGGGCAGAGAGCAGCTTCGCGCGCTCGTCCGCCGCGACCGCAACCGTCCGAGCGTATTTTTCTGGTCGGTAGGCAACGAAGAGCCGTTTCACGCCACGGAAAAGGGCAGACGCATTTGCCGCTCGCTGATTAGCCTTGTTCGTAAGCTCGACGACTCGCGCACGATAATGTCCGCCGTCAGCTTTACGCCCGAAAAAGCCACCGTCTACGACGAGCTCGACGCCATCGGCATAAACTATAATTGGAGCACCTACGAGGGGCTTCACCGCAAGTACCCCGATAAAGCGGTTTTCGCTTCCGAATGCTGCGCCACGGGCACTACTCGCGGCTGGTATTTCGGCGACGATGCCGCTCGCGGCTACCTGCCGGCATACGACCGCGATTCATCCGCCGACTTCAAGGGACGCGAATTTACCTGGAAATTCTTAGACGGTAACGATTGGTTGCTCGGCGGCTATCAATGGATAGCTTTCGAGCATCGCGGCGAAGCGGTCTGGCCGCGCGTGTGCTCGCAGAGCGGAGCAATCGACCTCTTTATGCAGAAGAAAGACGCATTCTACCAGAACAAATCTCATTGGACGAGCGAACCCATGGTGCACCTCCTGCCGCATTGGAATTTTGAGGGGTTCGAGGGTATGCCGATTAAGGTAGTCGCATACACGAATTGCGACGAGGTAGAACTTTTCCACAACGGGAAATTACAAGGACGCCGAAAACTCGAAAAGCACGGGCACGGCGAATGGGAAGTACCGTATGCTCCCGGCTATATCGAAGCGGTTGCGTACATCGGCGGCAAGGAAGCTGCGCGTGACAAACGCGTGACCGCAGGTAAGCCGCACAGACTTATGCTCGAGCTTCAGAATCCCGACGTCAAGGCTAACGGAAAAGATATCGCGATATTCGATTGTTACGTCGTCGACGAGAACGGAATAGAGGTGCCCGATTGCTCGGCGGTAGTGGATTTTCTCGCCGAGGGAGCAGGCAGAGTGTATTCCACCGGCTCGGACGTTTCCGACCACGGCTCGCTGTTTTCGCCCACGCGGAAAATGCGCGCCGGCAGAATAGGAGTAGCCGTGAAAACGGGAAAAACAAGCGGCGCGCTTCGCCTTATCGCAACCGCCGACGGCTTACTTCCTGCGGTTTACACAGTGGAAATACAATAAAACAATAACTTCCCGAAACGGAAAACAATAAAAAACAGCTAAAAGCGGAAAGCGAAACGATGTCACGTCGCTCTCCGCTTTTTCTATACCGTAGCGCGCGTAATAATCGCCGATAAAGCAGGGAATACTGAAAAAAACGAAAAAAAACGGAGAAACACATGAACGCAATAGTACTTGCCGGCGGCTTCGGCTCGAGGCTACGACCCCTTACCGATTCCGTCCCGAAACCGATGCTGAAAATCGCAAACGTTCCGATGCTCGATTATGTGGTGGCGTGGCTCGTCCGCTACGGTTTCACCGATTTGGTATTCACGCTCGGCTATCTTCCCGAAGTCGTCAGGGATTTCGTTTCGGGTTATAAGGGCATAAGTTGCCGTTTCAAGCTGGAAACCGAGCCTCTGGGGACGGCAGGCGCGGTCAAAAACGCCGAGGACTGCCTCGACGACGTTTTTGTCGTGGCGAGCGGCGACGCGCTCAGCAATATCGATCTCGACAAAATGCTCGACTTTCATTTTCGCGGCGGCGCGGACGTGACCATGGCGTGCTCTGCCGTGCAAAATCCGCGGCTGTACGGCGTGGTGAACGCGGCTGAGGACGGCACGATAAACGGCTTTATCGAAAAGCCCGACACGCTCGAGTACGGCAATCTGGTCAACGCCGGGGTGTACGTCATGAATAAAAGCGTGCTCGAAGAGGTGCCGCGCGGAGTCAAATTCGACTTTTCGCGCGACTTGTTCCCCTCGCTCGTGGCGGCAGGCAGAATAAAAGCGTTCGTCCATCGCGACTATTGGTGCGACATCGGCGACAAACTTAGCTACTACAAGGCGAATTTCTTTATGAAGGACGGCGGTTTTTATCCTAGCGTGCCGTCGTTTAGCTCCGAGCGTTACGCCTCGGCATTGAAGGGCGGCAGTCTCGTGTCGAACTCGGCGGTGACGGTGGGCGGCGCGTTCGATTCGATAATAGGCGAGGGCGCTCGCGTCGCTTCGAGCGCGGAAATCGCCGACTGCGTGGTATTGGACGGCGCGCTCGTGACAGGGCGGCATAAATTCAGCATCATCGGCGCGGATTTTGTCGTAGACTTGCCCGAGCTTTGGACGAATACGGGCGATTACGTCGATAAAAACGATAAAATATTTCAAACCGGTATATAAAACGATTGTCTTTTTTGCAAAAACCTAGTATAATAGATTAGGAAACTTGAATTAAAGCAATACCTTTGGAGGAACGAACCTGCGCCGAGCTTGCGTAGCGTGCTTTCACGCGGTGTTGCATAATATATTTTAATCTATTATTGACGGAGGCTAATTTTGCGACAAAGTTTTGATGAAGCCGCGCTTAAGGTTATTTTTATAGGCGGCGTGGGTGAAATCGGTAAAAACATGACTGCGCTTCAGTACGGCGACGAAATAATCGTCATCGACTGCGGCTGCACTTTCCCCGACAGCGACATGCCGGGCATCGATTTGGTTATCCCCGACATAACCTATCTTCTCGCGAACAAAGAGAAGGTGAAGGGCATAGTGCTCACTCACGGTCACGAGGACCACATAGGCGCGTTGCCCTACATTTTGAAGGACTTGAACGTGCCCGTTTACGGCACCAAACTCACCCTTGCGCTCGTCGACGCCAAGCTCCGCGAGCAAAAGGTGGAGGGTAACCTCAACGTGGTAAAATCCAAGAGCGTGGTCTCTTTAGGCGATAACTTCAAGGTGGAGTTCGTCAAGGTCAGCCACTCGATTGCAGGCAGCTGCGCGCTGTCCATAACCACCCCGATAGGCGTCGTGTTTCATTCGGGCGACTTTAAGGTCGACTTCACGCCTATCGACGGCAACCTTATCGATCTGCGCCGCATTTCCGAAATCGGCAGCAAAGGCGTACTGCTGATGATGTGCGAGAGCACGAACATCGAGCGCCCCGGCTCGTCGATGAGCGAGTCCAACGTCGGCGCGTCGCTCAACCACATCTTTGCCGAGAACGCCGACAGGCGTATTTTCGTGGCGACTTTCGCGTCGAACATTCACAGATTGCAGCAAATCGTCGACATCGCCAGAAAGTACAAGCGCAAGGTCGCGTTCGGCGGCAGAAGCATGATAAACATTGTCGAGTGCGCAACCAAAATCGGCGAACTCAAGCTCGACAAGAACAACATTATCGACATCGAACAAATCAACAAGGAAGAGGACAAGAACCTCTGTATTATCACCACCGGCAGCCAGGGCGAGCCGATGAGCGCGCTCACTCGTATCGCTTCAGATGAATTCAACAAGGTCACTATCGGCTATAACGACACGGTAATCATTTCCGCGTCGCCTATTCCGGGTAACGAGCGCATGGTGTACAACGTAATCAACAACCTGTACCGCCGCGGCGCCAAGGTAATCTATGAGAGCCTTGCCGAAATTCACGCCTCGGGTCACGCTTGCCAGGACGAAATCAAGCTGATGCACTCGCTGATAAAGCCAAAATTCTTTATCCCCGTGCACGGCGAGCGCCGTCACCTCCAAAAGCACGCCGAGCTTGCCGTCAAAATGGGCACTCCGCCTACCAATATCGTAATCACCGACATCGGTAACGTAGTCGAAGTCACGAAAAACTCTATACGCATCGGCGATAACGTGCCCTCGGGCTGTTTGCTCGTCGACGGTCTGGGCGTAGGCGACGTGGGAAGCGTCGTGCTCAGGGACCGCAAGCACCTTGCCGAAGAGGGTATGCTTGTGGCGGTCATCGGCGTCAACTCGCTCTCAGGCGAGATTTACGGCGTGGACATCACTTCGCGCGGATTTATGTACAGCAAGGACGAATCGGAAGCGCTGCTTGCCGAGGCAAAAGAAGTCACCAAGCGCGCGCTGGAGAGTATCGACCTTAAGGGCGTGGGCGATTGGACGGCGGTCAAGAATCAGGTAAAAAAGGAACTTAAAAATCTGTTCTTCAAGCGCACTCGCCGCAACCCGATGATTGTCCCCATAATAATGGAAAACTGAGCTATGCCGTTCAAGACCCCGAGCGGAGAGTCGGCGTACATTCGCGAGCATCTTATGAAGGAAACCGACCCCGTCTTAAAGGAAATGCTGGCGTTCGCCGACGAGCATTACGTCCCCGTGCTGCTCCCCGAGTCCGCGGCGTTCCTGCGACAAATCGTAATGCTTACGCGCCCCGAAAAAACTTTGGAAATCGGCACTGCGATAGGCTACAGTACTCAGCTTATTCTGCGCAGCGGCGGCAAGCATGTATACACAATCGAAATCAAAGAGGAGCTTATCGAGAGGGCAAAATGCTACCTCGACCGCGCCGGGCTGTTACCGCGCGTGACGTTCTTTGCCGGCGATGCCTCCGAAATCCTGCCGATGGCGATGGGGCAATATGACTTCGTGTTCATGGACGGACCCAAAACGCGGTATATCGAGTTTTTGCCGCACATAATGCGCATGCTCAAGCCCGGCGGCGTGCTGCTCTGCGACAACGTGCTGTGGAACGGCATGGTGACGGGCGAGCGCGAAACGCAAAAGAGTAAATCGACAATCGTGCACGGGCTCGACGCGTTTCTGGCCGCGATTTGCTCCGACCCCGAGCTTACCACGTCGATATTGCCCGTGGGCGACGGAATGAGCCTCAGTATCAGGCGGCGTTAGTCGAGGAGTGTCGCAAATAAACCTCGCGACTTGCCGAAAGCTTTATCGGGCAATAAATAGCAATCCGACAATACAGATTGAATGAAAAAGGAGTAATTATGCTGGAACTACTTGCACCGGCAGGAAACTTCGACAGACTGAAAACGGCTTTGTACTTCGGTGCGGACGCCGTTTATCTTGCGTACAAGGACTACGGCTTGCGCGCGTTCGCCGATAACTTCGACGCGGACGGACTGCGCGAAGCTATCGAATACGTCCACGCTCGCGGCAAAAAAGTGTACGTCACGGTAAACATTTTCGCCCACGAGAGCGATTTTGAAAAAATGCCCGAGTTTTTGGATTATCTCGAGGAGCTTAAACCCGACGGAGCGATAGTCAGCGACATCGGGATAGCCGAGCTCATGAAAAAGCACGCGCCGTCGGTGCCGCTGCACCTAAGCACTCAGGCGAATTTAACCAACAAGTACGCCGCAAAAGAGTATGTGGACTACGGCTTCAAAAGGCTTGTAGTCGCTCGAGAACTCTCGCTCGACGAGATTAAAAAAATCCGCGATTATATCCCGAGCGACGTCGAAATAGAAGCGTTTGTGCACGGAGCAATGTGTATTTCCTATTCGGGACGCTGTCTTTTGAGTAATTTTCTTACCGGCAGGAACGGCAACCACGGCGAGTGCGCGCAAAGCTGCCGCTGGGAATACACGCTTAAAGAGAAAAACCGCGACGACGAACTGCCGATTGAAGAGGACTCGCGCGGCGCGTATATTCTCAATAGCAAGGATATGAATATGCTCGCGTACCTCGACAAAATGGTCGACGCCGGCGTGACCAGCTTCAAGATAGAGGGCAGAGTCAAGACCGAATACTATGTGGCTTCCGTCGTGAATTGTTACCGCAAGGCTTTGGATATTTTGAAGAAATGCCGCGAAAAGGGCGAACCTTACGTTTTGCCGGAAGAGCTTGCGCTCGACCTCAAAAAACCGTCGCATCGCAACTATTGCACCGGCTTTTACCTTGGCGATACCGCAGATAATCAGTGCTACGAAACCTCCAAGCCTCGCCAGACCTACGAGTTTACCGCGCTGGTGCTCGATAAATTCGACGGCGGCGCGCTCGTGGAAATGCGTAATAGATTCAAGTCGGGCGACGAGCTTGAAGCGCTTTCCCCCGGCGACTACCACAATTCGATTATAAAAGTAGAGAAGATGACCGACGAAAACGGCGTCCCCGTGTCCGACGCTTACCTCGTCAAACAACGTCTGCGCCTTTACACCGACGTTCCGCTTTCCCCCGGCGACATGCTCCGCAAAAAGCTATAAATCGGCATCATAGTGCCAAGTAATGCCTAACGTTGTTTTTATTCGTAAACAAAGAAAAACGTTGAAACGATAGGATAAATAACGAAACAAAATCCTCATGTAATTCTGAGCGGAGCAAAATACGGAAAAGAAAGGTTTAAGAACAATAAAACCTCATGTCATTCTGAGCGGAGCAGAATACGGAAAATAAAGGTTTAAGAACAATAAAACCTTATGT
>DQGD01000009.1 GCA_003533505.1 Clostridiales bacterium | reverse complement strand
TCAACGCAGTTACCGACATTGCAAATCTGCCGGGAACGTTCGTTACCGACTTCAACGCGTTCGTTGCGACGCAAAAGACCAACGCGCAACTTACCGCCGAAGAACTCGCGGCAAAGAAAGCGGAAGTACTGCAGAGCCTCAAAGCCGCTTACGACGGTATTGATCTCACGCTTTACAGAGAAACGGAAAAGAACGCAATCACCGCTAAGTACGAAGAATACAAAGTAGCAGTCAACGCAGTTACCGACATTGCAAATCTGCCGGGAACGTTCGTTACCGACTTCAACGCGTTCGTTGCGACGCAAAAGACCAACGCACAGTTGACCGCGGAAGAACTCGTGGCAAAGAAAGCAGAAGTCATCGCAACGCTCGATGAAGCCAAGGCTCGTTACGCCGAAGCCAATTATCGTGCGGCACAGTGGAAGAATATCACCGACGCTTACGACGCCGCGAAGAACGGCATCAACGCAGTTACCGATATTGCCAAATTGCCGGGTAACTTCGTCAGCAACTTTACGACCGTTGCCGACGCACAGCCTACCGCCGCCGACCTCGACGAGCAGGAGCTTGCGGCGTACAAGGCAGACAAGAAAGCCGCGCTCGAAGCTTACGCCGAGAGTAAGGGTGAAGCAAATTATACTGCCGAGAATTGGACTGCTATTCAAGATGCGGTCACCGCAGGTCAAAACGCAATCGATAATGCCGCAGACAAGACTGCCGTCGATGCCGCGTTTGAAGCGGCAAAGACCGAAATCGACAGCGTCGCGCTCGCCAAGGCAAGGCTGGACGAAACCAACTACGATTCGTTCGCAGGCGCTTTTGCAGCCCTTACGACAGGCGAAGAGCACACGCTCACGTTGCTCGCCGATATTGAAGATACCGTCGCAACCGAATACGTGTTCGACGGCGTAAACGTTACGCTCGATCTTAACGGTCACGTTCTTGACGGACTTGCATACGGCGGAAGCGGCGCAACTCGCGATACTCACTATATTATCGTAAGGAACGAAGCGGTTCTTACGATAACCGATAGCAGCGAAGCAAAGACGGGTAAAATAACCTCTTGGTACGCGGCAAATTCTGCGCTTAGCGTAATTTACGTTGAAAACGCAAAGGTCGTTTTGAACGGCGGTACGATCACGGCGCACGATGCCAACTACGGAATGGTCGGTATAATGGCAAAAGCAAACGCAAACGTCGAAATCAACGGCGGCGAAGTTCAAGGCTTGTATTTCGAAGCAAACAGAAAGAGAGGCTACGCCATAGACGTGGCTGCGGCTACCGCGACGCTGACGGTAAACGGCGGCGTTCTCAGTACGAACGATCCTTCCTGCTATGCAATATACAACACTGCGTCGGACAGCACGGTTTCTGTCAATGGCGGAACGATTGCTGCAATGACCTTTATGAAGAATACGATCGTTTCGATAACCGGCGGTACGTTTAAGTCCGCAGTCAAGCCCGATTATCTTACCAAAGGTTACGCGTGCCTTAAAAACGAGGACGGAACTTATCGCGTCGAAAGCGGCTACGTCGTGGCTATCGGCAGCGTAAAATACGATACGTTGTCGGCGGCAATTACTGCGGCAAACACCGGCGACGTTATCACCGTGTATAACGATGTTACCGAAAACGAAGGCAATATCAAGTACATTATCAGAAAAGCGCTTACTATCAGCGGCGCGTACGGCGCAACCGGAGTTAAGCCTGTGATCAAAGGCACTTTCGCCGTCGATATCAATGGCATAAGCGACGGAAGCGACGTTGTTACCATCGAAAATCTCGAAATCGTCCATAACGGCATCGATCACGAAGATAATTTCGCTACGGACACAAAAATCGGCGTAGTTCTTCAGGACGGCGGTCTTACGCTTTTGAACAACTACATTCACCTCGTCGATCCCGCGCCCAGCGTAATGACTCATTCGCCTTCGGGACTGCAACTTACGAGAAGGGGTACGTCCGTTTCTACCGGCGCAATCACCGTCAGCGGAAACACTTTCGGCGCATATCCGAAGTACAGTGACAAAACCAACACGATTGCAACCGCAATTCAGGTAACGCGCAACTATACTCGCAGCGGCGTATTGATTTACGGCGAACTTGAAGTCAACGACGAAAAGATTTATACGGGGAACAAATTCGAGAATACCGACGGTAACGCGCAGTACGTTCTTTACGGCAATTGCGACTGGAGCGTGCCGGGGTATACTTACCTCGTTGTCGGCGATGTCCTTGCATACAACAGCGAAGTCGGCGACGTTGCGCCCGGCGGCAAAGCGATCATAGCTCGCAACATTACGCTTACCGATAAGATCTACGAGATAAAAGCGGGTACCGAACTCGTTATCGCAAAGGGTGCAACGCTCGATTGCAACGGCCTTACGCTCAAGGTGAACGGCACGCTTACCGTAAACGGCGAAATCACGAACGTAACCTATAGTTACGGCGAAAACGGTAAAAAAGTCGTTTATCTTTCCACGGTTAACGCAAGTACCGTGTTCGATCCGAATGCCGAGTACGTGTTTGCGACTGCAAGCACTAAACTTGAACCGATTGCAATTGCGGCAAGCGCTAAAGTAAAGAAAATGACTCTCAACCTAAGCGCGGCTGCGTTTAAGATCAAGATAAACGCGCCGATTACCGTAGTCAGCCCGGTGGTTATCAACGGCGTAGGTGTTATTAAGAAATCTGATGCGACAACTAAATTCGAAATTACTTCGGATAATGCATTTATCGTCAAGTCCGGTTCGCTCGAGTTGAATAAAATCCAGATGACGCACAAGAGCACTACTGCCGACACCGTAAAGGACTTTATAAAGATCGACGAGAACGCTAACGTGGCAGTGACCTTGAACGACGTCGCTTTTATTAACACGACAAACAACAGCTTGTTTATAAACGTAGTTTCCGGCGCAACGCTCGATCTCACGTTTAACAACGTCACCGTAAACGGCACGGCTGTCACCGCCGAGTCCGAAATCGTCAAAAGATAGCCGATTATAACCTAACGTCCGCAAAAGACCGAAGTCACACGCTTCGGTCTTTTCTTATCCTTATAAATCACAAATCGGGCGGAAAGAGGTGAAAACCGTTGAAAAAATACGGGGAATATGATAAACTTAAATTAAAATTAAGGTCAGCGCGCTATAATCGCGCCGAGAACTGAAACAGGCGGTGAAAAAATATGAAACTGCTACTTGCGGAGGACGAAGTCGATCTTTCCGCGGCGATAAAACAAATACTCGAAATAGGCGGCTACGCGGTCGACGCGGTTTTTAACGGCGACGACGCGCTTTATTACGCCGAAAACGGCAGTTACGACGGGGTGATACTGGACGTAATGATGCCGGGGCTTGACGGCATAACGGTAGTAAAAAAACTGCGCGAACACGGTTACGGCGTGCCGGTGCTTATCCTCACGGCTCGCGCGGAAATCGACGACAAAGTGCTGGGGTTGGACTCGGGCGCGGACGATTATCTGACGAAGCCGTTCGCGGCGAAAGAACTTCTTGCCCGCGTTCGGGCGCTCACGCGGCGAAAAGCGGAAACGCTGTCTGCGGTTACGTTCGGCGGTGTCACGCTCGACCCCGAAACTTGTGAGCTTCGCGCGGCGAGCGAGTCGGTACGGTTGACGAACAAAGAATATCGGCTTATGGAGTATCTTATCCGCAATCATAACGCGGTGTTGTCCACCGAGCGCATTTTCGGGCAAGTGTGGGATAGCGAGGCGGAAGCGGAACTCAGCGTGGTATGGGTGTTCATATCCGCGCTTCGGAAGAAACTGAAGAATATCGGAGCAGGTTGCGAAATAGTGGCGGCGAGAGGCGTGGGGTATCGCTTGGAGGAGAAGAAATGATAAAAAAACTTCGCGCAAAGTTTATTCTCGTCACGATGCTGTCCGTATTTTGCGTGCTTGCGGTGATCATGACGGCGATCAACGTCGTCAACTACGGCAAGGTCGCAAGTTACGCCGATTCGGTACTGGACGTATTGTACGCCGGCGGCGGAAGCTTTCAGAACTCCGCGCAAACTATGCCCGGCGGCGAAACCAAACCCGACGATAAACTCGACGAAAAAACCGACGACGATGACGACGATGACGATGATGACGACGATGACGATGATGACGAGAGCAAACCGATTCCCGGCATGAACCGCGAAACGCCGTATGAAACCCGCTATTTCACGGTTAAATTCGGAGATACGGGCGCGGTCGCGGACGTGGGGAGCATAGCCGCCGTATCGGGCGAGCGAGCGGTCAAACTTGCGGCGCAAGCGGCGAATAAACGCACGAACCGCGGTTATATCGGGATTTACCGTTATTACGTCGCAGACGACGGACAATTCGTGCTGTTCGTCGATTGTGCGCGGCAAAAAGACACCGCCGATACTTTTTTCGTCACAAGTATGTGGATTTCCGGCGTAGGACTGGTTGCCGTGTTCGTGCTGATTTTGTTTCTGTCGAAACTCGCCGTGCGGCCTATCGCAGAGAGCTACGAGAAACAGAAGCGGTTTATTACCGACGCAAGCCACGAACTGAAAACGCCGCTGACGATAATTTCGGCGAACAACGAACTGACAGAACTTACGGGCGGCGAAACGCAGTATACCGCCGCAATCGCCGCGCAAGTCGAGCGTATGACCGCGATGGTCAAGAATCTGACCGCGCTCGCAAGGCTTGACGAAACGGAAAAACTGTCGCAAAAGACCGAGTTTTCTTTGTCCGAAGCGCTGTCGGGTACGGTCGATTCGTTCCGCGCGGCTATCGGAAAGGACGGCAGAACGCTTTCGACGGATATCGACGACGACTTGAAAATCTGCGGCGACGAAACGCTCGTCCGTCAGGCGTTCTCGATAGTCCTTGAAAACGCCGCGAAGTACGCGATTTCACGCGTTACGCTCACGGCGAAGCGCGTGGGCAAGAACGCGGTTATCGAGTGCGCGAACGACGCGGACGGCGTGAAAGCCGGGGATATGAACCGCTGTTTCGAGCGTTTCTATCGTTCGGACGAAGCCCGCGCTTCCAAAGTCCACGGCAACGGAGTGGGGCTGTCTATCGCAAAGTCGATTGTCGAACTCCACGACGGCAAAGTTTCGGCTTACGGCAGCGCCGACGGCGTATTTACTATCCGCATGACTTTCAAAAGCACGCGATAGGACAATTATAATAGGGCAATTATATAAGAATTTATGAGAACGCAAACGCGCGGTTTAACGGTTAAAGCCGAAGCCGCGCGTTTCGTTTATAAAATTTCCGAAAAAGTTTTATAACTTTAAGTTAAATTTAGGTTGCCGTTTTACAATGTAAGAAAAAAACGGAGGCGAAATCGAATGTGCATATGCGTTTTCAAGCGATACGAATTGAAATACGTGCTTAACCCGGCGCAGTACGAAGCGGTGCTTGCGCGTGCGGCGGCGCGTCTCAGACCCGACGAGTACGGACGAACGGCGATACAAAGCCTATATTACGACACCGATGATTTTCGGCTTATCCGCCGTTCGATCGAAAAGCCCGAGTACAAGGAAAAATTGCGACTCCGCAGTTACGGACTTGCGGAAGCGGACGACAAAGTGTTCCTCGAACTCAAAAAGAAATGTTCCGGGGTCGTGTACAAGCGGCGTATCGAAACCACGCCGCGAGCACTCGCAAACGGCGAAACGAACGGCGGACAGATCGGCAGAGAAATCAATTACTTCGAAAAGTTCTACGGCGATCTCAGCCCCAAGGCTTTATTGATTTACGATAGGGAAGCGTACTTCGGCGAGGGCGATCTTCGGGTCACGTTCGACCACAACGTGCGATACAGAACGGAAGAGCTTACGCTTGGAACGGGGTTGTACGGCACGCCGCTGTTTAGTCGGGGCGAAGTGCTGATGGAGATCAAGACGGGCGCGGCGATTCCGCTGTGGCTGACGAAGATACTGAGCGAAGAGAGAATATACAAGACATCGTTTTCAAAATACGGCACGGCTTACGAGCGCGAAGCCGAGAAAAAATTACTGGAGGTAAAGAAAGTTGGATAATTTTTTTGCAAGCGTTTTTAACGGGACTACGGCTACTGCCGGTAACTTCTTTTTGTGCGTGGCGGTTGCGTTCGCGGCGGGGCTGGCGTTCGCGTTTATATGCTATTTCCGCTCGCAGTCGAGCAAGAGTTTCTTTATAACGACGGCTCTGTTGCCCATGACGGTGGCGGTGGTGATAATACTAGTCAACGGCAATATCGGCGCAGGCGTGGCGGTGGCAGGCGCGTTCTCGCTGGTCAGGTTCCGCTCGGCGGCAGGCACGGCAAAGGAAATCTGCATAATCTTCGCGGCGATGACCGCCGGACTTGCGTTCGGCATGGGCTACCTTGCCTACGGCGCGATATTCACTCTTGTATCGGGTGGCGCGATTGCGGCGTTTTCGGCGACGAAAATCTGGGAGAAAAAGTCCGTGCCGAAAGATAAGCGGCTGCGCGTGACCATTCCCGAGGACTTGGACTACACCACGGTGTTCGACGACGTGCTGAATACCTACACAGTAAAGCACGAGCTCGTCAAGGTCAAGTCCGTCAACATGGGCAGCATGTTCAGGCTCGACTACCTCGTCACGCTCAAAAGCCTCGCGGACGAGAAAAAGCTTTTGGACGAGCTCCGCACGAGAAACGGCAACCTCGAGGTCATGCTCGAGCGTACCGACTTCGCTACCGCCGAGCTTTAACCGACGATTGGCTTCGGCGAAAGGAGTTTTACCATGAAAAGAACAAGCAAGCTTTTTGCGTATATAATCGTTTTCGTACTCGCGTTCTCGCTGCTGTGCGCGTGCTCGGGGAGCGGCGCTGCGAGCGGCGGCACGGGCGGCGGCACGAACGGAATCGTCGCGGATACGGGCAGCGACGTTTCCGAAGTCGTCACCGTGCCCGACAGCTCGGGAATGTTCACCGACGCGGACAAAACGCCGTCATACGACGCGGCTTCGGCTGTCGCAATCTCGATTGACGGCGGCGCGGTCACGGCGGATTCGGATACCGTTAGCGCGCTCGGCGGCAAGGCTACGATAACCGAACCCGGGACGTATATCGTGAGCGGCAGCGGCAGCAACGTTACGATAATAGTCGACGTGCCTTCGGCAATCACAGAAAAGGTGCGGCTGGTGCTTAGCGGCGCGAGCATAGTAAACGACGACTTCGCCGCAATCTATATAAAGTCCGCTGACAAGACGTTTATCGTTCTCGAGGGCGAAAACTCGCTCGCCGTCACCGGTAGCTTCGCCGCAATCGACTACAACAAAGTCGACGGAGTAATCTTTGCCAAGGATAACGTCGTGCTTCAGGGCGAGGGAAGCCTGACGATTACGAGTTCCAAGCACGGAATAGTCGGCAAGGACGACGTGAAAATCACGGGCGGCACGATTAGCGTTACCGCCGCGAACCACGGCATAGAGGCAAACGACAGCGTGAGAGTGGCTTCGGCAAGCCTGACGATAGTATCGAACAAGAACGGCATACACGTCGAGAATACCTACGACGCAACCAAAGGCTATTTCTACATGGAGAGCGGCAGTCTTAAAATCACGTCGGGTTATGAGGGAATCGACGCGAGCGGCGCGGTGGAGATAACGGGCGGAACTACGGACATTACGTCGGGCGACGGAAGCGGTAAAACGCTTTCGTCGTCGGACGTATCGACCAAAGGCGTCAAGTCAAGCGCGGACATGCTTATCTACGGCGGCGAAGTATCGACGACGGACTGAACGCGGCAGGCGACAACGACTCGTCATCGCTCGGCGGCAGACCCGGGCAAAACGACTTCAACGTCGACGCGAGCTGCTTTATCGCGATTTCCGGCGGCACGTTCGTGGCAATCGGCTCGCGCGGCATGGCGGCGCGCCCGGCGGCGATTACCGGCGGTAGACCGGGCGGCAGAATGCAGGAGGCAAACCGAGATTAAATCCGCGTATTGAAAATAGCGTCGTTCGCGTCCTTGCGAGCGGCGTTTTTGCGTTTCGGAAGCGGAGTTTTTACCCGTAAAAATTTCGCGAAAAATTTTCCGAAAAATATTTATCGTAAAATGCTTGACAAACTCTGGCGAAAACTGTTATTATTTTATAATGTTATATTATGCGGTTTTATCGGCTTTTGTCGGCCGAACGCCGCGTCTTAAAATAGAAAAGTAACATTCTAAGGAGAGAACGAATGTCCGTCAGAACTATCAGGAAGGTCAAGTATGGAAACACGGAAAGACGTTCTTTTGCGCAGGTACACGAGGTTTGCGAGATGCCTTACCTCGTCGAGGTGCAAAAGAACTCCTACAACGAGTTTCTGAAAACCGGTATCGGCGAAGTCTTTAAGGATTTTTCGCCTATCAGGGACTTCAGCGGCAAAATGGAGCTGTGGTTTTTGGAGCACCGCTTCGAGATGACTCCGAAGTACACCGAGAAGGAGTGTAAGGACCGCGACGCCACCTACGCCGTTCCGCTCAAAGTCAAGGTACGTCTTGTCAACAAGGAAACCGGGCTTATCACCGAGCAGGAAGTGTTTATGGGCGACATGCCGCTCATGACCCCCAACGGCTCGTTCATCATCAACGGCGCCGAGCGCGTCGTCGTCAGCCAGCTCGTCAGAAGCCCGGGCGTGTATTTCGATTCCGTCAAGGACGTGCGCACAGGCGAAGCTTACTACGGAGCCACCAATATCCCGTCGCGCGGCGCGTGGCTGGAATTTCAGGCGGACGACAAGGGCATTCTGTGGGTGCACGTAGACCGTCAGCGTAAGGTGCAGGCTTCGGTGCTGATGCGCGCGCTGTCCGCGGTACTCGGTACGGAGTTCGAGGACCCCGACCGCATTCTCGCCGACTTCAAGTACGTTCCGGTGGCAGGCAACTTAGCCGGCGCCGAGCCCTATGAGTCTTTCTCGGACGACGAGGCGATGACCAAGCTCTTCATGGGCGAAACGCTGATGGCGAACACCATCGACAAAGACCCGAACAAGACCGAGGACGACGGACTTAAAGAGCTCAACCGCAAGCTGCGCCCCGGCGAGATTCCCAACATCGACTCCATCAAGCAGTTCACGAGAGGCTTGTTCTTCGACAGAAGAAGGTACGACCTCTCTCGTGTGGGCAGATATAAATTCAACAAAAAGCTTTCGCTCGCGGCTCGTATCACGGGCTTCCGCGCAGCCGAGGCAATCGTCGACGGCGACGGCGTGGTGTACGTCGAGAAGGGTAAGCGCATTTCCGAAGAGGTGGCTTACCGCATTCAGAACGCAGGCATCAACCGCGTGGGCATCACCGTGGGTAAAGAGAAGCGCACGTTCTACGTCTACGGCAACCGTCACGTCGATATTTCCGGGTTTGTGAATTTCGACGCGAAAACGCTGGGCATCAACGAAAAGGTTTACTACCCGACGTTGAAGCGCGTCCTCGACGAGGCGAACGGCGACGACGACAAGCTCAAACAGCTCATCATCGAGAACTACGACCAGCTGGTGGTAAAACACCTGCTCATCGACGACGTTATCGCGACGATTAACTACATCGAGGGACTTTACTCGGGCGTAGGCTACTGCGACAACATCGACCACCTCGGCAACCGCAGAGTGAGAAGCGTAGGCGAACTTTTGCAGAACCAATTCCGCATCGGTATCGCGCGTCTTGAAAGAGTAGTGCGCGAGCGCATGCAGATTCAGAACGACGCCGAGCCGCCCACGCCGCAAAACCTTATCAATATCCGTCCCGTGACCAGCGCAATCAAGGAGTTTTTCGGCTCCTCGCAGCTGTCGCAGTTCATGGACGAGTCCAACCCGATTGCAGAACTTACGCACAAGAGAAAGCTCTCCGCGCTGGGCCCGGGCGGTCTTAACCGCGAGCGCGCGTCCTTCGACGTCCGCGACGTTCACTACTCGCACTATTCGAGAATGTGCCCGATAGAAACCCCCGAGGGACAGAACATCGGTCTTATCAACTCGCTTTCTTCCTATGCTCGCGTAAACGAGTACGGCTTTATCGAGGCTCCCTACCGCAAGGTGGACAAGGCAAATCACGTCGTCACCGACGAAGTGTGCTATCTCTCCGCCGACGAAGAGGACCGCTACGTCGTGGCTATGGCTAACGAGCCGCTGGACGAAAACAAGTGGTTCGTGAACGAGCGTATCATGTCGCGCTACCGCGACGATATTTCCGAGCGCTACCGCGACGAAATCGACTACATGGACGTCAGCCCCCGTCAGATGATATCCGTCGCAACCGCGCTTATCCCGTTCCTCGAGAACGACGATACCAACCGCGCGCTGATGGGCTCCAACATGCAACGTCAGGCAGTGCCGCTTCTTAAACCCGAAGCGCCTATCGTCGGTACCGGTATCGAGCATAAGATTGCCTACGACTCGGGCGTCATGGTAGTGGCGAGAAAAGCCGGCACCGTGACCTACGTCGACGCGGCGAAGATTATCATCGCCGAGGACGAGGAGGGCTCGAAGCTCGAGGACGGTATCGAGATTATAGAGAACGTCAAGCGTTCGGAGAAGAAGGGACAAAAAACCCTCGCCGAGTACACGCTCAAAAAGTTCGTCGGCTCCAACCAGGGCACCTGCATCAATCAGAAGCCTATCGTCAACAAGGGCGACCACGTCGAAGCCGGTCAGGTCATCGCCGACGGCCATTCGACCGAAAACGCCGAGCTTGCTCTCGGCAGAAACATCCTCGTCGGCTTTATGAGCTGGGAGGGCTATAACTACGAGGACGCAATCCTCATTTCGGAAAAGATAGTCAAGGACGACGTGTTCACGTCTATCCATATCGAAGAGCACGAGCTCGAAGCTCGCGACACCAAGCTCGGCGAAGAGGAAATCACCCGCGATATTCCCAACGTCGGCGACGACGCACTGAAAAACCTCGACGAGAACGGTATCGTCCGCATCGGCGCGGAGGTTGAAAGCGGCGACATCTTAGTCGGCAAGGTCACGCCCAAGGGTGAAACCGAGCTTACTCCCGAGGAAAGACTGCTCAGAGCAATCTTCGGCGAAAAGGCAAGAGAAGTGCGCGACACTTCGCTGCGCGTTCCGCACGGCGAGGGCGGCATAGTCGTCGACGTCAAGGTGTTCACCCGCGCCAACAAGGACGAGATGAGCCCCGGCGTAAACAAGCTCGTCCGCGTGTATATCGCGCAGAAACGTAAGATTTCCGTGGGCGACAAGATGGCAGGTCGTCACGGCAACAAGGGCGTCATTTCGCGCATACTTCCGCAGGAAGATATGCCGTTCATGGCGGACGGCACGCCGCTTCAGATTGTTCTTAACCCGTTGGGCGTTCCTTCGCGTATGAATATCGGACAGGTGCTCGAGGTTCACCTCGGACTCGTCGCAAAAGCGCTCGGCTGGAAAGTCGCGACCCCCGTCTTTGACGGCGCGCTCGAGAGCGACATTCACAAACTGCTCGAGGAAAACGGCTTCGTTTCTCCCGGCGGAATCGTCGACGGCAAGATTCAGATGTACGACGGCAGAACGGGCGAACCGTTCGAGAACCGCTCGACCGTCGGCTATATGTATATGATAAAGCTTATCCACCTTGTCGACGACAAGATTCATGCGCGTTCGACCGGTCCGTACTCGCTGGTCACCCAGCAGCCGCTCGGCGGCAAGGCGCAGTTCGGCGGACAGCGTTTCGGCGAGATGGAGGTCTGGGCGCTGTACGCTTACGGCGCGGCGAACGTCCTGCAGGAAATCATGACCGTCAAGTCCGACGACGTTGTGGGAAGAGTCAAGACCTACGAATCGATTGTCAAGGGCGGCAACAACAGCGAACCCGGCGTTCCCGAGTCCTTCAAGGTGCTCATCAAGGAATTGCAGGCGCTTGCGCTGGACGTCAAGGTGCTCAACGAGGACAAGCAGGAAATCGGCATCCGCGAGCTTATCGAGGACGACGGCGAGGACGAGCACGAGTTCGAGAAGAAGAAGCACTACGTCGGCGGCGATATGCCGATTGACGACGACTTCGACCTCGGCAGCGACGTGTTCGCCGACGACATCGAGCCCGACGACGAAGCGCATGGCGACGACAAACTCGGCAACCTGTTCGGCGACGACGAGCTCGAACTCGACGACGACGCGTTCGGCGATTCTCTCATCAACGACGATGACCTTCTGGACGACGAACCCATGGACGACGAAGGAGATAACGAATAATGTTTGAATTAAACAATTTCGATTCTATGCAAATCGCTATCGCGGGACCCGAAAAAATCCGCGAGTGGTCGCACGGCGAGGTTACCAAGCCGGAAACCATCAACTACCGCACGCAGAAGCCCGAACGCGACGGCTTGTTCTGCGAGAGAATTTTCGGACCTACCAAGGATTGGGAATGCCACTGCGGTAAGTATAAGCGCATAAGATACAAGGGCGTTGTGTGCGACAAGTGCGGCGTCGAGGTCACTCGCGCCAAGGTTCGCCGCGAACGCATGGGACACATCGAGCTCGCCGCTCCCGTCACGCATATCTGGTACTTCAGAGGCGTGCCGAGCAGAATAGGCTTGCTCCTCGACATGAGCCCCAAGGCTCTCGAGCAGGTGGTGTATTTCGTCAACTTCATTGTCGTCGACCCCAAGGACTCGCCGCTCGAATACAAGCAAATCCTTACCGACGCTCAGTACCGCGAGGCTCAGGAGCTTTACGGTGCCAACTCGTTCAGAGTGGGCATGGGCGCGGAGGCGATAAAGGAACTCCTCGGTAACATCGACCTTAACAAGGAGCTCGAGGAAGTCCGCAACATCGTCAATAATTCCACCGGTCAGAAGAAGGTCAAGGCAATCAAACGCCTCGAAATCATCGACGCTTTCGTCAAGAGCAAGAACGACCCCACCTGGATGGTGCTGGACGTTCTCCCGGTGCTTCCCCCCGAGCTTCGTCCTATGGTGCAGCTCGACGGCGGCAGATTCGCAACCAGCGACCTTAACGACCTATATAGGCGCGTTATCGCGAGAAACAACCGTCTTAAAAAGCTTATCGAGCTCTCCGCGCCGGACATCATCGTCCGCAACGAAAAGCGCATGCTTCAGGAAGCCGTCGACGCGCTTATCGACAACGGCAGGCGCGGCAAAGCGGTTTCGGGAGCTGGCAACCGCGAGCTCAAATCGCTGTCCGGACTTCTCCGCGGCAAGCAGGGACGTTTCCGTCAGAACCTGCTCGGCAAGCGCGTAGACTATTCCGGCCGAAGCGTTATCGTCGTAGGACCCGAGCTCAAAATGTATCAGTGCGGTCTGCCGAAGGAAATGGCGCTCGAGCTCTTTAAGCCGTTCGTCATGCACGAACTCGTGGCGCAGAGCAAAACCCACAACATCAAGAGCGCAAAACGTTTCGTGGAACGCGGCAGCAAAGAGGTGTGGGGCGTACTCGAGAGCGTAATCAAGGAGCACCCGGTGCTGCTTAACCGCGCGCCTACGCTTCACCGCCTCGGTATTCAGGCGTTTGAGCCGGTGCTCGTCGAGGGCAGAGCAATCAAGCTTCATCCGCTTGCCTGCGGCGCGTTCAACGCGGACTTCGACGGCGACCAGATGGCAGTGCACGTTCCGCTTTCCATCGAGGCGCAGACCGAAGCGCGCTTCCTGATGCTGGCAACCAATAACATTCTCAAACTTTCCGACGGCAAGCCCGTGTGCTCGCCGACTCAGGATATGGTCATCGGCTGCTTCTATCTCACGATGGAGAAGCCGGGCGCGAAAGGCGAGGGCATGATTTTCTGCGATTGCGACGAAGCGAAAATGGCTTACGCAAACAAGGAAATCGAGCTGCAGTCGCGCGTCAAGGTGCGTATGCAGGGCGTCGTAAACGGCGAAACCGTTTCCAAAATCGTCGATACCACCGTGGGCAGAATTATCTTCAACGAGGCTATTCCGCAGGATCTCGGCATCGTCGACCGCACCAAGCCCGGCGAGGAGCTGAGACTCGAGGTTGAGTACCGCGTTGGCAAAAAGCAGCTTCAGGACATCGTCGACCGCACGTTCAAAAAGCACGGCTCGACCGAAACCTGCAAGGTGCTGGACAACATCAAGGCGCTCGGCTTCAAGTATTCGACTATCGGCGCAATCACAACCAGCGTGTTCGACATGCACATTCCTGTCGAAAAGCATGCCATCCTCGAGGAAGCCGAAAAGAAAGTTATCGGCTTTGAAAAGGAGTACGAGGACGGTATCCTTACCGAGGACGAAAAATACCGTCACGTCGTGGAAACCTGGACGAAGGCTAACGACGACGTAACCGAAGCGCTGAAAAAGACGCTCGACGAATTCAACCCGATTAACATGATGGCAGTGTCCGGCGCGCGCGGCAGCATGAAGCAGATTGCACAGCTGTCCGGCATGCGCGGACTTATGACCAACCCTCAGGGCAAAACGCTGGAAACCCCTGTCCGTTCGTCCTTCCGCGAGGGACTTTCGCCGCTCGAGTACTTTATTTCTTCTCACGGCGGCAGAAAAGGTCTTGCCGATACCGCGCTTAAAACAGCAAACTCCGGTTACCTTACCCGTAGGCTCGTCGACGTCAGCCAGGACGTCATCGTAAGAGAGGACGATTGCTGCGGCGAGGGCGGAGCTATCCCCGGCATCGAAATCGAGCGCATTTACGACGGCGACTCCATGGTGGAGAGCCTTAAGGACAGACTGTCCGGCAGATACGCCGCTATCGACATCGTCAATCCCGAAACGGGCGAGATTTACGTCCGCGCCAACGAAATGATTTCCGAGGACGTGGCGAAGAAAATCGACGAGGACGACATGAAGCTCAACGAAAAGGGCGTCAAAATCCCCGTCAAGATTCGCTCGGTGCTTACCTGCAAGTCCAAGCACGGCGTGTGCACCAAGTGCTACGGCAAGGATATGTCGGGCAGCACTCCCGTCAAGGTGGGCGAGGCTGTCGGCATTATCGCCGCTCAGTCCATCGGCGAACCCGGCACCCAGCTTACCATGCGTACCTTCCACTCGGGCGGCGTCGCTGCGGCTGAGGACATCACGAGAGGTCTGCCGCGCGTAGAGGAGCTTTTCGAGGCTCGCAAGCCTAAGGGCGTCGCGACTATCACGCAGGAAGAGGGCGACGTTACGCTCGTCGAGGACAACGGCAAGCGCGACGTAATCATTCGCACTTCCGAGGGCAAGGACGTTTCCTATCCGATTCCCTTCTCCGCAAAGCTCAAAGCCAACATCAAGAACGGCGCGCACGTCAAGGCAGGCGATCCGCTTACCGAAGGTCCTATCGACCCCCACGACATTCTGCGCATCAAGGGTTATAAGGAAGTTCAGGAATATATCGTCAACGAGGTGCAGGCGGTTTACCGTTCGCAGGGCGTTGAAATCGCCGACAAGCACATCGAGGTCATCGTTCACCAGATGCTGAAAAAAGTCAGAGTCGAGGACAGCGGCGACACCGAGCTCCTGCCCGGCGAAATGATTGACGCAGGCGCGTTCGCCGAAGCCAACCGTAACGCGGTTATGTCCGGCGTTCGTCCGGCGGCTGCAAAGCACACGCTGCTCGGCATTACCAAAGCGGCGCTCGCCACCGACAGCTTCCTGTCCGCAGCTTCCTTCCAGGAAACCGCGCGCGTGCTCACCGAGGCTGCCATCAAGAACAAGGTCGATCCGCTTATCGGTCTTAAAGAGAACGTCATCATCGGCAAGCTCATTCCGGCAGGTACCGGCATGAAGCGTTACAACAACTATTATCCCTATGAAGTTGCGCCGACGGAGGACGAAGAAGAAGAGTAATCTATAAGGGGCGGTAATTCGCCCCTATAACCCGAAATTTTAGGAGTCGGGGACGTAATTGCCCCCACAAGCCCGAATTAAAAGTAGCGTTATTTTGCGTTAAAGCAGGTAACGCTATTTTTATTTGTTATAATGGATTATTTGCTATAATGGATATTTTTTATTTTTAGTCGTGATAGAAAAGTTAGTTAAAATGGTGGAGCTTTAATTTTAATAGCAAGTAAAAGCTCTTCTTTTTTCAAACGAAGAAAAAAGAAGCAAAAAAGTCGCCGGGACACTATCGACTGTGTCCCGGACCCCGCAACTCCTCTAAGGTCGAGAATGGGTAATAGTAACTGTATCGCGTGACTAATGCTAGTGCAGGTGAAAACGTGTAAATTTTAACGCGCAGCTTCCGTTTTCTGCCGTCATCCTGAGCGCGCGGCTTTCCGCGCGCGTGAGGACCCCCGACATGGAACAAGTAATCTAGCCTTTTAAAGCCTCCTTTGTGCAAAGGGAGGTGGCATTTTCGTTAGAAAATGACGGAGGGATTGTCAATAATAATGTGCACCCTCCGTTTTGACCGTCACCCGAGAAGCGAGGCGAAGCCGACTGGGGGATTGTCAATAATAACGTGCAATCTCCGTGTTACCCCGTCATTCAGAGCAAATACACAAGCATTTGCGCGGAATCCCGGACGGGAGAAAAGTAATAATCCTTAAAAAAGCAATAAGCCTAAAAATATTGCCGCGCACAATAAACAAATATTCAGAATTTTGGCGTCGGTATTGACAAAAACGAGCTTCGGGTGTATAATAATAGTGAAAGTTGCCGCGAGGCGAGCACGCAATCTTAGGCAGGGGGCTTACATTATGGACAAGAAAATCATCGTAACAATCAGCCGCGAGTACGGAAGCGGCGGCAGGGTAATCGGCAGAAAAGTCGCGGAAAAGCTGGGCATAGCGTTCTACGACAGGAAAATCATCGAAATGACCGCCGAGAAGAGCGGACTTGCCGTCAGTTTTATCGAAAACACCGAGCAGAAGATTAAGAATAAATTTTTGCACAACCTCGCGTTCGGCGGCTATTGCGCAGGCGCGGACATCGGCGCGGCGCAGCTGTCGCTTCCCGACAAGCTGTTTATCGCCACCTGCGATATTATTCGCCACATCGCCGACGAAGGCTCGTGCGTAATCGTGGGGCGTTGCGCCGACTATGTATTGAAGGACAGACAAGACGTTATCGACATTTTCGTCTACGCCGACAAGGAATACAAGTGCAAACGCGCCGTCGAGGAATACGGCATTGCGCCCGAAAAAGCCGAATCGGAGGTTGCGAAAGCCGACAAGTACCGTGCAAATCACTATAACTACTACACCGAGCGCACCTGGGGCGATAAATCGAACTATCATCTGTGCCTCAACAGCGGCTTCCTCGGCATCGACAAAACCGTGGACGTCATCGTCGACGCGGTCAACGAGTACTTAAAAGACTAATTAAATTAAAACGTAAAGTTTCCGTTTTACATCGTCATTCAGAGAAAAAAGGCAATCGTTCTGCTTCGGTCGATTGCCTTTTTGCGTGGAATCTCATGCTGTGAGAGCCGTAACTGTCCTTTTTAATTTATTCAAAATCGAGAATATCGTTCGGCGAGCAGTCGATAACCCTGCAAAGCCGAGCGAAAGTCGGCAGCGACGGCAATACCTTCCCAGATAAATATTGCGAAAGAGTAGGGCGCGATATTCCCAACTCGTCGGCTATCACGCTTTTCGGCTTGCCGCAAGCCTCGATTTCGCGTTTCAGGTTTATTCTTATCTTCTTTTCGATTTCGTCCATAGCAATATAATATTAGGTTCCGCCTAATTTTACTTGACAATGCGGTTGTCTTTAACGACGCTTGACAATCAAGCCGACTGTCGGGTATAATTAGGGCGAGCGAGCGCGGAAGAGAAGTACCGCGCGATAACCGCGGCGCGAGAGAAGTAGCGCGCGACGTAGCTCGACTATGAATTAAGGAGAACGGCAAAAATGTCAAACATCTGGCACGATATCGCGCCCGAAAGGATTACGCCCGAAGATTTTGTGTGCGTTATCGAGATACCCAAGGGCAGCAAGAAGAAGTACGAGCTCGACAAAGCCACGGGCTATATCATTCTCGACAGAATACTCTACACGTCCACGCACTACCCGGCGAACTACGGCTTTATCCCGAGAACGCTTGGCGACGACGGCGACCCTTTGGACGTGCTGTTGCTTTGTTCGGAGGCTCTGGATCCGCTCACGCTGTGTCGGGCTTACCCAATCGGCATGATTTCCATGATTGACAGCGGCAGGAACGACGAGAAGATAATTGCGATACCGTTTTCCGACCCGTCGTACAACATGTACACCGACATCAACCAGCTGCCGGCGCACATCTTCGACGAAATGCGGCACTTTTTCTCGGTCTACAAGAACCTTGAGGGCAAGGAAACCGCCGTCAAGGAATGCAGCGGCAGGGAGGACGCAATCGAAACCGTAGGGAACGCGATTGCGGCTTACAACAAAAAGTACGTCGAAAAGAAGTAAGTTTGTAATTATTATAGTGATAATTAGTTGCTTCATGAACGGGATTCCACGAAACGAAGTCGCGACCCTGCAAATCGGGGGGCGTGACTTCGTTTCTCTGAATGACGAGGTATTGCGGAGACTGCACGTTTGATTTTAAAGTCGACTGCACAGTCTCCGTTTTATCACGTCATTCGGAGGAGCATAATGCAGCCCCGACTCGATAAGAGGGCTGCATTAAGCGACATGAAATCCCCTGTATGGAGCGAATACTTATCCTTATCCTGTACGGATTTATTATGTAATTATAGTGAAATTTAAATTTCGTGTGCAAATCGCTTTTTTTTTATCGCAAAGCGTGCTATAATGTTATCATAGGAAGTTTGGGGATTTGCGAAGCGTCGGAAACGGCTCTTATGGAAAACGCCGAACGCCTGTGAAACAAAGACAAAATTCATGCGAGGTGTTTTATCTATGAAAAAGATTGATTTAACCAAGTACGGTATTACCGGTACTACCGAAATCGTGTACAATCCGTCCTACGACGAGTTGTTTAACGAAGAGACCAAGCCCGAGCTTACCGGCTACGAGAAGGGTCAGGTCAGCGAGCTTGGCGCGGTAAACGTCATGACCGGCATCTACACCGGCCGTTCGCCCAAAGATAAATTCATCGTTATGGACGAGAACTCCAAGGACACCGTCTGGTGGACTTCGGACGAGTACAAGAACGACAACCACCCGGCAACCCAAGCGGCATGGAAAGCGGTCAAGAACATCGCTATCGACGAGCTCTCAAACAAGCGTCTGTTCGTCGTCGACGCGTTCTGCGGCGCGAACAAGGACACGCGCATGGCTATCCGCTTTATCGTCGAGGTTGCATGGCAGGCGCACTTCGTGACCAACATGTTCATTAAGCCCACGGCGGAAGAGCTTGAAAACTTCGAGCCCGACTTCGTGGTTTACAACGCTTCCAAAGCAAAGGTAGAGAACTACAAGGAACTCGGACTCAACTCCGAAACCGCGGTCATGTTCAACATCACCAGCCGCGAACAGGTCATCGTCAACACCTGGTACGGCGGCGAGATGAAGAAGGGTATGTTCTCCATGATGAACTACT
>DQGD01000012.1:31009-60321 GCA_003533505.1 Clostridiales bacterium | reverse complement strand
GTTTTAGACGGAGAGTGCGCGTTCGTGGTTTGATTACCCTGCCTTATATGTCATTCCGAGCGAAGCCCCGGGAATCTAGCGAAGCGTAATAATTATAATAAATGCGCCTACGCCCGGATTCTCGGGGCTGCGCTACCGCTCTGCTCGGAATGACAATAGAATTATTATTCGTTCCATGCAGGGTTTCTCACGCGCGCGGAAAGCCGCGCGCTCAGGATGACGTTTTAGACGGAGAGTGCGCGTTAGGATTATAATAACAGCGAACGGTCAATTTTAAAAACCTGACGCGCAGCCTCCGTTTTACCTCGTCATTCAGAGAAACAGCCGAGCGATAAACTCGGCTGTTTCGTGGAATCCCCTGCATGGAGCGATTACTGACCTTATATGTCATTCCGAGCTAAGCCGAGGAATCTAGCAAAGCGTAAAATATAATTAAATGCGCCTACGGCTAGATTCTTCGGCTGCGCTGTCGCTCCGCTCAGAATGACATAAGGATTTTATTCTTATCCGAAAGTTTTTCGGTTTTCCGTTATTATCGGAACGACGATTATATAACGCGCCCTATCCTTATATATTATCAGCGGATTGCCTTTTCGAGGTTAGCGCAGTTCAAGCCCTCGAAGGCGGAAAGGAAGGAATACAGAAGTTCGGCGATTTTGACCGCGCCGCCCGTCAAATCCGATTCGATATTGATAGGCATAATGGGGTCGTGGACGGACATTCTCACCAAAAACCAGCCTTTCAGCGACGGAACGGACACGCGCACGCCCTCGTAGTTGTCGGGGGCGACGATAAGCTCGGGTTTTTTGAGCTTTTTAAGCGACTCTATCACGAACGCACCCAGATTTTTCCAATCGGTCGTTGAGAACGAGAGGCGCACTTCCAGCGATTCCTTGGCTGTATGGAGGTCGGATATGAGCGAAAGCAGCGACTTGCCTGCCTTTTTCATGCGCACGGCTTCGATGATTATGCGCGTGACGAGGTAGGCTCCGTCGTCGAGGAAGTAGTTTTCCCTCAGCGCGGCGTGACCGCTGGTTTCGATTGCGAGCGGAGCGTTCACGCCCTCGCCGTTCAGCCTGATTGCCTCGTCGATTACGTTCTTATATCCGCGCTTGAAGCGGTGATGCTTGCCGCCGTGCGAAACGATAAACTCGCGGAGTCCGTCGCTCGTCACGCTGTCGGTGACTATCGTCGCGCCCTTTTCATCCTTAAGAAGTATTGCGGAAATGAGCGCTATGAGCGAGTTGCGGTTGATTTCGCTGCCGTCGGGAGCGACGATTGCCGCTCTGTCGACGTCGGTGTCGAAAATCACGCCGAGGTCGGCTTTTGCCGCCACCGTAGCCGCAGAAATCGATTCCATTGCCTGCGGATTCTCGGGGTTTGGGATATGGTTGGGGAAGTTGCCGTCGGGCTCGAGGAACTGACTTCCGCTCGTGTCGGCGCCGAGCGGTTTTAGCACGCGCTCGGGGTAGAACGCGCCTGCGCCGTTGCCTGCGTCCACCACTATTTTCATGCCGACGAGCGGCTTGTCCTCGCCCGTCGCTTCGCGTACCTTATTCACCAAAAAGTCGCAGTAATAACACATGAAGTCGCCCGTTTCCACGCTGCCCTTCTGCTTGCCCGTCAGCTTTTCGCCGCGCTCGGCAAGCTCGATAATCTCGCTGATTTGCGCGCCCTCGAGTCCGCCGCTCGGCAGGAAAAATTTAAGTCCGTTCTTCTCCGCCGGGTGATGCGAAGCGGTGACCATGACTGCCGCGCACGCGCCGATTTCGGGAAACTTGGTCGTCATGAACATCGACGGCGTGGAGCACAGTCCGCAGTCCTTGACGTCGTAACCGGCGTCCGTGAGCGCGTCCGCTACTATCGCCTTAATGTCGGCGGTGCTCAGCCTGCTGTCGCCGCCCACCGCAACCACGTTACCCTTGACTCGCGGACGAAGCCACGCCGCAAACGCGTCGGCGATTGCGCGTACTTCCGCTTTGCCCAAGTTCACCTCTGAGCCGTAGCCCTCCACGGCGGTGCCGCGCACGTCCGTGCCGCTTTTCAGTCCTTTCAATTCCATTTTACTCTCTCCGTTTCGTGATTTAATGTATGTCTGTTTTACTTTTTTAACAGGTTCATTTTGTTGCACAGGAAAATTATGCGGTCGGCGGTGCGCGACGGGCTCGAATAGGTGTTGTCCATCGTGAAATCCGCGTACTTGCGGTACAGCGGTTCGCGCTCGTCCATTATGCTCTTGACCTTTTCCAAACCGCCATCTTTCAAAAGCGGACGGCGGTCGTTGCGGCTGACGCGCTCATAAATCGTTTCGGGCGAAGCGGTGAGCCTGACAATCACGCCGTTGCTTTTCAGCGCAGTCATATTCTCCTCGCGGAGCACCACGCCGCCGCCGCAAGCTACTACCGCGCCGTCGAGCGCGCCCAGAAGCTTAGCGATTTCCGTTTCGCGCTTGCGAAACTCTTCCTCGCCGGAGGTGGCGAACGTGTCGGAAATTTTTTCGCCGTACACCGAAACGTAAACGTCGTCGCCGTCGAAGAACGGGCGATTGAGTTTTTTCGCGAGGATTTTGCCCGTCGTGGATTTCGCCGAGCCCATCATGCCTATAAGTACTATGTTCTTCATTTCTCGAGTTTGCGCAGAAGCGCGGTTATCGCAAGGTAATAGCTGTCCGCGCCGAAGCCGCACACCGAGCCCGTGCACGCCGCGGCGATGACGGACTTGTGGCGAAACTCCTCGCGCTTGTAGATGTTGGAGATGTGCACCTCTACGACGGGCGCGGCAATCGATTTAATCGCGTCGTGAATGGCGTAGGAATAGTGCGTGTACGCGCCTGCGTTCAGCGCGATGCCGTCGGCTTCGGAAAACTGAATCGCGTCGATAATCGCGCCCTCCGAGTTCGACTGCAAAAACTCGAGCTCGGCTTTGCCTTCAAACTCCGCCCGAAGCGTTTTTTCGATGTCCGACAGCGTTTGCGCGCCGTATACGGCAGGCTCGCGCACGCCCAGCATGTTGAGGTTAGGTCCGTTGAGTATCAGAATTTTTTTCATAGTCGTCTTGTCCTTGAGAATGTATTTACTCGGTCGCGCTTTTTACAGCCTCGACTTGATTTTTCGCATAATGTCGCAGTACAGTTTTTTTTCGAGGTCGTCGTCGATGTCGAAGCCGCACATGATTCTGTCGGCTTCGATTGCCTGCAAAATCAGCATGCCCAGCCCGTTTGCGCGCTCCGCCGACGGGAAGCTCGCGAGGAAGTCCGTGACGGGCGGCGAGTAGATTGTGTCGTACATCCACTTGACTCTCGCGTCGTTGAAAACCCACCTGTCGCGCCCGTTCTCGTCGTAGGCAAGCGCAGGGTTTTCGCCGCGGTTGAAGCCGTAGCTCGTGCAGTTGACGATAAGGTCGGGCTTGACCGACTCGTCCGCGACTTTGAGTCCGAGCTCCGCCGCAAGCTCCTCCGCCTTGCTTACGGTGCGGTTGCGGATATACACGTCGAAGCCGATTTTTTTAAGCTCCGGGGCAATCACTCTCGCCACGCCGCCTGCGCCCAGCACCAGCGCGGTGCCCTTTATCTTCTCGCCGAAGCGAATCTTAAGGTCGCGCGAGAAGCCGTAGCCGTCGGTGGAAGCCCCGTGAAGCTTGTCGCCGTCGACGCGCACCGTATTCACCGATTTAAGGTCGCAGTCGTCCAGAAACGGCAGTATGTTCTGCTTGTGCGGTTTGGTAACGTTGAAGCCGACGTACTCCGATTTCAGTTTTTCGACGAGCATCGGGAGCTCGGCTACGTCTACCGAAAACAGCTCGTAGGTCGCGTCGTAGTCCATTTCGCGGAAGATTTCGCCGTGAATCATCGGCGACAGCGAATACGATATATCCTTGCCGATAAGCGCGAGTTTTCTCTTCATGTCACTCCTCCAGAATGCGGAAGAAATCGGGGTAACTGACCGCGACGCAGCCGGGATCGAGTATGTCCGCGCCGCGCTCGGACATCGCCGCCGCAACCGCCGCCGCCATAGCTATGCGGTGGTCGCCGCGGGGGTCGATTGTAGCGCCGCCCTTAAGTCCCTTGCCGCCGCGGATAATCATTCCGTCGTCGGTAGCCGTAATGTCCGCTCCCATGGCTTTCAGCATGCCGACGGTGGTGTCGATGCGGTTGCTCTCCTTGACTTTCAGCTCCTCCGCGCCCGTGATTACGCTTTCGCCGTCAATGAAGCAGGCGAGCACCGCCAGCACGGGGATTTCGTCGATAAGGTAGGGAATCAGCTCTCTTCCTATGTTAAACGGCTTCATGTTTCCTGTGTAGCTCACGTCCAGCGTGGCGATTTTTTCCACGGCGTAACGCACCTGCGACTCCTCCACCGCCGCGCCGCACTCCTTCATCACGGTGATTATGCCCGTGCGCGTGGGGTTTACGCCCACGTTTTTCAGCGTGACGTGCGCGCCTTTGAGACACGCTGCCAGCACCATGGGATAAGCCGCCGACGAAATATCGCCCGGCACGTCGACGTCGATTGCGGTAAGCGTGCCGCGCATTATCGCCGTGGCGTGGTTTTCTATCCAGATTTTCGCGCCCATCGCTTTCAGCATCAGCTCGGTGTGATTGCGCGAGCGTATCGTTTCGTGCACCGTCGTTATGCCGTCGGCGTTGAGCCCGGCGAGCAGTATCGCGCTCTTGACCTGCGCCGAAGCCACGGGCATATTGTAGGAAATGCCTTTCAGCCTCGCGCCCGTGACGGACAGCGGCGCGCGCACGCCCTCGGAAAACGTGATTTTCGCACCCATTTCGCGCAGCGGTTCCACGACGCGCTTCATCGGTCTTTTCCTTATCGAAGCGTCGCCGTCTAGAACGAATTTGCCGGGATAGCCCGTCAGCAGCCCCGTGAGAAGCCGCAGCGTGGTGCCGGAATTGCCGACGTACATTTCCGCAGGCTTAAGCTCCTCGCCCCCCTCGACGAGCACGCGACTCCCGTCCACTTCGATTTTCGCGCCCATCGCGCGCATGCACTCGATTGTCGACATGCAGTCGGCGCCGAGCAGCGCGTTGGTTATTTCGGCTTTGCCCCTCGCCACGGAATTGAGCATAATCGCGCGGTGCGTCACGCTCTTGTCGGGCGCCGGCGCAAGCGTCTTTACAAAGCTTTTCAGCGGCTTAACTTCCATAAGGTCACTCCTCTCAAAACCTCGTCGAACGACAGTCGTACTTCCCTCGTATTCTCATAGTCCGGCAACATAACGCTTATCGCGCCGCCGCCGTTTTTCTTGTCCTTCATGCACGCGGCGGCGACTTCCTCGGGGTTAAAGTCGGGATAGTCCACGCCCGTTTCCGCAACGAACGCCGAAATCTCCTTGCGCCGCTCGCAGTCCATTCTGTCGCCCAAAACAAACGACTCTATTTCCATGCCCATAAGCACATATTCGCCGTGCGAACGACGGTGCTTGTCTGTCTTTTCCAGCGCGTGCCCTATCGTGTGCCCCACGTTGAGCGCTTTTCTCGGTCCCGACTCGTAAAGGTCGCGCGCGGTCAGCTCGCGCTTGTAGGCTATGCACTCGTGCACGCAGGCTTCGAGCACTGCTTCGTCGCGCTCGAGCAGTTTTTCGGGGCTGCCGTCGAGAATTTCATACACCTTGCGGTCGAGAAAAGCCGTCTTTATTATCTCGCCCATGCCGCACAGCCATTCGCGGTCGGGCAGCGTGTACAGAAAATGCGTGGACACCAGCACTTTTTCGGGCAGGTGAAACGCGCCGATTATGTTCTTGTAGTCGCCGAGGTCAACCGCCGTTTTGCCGCCCACGCTACTGTCCACCTGCGCGAGCAACGTCGTGGGCACGTTTATCCACTTCACTCCGCGCATGTAGGTTGCCGCGACGAAACCGGCGAGGTCGCCCACCACTCCGCCGCCGATTGCCACCACCGTGGTCTGACGGTCGCAGCCGCTATCCAGCATAGCCTTTGCGATTTTTCCGAACATATCGAGGGTTTTCGAGCCCTCGCCTGCCGGTATTATATAATGTTTTGCGCCCTGCCACAGCGAGCCGTAGGTAAGCGCGACGTTCGAGTCGGAAACGACGAACGCCGACTTGTCCGACGTAATTTCGCGTATTTTTTGCGTGAGGTTCGCGCCGCCGATTATCTTAGTTTCCATTCGCTCGCCCTCTTTTTATCCATGCGTTCTTTCACCTCGTCCATCGTGTCGCCGCCCAGCGTTTCCGTAATCTTTTCGGCAATCGCCATAGCCGCGACCGCTTCCAGCACCACGCCGCCTGCCGGCACCGCGCACACGTCGCTGCGCTCCGGCTCGGACTTCACGCTCGCGCCCGTCGCGATGTCCACGGTGTTCAAGCCTTTCATTACCGTGGGAATGGGCTTCAGCGTTGCGCGGATTACGATGTCCTCGCCGTTGCTCACGCCGCCCTCGATTCCCCCGGCGTTATTGGTCTTTCTCGTAATTCTGCCGTCCGACAGGTACATTTCGTCGTGCGCCTCGCGGCCGGGGAGCCCGGCGTAATCCTCGCCCAATCCTATGCCCACAGACTTAACGGACTGCACGCCGCCGATTGCGCCCATGAGCGCGTAGTCGAGCTTGCGGTCGTAGTGGACGAACGAGCCTATCCCGACGGGCATGCCGGAAATCACCACCTCGACTTTGCCGCCCAGCGTGTCGCCGTTTGCTTTGGCCTCGTCGATTGCCTTCATCATTTCCTTTGCCGCGGCGGGATTCATGCACCTTACGGGGCTTCGGTCGGAATACCCCGACAGCTTGTCCGCCGAGTACTGCCCTTTGCTGCTTGTCACGCTTCCGATTTGGTAGACGTGCGAGCCCACGGTTATGCCCAGCTCGCGCAAAAACAGCTTCGCAATCGCGCCTGCCGCCACTCTCGCCGCGGTTTCCCTCGCCGAAGCGCGTTCCAGCACGTTTCTTGCGTCGGTGAAGCCGTACTTGACCGCTCCCGGGTAATCGGCATGACCGGGGCGCACCGCCGTGACCGCGCGCGAAGCCTTGTCGGGGCAAGCCCCTGCACCCATTATACCTTCCCAATTCGGAAAATCGGCGTTTTCAATAACGAACGCGAGCGGCGAGCCCAGCGTGTAACCGTCGCGCACTCCCGACAGTATTTCCGCATGGTCGGACTCGATTTTCATTCTGCCGCCCCTGCCGTAGCCCGAGCGCCTGCGGTCGAGCTCGCGGTTTATAAATTCCTCGTCTATTCTAAGCCCCGACGGCAAGCCCTCGATTATTCCCGCGAGCGCTTTGCCGTGCGATTCTCCTGCGTCGATAAATCTCATTTTTTGTCCTCCGTTGCGTTCGGTTCTCTCAAAAGTCGCTTAGCCGCTTCGTACTCGGCTTCCGAGCGGATTGCTATTCTCAACGCGCCGCCCACGCCCTCGCGCGAGTTTATAATCTGTATTCCCGAAATGTTGACGCCGTTTTCCGCAAGCAACTCGCTGACCTTTGCGATTGCGCCCGGTCTGTCCTTAACGTCGAGGTCGAGCGTGTACTCGTTCTGGTAGACGCGCCTGAGCGTCAACGCCTCGCGCTTTTCCCTCGCCGCCGCAATCAGCCCTCTCAGCCCCTCGCGGTCGCCGTTCTCGAGAGCGGTAACGTACTTTGAAAACTCCTTTTCGTAGCCGCGCATGTCGCGCAAAAGGTTGTCGCGGTTGAGAAACGCCACGTCCGTCCACAGCCCCGGGTCGGAAGCGGCAATGCGCGTGGTATCGGTAAAGCCCGTGCCGGCGAATCCGTCGGCTTTCAGCGCGTAGCCCGTCA
The DNA here is from genome assembly GCA_003533505.1 of Clostridiales bacterium. Classification (GTDB taxonomy): domain Bacteria; phylum Bacillota; class Clostridia; order Christensenellales; family Pumilibacteraceae; genus UBA10677. The sequence continues at coordinate 52,558 of DQGD01000012.1, read as the reverse complement.
GCGCGTAGGCAATCATGTGCGGCAGGTGGCTGACCTCCGACACCCTGCCGTCGTGCTCGGCTGCACTCATCACTACGGGCTTTGCCCCGAAACTGCGGACGAGCTCGCACATATATTTAACGTCCGCTTCGGACGTGTTCTCGTATGGCACTACGGCATAAAACGCGTTCTCGAACAGGTGCGCCCTCGCCGCCGCGATACCGCTCTTTTCGGTGCCTGCCATGGGGTGACCGCCCACGAACCTGCCGCCCACGCCCGTCATCATGCCCTTTACCGAAGCGACGTCGGTGACCAGCGTTTCGTCGCCCACCGCGGCTATGATTTTTTCGGTAGCTTCGCGCGTTACCCCTAGCGGCACGCACACGAAAACCGCCTCCGAGCCGCGCAAAGCTTCCACACCGCCGATTTCGTCGACTATGCCGCCGCTCAGCGCGAACGCCGAAACGTCGGGGTCGTTCTCGACTCCGACTACACGGTGACCTTGTTTTTTTAGCGCGGAAGCGATCGAGCCTCCTATAAGCCCCAGCCCCGCTACGCCGAATTTCCGCATTCAGTCCGCCTCTTTTCTCGCCGCTATGCAGTATTTGTCACGGGCGCAATCGCCCGATTCCGTCACGGAAAAGCCGCCTCTATTCCTTTCGCAACACTTTTCCTCTTAGATTATATAATAATTTGGCTGAAAATGCAACGACTTGGGCGCGGTTTGGCGATTTTTACGGTAACGCGCGCTTTTGCTTTTGGGCTGCGCGGCGGCGTACAGAAATCACGCGCGGTTTTTTCCTCGATATAAAGCTAATAATACAACGCCGTCGGGCTTGACTTGTCGCTCGGCTCCGCTTCGGTTTTTTCACAGCCGCCCGTGCCCTCGCCGAGGATTACGCACACGGCGGAGTAAATCGAATAGGCGACTTTTTCCTGATAGACGGCGGTCACGAGCTTTTTCTCGTCGGCGGCGTTGGACAAAAAGCCGCACTCGACGATTACCGAGGGAAACTCGGTGCAGTTGAGGATATAGTAGTCGCCCGTCTTTGCCGCGCGTTCGCAATCGAGCGCACGGTTGAGTACGGACTGCATTCTTTCTGCCGCAGCCTGCGACTGCTCGCTGCCGTCGCAGTAGAACACCTGCGCGCCCGAAATCTCGCTCCTCGGGTAATAATTCTGGTGCACGGAGATTACGAGGTCGGGATTGGCGGCGCGGATAACGTCCCTCCGCGCCTGCATGTCGGCGAGCTTTTTGTTCTTGTCGGCGGCGCCGTAAAGCCCGTCGGGCGTTTCCCTCGTCATCACCACGTCGTAACCGTTGCGGACGAGAAAATGCCGAAGGCTCTTTGCAATCGCAAGGTTGATTTCCGACTCCTTGACGCCGGAATTTACGCCCGTCACGCCGCCGTCGATACCGCCGTGCCCGGCGTCGATTACTATCGTCTTTCCCACTTTGGGAACAGCCGACGTTTCCGACGAAGCCGAGCCCAGCATTACGCACCCCAAAAATATCGCCGCCGCCAGCACCAGGCACACTATTATAGTTTTCTTCTTTATCACCGCAAACATAATTCGTCCCTTATTCTTTTAGAAATTTCCGTTTCGGGAAGTTGTGATTTCGCTTAATCTCTCGGCTTTCACTTGCCGCTAAGACCGCCGAAATCCGCGACTTTGCCCTCCGTCCAGCTATCGAAGAAGCCCTTGAGCTCGCGCCCCGAAGCCTTTTCCATGCAGCCGATAAGGTCGTCGGGCTTTGCCGTTTTGAACTTGTAGGTCGAGTAGTAGTCTTTGAGACCTGCGAAAAACTTTTCGTCGCCGATTACGCTTCTTAGCGACTCGAACATCAGCTCGCCCTTGACGTAGGTCATGTAGGTGTACTCGAATTGGCTCTCGTACTCGCAGACTTTGCGCGTCATCGAAGTGTCGGAGCTAGCCGTCTTGAATGCGTCGAAGTACAGGACGTAGGCGCCCAGCGCGTCGGCGATGCGCTTTTGGTAGTCGACGTTGTAGCCGGGGTTTTCGCGGTAGAAAATGCTCGTCGAAAACTCGGTAAGCCCCTCGTCCATCCAGGGATAGCGCACTTCGTCGTTGCCGACGGCGGCGTACCACCACTGATGCGCGGTTTCGTGAATAATCGCTTCGCGGTAAATATCGCCCGTGAGCGCGTCGGAAATCATCGCGAGCCCGGGGTACTCCATGCCGCCCTGCAAAAACTGCGTTTCCACGCTCGACATGCTCTCGTAGGGGTACTCGCCGAACTTATCCGAAAAAGTTTTCAATGAGTCGACGGCGGCGGTCAGCGCCTTTTCGGGCTCGGGGTCGGATATGTAATAGTAGTTCACGTCCGTATTCCCCACTTTGGAGCCCAGCATTTTGAATTCGCCGATGACGGCTGCATAGTCGCGCGCGCCCTCGATTTCGGAGGAAAACGTCTTTGTTCCGTCGGCGTTCTCCGCGCTCGTCACTTTTCCAGAAGCCGCGACGGTCAGCTCGCCCGGCACGGTTATGCTCACCTTGTAGTCGGCGCAGTCCGAATAGAACGGGTCGCCCGTCGAGTAGTACGGGTCGGTGACGAAGTTTCCGTCCTCGAACGCACACGCTATCGGGTACCAGTTGCCGAGGTTGACGCGCGACCCCTGATAGCCGAAGCGGTGGCGGATTTCGGGCAGTTTCAGGTTGAAGTCGAGCGTGACGGCGGCTCTCTCGCCGGGGTAAAGCCCCTCGCCGCCGATTTTAACGACGAGAATATCCTCGTCCTCGCCCTCTATCGCAGCCTTGACCTCCTCGCCGTCGAGCGTAACCTTGCCCGTTTCGATGCCGCCGTAGGACAGCCCCGAGGGGTAAGCGGTGGACACGGCTTCCTTGGGCACGGGCGAAAACCTTGCGCCCTCGCGGAACGCCGCCGGGTACAGGTGGAAGCACAGCTCGTCGAGTATCGCCTCCGAAGCGTTGTAGTACGACAGCGACATGCTCGCCGCCACCGTCTTAGCCTGCTCGTCGTAGGTCGCCGTGATTTCATAGCGCGAGCGCTCGGGCTTGTCGGGCTTTTTTTCGCAAGCCGCAAACAGCGGAATCGCACATATCAGGCTAAGCAAAAGCGCAACTGTCTTTATCGGTTTTTTCATATTTCTTCTCCGATTCGGTCGCATTTTCTCAAAACGGTCGGCAAAAATCCTCGCTGAGTACCGAGAATTATCCGCCGCTTTTCCGACTCGATTTATCTTATGCCGTCCGCTTTCGATTTATGAAAAAACGGACGAGATTTCCTCGCCCGTTTTTTCGGCTTGTCTTTCGCGCTATTTATCCGACTTTATTCTGTTGTGCTCCCTGCACAGCATCACGCAATTTTCCGCGCTCGTCTTGCCGCCCTTTGACCACGGCACCGCGTGGTCGGCTTCCATTTCCGAAATATCGTAGACCTGCTTCCGCCGCCCCTCCTCGCAGCACCTCGGGCAAACGCCGCCCTGCCGCTCGTAAGCTTCGCGCTTCTGTTTCTCGGTGAACGCGCGGAGATTAAGATAGCGTTCGTTACGCGTGAGCACATAGTAATAAACGCCCTTTTTGTTCGTCACTTCGTCGTCAAGCATGAGCTCGCGCACCTCGTCCGCAAGTCGCGCCGCGTCGAGGATTTTGTCGTGGAAATCGTCGTACAGGCGTCCCCAATCGAGTCCTTTCATTTCCTTGCGATATTCGCGGAAAGTGGTCTTTGCCCACTCGATAACCGCACTGAAATAGCACCACAGCTCGTTCGCTGTCGGGTCGTGCTGATGCGCCGACATGTAGTCCTCGATTTTGCCCTTGCTCTTCCACGCGAGCGCGGTTTCGAGGAAATCCTGCCTAATCGGCGAACCCGAAACGTAGTCGCGCGCCATCAGATACGCCACGCAATTCGTCTTACTGAATTTACGCTTTGCGTCCGTCAGCCATTCGCCCGTGTAGGTGGCGTTGCGTAGCTCCTGCTCGGTCAGTTTTTCGCCTGCGATATTGATTATTCTGAACCAATCCAGCTTCTCCTTGTCCGTGCCGCTGCAAAAATAGACAAGCGTTTCATAGTCTGTAATCTGTTTCTTTTCCGCTTCCGTCAGGTTGCCGAACGTCTTGGGTCTGCCGCTTTCGTCGGGCACGGAAAAATCGCCGGCAACGTAGCTGCAAAAGCTTATCGTGCGCTGCTGTCCGTCCAGCACCTCGAACGTGCCGTCGTCGTTCTCCGTCCAATACATCACATTGAGCGGAAACCCCCTTCTTATCGTGTCGATAACCGCGTCGCGCATCTTATTGTCGTACACGAACTCGCGCTGATACTTCGGGCGGATATTCAGCCGTCCGCCAAAGCCGTACACGCCCTCCTCCGCGCTGTCGCGATAGCCGCGCGCAATCTCTCCCACGGTGATTTTATGTAATTCAATCTTCACTTTTTCTCCTCCTTATTAAGATACGTTTAAATTTACCTTTCCCATTCACCTCAAACTGTCCTCTCTCAACTCCGTCGCCACCGTTCCCGTTCAAATCGTGTTCATGCCCTATTATTTCAAACTGATCGGGGTTGTACTTGTCCAAAAAAGTAATGGGTACTCCCATAATTCCGTTACGCTTTGCGCCTGATGAACAACCGTTTGTATTTTCTCTTTCCGCCTGAAATCGCCTGCGCGACTCCGCTGTTCTCGTCCCACAAGCCGCACGAGAAACCTTTTCCCTCGCTTTCCGTCGCTCCGACAATTTCAAACTGCTCGGGATTATACTTGTCGAGGAACGTAACGGGCACGCCCATAACGCCGTTACGCTTTTCTCCGCACGATGATGCGGAAGTACGGAGTAACCCGTCTGTCTGTCTGTCTGTCTGTCTGTCTGTCTGTCTGTCTGTCTGTCTAAAATTGTCGCACTCCTGACGGTGTACGTCAAGTCTTTTTCATCGTTTCCTTTGCGGAATTTTACCAGCTCGAATTGCTCGGGGTTGTACTTATCGAGGAACGTTATCGGCACTCCCATATCTCCGCTGCTGCTTTCGGACGGGAAATAATCGCATGGAATATCGGCGACTTTCGACACCTCAATCGCGTCGTAGTTGTCGTACTTCGGGTACTCCTCGGGCGTGTATTTCTTGTACAGCGGCAGTAGCTCGTGGCGTTTTGGCTGTTCGAGGTTAGTGTACCAGCAGATATTGCCGAATTTTGCGTAGGTAACGCCGTCGCGCACGAAAAGATTTTTTCTTTCAATCGTCGCCGGCACTCTGAATATCTGCGCTCCGCTGTTGTACCCGAGCCACATTTTATTGTCTTTAAGCAGCGGAAAAATCTCCTTGTACGTTATGGCGTTCTGATTGCCTATGATTATAAACTTTTTGTCGTATTCGATAAGCTTTGCGACGTACTCGCGGAAAAGCGAAAACGGCGGATTCGTGACCACTATGTCGGCTTGCTTCAACAGCTTCAAACACTCCTCCGAGCGGAAATCGCCGTTGCCGTTCATCTTTTTGGGCGGATTGACGCCATAGCGCAACATATACTCGACGTCGGCTAAATCGATTGCTCCGTCGCCGTTGTAGTCTTTCACTTCGGTAAGCTCTATGCGATATGCTTTGCGGCTGCCGTTCGGAATCTCTTTGCCGCCGTCAAAGAGCGACAGTTGCGTAAACGCCACCATAGAGGAATCATAGCACGTCGCAATCAGCTTTTTGAGCTTTAAGTAATTGAAATTCATCGCGAAATACTTGAAAAAGTTGCTCTCATACGGGTCGTCGCAATTACACAGCACCGTTTTTCCCTCGAAATGCTGTCTGTAATGTTTCAGCTCGTTCTCGATGTCGGCAAGCTGCGTGTAAAACTCGTCGTTCTTGTCCTTTCTCGCCGCCTGCAACGTCTTGTTCGCCATAGTCATACCTCGCTATCGTTAGTCTTATAGTTTTAATATTATATCATTATAAGACTAATTGTGCAACACTATAAGACTAAGAAAACAAGAATTTTTGCATAAACTATATATGTATAGGACTTGAAAGAGGTGGGATTATGGACGTTGGAAAAAGATTAAGGCAGCTTCGCGAGGAACGCGGTTATTCGCAGAACATGCTGGCGGACTTCGCAGGCGTTTCGCAGACGCATTTACGGCGCGTCGAGCTGGGCGAAGCCGACGTGACGGTCAGTCACCTGCGGCTGATTTGCGACGCGCTGGGCGTTTCGCTCAAGGATTTTTTTGACGCGGAAGCGCACGAGGACGATTTTTCCGCTGCCGCGTCCGCGCTCTCGCCGCGGCAAAAGTCGCTGCTCGTCGAGTTTTTGAAAAGCCTGTAACGATTTGCGCGGCACATAATAAAAGCGAAACGACAATGTAAAAAAGACGATAGAACGGTAATTAAAATGATAGTATAATAAATAAAAAGACGATAAAACGTAATATAAAAGACTATAGAACGGTAATTAAAAAAGACGGTACTCGCCGCCTTTTTTATTTATAACGATTTGTTTGTAAAGATTTGTTTGTAATAATAAGGATTTATTACTTTTCTCCCGTCGGGGATTCCACGCAAATGCTTGCGCATTTGCTCTGAATGACGTGGGAGGACGGAGAGTGCACGGTATTTTTTGACAATCCCTCAGTCGGCTTCGCCGCCAGCTCCCTTTACACAAAGGAGCCTTTAAATGGTCAATTATTCGCTCCATGCAGGGGTTCCTCACGCGCGCGGAATGCCGCGCACTCAGGATGACGGAAAAAAACGGAAGCTGCGCGTTAGAATTTAGATTTAGCAAGCCGCTTTTGTTTTACTACGTCATTATGAGGGAGCGGCTTTCCGCGACCGTAATAATCCCATGCTAAAAAAACGTTTTTGACCCTTTTTTATAAAGTCGATTATTCGCTCCATGCAGGGGTTCCTCACGCGCGCGGAATGCCGCGCGCTCAGGATGACGGCAGAAAACGGAGAGTGCGCGTTAAGTTTAATTCGATTTTCCCAATACTTAAATTTGTCACGCGGCACACAAACTAAACCCCGTTCCCGACCTTAGAGGAGTTGCGGGGTCCGGGACACAGTCGATAGTGTCCCGGCGACTTTTTTCAAGCTCAACGATTATCATTACCGATTACCGCAATGGCGGATTTTTCGCGCTTTTACCCGTGTGTCTGCTAGACGTACACCCGGTACGCCGTCGCAGCCACTCAGCTAAAATCATCGTAAAATCCGCTCTTTGCGGCGCGCGCGTTTTTACCTGACAAAAATCAATTAGTTCGAGGTAAACGACCGACGTTGTACGTCACCGTACTACTAGGGAGTTTACCGATGAAATCGTTGATTTTTGTCGGTAAAAATAATCGGTTACGATTATCGTTGAGCTAGCTTTTTTCTTCGTTTGAAAAAAGAAGGGCTTTTACTCGCTATTAAAATTAAAGCTACACCATTAAATCTAACCATCCTACCACAACTATTAAAATTATATAATTACTAACTAAATACTAAAAAAGCAGCATTACGCGTTTTAACGCAAGTAATACCGCTTTATAAAAAAGTCTTATAAGCCAAAAAGCCGATTAAGCAGAAAAAGGTTTTTTGTTTCTTTTTTGACGAAAAAAGAAATTATCATTCCTTACAGGTGAACACCTGATTGCAGACGGCTTCGGCGAATTGCTTTTCGTGGCTGACGAGAAGAATCGCGCCCTCGTACTTTTTGAGCGCTTCGAGCAGCGCGTCCTTGGCGCGGACGTCGAGGTGGTTTGTGGGCTCGTCGAGAATGAGCATGTTCGACGTGACGTTCATGATTGTGAGAAGCCGTATTCTGACCTGCTCGCCGCCGCTGAGGTCGCAGATATGCCGAAGCGCCATTTCGCCCTTTATGCCCACGCGGCTGAGCTGGCTGCGGATTTCCTTTGCGCCGTAGCGCGGAAAGCAGTCGGAAATATAGTCGAACGGCGTCATCGCGGTGTTGCGGAACGACAAGTCCTGCTCGAGGTATGCGGGCTTTGCGGCGATATGAAAGTGAAAGTCGCCGCCCTTTTTCGGGATAAGCCCTAAAAGCGTTTTCATGAGCGTGGACTTGCCGATACCGTTGGTGCCGCGAATCCACAGCTTGGTATCGCCGCGCATCTCGAAGCTTATCGGCGGCAGCAGAACGCTGTCGTAGCCGATTTCCAAGTCCTTGACCGACAGCATGTCCTTGGTGTTGAGCATCACGCACGGGAAGTCGAAGTGCGCGTCGAGCACGGTGGTCGGCTTTGCCATGACCTCTATCCTGTCGAGCATTTTTTTACGGCTGTTCGCCATGCCGGCGGTGGCGGCGCGCGCCTTGTTGCGCGCGATATAGTCCTCCATGCGTTTGATTTCGGCTTGCTGACGGGCGTAGTCCTCCTCATACTGCTTGACAGCCATTTCGTGCTGAACGAGAAACTGCGAATAATTGCCCGTGTACTTTCTTATCGAGCCGTTTTCGATGCTGACGATGTACTTGCACACGCCGTCAAGAAACTCCACGTCGTGGGAAATGACCATAAACGTTTTTTCCGAAGCGTTGAGGAATTTTATCAGCCAATCGACGTGCTCCACGTCCAAAAAGTTGGTGGGCTCGTCGAGGAGCATGACGTCGGGCTCCTCCAAAATCAGCTTTGCAAGCATCAGCTTTGCGCGCTGACCGCCCGAAAGCGTCGCAATGACGGTGTCGTAGCCGAACGCGTTTACGCCCAAACCGTTGGCGACTTTCTTTATCTGCGCGTCGATGTCGTAAAAGTGCTCGCGCGTGAGCGTGTCGAGCATGCGGTTCGACTTGTCTATCATTCTGTCGAGCTCTTTCTCGTCGGTGACCGAGCCCATGTCCTCGTACAGCTTCTGTAGTTTTTGGTCGAGCTCATATAGGTGCGTAAACGAGGTCTGAAGGTACTCCATTACCGTCAGGCTTCTGTCGATGTCGGCGTGCTGGTCGAGGTAGCCGTAGCGTATGCCGCTGAGCCATATAACCTCGCCCTCGTCCTGCGAAATATTATGCGCGATGATGTTGATAAACGTGCTCTTGCCTGCGCCGTTAAGCCCGACTATGCCGACGTGCTCGCCGTTGTTTATCGATAAATCGGCGTTCTTGAACAGCACTTTGTCGTCGTACATGTGGCTTAAACCGTTGATTTTCAGTATACTCATGTCGTTTTTCCGTTTTGTTTTACTCGTTTTCGGGGGGGGGCTTTCGCTCCCCGTTATTAACCGTTGATATAGCCGGAATTGTAGATAAACACCTTGTCCACGGCAATCTTGCCCTTGACGAGCGCGCGGCCGCCGTGAGTGCGGTTCTCAATTGACAAGTCCTCCGTCGAGAACGCGGATAGGTAATCCTCGCCCACTTTCAGCACTATCTTGTACGGCTGGGTGACGTAGCTCGCGAACACGAGCGATTTGCCGTTGCTGCCCTTGATGTCGATAATCTTCACGCCCTTGCGGTAGCGCGCCATGACGTCGAGGTCGGCGGTAATCACGCGCTTGGCATAGCCCTTGTCGGTGACGAGCACGATTTCGCCCCCGTCCTCGACCTGCCGCGTGAAAATACACTCGTCGCCGTCGGACAGGTTGATGCCCTTTACGCCGCCGGAAATTCTGCCCTGCACGGGAATGTCGCTCATGTCGGCATTAAGGCACATGCCCGACTTTGTGACGAACACGAGCGTGCAGCCCTCTCTCTCGGTTTCCATGCCGATAACTTCGTCGTCCTCTTTGAGCTTTATCGCCTGGAACACGGACTTGACCACCGCGTACTCGCTCCACGCCGTCTTTTTGACCATGCCGCTCTTCGTGTAGAACAGCAGATTGCCTTTGGGCAGTTTTTCGCCGAGCGGCAGCATGTAAACCGCGCGTTCGCCCTCCGCTGCCGCCGGGTACAGCGATTTCAGCGTCACGCCCTTGCCCTTCCATTTGTCGTCGGTCAGCGCGTCGAGGTCGATTTTCACGCAGTTGCCGAGGCTGGTGAACACCATGAATCTGTCCACGCCGGCGCAGTTGATTATCGACGAGCAAATCTCGCTCATCGTCGAATTGTCGTTAAAGTCGCGCGTAGCCATATTGAAGCTCTTGACGGGCATGCGCTTGAGGTTGCCGAGCGCGTTGTAGCACACCACGCTGTCGTCGATTACTCGCGGCGCGCTCTCGTCGGGCACGACGTAATCCTTTTCCGACTTTAAGATAACGCTCTTTCTCGGCGACTTGAAATTCTTTTTTATCGCCAGCATTTCCTCTTTGACCACTTCCATCTGCATTCTTTTGGAGGCGAGCACGGAGGTAAGGTAGGCTATGCGCTCGCGGAGCTGCTTCAGTTCCTGCTCGAGCTTGTACACCTCGAGGTGCGTGAGCCGCGCGAGGCGCAGGTCGAGGATTGCGTCCGCCTGACGTTCGGACAGCTTGAAGCGGTTTCTTAATCTGTCGCGAGCCTCGCTCGTCGACTGACTGCTCTTGATTATCGCCACTACCTCGTCGATATTGCGGACGGCAATAACCAAGCCCTCCAGAATGTGCTCGCGCTTGCGGCAGTTGTCCAGCTCGCATTTTGTGCGCTTGACGATAAAATCGCGCTGGTAGCCGACGTAGTAGGATATTATGTCGAGCAGTCCCAGCGTTTTGGGCTTGCCGCCGGCGATTGCAACCATGTTCACGCCGAACGACGTCGAGAGGTTTGTGGACTTGAACAGCAAGGCGAGTATCGCCATGGGGTCGGCGTCCTTTTTGACCTTGATGACCGCGCGGATACCGTTACGGTCGGATTCGTCGGCGATGTCGCTGATGCCCATCAGCAAGCCTTTTTTCTCCTCTCTCAACTTCAGGATACTTTCGAGCAAAGCCGACTTGTTGACCTGATACGGCAACTCGTCGATGACGATGAGCCGCTTGTCGCCCTCGGCTTCGATGTGCGTTTTTGCACGCAGAATCAGCTTGCCCCTGCCCGTTTCGTAAGCCTTTTTCAGCTCCTCGTCGGCGATGATATAGCCGCCCGTCGGGAAATCGGGACCTTTTATTATCTTCATCATGTCCGCAAGCTTTATGCGCGGATTGTCAATGTACGCCACCGCGCCGTCAATCGTTTCGGCGAGGTTGTGCGTGGGAATGTTCGTGGCTAAGCCCACCGCGATGCCCGACGCGCCGTTGACGAGCAGGTTGGGAAAACGCCCCGGTACGATTTCGGGCTCTTTTAAGGTGTCGTCGAAGTTGCAGCCCCAGCGCACGATTTCGTCGTCGGGGTTGCCCATGTCTTTCAATAGCTCCATGGCGAGCGGAGTGAGTCGGCACTCGGTGTAACGCATTGCAGCCGCTCCGTTGCCGTCGATGTCGCCGAAGTTGCCCTGACCGTCGACGAGCGTCGCGCCCATATTGAACGCCTGCGCCATTCTCACGAGCGCGCCGTAAACCGAGCTGTCCCCGTGCGGATGGTATTTGCCGAGGCAGTCGCCCACCACTCTCGCGCACTTTTTGTACGGGCGGTCGGGGTAAAGCCCCAGCTCGAGCATGTCGAAAAGTATTCTTCGCTGGACGGGCTTAAGTCCGTCCTCCACTCTCGGTAACGCGCGGTCGAGGATAACGCACTCGGAGTACGGTATCATCGATTCGTGCATCACGTCTTCCATATTTTTGACTATGATTTCGTTGTTGTCTTCCATATCGTTCTTCCCTCGTTATCCCTTGACGTTCTCGATGAACGCGTCCTCTTTGTTGAAGTCGGCGTGCTCGACGATGTAATTACGCCTCAGTTCTATCGCGTCGCCCATAAGCACGCTGACCAGCTTTTCCGCTTGCGCCGCGTCGTCGATGGTCACGCGCACGAGTTTGCGGTTTTTGGGGTCCATCGTGGTCGTCCACAGCTGTTCGGCGTTCATCTCGCCCAAGCCCTTATAGCGCTGGATTTCCGCGCCCTTGCCGAATTTCTTTTTCAGCTCGTCTAAAGCCGCGTCGTCGTAGGCGTACTCGATTTGTCCGCGCTTTTCTATCTTGTAAAGCGGCGGAAGTCCGATATAGACGTGTCCCTCGTTGATGAGCTCGCGCATGTAGCGGAAGAAGAACGTGAGCAGTATCGCGCGGATATGCAAGCCGTCCTGGTCGGCGTCGGACAGTATCACTACTTTGTGGTATTTAAGGTCGGCGACGTCGAAGTCCTCCCCCAGCCCCGCCCCGAGAGCGGAAATGAGCGTGCGGATTTCCTCGTTGGCGAGCACCTGGTCAAGCCGTTTTTTCTCGGCGTTCAGCGGCTTGCCCCTCAGCGGCAGTATCGCCTGAAACGAGCGGTTACGCGCCTGCGAACAAGTGCCGCCCGCGCTGTCGCCCTCGACGATAAACAGCTCGTTGTTCTCGGGCTTTTTGCCCGTGCAGCTCTTCAGCTTTCCCACGGTGTGAAAGTTGTCGATGCTGTTTCTCGCCCTCGTCAGTTCTTTTTCCTTTCTCGCCGCCTCGCGCACCTTTGCCGCGAGCAAGCCTTTCTTTATCGCGATTTCGGCGATTTGCTGATTGCTCTCGAAGAATTTTTGCAGCTCGGTGGTCACTATGTCCTCGAGCGCCTTTTTCGCCTCGGTGTTACCGAGCTTGGTCTTGGTCTGACCCTCGAACTGAATGTTCTGCATCTTGACCGACAATACGGCGGTAAGTCCCTCGCGGTAGTCGTCGCCGATAAGGTTTTGGTCCTTTTCTTTCAGTAGTCCGAGTTTTCTCGCCCAATCGTTCATCACCTTGGTGAGCCCTATCTTAAAGCCCGTTTCGTGCGTGCCGCCCTCGGTCGTGGGAATATTGTTGACGTAGGAAAAAATGTTTTCCGTGTAGGCGTCGGTGTACTGAAACGCGATTTCCGCCTCGATATTCTCGCTCTTGCCGTCAAAAAACACAGGGTCGGGAAACGCCGGAGTCTTGGTTTCGTTGAGGTCGCGCACGAAGTCGACGAGTCCGCCCTCGTAAAAGTACTCGCGGTGAAGTACGCCCTCGCCGAAGGGAATACGCTCGTCGGTGAAGTAGATGTGCGCGCCGCGGTTAAGGAACGCCAGCTCCTTGAGCCTGCGCGAAATCGTTTCGGTATTGAATTTAATCGTTTCGAAAATGCGGTCGTCGGGCATGAAAGTCACACGCGTGCCCGTGTGGTCGGACTTTTGCTTTGTGTCGAAAAGGTGCTCTTTTACAAGTCCGCCGTGTACTTTGCCGTTATCATCGCGACTCTCGAAGTCCATCTTGTACGTCGTGCCGTTCTTGAAAACCTCGACGGTAAGCCACCGCGACAGCGCGTTGGTGACCGACGCTCCCACGCCGTGCAGACCGCCCGAGTGCGCGTAGTTGTCGTTGCCGAACTTGCCGCCTGCGTGAAGCTGGGTGAAAACGACTTCCACGCCGCTCACTTTCATCGTGGGGTGAATGTCTACCGGTATGCCTCTGCCGTTGTCCTCCACGCTGACCGAGCCGTCGGCGTGCACGGTTACGCGGATAGTGTCGCCGTAACCGTTCGCCACCTCGTCCATGCCGTTGTCGACGATTTCCCACAGAATATGGTGAAGTCCTCTCGCTCCCGTCGAGCCGATATACATGCCCGGGCGCACTCTGACCGCGTCAAGCCCCTCGAGGATTTGTATATCCTTTGCGTTGTAATCTTTCCCTGCCATGTTTCCTCCGTTCCTTCCGCGCCGACGCAAAACAAGCCTATGTACGCCGCTTGGCGCGCTTATCGAGTTTACCGAATAATTGTACCATATTCCGCGAATTTTTACAATCGTTTAAGCCCGTTTTTATGTATTTTTATTCGATTATTTCAAGAAAAATCGCAACAAAACGCATTAGCGTTCAATTGTTGCATAATTATACGCTAATTGTGTATAATTATACTTTTATTCGTAAAATAAGACGCCTCCGTCGTAGTTGTGACGGAAGCGCCCGTTCGCGTTAAATCATATTCAGCCGCGTTTACTCATAACGTCGTCGAGGAATGCGGCGACGTCGGCGTACACTTCGGCGCGGTTGATTTCGTTCAGTATTTCGTGTCTGCCGCCCTCGTACAGCTTGGTTTTCGGGCTGAGTCCGAGCTTGCGATAGCGTTTGTCGAGCTTACGGACGAGCTTGCCTCTGCCGCCCACCATGTCGTCGGAGCCGGAGATAATCATCAGCGGAAAGTCGGGCGACAAACGCTCGTGCTTTGCCTTTTTAATCGATTTCAGCCCCTTGAAGAACGGATAGTAAAAGCCGTTGGAGCAGGTGAAATTGCACAGGGGGTCGGCGTTGTACTTGCCCACCGCTTCGGCGTCGCGGTTGAGCCAGCCGCCCAAGCCCTCGCCGAATTTCTTGTCGTAGCTGCCGAAAGTGAGCGACGCGAAGATTTTACCCTCCTCATCGCGGTGTTTCTTCACCTTTCTGCGCGCGATTGCGTAGCCGAAGTTTACGGGCGCGCCGGTCATGTACGCGCTGCCGCAGAGCACCGCCGCGGTAAGCTCGCCGGGGTCAATCGAGAGGTAACGCTGGGAGAGAAACGAGCCGTAGCTGTGTCCGAAGAGTATTACGGGCAGTCCGTAGCGCGATTTCAGCATGGCGGTAAGGTCGCGCTCGTCGCGCACGGTGTTCTCGAAAAGGTCGCCGCTGCCGGCAAGCCCCAGCGCGTCGCGGTCGGTCAGTCCGTGGGCGCGGTGGTCGTCGCCCTCCACGATGTAGCCGCGAGAATTGAGAAACCGCGCGAACTCGTCATAGCGCGCGATATGCTCGGCCATGCCGTGCACGATTTGCACCACCGCTTTGGGGTTTTCCGCCTCGTCCCACACCGCGATTGCGATTTTTTTGCCGTCGAATGCGGTAAACTCTTCTCTTTTCATAATAATCCTCCGACTTTTCCCTGACAGTCGCGTTTCGGCTTTTTTTGCAACGGGTTCTGCAAATAGAAACGCTTTGCCCTGCATATATTACGATTATACAGGAAATCGGAGAATAAGTCAATGAAAAAGATAATACTCACGGGCGGCGGCACGGCAGGTCACGTCACGCCCAACCTCGCGCTTCTGCCCTACCTTACGCCGCGCTTCGAAGTGCATTATATCGGCTCGGAGGGCGGCATGGAAAAACGGCTCGTAACCGCCTGCCGCGACGTGATTTACCATGAAATACCATGCGTAAAGCTCGTGCGCTCGCTGACCCCGAAAAACCTCTTAATCCCGTTTCGGCTTGCAAAGAGCGTGCGCGCGGCAAAGCGGCTGCTCGCCGAAATTCAGCCGTCCGTAGTATTTTCAAAGGGCGGTTACGTCGCGCTGCCCGTATGCCTCGCGGCGAAGAATATCCCCGTCGTTCTGCACGAGAGCGACCTTACGCCCGGGCTTGCGAACAGGCTGGCGGCGAAGCGCTGCGCGCGCTTTCTCACGGCGTTCGATTCGGGGCTCCGTAATGCGACGTGCACGGGCGCGCCTCTACGGCGCGAGCTTTACCGCGGCAACAAGGCGGCGGCACTGAAAATCTGCGGCTTTTCGGGGCAAAAGCCCGTGCTGCTCGTGACGGGCGGCTCGTTGGGCGCGAGGGCGATAAACGAGGCGGTGACGGGCGCGCTCGCGGAGCTTACGGCGCGTTTCGACGTCGCGCATCTTACGGGGCGCGGCAACCTTTCGGGGATAAAACGAAGCGGCTATTACGAGCAGGAGTTCGCCGACAACATGCCCGATTTTTTCGCGGCGGCGGACGTAGTGCTGTCGCGCGGCGGCGCGAACACGCTGTTCGAGCTTGTGGCGTTAGGGCTCCCGTCGGTGGCGGTTCCGCTGCCAAAGGGCAATTCGCGCGGCGACCAGGTGGACAACTCCGCGTACTTTGCTTCGCGCGGCGCGATTACCGTACTGCCGCAGGAGCAGCTTTCGCCCAGCGCACTGACCGCGGCGATAACGGAGGCTTACGGGCGGCGAAGCGAGCTTAAAGCGGCTTGCTCGGGACTGCCGCACGTCGACGGCACGGCGGAAATCGCGAAAATCCTGACGCGTTACGCCGAATAAGCGCGATAAATGACGTGTTTTGCCGACGGCGACGCATATCTGCGCTGGCGTGCTATAATTATTCCGTAATTCGATTTGCGGCGAACCGCGACGAATAACGGAGGAAATGTGAAATGAAACTGAACAAAGCGCAGGTCCGCACCATTCTCGTGCTGGACCTCGTGTTAATCGTACTGATTCTCGCAATCGGGGCGCAATTTTTGTTCGGCGGCAGGTCTGCCGCGCCCGTGGACGAGAGCTCGCTCCCGGCAAATGCCGATAACGCGACGGCGACCGACGAGAAGCCATCCGAGCCCGAGTATTCGCGCTCGCGTGCGGCTCGAAAATCGACGGCGGCGGCGCTCGAGCTCGAAACCAATATCGGCGGCAGCGGCGACGAGAGCCTTGTGGACGTTATCGCGACAAACGGGCGCGTGTTCGTTTTCGGCAATACGACCTCGACCGACTGCGACGCCGACGGCGGCTCGGGCGCGTTCGTGGCGGAGCTCGACGAAACCCTGACCACGCTGGACTTTTACCGACCGTCCGAGCGGAAAATCGTCGGCGTAACGCTTGCCGAGGGCGGTTTTTTGCTCGCGCTGGGCGGAGAAAACGGCGTTTCACTCGCGCTTATGGGCTATGACGGCAAGGTGACGGCTACCGCTCCCGAAACGGACGGCGAGTTTGCCGCGCTGCGGCTGACCGACGAGGGCTATGCGCTGGTCACGAGTGTCACGCACTCGCCGCTCGTAAAGAAGAAGTTGTTTCTGCGAGCGTTCGATTTTTCGCTCAATCGCGTATACGAGCGCATGATTTCCTCGCCCTACTCGCTGGAATTCGTCGACCTTTTCAAAGTCGGCAAGACTTACGCCGTGTTTTTCAACGCGGTGTCGGATTTGAGCCGTCACGCAGGCGCGGCGACGTGCGACGAACGCCCCGAGCCCGTGCTCGCCTACATAGACAAGGGCGGCGCTTACCGCGCTTCTGCCGTAGCGCCGGTAAGCGGCGGCTGGGCGATTGCCGCGATTTACGAGGGCGGCGACGGCGCGCTCATGATTGTCGGCGACGATTTTTCCAAAAAAAACGTGATTTTTCAGGGCGCAACCCTGCCGCTCTCCGCGACCATCGGCTACTGCGACAATACCTATTACGTCGGGTTCTTCGGCGGCGAAGCTTCGGTTGCGCTCGCCTACGATTCGGGTTTCAAAGTGCAGCGGCGGCTTAATGCTCTCGGCTCGCTGTCCGGCGTAACCGACTTCATTTCCGGCGGCGATTGGGGCTTGTTCGCAGGCACCACGGGCGACGCGCTCGGCGTAGTCGGCAGCCGCGGCTCGTGCTCGCTGCGCTTCGGCTCGGGCAACGAAAGCAATCCGCGTCTTGCCTGCTCGGACGACGATTTCTATGTCGCCGCCTGCTCGAAGGGCACTTCCGCCGACGTCGGCGGCTCGTTCGGCGGAACGGACCTGTGGATAGCAAAATTAAAAATAGGGGCGTAATCGTCCCTATAAACCCGAATTTTTAAAAGGTTTTGAGTTTTAAGTTTTATTGGTGGTAGGTAGGTTATTTTAACGGTGTGGCTGTAATTTTGTTAGTAAGACAGAGTACTACTTTTTTTCAAGCGAAGAAAAAAAGTAGCAAAAAAAGTCGCCCTTGGACACTTGCGGCTGTGTCCCCGAACCCTCACAACGCTTTTAAGGTCGATATTAGGTAACAGTTTATTTATCGCGCAACTACCGCATCTCTTTTAAGGTCGGGAATGGTTATAGAATGGTTACCGCGTGGCAAATGTGACGAATTTTTGGTAACAGAGATTTGACCATTTAAAGCCTCCTTTGTGCAAAGGGAGGTGGCATTTTCGCCAGAAAATGACGGAGAGATTGTCAAAAACCTAACGTGCACCCTCCGTGTTACCACGTCATCCTGAGCGCGCGGCTTTCCGCGCGCGTGAGGAACCCCTACATGGAACGTATAACCGACTTTATAAAAAAGGTCAAAAACGTTTTTTTAGCATGAGATTATTACGGTCGCGGAAAGCCGCTCCCTCATAATGACGTTGTAAAACAAAAGCGGCTTGCTAAATCTAAATTAAAACGTGCAGCCTTCGTTTTCCGCCGTCATCCGAGAAGCAAATGCACAAGCATTTGCGTGGAATCCCATACATGGAGCGAATACTAATCCTATTGTCATTCCGAGCGAAGTCGAGGAATCTAGCGAAGCGTAAAAATTGTATGAAGCGAATTGCCCTTTAGAAGAAAATCCCTTCGATGAAGATTTTAAGTCCTATTGCGACCAGAATTAAGCCGCCGACGAGCTCGGCTTTATCGGAAAGGAGTTCTCCGAATTTCTTGCCGACAAACACCGATACGAGGCTTATGATAAAGGTGGAGGCGGCAATCATCGACACCGCGACGAAAATATTGACGGCAAGCGCGCCGCTCTTGTCAAGCGCGACGAGGCTGATTCCCACCGCGAGCGCGTCAATCGACGTGGCAAGCGCCTGCACCGCAAGCGAGCCGAGCGACAGCGGCTTAGCCTCCTTGGGCTGCTCGCCGTTCTTTTTGAGCTCGCAAATCGCCTCAAAAATCATTTTGCCGCCGATAAAGCCGAGCAACACCAGCGCGAGCCACGGCGCTATTTTTGCCACGGCGGTGGCGAACAACGAGCCTGCGTAATAGCCGATGAGCGGCATAACGCCCTGCGCCACGCCGTAGAACAGCGCGATGAGCAGGATTTTCGGCAGCTTCATTTTCGGCTCGTTCATGCCGTTGGTCATGCTGACCGCGGCGGCGTCCATGGACAGTCCCACGCCCGTCAGCAGAATGTCGATAATTCCCATTAGTCCTCTCTCCTCATAAAAAGCATACTGTCGCGCCGCGCAAAAAAGTACCGTCGCGCCGCGCCTTCTCGCGCTTTCGCCATAAAAAAAACGACGAAACCGCGCACTTATCCCGTGCGTAAGTCTCGTCGTCAGGTCGCTTTTAACAAAACAAACCGTATATTAAACCTGGTTGCCCATTGTGTAGATTTAATAGCTCTCGGAGCCGACTACTCCCCTACGTTGACATCTTATCAAAACCGCGTAGAATTGTCAATCGTTTTTACCGTGAACGCGCTTATTTGCGGGTTCAGCCGAAATTAAACTCCGCGCGCTTTATCACATGGTCCTGATACTTCTTGTCGAGCTCGGCGAAATATCCGCTCCAGCCCCACACGCGCACAATCAGATTGGGGTAATTCTCTGGGTGCGCCTGCGCGTCAAGAAGTTTGTCGCGATTGATTGCGTTAATCTGAATCTGGTGTCCGCCGCGGTCGATAAACGCCTTGACGAGCGCGGCGGTTTTCTTCTCGCCCTCTGCGTTCCTGAACACCGTGTCGTGTATCTCGATAGTAAACGGTCCGCCGTTGCATACGGGCGCGAGGTCGAAGCTCGTGAACGACTGCACAGCCGACAGCGGTCCCGACAATCTTGCCGTGAGCGAGGGCGAAAAGCTGCACGCATAGTACTCGCCGGCTTTTCTGCCGTCGGCGGTAGCTCCCACGACTGCGGCGGCGTTCACATATTCCATCGCGCTGCCCGTGCCTGCTCGCCACACGCCTCCGAACGGCGTGGTCTTGCCCTTCAGCGCGTCCGCAAACGTATAGGCGAGCTCGCGCATTATCCCGTCCGGGAGCGCGTCGTTATTGCCCGTTTTCGGGCAGGCGATAAGCGCGTTGCGAAGCTCGGAAAAGCCCTCGAAATTCGCCTCGATTGCCGCGTTAAGCTCGTCGGGCGTAACCGATTTTTCGTCGAACACCTTGACTTTAATCGCTGTCACGGCGTCGGCGGCGTTGGACAGCCCTGCGCCGTGCATGCCGTAGTTATTGTACTTCGCGCCGCCCCTGCGGACGTCTTTTTTGTTCCTTATGCAGTCGCCGACGAACGCCGACGCGAACGGGTCGAGGTCGGGGTTGTCAAGGTGCTCGAGGTGCTGTCTTGTAAGCTCGTCTACCTGAGCTTTGACCTCGTGCTTCACGAGCTCCGTAAACTCGTCGAAGTCGCGGCACTCGCCGAGTTTTTTTGTCGCGCGTTCGACGGAAAGCGGAAAATTGAGCGAAGCGGCGTTGGGAATATCCGCGGCGTTACCCGACATGATAAACTCCCAGCAAGCCGCCACCGCGTAGTTCCGCGCGTCGCGCTCGTCATAGCCCCACGCCGTAAGCGCAGGTATCACTACGTCGTCGTTCATGTACTGAGGAAAGCCCAGTCCCTGCTTTGTCAGCCGCGTTCCGCGCTCGTACACCGAAATCGGAGTGCGCTCGTTTACGCGCAAGTTGATTTTCGGGTCGATAAGCTTCAGCTCTTCGGAAGCCGCGAGACAGATTTCCGTCAGCGCATTCGCGCCGTCCTCGCCGTCCGGCGTCATGCCGCCCAGCACCATGCTCTGACCGTTGTCGCCCGTCTGCACGCCGAGGTAAATATCGGTATCGAAGTTGAGCGAAATGAAAAACAACTCGGTCAATTCCTTTATTTCCTCGTCGGTCGCGCCAACGTTTTTCGACAGCTCGTAGTACGGCTTCATGTATTGGTCGAACCGCCCCAGCGGCGTGTGCACGTTGCGATTCAGCCGCAACGCGTAAACCATGAATTTCACCGTTAAAAGCGCCTCGTAGTAACTCCTCGCGCCCCTTTTCGGCACTTGACTCAGCGCGGCGGCGAGCCCCTTCCGCCCGTCGATTTCCGCGCGCACGCGATACCTTTCGATAATCCCGTCGCAGGCGGCGAGCGACTTTATCACGCCGCAGAGAAAGTCGCGTTCCTCGCCGGTGGCGTCCGTGAGCTCCGCTTCCGCCTCGGCTTTTATGCCGTCAAGCCCCGTGGACAACAGCTTTTCAAAGTCGAGAATAACGTTGCCGAAGCCCCAATCGGTAACTTCGTCGTCGCGCGGCACGGCGGTCGTCGTGCGGTTGAAACCGAAAATATCGTCGCCGCCGTACAGCGACGGCACCTCGGCTGCAAAAGCAAGTTCCAGAAGCTTCGCTCTGCGGTCGTAGGAATTAAGTCCGCGCGTTTCCTCCGTGACGTTGCGGACTCCGAACGAGCGCAGCTTTCTGTAGTCGCGCTTTTTCAATATCGCAAGCATGTTTTTTACTCTGTCGGTCATGTTTACTCCCTCCCGTGGTCACATTTTAACGACCTTTATTCCGTAACGCGCAAAGATTTCCTCGCCCGTGTTTATCGGTTTTTCGCCGTCGAAGCTCGGCTTGTACTCGCGCCCCACAAGCGCGTACTTGCTGCCTGCCATCTTGTTGTAAGGCAGCGTTTCGACGTAATCCGCGCCGTTTTCGCGCAGTAGCTTCGCTATCGCCGTAAGGTTTTCCGTCGTGTCCGTCACGCCGGGAATAAGCGGCACTCTCGTCACGAACGGCACGCCCGAGCGCGTCAGCGTGCGGTAGTTGTCGAGTATCTCCGCGTTGTCCGCGCCGCAATACCGACGAAACGCCGCCCCGTCGATAAGCTTGATGTCGTAGAGCACATACTCCACTCGCTTCAGCACCTCGGCGAAAACGCGCGGCGCGGCATAACCCGAAGTTTGCAGGGCGCGGTGCACCCTACACCCCAAAGCGTCCAGACACTTTATCAGAAATTTATGGTCGAATAGCGGCTCGCCGCCCGAAAAC
>DQGD01000012.1:18843-30807 GCA_003533505.1 Clostridiales bacterium | reverse complement strand
TAGCGGCTCGCCGCCCGAAAACGTCACGCCGCCGCCCATGCTCTTCAGAATTTCGGCGTTTTTCATCAGTTTCGCGCAAAGCTCCTCGGGTGTGTAGTCCTCTCCCGACAGCCTCACGAGATTGCGCGGACATATTGCCGCGCTCGCCTGCGTAAGCATGATTGTGCCGTCGGCGCGCTTTACGCCGAAACGCTCGCACAAGCCGCAATGCAGACAGCCGTTGGGGCTTTTCACCCACTCGCTTTCCGCGCGTTGCCCCTCGGGATTGTGGCACCACTCGCACCTTAACGGACACCCCTTCAAAAACACCGTCGTGCGCACTCCCGGTCCGTCGAACGTGGAAAACTCTTCTATCGAAAACACATAGCTCATCCGCTCACCGCCCGATTAGTCAAAATTTATTCTCTACCGTTTCTTTTTCTTAATTATAACCCCTATACGCTTTACTTTTCAAGATATTTATTGTAAACTTATAGCCATAATTTTACATTTTTGAAGGTGCAACGTGTTTTTCCATCAATGGCACAATTCGGTGGGCGGCGACGTGTATAACGCTTTTCTTTACCGTGGGCTCGCGTGGCAGACGCATATACACAAGGCTTTCGAGCTGGCTCTGGTGCTGGACGGCAAGATTACGGCGGAAATAGGCGGCGAAGCTTACGTCGTAAAGACGGGCGAAGCCGCGCTCGTCACTCCGTTTATGACGCACGCCTACCGCTCCGAGCCCGATTCGGTAACGTTCGTCATGGTGTTTTCGGGCAATTATGTCGAGGACTTTTCGCGCGCCGTCGCAGGCAAAACGCCCGTTTGCCCGATTTTCACCCCGTCGCCCGAAACGCTGGGCTTTCTCGAGCGCTTTGTCGTGTTCCCCGGGAAAAGCGACGACGAACGCAGGTTGCCGTCCTCCGACGAATTCTCGATTTTGATTACTCCTCCCGAGCCGTTGCGCCTCAAAGCCTCGCTGTACGCCGCGTGCGCGGACTTTCTCGCCTCCACTACGCTCGCGAGCGGCGCAAAAAGCGATTCGCTCGTGCGCGACATTCTGAATTACGTCGAGAAAAACTACGCCGAGGACATCACTCTCGTCGGCATGGCGAACGCGCTCGGGTACGATTACAGGTATCTGTCGCGGCTGTTCGGCAAAAGCTTTTCGATGAATTTCAAAGCGCTGGTCAATCAGTACCGCGTCGACCGCGCCGCCTCGCTGATTCGCTCGACCGCCCTCTCGCTGTCCGAAATCGCGCTGTCCTGCGGCTTTCAGAGCATTCGCTCGTTTAACCGCGCGTTCAAGGAAATTACCGGCGCGACCCCGGGAAGCCTCAGAAAACGCGAGCCCGTATAGGGGCTTTTGTAAGCTTCGCGCTTTTTGCGGCAACGGGTTTGTGAAAATAATGTAAAATCGGCGGCTTTTCTGTCAAAAACCTTGATTTCGGCACGGCGGCGTGCTATACTGACTATATTGTTAATGGCGAGGGCTTTTGCCCCCGACTGGAGCGAGTTAATGACGACGATGCAGGCAATGCGAATAATCGACGAGTGCGCAGGCGATATACTGCGCTCCGACGGGTTCAAGCTCGAGAAGCGGTTTGTTCAACACGGCAAAATCAGCGTGTTCAAGCACTCGCTTTTTGTCGCCGTGACCTGCCTTAAAATCGCGGATAAACTGCGCCTTCGCGTCGATACGCGCTCGCTCGTCCGCGGTGCGCTCCTCCACGACTACTTTTTGTACGATTGGCACGACGGCGACAAGACTCATCGGCTGCACGGTTTTCGCCACGCCCGTCGGGCTTTCAAAAACGCCGAACGCGATTTCGGGCTCAACGCCGTCGAAAAAAATATGATTCTCTCGCACATGTTCCCGTTAAATCTCATCCTGCCGAAGTGCCGCGAAAGCGTGATTCTGTGCGTCGCCGACAAGCTCTGCGCAACTCGCGAAACGCTGTCCGGAACGAAACGCCGTCGCCGCACTCGCCACAGCGTGCCCGTGCCGGCAGACAGTCGGATTTAGCCGAGCGGCAACGATTTCGACTGTCGGATTGCGGCTTTAACCGTCGGATAACGGGTTTTTCGCGAAAAAACTGCGCTTTTATGTCGTGACTAAACAAAAAACTCGCGAAGCCGCGCAAAAATCATTGACAAACCGCGCGAAAAATAGTAATATATTACGGTGCCTTGCGGAGGTGGCGGAATGGCAGACGCGCTAGTTTCAGGAGCTAGTGAGTGATCGTGTGGGTTCAAGTCCCATCCTCCGCACCAATTAAACCGAACTACCGTGTGTAGTTCGGTTTGATTTTTGCCCGGGACTTGAACCCGAAGCGGGCGCGAGCGTTAAGAAAACGATTCGGTGAATCGTTTTTAGCGAGCGGACGAGCAATCTATGATTGCGAAGTCGGCGGATTGCGCAGCAATACGCGTCCCATCCTCCGCACCAATTGATGAAAGCGTTACGTCTATTCGTAACGCTTTTTCTTCCGCGCGTCTTTATTCCGCCGGCGGAATACTCCGCTTCGCTCCGTGGCGTTCGCGCACTTTGTGCGCTCGGCTAAAGGCAGACGCGCACATTTAAGGGAGCTAGTGAGTAATCGTGTGGGTTCAAGCCGACTCCGCACCAAACAAGAATAAAACGAACCTTGATGAAAATTCAAAGTTCGTTTTATTTTTTTCAAGAGATTATTTCGGACTAAAAATCAAGCTATAAATACATTACAACCTTTAACCGAGTGTTCTGAACGCTCGGTTTTTCTATGCCGTTTTGCCGTCCGATTTATCGCCTTTCGGGCTACGGTTGTAGCACAGAGAAAAGCGGACGTCAACGGCAAAAATTTTTACCGTTGACTTTCGACAACACGCTTCCGTAATATCCGGCATAATCCGTTGTTTTTTATAAATAATAATTGAAGCTGTCGTTTTTTCTGCTAATCAATTGCCGTCGGCATTATCTACTTTTACAAAAACTTCTTCGCCGTAGCGAGGAATCGCCGCGTAAATAAGGTTTGCCAAACCACAAGTCCACCATCCGAACACCAGGAAAACAAACAAATGTTTGTCATGCGGTTTAATCTGACGTAACGTTACGGAATCTTCTCCCCTGCTCGTTATCTTGTACCCGAGAGTTACATAGTCGTCAACTACATGCTCCATTTCTTGACGGTCTCTGCACCGTCTTATCCTGTCTGCCATAATTTATTCCTCCTTCAGAATTGTATGCCCTTATTATACTAGATAATTTGTCTAGTGTCAAGACATTTTATCTAGTGTTTTGTAAAATATTATATATATGGACAAAGAATTCTGCCAAAATCTTAAAGAAGCGAGGAAACAATGCGGTCTGACGCAAAAACAAGTCGCGTCATTTTTGGACGTGGTGGAAAGTTGCTATGCGAATTGGGAACAGGGGCGAACCGAGCCCAACATCGATATGTTGCGCAAACTAAGCAAACTGTTTTCCGTGAGCATAGACGATCTTATAAACGGCGAATGTTATGCCGAGAGGAAAAAACGCAGAGCGGAAAACTGCGAACAATGAAATACTTTTCCGAACGTTGTCCGATCCGTGTTCCGGCGTCGTTTTGCCATAGCGCGGACTATATTTCCGCATATCCGTTTCAATACCGGCAACGGTATTTTCTTTTATAAAATGCCGCGGCGGCGCGGCGCTTTTTCTTTTGCGCATAGCTCGGCGTTGACAAAAATCGGCGAGGCGTGGTATAATCTAGGAAAAACTGCGGAACAGAAAAATCATGGATGAAAAGCGAAAAACCATACCGACGGTGACGGTCAGTCTTCCGATGTCGGGCAATGCGTTCGAGGCGGCGTATTACGTCGAGGACGACGGCGTGGTTCAGCCGCCGAAGCGGTACGCGTCGCACATTCACGACACAATCGAATTTTACTTTCTGCTCGAGGGCGAAGCGGCGTTCTCGGTGGAAAACAAGGTGTACGAGCTGAGCCCCGGCGACGCGGTGTTGTCGCGCCCGAACGAGCTCCACCACTGCATACACGACACAGCGACGCGGCACGCGCACGCCTGCGTGTGGTTCGCGCCCGGCGACAGGTTTCTGTTCGACGCTTTTCTCAAGACCGAACGGCATCATCTTTCGCTCGACGCGCCCGGAAAAGCCGAGCTGTTCCGCACGCTTCGGCGGCTTGTCGAAGCCGCCGAAGCGCACGACAAGCAGTCGCAGTACGCTTACCTCATCTATCTCCTCAATCTCCTGCGCCCTGCCACCAAAGTCGCGCCCGACGAGGACGACTCTCGTCCGCTTCCGCCCGTGCTCGCGGCGGCGCTCGGCTACGTTTCCGCCAATTTTCGAGAAATAACGTCCGTCGAGCAGCTTGCGGCGGCGCATTTCGTGTCGCGCTCCACTCTCGAGCGGCTGTTTAACGAATATCTGCACGTCACTCCCAAGGCTTACGTCGAATCGAAGCGGCTTGCATGCGCCCGAAAACTGCTCCGCGGCGGCGCAAGCGTTTACTCTGCCGCTGCAGAATCGGGCTTTACAGACTGCTCGGGCTTTATTCGGCTGTTTAAGTCGCGGTTCGGAATGACCCCTGCCGCCTACAAGCGCGAATCAACGCTTGATTTTCTTCACTACGACCGTATTATAGACGATTAAAATCACGCAGAAAACCAGACCAATCAGCGACGTGACCTGCTGGGCGTAGACGGTTACGCCGAAAATCGTCAGTCCGCGAGCCTGAATGAGCGCCACAAGCGGACTGAGCGCGAGCGTGGTGAGAAAACCGGCAAGTCCGCCTGCCGTAGCCTTGATTGCGAGCGCCGCCACGCGCTCGTTCTCGCCGACGTAATCGTAGATGAGGTTGAGCTCGCCGCTCGATATGCCGGCAGAACAGATTGCGAAAAGAACGTAGTACACGGAATATGTAATCGCGCCGTTTTCGGGGCGCATGAACACCGCCACGGCAAGCGCCGCGAGCTCGGCAAGGTAACAGACGTTGAGCGAGGCGGCAAAGCCCTTTTTGTCGGCAAGCCGACCGATAGGTCGCTCGAAAACCGCGCGAACGAGTGCGTATACTATCGCCAGCGCGGACACGAACACCATCGAAAACCCGAGCTCCTTTATCTGATAAGTTCCGTAAAACGGCACCGTCGAGTATTGCACCATTCGCCACAAAACAATCGTTATCACTACTTTTACGAGGTTTTTGTCCCCAAGCGCGCGCCTGAATGCGCCGCGCCCCGAGGCTTTTTCTTTTTTATCCGAATTACCCGAGTTTATATCCGACAAATTTTTATTTGGAACCTCGCATGCTGCCGCCGAGATTTCATTAGCCGCGCCGCTATCGTCCGTCGCCGGGGCGATGTCGGCATTCGCAACGGCGCTATCGGCATTAACCTCGCCCTCCGCTTTTGCGGTTTCCGCCGTGACGGGCGCGGACACGGGCTTCGAGAAAATTATCGTAAGCGTGTGCGCGGCGGTAATAACCCCTAAAAACGCGCCGCACAGAACGAACGCGCCCGTTTCGTTGCCGGCTGCTTTGAATCCGTCGATGACGTAGCCGAGGAGCAGCGAGAACAGCATACCGGAAATCAGCGAAACGATTTCCTTAGTCGCCGTGAAAACGCCGCGCTTATCCTTGTCCACCGACTGCATGAACCAATCGGTTTTGGACGGGTTGGCGACGTTGTTGAGCGCGAAGCCCACCAGCATCAGCACGGTGAAAATCACAGTTTTCGCAGTCGTGGAAACGGGGAAAAACGGCGTGACGTACAATAGCGTAAACGCAGTTTCGTTTATAAGATGCAATATCGTTACGTTGCGCCTGACGTTGCCCCTAAACAGCACCGCGAGTATCTGAAAACCGCACCCGAGGCTGACGAACGAGGTCAGCACGCCCGTAAGCGCGTCGGACATTCCTATCGCCGTCGTAAGACACGCCAGATACGCGCCCGAAACCGCTATCGATACAAAGTACTCCAAAGCGGCTTCGATAATATACAATATTCTGTTCCTTTTTCTGTCGTCGCGAGCCTTCATTTTTCCACCGTCCGTATTTATTTCAAGTGGCATTATACCACTGTAAAATCGCGATTTATCCCCGATATTCGGCAAAAAATATGCAATTTGCGTCAAACAGGACGGTAACAAAAAACCGAGCCGGTTTTTACGGCTTCGGTCGGTTTCGCGATTGTATTTTCAAAGCGACATTTAAGTTCGCGGCGATTTATCCGTTTAACTGTTGACGGCGGCGTTAAGCGTCTGCGATCTTCTCGGCATGGGACGCGGCATGTTCACGCGGTCGTCGTTTGAAACGACAGCCCACTTTACGCGCGTTTCTCCGTCCTCCGCCCAATGCCAGAAGCTGCCCGAGACCGAAGGCGCGAGTTCGCTGTAAATCCACGGAGAAAGCCGCTCCCAGCCCTCGCCCGTGGGGCGCGTTTCGCCGAGGTAATAGACAGCGACGTCCGTACTGTCCTTGAAAAGCTCCGCTCCCATTCTTCTGACGGTCTTGGAAACGATTACGGTTTTAAGCGACGGGCAACCTCCGAACGCGAAGTCGCTTATCTCCGTCGTGCCGTCGCCGATGACCACGGTTTCGAGCTCGGCGCAATCGGAAAACGAGTCGCCGCCGACCACGCGCACCGTGCCCGGAATAATCAGCTTTTTAATCGCGGTGCCGCTGAAAACGTTTGCAGGTACCGACGGCACTCCGTCGGGAATGACCGCCTCGCCCGTCATTGCAGGCGGCACCAGCGTGACAATGTTGTCGACGCGCGAATAAACGACGCCCGACGAGAGGTAATAATTCGGATTGTCCTCGCCGACGGTGATTTCCGAAAGACTGCGGCAACCGGAAAACGCGCTGCGAGCGATTTTTTCTATTTTCGAGCCGAGAGCCACGCTCTTTATACTCACGCAACCGGCAAATTCGTAGGGGTCGAGCTCGGAAGCTTCGCCGAGGTCAAGCGACTCTGCTTCGCTGTCGCCGAAGTACAGCGCATAGGACGAGGCGAGCGGCGCGCCGAAAACGGGCTTCTCGATTGCCAGCCATTTCCCGAGGTCTGCAACCTTAATATCGATGCGGTTTACCGACGAGAACGTGCTCGCCGCCACTTTTTTCAAGCTCTCGGGCAGCGCGATTTCGCTGATTTTACTGCCGTCGGAGTACGCGAACAAGCCGCCGGGGATTGACTCCACGCCGTCGCCGATAATAAACTCTTCTACGTTTTCACAGCCTAAAAACACGCGATTTTGGTATTCTTCTTCGCTTTCGCTCGTGCGTGCGTTGACGGCATTCCACTCCACGCGCTTTAACGCGGTGCAATTCTTAAACGCCGCGATTTCCACCCACTTGACGGACGAGGGAATGGTGACGGCGGTTATATTCTTGTTGTCCTTGAAGCTCTTGCCGCCCACGCCGACGACGGGCTTGCCGTTGTACTCGGCCGGAATGACGATTTCCGAGCCTGCGGCTTTGCCTGCGCCTGCGACGTAATAGGACTCGCCGCCCTTGCACAGTCTGAAATCGAGCTGTTCGTCGCCGCTTTTGGGCTTCGAGCAGCCCACAAACGAAAGCGCGAGCAGCGACAACGCCGCCACTATGATCGAAGCCAAAAATCTTCTCATTAGCTGCACCTCCGTTTAATCTCGTCTACCGCCGCACGGGCAAGTTTATGCCGAAATTATAGCAATTCTGTTGTTTTTTGTCAAGATTACGCGAATTTCAGCGGTAGACTTCACCGATTTTGTCGGATTTTATCACATTCTACGCGTGAGTTTCGCACATTCACCATTCGCACATTGGCAAAAGAAAAGCTCCCTCTCCGTTTTTGACGGAAAGAGAGCTTTTTCTCCGCGCGAGTAAAGCCGCGAGCTATGCCGCCGCTCCGCTAGTCGCCGTTAGCGGAAAACACGGGCGGCTCGCTTTTCTCTGCTCCTGCGCTTTCGTCCGCAGTATCTTTCGCTTCGTCCGCGCTCACGCCGTTCGGCTCGCGGGTTTCGTCCGCCGCGCAGCCTATAGGCTGTTCGCCGCCGCAATCCGATTGGTCGGAATCGGGCTGCGATTTTTCGCCGTCGTCCTGCGATTTTTCGGGCGCGGCTTGTTCGCCGTCGTCCGCTCCGAACCTGCCGTTAAGCGAGGCGGCGTAGGCGCGGAGTTGCTTTTTCACGCTCTCGTAGGTAGCGATTGCGAGCGCGCCGTACAGCACCGAGGTCGTGACGACTTTGCCGTAGTCCACCGCGCGGAAGTCGAAGCGCGCCGCGATTACGGCGACGACAAGCTCGATAACGAACGCCACGGCGACGGGGATTATCGTCACGTTTTTGGTGACGACGCTCTTGTCTATGCCCGTCCTCGCCGCAAGCTCCTCTGCCTTTTTGACGAGCGGTCGCTTGACGACGTTGACGACGGCAATCGTCGCGAGCACTACCGCCGCCGCGTGGAAGCCGTAGGTCCCGAAAAGATTTCTCACCGAGTTTATTATACCTTCCATTCGTTTCCTCCTTTATTTCCCTCCGCCCACCCTTAAAAAAACGCCGCGCGGACTATCTGCCGAACTCGTCGAACAGCTTGTAGTAATAGGGCTTGGACAGGTAGCTCGAGTAAATCGGGTTGTTCGTGATTTCCTGTTTCGCCTCCTGCGGACTCATCGTGAGCAGCTTATCTCTGAGCACGGTGTAAATCTGCTGATAGCGTTTCTCCTTGGTGGCGGTATCGCCCTCGGCAAGCTTTTCCTCGGCTTTCTTCTGGGCAAGCTGCTCGGTGTACAAGTCCGACTCCGCTTTCGCCTTGTCGATTTTCTCCTTGTTTTCCTTTTCGGTAAGCGAGTTGTTGTACTTCAGCGCCTCCGTTTTCAGTTTTTCGCGCTCGGACCTGAGCTTGTTGATTTCCTCCGTCAGCTTCGCGGTGTAGGCGATGTCGAAGTCGTCCATAGCCTTTTGCCGCTTTACGTCCAGCTCGCTTATCTTCGCGTCGACGTCCGCCTGCGCCGCCTCGTACTCTGCTGCGGCTTCCGCGGTCTTTGCCGCGCGCTCGCCCACAAGCGCGGCGGTCGTGTTCGCCGCGACGGAAGAACGCGCGAGTCCGCGTTTGAGCGCGTCGTACCTCGCCTCTTCTATTGCCGCTTCGTAAGCCTCGCTAAGCGATTTAAGCGTTTTTTTGTAACTCCCGGAATTGCCGGCTTTGTCGGAAGCGTACTTTTCGATGAGCGCGGCTATCTCGTTTTCCACCGACTCCACGCCTTTTTTTCTGTAATCCTCAAGCCCCGACTTTGCCGTTTCGGTAATCTGTTCGTCGCTCGGCGCGTCGTACACCAGCCTGTCGTAGGTCTTGTTTTCACCCAGCGACGGCTTTTCGGGCTCGAGCGACTTCTCTATCTCGTCAATCTTCCCGATTACGTCCGTGTAATCTGCACTCGTCGCGTACTTGTCCTTCGGCTTGTTGCGATTCAATAAATCCTGCACATAGGAAATTATGTTCATTTTCTCCTCTCTCCTTTAATCGATAATAAAACTGCATGCGGCGATTGCGAGCCACGCTCTCGCGCAGCCGTCGAAAGTCAATCCGCGACATAGCGAAAGCCTCCCCGTCGCACGAGTACGCCGCTATCTAGCCTGAACGCGTCGTCGCCGTAGCCCACGATTTGCGCCGACGAAAATATCGGCTGTTTCGCGCCCTTTGGAATGGTTTTCATCACGAGCGTGCCGCCCTCGTCCAGAATAAACCCCACGCTGCCGTCGTCCGCCCTTCGCGCCGACGACACGCGGTACTTGCCTATCGTAACGGTGTTGTTGGTAAATGTCATTTTTCACCTCGCAAGCGTAATTTCCGCATTGACGCTGCTTGCGTCGCTCATGGGGTCGTCCACCACTATCGCGTCGAACGTTATCGACGTGCCGGGCTCGAGGTCGGGGCAGTAAATCACTCTGCCGTAGGGCACGGGATAAAGCGTTTTCACCGAACCGTCCGCGTACAGCGCGAGTATGTAGTCGCCGGCGACTATCGCGTCCTCGGGCTCGGCTATCCCCTCGTCGAAATTCATCAGCTCCACCGCGAGCTTGGCGCTCGTCTTGAACTGATAGCACCTCACGAGCTTGCCGTCCTTGAACGCCATGCAGTAATTTCCGCAGAATATCGTTTTCTCGTCTATGCTTACAAAATACCTCGAGCTCGTGGCGGCGAGCGGAATAACGTATTCCATCGTCACGGTGTGGACGGGGTGAAGCCTTGCCCATTGGTCGCGCCGCTCGGTCAGTTGAAAGCTCTGATTGGTCACCACGGCGCGCAGTTGCGTTTCGTAGGCGGAGTTTCGCGCGCCGCCGCAGTAAGCGACGATTATGTGCGTGCTGTTCGAGGCGTAGTACACGGTGCTCTTGCCCATGCGCCCGATTATGCTGTCGTCAGCCACCGCGCCGATGCTAACGGACGTGGTAACGCCGTCGGCGGTTTCGCTCCTGTACGAAACCGCGCCGCCGTTTATCACGATGAAACGCGCCTTGCCGCTCGAGTCCAGCACCGTGGCGACGTCGGTCGCCTCCGTTATGCCGCCGTAGGTTATGCGCCTGACCGAGCCGTCCGAGCCGATTTTGTAGCGATTGAGCCTGCCGTTGGCGTTCATCAGTCCGCCGTCGCCGAGAAGCTCGGTCTTGCCGCCGGGATTTCCCACCTTGTAAAGCGGCGTGAACGTGCCGCCCGTCGCCTTATACACGGTGATTTCCTTGTCCGTCTTTATCGCGAAATGCGCGCCCGTCGTTTCCGACATAAGCTCGACGTTCTTGCCGAGCTTGCCCTGCACGATTTGCGGACAGTCGGCGGTCAGCTTGCTCGCCTTGGGAAAGTCGTACTCGTTGCCTACCGCCACGGACGAGCTCTTGATATTCAGCACGCCCGAAACGTGTTTGCCCGCGATTTCCGCCGAGCGGTTTTCTCTCAGCGTGGCGGTGCATTGCTCGACGTGCGCGCCCGTGGGCACGAAGCCGCGCATCACCGCAACGCCGTCCATAAGCAGCAACAACTCGTAGGGCGGCGCCGTGAACGCGCCCGAAAACTTTATGCCGCCGTCGGTAATTACCGGCGTTACGCTCACTCGCGCGGAAATATCGCCCGTGCCGCGCGGCATCACCTTGTTGCCGTGGTAATTGCCGCCCACGCCCAACTCGAACGTCGAGCTTCCGAGCCCGTCGATACCCAGAAGCACGCGCGCGAGCTTGTTGTCGCCGCTCGTGAATTTGAAGGCGTCGCCGTCGGTTCTCAGCACGATTTCGGCGCGCACCACTATGTCCTCGCCCTTGCGCTTGGTAACAGCCGGGAACGAAGCGAAGTCGACGAGCGGAAAACCTTTGAAAAAGTGGGAAAGCCCCACCGCGCCTATTTTCTCGCCGTCTGCCGCCGCTTCGTCGTCCAGCCTTGCCGTAAACGCCGCGAACGCTTTTCCTTTAGAAAAGTCGGTGTTGTATTCCGCGAGCGTGGTTTCGAGCACGCACACCTCGCTGCTCATCTCGCGCTCGGAAGTGGCGGTCGCTCCCTCGCGCCCCACGACGATGTATTTCCCGAACGGCTCGCCGTCCGTGAGAGCCGCCGAAACGTCGAACGCTTCGTTGTGCACGCTTATCACCCTGTCGCCGCAGGTTATCGTAAATCTGTTAAAAGCCTTGGGCATCATTCCTCCTTTACCGGGGTCAGCGTGACGGTCGCAGTATAGGCGAACTCGTCGCTGCCGCCGTAGTCTATCTCAAGGTACTTGACGTAGCTGCGCTCGGACGTGCCCACGATTAGAGTGGGGCGTTCGGCGTTCTTGACGAAGCCCACGCGCACCGCCGCGTCCTTAATCCCCGGGTCGAACGGCATCGATATGCCGCCGCCAGGGCTAAGGTACCTGCACGCCACCGCGCCGCTCTCGTCGATTTCGGCGGTTATATAGCCGTCGCCGCACCTGCCTATCGCGATTGCCGTCACGCCGTCCGCGATAAACGTCCGCCCGGTTACGGCAGGCGCGTCGTTCAG
>DQGD01000012.1:0-18601 GCA_003533505.1 Clostridiales bacterium | reverse complement strand
CGTCGTTCACCGTCGCGACGTAGGCGTTGCCGCGCACGTCGACGTAAGCCACGACGAACGAATCTCCGTCGCCGCCTGCGCAATCGGCTTTTCGCCCCGTGCCGACGTACAGCGGTGCTCCGATGTAAAGCGGCTCGCTCTCGTCGAAAATATAAGCCGCGACGTCGTCGTCCTCGCAAGTGACGGTCAGCCACTTGCCGTTGCCGTTCTTGTCGGCGGCGCAATCGCCCGAGCCGCAGCGAAGCTTTGCTCCCGTGCCCGAAACGACGAGCTGACACGATAGCAGCGTGCAGTCCGCGCCGTCCATCGACAGCGAAAGCGTCGCGCCGCTGCCGGGGTCGAGCGCGGCAAGCAGCATAAAATCGTACCGCTCGCCGCCCGTGAGCGACGCGCCCGCGCTCTCCGATGCGACTATCCCGTCAAGCTTCATCGAAATTTTAGCTCCGCTTATATCCGAATCGGCTCGCACCTCCGCTTTGACGATTATCGCAATCGTTTCGTCCGCGGAAACCTCGGCGGCTTCAAAGTCGCCTGTCGCAAAGTCGAAAAACGGTCGGAAATTCATGCCCGTCCTGTTCTTCGGCTTTGCCGTCAGCCTGTCCGCAAGCCGCGCCTCCAGCTCGCTCACCTTAAGGTAAGCCGTTTTCCCGTAGTCCATAGCTTTTTCTCCTCTCAGAAGCCGCCGTGAGTGACAATCAGCGACGGACGCGACACGAGCACGTCGTCGGCGTAGGACGAAATCTCCATGCCTATCCTGCGCCCCGAAAACGACACGCGCTTTCTTTGCACGTCCCTGCCGCTCGTAAAGTTTACCTCGAGGCTTGCGGTGTCCGATTTAAGCGTGATTTTAACCGCGGACTTGGTGAACAGGCGTATTTCGCGCACGGTCTTTTTGTCGGCGGTGCCCATGTCGGTTTTAGGCACTACCCACACCTTTTTGAGCGAACAGTTTATGCCTCTGCCGCACTTTTCCACCGTGCCCGTTTCGCCGCGCGAAGTGATTGCGACAACCCCTGCGTCGTCCGCGCAGGTAAAGCCCGTGATGTCCAGACCGCGCGAGAGCGAGTACTTGCCCGTCGCGATTTCCAGAACGAGCAGCATGTTGTTGACGGGATTTGCATACTCGTTTTCGCAGCCTATCGGCTCTTCCTGAGTGGTATAGTCGCGGCGGAACGACAGGTAGTATTTGCCGTCGCGGTAAGCCGAAGCGCACCTCTCGCCGCTCGAAATCACGCCCGTGACCTTGCCGAGAATTTTGGTAGCGTTCGCGCCGTCGAAAGCGTACAGCCCGTCGGTGGCGAGGAACAGCACTCTGTCGCCGCACACTGTCACCGAACCCGGGTAAATCCTGCCGCCCGACACAAACAGGTTGGTCACGGCAAAGTCGGTTTGCCGCCCCGAGGCGTACACGCGCGATATGCCGCGTTCGCGAAAAACGTAAACGTAGCCGAGAAAACTTATCACGCGGTTGAGGTCGCCGCGCTCGTCGGTCATCTCGATAAAGCCGCCGCCCTTTAGCGACGCGTCCCAATTCGTGGGGTCGAGGTCCTCGGAAAACCACAAGTCCTTTTTCTCGCCGCCCACCGTGACGAACAGTCTTTCGCCGTGCAGCGCCATCGAGGTTATCAGCGGCGCGTCATCCACCTTGTACGGCTCTCTCACGCCGTCGTAAACGTACATTCCGTCCTTGACCGAGCACATCAGCACCACGTCGTCGCCGTAAAGACGGTAGTTTATATAGGTCGGCACGTCGGCAAAATTCACGCCCTCGACTTGGCTGAAGCTCGACGCGCCCTGCGAAGCGTGCCGCTCGTACAGCATGCCGGCGTCGTCCGTCGCCAGCATTATGTCGTCGCGCTCGTCCTTGTCGTGGTCATAGCGCGTGAACAGCCACGCCGACCTGACGGTGAAATTCGCAAGCGGCAGGTACTTTTTCAAGCCGTAGCCCGTCTTTAATTCGCCGCCCGAAAAATCGAAGTTGAAGCTGTCCGAAGCACGCGAGAGCGAACCGGCGCCCTCGTCCTTGTCGTAGTCCGCGCCGCCCGAGAAATCGGGAATAACCACGCGGCTCTTCTTTGCACCCGAAACTGCCAGATAATCGTTTCTCATCACGCCCACCGCCTCGGCTTGACTCGCTTGTCGGTCTTGCCCGTTTCGGCGAGGTGCAACGCGTCTTTGTACCTCTTGTCCCACAACACGGCGTCGTCCGTCATGCCAGAGATTATGCAGTACTCGCATGCGGTGCCGTAGCCTATCGCGCGTGCGCCCAGCCTTTCCGTGTACGGTATTTCGTCGTCCAGCCCCACGCTTTGCGGCATGTAGCTGTACTCGACTTCGTACCTGCCCTTTTTCGGCACGAGTATTCTGTCAAAGTACTCCCTGACCGGCACCGTGCGCCCGTACTCGTCCTTGACCGAATACACGTCGATAATCGATTTGGTAAGCTTAGAATACTCTATCTCGCCGTCGTCCGTCGTCACCGTTTCGCGCGTTTTCAGCGGCAGATAATCGCTCGCCGCCTCGCCGATGACGAGGTTTGCGCAGCGCACCAGCCTGTCTATTTCCGCTTTCGTAGCCCCTGTGTAGGACGTAGACGTGCTCTCGAGCGCCGTACACACCGCATCGAGCTGCAAAAACATTGCCGCGTAATACACGGCGGTTTTTAGTTTCATATTTCTCCCTCCGTTAATGCCGGGAACGAACGACCGCCCGAAGGACTTACATTCCTCGCGAGCGGTCGCTTTCCCGGGCTTTTCACCCTGACCTTTTACAACGCGGACAAAGCTTTTTTGCCCGGCTTTTACAATGCCGACAAGGCTTTTTCTGCGGCTCGCGCGGCGTTGTTCGCGGCGCGGCGCACAGCCTCCTTTCTCAGCTCGGCGTTTCTTTCTTCCGTTTCGCGTATGAGAGCGGCGGCGTTTTCCGCGCGCGTTCTTCTCACCAGCCGCAGCGTGCGCTCGTCAAGCGTCCCGTAAGGCACGGTAAGCGCGTAGGTGTCGCCCTTTTGCCCGAGGTGATGCACCTCGTAGCGGCGCTTGCGGTACGAGTACCACACGCGGTACAAGGGATCGATTGCCCTTATGCGCCACGCGATGTCGTAAAGGTCGCCCGTCACCTCATAGCCCTCTCCCGGCTTCATTTTTTAGGCTCCCGTGGTGGTCGTCTTGCCGATACCGGTGAGCTTAGCCTGACCGTTCGGGCGCGAGCAGATGAGGTCACAGTACTTGACGAGCGTCGCGGTGTAGGTCGGCTTGCCCTGAGTCTGGCGCAGAATCTTGCCGTTCTCGTTTTCGAGGTAACGCCAGTCGCAAAGCTGATGCAGTTTGAACGCCGAGGTGTCGAGAAGGTACATGGTGCCGTCCTCGATGAAGCGGTCGTACACGAGCGGTATGCCGTTGTACGCCAGCGTTTTATAGCCGCCGTCAAGCTCCATCATGTCGATATTGCGCTTGTACGTTTTCATGTACTCCTGATAAGCGTACTTGACGTCGGCGGCGACGGCGATGAAGTCAACCTGCGAGTTCGCGTTGTATTCGAGGCGGTCGATTGCCTTCTGAATGGTCACCTCGTCGATTGCGCCGTCGATAGCTTTGGTGTACGGCGCGAGGTACGGATAGGACGTTCTCGACAGTCCGTAGAGCGACTTGCTCGAATCGAAGATTGCGCCGAGTCCCGTGATTTCCTTGTCCTTACTGCCCTGGAGGTACATAGAGCTGCTTGCCGTGATAGCCGTGGTCGGCGTGGTCGCGAACGTGATTTTCTTGGCGTCGCGGTCGACGTAGGAAATGCGCAAGCCGCTGTCGAGCAACGCTCCGTCCGAGCCGTACACGTCGACTACCATACCCTCGATAAGGTTTCTGGTGTCGCTCACGGGGTACTTGCCGCTCGTCACGGCGTTTATCGTGGCGAGCTTGCCCGAGCCGTCGCCGTACAGCATACGCCCGAGGTTAAAGCGCGAAGCCGACAAAAGGCTTTCAAGCTCGCTGTTGAGCAGGTCCGTAAACGCGCCCCTGCCGTCCGCGCTGGCTCTTATCGCCTTGTCCGAGATTTCGATTTGTCCGTAGAGGTTTTTGAGTGTGGAAGTAAACTGAATGTAGTTACTGCCGTAAGCTCCCGGGAGCGCGCCCGCCTCGTCGCCGGCTCCGATACCGCCATTGATGCCCACGCGCGCGGCGGTGCGCACTTCCTTACCCCACACGTCCACGCTCGTCTGCTCGATTTTGCCGAGCAGAGGATTGGCTTTGGTATTCAGAAGCTCGGTCACCGCGCCTAAGTATACGGTTTTCAATGCGTTTTCCGCGTTAGTCAAAGTTACCATAGATAATTTCCTCCGTTATCCTTTAATTAAGATTTCCGCAAGTTTTTTTGCCTCGGCAAGGCTCTTCGGCTTTGCCGGCGGCGCGAGCGGTATCGCGCCGTTGCTCCCCGTCAGCACGCTTATTCTCTCCGCGCTGCCCAAGTTTTTCAGGTACGCCGCAACCACGGCGTTTCTCACTCTCTCGGAAGCGATTGCAGCCGCTTCCGCGCGCTCGTCGTTCTCAATCGCCGCCGCGTAGTCCACGGGCGCGCCGAGCCGCGCGTTTTCCGCGCTAAGCCGTGCGTTCTCGGATTTCAGCGCGGCATTTTCGGATTTCAGCGCGGCTATGCCGTCCTCCAAAGCGTCGATTTTCGCGTTCAGCCCGAGTATCGCGTCCACCAGCCTCGACGTGTCATCGCACGGCTTTTCGGGCGGCGACGGCGGCTGAGGCGGCTCTGCCGTCACGGGCGGAACCGCGTTCCCCGACTGCGGCGCGGCGACGTCCTTCGTCTCGGGCTGCGCCTCGGCAGCCGCGATTTCCTTTTTGACGGCTTCGTCTATTCGCTTTTTGTCCGTCATAAGTTTTCTCCTCCTTCGATTTTCTTTTCGGCGGCGGCTTGCGCCCTGTGCTCGCGAATGTGCTCGAGCATGCGCTGTTTAAGCTCGGGCTTGCGCTTTGCCGCCTCGCCGAACTCGCGTCCGAGGAAGCAGCGGATATGCTCGGCGACGTGCAGGTCGTGGTCGTCCACTTCGCTGACCTCGGGCTTGGTTGCGGCGATTTGCTCGTTCTCCTTGTCGGCTTTCGCCACATGCAGCGAGCGCACGTTCTGCGAACGCTCCCAGCCGCCGTAGCCGAACGCTTCCAGAATCTTATAGCGCGTGGATTCGCTGAGCTTGCCGTTCTCGTCGTACAGAAGCCCGGCTTTGAGAAGGTCGAACATCATGCTCTGACGGGTAGCCGTCGTGGAGTTGATTTCGTTCTCCGTGTCGAACACGATGTCGTCGCTGCCGATGTCGCTCTTCGACCAGCAGATAAGCTCGGTTTCGCCCTCGTCGCCCACATAGCGAGTAAGCCTCGGTTGCGTCGCGTAGCTTCGGTACAGCCTGAGAATCTGCCGCGCCGCCGCCTTGACGGCTTTACGAATGTTCTCGGCGGTCACGGAAATACGCGTGTCGTCCTGCTCGACGAGCATCTGAATTGCCACGCCGCTCGTCACCGAGCTCGGCACCGACGACGAACGCATGATTTCGCTTATGCCGCTGACGTCCACGAACTCGGACAAAAGCCGCTGTTCCTCTACCGTGAAGTCCGCCGGCACCGAACCCGGGCTCATCAGCCTCGGGGGATTACTGCCCTGACGGTAGACGAGGATTTTGCCGGGGCTCAACCCCTCGGTTTCGAGGTTATCGACGTCCACCGAGCCGTCCTCCACCGCCAGCACGCCCACCGCGATACGATTGAGAAACTCGTGCTTGCGGTTCTTGACGGCGTTATAAGCGCGCTGAATGGGTATCGTGCGCTCCACCATGTCCGTGCCGTAAAAACAGCCGGCGCGGTTTATGGAATTCTGGCGAACGAACGGCAACTCGCGCTTTCCGTCCGCGCCGTTTATAAACGGCAGCTCGCCGTAGTAAAGCAGCGTTTTGCCGGCGACAATCACGAGCTCGCCATGGGGCTTGTCGGCAGTGGGACGCGAATATCTTTCTATGACCGTTACCCGGTCGCGGGTTTTGTCCCTGCCGATTTTGCCCACGGCGCCCGTAAGCCCCATGCCGCCCAGCATGCTGATTCCCGAAAACGACATGACGTCCGTTTCCTCGGGCTCTACCGTCTTACCCCATACCCTCTTCACTTCGTCGGTGGTCAGTACCTTTGCGTGAATAATGCTCGTGCAGTCCTCTATGCCGCGCGCCGCGAGACTGTCCGGCAGTATTTCGTAGGGCGGACACACGTCCACGCGCACGTCGCCCTCGTAGACGGGCTTGCCCTTCTCGTCGCGCCCCACTTCCTTGCCGCCCTTATAGTCCCACGAAATCTTGTAAAACGCCGAGCCCGTCAGCTCCGACCACAGCGTAGCCTCGCCGATAAGCTCGTTCATCTTAAGGCTTTCGCAGACCGCCGACAGAATCTTGCCCGAAGCCTTTGCCGTCTTGACGTCGCCGTCGTCGTTGGACGCCGGCAGCACGCTCATTTTCGGGCGAACGCGCATCAGCTTTGCCAGCCTCGTTTCGTAAATCGTCGCGATGTGGTTGTACACCTCGCGCTCCTGCCAATAGTAGTCCTTTTCGCAGTCTTCGACTTCGCCTTTCACGCCTACCCTGCAATACTGATTGCCGGCGACGAAATTGGCGTTCAGTTGCCACTGCGCTTCAAACTGCCTGCGCTCGGCTTGTCGCCGTTCGTAGTCGTCGCGAACCTCCGCAACCAAGTCCTCGATAAATTTTTTGTCCATTTACTCCTCCGTTTTTTGTCGGTTTCCCGTGGGTCGTCACGCGCCCTTGACCGCGCCGTCGTCGCCGCGCTTTCTCCCCACCGTTTCATAGCTTTTGGGCACAAAGCGCGCGCCCAGCGACGAATACAGCCTCGCCGCGCACTCGTCACACAGCCTCAGCCGCGACCTTATCCCCGTTTTGCCCGTCGCGATTTCTATCGACGCGCGGTTTTTGCAGCCGCCCGCCATGCACCTTGACGCGCTTTTGAGCGTCGTTATCAGCATTTTCCGCCTCCTTTAACATTTTAAGCAGTCTTAATTTCTCCGTCGCGAGCTCCGTTTCCGTCATTTCCGCCGTCACGTCGCCGCGCATTTCCATCAGCAGCCTCGCCGCCGCGACGTCGGGCGGAACTTCTTTGACGCTTACGCGCCGCTTCACCAGCGTGAGCACGCCGTCCACAAGCGCGTACTCGTCCACCGTTTCGTTGGTTTCATAGCCTATCGCCTTTTTCCCGATTGCCGCGGTTATCGCGTCCATATTTTCTTCTCGCATTTCTCCCTCCGTTTCCGCTATCGCCGTCGCCCCAACCGCCTTATCAGCCTGTCCTTGTCGAGCTCGATTACCGTCTTTTCGATTTTCGGCTTGTAGGGCTCGGGGCGCGACATTATGAAGTAGCGCAGCTCGTCCAGCGCGTGGTCGTCACGCTTTACCGGCGCGTCGCCGTCGCCCCACCGATAACCCTTGATTTCGCGTATAAGGTTTACGCAGCTCGAAAAGATGTAAAGCCGAGGCTTGTCGGGGCTGCCGACGGGCGAAAGATACTCCTTTACGCGGTTTATTCCGCTGAAAAGCTCCTTGTTGACGTGCGTGTTGACGGCTATGCCCTCGTCGTAAAACAGCTCCGCAACCGACTTTGAAGCCGCCAGCGTGCGCTGCGAAGCCGCGCTGTCGATGAGCGCGCTTATTCTGCCGTGCCCGTCCGAGTGCCAGCCGAGCCGCGCCGCGATTTCCTTGATTTTCCGCGCGTGGCAGGCGACCGACTGCCCTGCCTCGTAGTGCTCGGCGATGACGTACACCGTGCCGTCGCCGTCGGTGGCGTAAAAGTGACAGGACAGCGGATTGTGAAGCCCGGGGTCTATCGAAATGTTGTCGTACCACTCGCGCGGAACGTCAAACGGCTCGATGACGTGCACGGCTTCCTGAAACTCCGGATACACCTGCCCTTTTGCCGAAACGAACCTGCCGTAGCGGCGGCTGTCAAGCTCCTCGCGCGTCATTGCCGCCGAAACCGACTTGATTTCCTCGGGGTCGAGGTAGGGATTGTCCGCCCATTCCATAAAGATATGCCACACGTTGTCGTCGCCGCGGTCGTTGAGGTAGATGCGGTCGTACACGAACGTTATGCCCTTGAGCGGCGTCATGGTCCCGTAAATATCGCCCTTGCGGTCGACGACGCGCATTCTGCACTCCTCGTACACGTCCTCGGGCGGCTCCTCGTCGAACCACACGAAGTCGAGACTCGCGCCCTGAAACTTCTCCCTGCCCATTTCCGCGCTCTTAAAGCCGATTCTGCTTATGCCGCCGAACACGTTTCTCACCGCTATGTAGTCGATTATTCCGCCGTCTGGGTTGCCGCTCTTGCCCGACACCATCACCACGTCCGCTATCCACTCGGGGTTAAGGTAGTACAGCACCTTGCGCTGAGCGACCTCGCGCTGAACCTCGCGCGTTGGCGACACCACCCAGCCGCTGACGTCCGCGCGGTTTTCGCGGTACGGGTGAATGCCGCGCGCTCGCCACACCGTTTCCACCGCGCCGCACTCGGTCTTGCCCGAGCGGTTGCCGCCGAACACCCAGCGGTTGCGCTTTTGGCACTTGTGAAACTCGAGCTGCTTTAAGTGCACTTTCTCGCCGGTGTTGTAGCGGAAAATCCGATTGTTGCGGTAGAGCTGCTTTTCGCGCCGCTCCAGCCGCCTGATTTTCTCGATAATCTCCCTCTCGTTCACTTTTTTCTCCCAAACAAGTAATTTTTCGACCGAATCTCCGATTTTTCGACGCGCCCGATGCGTTACAATCGCCCTATGAAGCTTAGTCTGAAAATACGGATATTCGCGTTCCTTATTGTCTTTATCGCGCTGATGTCGACGCTTTGCGACCGCTCCGCCTGCCGCCGCGCCCGAGCTTCCGCGCTGCCTTACGCGCTCATCGGCGAGGGCGCCGTGCTCTATGCGGACGAGGGCAAGACCGCCCTCACGTCGCTGCCAAAAAACTATTTCGCGGCGGTGCTGGGCGAGCCCGAAAACGGCTATGTGTCCGTAAGCTACCTCGACCTTGCCGGCAAAATCGAAGAGAGCAAGCTTTCTCTCGTCGATTACGAGCCGCGCTACAAGTACGCCGAGGGTTCGCTGCGGCTGAATAACGACGGGCACAACGTGCGGATAAGGAGCGCGCCCGACCACGAAAACGGCGAGGTCATCGCGGATTTGACCGACGGCGAAACGCTTTTCTACTACGGCACGGTCAAGGGCACTGCGCAAATCGCGGCAGTGGGCGACGAGTGGTACTACGTTCGCTTTGCCGCGGACGGCGAAACCAAACGCGGCTACGTCTACTCGCTGTACGTAGCCGCCGAGCCTATCCCCGAAAACGTCATCGAAGCCCTGCCCGAGCCCGAACCAGACCCTGAGCCCGAGCCCGTCGAAAACAATGACGACGACTCGGTAAAGCAAACTAGCGACGGCTCCGCGCTTTCAATCGGCGGCGAGGCGATAACGATAGTCGCGCTTTGCCTGCCCGTCATCGTCATCACCTACCTCCTGTTCCGCAAGCCCGGGAAAGAGCGCAACGAGCGTGAATAGCCGCTACGCCACGGGCTTTTGCTCCGCCCTGTTTTCGGCGCGCCGTCGCTTTCCGCAAGCCGCGCTTCGCCTCTCAAACAGCCTTTTTGCGGCGGCAAGCTGCGCCACGTCCGCATAGTCGCGCTCCATTCGTCGCTCGTCGAAACCGGCTTCTTTCAAAATCTTTTCGGCTCTTACGAGAGCGCGCGACAGCCTCTTGTAAACGGTACTACCGTTCATGTTCATGCTCTCGGCGATTTCACCTGCGGAAAGCCCCAGCGCATGGCGCGCAATCAGCATCGTTTCCTCGCCGTCGAGCTTGCGAAGCATCAGCTCGTACATCACCCTGAGATTGATAAGCCGCATTCGCTTGTCGGTTATTTCGAGTATTTTATCGTATTGTTTAATCGTGTCGCCGAAGGGATTGTAAGCGATTTTTTCGATTTTTTTGTCCATCGCGTCGATGCTCTTCTCCAATCGGTCGCTCAGCCTGAAAATTGCCAGAACGTATGTTTTCACTTATTCCTCCTTTGCGCCGCCGAAGGGGCATTTCCGCGGCGCGTTTTCAATTTCACCCATAATATAGCGAAAATAACGTGACAGCGTATTGTCAATATTGCATTTACTCGTAATACTTTTTCAAAAATTTTCCGCGAAAAATAAACGCAGAAAATGACGACCGCGTTTTTCCGTTTCGGGAAAATATAAACGCCTCCGCCCTTAGTTAAATATTCGTGGGGAATTTAGAAGAAGTATTAAATTCAATATGTGCAAATAGCGAGTTCGTAAAAGAGTCCGAAATTATCATCGGACTCTTCTCTTTTATTAGCCGAAAATATATTTCAGATCACCCGTTTTCCTCTTGATTATTCTGTCAAAATGTGTTATAATATAATAAAATTTATGAAAGGTCGCAAAGTAATGAAGAACAAAGAAATTACTGTATTGGATCAGGAAATCCATATCAACAAAGACGATTATTTCTCTCTTACGGATATTGCAAAATATAAAAATCCTGAAGATCCACGATTTGTCATACAGAATTGGATGCGCAGGATCGATACAATTCAATATA
The DNA here is from genome assembly GCA_003533505.1 of Clostridiales bacterium. Classification (GTDB taxonomy): domain Bacteria; phylum Bacillota; class Clostridia; order Christensenellales; family Pumilibacteraceae; genus UBA10677. The sequence continues at coordinate 7,959 of DQGD01000012.1, read as the reverse complement.
TAGGGTTGTGGGAGCAATTGAATAATCCAAATTTTAACCGTGTCGAATTCGATACGTTTAGAAGCGAAGCCGGACACAACTATTTTACAATGACTCCGAAGAAATGGATCGACGGCGTAAATGCCATCGGTATTATTTCCAAAGCCGGGAAATATAACGGCGGCACATACGCACACAAGGATATTGCTCTGCAATTCGCGTCCTGGATTTCGCCCGAAATCAATTTATACATTATCAAAGAGTTTCAGCGCCTGAAAGCCGACGAACAGAAACAACTCGGTTGGACGGTTAAGCGAGAACTTGCAAAAATCAATTACCGCATACATACCGACGCGATCAAAGATAACATCATTATTCCGCTTGAAATTACAAAAGAACAAGCGTCGTTTGTTTACGCAAGCGAAGCGGACGTTCTGAACGTTGCGCTTTTCGGTATGACCGCAAAGCAGTGGCGAGAGCAAAATCCCGATAAAAAAGGCAATATGCGCGATTATGCGGAAGTTTCGCAACTTGTATGTCTTTCCAATCTTGAAAACTTGAACGCGTATTTGATAGATAACGGCATAAGCCAGCAAGAAAGGCTTATCGAGCTGAATAAAGCGGCAATTCGACAAATGAAAGTTTTGGCGGAAGAACCGCTTAAACTGCCCGACGGCTCGGACGAACAATGAGGTGTAAAATGAAATTTTCTGAAAAAGTAAAATATGCAAGGATGAAACTTCTTTTAACGCAAGAAGCGTTGGCAAAAGAACTCGGCGTGTCTTATGCGACAATTTGCCGTTGGGAAAAAGATAATCGTGAACCGCAAATCGTATCGCAAGGCAAATTTTACGCGTTTTGCGAAAGCAAAGGTATTAAGTTTGAGGAATAAGGGGGAATAGATATGTCTATAAGCAAGAAACTTGAAACGATATATTATAACGGACAACCCGATGGTATCCGTTCTATCCGTCGCCATTTATCTACGATAACCACATACGTTATTCCACGCCCGTTGCTTTCGGAAGCAAAGAAAATTTTGGGAATTACAAGACCGGGAATATACTATTTAATTAATGAAAACGACGAAAATAAGATTGCTCAAATTTATATCGGACAGACACGGAACGGCGTTACTCGGCTCGACGATCACAATCGTTCAAAAGATTTTTGGAATAAGGCTATTATGTTTCTTGCCGATAATAAGACGTTTTCTCTCGATATGATAAGCGGACTTGAAGAATATGCCATCATTAAAGCACACGAGTCAAAGCGATATAAAGTAGAAAACTCTGTTCGTCCTAAATATGAAATTGACGAATACGATCTGCCCTCTATCGAAGAAGTCTATGATGAAATTCAATTCGTAATGGCTACTCTCGGGTATAAAATGGACGATGCAAAACAGAGTAAAGATAATCGTGAGATATTCCACACAACGAGAAACGGTATTCTCGCTTACGGCGTATATGATGGGGACAAATTTCAAGTATTACAAGGCTCTCAAATCAACATGATTAAGCCTACAAATCTTGAAAAATACAATAAACAAAGAACGGAATTGCAATCTAATAGCGATATTGAATCGGAGAACGGCATTTATATCCTGAAAACAACATTGGAGTTTAATACGCCGAGCGGTGCAAGCGATTTTATTCTCGGCGGTTCAACAAACGGTTGGACAGAATGGAAAAACAAGGACGGAAAAACATTGGACGAGATTTTTAGAAAATAACAAAGGGGTTGTTATATGAAAAAAGCATTAATAGTGGGGATCGATAATTATTTAAACATATCAGACTTGACTGGTTGTGTAAATGATGCACACGATGTTGCAAATGTGTTAGCTCGGAATGCCGACGGTACATTGAATTTCGATGTAAAAGTTATGACTGCCACATCAGAAAATAACATTGTAACAAAAAATGAATTGGAAGAAGCAATTAAGGAACTATTTTCTGGAAATGACGAAATTGCATTATTTTATTTTTCTGGGCATGGATACACAGAAGATAATAATGGCTATATTATTCCTTCAGATACTCAATTGCCAGGACGCAATGGGATAAAAATGGATGATATTATGCAATGGTGTAATAGATCTAAGGTAAAAAATAAAATACTGATTTTTGATTGTTGTCATGCCGGTGCCGCAGGCGATGATAGATATTTCAGTGGGAATTCTATTATCGGAGAAGGAGTCACAATATTAAGTGCTTGTACAAAAGGACAATATGCACTTGAAAATGCGCACCACGGTGTGTTTACACAGTTGTTTGTCGATGCCCTAAATGGAAGCGGAGCGAACATATTAGGACAAATCACACCAGGAAGTGTTTATGCTCATATAGATCAATCTTTGGGGTCTTGGTCTCAACGTCCAGTTTTCAAAACAAATGTCGAACAGTTTGTTTGCTTGCGTCAGATATACCCATCGATCAGTTATGATGATTTAAGGGAAATTACAAATATCTTTAAAAATCCTTCTGAAAGCTTCACCCTTAATCCATCATATGAACCAGATTGCGAATTCGCACAATCTGAGCATACAAAAATTTTCAGAATTCTGCAAAATATGGTGCACGTAAATTTGGTTGTTCCGGTGGGAGAAACGCACATGTACTATGCTGCGATGAATAGTAAATCCTGCAAATTAACAGCTTTGGGCGTACATTATTGGAATTTAGTAAAAAATAATCGAATTTAAGGAGATACACAAATGAAAAAACGCGCTTTTATTAGTTTTGACTATGATCATGATGAGGAATTAAAGCAAGCATTGATAGGACAATCCAAAAATCCAGATTCCCCCTTTTCTATTAACGATATGTCAATCAAACAAGCGATTGATGGGAATTGGAAATATTATGCTCGACAACGAATTCGGCAATGTGATGTTGTCATTGTAATTTGCGGAAAACATACAGATACAGCGCGAGGTGTAAGTGCCGAACTGACAATCACACAAGAAGAGGGAATTCCTTATTTCTTTCTATGTGGACGTGCTGATGGCAATGTTGTTAAACCTTTAGGTGCAAATGCTTCTGATAAAATTTATAAATGGACTTGGGATAACCTGAAAGCATTGATAAACGGGGGCAGATAATTTTTTTACTCATCAACTTCCGATAAAAGATTATCGGAACATAACGATTCAAGGAGGAGTAAATGAGCATTTTAGATAAAAAGCAAATGACCGAAGAAGATATAAAATTAAACTTCATCACACCGGCGATAAAGGCAAAAGGCTGGGACGGCAAAATTACGATGGAAACGAAAATTACCGACGGACGAATCAATCTGAAAGGTAATATCGCGTCCAGAGAAGCGCCGAAAAAAGCCGATTACATTTTGTATCTTAATAGTGCAAACCCGCTTGCCGTGGTGGAAGCAAAGGATAATAACCATAGCATTTCTTTCGGTATGCAACAGGCAAAATTATACGCTGAAATGCTCGACGTAAAATTTGCTTACAGTTCCAACGGCGACGGTTTTCAGGAATTTGATTTTTTAACCGGCGTTGAAAGAGAAATTTCTCTTGAAGAATTTCCTACTCCCGATGAATTATACGCAAGATACGCTGCCGAAATAAACGACGGTAGCGGGTTGTCAAAGACGGAATTGTCCTTTATCAATCAACCGTTTTATACAAGTCAGACGACATATCCTCCGAGATATTACCAAAGAAACGCCGTAAATCGTACGTTGGACGCAATCGCAAAAGGCAAAAATCGTCTATTGCTCGTTATGGCTACCGGCACAGGTAAAACATACACCGCTTTTCAGATCGTTTATCGTCTTTTGCAAACGGGCGCGAAACAAAAAATCCTTTATCTTGCCGATAGAAACAATCTTATTGACCAGACAATCGGCGGCGATTTCAAACCGTTGGGAAAAGTAATACATAAAATCAATTTCCTTAAGGACGACCGCACGACAATCGCATCGTATCAGGTCTATTTTTCGCTGTATCAGCAACTCGCAGGCAACAAAAAAGAAGATGATGACGAAAGCGACGAAGAAGTGCTTGCAAGGTACAGCAAACTTTTTGATAAAGACTTCTTCGATTTGATTATCGTTGACGAGTGTCATCGCGGCTCGGCAAAAGAAAACAGCCGTTGGCGTAAAATTTTGGAATATTTTTCTTCTGCCACACAAATCGGTATGACTGCCACACCGAAAGAAACGCAGTCGATTTCCAATATCGACTATTTTGGCGAACCTGTTTATATTTATAGCCTTAAAGAAGGCATCGCCGACGGATTTCTTGCCCCATTCAAGGTTATCAACGTAAAATCCGATATCGGCGACGGTTGGAGACCGAGAAAAGGACAAGTCGATATTTACGGCTATGAAATAGAAGACCGTATTTACAACAACAGCGATTTCGACTATAAAATTATTATTCAGGACAGAATCAATATGGTTGCGCGAGAAGTTACGAATTATCTCAAAGCAACCGAGCGTATGGCGAAGACTATCGTTTTCTGTGCCACCGAAGATGCCGCCGAGCGTATGCGCGTTGCTCTCACAAATTGCAATGCTGATATGATTGCAAAAAATCCCGATTATGTAGTGCGTATTACGGGCAGCGACGATTACGGCAAAAGCAAACTGGATTATTTTATCTCTGTTTCCGCAAAATATCCCGTAATTGCAACGACTTCAAAATTGCTTTCGACCGGCGCCGACTGTAAAATGGTAAAGCTGATCGTTTTAGACGAAATGATTAACTCTATGACGGAATTCAAGCAAATTATCGGTCGCGGCACACGAATCAGAGAGCAAGACGGAAAGACGCATTTTATGATAATGGATTTCCGCGGCGTTACAAGACTTTTTGCCGATCCCGATTGGGACGGCCCTGTGGAACAAGATGAAAATTTCGTACACGTTACTCCACCTGATCCGCCGGGCGGAACAGTAATTGATCCACCGCCACCTCCGCCTATGCCGCCTAAACATAAATGGGTTGTCGATAATCGTGGTTGCAGAGTTCAGGTCTTGCAAAAAGTCGTGTCTATTTACGACGTAGACGGAAAACTGTTGCGACAGGAAAGCATTATCGACTACACCAAAGCAAATATTTTCGGCGAATTTGCAACGTTAAGCGATTTCATTTCGTCGTGGAGCGCGGAAGAAAAGAAAGAAAAAATTTACGAGTTATTCTTGCAAAAAGGCATTGACCTTGACAAAGTAAAAGCGGACGAAAATATGTCCGACGTGGATGATTTCGATTTTATTTGCCACGTTGCTTACAATCAAAAGCCGCTCACAAGGAAAGAACGTGCCGAAAACGTTAAAAAACGCAATGTTTTCGGTAAATATGGCGAAGCAGCGCGAGAAGTTTTGAATGCGCTTCTAGATAAGTATGCCGACAGCAGTATATACGAAATCGAAGATACCGACGTGCTGAAACTCGATCCTTTCACTAAGTTCGGTAAGCCTTCAAAAATCGCTCAACTTTTCGGTGGCAAAGAAGGTTATCTCGAAGCAGTCAGACTATTAAAACAAGAAATTTACAAGGCGGTAGCATAACAAATGAGTAACGTATCTGGATTTGTCAAAAGAGTAAGAGATATTATGCGCAATGACGCGGGTATCAACGGCGACGCGCAAAGAATAGAACAGATTGCCTGGATGCTGTTTTTGAAAGTATATGACAGCAAAGAGAATGACTGGGAAATGGACGAAGATAATTATGAATCCATTATTCCCGATCAATGCCGTTGGCGTAATTGGGCACACGACGAAAGCGGAAAAGGTTTAACCGGCGACGCGCTTCTTGATTTTGTCAATAATAAATTATTCCCCGTGTTAAAGGGCAAAGACGTCAAAAATTCAGACGGCGAAGTCATTATCAAAGGTATCGAAATATCAACCGATACCCCGATAAAGAAAGCAATCGTAAGAACTACCTTTGAAGATGCGAACAACTATATGAAGGACGGCGTTTTACTCCGTCAGGTCATTAGCGTTATCGACGAATTGGATTTGAGCGATTATAACGAGAGCCACGCATTCGGAGAAATTTACGAAACGATTTTGCGCGAATTGCAAAGCGCAGGTGCTTCCGGTGAGTTTTACACTCCACGTGCCGTTACCGATTTTATGGCAAAAATGATAAATCCGCAAATCGGCGAACACGTTGCGGACTTTGCTTGCGGCACAGGCGGATTTTTAACCAGTTGGCTGAAAGAATTAGACAAAAAGAAAACTTCTACCGATGACGTAGAAGCCTATGAAAATTCCGTTTACGGTATCGAAAAGAAACAGTTTCCGTATATGCTTTGTGTAACAAATCTTTTGTTGCACGATATCAATATGCCAAGAATCTACCATGATAATTCACTTCTAAGAGATGTTTTGGATTATACAGATAAGGATAAGTTTGAAGTAATTCTTATGAATCCCCCTTACGGCGGAAACGAAAAGGCGGACGTAAAAAATCACTTCCCGTCCGATTTGGCAAGCAGCGAAACGGCTGATTTGTTTATGTCCGTCATTATGTATCGCTTGAAAGATAACGGGCGGGCGGCGGTTATTCTTCCCGACGGATTTTTGTTTGGTACGGATAACGCAAAAGTCGCAATCAAAAAGAAACTGTTGTCGGAATTTAATCTCCATACGGTAATTCGTATGCCGCACAGCGTTTTTGCGCCGTATACTTCTATTACTACGAATATTTTATTCTTCGATAAAACCGGCGGGACGAAGGAAACGTGGTTCTATCGCCTTGATATGCCCGAAGGATATAAAAACTTCTCAAAAACCAAACCTATGAAGTTGGAACACTTCCAGCCTGCTATAGATTGGTGGAACGATCGTGAAGAAATCATCGTTGACGATGCGCCAAAAGCAAAGAAATACACTTTGCAAGAAATCGAAGATAACAATTATAATATCGACCTTTGCGGCTATCCGCACGAAGAAGAAGAAATTCTCGCTCCGCAAGACTTAATCAATAATTACCGTGAAAAGCGTGCCAGTTTGGATGCTGATATTGATAGAGTTCTCGGTGAAATTATGGCGCTTTTGGGTGGTAAAAATGAAGGCTGAACAATTAAGAAAATCCATACTTCAATTAGCAATTCAAGGTAAACTCGTTCCGCAAGATCCTGCCGACGAGCCTGCCTCCGTTTTGCTTGAACGTATCCGCGCCGAAAAGCAACGCCTGATAAAAGAAGGCAAAATCAAAAAGGATAAAGGCGATTCCGTCATCTTCAAAGGTGATGATAATTGCTATTATGAGAAGACAGGTTCGGAAGTCAAAAATATTACCGATGAAATAGACTTTGACCTGCCCGACGGGTGGGAATATATTAGATTATCGACGGTTTGTTGGTTGGGTGACACAAAGAAAACAAGTGGAGAAACTCTACCTTATTTGGATGCAAAAACTTTGCGTGGGAAAACAGATATAGCATATTTGAATGAAGGTAAAGTTGTAGATTGCGAAACGAAGGTTATTCTTGTAGACGGTGAAAATTCAGGAGAAGTTTTTAATGTTCCGTTTCGTGGCTATATGGGTAGCACTTTCAAAATTCTGGGGGCAAGCAAGGAGTTCAATATACATTATCTCAATACAATTTTAGATTTTTATAAAGACGTATTCAGAGATAGTAAAATCGGAGCCGCTATACCACATTTGAATAAAAGCCTGTTCAAATCATTGATTATTGGATTACCGCCGCTTGCAGAACAAGAACGAATTGTATCCGAGATTGAAAAGTTTGAGCCGTTGATTGCCGAATATGATAAACTTGAACAACAGGCGACGAAACTTGACGGCGAGATTTACGACAAACTTAAAAAATCTATTCTGCAATACGCCATTCAAGGCAAACTTGTTCCGCAGGATAGCAACGACAAACCCGCGGCGGTATTGCTCGAACGTATCCGCGCCGAAAAGAAGGCTCAACTCGGCAAGAAATACGTTGAGAGTTATATCTACAAAGGTGATGATAACTGTTATTATGA
>DQGD01000015.1:9861-83776 GCA_003533505.1 Clostridiales bacterium | reverse complement strand
TTATCGAGTAAGAAACGGAAATTCATCGGGATCGTGATTTGTCTTTATTCGGGATTGCGTATCGGAGAATTGCTCGCGCTTACTTGGGCAGATATTGATTTCACGAAAGGAACGCTTGCGGTGAACAAAACTTGCCACGACGGACGAGATGAAAACGGGAATCTTTGCCGGATTACAGATTTGCCGAAAACAACTTCTTCCAAAAGAATGATTCCCCTTCCGAAGCAGTTGCTTCCCGTTCTGAAAGAATATAAAAGGAAAAGCATTTCGGAGTATGTTGTGGAATCGGAAAAGGGCGAGCCGCCTACGGTGCGATCTTATCAGAGAACCTTTGAACTTCTGCAAAAGCGTTTGCATATCGAGCGTAAAGGTTTCCATTCGCTTCGGCATACGTTTGCTACACGCGCTTTGGAGTGCGGAATGGACGTGAAAACATTGGCGGAGATATTGGGGCATAAAAACGCCACGGTAACGCTGAACAGATACGCCCATTCGCTTATGGAACACAAGCAGGATATGATGAATAAGCTCGGTAAAATTTTCAACTAAAAAAGCCGTCTGTTAAAGCAATAGACGGCTCAAATATTATGTTTATTATACCATAAAACGATAGTAAAGTCAATGTGCAATGCTTTCGCGCGGTTAGAAAAGTAATAAAATTCGTAAATACTCTCGATAGGTGTCCGAAGTCTACGGCTTTGTTCACCTATTGCTTTAATAGGCGAACAAAATTTTGCGAGATAATTCACCTATCGGGAGGCATTGAATTGGATATTTTTCGAGTTTCGTTTATAGGTCACAGGGTAGTGGACGAATATCGGCAAGTCGAAGAAGAGCTTGACGAAGTAATCGAATTGCTGCACCGTAAATATGGGTTTATAGACTTTAACGTGGGACGAAACGGCGAGTTTGACGACCTTGCCGCGCAAGCTGTCAGACGATTTCGGAAAGAATGGGCGGAGTGGTGCGAACTTACGCTTGTCGAGCCGTATCCCGTGGCAAACTTGGATATTTTAGAGAAGTCTTACGATAACGTCATTATACCAACCGATAGGAAGTGTCATTTCAAAGCGGCGATAGGGGAACGCAACAAATGGCTTGCCGAGAACTGCGATATGATGGTCGTCTATATCAAGCATATCGACAAAATGGAAAAGGACGGCTGTCTGTATTCCGTTGTCGAGGCGTTTTCCGTGCTTGACCTATCCATAAAAACTTATGACAGTACAATCGGCGCTTTCCCGTCTTATAGAAGATAAAACCGTGCTTATCATAGCGCATAGAATGAGAACGGCTGCGGGTGCGAATAAGATCGTTGTTTTGGCGGACGGCGTCGTGGCGGAGCAGGGGGCTCCCGGCGAACTATATAAGAAAAACGGCATTTACGCCCGTATGGTCGATTTGCAATCGGCAAGCGGAAAGTGGAAAATTAAATAAGCCGATTAAAGGATAAATTATACCTCTGTTGCGGGGGATTCCACGAAACAGCCGTGCAAACCGCCCGGCTGTTTCTCTGCGTGACAGTTAAAGACGGATGCTGCTCGTTAAATTTAAAATAGACCGTACTTTTTCCGTTTCTCTTGTCAAAAAAGATAAACGGAAAGGTTAAAAAACGGTAATAATTACCTATAGCGGCATTTTTCGGTAGCATAATTGATAAAAATATCACTTTTGCTATTTACAAGCCAGCCATAAACGATGTAAGATAAAAGCGGTTCGGTGACGGCGATTGTCGCGTGCGGGCGGTTATATCCGCTTGAATCGCGAGCGGAGCAAGTTTCCGAAACGCATTTCGATTTAACGCCGGGGGCAAAATAACTTCGGCGGCGGGAGGAAAAATGAAAAGACGAATTTGGCTGAGTACACTCGTTTTCGCGTTGATTGCGGTACTCGCGTCGGTGGCGGTTGCATGCGGCGGCAACGATACGCCCGAGCCTACGCGCTGCGACCACGACTATGCCGTAAAGTACGACGATCACGACCACTGGCGCGAATGCGCGATTTGTCACGACAAGACTGACGTTGCGGCGCATGCGTTCGCCGATGAGACGGTAGAACCGACTTATACCGAGAAAGGTTATACCGAGCATGCCTGCGACTGCGGGTATACTTATCGCGGCGAAGAAACCGAAAGAATCGCGAAAGTCATCGTGATTGCCGGGCAGAGCAACGCCGTGGGCTGGACTTACAGCAAGAATCTCAAAACCGTGGTTACGCCCGAGGAGTACGAAAAGTACCGCGCGGGCTTCGACAACGTGAAAATTTTCTATTCCAACGCGCCGCTTCAATCCGATGACGCGCAGACAAAAACCAAGAACGAGAACTCTGCGTTCGAGCCCGTCAAACTCGGTCAGGGACGTTATACATCGCTCGAAGACGGAGCGTTCGGTCCCGAGATCGGGCTTGCGGCGTATCTTACCGAGAACTATCCCGACGAAACTTTCTATATAATCAAGGACGCGACGGGCGGAGCGACGCTTCACGGCTCGTGGCTGTGCCCTTCGTCGCTCGGACTTTTCGAAAAGACGGAAGAGGATATCACGCTTTATAATCACCTAATGAAAAAGGTTGACGGCGGAATGGCGATGCTGAAAGCGGACGGAGTGGACGCCCGTATTCTGTCGTTTATCTGGATGCAGGGCGAGAACGACGCGCAGTCTTACGCGTTCGATTATCCCACGCTGTGGAATAACTTTATCGGTGACGTGACGGCGGCGTTCGAAGAAAAGGGCTACCTTACCGAAACCGGACTTACCACTATCGACGGCGGTATCACTCAGCGTTGGACGAACTACGACGTGGTGAACGCCGCGAAAGAGCGTTACGCCGCGGTCAGCAGTAAAGCGCATTTCGTCGAAGTCGCGCACGAGGACTGGCTGACTTACGACCGTGACAACACCGACTACGCGCACCTCGACGCGCTGTCCATGATAAGACTGGGCAACGAGTTCGGCAAGAGTTTCGCGCTCGCGTACGCTGATATTTATAACGAAAAACAGACTTACGCGCTTCCGACTCTCGACGGCGCGGGCACGAGCGAAAATCCGTACGTTATCGCGAACGAGGACGATTACAAGACTTTCGTCTATGAAAACTATTTCAACGAAGCGGCGAGATCGGCTTACTACAAAATAACCGCGGATCTCGGCGCGGAGGACAGTCCGCTTCGTCTGTATGCGGGCAAGACCGCCGCGACGGCTTTCGCCGGTACGATTGACGGCAACGGCAAAACGATTTATATCGACCTAGGCGCAAACGCGGGAGTGGGCTTTATAGGTTACGCCGCGGGCGCGACGCTTACCGACCTTACCGTGTGCGGAGAAGTCGAGTACACGGCAAGCGGCTCGGGCGCGGGCGGCTTGGTAGGCGCGGTTCTTTATGCCGACGGAAAGGTTACGACGCTTTCGAACTGCGTGAACGAAGCGATAATTACGGCTAACGGCGGCGGCAACGCCGGCGGTATGATCGGCAGAAGCACCGGCAATATTTCTATCGTCGGCGGCTCGAACGGCGGCGCGGTGAACGCGGACGCAAACTACGTCGGCGGCGCGGCGGGCTACGTTCTCAGACAAAACGCTTACGTTCCCGCGGTCGCTATCAGTGACTTTACGAACGAAGGCAAGGTTACGGCGGCGAACAACGCCGGCGGCTTGCTCGGAAGAAGCGACGGTTGCAACGTTACGATAATAAACTGCGCGAATAACGGCGAAGTCGCTACGACGGCGAACTACGTCGGCGGCGCGGTGGGGTATATCATCAACAGCGGCGAATGCGTTCCGTCGCTGACGATTACCGACTTTACCAACGGCGGCAAAATAATCGGCGCTACGGGCGTGGGCGGCGTAGTCGGGCTTATCCATTCCGGCACTAAAGCCGCTACGCACGCGCTCCGCTACGTCAAAAACACCGGCGAGATAGTCGGAGAAAATCAGGTCGGCGGCATCGTCGGCACGATCGGCGGGCAAAAGTTCACCGATCTTACGATAGAGTATATAGCGGCGGGTTGCGATGTAGGCGGCGTAGAAACTCCCGTGGGCGCAAACCCCGGCAACGCTACGAAACTCGTAAAAACGTGCAAAGAACATAGTTTCGAAAAGACTTCTCACGTCGACGCGACTTGCGCGGGTAACGGCTACGACCTCTATACCTGCGCGGTTTGCGGTCAGACCGAAAAGCGCGACGAGGTTCCCGCGCTTCCGCATACGCCCGAAGCGATTACTGAGGTTGCGGCAAGTTACGCGACCGCGGGCGTTAAGGCGCATTACGCTTGTTCCGTGTGCGAAAAGCACTTTACGGACGGCGCTTGCGAGAACGAAATCGTGGACTACGAAGAGTGGAAAGCGGGCGACGGTAAAATAGCCGCCGAGAAAGACGACGAATCTTACGGTACGGCGGAAAAGCCGTATTCGATTGCAAATGTAGCTGACTATAAGGCGTTCGCGGCGACGGTAAACGGCGGCAATAATATGTCCGGCAAGCACGCCGTACTCACCGCAAATATCGGCGGCGCGGACGAACCGGTTACTTCGATCGTCGGCAACGCTAACGCCGCAAGATTTTCCGGTACGCTCGACGGCGACGGTCACGAGGTTTACGTCAAACTTACTTCGACTTCCGGCGGTGTGGGCTTGATCGGTTACGCTACGGCGGCGACCGTGAAAAACCTTACCGTTTCCGGCTCGGTTACTTATACCGGCTCGAGCAGTTTCGCGGGCGCGATTATCGGTACCGTTCCTTACGGTGACGGCACCGCGACCACGATAAGCGGCTGCACGGTCAACGCCGTCGTTACCGCGACCAAGGCTTATGCGGGCGGTATTTTAGGCTCGGCGACCGGTAACGTCGTTATCGAGAACTGCACGATGAAGGGCAGCGTTATTTCCGAAAACGGCGCGGTAGGCGGCGCAATCGGTAAACTCGTCAGATACGATAAAGCCGAAACCCGTTTCTGCAACGTTACGGGCTTTAAGAACGAAAACGCCACGCTTACCGCAAAGACCGTAAAGGGCGACGTGGTAGGCGTTATGGACGCTAATACCGCCGTGAATATCTCTTACGCGACCGCGCAGGTCAAGGACGAGGACGGAAACGACATGCTTGTGGGTAGCGCTCCCGCGGCTGCTACGGTAGTTATCACGCATACGGCGCATATTTACGCGCACGTTGACGGTACGGCGGCGAACTGCTCGGCTGCCGGCGTGAAAGAACATTATAAATGTACTTGCGGCGCACTGTTTACTTTGGGCGCGGACGGCAATTATACGGCTGCTACCGTCGACGAACTCGCGATTGCCGCAAACGACGATCACGACTACGGCGAGTGGGCGCACGACGAGGGCGAGGAAACGCACTCCCGCGTTTGCTCGAGGAACGCCGAACACAAGGAAACCGCAGACTGCTTGTTAGTCAAGGGCGCTACGACCGATCCCACGTTCGACGAGAACGGCTATACCGAATATACTTGTTCCGTATGCTCGGCAACTTACCGAAAGGATATTACCGACAAACTCACGGCGGTGGCTAAAGTAGGCGATACGCGCTACGCGACGCTCGGCGCGGCGATAGAGGTGGCGGGCAACGACGGCGTAGTCACGCTTCTTGCCGACGGAGAAACCACGCTCGGCGAGGGACAGACTTTGAGGGTTATTCTCGGCGGCTACACGCTGACGGTTACTTCCGGCGTGGACGGTAAGGTCGTCAACTCGACGACCGTCGACGGCGTAACGACTTACGTGCTTGCCGATGCGCACGTTCATAGTTACGATACCGTCAAGTACGACGACACCAACCACTGGAACGAGTGTTCCTGCGGTGAAAAATCGAACGTGACTCAGCACGACTTTACGACGTCGGTCACCGCTCCCACCTGCACGGCGAACGGCTACACGACCTATATCTGCGGTTGCGGCTATACGAAGACGGGCGGCGAAACCGCGAAACTCGGACACGACGGCAAAGTAACGGCTGCGGTTGCGGCTTCGTATGCCACGACCGGAGTGAAAGAATATTACACGTGTTCGAGATGCGGCGAGCATTTCTCCGACGCGACTTGCGAAAATTCTATTGCCGACCTCGAAGCGTGGAAAACCGCCGACGGACTTATCGCGGCTCAGAAGGACGACGCGGAGGCAGGCAATAGTGCAAAAAATCCGTACCTTATCGCTAATGCTGCCGACTATAAGGAGTTTGGAGACAAGGTCAACGCAGGAACCAAGATGAGCGGCAAGTACGCAAGGCTCACGGCAAATATCGGCAACGCGGAAGATCCGATTAAGACAAGAATAGGAAACTCTGGAACGAATTACTTTGCGGGTACGCTCGACGGAAACGGCAAGACCGTTTACGTAACGCTTACGGCAACGAACGGCGTAGGCGTAGTGGGTTATTCGGGCGGCGCGACCGTGCTTAATCTTACTGTTCAGGGGGCGATTACCTGCTCTGGCAGCGGAATGGGCGCAGGCGGTATTGTCGGAACACCGGTGTATGCAAGCGGCGCGGTTACTACCGTCAAAAACTGCGTTAACGAAGCGACCGTGAAGAATACGCACGCAACCAACGGTAATGCCGGCGGTATCGTTGGCAGAAGCACCGCAAACCTTTTGATCGAAAACTGCGTAAACAAAGGTGAAGTGTCGACTACTGCGAACTATGCGGGCGGTATACTCGGCTACTCGTATAAGGCGTCGGCAGCACCGTCGGTTACGATAAAGAATTGTCGCAACGAGGGCGCGATTTCCGGCAAGACCGGTATCGGCGGCATCGTGGGTATTCTGTTGGGGACTACCGGCGCCGAGGCTCAGTCCGTCGAAGGCGTGACGAATACGGGCACCGTTACCGGAACGGATCAGGTCGGCGGCATTATCGGCACAATCGGCAGCGGCGCGTTCACTTCGATTACGATTACATACTATGAGGCAGGTTTAAGCGACGACAGCGGCAACGATAAAGTCGTGGGAAAAGACAGCAACAGCAACGGCAACACTGCGATTACCAAGCTCGATGCGCCCGAAGGTACGCTTGCGGCGTAAGAAAATTTAATAGTAACCGAAAAAGGGACTGTAATCGATAGCAGTTCCTTTTTCGTTACCGTTTATTTTACGCGTTATTCTCCGATGTATTCTTTGCGGGTGGAGTAGGTGGCGGCGTACTCGCGAGGAGAAACGCCCGTTTCGAGTTTGAACATTTTGCTGAAATTGTACAGCGAGCCGTAACCGGTGGCTTCGGCGATTTCGCTGACGGACGAGCCGTCGCCGATCAGCAGTTCGGTGGCTTTTTTAATGCGGACGGAGCGCAGGTATTTTATGGGCGAAACGTTGAAAGCCTTGGTGAAGAGTTTGCGGAAGTAAACGGTGCTGGTGCCTGCGATGGCGGCGAGAGTGTCGTTGGTGATTTCGGGATCGCCGTAGTTGGCGTGGATATAGTTGACGACCGGTTCGAGCATATGTTTGTAACTGCTGGGAAGGTACGATTGCTTTTTGTGCGTGGTAGCTTTGTCTAGTATGAGATAGAAAATGGACTTGCATTTTAGCATATAATTGTCCTTTTTCATATCCCAGAGGTTGGCCGCAGAGATGAACAGCGCGGCGACTTCCTGCGCGGCGGTATCGGTAAGAGTGAAGTCGATAAAGCTGAACGGTTCGTTGCCGACGTTCCCCTCGAACTCGACCATGACGCACTTGCCTTTCTCGTCCATATGCCACTGATACCGCGCGTTTTTGTCGATGAGCAGCATATTGTTCACGTCGGACACGAAGCGTTCGCCGTCGCAAACGTAAGTCGTGCGCCCGGCGATTTTCATGGTGAGCGCGTAAGTCGAGCGGTCGTTTCTGGTGACCACGCGATGATCGTTTTTGGCAATCGTGTTGATTGCGACGATGCGATTTAGGATGATTTCGGATACGTCGAGATTGTTCATAACAAGCTTATTGTAAAGCATTTTTGATAAAAATGTCAAGAAGAAACGCGCGAATTATCCAAATTCAGGTAAACTAATTCGGTATCATAAAAGATAAAAATATCACTTTAACTATTTACATGCGGTGCGGTATGTTTTATAATTTACTACGTAACCCGATAATTTCAGGCAAGCCTTAGGGAAAACGGAGTGAGCGTTTATGAAAAAAACGAGGATAGGGATATTCGGAATAGGTCACAATCACGCGGCGGCTGCAATAGACACTTTACGTAAAACCGAGGGCGCGGAGATTGCGGGACTTTACGAGCCGAGCGACGAAACGTACGCGCGACGGGTAAAGGAAAATCCCGGCGTTTACGACGATATTCCGCGGTTTTCTCTTGACGAACTTTTCGCGGCGGGGATCGAGGCGGCAATGGTGGAAAGTTCCGTTCCCGACCTCGTGGCTACGGCTACGATCTGCGCCGAGCGCGGACTGCACGTTCATATGGACAAACCTGCCGGCACCGACCTTGACGCTTACAAAAAGTTTCTCGATATCGCAAAAGACAAAAAACTCGTGTTCCAGACGGGGTACATGTACCGTTACAACGCGGGTATCAGATACGTTCTGAACAAGGCGAAACGCGGGGAACTCGGGCGGATATACAATATCGCCGCAACCATGAGTACCAAGCACCCCGAGTGGTTCAAACGGCAACTTTCGGGCTACGGCGTGAGATGCCCCTCGACGTTCATTTTCGGCGGACACCTTATAGATCTCGTGATGAAACTGAAAGGCAACACCGAAGAACTTACGGCGTTCAATGCGGTTTCGGGCGACGGCGGGATAGAACTTACCGACACTTCGGTGATCGTGATGTCGTACCCCGACGGAATCGCGACGGTGAAAACCTCGAGCGTGGAAGTCAACGGTTGGGGTATGCGCGAGTTTACGGTTTACGGCGAGAAAGGCACGGTCAGCGTTTCGCCCATCGAATGTCCGATGATCGTTCGCGAAGCCGCGGCGGGCGAGGGCAATCCGTGGAAGGACTGCCACCGCGTGATCGATATTCCCGAAGAGGGGCGCTACGACGTGATGATGCGCGAGTTTATCGATATGATTCAAGGCGCGATTCCATACGACGTGGACTTCGAACACGAGTACAATTTACAAAAATACACGCTGAAAGCGTGCGGCTACGACGTGGATTAAGCGCGACGTAAATTAAGGAGAGATACTATGAAAAGATTTGAAAACAAGGTAGTTATTGTGACGGGCGCCGGCGGCGGTATCGGATCTGATACGGCGATTTCGTTCGCAGCCGAGGGAGCAAAGGTCGCGGTAGTCGATTTCAACGGCGAAACCGCGCACGAAACGGTAAAGAAAATTACCGACAACGGCGGGCAAGCAAAGACTTACGTTTGCGACGTGACCGATTTTCACGCGGTCGAGAAATGTGTAAACGATATAGTCGCGGACTTCGGCTGCGTGGACGTGCTGGCGAACATTGCCGGCGGAAGCGCGAGAAAAGACCGCGCGCTCTCGTACGAGCAGTCGCCGGAGATTTTCGACAGAATTATCAAGGTCAATCTTTACGGCAGTTATTATTTCGCCCGCCAGTGCGCGAGAGTCATGATAGAAAAAAGCAAAGGCGGCAAGATAATCAATACTACTTCGGTCGTGGGGCTGAACGGTCACGTCATGCACACCGAATACGGAGCGGCGAAAGGCGGGGTGCTGAGTATGACCAAGTCCATGGCGAAAGAACTCGGCAAGTTCGGGGTGAACGTAAACGCGGTTTGTCCGGGCATGATTCCCACGGCGAACGCGACCGGCGGCGATCTTTCGCACACGAACTATTTGCGAATGACTCCGTCGCCGCACGACATCACGGCTGCGGTCATGTTCCTCGCGTCTGAGGACGCGCGTTTTATCACCGGACACAATCTCGTAGTCGACGGCGGCAGATGCCTCGCAACTCGCGGAACGGAACCGAAGGACTGAAAAATGGAAAACGAATCGGTAAACGAAACCGTTGCGGCTTCTTCGGATTACGGCGTTTCGGGTAGTGCGGTTTCGGCTTCGACAGAGGGCGAAAACCGCTCCGAAGTACCGAAAAAAGCCGAACGCAAGCGTAAAAAAATTGACGCGAGCGCCCGCGGAACGGTAATAATAGTACTCGTCAGCCTGCTCGTAATGCTGCTTTGGGGCGCGCTGTTTCCGTTCGTCAAGTACGGCTACAAGGTCTTTTCCATAGATACGACCTTTTACCCGAACCTGATATTGTTCGCGGGAGTGCGGTTTACGATAAGCGGCTTTATCCTCTCGCTGTTCTGCGTGTGTACCAAACGGACTTATATCGTACGCCGGCCGAAAAAACTGATCGGGACTTCGCTCGTCGCGCTGTTCGCGGTGGTACTGCATTATACCTGCACTTACATAGGGCTGAGCCTGGTGGACGCGGGCAAAACCGCGCTTCTGAAACAGGCGGGCGTAGTGGTGTTCGTGTGCATATCGTTTCTGTTCTTCAAAGAGGACAAATTCAGTTGGGGCAAGATCGCGGGCGCGGTACTGGGCGTGGCTTCGGTACTTGTAGTCAACTTCGAATCGACTAAGTTCGATTTCGGGCTGGGATCGATACTCGTGCTTGCCGCCGGGCTTTGCACGGTCGTGAACAACGTAGTGTTTAAAAAGACGCTCGCGGATGTAAACCCGGTGTCGGTCACCGGTTACTCGCAACTTATCGGCGGCGTGGTGCTGATGATTATCGGGCTGAGTTTCGGCGGAAGTTTCGGAGTAGTCACACCGGGCGGAATATGCATTATGGCGTTCATAGTCGCGGCGACGGTGGTGAGTTACGGGCTGTGGTACGCGGTAGTGCAGAAATACAGCCTTAGCAAACTGTTCATAATAAAGATGACCGAACCGCTGTTCGCGGCACTGATCTCGGTGCTTCTGCCTATCGGTGCTACGCTGACCTGGCAGCACGGCGCGGCGTTCGCGCTCGTTGCGGCGGCGGTGCTTGTGAGCAACGTGAATTTCGGGAAAAAGTCCCTCAAAACGGACGAAATAACAAAAATTAACGACGAAACCGCGGCAAAACCGCAAAACAAAACGGAGATAAAAGTCGATGAAAGCAATGTTGATTGACGAGAATAAGAATTTTGTCTGGTCGGAAGTAGCCGAACCTACGCTTGCGCCCGACGGCGTTATCGTGGAGATATACGCGACCGCGCTCAATCGTGCCGACCTTCTGCAACGCGCGGGAACGTATCCGTCGCCTGCGGGTTGGTCACCCTGGCCGGGGCTGGAACTTGCCGGCAAGATCGCGGCTATGGGCGAAACTGCGAAAGCGGAAAGCGATTTTAAGATCGGCGACGACGTGTGCGCGCTTGTGGGCGGCGGCGCTTACGCCGAGCGTATCGCGATTCCGTACAAATTGCTGCTTAAAATGCCCAAAGGCATGTCTTACGAAGAAGCGGCTTGCATACCCGAGGCTTACTGCACGAGTTATCTCAACCTGTTTATCGAGGGCAAGTTGCAAAAAGGTCAGGTGCTGTACGTCGCGGCGGGAGCGAGCGGGCTGGCAAGTTCGGCGATCCCCATGGGCAAAGCGTTCGGGGCGTACGTCGTGACGAGCGTACAGACCAAAGCCGTTGCGGAGAAGATCGAAAACCTCGGCGCGGACGAGATCATTATTCAGGAAGAGGAATCGATCCCTGCGGCGTTCGAGCGTCTGGAGAAAGAGGGTAAAGCGGTCAACGTCTGCATGGACTGCTTGTCGGGAGCGGACCTCGGCGCGGCTATGCCGTTTATGGCAAGGGGCGGTTACTGGGTGGTCATCAGCACGCTTGCGGGCATAGAAACCAACGTAAAACTCCGTCCGCTGCTCACCAAGGGCTTGCACCTCGTAGGCTCGATGCTGAGAAACCGCACGAACGACCAGAAACACGAGATACTCGAAAGTCTTTCGCGCGATATGTGGAAGTACTTCGAGGACGGCACGATAAAGCCGAGCATTTACAAAGTGCTGGACATAAAGGACGTTGACGAAGCGCACGGCATACTTCAGCGCTTTGAAAATACCGGAAAGGTGGTAATGAGGGTTAAATGAGAAAAAAGAGTTACGTCTTAATGCTTTTTGCGGCGTTGGTTGTGTTGTGCGCCGCGCTCGTCGGTTGCGGCAAGGATGCTAGGACTTATCACCGCGTTTCGGTCGCCGAGTGCGAGAACGGCAGAGTATACGTCACTTATCGCGGAGAGAAAGTCGGCGGGGCGACGGCGGGCGAGCGGTTGTCGATCAATCTTTTGCCCGATACCGGCTACGAAGTCGATTACGTCAAGATCGACGGCGCGGCGAGCGAGGGCGTGTATTTCGACATGCCCGATAACGACGTTAATATTTCCGCGGCGTTCAGGCGCGTTACTTACGGCGTGACCGTACCCGTCGGCGTTTCTGGCGGCACGATCGCGGCGGATAAGTCTACGGCGGCTTACGGCGAGAAAATCACCGTTACCGTTACGCCGGACGAGGGATACGTTCTCAAAGAGCGCACGCTAGTAGCGAACAACACCGAGATTTACAAGCCGCGCGCGACCGAAGCGATAGTTACGGAGTTCGTGATGCCGCCTTGCGACGTGGCGATAAAGGGCGAGTTCGTATCGACCGAAACGTTTATAACGCGCATAAGCACGCTCGAGGAATATATTTCGTTTGCGAACGCGGTCAACGGCGGCGATAATTACGTCGGGCGCACGGTGATACTGGAAAACGATATCGGCACCGAAGCCGCTCCCGTATGGACGCGGGTCGGCGCGAGCGCTGCGAATTATTTCGGAGGAACGTTCGACGGCAACGGCAAGACGGTGTACCTAAGACTTACGACGGATACCGATTCGGATAATTCAGTGGGCGCGTTCGGCTACGTCGGCGGCGCGACGATAAAGAACCTTACCGTAAAAGGCACGGTCGTAAAAAACGGCGACAACGGCGGCGCGGGCGGTATCGCGGGCGCGGTGTTGTACTCGGACGGCAAGGAAACGATTATCGACGGTTGCGTTTCTTACGCGAGCGTGTCGGCGGCAAACAAGTACGACGCGGGCGGAATAGTCGGCGCGACCACCGGCAATCTCAAGATCGCGAATTCGGTGAACTACGGCTCGGTATTCGCGGGGATTTCGCGGGCGGGCGGTATTCTCGGGAACGCTTACTGCGCGAGTATCAACAAGAAAATTTCCGTCGGTCTTATCGGAGTAGGGAACGCCGGCACGGTTAGCGTTGGCGGCGCAAGCGGCGTGTTCGGCGGTATCGCGGGCAGAATCGGAGTGAACGACCGTTCGCAGAACGTGTTCGACGGTTTTACGATCGGCTACGTTTTTGCGGGCTGTACCGATAAAACGGGGCACGACCTCGTGGTCGGACGCAACGACAGCGTGACGAACGTGAAAATTTATAAAATTACCGTAAAGGAGGGCGCATGAAAAAGAAGATACTTATCGTCTTTGCGACGGCGATAACGTGCGCGGCGCTTCTTTGCGGCTGTGCGGCAAAGAATACTTTCGGCGACGGCTTCGTCTATTATAGAGGCAGCGTAAAGGAATTCGACACGAGTCTGTTCTACGGCAACGTCGAAACCATGCAGGGCGCGGATCCGTCGCTTATATGGGTTGCCGAGCGCGACGAATCCGGCGCGGAAATCGACGGCGGCGGGTACTATTACGCCTACGTTACCGCGACTTCCACGATCAACGCGTGGCGTACCAAAGACATGACCAACTGGCAGTACCTCGGCGCGGTGTTCCGTCCCAACCTCGACAAATTCTGGGCGATACGGAACTACTGGGCGCCCGCGGTGCACTACGACGAATCGGATAAAACTTACTATATGTATTACAGCGCTTCCGATCGCGACGAAACCTACGGCAAGAACACGCACTACGTTTCGCTGGCGACCTCGAAAACGCCTTACGGTCCGTTCGAGGAGTACAACCCGGGCAACAAGCCTACGGAAAGTTTGCGCCCGCTTGTGGACTTTTCGAAAGTGCCGAAAGACCACCCGATGTACCAGTACGGCAACTCCGAGTACGGGCTTCCCGACGGTTACTTCTCGGCAATCGACGCTGAACCGTTCGTCGACCCGGTATCGGGGCAGAAGTACCTGCTGTTCACTCGCGACCGTAACGCCGCGGGGTACACGAGCAGCGACACTTATATAATGCAAATGAACGAGTGGTGGGATCCCGACTACGCTTCGCTTTCGCTGGTATCCGTCACCGGCTATACGGCGGTGAACGGCACGGAAGAGACAGACGAGGGCACGGTCAACGAAGGACCGTTCATGATCTATCGCGACGGACTTTATTACCTGACGTTCTCCGTACACTCGTACGAAGAGGGCAGTTATCAGGTGCGCCAGGCCGTGGGCGAATCGCCCATGGGACCGTTCAGAAAAGTCGCGGTCGAAAAGGGCGGCGCGGTAATCACTACCGACGGGCTTGCGATGTACACGAATTCGTCCGGTCACCACAGTTTCATCAAAGTGGGCGACGAACTGTATATCAGTTACCATACTTTCAAAAACGACGAATCCATCGCCGAAGCGCGCAAGATCCGCTTTGACAAAGTGAGCTTCGTGACGAACGAGGACGGACTCCCGGTCATCTACGCCAACGGTCCTACCGTGACGCTTCAGCCGCTGCCCGCGGTAATAAGCGGCTATGAGAACAAAGCCGCCGCGGCGATAGTCACGGCACAGGGGCTTGCGGACGACTCCGACGCATACTGGCTGAACGACGGCACGATCAAGATTCACGAGGACTCGGCGGTAGTCGATGAAACGCGGTTCCGTAA
This sequence comes from Clostridiales bacterium, assembly GCA_003533505.1. GTDB lineage: Bacteria > Bacillota > Clostridia > Christensenellales > Pumilibacteraceae > UBA10677. The sequence continues at coordinate 69,028 of DQGD01000015.1, read as the reverse complement.
AGGCAAGGGCAAAATCACGCTCGCGTGGACCGACTACGTTTCCGCAAAAGCGATAATGATCTATAACGCCTGCGAGTTTGAAAGTTCGTTCACCGCAATCGACAATATCCGCATTACTTACCGTAAGGACGGCAAGGAAGCCGTAGTGCAGACGGGCAGGCTCGACTTCGACTACTCGACTTTCTCGCTGGAGGACAGACACTTCGACTGTATCTTCGCGGGCGCTTCGGTGTCGATTCAGTTTGCCGATATGGATATCCGAAAGATAGAAATCGAAATTTCCGAGCCGAAAACGGGCGATACGTTCGCGGTTTCCGAAGTCGCGGTACTGGGGAGGGCGAGCGCATGAAAAAACCGCTTATAATACTGACGAGCGCGCTTATGGCGTTCACCGCGGTCGCGGCTACCGGTTGCGGCGAAGCGAAGTTCGACAAGTACGGCTATGAGAACGCTCTGCCGATCGCGAGCGAAGTTTACGATTTTTCCGAAGCCGACGGAATGAAAACCGACGGCGTAAAGGACGATAAGTACGGCTCGGAATACTGCTACCGCCTGTACGACGGCAGCGACGACAGCATATACGTCGACAGCTATATCTACTTCGGCGAAGAGGGCTTGCATTGCTTCGTCAGCGCGCACGACAAAGTGCTGAGTTATCACCACCTCCGCGCGGTGTATCAGAACACTTCGGTGGAACTGTTCTTCAATTCCGCGACGAAAGCCGACGGCACTGACAAACTTTCGATAGACCGCAGAACGCTTCAGTACAGACTCGATTGCGGCGGCAAGTACTCAAAACTCGTGGGTGTGGGCGGCAAAAGTACTTACGTAACGAGTTATTTCGACTCGGCTCACGCGGTCAAGGTCAACGGCACGCTGAACGGAACGAACGAAGAAGGCTTCGACGCGGAAGTGTTTATCCCCTGGTACGAATTCGGCTTCATCAAGGACGAGAAAGGCAAGTATAACGTGGGCGACGTTACCTACCGAGTGGCGTACAGCGCAAAGACCGACGCTACGGTCAATACCGAAGAATTCAAGTCCAGTCGCTCGTACACCACCAAGTCGCTCAGTTTTCAGGCGACTCCGTACACCTGGGTGCCGATCGGTAAACGCGCCGACGGAACGGGAGAGTGCCTTACGAGCACCGACGGCGACGTGTTCGGTATGCTGCAAGTGGGCGCGGATAAGTACTATCCGACCTATAAATTCGATCTCAGCCATGACAACGCGACCGACAGAAAAATAACGCTCGACAGTTTCTCGCCGACGAGTTACGCGTTCGTTAAAAACGGCTACGACACCGATTATTATTTCGGGTGCAACGTATCGAAGATAAACGCGGGCACGGTTTCGAGTCCTTACGTGGGTATAGTCAATATTTTCCCGTCCAACCGCACGCTTTTGTATATAAGAACGGACAAGACGAGCGGGAAGAAGTACGTAGGAGTCGCTCAGCGCGATATGAAAAACTCCGCGTGGGTGCTGACGGCGGGAGCGGACTATGCGCCATACGAAAAGGAAACGGCGGTAGAAGGTGACGTTATCAAACTCGCGGCTTACCGTCACGGCGACGCTATCGCGTACTTCGTGAACGACGAAATTCTGTGCGTGACGGCGGCGACCAAAGAAGAAGCGCCGGGATTTTCGGACGTTCCCGAGGTTACTCTTCGCGGTACGACGGCTTCTACCGGATCTACCGGCAGAAAGTACTACTCGAAGTGCATGGCAGGCATTTACTCGTTCGGACCGAAAGCGGAGTTTTCCGATTATACTTATCTTAAAGGTACGGACGCGCAAACCAAATTCAACGAACTCGCGGGGATAACCGCGGATTCGGAAATATAAGGAGAAAATATGAAAAAATTTCTAACACTCACGATGGCTTTACTGCTCATGGTTACGACGGTGGGGCTGACTGCTTGCGGCGGTAAGAACAAGAGCGGCGCGGATATTTCGTTCGACGCCGACGGCAATATCGTAGCGTCGACGGAAGGCACGATAATTACGTTCACCAGTTATGCCGAGGGCGAGAAAGAGGACGTTTATTATCAACTCCGCGACGCGTTCAACGAAAAGTATAAAGCCTACAATATCACGGCTAACTTCGAAAAGACCTCGTCCGACAGTTACGAGAACGTCACCGAAACCCGTCTTAAAGGCAAGACCTGCCACGACGTAGTGCTCGTTTCCGACCAGTACTACAAAAAGTGGGCGACGGCGGGGCTTCTCGAAAACCTTGATACTTACATCAAGAGCGAGAACAAGACGCTTAATTTCGAAGAGGACATCGCGGACATGAACGAAGGTGCGGTGGGCAGATACCGTTACGACGTGGTCACGACAAAGAGCGAAGGCGATGGCGCGCACTATTACGCGCTTCCGAAGGGCAGCGGTTCGACGGTCATCTACTACAACAAGGATTACCTTAAAAACGCCGACGTTACCGAGATTTCCGTGTACGAAGAAAACCTCGCCGCGTATAACGCGGGCGAAGCGGACGCTTACGGCAAAACCAAAGCGCAGGCGGGTATCGCGGCTGACGCTACCGTTCCCGCGAAAGCGTACTTCGAACTCGGAGGCAAATGGTACTTCAACAACAAGATCGCCATGAGTTGGCAGGAGTGTTCGGGGCTTGCCGCCGATCTTCAGGCTGCCAACGAGGCTTCGGGTTGCAAGTACGGCTTCATCACCAGCTGGTGGTTCAACTACGCGTTCTCGGTGGGCGGAAACTGCATACAGTACCTGACCTCTTCCGACGATCAATACAACGGCGGTTACTATACCTTTACGCTCGAGGACGCAACCCTCAACTACAAAGCCAAGGAAACCGTCGTCGTCAACGGCAAGACTTACAATGCGGGCGAGATCCTCGACTACGAGGACAAATTCTACCTTACCGACGAACTCGCGGCTAAGTGCGACGCGCTTCCCTCGCAGAGAAGAGCGTTTGCCGAGTACATGAGCCTTGCGGGCAAAAAGAACGAGAACCATTATCACGAGCCGGTCGGCGGCGTAAGCGGCGTGACCGACGCGTTCTATCAGATTATTCCGTACAAACTCGCCGGCACGGCTACGGACGCTATCGCGAAGAACACCGAGTATATGAAAGACGGCAACGGCACCGATTACGCTTCGCTTCCCGCGGATCAGCGTTACGGCGACATGGTAGTCGTATACAACAAGGGCATTTCCACTTCGCCGGGATCGTTCGGCACCGACGGATTGTTCGGTTCGTTCCAGAACGGCGCTTCGGCTATGGTCGTTGACGTAAGAGCCAGCACCGCGATCGCCCGCAGTATCAAGAAGTTCGACTGGGACGTAGCGCCCATGCTCGTTTATAAAGAATTCGACGGTAACGATAACGTGACCGTAGCGGGCAACGAGGGCGCGCACAGCGGCTCGACGGCTTGGGCTATGTGGAAAAAGAGCACCGTCAAGAACGCGGCGTATCTGTTCATCAAGTTCGCGGCGGGCGAAGAGGGGCAGAGAATCCTCGCGCAGTCGGGCAGCATTCTTCCCAATCAGAAAACGCTGGCGAGCGAGATACTCGCAGCCGACCTTGCCGACGGCAAAAAGCCGATGAACGCCGAGATTTTCGCGCGCGGAGCCGAGTATCAGACCCCGGGCGACTGGTGGTTCCTCAGCGACGGCGAGTGGATTGACGGTAACGGTTGTTGGTCCATTCCGCTCAACAAGCAGGTTCGCGAATACAAGATGACTATGAACGCGTTCATGGCCTCGAAAGAATATAAAAACACGTTCGAACTGTTACAGAAATACACGAAGGTAAGCAACAGATAACAGACACCGAAGGAGAGGGAGTAAATGATCGCAAACAAGAATAAAATCAGAAGATCCGACGAATTGTGGGGCACTGTCTTTGCGGGTATTCCGGTACTCGCAATGATAGTGTTCACCTACGTTCCCATCGGCTTCGCGCTAGTCATGTCGTTCATGGATGTGCCGTACGGCATTATCGAGAACGCAAAGATGCTGCCGATAAAAAACTTTTTCGGCAATTACGTCGACGTTCTCAAGGACGAGTATTTCTGGAAAGCGCTGTTAAACAACGTGATACTTATGCTGGAACTGCCGGTGTCCATTGCGATTTCGGTAGTCATAGCGGAACTTCTCACGAAGAAACTGCCCGGCACTAAGTTCTTCAAAGTACTGCTATTCGTGCCGTACGTATGCTCGGTCACCGCGACCACGTTTATGTGGAACTGGCTGCTTAACAGTCAGTACGGTATTGTAAACAGAATTTTCGGTTTAGGAGATTTCAACTGGTTCAGCCCCGATAACTTTATCTGGTCGATAATGATTATGGGAGTGTGGTCGACTTGCGGGTACAGAATTCTGCTGTTTACCGCCGCGCTTACCAACGTAAATTCGTCGCTGAAAGAAGCGGCGGAACTTGACGGGGCGAACAAACTGCAGATATTTTTCAACGTCACGCTTCCCGCGATCACGCCGACGATTTTCTACGTCGTGGTCATGGGGTCGATCGGCGTACTGCAGGCGTTCACGCGTATTCAGGTGCTGGATCCGAACGGGCAGAAGTGCCTTACCGCCGTGTTCTACGTTTACAAGGAAGGTATCGCGGGATCGGCGTACGGCGTGGCTTGCGCCGCCAGCGTGGTGCTTGCGCTGATTATCGCCGCGCTTACCAAACTTAACTTCGTTATGTCGAAAAAGTGGGTGAATTATGACGTTGCATAAATCTCACAGCGGAAGCCGAATCCGCAGTAATATCGTAGTTTATACCGGGCTTATCGTCGCTTCGCTTCTGGTCGTTCTGCCGTTCGCGATTATTCTCGTCACGTCGTTCAAGTCGATTACCGACGCGCAGTCGTGGGAATTCAGTCTTGTCGGCAAAGAGGACGGACTGACCGCACAGGGTTACAAACTGTTCTTTAAGTACAGCGACTACGATACCGGTATCCCGTGGCTTCTGACCGGCTTTCTCAATACGATGATCACTTCGCTCGTGCCTACTATCGGCTCGCTGTTCTTCGGCGCGCTCGCGGCGTTCGCGTTTGCGAAAATCAAGTTCAGAATGAGCAAGCCGTTCTTCGCCGTGATATTGTTCACGATGATGATCCCCGGCACTATCCTCATGATTCCGCATTACCTTATGTACGAAAGTTTCGGCTGGATCGATACGTTCCTGCCGCTCATCGTGCCCGGGTTCTTCGGCGGCGCAAGTCTGATATTCTTCCTGCGCCAGTTCATGTACGGCGTACCCGATTCCGTTATCGAAGCGGGCAAAATCGACGGACTCAGTTGGCCCGGCATCTTTATCCGCATCATGCTTCCGCTCGTCGTTCCCGCGCTGCTCGCGCAAGGCTTGCTCGGCTTTATCGGACACTACAACGCGTACCTCGGTCCGCTCCTGTATCTTCGCGATCCCGGCAGAGCCACACTCCAACTCGTCGTGGCAAACTTCAAGTCCGCGGCGATGGGTACTTCGCAGGGCAGAAATTATCCCGCGCTTATGGCGTGCTGTATCGTCACGATCATGCCGATCCTTATTCTTTACACGATCTTCCAGAAGTATTTCGTCGAAGGTATCGCGACTTCCGGCATGAAGTTGTAAAATAAAAATTTTATTCGACTACGAGTGTATGAAAAAACGAACCCGAAACTGCGGGTTCGTTTTTCTCGTTATTTAATTGGCAGTTACGCTACTTTATCACGCGGACGACGGTTTCGGTTTCGCCGTACTCGACGAGTTCGGTATCGGAAACGTACTTATCCCATTCGGCGAAGAACGCTTCTTTCGTGGGAAAGGGAGCGACGTAGTTTTCTTTTACGCGGATCGCCTCCCTTGCGTTGTTTTCGAGCAGCGCCGTAAGCACCGCGATTTGCGCTTTTGCAGACAGTACGCACGCTTTTTCGGGGTCGGAAATACGGTAATCGTCGCCGTGACTTTTGCCGCAGGCGCCCGCAACGTAGGGGTGAATGACGGGCATGACCTGACTGAGATCGCCCATATCGGTGGAAGCGCCGCCCCAGTTTTCGGTGACGTGGATTTCGCTTCTGTCGGTGAGTTCGCCGAGCGCGTTCGCCATGACTTCGCGGAGTTCGCGGCTGTTAGAGAGCGGCGCCGCGCCCGTACGGTCGGTGACGGTAACGGTAGCGCCCATCGCCAGCGCGCCCGAAGCAATCGCACGATTGACCTTATTGTTCGTTTTACCGATGACGGAGAGCGATTTGCCGCGGATAAGCGTTTCGAGCGTGGCGGACGAGGGGATAACGCTGACCGAATCGCCGCCAGCGGTGACGATGGGGTGAACGCGTACGTGGTCGTAGTCGGCGAAAGTTTCGCGCAGAGCGTTGATCGCGTTCAGCGACAGAGTGGCGGCGTACAGCGCGTTTACGCCGTTCTGCGGACTTCCGCCCGCGTGAGAAGCCACGCCGTGATAGGCGAAGCGTTTCTGAATATTGCCGTTACAGCCGGCGTGTACGTCGAAAAGATTCTTCATGCCGGGACCCGTATGGAACATGAACGCCATGTCCGCGCCGTCGAAATAGCCGCGGTAGAGAAATTCGTCCTTGCCGCCGTAGTAGCGGATAGTGCCCGCTTTCCGCAGTTCCTCGCGGAAGTCCGCCTGAATTTCTTCTTCGGCGGGTACGGCGCACAGCCTTATCGAGCCGCTCATGGTATCGGTTACGCCCTTTTCTTTGAGCGCGAGCGCAATGCCGACCATAGCCGCGCACTGAGCGTGATGCCCACACGCGTGCGCGTTGCCGTCGACCGCCGCGAAGTGGTTGGGAACGTATAGTCCGTCCAGTTCGCACAGTACGAGTACTTTCGGACCGGGTTTGCCCGTGTCGATGTCGGTGTAAAAACCGGGAATATTGCCTGCTTTAGTAAGCGCATAGCCCGCTTTCTCGAAAATGTTTTCAAGATAAGCCGTGGTCTGCCACTCCCGATAGCCCGTTTCCGGGTGCGCCCAGATGTAGCGCTCGGCGGCGAGTATTTCGTCATGGTGCTTGTCTACGGCTGCGTTTATGAGCTTCGTGTTCACTTTTTGCCCCTCGTTTAGTTATTTTGATTTCATTTAATTATACACCGAATTTACTCTTCGGCGCAATGTCCGCAATGATATTTTTGTCGAAAATGATACTTTTTTAGTGAGTTATAATATCGGTTTAAGATACCGCCGCATTAGTCGCCTGATGCATTTACTATAACCGCAACGCTTTAAATGACTATTATTTCTCTGCTGCGGGGATTCCACGTTGTAAAAACAGCCCCTTGGTAGTCGTTGCTATTTTTGCTCCTCTGAATGACGAAATAAAACAAGTACTTATCATTAACCCGCCGTTAGGCGGATATCACTTTTGCGATAGCAAAAATATCACTTTTGGAACAGGGCTACACAACGCATATTTGTTCGCGTTGCGGGACGGGATATAACGATACGTTCGTGTCGCCGCTCGGACACGATTATGAAACGGAAGTCGTGCGTGAGCCGCATTGCGAAACGGAGGGCGAGAGAAAATTCCATTGCACGAAGTGTGAGAAAGAGTATTATTCGGATATTCCCGCAACGGGGCATAACTACGAACTCACGGGAACGGAAGAAGTAAACGGCGAAAATATCCGTACTTACGTTTGCACGAACTGCGGAGCGATTACTACGCAGAATATGGGCGAACAGTATGAGCAGGTATCTTCGTATATAGGATATTTGTTCGGTCAATATCAGCCTTATATGCGGAGTTGTTATAGGGAATTACTAAAACTAAATTATAGAATTGCGCTTTCAAACGACCAAAAGAAAATTAGAACTTGGATTTAACGTCCAAGTTCTTTTTCTTGCACAAAAAGCTTATATCATTTTAATGATAATTTTCAATTTTAGAGCATAATATATTGACAAGATGACATTTTAATGATACAATGTTGGCAAGGATGGTAAAATATTATGATTATTTATCACGGCTCAAAAGATATTATAGAAAAACCCGAATTTGGCAAAGGCAATAAAAAGAATGATTATGGGTTAGGATTTTACTGTACTGAAAATGTTGAACTTGCAAAAGAATGGGCTTGTTCTAACAACGAAACAAACGGATATGCTAATCAGTATGAAATAGATTTAACTGATTATAGAATTTTAGATTTAAGAGAAGAAAAATACTCTATACTTAATTGGATGGCGCTTTTATTGAAGTTTAGAACGTTTGACGTTAATACCCCCATTTCAGCACAAGCAAAAGAATATATATTAGAAAATTTTTACGTTGACGTGGGAGAATACGACGTAATTATAGGTTATCGCGCAGACGACTCTTATTTTAGTTTTGCAAAAGACTTTATAAACAATACGATTTCCGTTGAACAACTTGCCGAAGCTATGCGTCTTGGAGAATTGGGTATTCAAATCGTATTGAAGTCTGAAAAGGCATTCGATACGGTAAAATTTATAAGTTATGAATTAGCCGAATGTGAGGAATATTATGTTAAACGTGTTAGCCGTGATAAAAAAGCAAGAGAAACTTATTTAGACGGTCATAGACAAAACTTAGTATTCGACGGCTTATTTGTAATGGATATTATTAGAAAGGGGCTTAAAAATGGCGATAAAATCTTATGATGTTAGATATTTAGATAGTGTTGCTACAAATATCGGTACAATGTTTGAATATGCAGTAGCTTGTGGCTACGAGCCAAAAGTATATTGGAATATGTTTGCTTCTTCCGAAATGGCAAAACAAATAGAAAAAGGAAATCCAAGATTTTTAGTTGGATATTCTGCACTAGATTTGTTAGACCACGTTGTAAATACAACTGCATCGAACGGAAAATTGCTTGCCACTAAACCATTTTTTAGTCGTTCCGAATTTTATTGGGCAGGTTGGGCGTTAGCTCAATATCAAAATTATAAGGCAACGTCTTTCTTTAACATAAGCAAAGCGTTCCCTATTGAAAATGTATTAGCGTTATACGATACGCTTCACGAAGCAGATATTACGAAGTTCTTCTCAGTTGCAGACGAATATATTGCTGCTCATAAAAAGGAAACAAATCTTAAAAGAATTCGTACTGCGGCAGGATTATCGCAAAAACAACTTGCAGAAAAAGCAGAAGTATCAATTCGTAATATACAAATGTATGAACAACGCCACAATGATATTAACAAGGCGCAAGCAGATATACTATTTAGATTATCTAAAACGCTCGGTTGTAATATGGAAGATTTGTTTGAAGAATAAAACTTTTATAAATATGACGGGAATTGTCATATTTAGCATACCCGTTCCGAGCGACTACAGAGCAAAACGTTTTAATTAGGAGCAATACGGCATACAAAACGGATTTCATCGCTGGCACGGAAGTAAGATCGTAAAAAGCCAATGCAGAAAAATTGACTAACTAATGATTTTTTTGTAATATATATAGGGTGTGTCGTACTTGTTTGACACAAAAAATTGCGGATTTATGCCAATACGGATGACAGACTATAAGCCGAAATGCTTTACCCTTGTAACACAGCAACACAGGCTAATATCCGTAATCCGAGGGCGTAAGCTTTTGGCGGAAGACGGTTAAATTCCGGCATTTTAATACTGAATTTTATGAAAAACAGCCATTCTCGCTTGAGTCTGGCTGTTTTTTTACTCTTCTGAAAGCGGTCGAAAATCGGAAAATGTGCTAAAATTGCGGGGTGGTTCCTAAATGTTACATTTTTCCATATATACTGTTGTGTGTAAAAGAGGGCGACAAATGTTCTCTCTTTTTTATGCCGTTTAGAGTGGCGTTTCTATTTGAAGTATATTACCGAACTTATGCAGTCGGGCAATCTGACAACCGGAAAGGGGTTAGCGGCTAATTCCGTAAAGCGTGATTATGGCGGTGCGTATAAATGCTATAAGCACGCACAGGAAATCGGTGTTCCGATTATGAACATAGCGGATAACATAAAAAATCAGGAGTGGTAAACGGTTGACGGCAAGCGATTCGACTTTTCGTTTATGGGGCGGAATGGATTGAAAAAATCGGTAAAATATGCTATAATATAAGGAACTAACGAAAAGGAGAAACGCGGAAATGCGGACTGCTATTAACAAAAAACGAATAGTTCTATATGCCGTATGCGCGTTTTTCTTTTGTTTAGCGGGCGTATTTCAGGCGGTAGATTCGAGCCTTCCTGATTTTTGGCATGCCCTGTTTGCTTTGTTGGCGCACACGATACTGATTTCTCTCGTGGTGGCGTGGGGCGTTTCTCTTATACATAGAATGGTGCGGAAAGATCTGCGTGCATATTTCCTTATGGTTGCCGTGCTGATTTTGTTTTTCCTTGTGGTGCGAATGATAAGGTACGGACTGACAAGAGACACAGACGCCCTTTCGCGCTATCTTTGGTACGCATACTACGTTCCGCAAATGTTTATTCCGCCGACGATTTTGCTTGCGGCGTTCAGCATAGAGAGCAAAAAGGGCAAACCGCTCGCAAAAGCGTGGTATCTCTTATATATACCCGCCGTTATATTGTTTCTTCTGATATTCACAAACGACGCACACGAATGGGCGTTCGCTTTGAACTTCGAGAACGGTTTTTCCTACGAGCATAGAACCGTATTTTATATCGCGCTCGCGTGGGAGATTGCCGTAACGTTTACAAGCCTTATCGTGCTGATTTTGAAGTGTGGCATATCGGCGTGCAGGCGTAAAACGTGGATACCCGTAACCGTTTTCATTGTGTGCGTGGCTGTTTCCGCCGTATGCTTTTTGACGGATACGCCGGCGTTCAAAATTCCGGAACTGTTGTGCTTTACCTGTATCGTAATGATAGAAAGTTGTATCGCCATAGGGTTGATTCCGTCCAACGACGAATACGAAAATTACTTCTATCGTTCGGCATATTCGGCGGTTATCACGGACGAGAATTTGAGTGTGATATACGACTCCGAAAAGTCGATTTCCACGGATAAAAACCTGCTCGGTCGTGCGGCAAAAAGCCCCGTAATGATAGATGAAAATACACGGCTTTCAGCAGAAAAAATACACGGCGGATACGCTTTCAGAATCGAAGATTTATCCAAGATCAACGAGATAAACGCGGCACTTTCCGAAACCAACGAAAGACTGTCCGAAGAAAACTATATCATCGAAGCGGAGAACGAACTCAAAGAGCAAAAAGCGCAGATTGCAGAGCAAAACAAACTGTACGCAAAGATGGATGAAGTTACCTGCGAAGAACTGAAACGCCTTGATGCGCTTTTGTCGGATATGTACCGCAAAACGCAGTTAAACAGCACGGAATATATAGATAAAATGCGTTTTGCGTGCATTTTGGCGGCTTATATCAAACGCAGAAGCAACCTTGTTATGCTTGCCGAAAAGCAGGAAAATATAGACGTGGGCGAACTGTCGCTTGCGATAAAAGAATCGCTTGGGTTTCTTTCGCTTACGGGTGCGGAATGCACTTTCGATTGCGCCGTTTCGGGTAAAATCTACGACAAAACCGCAGGTGTTTTCTATGACTTTTTTGAGGCTTGCATTGCAAATTACGAGGGACTACCGAGCGCCGTTATCGTTCGCCTTTCAAAGCGCGGCGATCATCTCGTTTTGCGTATCGAATGCGACAATAAAACGGAAGAAATTTCGGAGAAAATAAAGTCGAAATTTGAGGAATACAACGTAACAATTCAAACGGACGACGAAGAAGTTTATTACTCGCTTACTTTGCCCGAAGGGGGTGCTGTATGAGATTTATAGACGCACCGTTTTATGTAAAACAGATGATTGTCGTTTCGTTTATTTCCACGTTCGTTCTGGCGATTATCGGGTTGTTTGCGTCGGTCAGACTTTGCAAGAAACGCCGCTATATCGTTTTGACGGCGGTAACGTTTGCATTGTCGTTTCTATCGATATTCCTTACAATGTGCGGAAGTTATCTCTATCGTGTCGGGAAATCCGTATTCGAGCCGTCGCTCACGATAATTTCTTTGCCGCTATGGTTGCATTGCGTTGTGGCTGTAGCGGAGCTCGCTCTTGCGGTTTACGGACTTGTCGGCGCGGTGCTTTGGAACAAAAAGCATATTTCGCCCGTGTCCATAAAAGAGAGCGCGGATTCGCTTCCGGCAGGAATATGTTTCTACGAGCAAAGCGGACTCGTGCGGCTTATCAATACCGAAATGAACCGTCTTTGCGTTCTTGCAACAGGTAAGGCACTTTTGGACGGCGCAAGTTTTTGGCGGAAGATCTCGCAAGGCGAAATAGAAGAAAACTGTCTGCCGCTTCAAACGGGAGAAAACCCTATTGTAGAATACGAGGGCGGCAAAGTGGTGTCGTTCAAGAGATACTCGCATGAGATAGACAGCAAAACCGTTTACGAAATCGTTGCGGCAAACGTAACCGAACAATACCGTCTTACCAAAGAGTTAGAGCAAAAACTCGACGAACTGAAAGCCGTCAACAAACGCCTTGTCGAATACGGGGATAACGTGGTGCTTCTCACGAAAGAAAAGGAACTTTTGGCGGCTAAAATCCGTATCCACGACGATATGGGCAAACTCTTGCTTGCAACAAAACGCAGACTTGCCGAACCGCTTGACAAAACCGAGCAAAAGCAAATGATTTGCTTCTGGCAAGCGGAAATCGCCGCACTGAAAAGCACTCGTCCGCGCATCAAGAAAGATAACCTGCAAGTGATAAAGGACGCGGCAAAACTCGTAGGCGTAACCGTGGAATTTTGCGGAAAGCAGCCGAAAGCCGATACGGTAAGCGAAAAAATACTCATCGCCGCAATGCACGAATGTCTGACGAACACCGTTTCGCACGCAAACGGTAAGACGATGACGGTTACGGTATCGGAGAAAAACGGCAAATATACGATAGAAATCACCAACGACGGCGAAAAGCCGAAAGGCGAAATCATAGAAGGCGGCGGACTTTCGGGGCTTCGCTTGCTCGTAGAACGGGAAAACGGCAAAATGGTTATTCACAGCGCACCGCAATTCGAACTCATTATCGAATTGCCGCAAGGAGAAAGTTTATGAAAGACGGAAAATACTCAGTCATGATAGTCGAAGATCAGCAAATGCCGAAGGCGCTCTTTTCGCATTTTGTGGAGTCGTCGGATAAATTCTATCTGCAAGTGGCGATAGAAAACGCTTCCGTTGCAGATATTGTCTGCACACGCATGCCCGTAGATTTGATACTGATGGACGTAGTTACGGAAAACGGCGAAAGCGGACTGGAAGCGGCGGCAAAAATCAAGGCGAAATTCCCGAAAACGAAAATTATCGTCGTTACGAGTATGCCTGAGTGTTCCTATATAAAGCGTGCAAAACAAATCGGCGTGGAAGGCTTTTGGTATAAGGAAGTGGGCGAGCAACCTATTCTGTCGCTGATGGAACGGGTGATGAACGGCGAAATCGTCTATCCCGATAGTCCCCAACCCGTCAGAATGGGACTTGCCTCTAGTTGCGAATTTACCGAAAAGGAACTTGAAATCCTGCGCCTTATGACGGGCGGATACAGCAATACGGAAATTTCCGAAAAACTCGGCGTTTCTTCGGGCGTAGTCAAAAACCACGTTGCGGATATGCTGTTCAAAACGGGTTTCCGTTCCCGCACCCAACTTGCCGTAAGAGCAAGAGAATCGGGGCTTGTGATACTCGACAAAACCGACGACGAAATCTGACCGACAACACACCCAAATATATAGCAACAGGCAGTCGCTTACCCGCGGCTGTCTTTTTTTTGCAAAAATTTTTTCTAAAAAAACAAAAAACTTGCCAAAGGGGTGCCGAATGGCACTCCCCAAGCGCATATCCCTATGATAAAATATATGCGGAATGCAAAAACAGGCGTAGTGTACGCAAAGGAGAAATGATATGAAATGAAAAGAGCCGTACTTGCAATCAGAAACAGACTCGTTTTGGAAGCGGTGGCAAACGCCCTTAAACGCGCGGGATTCTTTGTGGAAAAATCTTCTTCGCAGGAAACTGCGCGTATCCTTACGCTGACGAACGCGCTTGCGGCAACAACTCTTGTAATGGACGTTACAAGGTCGGGCGACGGCACGTTCGATATGCGAATGAGCACCGCGCGTGAAGCCAGGAGACAGAACCCCGAAATCAAAATTGTGCTTCTTTGCGACAACGTGTCTGATGAAAGCAACGCATACAAAGTCAAATGCGCCAAGGAAGACGGCAGCATCGACGCATTCTTCTATGAATCCGTCCCGTCCGACTATCTTGCAGACGCAATAGACGCCCTTTAACGAACGAAAACGGAAAATTATTAACGGTTTTAGAGCGCAAATACTGATTTGCGGTTTGAAATAAATCAATTCAGGAAAAAGGAGACAAAAACCATGAAAAAGAAATCGATCGCCACATTTTGCGCGATAGCGTTGATGCTTATTTTGTCGCTTTCGGGTCTTGCCGCTTGCAACAAGAACGGGGAACACAACTTTTCGGAAGAATGGAGCAACGACGAGAATCATCATTGGCACGCGTGCGAAGACAAGGACTGCAAGGAAACCAAAGACAAAGCCGAGCACTCCTGGAACGGCGGCAACGTGACTGTCGAGCCGACCACAGAACAAAAAGGCACAATGGTTTACACCTGCACGGTCTGCCGCAGAGAAAAGACCGAGTCGATTGACGAAATTGTCGCCGGAAAAGAATATACGATAACCTTTGACAGCAAAGGCGGCAGCGCGGTACAGCCCGTTAAGGCAAGCGCAGGCGCGGCGATTACAGCTCCGACAGATCCCACCAAAGACGGTTTTGTTTTTGCAGGTTGGTATGAAAGCACGGACGGCGGCGAAACGCTTTCCGACACGGCATTCAGTTTTTCATATATGCCGGCAAGAGTTTTCACGCTTTACGCAAAGTGGGCGACTGCCGACATCAAGGGCAAGACTTTCAATAAAGTTGACGCAACCGTCAAGTGGGAGTCCGAAGCCGTCAAACAAGCGATTCTCGCGGAAATGGAAATGACGGAGGAGCAGTATATTCAATTCGTCGCTTCATCAAAGATCACATTTGAGTTTGCGGCTGACAAAAATACCGCGACGGTGACCTATGATCAAGGTCCGGGCGAAGTAGGCGGTCAAGGCAGCTTCGGTGTACTGTATAAAATCAAAGGTACTGCCATCGTGTTCTACGACAGTCAGGAAGATATGGAAAAAGAAATTCCAGCTCACAATTACGGATTGATTGCCGGCTCAACGTTTGAGTTGTCCGCAGATAAAACAACCATTATACAGACTAATACTGAACCGGGTTTGGGCACATATAAATTTATTTACAAGGTTGCCAAATAAACCGGCGTAAAAGGAACAAACACAACAAACAACGGTTTTAGAGCGCAAATACTGATTTGCGGTTTGAAATAAATCAATTCAGGAAAAAGGAGACAAAAATCATGAAAATGAAATCGCTGTTCACTATTTTGGCAATAACAATAGTGTTTGTTTTGTCACTTTCGGTTCTTGCCGCTTGCAACAACAATAAACACGAGTTTTCAAGCGACTGGAAATTTGACGAAACAAACCACTGGCACGAATGCACCACGAAGGAACACACCGACACAACGGAGAAACTCCCGCACGAGTTTACGTGGACGGTAAAAACACCCGCAGGCTTTCATGCGGACAAAGTCGAAAAGGGCGTATGTGAATGCGGATACGAAACCGAAAGGACAATTTCCGGCACCGCAACGCACACTTACGGCGAGGAATGGAAAAAAGACGAGTCGGGACACTGGCACGATTCGACCTGTGACGCAACGGCTCCCACGCATGACGTAATGAAGGGCGATTTCGCCGCGCACACCTTTGACGAAGGCGAGGTTACCAAACCGGCGGACTACGGCGTGGTCGGCGAAAAGAAATTCACCTGCACGGTATGCGGTTACGAAAAGACCGAAGAAATCGACGCACCCGGCGCGAAGGACAACGAAATTAAGCTTGTTGCCGGTAAAACGCTTGGCAAGGAATACGACGGAGAAGTTGTTTCGATTACGAAAGACGATTTCGTAATCGAAGGCAATCGCGTACCCACAATTATGTTCAAGGCAAAAGGCGCGGACGACAATACGTACGCCGCAACCGCCCCGAAGAAAGCCGGCGAATATACCATGAAAGTCAGCGTAAAAGACACGGCAGAGTGGAAAGCCGCGACAAAAACTTTTGACTTTGCAATCACCCCCATGGTAATCGGCGTTGATTGGGAGCCTCCATACAATAATTCAAATATTTTTACGGGCGCACCCGCCGAATTGATTCCAGGCGACGAAGCAACAATTACCGTTACAATGGAAAGTGCCAACGTCGGCGCGGCAGTCCAAAGCTTTGAAATCACCGGAAAAGACGCGGGCAATTACAGCCTTGCAATAGAAAACATTAACGTGGCAATCGTCAAAGCAGACATCGTCGACTTTGAAATCAGCAATGCAGACGCATTCAATAATCTTGTTATCGGCGCACAGAGTATCCCCAATCCCACAACAAATTACGTTGAAATCGGCACCGGTTACGGCGAAAGGACTATCTTCTGGG
This sequence comes from Clostridiales bacterium, assembly GCA_003533505.1. Lineage (GTDB taxonomy): Bacteria > Bacillota > Clostridia > Christensenellales > Pumilibacteraceae > UBA10677. The sequence goes on along the minus strand of DQGD01000015.1, from coordinate 52,496 downwards.
AACAAGAACTTGAAAATGGCGTTTGGAGTCGTAACCTTACAAAAGAAGAAGTTATACAACTTAAAACGGGCACGTTCCGAGTGCACATTAAATATGCGGAAGGCGACAACTACAATTTCGGAGACGCGTTCGTCAAATTCACTATGAAGGCGAAACCGAGAAATCTTACCGTCAGGAACTTTGATGGTAAAACGTACGACGGCAAGCAAGTGGCGAATTTCACCTATGAAAACCTTGTTTACAAATTAAGCACCCCTTCAATTGAAGGCGGCGTAGAAAATATCACGCCTATTTCTTCCGGCGAGAAATACGTCGAGTTCCGTGAAGTTGGCGGAGAATGGGGAAGGAATTTGAACGTCGCCAACGTTCTCACGAACGCGGGAGAGTATGAATACCGCATCGGCGTCACGGCAACGGACGAATGGGAAGCAGTGGTTTCCGAAGTAAAAACGTTCACAATTAAGCCGTATGAGTTCGTGCTTGAACTTGGCTACATTAGAAATCAACAAAATCCGTCGAATGATAGAGGCAAAACGTTTTTATTCGGACAATACGAAAATCGTATCGAAGGTCAGAAAATCCAACTTTGGCTTGACAACGAAAAAGCAGGGTTTGAAACCAAAGAAGGAAACAACAGTGTTTTCTATTTTATCCCTGACCGGAAAAAGAAAGTAACGACGGATTGTTTCTTCCTTAAAATAGGAAACATTACGAACCCTGTTATGGAAAACTACAAAATCGTTCCCAAATCCCCCAGCGTAACGACTGTTGAGATCACGGTTGTTGAGCATTCTACAACCGAAAAGTCCACTTCCGGTCCGATCCAAATCGTAGAAGCGGCAGAAAAAAGGATTTACGCGACTGTTGAAAAGGGATACTTCCAGGTCGGACAAACGGTTATACTTTACAACAGCGCCGGCACAAAAGTGGGCGAAGCCACGATTACAGAAATCAGAGCCGGAGGCACAACAAGTGCAAGTGGTTGTGCAATTCCTTCCGACGGTAGAGTTATCATAGTTTTGGATAATAACGTATCTAATGATATGCTGGGTGGCAAAATCGTAGCAAAATAACTTAAAAGTTATTATCTGATCAAAATTACGGATAAGCGGGCGTAAAAACCCGCTTATTCGTGCTGTGTTCTATCTTAAAAAGGAGATAATATTATGACACACAACAAGGCGAATAAATCAAAGATATTAGCGCTTATACTCGGTCTTGCGATATGCCTTGCGCTTATGCTCGGCATTGTGTTTGCAAGCCCGACTTTTGCAGTATATGCGGCAGGAGAAGACGGAACAGCGCCGACAATCGTCAAAACAGGCGGTAATGAAGTCGATAGAAAAAACCATATGGGCAAACTTCCTAATGCATTGAAGGGCGTAGAATACAAGGCTGATGACGGTAGCAACTACAAAATTGAGGCGACGGGAACAGAACCGTTCACTTTTCGTGCGAATAAATCGGGAGAAGGCTATGCTCCACTGCCTAAAGGACTTTCGTTAAACCCGACGACAGGCGAAATCGAAGGCACACCTACGGGAGATGCAGGTCCATACAATATCAGCGTTACCGTTACAAATAAATACGGTAGTGATAACATCTCTGTGGCAATGTACGTTTTTGGCGAAACCTCCAAACCGAAAATCACGACAACGCAATCAGATATTAAGGTGGGATATAAAAATTCTTCATATTCGCAACGTATATTTTATAATAGTGGCATTAGCGAACCTTCCGAGGCAAGCATTACAAACGGTAATTTACCTACCGGATTAAGACTTCGACAAGCAGGTTTTGGTATCTACATAGAGGGAACGCCTACCGAGGCGCGAACTTTTACTTTTACCGTGCGTCTGAAAAACGCCGCAGGATTTGACGAAGAACAATATACCATAGAGGTTAAAGATGAAATCGTAGCCCCTGAAATTCAAATGCAAATGACTGTCATAAATGATAGTTATTCAAAAATTAATGAATATGGTCAACTTGCGATTGTAAAAGGAAAAGAAGTTAATGTTCAGTTTTACGCTACGGGAACAAATATGTCAACGAATCCCATCAAATGGTCTTGCGATACAAGCGTATTGCCGGCAGGGCTTACTCTTTCGGAAAGCGGTCATCTGACGGGAATTGTGGCTGAAAGCGTTGATCTTGGCACAACCGAATATGCCCTTTTTTATATAAATCTTAGAGCAACAAATATAAATAGTTCAGGAGTGGAACAAAGTAATACATCGTTTACGCCTTTAGTAGTGTATAAAAACGGAAAAATAACTGAGGTTACTATTTCCCCTGAAAACACTTCAGTTCCTAAGGGCGGGCAAAGACAATTTACCGCAACCGTAATTGGATACGGCGATTTTGACAAGTCGGTTACATGGAACGTATATCGCAAAAGTTCCAACGATACAAAAATATCTCAAGACGGCGTTTTGACTGTCGGAATTGATGAAACGTCAACAGAAATAGGAGTTGAAGCAAAAAGTAAAGACGATTCCTTGCGTGAAATACCGGTAACCATAATAGACCATATGCACTCGATATCGCTTGTCCCTAAAACACCGAAAACCTGCACGACGGACGGAAATAGAGAACATTTCAAATGTAACGATTGCGGAGATTTGTTTTCGGACGCAGGAGGGGTTAATTTACTTACCGAAGAACAAGTAAAAATCCCTGCGGGACACGAATACGGTGATTTAGTGCCAAAGCAAGAGCCTACCTGCACACAAACGGGTATGCAAGCGCATTATAAATGCTCGGTTTGCAACAAGTATTTTGACGAAAGCAAAAACGAAAAGACCGAAGCGGAATTGACTATTCCTGTAAATCCGAACGCTCACGATTTTGGGGCGTGGATAGAGGAAGTTCCTGCAACTTGCGTGGCAACTGGAACAAAAGGTCATAAAGATTGTAATAGGTGCAATAAGCATTATGACGAGAGAGGAAATGAACTCACCGACCTTACAATTCCTACAAACGACAATCACGACTGGAACGCTTGGGTAAGCAACGGTGACGGAACGCATACTCGCACTTGTAAGAGAGATAGCAACCATAAAGAAAACGGCACCTGCTCGGGCGGAGCGGCAACTTGCACAACAAAAGCGGTTTGTGACGTTTGCAAAACGACATACGGTGGAACTGCTCCACATAATACAACGAAATACAACGGAAAAGACAGTTCGGGACACTGGGATACTTGCTCGACTTGCGATAACAAATTCAACTTTGAAGCACATACACCCGACAGAGAAAAGGCTGACGAAACCAACCCTGTAAAATGCTCGAAGTGTGGTTTTGAAATTACTCCTGCGGGACATTATAATCATACGGCAGACAGTGAATGGCACAATTCGGCAGACGGAAAGTATCACTATCACAAATGTACGCATTGCTCGGAGATTTTGGACAAAGCAGATCACTCGGGCGGAACGGCAACTTGCGAAAACAAAGCAGTTTGCTCTGTTTGTGGTCTTGAGTATGGTGATAAACTCGGTCACGACTATGGCGAAGTAAAATACACTTGGACGGACAACACTTGCAAAGCGGAAAGAGTTTGCAAACACGACAGCGCCCATATCGAAAGCGAAACGGTGACCGCAACAGGAACGACTATCACAGCGGCAACCTGCAAAGAAAAAGGCAAAATGAAATATACCGCCACCTTTGTAAATACTGCGTTTACTAAGCAAGAAAAGGAAGTTGATATTGATTTTACTCCACATACTTATGGCGAGTGGAAAGACGAAATTCCTGCAACAACGGAAGACTTTGGCACGAAAGGACATAAAGATTGCACGGTTTGCGGAAAGCACTTTGATAAAGACGGCAACGAAATCACCGAACTTAGAATTGCCAAAATCGGCACGCATAACGTAATAGTCAACGGCGAAAGCAATTTCTATGCACACGGCGAAAGCGCAACAGTAACGGCAGAAGATAAAGAAGGCAAAGAATTCAAAGGCTGGAAGGACGAAAGCGGAAATATCGTCAGCACCGACAAGAGTTATACTTTCAAGGTAGAGAAAGGAAAAACCCTTACGGCTGTATATGAAGATAAGCCTTCGGGCGGTGGCGAAATCACTCCGCCTGCTAAAAAGGACGGACTTTCGGGCGGCGCGATTGCAGGTATCGTAATCGGTTCGGTAGCGGTCGCAGGAATCGGCGGATTTGCAATCTTCTGGTTTGCAATAAGCAAAAAGACGTTTGCGGACTTGGGCGTTGCTTTGAAGAAAGGCTTTACGGCAATCGGAAACTTCTTCAAAAATCTCGGAGCAAAAATCAAAGCATTGTTCACCAAAAAGAAATAAGATGAAATAATAACAACGAGCCGTTCGCAGTGGGTGCGAACGGCTCTGATTCTAAAAGGCGATATTTTAATTTGCAAAAGCGGATATGGCTAACGAAAACAACACTTCATACGCACGGCGACAGTATGATAGAAGAAATTTAAAAACTTTTATAAATATAACGGGAATTGTCATATTAAATGTGGTATAATTACAATATGAGAAAAGAAAACGGCTGAAAGTAAAATTATTAAAGACTTTGTAAACGATGAAGTTTCATTGACTGTTGTCTTAAATCGATTATATGTTTTAGCGTCTGACTTTGGTAATCAAGACATAACGGTATAAAGCAAATTTTCTTGGTTATGCGCACAGAAAATCCGGGAGAATAAACAAACGCGGAGGTAAATATGGGAACTATTAAAGTTGATTTAACGAATAAGTATGGAAAATTCAAGATGCTAAACGCGACGAACGGAGGTCCTATATACAAGCGCCACGCGGCGGACCAATGGCGCACGAATATAACCGAGTACAAGGATGCAAGAATTCCGTTTTCGAGGAATCACGATTCAAACGCGATAGCGGCATACGGCGGACCTTACGCGCACGATATAAGCGCGATTTTTCCGAATTTCGCCGCGGATGAAAACGACTCGGGTAATTATGATTTCGATTGCACCGACGAGTCGATTTTGTGTACCTTGGAGGCAGGGACGAAGACCTTTTTCCGCTTGGGGCAAACGATTGAGCACCAGATAAAAAAACACAATACTTTGCCGCCGAAGGATTTTGAAAAGTGGGCGCGTATCTGCGAACATGTAATACGTCACTATACGGAAGGGTGGGCGCACGGGTACACGCTGGATATGCCGTATTGGGAAATCTGGAACGAACCGGACTTAGACGACGATGACAACTCGAATAAGCGCACTTGGGGAGGCACGAAAGCCGAGTTTTTTGATTTTTACGAAACGGTTGCAAAGTATTTAAAATCAAAATTTCCGCATCTGAAAATCGGCGGACCGGCGCTGGCGTATAGAGAAGATTGGGCAAAAGAGTTTCTTTGCGAAATGCAGAAGAGAAACGTGCCGATTGATTTCTTCTCATGGCATATTTATTCGACCGACCCCGGAATTGTAACGAAAAAAGCGGATACGTTACGCGCTTATCTCGACCGATACGGTTACGAGAAAACCGAAAGCATTTTGAACGAATGGAATTATGTGCGCGGCTGGACAAACGATTTCGTCTATTCGATAGAAACGATACACGGCATGAAGGGAGCCGCATACGTCGCTTCGGTTATGTCTTTGGCGCAAATTTCTACGTCGATAGATATGCTGATGTACTACGACACCCGTCCAAGCGTGTTCAACGGCGTTTTCGATTTTTATACTTACAGACCGCTAAAAAGCTATTGGTGCTTCAAGTGGTACGGCGAGTTGTACGGACTTGCGCACGAGGTCAGGGCAACGGAACTGCCGAATGACGTTTATCTTCTCTGCGGAGTCGATGAAGACGGTAAAGTAACCGCGATTATCACGCATTACTCCGAGCGCGACGACAAGGAAAACGCACAGGTAACGCTCGATTTCGGGAAGAATGGCGAATTCGACGTCTTTTTGCTGGATAATGCGCATGACGGCAAATTTATAAAAATCACGACGGAACTCAGTTTCGATATGGCGGTTAATACTTGTATAAAGATTAAGGAGAGAGCGTAATCGCCTGCGCCGTAACGGTTTTGCTTATCTTATTGCCGCGTCGCGCACATGGCTCAACCGATTGACTTTACGCTGTCGATATGGTATAACCGATAGGTAAACCGATTGACAAAAAAGGAGCTGCATAACCGTGATAAAACTCGAGCCGGTATTGAAAGATTATCTGTGGGGCGGAGAGCGATTAAAGACGCTTTTCGGGCGCAAGCGCGACGGAATCGTCGCCGAGAGCTGGGAAGCGAGCGTACACCGCGACGGCGAGAGCCGCGTCGAGGGCTCGGACAAGACTTTTTCCGAGTATCTTAAAGAAACCCCTGGCGCGGTGGACAAAAACGGCGGCGAGTTTCCCGTGCTTATCAAGTACATTGACGCGGCGAAAAGCCTGTCGGTGCAGGTTCACCCGGGCGACGAGTATGCGAAAAAATACGAGCGCGACAACGGCAAGACCGAAGCCTGGTATATCGTCGCGGCAACTCCGGGGGCAGGGATTTACTGCGGCTTCAAGCGCGACGTTAGCCGCGAGGAATTTCTCGAAAAGGTCAAGGACGGCACGGTGGAGGAGCTTCTTAACTTTATCCCCGTCAAAAAGGGCGACTGTTACCTGATAAAAGCCGGCACGGTGCACGCAATCGGCGAGGGCTGCCTCGTCTGCGAGGTGCAGCAAAGCAGCGACGTCACCTATCGCGTGTACGACTACAACCGCCGCCTTTTCGACGGAAAGCTCCGTCCGCTTCACGTCGAAAAGGCGGTCGAGGTAATCGACTTCAAGGCGTTCCGCGACGAAACCGACGGCGGCGAGCCCGAGGAAATACCGGGCGGCACGATTCGCAGGCTTACCGAATGCAAGTACTTCCGCATGCGCGAGCTGAAACTCGACGGGAGATTTGTCGGAACGGACGACGACTCGTTCACCGCGATAAGTTTTATTTCGGGCAGCGGCGAAATAAACGGCAAAAAATTTGCGGCAGGCGACAGCTTTTTCGTGTCCTGCGGCGAGAAATACGAAATCGATGGCGAAGCTACAGCGATACTCACGAGTGAAAGCAAAGCTGCGTACTACCTCGGCATAGACATCGGCGGCACGAGCGTCAAGTGCGGCGTGGTGGACGGGTACGGCAGGATAATCGCCTCCGGCAGCTGTCCCACGCGTAACGGCGCCGGCGCGGAAGCAATCCTTGCGGACATAGCGGAGCTCGCCAAATCCATTATAAAGAAAGCGGACGTCGCCGTGAGCGGCGCAGGCGTGGGGTGCCCCGGCACGATAAACACTCGTGACGGCGAAGTGGTGTACTCGAACAACCTCGCCTGGAAAGACGTGCCGATAGTATCGAATCTCGAACGCGCGCTGGGCATGCCCGTATTCGTCACCAACGACGCCAACGCGGCGGCGCTCGGCGAATATGTGTGCGGAGCCGGCAAGAAATATAATTCCATGGTCATGCTCACGCTGGGCACGGGAGTGGGCGGCGGCGTAGTCGCGGACGGAAAGCTGTTCGAGGGCAACAAGGGCGCAGGCGCGGAACTCGGTCACGAAGTAATATGCTACGGCGGCGAGAAGTGTACTTGCGGCAGGCGCGGCTGTCTCGAAGCGTATGCGTCGGCTACCGCGCTCGTTCGTCAGGCGAGAAGAGCGATGGACAAGGCTCCCGGCAGCCTTTTATGGAAGCTGACGGACGGGAATAAAGATAACGTAAACGGCAAAATCGTGTTCGACGCACTGCGGCGCGACGACAAGACCGCCAAAGCCGTGGTGAAGAAATACGTCGGCTATCTCGCGACGGGAATTGCGAACGCAATCAACGTTTTCCGCCCCGAAGCGATAGTGCTGGGCGGCGGAATCTGCAACGCCGGCGACGTGTTCTTAAAGCCGCTCGCAAAAGCCGTCAACTGCGAAGTCTACGGCGGCACGGGCTTTGCGCCGGTAGACATAGTAGTGGCTTCGCTCGGCTCGGACGCGGGGCTCGTGGGAGCCGCCGCGCTCGCGTTCGGTAAAAGGTAAGAAAAAACGGCATACGGGAGTAAGATTTTATGACCATAGAGAAAAGAATCGACGGGATAGACTTCACGATAGATACGGGCGCGCAGTCCGTCGATTTCGACGTTACCTCAACAAAAGGCGAAGCCGGCGTAAAGCTTTTTCGGCTCAAGGCGAGCTTTACGGCGGCTACGAGTCCCGAGAAAATAATCGTTACGTTTTATGTCAAAAAGGACGACGCGGCGACGACTTTCAAGCCCAACGAAATACTTAACGCAGGAATTCGTCCCGATTGGAATCCGTCGCCGTCGTTTTCTTCGGCGGCATGCGGCGCGCCGGTAATCGCCGCGGTGACGAAGAACGACAAAAACAAGGTCACGGTTGCGCTTTCCGACTGCAAAACCCCGTGCGCGCTCAGTCTGGGCTTTAATGAGCCGCGGCAAAAACTCACGGTGCGCGTCGAGCTGTTTACCGCTCTCGTAAGCCCTATAAAAGAATACGAAACGAAGCTAAGAGTGGATTTCCGCGACGAAACGGCGGACAAGACGATTGCGGACGTTCGCGGTTGGTGGAAGAATTTTTACCGCTCGGCATACCTGCCCGAAGCCGCGGAACTGCCGTGCTACGCGCCCTGGTACGTCTTTCAGCAGCGATTCACCGACGAAACGCTTATCGAGCAGTGCAGATTGGCAAAAGCGCTCGGCATGGAAACGATAATCGTGGACGACGGTTGGCAGACCGAGGACAACGGCGGCGGCTATTCGTACTGCGGCGATTGGAGAGTGTGCAAGAGTAAAATCGCCGACATGGCAGAGTTCGTAAAGAGCGTGCACGCAATCGGCATGAAAGTAATGCTGTGGTTTTCCGTCCCGTACATGGGCAAGAACGCTAAGGCGGCGGACGACTTCCGCGGCAAGTACCTGTATTTCGACGGCGGCATAGGCGCGTATGCGCTCGACCCGAGGTTCTCTCAGGTGCGCGAGTACCTGACGGGGATTTACGCCGAATTTCTGAATAAGTACGACCTCGACGGATTCAAACTCGACTTTATCGACGCGTTCTACCTGACCGCCGATTCGCCGAAAAACTACGATGACATGGACTATGTTTCGCTGTCCGACGCGGTGGAAGCGCTGATAGGCGAGGTTACGGACGAGCTCCGCAGAATAAAACCCGACGTTATGCTGGAATTTCGCCAGCGGTATACGGGAGCCGTGATGCAGCAATTCGGCAACATGTTCCGCGTGGGCGATTGCGCCGGCGACGAGAACACGCTGAAAACCTGCGTCGCCGATTTGCGCATGCTGACCAGCGGCGTGGCGGTGCACAGCGATCCTCTTATCTGGAGCTACGACGACGCGGTCGAGTATGCGGCTTATCAGCTCAATCACTCGATATTCGGCGTGCCGCAAATCTCTCTGAACCTCAAAAACATCACCGACGAGCACCGCAGAATGCTGGCGTATTACCTTGCTTACTTCCGCGAAAACCGCAAAACGCTGCTAAACGGCAGGCTGCGCGCCGAGGGTTTTTCGCACGGCTATACCGCGCTGACGGCGACGGGTGAGGAAAAGGACGTCACCGCGTTATACGGCACGAGCATAGTCGACTTTCCGGGCGACAAAAGCCTCGACGTAATCAACGCCGCGAGCGAGCGAACGGTGTATATCCGCGTGAAAAGAGAAACGGAAGTCGCGATAAAAATAACCGATTGCAAGGGCGACGTCGTTTCGGAGCGCACGGTAAAGCTATCAGTGGGCTTAAACGAAATCGACGTGCCCGTATCGGGCTTCGCGCTTATAAGATTACAAAAGTAAACCGCCGATATTCAAGTCGCGCCGCGTTCGTATACGGGGCGCATTGGAGATATGAAATGCCGGATAAGTTTTCGAGAACTGAAATGCTGATTGGAACGGAAGCCATGAAAAAGCTGTCGGAATCGAGGGTGGCTGTTTTCGGCGTGGGCGGCGTGGGCGGCTACGTCGTCGAGGCGCTGGCTCGCTCGGGTGTGGGCGCAATCGACGTCATCGACAACGACGCCGTGGCGATAACCAACCTGAACCGCCAGCTCATCGCCACAGTCCACACAATAGGCATGCGCAAAACCGACGCCGCGGAAGCGCGGATTAAATCGATTAACCCCGACTGCAAAGTAACGAAACATAACGTATTCTACCTTCCCGAAACGGAAAATGACTTTAATTTCCGCGAGTACGACTATATAGTGGACGCAATCGACACGGTGACGGGCAAGCTTGCGCTGGCGGCGAACGCGAAGGCGGCAGGTACGCCGATAATCTCGTCGATGGGCACGGGCAACAAAATGAACCCGGCGGCGTTTAAGGTAGCGGACCTGTTCGACACGAGCGTGTGTCCGCTGTGCAAAGTCATGCGCAGGGAGTGCCGCAGGCGCGGTATCGACAAGTTAAAGGTCGTGTACTCGGAAGAGGAGCCGCTTGTGCCGGGCGAGAGCGGCGAGGAGAGCGAAAGACGACGAATTCCGGGCTCGACGGCGTTCGCGCCGGGAGCTGCCGGATTGATAATCGCGAGCGAAGTGGTCAAGGATTTGACGGGATATAAGAGATGACGGACGAAGAAAGGACAATCGACAATATAGAAATAACGGCGGAAGAGCTTGCGGAAAACGCGGACAAATGCGTGATTTTCGACATGCGCTCCGAGCACGACCGCGCCTACGGACTGATACCGGGCTCGCGGCACGCCGCAGAGGACGAGCTTTACGCGATGAAGCCCGACGAGCGAACGAGCGGCAAGAAAATCGTCGTCTACTGCGCGCACGGCGAATTCAGCCTGAATCCCGTCGAGAGCATGCGCGAGAGCGGACTTGACGCGTACAGTCTGCGCGGCGGTTACGCGGCGTGGCTGCGCCTCGCTATGGCGAAACAAGCCGCCGACGACGGCGTGTGCGAGCGCGTCGAGCAGAGCATAAGAAAGAAATTCCGCGTGTCGCTGATGAGTCCGTTTATCCGCGCGCTCAAGGAGTACAAGCTCGTCGGCGAGGGCGACAGAGTGGCGGTGTGTATTTCGGGAGGCAAGGATTCGATGCTGATGGCGAAGCTTTTTCAGGAGCTTCACCGCTATAGCGACGTTAATTTCGATTTGAAATTTCTCGTCATGGACCCCGGCTACAACGCCGAAAACCGCCGCGTAATCGAGGAGAACGCCCGTCGGCTGAACGTGCCGATTGAGATTTTCGAGTCAAACATTTTCGAGTCGGTGTACACGGTGGAGAAGTCGCCCTGCTATCTTTGCGCGAGAATGCGGAGAGGGTATCTTTACAGCTTCGCAAAGCGGCTCGGCTGCAATAAAATCGCGCTCGGACACCACTACGACGACGTGATAGAAACGATACTTATGGGCATGTTGTACGGCGCGCAGATTCAGACGATGATGCCCAAGCTCCGCAGTACGAACTTCGAGGGCATGGAGCTTATCCGCCCGATGTACTTTATCCGCGAGGACGACATAAAGGCGTGGCGCGACTACAACGACCTGCACTTCATTCAGTGCGCATGCCGCTTCACCGACACCTGCACCACCTGCAACAACGGACAAAACCACTCCAAGCGACAGGAGGCGAAGGAGCTTATCCGCACGCTCAAAAAGACAAATCCCAACGTCGAAAAATGTATCTTCAAGAGCGTCGAAAACGTCAGCTTAGAAACTATCCTCGCCTATAAAAAGAACGGAGTGAAGCACTTTTTCCTCGACGACTACGACGAAAGAAAGCGTTTGCCCGAGGAAACCGAATAAGGTAAAACCGATATGGGAGCGACGAAATGCCCGAAGAAATCATAGTGCGCGGCGCGCGCGTGCATAACCTTAAAAATATAGACGTAAACATACCGCTCGGAAAATTCGTGGCGATAGCCGGCGTGTCGGGGAGCGGCAAGTCGTCGCTCGCGCTGGGCGTGCTGTACTCCGAGGGCTCGCGCCGCTACCTCGAAGCGCTGTCCGCGTACACGCGCCGCAGGCTCACCCAAGCCGAAGCCGCCAACGTGGACGAGATAGAGAACGTGCCTGCCGCGCTCGCGCTTCACCAGCGCCCCACGGTGCCCAACGTCCGCAGTACTTTCGGCACGCTTACGGAGCTCGGCAACAGCCTCAGGCTGATGTACTCGCGGCTTGCGAGCCACGTCTGCCCGAACGGTCACCTCGTGCCGCCGTCGTTCGCCGTCGCAGCCGGCAAAAAGCTGGTCTGCCCCGAGTGCGGCGAGCTGTTCAATCCGCCGAGCGCGGAGGACTTTTCTTTCAACTCGACGGGAGCGTGCCCGACATGTTCGGGTACGGGCGTCGTTCGCAAGGTCAACGAGCGTTCGCTCGTGCCCGACGAAAGCCTTACCATCGACGAGGGAGCCGTCGCGCCATGGAACACGCTGATGTGGTCGCTGATGACCGACGTTTGCCGCGCCATGGGTGTGAGAACAAACGTGCCGTTTCGCGACCTTACGCCCGAGGAAAAGGAAATCGTCTACCACGGTCCTGCCGAAAAAAAGCATATTTTCTACAAGGCGAAGAATACCAATCAGGCAGGCGAGCTCGATTTTACCTACTTTAACGCCGTGTATACGGTGGAGAACGCGCTCGCAAAAGTCAAGGACGAAGCCGGCATGAAACGCGTTTCGGGCTTTTTAACCGAAGAAACCTGCCCCGACTGCGGCGGCACGCGGCTGAACCGAGTCGCGAGAAGCGCGGTTCTCGACGGCAAAACTCTGCCGGAGGCTATGTCGCTTCCGCTGGGCGAGCTCGCGGGGTGGGTGAAGTCGCTTCCGTCGAAGCTGCCGCAGGACATGCAGGCAATGGCGGAAAGCATAGCCAAGGAATTCTTGTCCGTGTCCGCTCGGCTCATCGACCTCGGACTAGACTACCTCGCGCCCGACCGCGCGGCGAACACGCTGTCCACGGGCGAATTGCAGCGCGTGGGGCTTGCTCGCGCAGTGAGGAACAAGACTACGGGCGTAATGTATGTGCTCGACGAGCCGTCAATCGGCTTGCACCCGGCGAACGTCGACGGGCTGCTCGCGGTAATACGCGACCTCGTCGCTCGCGGCAACACCGTCATCGTTGTCGACCACGACGCGCGCGTGATAAGCGCAGCCGATTACGTCGTGGAAATGGGCGAGGGCGCAGGCAAAGAGGGCGGTTCGGTGATAGCCGCAGGCGCCGTTCGAGAAGTGGAGCGTTCTCCGCGCTCGATTATCGGCGGCTACCTGTCGGGAGAAAAGAACGTGCTCGTCCGCGACCGCGCGCCGAAATCGGAAACGTTCGCTCTCGGCACGATAGAAATGCGCACCGAACAGGTGCACACCGTCAAGCCGCTCGACGTGAAAATCCCCAAAGGGCGGCTGACCGTCGTGACGGGAGTGTCGGGCAGCGGCAAGACCACGATGGTGCTTGAAAGCCTGGTGCCGGCGCTGAGGGCGAAAATAAACGGCGAAGAGTTGCCCCGTCACGTCGCGGAAATAAAAGCCGACGGCATACGCAGGGTAAACCTTATCGACGCCACGCCGATAGGAATAAACGTCCGCTCGACCGTCGCCACCTATTCGGGCATTTCCGACGACCTTCGGAGGCTTTACGCCGCCGCGCCGAAAGCAAAGGAGCTGGGACTCAGGGTCAACGATTTTTCGTACAACACCGGCAGCCTGCGCTGTCCTACCTGCGACGGCACGGGCGTAATATCGATGGACATTCAGTTTTTGCCGGACGTGGAAATCACCTGCCCCGACTGCGGCGGCAAGCGTTTTTCGCCGCGAGCGGACGAGGTTAAAATCGAGCTCGGCGGCAAGCCGTATTCGATAGCCGACGTCATGAGCGCGACCGCGAGCGAAGCCGCGGAGCTGTTTCGCGACAACAAAAAAATCCGCGAAAAAGCCGAAACGCTGGTGCGATTGGGGCTAGGGTACCTCACGATAGGCGAGAGCACGCCGTCGCTGTCGGGCGGCGAAGCTCAAAGACTGAAGCTCGCCACCGAAATCGGCAAAACGCAGGACGACGCGGTTTTCGTGTTCGACGAGCCCACAATCGGCTTGCATCCGCGCGACGTGAGCGTGCTGCTCGGCGTGTTCGACTGTCTGATAAAATCGGGAGCGACGGTAGTCGTCATCGAGCACGACCTCGACCTTATCCGAAACGCCGACTATATAATAGATATGGGACCGAAGGGCGGCGAAGCCGGCGGCAGAATAGTCGCGACCGGCGCTCCGGACGAAATATCCGCCTCGAAAGAAAGCGTCACGGGCAAATACCTGTGAAACGACCGACTGCGGAAAATTAAAGATAACCGACCGCGACGAGCCTGCCGCGGCGGTTTTTTCATGCCGCCGATTTCCGCAAAATTTCCTGAATTTACCCGAAACCGCGTAAAAAAACGAAAAAAGGGCGGCTTCACATAAATTTCAAAAAATTTAATCGATAAAAATATACGCAAATACTTGCCAAAATGCGACAAAAAAATATATAATGGTCGGGAGGGATTGTGAGAGCTGCCGTGGAGCGGCGATTTTTTGCTGTTTCGGGTTCGCCCTACGCAATTCCGCAGTTGAGTTAAGCAACCAAATTTTTCACCGCCACAAAGGAGGCAAAGAGAGAAAGTATGAATAAGATTACCATTATCGGCAGCGGCAGAGTAGGCTCGACAATCGCTTACTCGCTCACTTGCAGAGGACTTGCGTCGGAAATCGTCATCATCGACATCAACGGCGAGCGCGCGTTGGGCGAAGCGCTTGACATTCGTCAGGGACTTGCCTACGACAGCGCGTGCCAGGTTTACGCCGGCACCTACGAGGACGCAAAGGACTCCAACATCGTCGTGATTACCTCGGGTATCGCCCGTAAGCCCGGTCAGTCCAGACTCGAGCTTATCAACACCAACATCGCGATTCAGAAGTCGATTATCCCCGAGATAACGAAGTACGCTCCCGACGCGGTTTACATAATGGTATCAAACCCCGTCGACATACTGACCTACTCGTTCTGCCGCCTGTCGGGTATCCCCGAGAACCGCATCATCGGCTCGGGCGCGATTATCGACACCGCAAGACTGCGCGCGCGTATCGCCGAGTACTGCGGACTCGAGGTGGGCAATATCCACGCCTACATGTTCGGCGAACACGGCGACTCCGGCTTCTCGCCCTGGTCGCTCGCCCGTATTGCCGGCATGCACGTCGAGGACTACCAGAAAGAAGTGGAGAGAAACAACATCATCACCGCTCAAATCGACATTCCCGAAATCGAGAAGTACGTCCGCGAGTCGGGCGCGAGAGTCATTTCGCGTAAGGGCGCGACTTTCTACGCAATCGCTTCCACCGTGTGCTACATCGTCAAAGCCGTTCTCGACGGCTCCAACACGGTGCTCACGGTGTCCAGCATGATGCACGGCGAGTACGGCATCGAGGACGTGTGCCTCAGCACGCTGAACATCGTCGGCAGAAACGGTATCAGCGGCAAGATTAACCCCGTGCTTACCCCCGACGAGCTCGGCAAGCTGCAACACAGCGCCGAGGTGCTTAAAGGTATCATCGGTCAAATCGATTGGAAGAACTAATCGGAGCGGAGAAAAATGGAATATCGCATAGAAAAGGACACGATGGGTGAGGTCAAGGTGCCTGCCGACAAGTATTGGGCGGCTCAGACCGAGAGGAGCCACGAGAACTTCCGTATCGGCGGCGAAATCATGCCGCGCGAAATTACCCATGCTTTCGGAATACTTAAAAAAGCGGCGGCAATCGCCAACTACAACCTCGGCAAGCTGTCCGCCGAAAAGCTGGACGTTATCATCAGGGCTTGCGACGAGGTGATCGAGGGCAAGCTGAACGAGCATTTTCCGCTCGTGGTGTGGCAGACGGGCAGCGGCACTCAGTCCAACATGAACGCCAACGAGGTCATCGCCAACCGTGGCAACGAGCTCGCCGGAAGCAAGTTGCTTCACCCCAACGACGACATAAACAAGAGCCAGAGCTCCAACGACACTTTCCCGACCGCAATGCACATCGCGGCGGTAATCGCCATCGAGGACAAGCTTTTCCCGGCAATGGAAAAGCTGGCGGCGACGCTTCTGCGCCTCGAAAAGGAGAACGAGGGCATAGTAAAGAGCGGCAGAACGCACCTTCAGGACGCCGTTCCCATCGCTTTCTCGCAGGAGATAAGCGGCTGGAGAGCGATGATAGAAAAGACCGAAGCGCAGCTTAAGCTCGCGCTCCCGGGGCTTAAAGAGCTTGCGCTCGGCGGCACCGCGGTGGGCACGGGGCTGAACGCTCCCGTCGGCTTCGACGAGGAAGTGGCGCACGAGGTCAGCGTGATAACCGGCAAGCAGTTTGTCACCGCCGCGAACAAGTATCACGCGCTCACGTCCAAGGACGCGCTCGTGTTCGCTCACGGCGCGATGAAAGCGCTCGCGTGCAACCTCATGAAGATAGCCAACGACGTCCGCTGGCTGGCTTCCGGTCCCCGCGACGGCTTGGGCGAAATCTTTATCCCCGAGAACGAGCCCGGCTCGTCGATTATGCCCGGCAAGGTCAACCCCACGCAGTGCGAGTCGATGACGATGGTAGCGGTGCAGGTAATGGCGAACGACGTGGCGGTGTCCATGGGCGCGTCGCAGGGCAACTTCGAGCTCAACGTGTTCATGCCTGTCATTATATATAACTTCCTGCAATCGGCAAGACTGCTTTCAGACGGCATCACGTCGTTTGAAAAGAACTGCGTGACCGGAATCCGCGCGAACAAAGAGAAGATGAAGCATAACCTTTACAACTCGCTTATGCTTGTCACCGCGCTCAACCCCTACATCGGCTATGAGAACGCGGCAAAGACCGCGAAAAAGGCGTATAAGGAAAACATTTCGCTCAAAGAAGCGTGCGTCGCGCTCGGCTTTTTGACTGCGGAACGCTTCGACGAGGTGTTCAAGCCCGAGGAAATGGCTTATCCGCACGATAAAAAGTAAGCTAATCGGCAAAGGAACGCGACGGGAGTCGCAACGGAAGCGGACGAAAACTGTCCGCAACAACGAGGAAAACAACGACCGATGAAAATTTGTTACTACCCCGGCTGTACTCTCAAAACGCAGGCGAAGGAGCTCGACAGGTATGCCAGAGCTTCCGCCGCCGCGCTCGGAGTGGAGATGGAGGAAATCGAAAATTGGCAGTGCTGCGGCGCGGTTTATCCCACCGCACGCGACGAGATAGCGACCAAGCTGTCCGCAGTCCGCGCGCTCGACTACGCCCGTCACAACGGCGGCAAGCTGCTCACGCTGTGCTCTGCGTGCCACAACGTCATAAAGCGCGTCAACGCCGACATGGCGAACGACGACAATATCCGCACAAAGGCGAACAATTACCTTAAACTCGACGAGCCCTACGGCGGCGAAACCGAGGTTATTCACTACCTCGAAATGTTGCGCGATATAGTGGGCTTCGACGAGATAAAAAAGCGCGTCGTCAGCCCCGTAAAGCGCAAAATCGGCGCGTACTACGGCTGTCTGCTGCTTCGCCCGAGCAAGATAATGGCGTTCGACAGCCCCGAAAACCCCACGATTATCGAGGACTTTATCGCGGCAATCGGCGGAGAACCGATTAAGTACCCGATGCGCAACGAGTGTTGCGGAGCTTACGTCGGACTTAAAGACCCGGAGCTCCCGGTAAAGCGCAGCGAGGCGATACTCAAAAGCGCAGCCGGCATGGGCGCGGAGGAAGTCGTCACGGCTTGTCCGCTGTGCCAATACAACCTCGCGCATAACGGCGGAGGGGGAGTAAAGGTCACTTACTTTACCGAGCTTCTGGCGGAAGCATTGGGGGTAAAAGAGCAATGAACGACGAGAGAATAGAAAACGTATTGCGTATTTCGGGCACAGACGTGAGAAAGTGCATGAAGTGCGGCAAGTGCTCGGGTCGTTGCCCGGCGTATAAGGACATGGACATCAAACCCCACCAATTCGTCACGTTCGTGGCGACGGCAAAGTTCGACAGGCTGCTGAAAAGCAACGCGATTTGGCACTGCTTGTCCTGCATGGAGTGCGTCGAGCGTTGCCCGAGAGGCGTTGCGCCGCAGGGCGTAATCGAAGCGGTGCGCGACACCGTGATAAGGGCTCAGGGCGGCAACGGACTGAAAGCGGAGGACATTCCGCCCGTTGTGGATGAGTTCATTCCCCAGCAGTTAATAGTCAGCGCATACAGAAAGTATAACAAATAAGCGAGAGAAAAAACATGCAAAGAATCGGAGTATTTATTTGTTGGTGCGGCAGCAATATCGCCGCAACGGTAGACGTACAACGCCTCAGCGCGCTCATCAAAGCCGAGCCGGGAGTCGTGTATTCCGCCGATTATCAGTATATGTGCTCGGAAAACGGACAGCAGCTCATCCGCAATGCTATCCGCGAATACGGGCTTACGGGAGTGGTCATCGGCTCGTGCTCGCCCAGAATGCACGAAGCCACCTTCCGCAAGGCAGCCGAAGCCGAGGGGCTTAACCCCTACATGGTGGAAGTCGCCAACATTCGCGAGCAGTGCTCGTGGATTCACAAGGACAAGGAGGAGGCGACGGCAAAAGCGCTTATCCTTATCCGCACGGCAATAGCCAAGGTGCGCCTCGACGCGCCGCTCACCGCAGGCGAAAGCCCGGTCGTCAAGCGCGCGCTGGTCATCGGCGGCGGCATCGCCGGTATTCAGGCGGCGCTCGACATCGCCGAAGCCGGTTTCCCCGTCGACATCGTGGAAAAGAACGCCACCATCGGCGGCAGAATGGCGCAGCTCGACAAGACGTTCCCCACGCTCGACTGCTCGGCGTGCATACTCACCCCGAAAATGGTCGATTGCGCCCAGAGCGACAAGATAGACATTCTGTCCTACTCGGAAATCGAGGAGGTCAAGGGCTATGTGGGCAACTTCAAGGTCAAAATCAGAAGAAAAGCGCGTTACGTCGACGAAACCAAGTGCACGGGTTGCAAGGCTTGCATGGAAAAGTGCCCGTCGAAGAAGGGACTTAACGAGTTCAATATGAACCTTAACAACCGCACCGCGATTTACATTCCTTTCGCGCAAGCTATCCCCAACGTCGCCGTCATCGACCCCGAGCAGTGTCTCAAGCTCAAGAGCGGCAAGTGCGGACTGTGCAGCAGGGTGTGCGGAGCAGGCGCAATCAACTATGAAATGCAGGACGAATTCGTGGAGCGCGAGTACGGCGCGATAGTCGTGGCAACCGGCTTCCGTCCCATCAAACTCGACAACTTCAACGAGTACGGCTACGCGGATAACAAGGACGTCATCACCTCGCTCGAACTCGAGCGTCTTATGAACGCGGCGGGACCCACGAGCGGCGTGCTGCTCCGTCCCAGCGACAACACGCACCCCAAGGTAATCACCTTCATTCAGTGCGTGGGCTCGCGCGACGTGTCGGGCTGCGGCAAGCCGTATTGCAGTAAGATTTGCTGTATGTACACCGCCAAGCACGCGATGCTTATCCGCGAAAAATACCCCGATACCGAAGTGCATGTGTTCTATATCGACGTGCGTACCCCCGGCAAGAACTACGACGAGTTTTACAGAAGAGCGGTGGAACAGTACGGCGTGGATTACATAAAGGGCATGGTGGGCAAGGTGTACAACCAAAACGGCAAGCTGATGGTGCAGGGCAGCGACCTCATCAACAACGAGCAGGTAACGATACCGTCCGACCTCGTGGTGCTCGCCACCGCAATCGAGCCCGAGCCGGGCGTGAGAAAACTCGCGACGTTGCTCACCGCAAGCATCGATACCAACAACTTCCTCAACGAATCCCACCCCAAGCTTCGCCCCGTCGAGAGCCCGACCGCAGGCGTTTACCTTGCCGGCGTATGCCAGGGTCCTAAGGACATTCCCGAAACCGTTTCGCAGGCTTCGGCTTGCGCGGCAAAGGTAATAGGTCTGCTTGTTAAAGACCACCTCAAAACCAATCCGTGCGTGGCTCATACCGACGAACAGATGTGCAACGGCTGCTCGCAGTGCGCGAACGTGTGCGCTTACGGCGCGATTACCTATGTCGACAAGGAATTCCGCATCGGCGGCGGCAAGACCGAAACGCGTAGAGTCGCTTCCGTCAATCCTGCGGTATGCCAGGGCTGCGGAGCGTGCACCGTCACCTGTCCCTCGGGAGCTATGGACCTTAGCGGATTCAGTTCTTCTCAGATTATGTCGGAGGTCGAAGCGATATGCAAGAGATAATCGAAAACGAAAACAAGCCGTTCGTGCCCAATATCGTGGCGTTTTGCTGCAATTGGTGCTCCTACGCCGGCGCGGACCTTGCCGGAAGCAGCAGGCTTTCTTACCCTGCCGACGTCAAGATTGTCAGGGTGCCCTGCTCGTGCCGAGTAAACCCGATGTTCGTGCTAAAAGCCTTTCAGCGCGGCGCGGACGGAGTAATCCTGTGCGGCTGTCACCCCGGCGACTGTCATTACGTCACAGGCAACTATTACACCAGAAGAAGAATGGCGATGCTGTTCAGCTTCCTCGACTACCTCGGCATCGAAAAAGAACGCACGAGAGTAGAGTGGGTTTCGGCGGCAGAGGGCGCAAAATTCTCCGCCGTCATGAACGACTTTGTAAAAACCGTAACGGAGCTGGGCGAAAACAAGCGCCTTGCCGACTTGCGAGTCAAGGAGGACTGAAATCATGCAGGAATTACAGAATAAAGTCCTCGAGAAAGCAAAGGAATTGCTTTCTTCCGGCGCGGTAAACAAGGTAGTAGCCTGGAAAAAAGGCGAATTTGCATACGACCCCAGCCCTGCCACGTTCGACAGCGTCGACAGCCTCGCGGAGCTCGTCTACGACGACTTCTGCGGCGCGAACCTGTCCAAATACCTCATTGACGTAGCGAAAGGCGAGGGCAAAGTCGCGGTATTTTTGAAGCCCTGCGACAGCTACAGCTTCAACGAGCTCGTAAAAGAGCACCGCGTCGACCGCGACAAAGTGTACGTCGTGGGCGTGGAGTGCAGAGGCAAATTAGACAATTACAAGCTCGAGCAAAAGGGCATAACGGGAGTTACGAGCGAGAACTACGACGGCGAGGACGTAAAATTCGATACGCTGTACGGCGAAGCTTCGGCTAAGCGCGCCGAAGTGCTGCTCGGAAAGTGCATGACCTGCAAGGGCAAAAAGCACGTCGTCGCCGACGAGGTTATCGCCGTGTACAACGAGCCCGAGGTGAAGAACGACCGCTTCTCCGGTGTGCGCGAGCTGGAAGCGATGACCGCCGCCGAGCGTTACGCGTTCTGGCAAGGCGAGCTCAGCAAGTGCATTCGTTGCAACGCGTGCAGAAACGTCTGCCCGGCTTGCACGTGCCGCAAGTGCGTGTTCGACAACCCGAAGTCCGGCGTGGCGGCGAAAGCAAACGACGTCAGCTTCGAAGAGCAGCTTTATCACATTATCCGCGCGTTCCACGTCGCCGGCAGATGCACCGACTGCGGCGAGTGCTCGAGAGTGTGCCCCCAGCATATTCCGCTTCACCTTCTCAACAGAAAGTTTATAAAGGACATCGACGCGGCTTACGGCGAGTTTCAGGCAGGCGAGGTTGCGGAGGGCAAAACGCCGCTCACCGAGTTTACCGCCTCCGACCTCGAACCCGGCGAAGTTTTCCGCATGACGGAGGGCAAATAGCATGAAAAAAGTATTTACTCCCGACTTAGGCAAGTTTTACGCGGCGCTTGCGGAAGCAATGCCGCTGTATATCCCGATTAAGAAAGCCGGCGAAACCAACTACGGTTGGTACGACGGCGTGAACCCCGTCGACATCGACACGCTCAAAACAGTTAAGTCCCCCAAGGACGCATTCTTCCCCCAGAGCGAGAATATGATGAAATTCCGCACCGAGGGCAAGAAAATAGACATAATCGACGTGAGAAAGGAGAACGCGCCGTTCGCGATTTTCGGCGTGCGCGCGTGCGACTACAAGGCGTTCGGTATCCTCGACAACGTGTTCCTCGGCGACCCCGTGGACACCTACTACAAGTTGCGCCGCGACGCAGCCGTCATCTTCACGCTCGCCTGCGGCAAGCCCCACGAGAGCTGCTTCTGCAAGGTTTTCGGAGTGGACGCGGCAGACCCCCAAGGCGACGTAACCATGTGGAAAGCGGAGGACGCGCTGTACCTTAGAGCCAACACCGAAAAAGGCGAAAACGCGCTCGAAGCCGTTTCCTCGCTTCTTCACGACGCGGACGAAGCCGCGGTGGAGGAGATGAAGAAAACCACACGGGAGATTATCGAAAAACTGCCGTACAGTCATCTCGACGTTTCGCGCTTCAAGCACGAAAACCTTAACGAGCTGTTTGACGCGCCCGAGTGGAAGGAGTTGTCCGAAGCATGCCTCGGTTGTGGAACGTGCACGTTCGTGTGCCCGACCTGTCAGTGCTTCGACATCCGCGACTTCAAGACCGATAAGGACATAATCCGATTCCGCTGCTGGGATTCGTGCATGTATTCCGACTTCACGCAGATGGCGGCGGCGAACTCGCGCACCACGCAGCTGCAACGCTATCGTCAGCGTTTTATGCACAAGCTCGTGTATTATCCGTCGCAGTACGGCGACTACTCGTGCGTGGGTTGCGGCAGATGCGTCGTGAAGTGTCCGCAGCACCTCAACATCGTCAAAGTTATCAAAAAATTAGGGGGCGGCAACAGATGATTAACGAAAACCTTATTCCCCGTATCGGCGTAGTCACCGACATAAGAAAGGACACCGCCGACGTAAAGACGTTCAGAGTCGTCGGACGCGACGGCAAAAAACTGTTCGAGCACCTGCCCGGTCAGTGCGCAATGGTATCCATTCCCGGCGTGGGCGAGTGCATGTTCTCGATAACCTCGTCGCCCACCAACGAAGAATTTATGGAATTCTCGATAAAGAAATGCGGTTGCGTCACCGAGGTTATCCACTCGATAGAGGTAGGACAGGAAATCACCGTCCGCGGACCCTACGGCAAAAACTTCCCCGTCGAGGGCGACTTCAAGGGCAAGGACTTGCTGTTCATCGCAGGCGGCATAGGCTTAGCTCCGCTGAGAAGCGTAATCAACTACGTCCGTCACTACCGCGGCAACTACGGCAAAGTGGTAGTCGTCTACGGCGCGAGAAGCAAGGATGACCTCGTGGACATCGAAGAAATCCGCACCGAGTGGATGAACGAACCGAACTTCGAGGTGTACCTTACCATCGACCGTCCGCAGGAGGGCTGGGACGGACACGTCGGCTTCGTGCCGGCTTACGTCAAGGAGCTGGGACTCGACCCCGGCATGACCGCCGTGCTTTGCGGACCGCCGATTATGATTAAATTCACTCTCGCCGGGCTGCTCGAACTCGGCTTCTCGAAAACGCGCGTGTACACCACGCTGGAGCTGAGAATGAAGTGCGGCATCGGCAAGTGCGGAAGATGCAACGTGGGCGACAAGTTCGTCTGCAAGGACGGTCCCGTGTTCAGAATGGACGAGCTCGACGAGCTTCCCGACGAGTATTGAGAGGTACTGAAAATGGAAAACACAGTAAACGTTTATTTTTTCGGTAAAAAGTATGAGGTGCCTTCCTCGCTCACTATAATGAAGGCAATGGAGTACGCCGGTTACAGGCTGGTGCGCGGCTGCGGCTGCCGCAACGGCTTCTGCGGCGCGTGCGCTACCATCTACCGCATAAAGGGCCGGCAGGAGCTCAAAACCTGCCTCGCGTGCCAGCAGCAGGTGGAAGAGGGTATGTACGTCGCCACGCTTCCGTTCTTTCCGCTCGTAAAGCAGGTGTACGACATCGAGAAAATCAAACCCACCGAGCAGATAATGATGCAGCTTTATCCCGAGATTTACAGCTGTATCGGCTGCAACGCCTGCACCAAGTCGTGCACGCAGGGGCTCAACGTCATGCAGTACATCGCCTACGCTCAGCGCGGCGAATTCAAAAAGTGTG
Source organism: Clostridiales bacterium (assembly GCA_003533505.1). Taxonomy (GTDB): domain Bacteria; phylum Bacillota; class Clostridia; order Christensenellales; family Pumilibacteraceae; genus UBA10677. The sequence goes on along the minus strand of DQGD01000015.1, from coordinate 28,572 downwards.
CCGAAGAGAGCTTTGACTGCGTAATGTGCGGCGTTTGCTCGTCGCGTTGCCCGGCAGGCATTTCGCATCCTCAGGTGGCGGAGCTCGCGAGAAGACTGTACGGCAAGTACGTCGCGCCCGAGTGCGAACACCTGAATAAGCGCGTAGCCGAAATCAATAACGGCGACTTCGTAAAGCTTATGGAAGACATCATGGCAAAGCCGATTGACGAAATGAAAGAGCTTTACAACCACCGCGACATAGAGAAATAAGGAGAAACGAAAATGTATAATTACACGGACGAGCAATCGGCTTCGATAAAACGCGTCGAAGCGACGAGAAGCGAACGACTTAACAATCTCTATCCGCGCATGACCGCCGACGAAAAGGACGCGGTACTCAAAGAAAACCACCCCGACTATATAGAATCGGCTTACGAAACGCTGAAAGTCGGTCCCAACAAGGGCGACAAAGTGCTTCACGAGCTTGCCGCGCTGCTTCAGGGCAAGTCGCGCGTAGTCGGCAAGAAAATCGACCTCGCGCATCCGGACTACGACGTTGACGTTCTCGTCATCGGCGGCGGCGGAGCGGGCTCGAGCGCGGCTATCACGGCGCACAACGCCGGCGCGAACGTGATGATTGTCACCAAGCTCCGCATCGGCGACGCCAACACCATGATGGCTGAGGGCGGCATACAGGCTGCCGACAAGGAAAACGACAGCCCGGCAATCCACTACCTCGACGCGTTCGGCGGCGGTCACTTCGCCGCAAAGCCCGTGCTGCTGAAAAAGCTCGTTTACGAAGCCCCCGACGCAATCAAATGGCTGTCGGATTTGGGCGTCATGTTCGACAAGGACGAGCACGGCAACATGATAACCACGCACGGCGGCGGCACGTCCAGAAAGAGAATGCACGCCTGCAAGGACTATTCGGGTGCGGAAATCATGCGCACGCTCCGCGACGAAGTGCTTAACCGCAAGATTCCCGTCGTCGACTTCACGGCGGCAATCGAAATCGTAAAAGACAGCAAAGGCAACGCCGCAGGCGCGGTGCTGTTGAATATGGAAACGAACGAAATTCTCGTTGCTCGCGCAAAGACGGTGATTATCGCCACGGGCGGAGCGGGCAGACTGCATTATCAGGGCTTCCCGACGTCCAACCACTACGGCGCGACCGCCGACGGACTCGTGTTCGCATACCGCGCCGGCGCAAAGCTTTTGTACGCCGACACGCTGCAATATCACCCCACGGGCGTTGCCGAGCCCACGCAGATTTTCGGCGCGCTCGTTACCGAAAAGGTGCGCTCGCTGGGAGCTCAGCTCGTCAACAAGAACGGCGAACCGTTTGTGTACTCGCTGGAAACGCGCGACGTCACGGCGGCTTCGATTATCCGCGAGTGCCGTAAGCGCGGCAATTCCGTCAAGACCACCGACGGCGAGGGCGTGTGGCTGGATACGCCTATGATTGAGTTGCTGGGCGGCGAAGGTACGATAGAGAAGAGAATCCCGGCAATGCTGCGCATGTTCGCAAAATACGGCATCGACATCAGGAAAGAGCCTATTCTCGTTTACCCCACGCTTCACTACCAAAACGGCGGTATCGACATCGACGGCAACTGTGAAACCGCCGTCGGCAACCTGTTCGTAGCAGGCGAAGCGGTGGGCGGCATACACGGCAGAAACAGGCTTATGGGCAACTCGCTTCTCGACGTCATCGTGTTTGGTCGTGATGCCGGCGCCGCGGCTGCAAGCCGCGTCAAGTCCGTCAAAAAGACGGGCAGACTCACGCTGTCGCACGTCCGCGCGTTCAATCGTGAACTCAAAGAAGCCGGCATTGTGCCCATCGCGCTGTCGCCGCAGATTTTGCCCGACTACCGCCGCAAAGATATGTAGTCAATTTTTATAAGAGGTACGAATAAATGTTAGAAACGTTTGCAACGATTTTTGAAATCGTAATGGTAATATGCTTCGGCGCGTCCTGGCCGTTCAACATCGTCAAGGCTTACAAGGCGCGCACGGCAAAGGGCACGAGCCCGTTGTTTATGGCGCTCATCGGCATCGGCTATGTGGGCGGTATTCTGTGCAAGATTCTCACCTGGATTGATAAGGGCGGACTCAGCTGGCTCGCTTACGTCGCCTTCGCGTTCTATATCATTAACCTTATCATGGTATCGACGGGACTTGCGCTTTACTTCCGCAATAAGGCGATCGACAAAAAGACAGCCGAAGCCGCCGATAAGGAAAACGCATAAGTCGGCTTTTACCTGTCGGATTAACGCACGAAACAAATTTTTACTATAGAGAGGACAGCATTATGTTAAAAGTTACCGTATGTATCGGCAGCTCCTGCCACGTCAAGGGCTCGCGCCGGGTAGTCGACGAGCTGAGATACCTCGTCAAAGAGAACAATCTCGAGGACAAGGTAGAGCTCGCAGGCACGTTCTGCCTCGGCAAGTGCGAGCAGGGCGTCTGCGTCACCGTGGACGGACAGCTTTATTCCGTCAAGCCCGACGGCGTAAAGGATTTCTTCGACAAGGAAATCGCGACGAGGGTGTAAGCCCACGCGCAAAAACTCGGCAGAACAACCGCTTTCGACGAACATTCGTCGGGGCGGTTTTTCGCGTTTATTCCGTCAGATTCACGCTTCGTTCGCGCAAGGCAGCGAATTTTATTCCCCCGAAGCCGTGAGGAAATTGACAACCGCACGTTATTGATATATACTTATTGACGTAACGACAACCCGAAAAAGGAAAAGCGCATGATAAAGGACGTATTCGAAAACTATGAAGCGTTCGGCACTATGGTACTTTCCGCGACCATAATGTCCAATGCTCAGACAAAGGACTACCGCGCCGACGCAGGCAGGATTATCCGCTTTATCGCAGGAGCCTACGGCTTTACGGCGGAATTCACGGACGAGTGCGAGCGGCTTATCCTCGACGAACTGTCGCGGCTCGGCAAGACCACCGACAGGCAAGTCGTGTACGCGGCGCGAAGACCCGACGGGCAGTACGGCGACATGGACTCGCTGTTCGACATAAAGGGCGACGCGCTCGCCGCCGTTCAGGAAATAGGCAAGCAGCCGGGAATCCGCGAGGGCTGGTTCGACTATAACCACTACAAGACCTATCAGGCGAACATTCGCTTTGAAAAGATAAACGCCGCGAGCGCCGGCGGCAACGTAATCCTCGTGCGGCAGGCAGGAATCCTGCACGCGCTGGGAATAGGCTGCGAAAAGAACCTCGACAAAGCGGAACTGAGGCTGATGCAGTGCGCGATTTGGGGCGATATTCCGTCCATGCGGCTCGTTTCGGCGGTGTACAAAGCCATGGGCGAGGACAAAAAAGCCGAAGTTTACCGCGAGGTTGCGAACATTTCCGCAAAATACCTGTACGCAGGTTGCACGGTGATACCGCCCTTTGACAAGCATGAGTATTCGGACAAGGCGAGGGAGATTTACGCGCTCGTGTCGTCCGTTCGTCAGGACGTGGTGCGCGCCTACGACAAGTACAACGTCGACTTCTCGTTCGTCGAAGCGCTTCGCTCGCCCGAGCTCGACTACTACAAGCGCATGGAGTTTATAAACAACTATTCGGGCAGCGGTTGGAAGGAAGTGACCAATGCGTCCGTCAATCCGTCGGCAAAGGTCAGATTCGGGTTTTAGAGGAGAGGATCAATGGCATACAAATCATTCACCGAAGAAGCGTTAGCCGCTTATCGCGAGCGCTACCTCGAAAATTCCGACAAGCTTTCCTATCGAGAACTCGAGGGCGCGGAGGACACGGAAACCGTGTTGTATCGCGACTTGCCGAACACCGAGGTAAAAGGTTATCCGTTCGCCAGCGACTACGCGGACGATGACGGCAGAGTGTATTCGCTCGCCGAGTTCGACGAAATGCCGCTATCCGCACGCAAAAAGCTGAAGCTGCGCTTTCATTTTCTTCCGAAGTACCACGAGCTTTACGTCGGCACGACGGGCAGCGGCAAGACCACGGGCTGCATGGAGCCGCAGCTCCGCGCGATTTCCTCACAAAACAACAAGCCCAACCTCTTCATAACCGACCCCAAGGGCGAGCTGTTTTGTCACAACGCCGACCATCTGAAAAGCAACGGCTATAAGACGTACATACTCAACTTTAAAGACTTCGCGCTGTCCGACAGGTGGAATCCGCTGGGCGAGCTGTACCGCAAGCAGGCGGCAATCCGCGACGAGGGCAACGACGCGGTCACGCGCACGGGCGTGCCGGGAGCGGAGCTGTTCCGCTACGGCGAGGACGGCGAGTTCACGGGCGCGTATATCGAGTACGACGGCAAAGCGTTCCCCTCGCGCGCCGCGTTCAATCGCTACGTCGGCATCAGCCGCGACATGAAAAGAACTGAGGTTTCCTCGCTTGTCAACGAACTCGCCTCCCAGATGATTCCCGTCACGAGTCAGGTCGACCGAGCGTGGGAGCAGGGTGCGCAGAACCTTCTCAAAGGCTTGCTGCTCATTCTCCTCGACGAGGTGAACGACCCCGAGTCCGGCTTCGACGAGAGCCTGATGACGCTGAAAACGCTGAACGACTACTACCGCAGACTGCGCCACGACTTCGTGGATTCGGACGACAGATTGTTCCTTAACAGCTGCGCCGACCATCCGCTGCTTAAAGGCAAGCCCGACGAGGCGATTTACATGATAACCACGGCGCTGTGCAACGCGCCCAACACCTCGAGGAGCTATTGCGGCGTGTTCGAGGGCGCAATCAATATGTGGATGCAGGGGCATATCTTCGCGCTGACCACGGGCAACACGATTGACGTCGACGACAGCGAGCCGTTTGCGATTTTCATCGCGACGCGCGACTACGACAAGAGCGACTACGTCATCGCCGGAGCGTTTATAAATTGGGTCTACCGCAGAATGCTGCTTCAAGCCGAAGAAAAGACGGGCGCGGTGAGCGTGACCGACCCGCCTCGCGCCACGCACTTTATGCTGGACGAGTTCTGTAATATCCCGAGAATAACCGACTTCGAGAACAAGATAGCCACCGCGCGCTCGCGGAACATCTGGTTTCACCTGTTCGTGCAGTCCTATGACCAGCTCGACCTCGTGTACGGCGACAAGCTCGCCTCGGTCATTCGCGACAACTGCAACGCGCAAATTTTCTTAGGCTCGCAAAGCCGCAGCACCAAAGAGCGCTTTTCCGCCGAATGCGGCAAGACGTGGGTGCCGAGCGTACGCACTTACTTCGACTCGCTCGACCGCTCGATGACCGAAGTGGCGGTTGTGCCCGTCAGCGACCTCGACCTTATCCGCGAGGGCGAGATTTACGTCAAGCGGCTGTACATGCCCGTCGTGCTCTCGCAGTTCGTCCGCAGCTATAGGTGCGCCGAGCAGGGCGAGTTCGCGGACTTTTATCGTCCCGACGCGTTCCGCAGGCTCGCGCCCAAAAACCTTATCGACTACACGAGCGCCGAGCATACTTACAAAAAACTCGAACAGGAAATCGAAAAGAACGACGATTTCGACTTCCCGATTTAAAAAAAGCGATTTTACGCGCGAAAATCGGGCAACAATAAAATCGGACAACAATAAAATAATTATTGTCGGCGGACTTGCCGACGAGGAGGACTATTATGGCAGACGGAAACAAAATGGCAGAAAAATCGTTTAACGAGTTTATAAAACGACTCAACAAGCTGAAATGGAATTACAACACGGGCATGGCGAACGGCAACCATGTGATTCGCACCGGCGTTCAGGGCGACGACGTGCCTATGGAGCTGCACTTCGTGTTCGACCGCGAGCGCGAGCTCACGCTTGTGTTCTCCCAGCTCCCCACCGCGCTTCCCAAAGAGAAAATTATCGAGGGCGCGGCTGCCGTCGCAATGATGAACCACAATATTTTGCAGGGTTGCTTCGACCTCAATACCGAAACGGGCGAAATCGTCTTTCGGCTGGTTGACGACTGGACGGGCGGCTTTTCCGACGGCAACGTGTGCGAAAACATGCTGGGCATGACCTGCCAGACCGTGGACAGGTACAACGACAAGCTGATTGCCTTCGCCGAGGGCAAAATCAGCCGCGACGAGCTGTTCGCTTTCGTTCGCGCAAACTAGAATAACGCTCGCCGCCGAGGGATAAAAAGCAAAATCCCATGAGCGGCGCAAACGGAGGGTAATCGACAATGACGGTCGTAACGGTGCTTTGCCTCGTCTACATGACGCTGCTTTTGTGCGCGCTTATCGGCGCGTACTTCGCGGGCGCGGACGACGGCAGGCTGAAAATCAGAAGCCGCAGCGAAAAGCTGAGGTTTCTCAAGTCCTTCAAAAAGGGCAAATTCGCGCTCATCTACCTCGCCGCGTTTCCGCTCTATTACCTCGGAATAAGGCATTCGGGCGAATCGGTTATCGAGTCGCTTATGGACGCGATGAAGAATTGCGTCGAAGTCGTGGTGTTAAAGTACAACTACGGCGACGTCAAGGCGCTCGCGGAGGTAAACTCGCTGTACAAAGCTGTGGTGTTCACCTGCTACGCGCTCGTCACGCTCAACGCTTTCACGTTCGTTTTCACCGTGCTCAGAGAGAAAATCTACAACGCGCGGCGCGCTTTTTCCGTGACGAAACTCGCGAAAAAGTCCTACGTCGTCGTGGGCGACAGCGCCGCAAACCGCGCGATTATCCGCTCGATGGGCAAAAAGAAGAACGCGATTATGCTCGTGGACTCAGTGAACGAGTCCGTCCGCGACTTCGCGTTCGTGGAAAAAATAGCGGTTGCCGGGCTGAAAGGCAAGCCCGTGGGCAGCGCGTTAAAGCGGCTGTTCGGCGGCTTTACCAATAAAAGAGTGAGCGTAATCGTCAACCTCGGCGACGACTCGAGGAACCTGACCGAGTGCGACTCGATTGCTTCGCTTATCGCGGACTGCGGACTCGGGAGATTGGCGACGAGCGAAAACGGCGGCGTAGACGCGTATGTGTTCGGCGAGCCGGAGAACGAGTCGACCTTCCTGTACTACGAAAAAACGACGGGCGGCTGCGTGCACTACGTCAACAAGTACAAGCTGATTGCAATGGACTTCTGCGGCAAGCATCCGCTCACCGAGTTTATGACGGACAAGCAGCTCGATACCGCTACGGGGCTTATAACCCCCGAAACGGAAATCAACGTCGTGATGCTGGGCTTCGGCAAAACGGGGCGCAAGCTCTTTCTCACCATGGCGGAGAACAACCGCTTTATGACGAGGGGCGAAAACGGTATCGCGGTGCCCAAAACCGTCAATTATTTCGTCTACGACAAATCCGAAACGAACAACGACAAGACGCTCAACCACGGACTACTGCGCTACGACAGGGTGTACGTCGACATGCTGAGCCGCAAAGCCGAATACCTGCCCGTGCCGGAGCCTATTGCAAGAAGAAGCTTCTTTTGTCTGGACGTGGGCGACAACGACTTTTACGTTTCGCTGAAAAGCAATCTCGACAACGGCGGCGACAACGCCTACAACTACGTCATCGTGTCGTGCGGCACGGACTTACAGAACCTCGACCTTGCCGAAAAACTGACCGAAAAGCTGTCCGAGTGGGGCAAGCGCGGCAACACCAAAATCTTCGTCAAAATACGCAGCGGCTCGCTCACGGGCAAAGTCGTGGACAAGAACTACGCGCGCCGCGGCGGCTATTACACGTTCGGCAGTGAATCGGAAACGGTTTACAGCCTCTCGCGCATTACGAGCGAGGAGAACGAGCGCATGGCGAAGGACAGGCATTTCTGCTACACCTACGAGAACGCCGCAGACGGCAAAACCGAAGAGGAGGTTCGCCGCGCCGCCAACGAGAAATGGTACGTCGGCTGGCAGCAGGTGCAGCGCGAGTCCAACGTCTACGCCTGCCTTGCGATAAGAATGAAGCTCCAGCTTCTCGGCTTCGACCTCAGCCGCGATCCGGACGCTCCCGACGCGAGCCGCGAGTTTATGAAAAAGTACGCCGATGGCGACGAGATTAAGTACACCGGAAGGGAAGTCATGGGCAAGAAAATCGTCGACTACGGCGACTGCAATTTCGTGCACGGCTCGGTACGCGACAATTTCGCGCGGCAGGAGCACGAGCGGTGGAACGCGTACATGATTAGCTCGGGCTATGTGCCGGCGACAATCGAGGAGATAAGAACGCTGGAAAAGTCGGAAATGCTGGCTCGCCGCAAGCACGCCAACATAACCACGTTCGAGGGCTTAATCGACTACCGCAAAATCATGAGCGAAAAGAACGGCATGAGCGAGGCGGACAACGACGTGATAAAGTACGACTACCAGATTATGGACGATTTGCCGTGGCTGCTCGGCAGAGGCGGCTATAAGATTGTAAAGAAGAGCGACCGAAAATGAAAGCCTGCATACTGATAAACGCGTTTCTTCGCGGCGAGGAGTATCTTTACCAGCCGCGCCGAATCCGCGAGGAACTTGTCAAGCTCGGAGCAGAAGCCGACGTGCGCACGCCCGGAAATATGCCCGTGTACGTCGACCGCGGCGAGATAGTAAACGCGCTTGACGGCTACGACTTTTATATCTATCTCGATAAGGATAAGTACATTCTCGACGCGCTGAACAGGACGGGCAAACTAGTGTTCAACTCCGCGCGCGCAATCGAGCTTTGCGACGACAAGATGTCGACCTACATGGCGCTCGCAGGCAGCGGCGTGCCGCTCGTTAAGACCGTTCCGGGGCTGTTGTGTTTCGACGGCAACGCGAAAATCGAGGAGAGCTCGATCGAGCGGATTGAAAGCCTTATCCCGTACCCGATAGTGGTAAAGGAAGCTTACGGCTCGCAGGGCAAGGGCGTTTTCCTTGCGAATAACCGCGCCGAACTCGCCGCGATTGCCGAACGCGTAAAGTGCAAGCCGCACCTTTTTCAGCGGTTTGTCTCCGAAAGCCGAGGGCGCGACCTCCGCGTGATAGTGCTGGGCGGCAAAGTGTTGGGCGGCATGTTGCGCCGCGCCGAATCGGAGGACTTTCGCTCCAACGTGGGCGCAGGCGGCAGCGGCGTGGCTTACGAGCCTAGCGAAGAGCAGGCGACGGCGGCGATAAAGGCAGCCCGGGCGCTGGGGCTGGACTACTGCGGCGTGGATTTGCTGTTCGGCGGCAGTGGCGCGCTTGTGTGCGAAGTCAATTCCAACGCGTTTTTCCGCGCGTTCGAGAGCGCGACGGGGATAAACGTCGCCGCGGCTTACGCACGATATACGGTGGAAAAAGCGATGGCGGCGAAAAAGTAAAATCAAGCCGAACGCTCGTCCGCGCACGCGTTTTTTGCGATAAAATAATAAAAATTTATAAAAAACATAACTTTCCTTGCCGATTAAGCCCGAAAATGCTTGCAAATTTGAAAATTTGCCTGTAATATCTAATGGGTGAGTATATTGACGGAAAAACGCGATTATAAATCGACGACTTACGAAATAGAGGAGCGGTACTTTTCGCCGTTTGCCGCGAAGAGCAAGGATACTCGCGGCAGAGCCGTACCCATCGAGGAAAGCCCGATGCGCACCGAGTATCAGCGCGACCGCGACAGAATCATTCATTGCAAAGCGTTTCGTAGATTAAAGCACAAAACGCAGGTTTTTCTTGCGCCCGAGGGCGACCATTACCGCACGCGGTTGACGCACACGCTTGAGGTCAGTCAGATAGCTCGCTCGATTTCGAGAGCGCTGTGGCTGAACGAGGATCTGACCGAGGCGATTGCGCTCGCGCACGACTTAGGGCACACGCCCTACGGACACGCCGGCGAGAGAGCGCTCGGCAGCTTCACGCACTTTTGCCACAACGAGCAGTCGCTGAGAATGGTAGACGTGCTCGAATACGACGGCAAAGGCATGAACCTTACCTACGAGGTGCGAGACGGCATACTCAACCACACGAGTCGCGGCAACGCCTGCACGCTCGAGGGACACGTCGTCGCCTGGAGCGACCGCATCGCCTACATCAACCACGACATCGACGACGCCATTCGCGGCGGCGTGATAAAGGAAACGGACATTCCCGAGCGTTACAGACTTAAATTCGGCGAAAACAACGGCAAGCGCATCGACTCGATGGTGACGAACGTCATCGAAAACAGCTTCGCTCGCTCCGTCGTGGAGCCGTCCGACGACTTTAAGACGGACATCATGGGTCTGAGAGAATTTTTGTTTGAAGCCGTCTACCGCTCGCCGATAGCCAAAGCCGAAGAGGGCAAGGCGATAGACATGATAAAGTTCCTTTACGAGTATTTTTACAAGAACAAGGACAAGATACCGCGCGAATTTTTAGACATGGACAGCGCGCTCGAACAAAAGGTGTGCGACTACATATCCATGATGAGCGACCAATTCGCGGTGAGAATATACGAGGACATAACCGTCCCGAAAAGCTGGTCAAAATTTTAGGAGCAAGGACAAATAAGCTTTGGAAAACGACTTTCGAGCATGGAAAGAAGAGCTTTTGGCTAAGACCGACCTCGCGAAGGTAATTTCGCGGTACGTTCCGCTGAAGCGTAAGGGCAGAACCCTGTGGGGGTGCTGTCCGTTTCACCATGAAACCGAACCGTCGTTCGCCGTTAACGAGGACAAGCAGTTTTACCACTGCTTCGGCTGCAAGGAGAGCGGCAACGCCATAACGTTTATAGAAAAAATAGAAAGCGTGGACTTTATCGACGCGGTGAAAATGCTCGCCGCCGAAGCCAAAATGGAGCTTCCGGCGTTCGACAAATCCAAATCCGCAGACGGCGGCATATCGCGCGAGAAACGCGAGCGGCTGTACGCGCTAATGCGCGACGCGGCAAAGCACTACCACGACAACCTTTACGGCGAACGCGGCAAGCTCGCGCGCGACTACCTCGAAGCAAGACAGGTGCCGCAGCGGCTCGTCACGCGTTTCGGTTTCGGCGCAAGCTACGACGGCGAAGAGATAATAAATTTTCTTCTCGGCAAGGGCTACACCAGGGCGGAAATGAAAGAAGCCGGGCTTATCGAGCAAAAAGCCGACCGCTGGTACGACGTGTTCTACGGACGGCTGATGATACCGATTATCAACAACTTCGGCGAAGTGGTGGCGTTCGGCGGCAGACTTATCGACCCCGGCACGCACATTCCCGTCAAGTACCGCAACTCGTCCAACACGCCCATTTTCGACAAGTCGCGCACGCTGTACGCAATCAATCTTCTCAAAAAGAAGAAACAGCGCGAGCCCGTAAACAACGTGATAATCACCGAGGGCTATATGGACGTCCTCGCGCTCCACAAGGCAGGTTTCGACACGGCGGTAGCCAGCATGGGCACCGCGCTCACCTACGCTCAGGCGAAACTAATCCGCAACTATTCGACCAACGTGTATATAAGCTACGACGGTGACAGCGCGGGGCAGACCGCAACGCTGAGAGGACTCGACATACTGCGCGAAGCCGGGCTTAACGTCCGCGTGGTGTCGCTCCCCGACGGGCTTGACCCCGACGACCTCATAAAGCAGCGCGGCGCGGAAGCCTATGCGCAGCTTCTCAAAGAGGCTCAGCCGCTTCCGGCGTTCAAGCTCAACTACCTTAAAAACCGCTTCGACTTGACAGCGCCCGACGGCAAAGCCGCCTACGCGATAGAGGCGATGAAGGTGGTAAAGGCTCTTGAAAACCCCGTCGAAATCGAAGAATACATGAAAATCGTGCATGACGCCACGGGTTACTCGATGGAAACGCTGAGAAAACAGGCGGACATTTCCGCGCCCGAGGAAAAGCGTGCGAGCGCGTTCGCGCCCGAAGAGCAGCCCAAGCCGCAGACGGAACGCCGCGACAAAGCGGAGCTTTTCGTGGTGGCGAGCGCGGCTCACGGCATGCCATACGTCGACTATGACGAGGACGTATATCCATACCTTAAAAGCGACGTCGACCGCGAGATTTATTCGCGTTCGGCGGAGAAATTCCGCTCGGGCGCGCTTCCGTCGGTTTCCGCGCTGTACAGCGAGTACGCGCCCGAAAGCGTCGACGAAATCGTCGAGTACGAGTTTATGCAGGGCGACGACGAGGCGAAGTACCGCGCGTGCGTAAATCGGCTGAAAATCGAGCACCTTCAGGGCGAGATAGAGCGATTGAACGATGAATATAAAGCTACGAAAGACGCAAGGCTTGTGCCGGAACTCGGAAAGATGAACGCGCAGCTGAGGGGCTTGAAAAACGGAGGAAGCAATGAGTAAAATAAAGAAAATAGACATAGCCGAGATAGTGCCGGCGAAAAAGACAATCGCCGACGAGCTCGAGCTGTTGCTTGCGGCGGCGCGGAAAAAAGGCTGTCTTACCACCGACGAGGTGACGAGAGATTTGGTCATAAACTGCGACGCCTCGGCTGCCGACGTCGACAAAGCCTACGAGTACCTTGCGTCCAAAAGCGTGATTATCGTGCGCGAGGAGCAACCGCCGCTCGACGCCGACGAGTCCTACTCGGGCGAAGATTCGACGAGGCATTACTTAAAGCAGCTCGGCAAGGTAGATCTGCTGACCGCCGAAGAGGAGCGCGAGCTCGCACGCCGCGTTTCCGAGGGCGACAAGGAGGCGAGAAACGCGCTCACCGGCGCGAACCTGCGGCTCGTGGTGTCGATTGCCAAGCATTACGTCGGCAGAGGGCTGGACCTCGACGACATCATTCAGAACGGAAATCTGGGGCTTATGACCGCCGTCGACAAGTTCGACTACACCAAGGGCTTCCGCTTTTCGACCTACGCCACCTGGTGGATTCGCCAGGCAATCACGCGCTCGATGGCGGACCTCGCGCACCCGATACATATCCCCGGCTACGTCAAGGACAACATCGACAGAATGAAGCGCATGGCTGCCGACATCGAACAGAAAACGGGCGTGCCGGCAGAGGACGATGAGCTTGCCGCTCGCATGAACATCACCGTGGAGCGCGTCAGATTCTATCGTCAGTTGATGCAAAAACCCAAGTACACCGACGAAGCGGTGGGCGAGGACGGCGACGGCGCGACGTTCGGCGAGAGCATTCCCGACCCGACCGCGCCCATGCCCGAGGACATCATCGAACAGGGGCTGTTAAAGGAGTTGCTGTTCGCCGCGATTTCCGCGCTGGAGCCGCGCGAGCAGATAATCATTCTCGACCGCTACGGGCTGAAAGACGGCAAGCCGAAAACGCTGGAGGAAGTGGGACTTTTGCACAACATCACGCGCGAGCGCGTCCGTCAGGTTGAGCAAAAAGCGCTGAAAAAGCTGCGGAGACCCAAGCTCAGCAAGCAAATAAGAAACTACCGCAACAACGCCTAGCGCGGCGAATTTGCGGCGGCAAAAACGGTAATAATATCATAATGGCGAATCCTGATAATTTATTCGATTACGTTCAGGAGCTAAAATCGGACGACAGAGCCGTCCTTCGAGGAATTATGGAAAAACAAGCATTAGACAAAATTATCAAAGCACTCAACGAGAAATACAAGACCGAAGGCAAAGTGACCTACGACGACGTAAACAACGCGTTCGGCGGCGGCACGCCGGCGCCCGAGGACGTGGACGACGTGCTGAGCGCACTGTGCGACAAGGGCATCGAGCCTGTCGCCGCGCCGGCAACGCCTGCCGCACCTACTCCGGTGCTCGGCGAAAAAATAGAGAACGAAATCAAGCGGCTGATAAAAATCGGCAAAACTCACGGACACCTTACCTACGACGAGGTGGGCGAAAAACTGGCTGTCGAGTGCGAGGCGAGCGCCGAGCAGATGGAAGCCGTTTTCAAGATTCTCGGCGATAACGGCATTCAGATAATCAACAACACGGTTGACCTCATTCACGACGACATCGACCAGATTATGAACGAGGTTTCCGTCGACGACCCCGTAAAGGTGTACCTTAAAGACATCGGCAAAGTGCCGCTTCTGACCGTAGACGAGGAGCTCGAGCTCGCGCATCGCATGTCGCAGGGCGACGAAGCGGCGAAAAAGCGGCTCAGCGAAGCCAACCTGCGCCTTGTCGTGTCGATTGCAAAGCGCCACGTCGGGCGCGGCATGCTTTTCCTCGACCTCATTCAGGAGGGCAACCTGGGACTTATGAAAGCGGTGGAGAAGTTTGACTACACCAAGGGCTTCCGCTTTTCGACATACGCCACCTGGTGGATTCGCCAGGCAATCACGAGGGCGATTGCCGACCAGGCGCGCACCATTCGTATCCCCGTGCACATGGTGGAAACGATAAACAAGCTTACGCGCACGACGAGATTACTCGTGCAGAAATACGGCAGGGACCCGACGCCTGCGGAAATCAGCGCGGAAATGGGCGTGTCGGAAGAGCGCGTCCGCGAGATTCAGCGCATAGCGCTCGACCCTGTGTCGCTGGAAACGCCTATCGGCGAGGAAGAGGACAGCCACCTCGGCGACTTCATCGAGGACCAGAACGTCAGCGCGCCGCAGGACGCCGCCACGTTCACCATGCTGAAAGAACAGCTTTTGGGCGTGCTCGACACTCTCACCCCTCGCGAGGAAATGGTGCTCAGGCTTCGCTACGGCATCGACGACGGTCACCCCAGAACGCTCGAGGAGGTAGGTAAGGAGTTCGGCGTAACCCGTGAGCGTATCCGCCAGATAGAGGCGAAAGCATTGAGAAAGCTCCGCCACCCCCAGCGCAGCAAGAAACTAAAGGACTTTATCGATTGATTACGCGCATAGACGCGGTTTGCTCGCTGATTTTACCCGGAGAATCGCTTGCGGACATCGGCTGCGACCACGGGCTGGTGGCGAAGTACGCGCTCGACCACGGCGTGAAAAGCGTTATCGCGGCAGACGTCAGCGAAAAATCGCTGAATAAGGCGCGCGAGCTCCTGTCCGGCAGACAGAACGTGCGATTCGTCGTCAGCGACGGTTTCGACTCGATAGACGAGCGCGTGGAACAGGCGGTTATCGCAGGTATGGGCGGCAGTAAAATAGTCGAGCTCATAGACAGGCTTAACTACCGACCGTCGCTTATTCTCGGCGCGCAGAGCGACCGAAGAAAGCTCCGCGAGTACCTTGTAACTCACGGCTATAAGATTACGCGCGACTTTTGCTTTTACGACCGCGGAAAGTACTATGACTTTATCCGCGCCGAAGAGGGCAAGAGCGAACGCTACAGCGAAACGCAGCTCGAGTACGGCGCGTTTTACAAGCAAAGAAACGCCGATTTACGGGCGAAAGCGGAGGAGCAGAAACGCAAAATTCTCGGCTACAAGCTCACGCTCGAGAACGAAAAAAGACTGGAAATGGCGGAGGAGGTGCTATCGTGGCAACAATAAAGGACGTTACGGACGCGTTTTTGCGCATTGCGCCGCCGACCGACATGGAAGAGGGCGAATACGACAACGTGGGGCTTCTGGCAGGCAGTTTTTCGGCAACCGTCACGCGCGCACTGTGCTGTCTTGACGTCACTCGCGCCGTCATCGACGAAGCGATAGAAAAAGGCGCGGAGCTGATTGTCGCGCATCACCCGATGATTTACGCCCCGATTAAATCCGTCGCCGACGATTCGGTCACGGGAGCCAAGCTAATCAAGGCGATAAAGAACGGCATAGCGATTTACGCCGCGCACACCAACCTCGATTTCACACCGGACGGCATCAACGATTACGCCGCAGAGCTACTGAAACTGAGCGACGTCGAAGTTATGTGCCCGTTCGGACAAAAGGGCGCCGGGCTCGGGCGCTCGGGCGAACTCCCGAAGGAAACAACCGCGGACGAGCTGAGGGAGTTGTGCGGCAAAGCGTTTCGCGACGACTTTGTGAGAATAATCGGTGACAAGAACGCAGCCATACGCCGGGTAGCCGTGATAAACGGCGCAGGCGGCGGCGACGTTAAATATATCGACTCTGCGATTAAGGCAGGCGCGGATTGCCTCGTCACCGCCGACGTCAAGCACCACGTCGCGGTCTATGCCGTCGACAGGGGCTTTACGCTCGTCGAACCGCAGCATTACACGATGGAACACGTCTATATAGAAAAGCTTGCGCAAAAGCTCGGCGCGCTTTTGCCCGAGGTGCAAGCGCTCGTATCGGAAAAAGACGTTATACCGCGCGTTTAAGGCGCAACAAAATAACAAAAAAACGACGGATTGGGGCTTCCGCCTCGTCCGCCACGGAGGATATTATGGATTTCACGAAATTGTTAGAGTATCAGAAAGTCGACCTCGAGTACAAAAAGCTCAACGACGAGATAGTCGGAAACAAGGATTACAAGACGATGAAGGCGAAAAAGGAAGAGTTCAACGCCGCGAAACAGGCGGTGGGCGAAGCCGAAGCTCTCGCAGAGTCCGTAATGAACGCATACAACGGCGCATTGGAATACATGAAAGCCAACGCCGACAAGATTGAAGCGGTAGTCGCGCGCCTCACCGCCGGCGAGCTTAACGAGGACGAAGAAAAAGCCGCCGTAGACGAGCTCGAAACGCTTAAAGCCGCGCTTAACGAATGGGAGAAAAAGGCGGCGGCGCTGAAAACCAACGCCGACAAGGCGATTGCCGACTTCACCGAGGCGCAAAAGACGGGCAAGACCGCTCGTACTGTGTACGCCGACTCCAAGGCAAAGTACGAGGAATTTAAAAAGGGCAAAGAGCAGGAGTACGAAAAAATCAAAAACCGCCTTGCCGAACTGCAAAAGACCGTCGAGCCCAAGGTTTTCGAGGTGTACAAGCAGATTACCGCCGAGGGCAAGTACCCGGCGTTCGTTCCGGCAATCGGCGATGACGCTTCGCCGGCTTGCGGCGCGTGCGGAATGGGACTGTCGGGCACGGCGAAGAGCGACCTCAAAAATCAGGGCTATTGCCGTTGCGAAACCTGCCGCAGAATAATTTTCAAGCAGGAATAACGGACGGAAGAGAAAAAGGGGAGGAACGCGGTAACGCACGGGCGAGAGCTCGCATAAAGTGTTACCGAAGGACGGAACAAAATTGTTCCGAAGAAAAGCGAAAGGAAAGGATTTATGAGCAAAATTACTAAGGCGGTCATACCTTGCGGCGGCATGGGTACGAGGTTTTTGCCTATTACCAAAGCCGTGCCCAAGGAGATACTGCCGATAGTCGACACCCCGGTGCTCGGCTACATAGTGAACGAAGCGATTGACGGCGGCATGACGGACATTTTAATCGTCATCAACAGCCACAAGGAGATGATTCGCGAATATTTTTCGCCCAATCCCGAGCTCGAGGATAAGCTCGTATCTTGCGGCAAGACCGAGTATGCGAGCATGCTGAAAAGCATTTATTCGCGCGCAAACATTTCGTTTGCCTATCAGGAAAAACCGCTCGGCAGCGGCGACGCCGTGTACAAAGCCAAGGGCTTTACGGGCAACGACCCGTTCTGCCTTGCTTGGGGCGACGACCTTATCGTGGGCGACGAGCCCGTAATGGGTCAGCTCGCGGCGGCTTACGACGAGCTCGGCTGCCCGATACTCGGTGTGCAGCGTTTCGACGGCGACGATATAGTGAAATACGGCGTCGCGGCGGTGTACGAGAGCCGCGGCAGGGCTCACAAATGCAGCGGTATCGTGGAAAAACCGCCGCTCGACAAGCTCCCGTCGCGCTATGCGAGCCTGGGGCGGTACGTACTCGACGCGCGCGTTTACGACGAAATCGAGCGCACTCCCGTGGGCAAGGGCGGCGAGTATCAGCTCACCGACACGCTCAACCAAATGTGCGGCACCTGCGGCGTGTACGCCTACGAGTTTATCGGCAAACGCTACGACATGGGCGACAAGCTGGGCGCGACCACCGCGACCGTCGAGTTCGCGCTCAAAAGCCCCGAGTTCGGCTCGCGCTTCAAAGCGTACTTAAAAGAGCTCGTCGAAAAACTGTAAATTATGGGATACATAAATTCGTTCGTCCTGACCGACGACCCCGAAACCATAGAAAGAGGCAGGAAATGCGGCGTTACGGAGTTTACCGTAGCGACGCGTTTTCCGCGCGCGTTCGAGAATTTAGCCGGCGTTACCGTGTACAAAACAGCGGACAAGCCTTCGGACTGCGACTATCCGCGGCTGTTTTTGCCGGAGCTTACCGACGACGCGATTACCGACGCCATGGCGGAAGCGGTGCTGTCCGGGAAATCGAGCGCGATTATCGCCGCCGGCTACTCTCTGGACGAGTCGGGAGCGGTAGACGTGAGGTTTCATTTGTCGCCCGTCCAGCTCGTCCACAAGCTTGGACTATTGGACGGCGGCACGATTGTGGGTGGTGTGTACCTTGACCGCGACGACGTCGACCTTATGGCGCAGTGCGGTGCAAGGCTTATTCTTTGCCCGACCTCGTCGATGGGGCACGGCTTCGGAATACCGCACTTTCCGGCGTATATAAAAAAGCTCGACGTTCGCCTCGGCAGCGGCGACAACCGCTTCAACCGTGACGGCGACATGCCGAGCGAAGCGCGCGCTCTGCTTCTCGGTTGCAACGCCGAAATGCGCGACGAAAAATCCGTGGACGTGCGGCGGCTTTTCGGGTGCTTTTCGGACGAAGCGCCGGACTGTTGCGATGCGGTCCTTTTCGGGTCACGGCGGCAGACGAAATAAAATTCGACAAAATCATAGAAAACCGACGTAAATCGATTGACAAACGACCGCCGTTTTAGTATAATATTCAAGTCATTTAAGCGAGGGTGGCGAAACTGGCAGACGCGCACGTTTGAGGGGCGTGTGGGCAACCATACGGGTTCAAGTCCCGTCCTTCGCACCAACAGAAGAAAGACCGCAGTAGAGCGGTCTTTTTTTTGTGCGCGTCTTAAGTTTCG
>DQGD01000015.1:929-9634 GCA_003533505.1 Clostridiales bacterium | reverse complement strand
GCAACCATACGGGTTCAAGTCCCGTCCTTCGCACCAATTAAACCGAACTACCTTGTGTAGTTCGGTTTAATTTTTGCTCGTGACTTGAACCCAAAGCGCGACGCGTTAAGCAAACAGTCCTGTGGACTGTTTGTAGCCAAAGCGGGGAGCAATTTATAATTGCGACCTGTCAAGCGCGAGCGTAAAGAAAACGATTCAGTGAATCGTTTTTAGCGAGCGGACGAGCAATCTATGATTGCGAAGTCGGCGGATTGCGCAGCAATACGCGTCCCGTCCTTCGCACCAAGAGAAAAAAGACCGCAGTAGAGCGGTCTTTTTTTTGTGCGCGTCTTATTTTGTGCGCGTCTTAAGTTTCGCGGCGAAAATACTCCGCTCGGCGCGCCTCGCTCCGTGGCGTTCGCTCACTGCGTTCGCTCGGCTGAGGGCAGACGCGCACGTTTGAGGAGAGCGCGAAAGCAACCATACGGGTTCAAGTCACGTCCTTCGCACCACAAAAAACGGCACCGCAGGGTGTCGTTTTTTGTGTGTGCAGGTTTATGAGCTCCGGTGAATGTCTATAACGTCGCGCCGTAACATTCCCACGAAAGCCGCGTCAAAGCTCTTGACAATGGCGGCGAGATGTGATATACTCGCTTGCGAAATCAATCGTTGCCACCGGGTAACGAAAAATGCTTAAAGAGCATTCGTAACGCGTCGTCAGGTCTTAGAAGACGCGGAACGAGTGCTTTTTTTACGGAAAGGAGCGCGTTATGCGGGAGAAAAAGAAGTTTTATTTTACAGGCTGCGAGCTCACGCTGTGGGGCGCGTCGATTGCAGCGATAATCATATCGTTCTTTGTATTCGGCGGCAAAGGCGTGCTGTCGCTGATAGCCTCGATAATCGGCGCGACGTCGCTGATTTTTATCGCCAAAGGCAACCCGATAGGGCAGGCGCTCACCGTGGTTTTCAGCGTGTTGTACGGGATAATCTCCTTAAAGGTCCGTTACTACGGCGAAATGATAACCTACCTCGGCATGACCGCGCCCATGGCGATAGCCGCGCTGATAAGCTGGCTCCGGCACCCGTACAACGGTAACCACGCCGAAGTCAGCGTAAACAGGTTAAAACCGACGGAATACGCGTTCGCGTTCCTGCTCACGGGCGCGATAACGTTCGCGTTCTACTTCATTCTGAGGGCGATGAACACGGCGAACCTGATACAGAGCACTGTGTCCGTCGCTACCAGCTTTATCGCGATTTACCTCACCGCGCGCCGCAGCCCGAACTATGCGCTGGGCTACGCCGCAAACGACGTGGTGCTCATCGTGCTGTGGGTAATGGCAAACGCCGCGACAGGCGAGTACGTTTCGGTCATAGCGTGCTTTTCGGTGTTTTTCCTGAACGATGTCTACGGCTTCATAAATTGGCGCAGAATAATGAAACGCCAGCATGAAAAAGCG
This sequence comes from Clostridiales bacterium, assembly GCA_003533505.1. Classification (GTDB taxonomy): domain Bacteria; phylum Bacillota; class Clostridia; order Christensenellales; family Pumilibacteraceae; genus UBA10677. Next base: position 8,195 of record DQGD01000015.1, on the reverse strand, counting down.
GAAGTCGCCGAGCGCGGCGAAATCCTTACCGAAAGCGCGGGCGAAGATTCAAAAGCCGAATAATCGACAAAAGCAACGGACAAGTCGCGCCGTTGCTTTTTTATAAGCGAAAAGCAGGGATTTATAATCGGATTTGATATTGTTTTACTCGAAAATTTATGCGATAATATTATAAACCGACGATTAGTCGCGGCTTTTGTCGCTATTGCGATAGGCTACCGGCGTCATGCCGAACTTGCGGCGGAACAGCGACGAAAAATGATTCGGGTCGGAAAAGCCCGATTCGAGGGCTATGCGCGAAACCGATTCGTCCGTCGTCCGCAACTTGATTTTTGCCTGCGAGAGCTTGAAATCGGTGACGAACGCGGCGAGCGAAGTGCCGTTCTTTTGCTTAAAGACGAAGCGAATGTGCGACTCGGAATAGCCGAGCGCGGCTGCGATGTCGGGAATATTGAAGGGCGTTGAGTAGTTTTCGTAAACGTAGCCGAGAATTTTGGAGTTTACGAGGTCATAGCCGCCAAGCGGCACTCTGTCGCGCACGAAGCCGAGATAAAACTCGATCAGCATGTACCTTAGCGGCGCAAGCGCGGATTCGAGATAATCTTCGGACGGGGTAGCGGTGTCGAGCGCGGCATACTCACGGGCGTAAGCTTCGGGGAGCTCGCGCTCGTGAAACCTGAAAAACTTTTCCGAGCGAGCCAGCTTGCCGCGATAACCCGTAACGTGCAGGTAAGCAATAGTCGTGCCCTCGTACACCACGGGGCGGATAAATTCCTCCACGCCGTAGGGGCAAACGGCGTACACGGGCTCGCGAAGCCGCTTGCCGACAAGCCGATTTTTATTGTAGTAGCATGTGCGAGTGTCCTGCGACTTCACGAAATTGCACAGCGAGCAGTGATGATACTCGATTACGCCGAACGAGGGGTACAGTAGCTTGAGCTTTCTGTCGACGAACGTAATCGACAACTTGAGCCCGGCTCCGCGCACGAAGCTCACATAGTTTTTTATGTCGCGGATAATGGTAACGTCGTCCGTAAGCATTTTACAGAAAATCCTTTGCCGCTTGGGCGAAAAAGCTTTATATTCCGATTATATAACGAAAGCTCGCGCTTGTCAACGGTTGCGAGTGAAAAGGAGAAATCAATGGCACTTGAAAAGAAAGAAATCCGTGCGGATTTATGCGTCGTCGGCGGCGGCATAGCAGGCACGTTCGCCGCGATTTTCGCCGCGCGGCAGGGAGTCAGAGTCGCGCTCGTGAACGAACGCCCCGTGCTCGGCGGCAACGCTTCGAGCGAGATTCGCATGTGGATTTGCGGCGCGCAGCAAAAGGGCTGCCGCGAGAGCGGACTCGGCGAGGAGCTGAATATCCGCAATTATTACTACAACCCCGACAAAAATCCGTACCTTTTCGACGTCACGCTTCTCGGCATGGTAAAGAATGAGAAGAATATCGAGCTGCTGCTCAATTCCACGGTGCACTCGGCGAAAACGGAGAACGGCGTGATAAAGAGCGTGACCGCCTACCGAATGACCACGCAGACGGAAATCACGATTAGGGCGAAATACTACGCCGACTGCTCGGGCGACAGCATTCTCGCGCCGCTCACGGGAGCGGAGTTTATGCGAGGGCGCGAAAGCAAAGCCGAAACGGGCGAGCAGATGATGTTCTACGGCGGCGAGGGCGACGACAAGACGATGGGCAACAGCCTGCTGATTCAGGCTCGTTACGTCGGGAAAAAGGTGAAATTCACCGCGCCGTCGTGGGCGGAAAAGGTGAGCGCGGAAAAACTGAAGAGCAAGGGAACGTGCCTCACTTCGCCGTGGGATAACTTCTGGTACCTCGAGCTCGGCGGCAACGACGATACTATTGCGGACGCGGAGAAGCTTAACGCGCGGCTTATGGCGCTGTGCCTGGGCGTGTGGGATACGATTAAGAACTCGGGCGAGTTCGACGCGGACGAGTACGACCTCGGCTTTTTCGGGTTTCTGCCGGCAAAGCGCGAGTCGCGGAGAATGCGCGGCGACTACGTTATGACCGCTTGCGACATAGCGAGCGGCGGCGCGTTTCCCGACGTCGTCGCCTACGGCGGCTGGAGCCTCGACGACCACAATCCCGACGGCTTCGACAGCCCCGAGGGCAACCACGCGATACCGCTCGACAAGCCCTACGGCATACCTTACCGCTGCCTGTACTCGAAAAATATCGGCAATCTGTTCTTTGCCGGGCGCAATATCTCGATGACTCACCTTGCCATGAGTTCGGCTCGCGTCATGGGCACTTGCGGCACGCTGGGCGAAGCGGTGGGAGCGGCTGCGGCGGTCGCGCTCCGTCACGGCGTAAGCCCGAGAGAAGCCGCCGAATATATCGGCGAAATCCAAAGCCTGCTCCTCGAAAACGACTGCTTCCTGCCGCATGTGAACAGGGAAGCGTCGCCTGTTGCAAAAGCCGCAACGATTACTTGTCCGCACTCGGAAAACCTTGCCGCGCTCCGAAGCCCTCTTGAACGCAACCTTCCCGGCGAGAACAACGCGGCTTATATAGAAAACGGCGCGCCCGTGACCTGTGACCTCGGCAAAGCGCGTTTTGTCGGGCGCGTAAGGCTAGTGCTTGACAGCGACTTCGAGCGCGACACGTTCGGCGGCGTCGACTACTGCGAAAAAATCCACTCGATGCGCAGCAACGTGCTGCCCGATTCTCCCACGCTGTTCGTACCTAAAACCCTCGCAAAAGCTTTCGAGCTCGTGGGCGAGAGGGAAAACGGCGAAATCGTCACGCTGTATTCGACGGATAAAAACCTCGCCCGAAACGTCCTCGCGCCCGTTGCCGCCGAGCTTAAAAGAATCACGCTTACGATAAAATCGAACTACGGCGACTCGCCCGTCACGCCCCTGTTCACATTCGACGTAAAATAAGCAAACAAATCAAAAAAAACGACCGTCTGCCGATAATCGGTACGGTCGTTTATATGTTTGTCACCCGTTATATTCTATTTAATCAGCCTTTCGCGCAACCTTTCCGCAAAATCGGCGTACATGCGCTCGACGGCTGCGGTGCGACGGGGAAGGTCTGCGGAGGTTTCCGCTTCGGTGCGCTCCGTTTCCTCGCGCGGCGGCTCGACTTTTTCGATTTCTTTGGCTTTCGTTTCGGAATTATCGTCAAGCCCCGTAATCCTGCGCAAAGCCTCGGACGTAATTTTATGCCGTATCGCGACGTTGCGAGGAGGAAAAGCTTCGTGAACCTCCGTTTCCGTGACCTCGACTGCGACATTTTCGTCCGCGTCCGTGACTGCCGAATCGGGCGCAATCGCCCCTGTCGCTTCCTCGCTCGGCTGTTCGTCGGCAGGCAGGGCAGCCGCGTTCGCCGCGTCACCCGTCGTCTTTTCGACTGCGTTCTCGTCCGCACCGCCGCTAAGCTGTTCCGAGCGCTCCTCGTCGATGCCGATTTGACCGTCGCTTTCGACGCGCATCGTGATGCCGCCAGAGCGTATCGTTTCGGGAGCATGCGCGGCGTTTTCCGTTTCGTCGCTCGCGTAAACGTCGGCGGCAAAGTCCGCGACCGAGCGATAGCGGTCTTTCGCGAACACGGCGAGCGCCTTCATTAGCGCGCGTTCCTGCCGCTCGGTAATTTTCGCGCCGAGCTGCGACGGCGGAATAATCGTGTCGTCGTACATGCGCTGAATACTCTCGGGCGGCAGCTGCCCGGTAATGCAGTAGTAAATCGTCACGCCGAGAGCGTAAACGTCCGTCCACGGACCTTGCTCGCCGTGCAGACGGTATTGCTCCTCGGGCGCAAAGCCCTGCTTCAATACTATCGAAACCGACTGTCCGTCGGGATTGGATTCTTTCGACGCGCCGAAATCAATCAGCTTGACCTCGTTGGACTTGGTGATGAGAATGTTGTCGGGCGAAACGTCGCGGTGAATAAGCCCCGTCTTGTGCACCGCTTCCAGCGAGAGAATGACGGGCTTTAAGATGGTGAGCGCGGTGGTGGCGTCCAGCTTGCCCTTGCGCCTGACGTAGCGTTTCAGCGAAATCCCGTCAAGGTACTCCATCACGATATAAGCCGTGTTGTTAGCCGAGAAAAAGTCGTAAACGCTGACTATTCCCTCGAGATTGTTGACGGAGGAGAGGTGCTGCGCCTCGTCGATAAAACGTTTCAGTCCGCGGTTTGTCGCCGCGTGGTTTTGCTTGGAGTTGATTATAATCTGGCTGGAGCGCGGGTCGCGCGAAACGTAGCCGCTGGGGTAGTACTCCTTGATTGCGACGTGCTTACCCGTGGTTATGTCCCACGCCGAGTAGGTTATGCCGAAACCGCCCTCGCCGATTGCGCGGTCGATAAGGTATCGCTTGCGCAGAAGCGAGCGTTTGCCCAGCTGATGCGGCGCGTTGGGCGTGTCGTCCGCCTTTTTTCCGCATGCGGAACAAACGCGCTCCGAATCGAGGTCGCCGAAGCAGTACAGACAAATATTCCGATTGTTGCGTATTCTTGCCATCGTCAGTCGTTACTCTTTTCCTTGTTTTCGCTCGCGTTGTCGGTCTTGTCGTCCGCATTATTGCCGCTTGTCTTGTCGTCGTCGGCGTTTTTCTCCGATTTTTCGTCGTCGCTTTCGTCGTTCTCGTCGTCGCGGCTCACCGCCGAGAAGCTGTTGTCGCCGCCGAAAAGCACGATTAGCGCGGTGTAGTTGTCGTTATTCTCGGGCGCGCGCGAAACAAGGATTTTCTCGAGCGAGGTGAGTATCAGCGCGGCGTCCGTGCCTTCCGCGATAGCCTTTTCCATGTCCGCCTCGTAAACGTACTCCCAAAAACCGTCGGTGCACACGAGCAGTGCGTCGCCGCTTTTCACGCCGTCGCAAAGCTTGAAATCGGGCTGTACGAAGTAGTCCGAGCCGATTACCCTGGTCAGTTTGTTCTGGTCCTTGTGCGTGCGAATATCGTCGTAGGAAATCTCGCCGCGGTCGGCTGCAAGCCGCGCCAGCGAATGGTCCTTTGAAAAGAATTCCGTCTTGCCGTCGCGGAAGAAATATATTCGGGTGTCGCCCTCGTGCGCGCAAATCATCTTATCGTCGCGGACAATCGCCACCGACAGGGTGGTGCAGCCCTGGCGAAGCTCGGGAGAAACGCTTTTGATTTTGTGAATGGCGGCGTGGGCGTACTTGAACAGTTTGTTCATAAACGCGCCCGAAAAAATATCGTCGTCGCGCCTTACGGCTTTTCGGAAACACTTGAGCGCGGCTTTGACCGCAGTTTCCCCTGCGAACTCGCTGCCGTGGTACGCGCCCAGTCCGTCGGCGACGGCAACGCATACCGTGCCTTCCGCCACCGCGTAGTCGACATAATCCTGATTGTACCGCCTGCCGCCGGTTTTGCTTATCGAAGCAACGTTCATAATCTTTCTCCCGAAGTTTTTCTACGGTTAATCCTTATTTTATTATACAACGGTTTGCGGCATTTATCAAGCGTTTTTTCTAAAGGGGCGGTAATTCGCCCCATAATCCCCGAATTAGAATACTACTTTTTTCAGGTGACAAAAAAAGTAGCAAAAAAGTCACCCTTGGACACTTGCGGCTGTGTCCCCCTAAACCCCTCGCAACTCTTTTAAGGATTATTACTTTTCTGTTGCGGGGGATCCTCACGCGCTACGCGCTCAGGATGACGGTTAAAGACGGAAACTGCGCGTTAATAATTTTAAATATAACGCGAAGCCCAACTTTTTCCTCGTCATCCTGAGCGAGCGAAGTGAGCGTGAGGATCCCCCGCATGGAACCGCCATATCCATCCTTACGTCATCTTGAGCGAAGCGAAGCGCAGTCGAAAGATCTAGCCGTAGGCGTATTTATTATTAAATAATATCGCGCACCTTCCGTTTTGCCCTCGTCATTCAGAGCGGGGCGGTACGACGCGCGCGAGGATCCCCGACGGAAGAGGAGTAACAGACCTTATAATTCCCGGGGTTTCCGCCGACCCTACACAAAAAAATGTGAAAAATGTCGAAATAGTGGGGAAGAACGTTTGACAGCATTGTGTGGAATGTGTTAAAATACGTTCGACGATTGTTTTTCCGGACTCGTCGGTATAATGCGGAATAGAAGGCTCCGCAGTTTCTACCAAACAGCCACTCATGTTTGACTACCGACGGCAAATCCGTTTCTTTTCGCGTTTCGCGCGGAATCTGAACGCATTGCCGCTTTGTGGACAAGCTTAGCCGAGTGACGGACGGAAGAATCGTTTTTTTATTTTCTCACGGGTACAACGGTAAACTTCAGCCGTGTATTAAAACTTTTTAGGAGAAAGATTTATGAGTGAAGAATTGAACAACAACGTCACCGAAGAAACCGCGACTGCGGCTCCGGCGGCGGAAGAGGCTCCGGTAGAGTCGAAAGCCAAGACCAAGTTCGGCAGGAAGCTCGACAACTACTTCGGCATCACGAAAGAGAAGAGCACGTTCGGCACCGAAATCGTCGCAGGTATCGTGACGTTCCTTGCAATGGCTTACATTCTCGTCGTCAACCCGAACGCGATTTCGCTTTTCGGAGTAAACAAAGTTCCGACCGAGCAATTGTTCCTTGCAACTGCTCTCGGCGCGGTAATCGGTACGCTGCTTATGGCGTTCGTCGCAAAAATGCCTCTCGCGCAGGCTTCCGGCATGGGACTTAACTACACCGTAGGCGGCTTGATTGCAGGCGGTCTTGCGGGTGCGGCGGTAACTTTCGGTAACGCAATGTTACTCGTTCTTATTTCCGGCATTATCTTCTTGCTTTTGTCCGTTATCAAAATTAACGGCGTAGCGATCCGCGAAGTCATTTTCGACGGTATTCCGGAATGCGTCCGCGGTGCGATTGCGGTCGGTATCGGCTTGTTTATCGCTTTCATCGGTATGCAGAACAGCGGACTTATCGTTGCAAGCAGCACGCTTGTCGATCTTATTCAGTTCAACACTTACGCATGGCCTTACGCAGCCAGCGGCGCGGTAGTCTGCCTCGTCGGCTTGCTCTCTATTGCCGTGCTCGAACATTTCAAAGTTAAAGGCGGCGTCATTATCGGCGTCATCATCGCAACGCTCGTCGGTATTCCTATGGGCGTTACCAAATGGAGCGGTATGTCCTGGAAGTTCTGGGAAACCTTTGCGGCGTTCTTCAGCTTCAACGGTTCTGAAAACGGCGGCGTGTTCTTCGCTTGCTTCACCGAAGGCTTCAAATGGGCAGGCGGCGCTTCGCAGATTATGCCTGCTGTCATGACCGTCATTACCTTCTGCATGATCGATATGTT
>DQGD01000015.1:0-669 GCA_003533505.1 Clostridiales bacterium | reverse complement strand
ATGATCGATATGTTCGATACCATGGGTACTGTAGTCGGTTGCTGCGTTCCCGTAGGACTTGCAGACGAGAAGGGCAAGCCGTTCCACTACAACGGCATCATGATGTCCGACTCCATCGCAACCTGCACCGGCGCTATGCTCGGTACTTCCACCGTCACCACTTTCGTTGAGTCCGGCTCGGGTATCGCGGCAGGCGGCAGAACCGGTCTTACCGCTCTTACCACCGCAGTGCTGTTCATCCTCTCGATTTTCCTGCTTCCGCTGTTCGCTTCTATTCCTAGCGCGGCGGCGTCTGCGGCGCTTCTTTACGTCGGTTGCCTTATGCTTAAAGGCATCACCAACGTCAAGATCGACGGCGTTAAAAATGCAGTTCCCGCGTTCCTTACCATCGCTATGATGCCGCTTTCCTACAGCATCACCGACGGTATCGGCTTCGGTATCCTTTCTTACGTCCTTATCGACCTCGTGATCTACATCGTCGATTGCATCAAGTACGCTTGCGTCAAGGGCAAGAACCCCGAGGCAGTCAAGCCGAAGTGGGACCTCCACGTCGTCACGATCATCGTTGCGGTACTCTTCATCGTGTACTTCTTCGTACCGACCAAGTTTTAATCTCGATTAATCTTTAAGATTAACATACGGCTCGGGGAGCCCGGCAGCAAATGCCGG
>DQGD01000013.1 GCA_003533505.1 Clostridiales bacterium | reverse complement strand
CCTATCGTTTTGCAATCGTTTGTAACGGAATTATTGAATACCGGCAATCTGAAAACCGGCAAAGAATTGTCGGCAAACTTTGTGAATATGGTTATATCCGTTATTCAGAACTCACTAAAAACGGCGCATTTAGTAGGTATCGCAAACGAATATACCGCAAACAAAATAAAACGCCCTAGGACAAAGGAAAAGCAAGTCGAATGTTTTTCCTGTCATGAGCAGAAGAAAATTGAACATTATGTACTGAACAGTGGCAAAGACAAGTTGTTTGGAATTGTTTTATGTCTTTACACGGGCTTACGCATCGGCGAATTGCTTGCTTTAACGTGGGAGGATATTGATTTCGGCAAAGGTTTGCTTTTCGTTTCAAAAACGTGCCACGACGGAAACGACGGTAAAAATCATATCCGCATCATCGACAGCCCGAAAACCGTTCATTCCCGCAGAGTGATACCGTTGCCGAAACAAATATTGTCCTTGCTTAAAGGCGTTAAAAAGCGTTCTGAATGCGAATATATCGTAGCCGACGGCAATAAATCCGTGTTTGTGCGCTCGTATCAACGAACATTTGAATTTCTACTGAAAAAACTGAATATTTCGCACAAAGGCTTTCACTCCTTACGCCATACGTTCGCTACCCGTGCAATGGAATGTGGAATGGACGTTAAAACTCTCTCGGAACTGTTAGGACATAAAAATGCGACGATCACGCTTAATCGATATGCTCACTCTCTTTTAGAACACAAGGTAGATATGATGAATCGTCTTGGGAAATTGCTATGAAAAAACAACTAAAAAAACGTGCATCAAACAGAATAATCGATGCACGTTTTTCAATTATTATAGCAAATTTTCTTGCAAAAATCAAGGCGTATTGACTGCTTGTGTATGAATTGTTGTGATATTGCCGTTTTTTTTGATGCACGTTCAAGCCAAATGCGTACACGGAATATTCTGATTGATGCACTAAAAGAAAAGTTGAGGTGCATCAATCATATGGCAGGAAACAAGAGCTTGAGGCAAGCAGATCGTGCGAAACAAGATGAATTTTATACACAACTTGCAGATATCGAAAACGAACTGAAACATTACAAAGAACAATTGTCGGGTAAAATTATTTTTTGCAATTGCGATGATCCGTATGAAAGTAATTTCTTCAAGTATTTTGCGATGAATTTTAACATTCTCGGCTTAAAAAAACTTATTGCCACTTGTTATGATAGTTCACCTATTGCCTATTCGCAACTTTCAATTTTCCCGGATATACAAGAAAAGAAAATTCCTAATACGAATAGACGCGCCTACAAAATAGAAATTTGTGAGGTGGAAGATTATAATCAAGACGGTGCGGTCGATTTATCCGATGTGGAATATTTACTAAAAAATAAAAAAAATATTATGACTCTACTGAACGGAAACGGTGATTTTAGGTCTGAGGAATGTATCGAACTCTTAAAAGAATCCGACATTGTAGTAACCAATCCTCCATTTTCGCTTTTTCGAGAATATGTAGCACAATTGATTGCGTGCAATAAAAAATTTATTATAATTGGCAATCAAAATGCTATCACATATCAAGATATTTTCCATTTATTGAAAGAAAACAAAATGTGGCTTGGATACAAAAGCGGTGCTCAAGAATTTTTGGTTCCGAAAACATTTGTAAAAGATAATGTTTATATAAATGAGAAAGGGCAACGCTTGGCTAAATTTGGCAATATTTGTTGGTTTACTAATATCGATACTACTAAACGCCACGAAAATATTACTCTTTACAAAGAATATGTGCCTGGAGAATATCCTACTTATGACAATTATCCCGCCATAAACGTTGATAAAGTTGTGGATATCCCTTGTGATTATTATGAGCCCATGGGCGTGCCAATCACGTTTTTGGATAAATATAATCCTAATCAATTTGAAATCATTGATGCAATAAACAGGTATTCTTTATTTGATATATTTGCCACCAATGATTCGGTTAGAAAGGCGCACTCCCACACTTGCAATATTTGCGGAAAAGCAAAATACTTTAGGATTGTTATTAGGAGAAAAAGCAAATGAAAATAGAATTGCACGAAATACCGATTAGAGATGTGGTAAAAAACTATGTAGATAATGCTGAAAACGGTGTTATAGGATATGACGGGGAATTGAATATTCGTCCAAAATATCAGCGTGAATTTGTTTACGGCGAAAAAGAGCGTAATGCCGTTATCGCAACAATCAACAAGGGCTTTCCTCTTAACGTTATGTATTGGGTAAAAAACGAGGACGGAACGTTTGAAGTTTTGGACGGACAACAACGCACCGTAAGTTTTTGTCAATATGTCAACAACGACTTTTCCTTCGAGGTAGATGTCGCCGGAGTTTCAACCCCGAAAAAATTCGGAAACTTGACGCAAACGGAAAAGGACAGAATACTTGACTATAAATTGCTTGTTTATTTTTGCGAGGGCAACGATGAAGAACGCCTTGCGTGGTTCAGAGTGATTAACATTGCCGGACTAAAACTTACCGAGCAAGAATTGCGGAATGCAAATTATACGGGAACGTGGCTTACAAGCGCAAAATCATATTTCAGTAAAAATAATTGCGTTGCAAGTTTAACGGCAAAAGGATATTACAAGGCAGAAGTCAATAGGCAAGGACTTTTGGAGCTTGCGCTGAAGTGGATATCCGCAAAAGAGAACAAAAGCATAGAACAATATATGCTTGAACATCAGCACGACGAAAATGCAGACGAATTGTGGTTTTACTTCAAAAACGTAATTGATTGGGTTAAAGTCAAATTCAAAAAATATCGTCGTGAAATGTGTGGACTTGATTGGGGATTATTGTATAATGAGTTTTCTTCTTTGCAACTTGATGCAAACAAACTCGAAGAAGAAATATCTCGTCTTATGCTGGACAGCGAAGTCGAAAATAAAAAAGGCATTTACTTATATGTTTTGTCTCGCAAACTTAAATATCTCAATTTAAGGCAATTTGATGACGATATTAAACGTCAAAAATATGAAATGCAAAAAGGTATATGCCCTCATTGTGTCGCCGAACACAGAGAAAAAACTCATTATGAGTATGAGGAAATGGAAGGTGATCATATAACGCCTTGGGTGGAAGGCGGAAAAACCAACATTGACAACTGTCAAATGCTTTGCAAGGAACATAATCGCTTGAAATCATGTAAATAAATTAAACAAATAGTCAAACAAAACAGTTTGGACTATTTCTTTTATGATACTATATTTCATATGGCATTTCTCTTAATTATAGTGTATAATATTAAGGCAAATAAAAAGGGAGGATATAGTTGTGCCGCAAAAGAAGAAACAACATTATATACCCAAAACACTATTAAAAAGATTTTCCATTAATAAAAAGTGTTTCATTTACAATTTGAAAAGTAACGAAGTGATTGATAATGCTGTTTCCTATGAAGATCAATGCTATGCAAATTATATGTATGGAAGCGATTTGAAAATTGAGAATGAGTTAGCAGAGATCGAAAGTGATTTTTCTGCAATATTAGACTTTGTAATAATTAACAATAGCTTACCTGTAGAAGAAGAACGGATTAAAAAATTATCTCGATATATTATCCTTCAATGGCTTAGAACAGAGAGTGCTGTTGATAGATTTCAAACTATTGCGAAAGATACAATGTGCTCCTTTTTGCCTTCAGTTTTGTCATATTATAAAATCGACCAAGAGAATTTTGATGTGGAGCAATATGTTGGTGAATGTATTACGACGACATTTCCGAGACAACAAGTTGCAGTACACAATGTGGAATGCTCATTAAGCAGTGATTTAAATATTAGTGATTTAAAACTTTGCATTTTGAAAAACGCTACAGACATAAATCTGGTTTTATCGGATGATTTAGTGATTGTCGGCAATGACTTTCAACCTGAGTATGGTTTGGGTGCTAATTGTCCGGGAGTATATTTTTATATGCCAATTTCTCCCGACTTGTTGTTGCTATTATACGATAGTAAAATGTACAAAATAAAAAAATGCGAATTATCAATTAATGAGATTGAGTATTTAAATTACTTGCAGTTGGCTAAAGCGCGAAAAATTCTAATCGGAAAGAACAAAGAGTCGCTGTCGAACTTAAAAAAGACATATGATTCTTTTATTTTCAACGATGTGTTTAAGTTTTTTCAACACATGGGATGGAAAGATCCCATTTTAATTAATAGAGCGATACCTCGGTTTATTGCTGCGTATGCAAAAATTTATGGATATCCGCGAGTGAATTTACCATTGAAAATAAATCCGATTATAACAATGGATAATGCTTTTACTCCATATAAAGATAATCCACAAAGATTATTTTTTAGGGGTGACTTGAATGAGTATTTGTGGAAAAAAGAATACTGGGGGAACGATTTTTCTAAATTGGTTTATGATACATACTTATCGAAGTAAAATTTGCTTATGCTGGATAAAAGTTGTTTGGATTATCTGAGTTATTTATTGCAACGGCTTGCAAGTATTTTTTTGCGTATGCTGTTTTGTCTGCGCCAGATTGTAGTGCGGTTGACGTTCAGTATTTTGCCTATTTGAAGCATTGTAAGCCCTGCCATACATGCGCATAACGTTTCGTATTCCACGGCAGTCAATCTCATCTTCGATATAAGCCCGTCAACGGCGGTATAATCGTTTTTCTGCTCGCCGTAGAGTATTGTTTCGGGTTCTGCCGTAATTCGCTCGTCAAGGCTTATTGTGTTTGATAAATGGCGTGTGTATTGCTTTTGCAAATAATTGTCGGCATAACGACAACAAGCACTTTTAATAGTTATAGCCTTTCCGTATTTCGTAGTATAGTCGTCTCCGAGTTTCTTGCCTATATGTTGGCAAAGAAACAGCATTGCCTCTTGCGCAATATCGTATGCGTTTGAGAACGGCGAATAATCGTCTTTTGAGCGGTTAATATCTCGCAATAGTCCTTTGTATAGATAATGCAAATCCTTGTCCGAGCGGATAATTACCGTTTTAATACAGGTCAAGGCGATAACTTCGCCCATTTTCTGTGCGTTTCCTGCCGAGATAACCATATCGTTATCCAAAATGCCCTTGTTTACTTCTTTCATTGTATTTTTACCTCCGATTTACTTTCGCCTTTCGGCAAAAACGGGGTAGCACCGGGAAAAGATAAAAATCTTTCGCGTTATTGTCAGTCGCATGGAAGTCAACGAACTGGCAAAAAGTTTTATGTAGTAGTCGGCAATTTCAAAGTTTTCGGTAAAAATTTTTGCCGTTGACTTTCGCTTTTCGCTGTGCTACAAACGCAGACGAAAGGCGATAAATCGGACGGCAAAAAAATAGCAGATATCCAACGCTCAATACCTGCTAAAAGATAATTATTCGATTATATATTTTGTGATTAAAACTTAAATATGACTCCGAAAAAGTCTCTTGAAAAGAAAAAAGCGAACTCTGTTTTTATAACAGAGCTCGTTTTTTCATCTGTGGTGGAGCTAAGGGGACTCGAACCCCTGACCTATGCGTTGCGAACGCATCGCTCTACCAACTGAGCTATAACCCCACAAGGTTGTGTAACTATTAAATTATCGCGGTTTACGCAACCGTTGCTACCGACTGACTATAAAACCCGGCGGTTTTACGTCTATCGTTGCCGTCCGCAAATAAACTTCCATTGCCACGCAATGTAATTTTATTTGGTGGAGGTGGGGAGAGGGCAGTCGCCTACGGCTCCCTTGGTCGCTTGCGCGACCGCGAACTATAAAACCTTGCGGTTTTAAGTTCTCTCTCGTTGCCGTCCGCAAAAATTTTTACCGCACGAGGCGGTCAAAATTTTGGTGGAGGTGGGGAGAGTCGAACTCCCTTCCGACACGAATAGGCGGGACTTTCTACAAGTTTAGTCAGTCGTTTGATGTCGCGGATTCGGCGTGCACGACTAACAGAGCGCACCGCCGCCATGTCGCTGAGAGCGTCAATGCGCCGCGACAGGAGCGCAAAGAGGTTGACCGTCTGAGATGACATCGTTTATTCCGCCGACGGTAATCGGAAAAACGACGACTACGTTATTGTTTACGCAGCGAGTGCAACCGGAGTTGCAGCTTTTTGAGTGTTAGCATTTATTGCTGTTTGCGTTGTCAAGGCAGCCGACCCTGCCACTTGCTTTTTCCCGTCGTCCTCGCGCCGTCGAAACCTGTACACCCCCGAAAATCGCGAGGCAAGGTTTACGGCAACTGCCGACAGCTTAAACATTATAAACCGCCGCCGAAGTTTTGTCAAGAGATTTGACCGAAGTCGCGATAATTATGCCGCCGAAGCCGCTTTTAATAGTTGATAAGCCCCGGAAATCTGCGAAAGGCTTGTCAAAGCCAAGCTCTGCCCTATAAAAAGCGAGGTTAGCGAAAAAAATTTTTAATTTTAAGGTCATTCGGCTTGATATTTATCTTCGACTATGCTATAATAACACTCGCAACGAAACGCATTCGGCGGTTTTGTTGCGGTTTTGGAGGTATTGCACAGCTGGTTAGTGCGCATGCTTCACATGCATGAGGTCATAGGTTCGAGCCCTATTACCTCCACCAAAAGCATTTCGTCGCGGAATCCGCGTGAAAGATATAAGACCTCAGGAGGTATAGCTCAGTTGGTTAGAGCGTTTGCTTGACATGCAAGAGGTCATAGGTTCGAGCCCTATTATCTCCACCAAAACAGAACACCCGCAAGGGTGTTTTTGTTTTGGTGCGAGGTTTCTAGTGAGAACTCGCCGTCGGAGAAACGAAAAATCGGTTCATTCGATAAAGCCGCGTCTATTCGTTTAGACTGCTAAATACGAAAGTGCAGGCGATTGTTCGCGGTCGGCTTGCCGACCAAGGGAGCGCAGCGACTGCCGCGCCTATTATCTCCACCAAGTGTGATGGCCTATAAGCCTTTTCTTATAGACCATCATTTTTGCATTTTCAGGGGCATTTTCGCCCATTTTTAACCGACGGCATAAAGGTCGAAGGAAAACATGATATCGAGTTCCAATTCAAATGCGGAGTCGATATCCACGAAACCATATAAGCGAAGACCACTATCCAATAAAGAGGGTAGTGGTCTTTTTTTATTTAGTCCGGATGCTAAAATTGTTGAAAAGTCGGTAAAAATATGCTACAATGGAATTAGTTGCGGAGCAGACAAAACGAAATCAAAAGAAACAGAGGTCATTGGATTTGCCACGTTTGCGATTGCTATTGTCGTAATCATTAGCTTGCCGGAGTGCCGATGCCGCTTTAACAGAATAGGAGAAACTGATAATGGTTATTCTTACAGAACAGATTGAGATCCCTGCGCCCTATGAGAAATTGGAGGCATGGGTTGCTAACTTTGAGGAAGAATTTGTGAAATGGAGTCCCTACCACATCGAATGTAATCTCTATAACGGGAACTATCGCACAGGAAGCAAGGTTCGCTTTCGCGAGATTGTCATGGGGCTGGACTACGATGTGACCGGTACAATTACGGAATGCGAGCAGGATGAAAACCACTTCCGCATAGTCTTCCAAAGCGACAAGAAGACAGCTTTTATTACTTTTGAAGGAAAGCGAACAGAGACCGGGTGCCATTTCTCTCATACAGAGGCTTTCGGCATGACTACGCCGGTAATCGGGGCGATTATGAATTTCCTGATCTTCAAAGTGTTTTTCAGGAAAAAGGCAAACTGGCAGCTTATCCGGGATGATATGATTCTGGACAACAAATATTTAAGCGATATTCTAACCGAAGGAAAATACCCGGAGAGAATCCCACTGGACAAGCTGTTGACTGACGTAAAGTAACCCCTTAATCGACTGCATAAAAGTCGAAGGGAAACACGATATCGAGTTCCGATTCAAATGCGGAGTCGATATCCACGAAACCATATAAACGAGGACCACTATCCAATAAAACGGGTAGTGGTCTTTTTTTATTTATACAAGGTAGCAAAAAAGAGCTTATCGTCCGACACACTCCCGAAAAGTGCCTTAAAAACGAGATTTTGTCGTACACACGCACAGATGAAAAAACGAACTCTGATATAATAACGGAGTTCGTTTTTTTCTTTTCACACGTCTTTTTCTTTAAGTTTTATGAGAACAACAAGCGTTTTATCGGGGGTATGAAAGAAAACGCTCGGGTCGTCTTTTGACAATTCTAAATACTTATCCGGATTCGACGAAATATAACAAAATAGCGGATAGAGAAACGCGTTGTTTCGATGCTCAATTTATAAAAATCCCGAGGGCAAGAGGAGAGACTTGCGTTCGGGATTTTCTGTTTTATAACGGGGGCCGGGGAAACTATGCGACGGATTTATGCTTGCCGTGCGATATTCGGTGAGTTTATCGGGCGAAATAGGATTTTTTTCGGCAAAATAACGCGAAATACGACAGGTTTCGTGCGGACGGAAGGTGTATAATTAAAGCTCGATAACGGGGCGTAGACTCTTTCTCGTCCGATGTAAAAAGGTCGCAGAAAGTGCAACACGGGCAGTGGTAAAATGCGCCATGGGCGAATCGATAGGCTATACAAACAGGCGATATAAAACATTATAGAGCGATAAAAGCTATTGAAAAAAAGGAAGGTGTATTATGGCGACAAAAACGGCTGAAACGGGATTGGTTGCTGAGCGGAATTATCTGTGGCTGAAAAAGGCGGTTAAGTATGCGCTGCTCGGGGCTGCGCTGGCGTGCGCGTGGCGAGTGACGATAGGCGACTCGCGTCCGTTCGCGACGGGAGCGTTGCTGGCGCTGGCGCTTTCCGAGGGTTTTTGCGTGCCGCTTGCAGCGACGCTGTACATAATCTCGTCGTTTGCGGCGACAACCGAGCTTTTGCCGTGCATTTCGTCGATAATCGCCGCCGTAGCCTGCGTCGCGGCTTCGGCGCTGCGCAAAAAGTGCAAGGGGAAGCGGCTCGTCGCGCTTGCCGCGGTCACGTTCGCAGCCGCCGAGAGCGGATTTTTGTGGTGGGGAATAGCCGCCGGCAGCAGACTGTACGCGCCGCTCGGAGCGATGTTTTCGCTGTGCTTCGCGCTCGTCGTGTTCCGCGCGCTCGGGGTTGCGAACGCGTCGGCGCGCCCCACCGACGCCGACCTCGCCGGAACGGGCATAATTTTGTGCGCGTTATCCGCCGGAGCGTTTACGATAGAAGCGTTCGGCGTGAATTTCGGTTATGCGCTTGCGGTAATCGCGGCAGGAACCGCCGCGTTTCTTCTCGGCAAGGGCGCAGGGCTGTTTGCCGCGGTAGCCGCAGGCTTGGGCGGCGCGCTCGCCACGGGCTCGATAGCGGTCTTTGCGCTGACGACGTTCGCGCTGGCGATTTACCTCGTGTTTTCCGACGCGGCGAGGCTGCTCTCGGCGATAGCGGCGGTGACTGCGGTGGTGCTGTTCGAGCTGTATTTTTACGTCGGCACCGACGAGCTTTTGCTCGATATGGCGGCGTTCTTTATCGGCGGAGCGCTGTATGCGGCTATCCCGAAACGCGCGCTACGCGAGCTTAAAAACAGCCGTTTCTCGTCGGTGACGGGGCTGGCGTACCGCTATGTGACCGAGCGCAAGAACGCGTATTTCGCCGCGAGGGTGCGAGGGCTTGCGGAGATTTTTTCGGATATGCGGCGAGCGTTGACGGCAGGCGGAGCAGGCAGAACGCCCGGGGCAGATGAAGTCGCGGTGGAAATCGAGAACGCCGTTTGCGCTCGTTGCGACAGGCATGAAACGTGCGAGGGCAAAACCGCGGCGCTCACGGAACTGTGCGAGATAGCCGGGAGGAACGGGCGCGCCGCCGCGTTGGACGTGCCGTACTTTGTGGAGAACGACTGCCCGAAAACGGCGGCGTTTCTGTCGATGACCGCCGAGTACGCCGCGGCCTCGCGAGAGCGGCGCGCGGAATCGACAGCCGACCGCGAGCGACGTGAAGCGATGGGCGAACAATTAAGATGCGTGACGAGCGTTCTATCGGAAGCCGCCGACGAAATCGCGGCGGAATCGGGGCGCGACGAGGCGAGCGAGCGCGCGCTGAAAACCGAGCTCGGCGAGCGCGGAATAGCCGTCGCCGACGTCGTGGTCACGCACGGCGCGGAAAACGCGGTTGCGGCGTTTATGCGGAGCGGAGCCGCTTCGCCCGATGAAATCGCGGCGATAACGGGCAGGGTTTTTGGCAGCGCGTTTGCGGTCAAGCGCACGGAAAAGTGCGCGTACCCCGGTTATTCGATGGTGGAAATGCGCGAAAAGCCGCCGTTCGACGCGGTGTTTGCGGTTGCAGGTTCGTCTAAAAACCGCGCGGCGACGGGCGACACGCACTCGTTCGTCAGACTTGGGCAAAACAGGTTTATGGCTGCGCTGTGCGACGGCATGGGCAGCGGCAGGGAAGCCGGGCGAATCAGCGAAACCGCCGTCGAGCTTGTGGAGAGCTTTTTCAGGGCGGGCTACCCGGGCGAATTCGTGATAGACGAGGTGAATCGGTTTTTGTCGGTGAGCACGGGCGAAGGCTTTGCGGCGTTTGACGTCATGGTGTGCGATTTGTCCACTCGCGAGCGCACGATAATCAAGCTGGGCAGTCCGACCTCGTACATAAAAACGCCCTCGGGCACGACGGCGGTAGACGGCAGCGCGTTGCCGCTCGGAGCGCTCGGCGAAATCGCGCCGTTCGTGCGCACCGACGAGTTCGCAAGCGGCGATATAGTGGTTTTCGCCTCGGACGGCGTGACCGATTTGTTTACGGGCGACGAGCTGAGAAATCTCATAAACAACGCTTCGTGCGACAACGTGGAAACGCTGGCGAGCGAGGTGATGAACGAGGCGAAGCGGCGGTCGGGCGGAGTCGGTCGCGACGATATGACCGTGACGGCGGTGCGCGTTTTCGAGAGAAAATAGCTCGAGTGCGGACAGAGTGCGCTTCCACTGTGGAAATAGGACAGCATGTTTGCACGAAATTCGCGTAAATTCGGTACTTTCGGCGTTAATTATTGACAGGCGAAAAAAGACGGTATATAATGGAAGCAACAGAAATAAGGAAGATACACTCAAATGATTGATTTTTCCGATAAAGCGCAGCTCGGCTGCTTTATAGGGGTTGTGGCGGCGATCGCGTGCCTTGCCGCCGCTTTAATCGTGATGACGGCGAGAATGAAAAAACGCCTTTCGGGCGGCGCGTTTGCGGCATGGCTTACCGCGGCGATAATCGTGGTTGTGGCAGGAATCGCGGCGTGCCTCATCTCGATTATTTTCAAGACGGAATTTCTCAAGCTCGACTGCGTAATAGTGGGCGGCGCACTGTCAATAGTTCACGACGGCAACACGCTGTTTACCGTGCCGGGACTCGGAGTTTTCTTCGGCGTGGCGTTCGAGCACGCGACGATTGAACTGCTGATGTACGGAGTCACGTTGCTCGCGCTCGCGCTGGTTGCGCTCACCTGTATTCGCAGAGGCGTTTCTCGCGCCGTGTGGAGCAGGGACGTCGACGGCGAGGGCTACTACGTCGTAAGTAGCGACGTCGACGAGCAAAGCGCGTTCGAGCCGATTGAAACGGAGACTTCCGACGACGAAAACGCCGCGCAGCACGAGAATGTCGAAACTGCCGAAAAAGAATCGGCAGAAGAACCCGAGGCGGCGGAGATTACCGAAAAAGAAGCGGCAATCGAACCCGAGGAAACCGAGGTAAAACCGATTGAAACGGTAGAAGAACCCGAGGCTGCGGAAGAAAAAACGGTAGTTTCTTCCGAACCCGAAACGGAAATCGAGCAACCCGAGGTTGCAGTAGAGGAACCCGAGGCTATGGTAGAAGAGCCCGAAGCCGCGGAAGAAAAAACAATTGAAACGGTAGAAGAACCTGCGGCTGCGGAAGAGGAAGAAGTCGTTTCTCCCGAACAAAAACCAACCGAAGAACCCACGGAGGCGACAGCTCCTGTCGAGTCGATAGAGGTAGAAGAGCCCACGGATGCGGCAGCTCCGACGGAACCTATAGCTACGGAAATCACTGCCGAAAACAAGCCGACAGCCGCAAAGCGGCATAGAGCGGTAAAGAGCCGCGCGGCGCAGGTATTCGGCGAGTATCTGGGCGAGCGCAACGAAGAGGACAGAGAAAAGCTGCTCGAAAAAATCGATATAATAACGAAAAGAACCGATTGACGAGTCCGCGCAACGCGGAGAAAATTATGCCGACGGGCTTTGGCGCTTCTGCCGAAGCCGAGGGACTGCTTATGACGAAAGAGATAGACGAAAACGCAAAACAGGTCAAACAGCGCTCCTACAAGCTCACTTTTTTGGCGTGCGTTGCCTGCATTGCGAATCAGGCGGTGGTAGCGAGTATCGTCGCCCTTTTGTTTACCACTTTTATGGACCTGTACGGTTTCGAGGTGTGGCAGCTCGGCGTGTTCGTAGGCGTAAACTTCGTCGCGCAGCTTCTCGCCGACATAATTCTCACCGCGACAATCGACAAGCTTTCCTATCGCAAAACCGCGCTCACGTCGGTGTCGCTGTCGGCTGTGGGGCTTGCGCTTTTGGCGCTATTGCCCATGCTGCCGTTTGTGGCGGAAAACGGACTGACGTACTACGCGATGCTGCCGGCGACGGTGATTTTCGCGTTTTCGGGCGGCATGGCGGAAGTGATAATCACTCCGATAACCGACGCGATTCCCGACAGCAAGTCGAAGTCGGGCGCGCTGGCACTCATGCATTCGTTTTACGCCTGGGGTCAGGTGCTGACTATTGTCGTGACGTCGCTGTTCGTGGTATTCGTCGGCGGCAGGTATTGGCATTACATAGTGCTGCTGTGGTGCGTGCTCCCCGTCGTCGGAATAATCCTGTTTTCGATTTGCCCGATTAACCGCCTGCCCGTAGAGAACGGCGGCGCGAGGGCAAAGGGCAAAACGCTCTTGTCGCCGTTCATGCTGGCGGCAATGCTGGCGATTTTCACCGCCGGCGGCACGGAAATCGTGATGAATCAGTACGTTACCACGTTTTCGCAGAAATCGCTGGGCTTCGACAAGGCGACGTCCGACCTCGTGGGAATGGGCTTGTTCGCGGTGATGATGGGCATTGCGCGGACGGGCTACGGAATACTCGGCGACAGGCTGGACATGAATAAGGCGCTGATTGTCGGCAGCTTCGCAAGCTTCGTTCTCTACCTCGTCGTGGGGCTCGTGCCCGTGGCGTGGGTTGCGCTCGTCGCGTGCGTGCTGTGCGGATTTTTCAGCGGACTGTTGTGGCCGGGCACGCTTGTGGTCGCCTCGCGCAGATTCCCCGCGTCGGGCGCGTGGGTGTTCGCGATACTCGCCATCTGCGGCGACGTGGGAGCGAGCGTTTTCCCGACGGTCGCCGGCTTTATCGCGGACGGAGTCGGGCTCAACGTCGCGTTTGCGATAAGCTCGCTTGTGCCGCTGACGTGTTTTATAAGCAATCTCATACTATCGAAAAAAAACAACCCCGTGCCGGGAGCTATCGACGGCGCGGAAAGGAGCTAGAAATTATGTACGTATTCGGAGTGGACATCGGCGGCACCGGAGTGAAGTCCGGCATTGTCGACGAGCAGGGAAAAATCGTAGTCAAGTCGTCGATTAAGACGGACAGGAGCCGCGATTATAAGGCGATAATAAAGGACATAGGCGCGCAGCTTATCGCGCTCGCCGAAGAGGCGAAAATCCCCATGAGCGAGCTTACGGGCGTGGGAATAGGCTGCCCCGGCGCAATCGACAGCGCGCGCGGCATAGTCGACTATTCGTGCAACCTCTGTTGGAAAAACGCGAATGTGGCGAGCGAGCTGAGAAAATACGTCGACTTGCCCGTAAAGATAAGCAACGACGCTAACGTCGCGGCGCTCGGCGAAACCAAGTTCGGCGCAGGTAAGGCTTACTCCGACACCGTGTTCGTGACGCTGGGCACGGGCGTGGGCGGCGGCGTGATTATAGAGAACAAGCTGTTCGAAGGCTATCGCTCCAAGGGCGCGGAGCTCGGTCACATGGTAATCGTCAAGGGCGGCGAGCCGTGCGCCTGCGGCAGACGCGGCTGCATGGAGGCTTACGCTTCTGCGACCGCGCTCATTCGCGACACCAAGCGCGCTATGGAAAAGGACAAGACCTCGGCGATGTGGGATTTTGTCGGCGGCAGCCTTGATGCGGTTGACGGCAGAACGTCGTTCGAGTGCGCGAAAAAAGGCGACAAAGCGGCTATGGAAGTGGTCGAAAACTATGTAAAGTACCTCGGCGAGGGCGTCTGCAACTTTATCAATATCTTCCGTCCGCAGGCTGTCATTCTCGGCGGCGGCGTGTGCGCTCAGGGCGAGTATCTGTTAAAGCCGCTCAGGGAGTTCGTGAAAGCGAATACCTACGGCGGCGACACCGTGCCCGAAACGGAAATCACCGTGGCGACGCTCGGCAACGACGCAGGGCTTATCGGCGCGGCTTCGTTGATGCTGGGCGGCGGCGTGGAAACGCTTTTGTAAAAAACAAAATTCACAACGAGATAAACGGAGCATGAAGAACATGAACGAAAGCGGAAAAAGAACGCTCACGGCGTTCTGCTTTACGGACATACACAATCAGCAGGCGATGCTGGACTACCCGACGACCTTGCGCTCGTCGTTCGTTGCGGCGTGCGACCTTGCGGTAGCGGAGTTCGGCAAGGCGGATTTGGCGATAAACGGCGGCGACAACGTGTCGGACTATCCCGATTGGACGAAGTCGTGCGCGCTGCCCAAAAAGAACTTTCTCGACTTGAAGGCGAAGCTCGGCGCGGCGACCGCAGGCGTCACTAAGGACGGCAAAGCGCTGTACGTTTCGGGAAACAACGACATGATACTCGGCGACATCGGCACCGCCGACAACGCGCCGTACAACACCACCGACTTCTACGATTTTATGGACGAGTCGCTTGGAGTTTTGCGCGGCTCCGAGAAGCTTGTCGCGCACTCGAGCCAAAAGCCCGGGGAGCGGTACCTAAACGCGTTCCACTATGTAATAGGCGGCTTCGACTTTATCGGTATCGACGTCGACCCCGACAGCGCGTTCAACACGCACGACGGCATTTACACCGACGAAACGCTGCGCTGGGTCAAGGCGAAAATGGACGAAATCGATCGGACGGGCTATAGGCCGATTTTCGTCGTGGGGCACCTGTCGGCAGGCTGCTATCAGAACAAAAAATACCACGAAACGTTTGACGGCAACGTGCCGCTGTTCTACGAAATGTTTAAGGGACACCGCAACGCGTTCTACCTCTACGGGCACATTCACGGCGAGAGCTGCTGCTATAAGGACTACTCGTCGGGCGCGGTGATTCACCTTAGAAACGCCGAGCCGCTCGACATCAATCTCGCGAGCCTCGATAACCGCGGCAAGGAATACGACTACACGTTCGTGCACATGGGCGGCTTGCGCCCGTTCGGCGACGAGTACTTTCTCCGCGACGGGCTGACGGGCTACGGCGGCAAGCCCGAAAAGGAGTTCTACCTCAAGACCGGCACGCCCACGCTCGCGCAGTACCTCGTGTTCGTCGCGGATGAGGAAAAGGTCACGTTCTATATCCGCAATACGGGCTCGGAGCCGGGGTACACGCCGTCCGACAAGCCGAAGCCCTATGTCGTCTACTACCAAAAACCGCGCGGATAAAAACCGAAAAGTTAAAATCAAGAACCGAAAGCGCCGAGGTTTGTCCCGACGCTTTTGCGTTTTTTACAATGATAGAAGCGGATAATGCAATGCCCCCGGAGTTGACAAGACCGTCGACCTTGGGATATACTTAACGTAACCTCGATATAAAACAATACGGGAGGAAAACGATGAGAATAGGTGTTGCCGGACGTCCGGACGATTGGCTTGTCGCGGCGGAGAGGGGCTATGACTACTTCGAGGAAAATCTTGCGCCGATTGCCGCGATGACGGACGAGGAGTTTCGAGCGGTAAGGGAGCTTCCGCGAAGAACGGGGCTCAAGTCCGAGGCGTTTAACTGCTTCTTTGACGGCGGCGTGAAGCTGTACGCCGAGCCGGACTCGTGGTTTCGCGACTACTGCGAGCGCGCGATGGAAAGAGCGGCGATTCTGGGCGGCGAGATAGCCGTGATAGGTTCGGCAGGGGCGCGTTCGGTGCCGAACGGCATGAGCCGCGAGGACGCCGAGAAGCGGTTTATCGACATTCTGCGCATCGCCGGCGACGCGGCGGAAAAAGTGGGCATGCGCGTTGCGATAGAGCCGCTCAATCACTGCGAATGCAATTTCGTGAACACCGTCAGCGAGGGCGCTGAGCTTTGCCGCAGGACTGATCATAAATCCGTGGGCACGATTGTCGACTTTTATCATTACTTCGTCGAGAACGAAACGCCCGACGATTTGGTCAAGGCAAAAGACAGGTTGTGGCACGCGCACTTTGCGCGGCTTAATCCCGACAGATGCTCGCCGCGAGAGGGCGACGAGGCTATGGTGCAAGAGTGCGCCGACGCGCTGAAAAACGCCGGGTATTCGGGCGGCAGAATCAGCCTCGAATGTTGTGTGCGAAATAGCGTTCGCGACGATATTGACGAGGCGTTTTCGCTGATGGACGCGTTCCGCAGGGTTTAAGAGGAGAAAATTATGGATGAAAAACGAGCTATGGTTACTCCGGACTTATTGAAAATAATCAAATACGAGATAACGGGCAAGCTTCCCGATCCGTTTTTGTTCGAGGACGGAAAACGGGTTGCGACCGAAGCCGATTGGGCGGCGCGGAAAAAGGAGCTTTATAAGTCCGTAATCGAACTTCAGTACGGCGTACAACCGCCTGCCCCCGAGCTAATGGCTGTCGAAATGCTGTACAACGGCGACAAAACTCGCGTTTACAGGATAAAATCCGGAACCGAGGCGCACCCGGTCACGTTCAGAATGAAGCTGATTTTGCCGGACAACGCAGTAAATCCGCCTGTCATCGTGGACGGCGACGGCTGCTTCAATTACAGCATGGACAAGCAGTGGTTGGGGGCAGCTCTCGAGCGCGGCGTGGCGTGGGCGATTTTCGACAGAACCGAGATCGCGAACGACGTTATGGGCGAAAAGCGCGGCACGGGTCAGCTTTTCGAGGCGTACCCGGGACTTGAATGCGGCGCGCTTTCGGCGTGGGCTTGGGGCTACTCGCGAGTAGTTGATGCGTTGGAACAAATCGGGCTCGTCAATCTCGACTGCATAGCCTTTACGGGGCACTCGCGCGGCGGTAAGACATGCGCACTCGCAGGAGCGCTGGACGAGCGCGTGGCGATTGTCAATCCCAACGAAACTTGCGCCGGGTCGTGCTCGTGCTATCGCTCGCACCTTGTGGCTTTGGACGAAAACGGCGTCGAAGCGCGTTCGGAGCGGTTGAGTGATTTGTGGCACAATTTCTATTATTGGATAGGAGAGGGAATGGGCAAGTACGTCGCTCGCGAGAACGAACTGCCGTTCGACTGTCACGAATTAAAGGCGATGATTGCGCCGCGCACGCTGTTCCTTTCCGAAGCCGCGCACGACATATGGAGCAATCCCGTGGGCGCGTGGCAGACCACCGTGGCGGCAAAGGAAGTCTACGACTTTCTCGGCGCAGGCGACGAGCTCTTTTGGTACTTCCGCCCGGGACGGCACGCGCATAAGACGGAGGACGTCGAAATGCTGGTGTCGTTGATAAAGCGCAGGGAAAACGGCGGCAAAGATTTCGACGACTCGCGGTTTTTCCGCCTGCCGTTCGAGGAAACGGCGATACCGCCGATTTACGATTGGAAAAATCCGAAAAGGAAATAGCATGAGAAAAAAGCGGAAGCGCGCGGAATTTTATCGCGGCTTCCGCTTTTTTTGTTGATTTTTGCCCTCGGGCGTTTGCGTATAGCGCGCCGCGGTGCTATAATGGGAGCGGAGTGAATACGGACGAAAAACAACTTAATACCATACCGCGGATGCACTACGTCGCGGCGTTTTTGCGGAACAATATCGTGCTTGTAGTCGCGCTCGTCGCGGCGGCGGTTTCGTGCTGCTTCGTGCCGCCCGACGGGGAGTACGTCGGCTATTTCGATTTGAGAACGCTGTCGTCGCTGTTCGGAATGTCTGCGGTCATCACCGCAATGAAACGGCAGAACGTGTTTCGCGCGCTCGCGGACAAACTGATAAAGCGTTTTCGCACGACGCGTTCGCTCGTCGCCGCGCTGGTGGCGATTACCTATCTTGCCTCGATGCTGATTGCCAACGACATGGCGCTGCTCACGTTCCTGCCGCTCGGGTACTGTGCGCTTCACGCCGCCGGAAAGGAGGACAAAATGGCGTACACGTTCACCCTCCAGACGGTGGCGGCGAACCTCGGCGGCATGCTCACGCCCTTCGGCAATCCGCAGAACCTGTACCTGTACAACCGCTTTTCGATACCGACGGGCGAGTTCTTTCGCATCATGATTTTTCCCACGCTCGCGGCGGTGGCGGCGATAGCCCTGCTTTGTTTGTTCGTAAAGCGCGAGCCGATTGAGCCCCATGCCGATGAAGTCGCGCCGCCCGACAAGGCAAAAACCGCCGTTTACCTCGTCGCGTTCGCGTACATGATAGTAGTGGTGTTCCGCGTGGTGCCCTATTGGACGGCTTTTCTCGTAATTCCGCTGCTGCTCGTCCTCGACCGCGGCGCGCTCGCTCACGCCGATTATTCGCTGCTGCTCACGTTCTGCGCGTTTTTCGTCTTTACCGGCAACCTCGCAAGGATAAGCGCGGTGGACGCGTTCTTCCGCTTTCTGCTCGGCAAAAGCGTACTGCTCACGGGAGTGCTGTGCTGTCAGGCGATTTCCAATGTGCCTAGCGCGGTGCTTCTGTCTGGCTTTACGTCCGACTACGCGCGGCTGCTCGTCGCAGTCAATATCGGCGGTTGCGGCACGCTGATTTCATCGATGGCGAGCGTGATTTCATTCCGTAATTTCTCGCTGTACCGCCCCGGGGAGCGGCTTAGATACCTCGGCATAAACGCCGCCGTGAACTTTATGTGTCTTGTCGCGCTCACGCTGTTCTGCCTGTTCGTGCCGATATATCCGTAACGCCGCGCCGAAAGCTCGCGCTTAAACCGAAAACGCAAAATAATAAAACGCAAAATAATAAAACGCAAAATAATAAAACGCAGATAATAAAAAGACAGCCCGGGAGAAGCGCGATTACGCTTGCCGCCCGGGTTGTCCTATAAAATGAGGAAGGAAAGGAGCAGATTAAATATTGCGGTTGCAGTACAGCCGCTTGTAGATGTTAGAAGTAGACGGGGTTAGCAGCACGAACTCGCCGCTCGCGATTTCGTCGTAGTCCGCGCCGAACGCCGCCGAATAGTCGCGGATTAGCGGCAGAATTTCGGTTATGTCGGCGTTTTTCGTGACTTCGGTTTGCGGAGGAAGCGCGGTGGGAGCGGAGGAGGAGCGGATATAGATTTTGCCGCCGTATTGTCCCGTCGCGCAGTAAGCGCCCACGGGGCATTCGTCGCGAACCCCAAGCCCCAGCACGACTATTACGCCGCCTGCCTGATACTCGCCGAGGAAGTCGCCGGCTCTTCCGCCGATGACGATTTTGGGGACTTGCTCGCCGTACTCTTTCATGTGAATGCCTGCCCTGAAGCCTGCGTCGCCCTCGATAAGGATTTCGCCGCCGCGCATGGCGTAGCCCACGGTGTCGCCGCACCGCCCGAAAATGGTAATGCGTCCTGCGTTCATCGTGTCGCCGAGCGCGTCCTGAGCGTTGCCGAAAACGGTTATTTCCGCGCCGCCGAGGTACGCGCCGAGCGCGTTGCCGGGAGTGCCCGTAATAGTCAGCGACTTGTCCGACAAACCGCAGCCTATGTACCGCTGCCCGAGCGCGCCGTCGATTGCGATTTCGCGCGTGGGAGCGGTTCTTACGAGGCGGTTGAGCTCGTCGAACGGCATGTTTTTACAATTTATCGTCGTCATGATTTCACACCTCGCTTTACTCGCCGGCATGGCTTACGCCCAGAATTTCCAGCTCTTTTTCGTTGAGTCCCACGCCGCGCAGCATAAGACGGTTGCCGCGGAGCGCTTCGATGGAGTTTATGCCCATGCCGCCCATCATCTCCTTGATTTCGTTCGTCCAGGCGGTGACGAGGTTAATAAGCCGCCGCGAGCCCTCTTCGGGGTCGAGTCGCTTCATGAGCTCGGGGTCCTGCGTGGCGATGCCCCAATTACACTTGCCGGTGTGGCAGGAGCGGCACATGTGGCAGCCCATCGCCATGAGTGCGGCGGTGCCGATATACACCGCGTCCGCGCCGAGCGCGATTGCCTTCACGACGTCCGCGCTCGAGCGAATCGAACCCGATACCACCACCGAAACCTCGCTTCTGATGCCTTCTTGCCGCAGCCGCTCGTCGACCGCCGCGAGAGCGAGCTCGACGGGGATACCGACGTTGTCGCGGATTCGCGAGGGAGCCGCGCCCGTGCCGCCGCGGAAGCCGTCGATTGCGATTATGTCCGCTCCGCTTCTGGCGATGCCGCTGGCGATTGCCGCCACGTTGTGCACCGCCGCAATCTTGACAATCACGGGCTTGCGGTATTCGGTGGCTTCTTTCAGCGAGAACACCAGCTGTCGCAAGTCCTCGATGCTGTAAATATCGTGGTGAGGAGCGGGGGAAATAGCGTCCGAGCCCTCGGGAATCATGCGCGTCGCCGCCACGTCCGAGCTTATCTTGCGCCCGGGGAGGTGACCGCCGATGCCGGGCTTCGCGCCCTGACCGATTTTTATCTCTATCGCCTCGCCTGCCGAGAGGTAGTCCTCCGTCACGCCGAAGCGGCCGCTTGCGACCTGCACTATCGTGTGCTTGCCATAGCGGTAAAAGTCGCGGTGAAGTCCGCCCTCGCCGGTGTTGTAGTAGGTGCCCAAAGCTTCCGCGGCTCTTGCGAGGCTCTCGTGAGCGTTTTTGGAAATCGAGCCGAAGCTCATCGCCGCGAACATAATCGGCGTTTCGAGCTTAAGGCAGGGGCGCTCGGGGGCGACAAGCTCGCCGTCCGCGCCGTAGTGTACGTTTTCGCTCTTTTTGCCGAGGTAAGTGCGCGTTTCCATCGGCTCGCGCAACGGGTCGATAGGCGGATTGGTGACCTGCGAGGCGTTTACGAGCAACTTGTCGAAGTACACGGGGTAATCTTTTGGCGTGCCCATCGACGAGAGCAGCACGCCGCCCGTTTCGGCTTGCGCGTACACGTCGCGCATAAGGCTGTCGTTAAACGACGCGCCGGGCTTGAAGCAGTTGCCGCTTTTCACTATCTTTATCGCGTTCACGGGGCAGACGGCGGCGCAGCGGTGGCAAACCGCGCACTTGCTTTCGTCCGCAAGCATCACGTTGTGCTTTTCGTCGAACGAGTGCACGCCGAACGCGCACTGCCGCTCGCACAGCCGACAGCGCATGCACCGCGAGTCGAGCCGCACTATTTCGTATTCGGGTTGAAAATAATTGATTTTCATCTTCACACCTCGAGCCTTGCAAACACGGGCTCTCCGCCGCGCGGAGTCCACAGCCTGTCGGGATGAGGGCAAATAGCCCTTATCGCACATTCCTCGCTCGCCACCAGCAAAGCGTCGTCCTTTTCCGCGGCAACCATGCTGCGCAGCTTCAGCCTGTCGTTCAGCGCCATCATGCCGCCCTCAAAGCCTAAAATTATGCTGAACGGGCCCGTGACCAGCAGCGACGGGAAGGACTTTCTGAGGGTAGTGAAACGCGCCTTTTCGCGCTCGGGCATGCGTTCTATCTGCTCCCAGAACGGCGGCGCAATCACGCGGGCGGCGTCATCGAGCGTCAGGCCCTTTTTGCGGTTGAGAAAGTCGATGATGTAAGTTATGACCTCGGTGTCGGTGAGCAGGGTGCACTTGTAGCCGTAGCTCTCGATATAGCGGCGGTTGGCGTCGTAGCTGGAGATTTCGCCGTTGTGCACGACGGTGTAATCAAGCAGAGAAAACGGGTGCGCGCCGCCCCACCAGCCCGGGGTGTTGGTGGGATAACGCCCGTGCGCCGTCCAGCAGTGCCCCTTGTACTCGTCGAGCCTATAAAACTCGCCCACGTCCTCGGGGAAGCCCACAGCTTTGAATACGCCCATATTCTTGCCGCTCGAGAAAACGTAGGCGCCGTCGATTTTTCGGTTGACGTTTATCACGCACTTTACCACGAATTCCTTTTCATCCAGCTGCGAAGCCGCGAGCTTGGTTTGCAGCGGCGAAACGAAGTACCGCCAGATAAGCGGCTCGTCGGTTATTCTCGGGTGCTTGCGCGTGGGGATTCTCGACAGGTTTACTATGTCGAAGTGCTCGTTTAAGAATTGCTCGGTTGCCTCTCGCGCCTTCATGTCGTTGTAAAAGACGTGCAGGGCGTATTGCTCCTTGTACTCGGGGTAAATGCCGTAGCCGGCAAAGCCGCCGCCCAGACCGTTGGAACGGTCGTGCATGTACGAAATGGACTGAACTATCCTGTCGCCCGGAATACGCTCGCCCTTTTTCGAGAAGTAACCGCTTATCGCGCAGCCCGACGGGATACGCGCGTTGCCCTCGATGTATTTGTCTTGTCTGTCGTAATAGGTCATGTTGTTCCTTTCCTTTGGTTTCGGCAAAGCGTTTTTCGTATTCCGCGCGAAGCAAAACCGCCGCGATACGAAAAAAAAGACGGCGCGAAAAAATCCGCGACGTCCTTGTCGATAGCCGTATGATAGCACTTCGCCGTGCTTTTGTCAAATGAATTGCGGATATTTGACGAGAAAAGTTTTTTGCGCTATAATAGCGGAAAACGGGCATGGAGCGACGTTCATGGCAAAGGACAATATCGAAAAAGAAATCGCGCGCGCGGCGGACGGCGTGAAAACGGTCAAGACGAGCGTTTACCTCGTGGGTAAGCGGCAGGCTGCGGCGGTGCTGATTGCAGGCGCGGTTATGCTTGCGGCGCTTATTTGCTACACGTTCGTGAATGTCGGAATCGTCAGGATAATTTCGCTCGTCGCAATCGGCGTTTGCGCGGCGTTCGTAATCGGGCTTTACGCGGCAATCCGAGCCAAGGGACCCGTGACCTATACCGCGGCGTACTGCCGCGCCGACGACGGCACGGAAACGGTGATTCAGCGGCTTTCAAAGACTAAATTCGTTTTCGCCTGCGGCAAAAAAGTAATCGAGTGCGACCGCGGCTACGTCACGGGCGGTAAGCTTTTCCGCGAGGACTTGAGGTGGGATTGGTTCCGCTGTTTCGGGTGCGAGGAGGTTAAAAGCCTTAACTCGCGCGATAAAAAATACCGACTCCCGGGCGGCTCGCTGTGTTTAAGGGACGGCAAGGCGTACTACGCCGAAACGGGCAAGGCTCGCATCAGGTATTCCGAAATAAACGACGCGAGGAACGCGATTGCCGTGCCGGACGTATTCTACCGCGCGATAAAGCGCGTTTGCCCCGACGAAAGCCTGCTCGCGTTCGTTCGCCCCGACGGAAAAGCGTGAGTAACGGCGGCGATTATCGCGATTTTACCGAAGCTTCATCGCGGCGCGCCCGAAAACCGAGGTTAAAACGGCAAGACCGTGGCAATAATTACCTTTGATTATTATCGGAGGTAATTTTTTTATGAATATGTACGTCGAAGCGCTGCTGCGCACGCTCCTGTCCATTGCCGTCATTTTCGTGCTCGCGCGGCTCAACGGCTCCAAGCAGGTGTCGCAGCTCACGTTCTACGACTATATCGTGGGCATTTCCGCAGGCTCGATTTCCGCCGCGATGTGCATCGAGGAGGACATCGACATCTGGGTGTGCCTCATCGCCGTCATCATTTTCATGCTGTCGTCGCTGTTCTTCTCGGTGCTCACCTCTAAGAGCATAATTCTGCGGCGGCTTTTCACCGGGCAGGCGGTATTTCTCATCGACGAGGGCGAGATTTCCTACGACGGATTGCGCCGCGCGCACTTCGACCTGAACGACTTGATGCGCGAGCTTCGGGCGCAGGGGTATTTTGATTTCAATCAGGTCAACTACGCCATACTCGAGGCAAACGGCAACTTATCCGTGATGCCGAAAGCCGGCGACCGTCCGCTCACCGCCGCCGAGTCGGGCGCGTCGCTGCCCGAGGACGGACTGCTGTCCAACGTAGTGCTCGACGGCAAGATTATGAAGGGCAACCTGACCGCGTTCGGCAAAACGCCCGAATGGCTGCGAGTCGAGCTGAAAAGACAGGGTGTCGCCGCGCTCCGCGACGTAATGCTCGCCACGCTCAACGAGTCGGGCGAACTGAACGTCTACTTCAAAAACAAGGGTCAGGAGCAAACCAAACGCACGATTTTCCAATAGTAAACCGCGTATTAAACGAAAAACGCCCGTAGAAACGTCGATTGCTTCTACGGGCTTTGTTTTGCGCGCGTTATTATGCTCATCATAATGACGGTTAAGGACGTGAACTGCGCGTTAAATTAAATCGAACGAGAAGCCTGCGTTTTACCTCGTCATCCGAGAAGCAAAACCATAAGGTTTCAACGTGGAATCCCGGGCATGGGGCGAATACTAATCATTATTTTCACACGGGTGGTGCGTTTCGTCACGGGAGCGCGGTTGTTTTCATATATAAAGTCAATGATGACCTATCGGGAAGTAACGGAAAGGATATCAGACATCGGGCGGCGCGGCGCGGAAACGGGTAGTATCGGGCGGTCGGAGTACGGGAGCGAAATCCCGTTTATAAAAATCGGGCGAGGCAAGCCGACGATAATCGTCACGGCGGCTATTCACGCGCGCGAAAACGTGACTGCTTCGCTCGCGCTCGACATGGCGGAGTACGCGCGAGAGTCGGCGGCAGACGGCTCGCTGTATTTTCTGCCCATGCTCAACCCCGACGGCGCGCGGCTGATAGAGGAGGGTGCGGCGGCGTTCGGGCAGGAAAGCGCGGAATTTTTGCTGCGAGTCAACGGCGGCAATCGCGACTTCTCGCTGTGGAAAGCGAACGGGCAAGCCGTAGACCTCAACGTCAATTTTGCCGCGAGGTGGGGCGAGGGCAGCCTTAACCGTTTTGTGCCGAGCCCCGAAAGTTATGTGGGCAAGCAGCCGTTTTCCGCCGCCGAAACACGCGCGCTTCGCGACTTCACGCTGTCGGCAAAGCCCGATTGCACGCTGTCGCTGCACGCGAAGGGACGCGTGGTTTATTGGTATTTCCACCAGAGCGGCGAAGTTAAGGCTCGCGACCGCCGCATTGCCGAATTTATCGCGAGCGAAACGGGTTACGCGCTAGGCGAAGCGTACACGACGAGCGCGGGCGGTTACAAAGATTGGTGCGTGGAAAGGCTCGGCATACCGGCATTCACAATCGAGGTAGTATCCGATTATCTCCGTCATCCGCTCCCCGACGACGCGCTCGCGGCGAGCGAAAAAGCCGCGCTCGTTCCGCTCCCCGTCAGGCTCCTGCGCGAGCTTTGACCTTCCGCGCAATGCCGCCGCCCGGAAAAAGCGCGACGTTGTTTTTGCCGTTATCGGCAATGTTTACGGATATAATTCGTATAGAACGTGCAAAATCTTGCCGTTATCGGCAATATTACGCCCATTTTCGCACCGAAAGTTCTTTACTTTTTGCCGATAAAGGGGTATAAAGATAATGGACAAAAAATCGAGAGGATTGGAAATGACGAGCGACGAAAAAATAATGAAAAAGTGCCTGGGGCTTGCGGCGCGCGCGGCGGCGAACGGCGACGTGCCGATTGGCTGCATAATCACCGACGCCGACGGCAAAATCGTGGCGCGCGCTTTTAACAGCAGGGAAAAGGACGCCGACCCGACCGCTCACGCCGAGATTCTTGCGCTGAGAAAAGCCGGGCGGCGGCTTAAACTCAAAAACCTGTCGGGTTGCACGCTGTACGTCACGCTGGAGCCCTGCGTAATGTGCGCCGGGGCGATAGTCAACGCGCGGATAGAGCGCGTGGTGTTCGGCGCCTACGACCGCCGCTTCGGCTGCTGCGGCTCGAAGGACAACCTCGCGGACTGCGACAAATTCAACCACCGCGCCCGCGTTACGGGCGGAGTGCTGGAGGACGAGTGCGCCGGAGCGTTGTCGGCGTTTTTTGCAGCGCTTCGGGAGGAAAAACGCGAAAAGCGCAATGCGGACTAGCGACGAGCGGCGGAAAGAAAAGCAATTATCGGCGTAATTACGGCGTTTAGCCGCGCGATAACGTTGACAAAAGTCGGACGGTAGGGTATAATAGGCTAGGTATGGGTAAATCTTATTGCGGTTTAATATTAAAGACGTCCTACGACAAGATGGGCGAAACGTCGGGCATCGACATTTTAGGAAAAACGATGCTGGATTGGGTTTCGCTTGCGCTGTCGGGCGTGGAAACCGACGTTGCGGACTACGAGCGGCACCTTGAGATGCCTGCGCTCGTCAAGCCGCACGTTCGCCCCGGGTACGACTATATAGTCGTGCTGTTTTCCGACACTCCGCTCATCACCAAAAAGACGGTGAACGCGGCGGTGGACGAGGCGTACAACAGCGGCAAAACCGTGATTAAGATGACGCGCGGCTACGTTTTCAACTGCGCGTACATAATGAATGCCGACAAAATCTACACCGAAAACACGTTCTACTTCGACGAAGAGGACTTTATCACCGCGTTCAGCTACAAGCAAGTGGGGCTTATCACCGACATACTCAAAAACCGCATACTCGACTTCCACATGGGTCAGGGCGTGCACTTCGAGGACATCGCTTGCACCGTTATCGGCTGCGACGTAATCATCGACGAGGACGTGACGGTGGGCTTTAACAACGTCATTCGCGGCAAAACGCACATAAAGAGCGGCGCGAGAATAGGCAACGGCAACGTCATCGAGGACTGCGTCATCGAGAGCGGGGCAAAGATAGAGGCTTCGCACCTTAAACGCAGCGTTATCGGTAAGGGCACGAGCGTGGGGCCCTACGCCAACCTTCGCGAGAACAATATCGTGGGCGAGAACTGCAAAATCGGCGATTTCGTCGAGCTCAAGGCATGCAAAATCGGCGACGGCACGAAGATGTCGCACCTTACTTATGCAGGGAACCTCGTCATCGGCAAGAACTGCAACGTGGGCGCCGGCGTGGTGTTCGCTAACTACGACGGCAAGGACAAGCACACCACCGTCGTGGGTGACGAAGTGTTTATCGGCTCGTCGTCGACGATTATCGCTCCCGTGGAAATCCTCGACAGGGCGTTCGTGGCGGCAGGCTCGGTCATAAACTCCGACGTTCCCAAGGACGCTTTGGCTATCGGGCGCGCGCGTCAGGTGGTAAAGCGCGGCTGGGAAAACAACAAGTACGTCAAAAAAGACTAGCGGCAAACCGCCCCGGGGCCCCCTCAAGGCGCGGCGCGCGGCAGAAACACTTATGAAATTATCCGTCAAGGCACGGACAAGCAATATTTTTACGGAGGCTCAATCAACATGATTGCACACGGAAACAAAATCAAGCTCTTTGCAGGCAACGGCTCGCCGGCTCTTTCCAAGGAAATCGCAAAGGAGCTTAACATGCCGCTCGGCGAAATCAAGGTCGGCAAGTTCTCCGACGGAGAAACCAGCGTCCAAATCGACGAAACGGTCAGAGGCTGCGACGTATTCATTATACAGTCGACTTCGACCCCGGTCAACGATAACCTTGTCGAACTGCTGGTCATGATAGACGCTATGCGCCGCGCGTCCGCAGGCCGTATCACCGCCGTCGTTCCTTACTTCGGCTATGCCCGTCAGGACCGCAAGGCTCGCGCTCGCGACCCGATTACCGCCAAGCTCGTCGCCGACATTCTCACCGCAGCCGGCGCCGACCGCGTGCTCACCATGGACCTTCACGCGCCGCAGATTCAGGGTTTCTTCGACATCCCCGTCGACAACCTGCTCGGAAGCTCGGTGCTGTGCAAGTATATCAAGGACAAAGCGTTCGTAAAGCGCGACGACCTCATCGTCGTTTCGCCCGACGTCGGCTCCGTTTCGCGCGCTCGCGCAATGGCTAATCAGCTCGATTGTCCGCTCGCCATCGTCGACAAACGCCGCCCGAAAGCCAACGTCATGGAAGTCATGAACATCGTCGGCGACGTCAGCGGCAAGACCTGCCTGCTCATCGACGACATGATTGACACCGCCGGTACCATCACTCAGGGCGCGAAAGCCCTCGTCGAAGTGGGCGGAGCAAAGGAAGTCTACGTTTGCTGCACTCACGCCGTGCTCAGCGGCCCCGCAATCGAAAGGCTGGAAAACTCCGTCATCAAAAAGGTGTATATGCTCAATACCATCGAGCTCACCGAAGACAAAAAAATCTCCAAAATCGAGGAAATCACCGTCGCTCCGCTGTTTGCTCGCGCTATCGAGAGTATTTTTGCGGAGTTGCCGTTGTCCAGACTCTACGAATAATTAAAGCCGGTCTTTTATTGCCCTTTTCTGTGAAGCCTCGCCGGCAGTACGTCCTTACGGGGTAAAGGCGTCTTTTCCGCGCTTTTGTACGAAACCTCGCTAGACGTATAACCCGATACGCCGTCGCTCGGTTTCGCACAAAATCATCGAAAAATCCGCTCTTTACCGTTTTGTGGAAGCGCATTGTCTTTTCCGCATTTTCTCGGAGAAAACAATAGGCGTTACTTGGGTATTGCCGTCGCTTGCAATAGGTAAAAACATTAGAAGCGGAATTAAATCACAAATACAAACGAACGGAGGGATTATTGCGGTTTCTCCGTTCGTTTTTTTTGTAGAGCCTAAAAGGCGCGGCGAGTCGCGCGCAAAATCAGATTAGAGGAAATTATCAAAGGAAATTATCAAATGACGTTCAGAGACCTCGCGTTAAGCGAAAGCGTGCTTCGCGCGATAGAAGAAATAGGCTATGAAAAGCCGTCGCCCATTCAGGAAAAGGCTATTCCCCCGGCGCTTGCCGGCAGGGACGTTCTCGGGTGCGCGCAGACGGGCACGGGCAAAACGGCGGCGTTCGCGTTGCCCGTTCTCGAAGAGCTGGCGCGGCGCAGTACGTTTTCGGGCAAAATCCGCGCGCTGGTGCTCACGCCCACTCGCGAGCTCGCCCTGCAAATCGAGGAGTCGTTTCACTCTTACGGCAAATATCTCCCGTACCGCGTGGGGCTCGTTATGGGCGGCGTGGCGCAGGGCAATCAGATTGCCGCGCTTCACCGCGGCGTGGACGTGCTCGTCGCCACCCCCGGGCGGCTGCTCGACCTGCAGTCGCAGCGGCACGTCGACCTTTCGGGTGTGGAGTTTTTCGTGCTGGACGAAGCCGACCGCATGCTCGACATGGGCTTTATCCACGACGTCAAAAAGGTGATTGCGCTGCTGCCGCAGAAAAAACAGACGATGTTCTTCACCGCCACGATGCCGCCTGAGATTGACAAGCTCGCAAAGTCGCTGCTCGTAAACCCTGCTTCCGTCGCCGTCACGCCCGTGTCGAGCACGGTGGAACTCACCGAGCAGTCGGTGTACTTTACCGACAAGGCGAGCAAGACCGAGCTTTTAATCGAGCTGTTTAAGACGGGTAAGGTGGAAACGCCCTGCCTCGTGTTCACGCGCACCAAGTACGGCGCGGACAAGCTCGCCCGAAAACTCAAGGCGGCAGGAGTGACCGCCATGGCTATCCACGGCGACAAGTCGCAGGGAGCCAGACAAAACGCGCTCGACAGCTTCAAAAAGGGCAAAATCATGGCGTTGGTCGCCACCGATATTGCCGCTCGCGGCATCGACGTAGCCGCACTGCCGTCCGTCGTCAACTACGAGCTTCCCAACGTCCCCGAAACCTACGTCCACCGCATCGGCAGAACGGGCAGAGCGGGCAGAAGCGGCGTTGCCGTTTCGCTGTGCGACATCGACGAAAAGGACTACCTCCGCGACATCGAAAAGCTTATCGGCAAGCATGTGACCGAAGCCGCCGACAATCCGTTCCCCATGACGGTTTTCGAGAAATCGCCGCCCAAAACCCCGGGGCGCAAGCCGTCCGCGCAGCCTGCCGAGCATAAGGACAATAAGAACAAACAGGCGGAAAACGCCGCGAATAAGCCTGTCGAAAAGAAAGCGGAACCCAAGAAAACTCAGCTGCAAAAACCGCCCGTGAAAACCGCCGCGCCGCCGCAAAAACCGCAGTTCCCCGGCAAAAAACAGGAACGCCGTAAGCAGAATAACGGCAATCCGAGTTTAGGCGCTAAGGATTCGGCAAAGGGCAATGCTCCCGTAAAGTCGGGAGGAAAGCCGTCGGCACACTCCGGTAGCGCAAAAGCCGCGCCGATAGCCGCAAGCAACGCCGCGAACAACAACGGCGCGAATAACGGAGCAAACAAACGCCGCAATCGCTTCCGTCGCCGCAAAAAGCCGGTCAAAGGCGAATAGCCGATTTAATGTAATTACGGCTAAGCAATCGCTTACCGCACGCGCTTGTGCGAAACAGTCGAGCAAACTCGTTCGGCTGTTTTTTTTGCTTGCGCGGACTAATCGATTAAACAAAGAGGAGCCGACGGCGGCAGTAGTCCGAAAGATTATCGGAGAAATCTCGCAAAGAACGGCGGAAACGCAAATAACCCCGTCGATTTCTTTGATTTTCCGCGTAAGTTGTGGTAAAATTCTTACGAAAAGCAAGCGCGCCGACAATACGCAGAGGGCGCTCGGGAGGGGGCATAGCCTTAAAATGAAGCTGAAAGGAGCAAGGCACATAAAATCCGAAGAGGGAGTTTCGGTCAAAGTTTACCGCCACGGCAGCAGCAATCGGCACTCGCACGAGTTCGTCGAGCTTGTTTACGTTCTCGACGGGCACGCGCGGCACGTCGTGGGTAACGAGGTCATGGACGTCAAAAAAGGCGACGTGATTCTCATGGACGCAGGCGTCGAGCACGAGTTCGCCACCGAAAAGGACGAGCGGATTACGCTGTGCAACTGCTTGTTTTATCCCGAGTTTCTCACGCGCGTCATTACGGGCGATAACTTTATCGACCTTGCCTACGACATGTTCTTTTCGGGCTATGAGGACGAGCGCGGCGCAAAGGGCTATTTGTGTCTGCTCGGCGCCGACACGAGCGAAATAGGACGGCTGGTGCTCACTATGGTCGACGAGCAGGAGAAAAAACAGGAGGGTTACCTTAAAGTCATTCGTTCGTTGTTGTCGGTAGTGCTGATAAAGACTTTTCGGCTGTGCGAGAACGAAAACCGCCCGACGATTCCGTCGGCTCAGCGCAAAATCGTCAGCGAAATAATCGACTATGTGACGGCGCACGACAGCAAGTCGCTGTCGGTGGGCGTGATTTCTCACGCGATGTTCTTCTCGCCCTCGTACCTTAGCCGCATCTTCAAGCAGCAAACGGGCAAATCGCTGGTGAGTTTCATTCAGACGAAGAAAATCGAAACCGCCGCAGAGCTGTTGCGCTCCACGTCTTACCCCGTGGAGAAAATCATGCTCGACGTGGGATACGCCGACAAGAAGCACTTTTACGAGGTCTTTGCCGCCGCCTACGGCACCACGCCCGGCGAGTATCGCGCCTCCGGCAGCCCTCGCGAATAACATGACGACAATATTATTGTAAACAAAGAGAACGATTAGAGAAGCGGATATGGAAATAAAAGAAAATATAGAAAGAACAGGCGAAGAGGGCGACAAGGGCGTTATAAGAAGAGCGGAGGCAAGCGATTTCCGGGGACAAACAAGCTCCTCTATAAAGTGCAGAAGGTGCACGGCGCCGCGCGTCCGGATTTATTCAGGGCAGGCGCGAAGAAGTATACCGACGAGCAGCCTGTAAAAATAATCGGCAGCGATTCCACGCCCGTTTTCGCGCTTGAAAAAGAACGAACAGGTGCTCGGCTATGCGTTTTGCATATTCAGACAGGTCGCGGACAGCAGCACGCTGACGGCGATAAAGACGCTGTACATCGACGATTTGTGGTGGACGAGTGCGCGCGCGGCGAGCACGTCGGCAGGGGCTCTATGACTATGTAATCGATTTTGCGAGGGAATCGGGTTGCTACAACGTCACGCTTAACGTGTGGGCGAACAACGAAAGTGCGGTCGGGTTTTACAAGGCGATAGGCATGCGCGTGCAAAAAATTGGCATGGAGAAAATCCTGTAAAGCGCGCAGAGTGAAGCCGCAGCTTCGGGTTGAGGAGCAAAAACGGCAAGAACAGAACAGTGACGTTCACGAAAAACGCCGAACGGCACGAATAAATCACGGGAGAGGACGATTATGGATAAAGCAAGCTACGTTTACATAGCGGCGGCGGACAGCGGCGCGGAAGCTAAAGCGGCGGCTGACTTCGTTTGCGGCGGCGAGCACGACGAGCAAACGCTCGCGTCGGCGCTTGCCGAGTGCGACAGGCTGGGCAAGAACGCGTACCTGTATAACGGCGTTTACAATATCGACGGGTTTCGGGACGTGGGCGACGGCGGTCCGAGGGCGGCGATAGTTTTACCGCGCTCGCACCGTGAGATAGCGATTATCGGGCAAAACCACGAGTACGGCTTTCAAAAATCGTTCCGTAACGGCGTGGTGTTTTACGTTTCGGCGGCGGCGTTGACCTGCGCGGACGGAGCGGAAGCTTCCGTCGTGCGCGGCGGCTGGACGGAAGCCGGCATACAAAACGGCTCGAGCCTGAGAGTGGAAAACCTTGCCGTGGCGCTGGCGAACAACGCCCACGCGGTACGCTGCGTCGACCTCAGGAGAACGGATAGAGCGGAAATCAAAAACCTGACGATGATTTCCTACGGCGACGCGCTGGAAAACGACGGCGTGGGGCTGGACGTCACCGCGCCGCTGCCGAAAAAGGGCTGCATAGGCTTGACGATGACCGACGGCAGCAACTACAATTACAGCAACTACACAAACGTGCATGCCTACGGCTTCGACGAGGGCATACAGGTTGGCGGTGAGCACGTCGTGTGCGTAAACTGCGGCGCGACGGGCGGCAATTACGGCTTCACGTTCGGCAATTACGAAGTTCATTGCGGCTCGAATCACCCAATAACGCTGATAAACTGCCTCGACGAGCGCAACGTAAATCTGCCGTACTTCGGCAAGTGGTGCGGCGACGAAGCCCCCGGCGGCAAAACGCGGCTTCGGGGCGCGCAGGAAGTGACGTTTGTCGGCTTCAATATCGAGCGCACGGCGGAGCATACCCCGGGCGGACGGCTCGGCGAGCTTATGCGCGAGGAAATCCCCGGGCTGTGGCGCGGCAGCGTAGACTTCACCGCCCAGACAGCCTGGAACAGCCTCAACGCCGTCGACTTCAAGCTGTGGGAGAGCGACGGCTCGGGCAGCGGCATGAGAACGCGCAACGTCTGCCACAAGGCGGTGTGCGGTACGCTCGAGCGGCTGTCGTACTATCCCTCGCTCGGTCAGCAGGTTTTCGACACCGACCTTAACAAAATGCTGGTTTGCGTAGACCCTGACCTCAAAAAATGGGTGGACTTCGACGGGCGCGAAGCGTGACAATCGACCGGAAGCAGCGATTGAGCGCAAGAAACGCGAGCGGCGGTGCAATAATTCGGCATTACGCGCCTTACAGCCGCCGCACATAATGCCATAATACCGAAAGAAGCAAGGTTAAGAGGTCGGCAAAAATACTTTTCGGCTGTGTTTTCAGCCGCCTCGGAGAATAATCATGAGTAAAAATACCAGAGTGGGCGTGGGCGCGTATGCCGCGTGCGGCGAACCTAGGGAAAATTACGCCGCGAGGTATCACGAGCAATGGACGAGTCATCACGAAAAGCGGCTTGCGACGGGGCTAACCGTCGTGCCTTGCGTGGCTATGGACCGGAATCCGCAGCCCCGAATCGACGCGCCCGTAGTGTGTGGTACGGCTACCCCGAGGGCAATTTGAAAATTATTTTTGCGTTTATAACAGGCGTTTATGATAGTTGTATATACAAGCATGTATGTACAACTATTTTTTATTACGGGAGCGGATACGGGAGCGGAAAAAGAAAAGTCGGACAAAAAAATGATATGTTTTGAAAAAAGCGCGGATATTGTCATCGCTCGTGGCGGTCGGGTATAATATTCTCACGAAATTAAACAGGGAGAAGGGGAATTGAAAAGATTACGCGCAATGATAGCCGTTCTGGCGGCGGTAGCGATTGCCGCTTCGTGCTCGTCGGCAACGCCCGAAATCGATTCCGCCCCGGATGACGACATGAAAGCAAGATACGTTGAAGCCGCAGGGAATTGCCTCGAATGGATTGAAAAGCAGATGCTCACTTTTGACGGCGGAGCCTGGGGAGTGTACGAGCGCATACGCATCTCGAAAAACGAGCGCGTAAGCCTGTGCCGCCCCGACACCGCTTCGGAGTATTTACTCGCCGTGCATCTGTACCGCAAGGCGACGGGCAAGGAAGTTTATGCGCGCGAGTTCGACAACGTTTTGGGCTGGCTGGAAAAGGCGCGCAACGGCAGCGAGAGCGGCGAGAAAGGCGGTTTTCCGTTCGCGTATATAGGCGGCAAAAAGCAGTATTCGGGCAGCGACATTACGCTGTACCAGAACGACAACGGCAAGATTATATCCAACCTCATAGAAATCTACCGCGACACGCGCGACGAGCGGCTTCTCGGGCTCGCGTGCGCCTCGGGCGAATTCTGGCTGAGCTCGCAGCGCGACGACGGCAGTTTTATAGACGGCGAAAGAGTGAACGGCGACGCGCACTCGCCCTTTTCCGTGCTGTGGATGATGCGCGCGATGTACGACCTCTATGACGTAACGGGCGACGAGCGGTATTTTGCCGCCGCCGAAAAAGCGTTCGCGCTGGCGCAGACGTTTATCGAGAACGGCAGAGTAAAGACCGCCTACGAGTTGGAGCGCTGCGAAAACTGGCGACCCGTTTCGTCCGAAAACTACATTGCGCTGCTCGCGTTCTGCGCCTCGGGGCTCGTGAGCGGCGACGAACGGCTGAAAAAAGCCGGCGACAGAGTGTCGGACTTCTGCCTGTCGCTGATAGATAAAAATACGGGCGGAGTGCTGAACTGCACGCCCGAAACGCGCGACGCGTCGGAGAGCAACAACCCCTACATACTCGACCTCGTGTACACCGAGGGGTTTGCGCTGAACGGGCTGTACTACGCCTACCGCGCGCTCGAAAACAAGACGTTTCTGATAAAGGCGAAGAATCTGGGCGACTTTTTGTGTTCGATTCAGATAAAAAACACCTCGCCGCTCATCGACGGAGCATGGCGAGGAATGTACGACCTTAAAACGGGCGCTTACGGCGGCAGTATTCACGAAAGCAGCTCGGCGGAGGAGGGCGGCTCGGACTCGGTGTACGCAGGCTGGTGTTCGCTGGTCAACGCTGC
This sequence comes from Clostridiales bacterium, assembly GCA_003533505.1. Classification (GTDB taxonomy): domain Bacteria; phylum Bacillota; class Clostridia; order Christensenellales; family Pumilibacteraceae; genus UBA10677. The sequence continues at coordinate 14,622 of DQGD01000013.1, read as the reverse complement.
CGGGCTACTCAGGCTTGCGACGCTGTGATTGCTCGCGATGGGCGCGCTTGTATGCCTGCGGCGACGAGCCGAACTTGCTTTTGAAGGACTTTGAAAAGGCGTACAGCGAGCTGAAATTCAGTTTTTCGGCGATTTGGCTTGAGCTGAGCTTGCCCTCCTGGAGCAGCAGCCGCGCCACCTCGAGCTTGCGCGAGCGGTAATAGTCGTTCAGCGTGCGCCCCGTGGTGGAGTGAAAAGTCGTGGACAGATAGCTGTAATTATAGCTGAAAACGGAGCCGAGCTCGCTTAGTCCCGTCATCGAATAGACGTGCGTGTCGATGTAATTCATCACGCGGTAGCAGAGCTGCTCGTCGGACGAAACGTCGTCGGCGCGCGCCGCGACGGCGTGCCGCTTGAGGTCGCGCACGATGTAGTAAACTGTTTGCAGGAATATGCAGGACAGCACGCGCTCGGAATACTCGTCCTCCGCCGACAGCTCGGCAATCGCCTGCGAAACGAGGCTCGCGATTCGGTCGTCGCGGAAAATACGCGTGCCGAGGCTGAGCGTGCTCATCACCTCCGCAAGGTCGGCTTTAAGCTCCGGGTCGTCGGTGTTAAAGGCAAAGAAATCGTATTTGAGCGGATTGACTTTGCTGGTCACCACGTCGTGGAAGTCGCCGGGGAACGAGAAATAAATATCGCCCTTTCTGACGCTAAGCCGCTGGTCGTTGGTGACCACCGCGCCCTCGCCGTCGGTGACGATTGTCAGCTCGAAACAATCGCCGTGCAGGTGCGTGCCGATAATCGTCGAGGGCGAGCAGAACAGCCGTCCCGCCTGATAAAGCTTTACGAGCCCGAATGCGCGCTCGTTGCCGCTGAGGTAATTGAAGTCCAGAAAATAATTACGCTCGGTCATTTTGGGCGATTTCCTCCGTATACCGCGATTATATACCGAATTTCGGCGATTGTCAACAAAAGGGCAAGAAACAGGCTGTAAAAAAGAGGAAATACAGGACTAAACGAAAAAAATGACAAATTTTAGTCAACAACAGGGTATTTACAGACATAGGACGGCGTGATACAATTATCGTATAACGAGAACGCGGCGGCAAAGCCCGGGGACTCGACTGAAAACCGAAGAGGAGCGGTAAAGTGACAGGAGCAAATACGGACGTTAAACCGACAACGAAGCTTGCCGGAATAAACAAGAGAAAAAGGCGCGGATTTTTCAATCAACGCACGTTGTTTATCGTGACGATTCTGGCGGTACCGGTGCTGAATTGGCTGATATTCTGGCTGTTCGTCAACGTGCAGACGATTGCGCTCGCGTTCCGCGACGCGCGTACCGACGCGTTGACGCTGAAAAATTTTGTGACGTTCTGGAACGACCTCACCACGCCCGTCGGAAACAGCGTGGGCGTTGCGCTGAAGAACACGCTCATCTACTTTGCTACGGATATGCTGATAAAGCTTCCGCTGTCGCTGGCGATCGCGTACTTTATCTACAAGCGTATAAAGGGCTACAAGTTTTTCCGCATAGTGTTCTACCTGCCTGCGATAATCTCCGGCGTGGTAATGGTCACGGCGTACACCAAGATAATCGACCCCAACGGACCGCTCGACTCCATAATCAAGCTTTTCGGCGGCAAGATTCCGCCCTACGGACTGCTCGGACACAAGGATACCGCGACCGCCGCGATTGTGGGCTATTATATCTGGACGGGCTTTACCACCAACGTTTTGCTGTTCAGCGGCGCGATGTCGAGGCTTCCGCTCGAGATACTCGAGTCGGCAAAGCTCGAGGGCTGCGGACCGTGGAAGGAAATAACGAAAATCGTGTTTCCGCTCATCTGGCCGACCGTCACCACCGTGATAATCTTCACGCTGACGGGCATATTCAACGCCGGCGGACCGATACTTCTGTTCGGCGCCGACCAATACGAAACGACGACTATTTCCTATTGGATATTCAAGCAGCTTTACGGCGACGGAATACAGGGCGGCACGGGCAACTACAACGTGGTTTCCTGCACGGGACTGTGTTTCACGATGGTGGGCGTGCCGATAATCATGACGATACGCTGGCTGCTCGAGCGCAGAGAAAGCGCGGAATACTGAAAGGAGGGGCTTATGACGACGAAACTTCAACCGAAGCTCAAATTTCGCCGCGACGACGGCGTGGCTGTGCTGACAAAGCGCGGCAAAGCGGAAAGAATACTTTATTCGTTTGCGTTTTTGCTGTTCTCGCTGTACGCGCTGACTATCGTGTACGCGCTGTTCTACCTGTTCATAAACTCGTTTCAGGATAAGCTGACCTACATAGACAACCTCGCCGCCGGCAAGCCGTTTGCGCTTCCGAAAAAACCGAGGCTTACCAACTACAAGGACGCGATTTCCGGAATGGCTATGGTGGATTGGTACGGCAACAAAGTGTATCTTCCGGAAATGTTTTTCAACAGCGTCTGGTACTGCGCGATTAACATAATCGGCACCGTGACGATGAGTGCGTTCACGGGCTATGTGATTGCCAAGTACCGCTTCCGCGGCAGGAGCGTAATCTATACGCTCGCGATATTCTCGATGACCATTCCCGTCGTGGGCACTGCCGGCGCGACGTTCAAGCTGGTTTCCGACATGGGCATTTACGACACGCCGCTGTTTGTCGTCGTCACGTCGCTCAGCGGTTTCGGCGTAAACTTCCTGATGATGTACGGCTTCTTCAACTCTATATCCTGGAGTTACGCCGAAGCGGTGTTCATCGACGGCGGCGGACACTTCACCGTGTTCTTCAAAATCATGCTGCCGCTTGCGTTCATGCCGATGCTGACAATCGCGATAATCTCGTTCATCGGCTGCTGGAACGACTATATGACGGTCTTACTGTATCTTCCCGATTACCCCACGGTGGCGGCAGGGCTCCAACGCAGCAACTTTTTGCGCGAGGGCAACATGCCGGCGTACTTTGCCGGGCTCGTGCTGTCGGTAGTGCCCGTCATCGTCGTGTTCTCGTGCTGCTCGGACACGATAATGAAGAACTTTACCATGGGCGGACTGAAAGGCTAGAAAACGCTTATAAATCGATAAATACGGAGGTAACTCATGAAAAAATTAGTTTATTTGCTGCTCGCGGCGGTTATGTCGTTTTCCGTTTTCGGCGCGGTAGGGTGCAAGCCCAAGACCCCCGACGACTCGGAAAACGTATTGGAAGTGTTTTGCACCGACAAGGGCTACGGCACGAAATGGTGCTCCGACCTTATGGATTTATTCCAACAGCAGGATTGGGTCAAGGATAAGTACCCCAACCTCACCGTGCTGCCGCTGAGGGCCAACGACGTCGAGAACTTTACCGCCTCGCGCATAGACGCAGGCGAGAAAAACAACTCGATTGATTTGTTCTTCGACACTTCGCTCGGGTGGGATTACATGGGCGTGGGACCGTCGGGCAAGGAGCGTTGCGCCGACCTTACCGAAACGGTGTACAATTCGCTCGTTCCCGGCGAAGAGGACAGAGGAGTCAAGGTAGTCGACAAGATTCTCTCGAGCTATAACATGGTCAACGCCTACTACGACCCGAACGACCCCACAGCCGACACTAAGTATTACTTTATGTCCTGGGCAGGCGGCATGGAGGGTCTTCTCTACAACAAGGATTTACTCGACGAAATGGGATTGAAAACGCCCAACACCACCGACGAGCTCGACGCGGTGTGTGCCGCCATAGCCGCGAGAAGGGACTCTGCCGACGGCAAGTACAACCTCGGCTACTCGTTCATTCAGTCCAAGGACGCGGACTATTGGGCTTACCTGTTCAATATCTGGTGGGCGCAGTATCAGGGGGCGCAGGGCTTTACGGATTTTTGGAACGGCGTGGACGAGAACAGAATTTCCAAAAACATCTTCACGCAGAAGGGCAGAATAAGAGCGCTCGAAGTCTACGAAAAGCTGCTTAAATACGACAAGGGTTACCTTAACCCGTCGTCGGGCACCTACGATTTCAAGACCGCGCAGACGATGTTCCTCAAGGGCAACGGCGTGTTCCACGCAAACGGCGATTGGTTCGACAACGAAATGTCCTCCATTCGCGCGGACGTCAAGTCGCAGCAGGGCCTTGACTACGATATTCGCATGCTGAGAACGCCCGTCATGAGCTCTATCGTGGAAATGCTGGAGAACAAGAAAATGACCGACGAAACGCTGTCGGCGGTGATTACCGCGGTGGACGAGGGCAAGACGAGCTTTGACGGCGTGAGCGCGGCGGACTTTGCGAAAATCCGCGAAGCGCGCTCTATCGTGTATTCGGTGGGCTCGGCGCACGTTTCCGCAATCCCGGCTTACGCCGCAGGCAAGGACGTCGCGATGGACTTTTTGCGGTTTATGGCAACAGACGTCGCCAACGAATCGTATATCCGCAGTACGGGCGGAGCTTCGCTGCCCGTCAAGTACAATGTTATCGAAAAGAACCCCGAGCTGTACGCTTCGCTGTCGACTCTGCAAAAATCGCGGCTCGAGTACTTTAACAACGGCGCGTTCGAGATTTACACGCTGCCGCAGGAACGCGCGTTCCCGTTGTACCGCTACGGCGACGTAAAGCCGTTCTCGTCGGCGGCTTACTACGCGACGTTCAGCGCCGAGGGGAACAAGAAAACGCCTGCCGACTACCAGCGCGAAACCGAACTTACCTGGACGGACGCGAAGTGGACGAAGGCGGTAAACGACGCCGGTCTTACCAACTGACGGAAAAGCGTCAAGGAGGAAACTTAAACGATGAAGAGAGCGATTACGATTTTACTTTGCCTCACGATGATATTGTCGGCGGCGGCTTGCTCGCCGAAAACTCCGGACGAGGAAAAGGGTGCGGTTGACGTGTGGGGCGCGCCGGCGACGGAGAAAATACTCGCCGATAAGCCCGGCGAATATTCCGGTATCCGCACCGCAGCCGAAATAAACCTTCTGATGGCGAAGAACGAGTACGAAAGCGGTCAGATTATCATGACTCCCGACTACGACGTGAAAAGCTACGACGTGACGGTGAGCGCGCTTACGCACTCGAACGGAACCGATACCATTCCTGCGGAGAACGTGGAGGTCTTTGTCGAGAAGTACCTGTCGCTGGGAGTGGTGTACGACACCGCCGGCGGAGCTGTGCCCGGCAAGTACCCCGACGCGCTGCTGCCGTTTTCCGCGGCGAAAGAGCGCGGCGAGAACACGATTGAAAAGAACACCAATCAGGGCTTGTACGTCACGGTAAAGACCGCGGAAAATCAGGCGCCCGGCTCCTATACCGGCGCGATTAAGCTCACCGTCGACGGCGAGGAAACTTCGGTGCCCGTGACGGTGAACGTCGCCGACCTTACCGTCAGCGAGGAAAATCACGCGAAGAGCATATTTCTGTCCGTACGCCTTTTCGAGAGCGGCGAGCTGGAGGGCTCGCAGGACATAATGGATAAGTACACCCGGCGGCTTATCGACTATCGCCTTTCGCCGCACATTATCGTCACCGACACCAAGCATACTCCCGAGGATATAAAGTACTACGCGGACAAGGCTTACGAGTTCATGAAAGACCCGCGTTGCAGCAACATTTCCATTCCCTACGCAACGACTTTTCTCGACGGCGAAACGTGTTTCGACCCCGAAATCATGAAAGCTTACGTCCGCGAGTTCGTCCGTAAAAGCGTGGAAGAGAACTTCGATATGCTCAAAAAATCGGTATGCTACATGTCGATAATCGACGAGCCGCAGCTCCTCGGAATGCAGAACCGCGTGGCTGTCGTGGCGCGTTACTACCGCAGTACGGTGGAGGCGCTGGCGACGGAAGCGGAGAACGACCCGTCTATTCCCGACGGCGAGCTGAAAACGTCGATAGTGAAATCGATACGCTCGCTACGAAACGTCGTGACCTGCGATTATCTCCCGGGCTTTGCGGCAAGCATAGACACCTGGTGTCCGCAAGTACAGCATTACGACACCGAGAGCGAGCGGGCAAACTACGCAAATCAGGAGGAGAAGTGGTGGTACACCTGCTCCTCGCCGCGCGTCCCGTACCCGACTTACCACACCGAGGACACGCTGCTGTCCGCACGCGCGCTCAGCTGGATGCAAGCCGAGTACGGAGTGACGGGCAACCTTTTCTGGGCGGTCAATAACTACGCCGACTACAACGGCTCCTACTATGAGAACATAGAGGACTACTACACGGGCGACGCTCAGCGTTTCGTCACCGTCAACGGCGACGGCTACTTGTTCTATCCCGGGGCGCAGTACGGGCTCGACAAACCCGTGGCTTCCATGCGGATCGAGGCACTCCGCGACGGCATGGAGGAATACGAGCTTTTGTACGCGATGAAGAACCGCTATGCGGAAATCGCTGCGGTTTCCGGGCTTGACTTCGGCGCGGAAAAGGCGATAGCGGGGCTCAGCTCGGCGATTTACAGCGGAACCAAGGTAACGACGACTTCCGCGAAATTCATGGACGCGCGTTCGTCGCTGTTCAGCCTCGCCGAGTGCGCGAGTTCAGAAGCCGGCATGTGCGTGACCGACTACTTCGACGACGGCTACGGCGCGATTACATACAAGGTTTTTATGAAGAGCGGCTATTCGCTCCGCAACCACGGAAACGAAGTCACGGAGTTCTCCGAGGTGAACGGCGGAAGAATCTACGTTATCCGCACCGCGCTGACGGGCGAATCCAACAGTCTCGAGCTGACGTTCGATTGCGGCGGCGAAACCTACGGATACACTCAAAATCTCGGCGGCAAAGCGACGACGCACACGGCGGAAAGCCTTGTGAGCGCGATTTCCGCCGGCTCGGTAACGCCCGTCGTCACCGCAGTGGGCGCCGCGGAAGTCGGAGAACAAGCCGGCAGCGGCAAGCTTGCGAAAATCGCTGTGCCTGCCACTACCGAAAAATCCCAGAGCGTAAAGATGACTGCCGTCTTTATCGAGGAACTGTCCTCGTCGGTGAAAAAAGCCGTGATGCACGTCTACAACCCGTCGGGCGAAAACGTGAAGCTAAGCGTTTCCGTCAAGTACTCCAAAAAGACGACGCTAATCGATTTGGCTTCCGTCGACCTTAAGCCCGGCATGAACGAAATCGAGCTGCCGACGGGCGCGATAAATTGGACGGGACTAGGTAAAGCCGAGAGCATGACGTTCATTTTCGGCGACACCAAGAACGAGGCCGCGAGGACGATTTACCTCGGCGACCTGACCGTGTACAACGAGTAGGAGGGGAATATGAAAAAATCGAGAATCATAGCGGCGCTTGCGCTGTGTCTGTGCTTTATAACTCCGCTTCTCGGCTGCGCGGAAAAGCCCGAGGAAAACGAAACTCCAGAAACAAATACGATAAAAATCGCCGACTTCGAGCAGTGGGAGCCCGATTTCGGGCTGATGCGCGTGATGCCGAGCTTCGGCAAAGTGAGCGAAAACCGCGACGAGAACTTTGTCAAGTCCGGCAAGGCTTCGGCGAAAATTCAGCCGCTGGGCGGCAAGTCCGACATCAAACTTCCGCTGATGTACTTCCCGACCGTATCTACGCGATTCGGCTATGACCGTTCGGACTTTTCCCGAGTCGAGTGCGTGGACATGTGGATGTACAACGCGGAAAATAAGGAAATGCACGTGACTGTGGGTTTCCTGTCTGCAATCGTAAACGCCATGGAAGTGGAAACGATGCGCGGCGAAACGTTTGCGCTTGCGCCGACCGGGTGGACTCACGTCAAGTACTACCCCTCGCGCGAGGTGCTGTCGATAGCGGGCGATCTCACGTCGGTGCCCGGCGTTTACCTCGAATTCGAGAACCAGAACGCGCGCGAGCTTAAATACGCGCCCGTGCTTTACCTCGACGACGTGACCGTAACCGTGAATCCGAATCTCGAGGAAATAGGCTCGGTTATGAGCTTTAAGGACGGCGTGGTGCTCGACTTCGAGTCGACCTGGCAGAAGTATGCCGTCTATGCAAAGGCTACCAGCGCGAAATGCAAAGCGGACATAGAAGTCGTCAAGACCGCCGACTACGGCGTGACGGGACTTCAGGGCGACTACGCGCTTCGCGTGGTTACGCACAAGGGCGACCTGTTCGAGGCGAGCTATCCCGGCATCTATATCCCCGAAAAAATAATGCAGGCTTGCGGAATCAAGGACGTCGACAAGGACGATTGGAATAAGACCGCACTCGAGTTCGACGTATACAACGACAGCGACAGCATGATGCGCTTTTTCGTGGAGGCAGGCTCGAAAACCACGGGCGGCAGATACGCGATGCGTTGCGAGGTGAACGCCAAGAGCAAGCTTCGTTACAGAGTTTCGTTCTCCGACGTCGAGCTTCACAACGCAGGCAGCGTTTCCGACCCGGCGGCATGGAGAATTTCGTGGGCGGAGTATACCGACCGCGACGACCAGGTATTTTACTTTGACAATTTCAGGATTGTCAAGGAGAAATAAAAAAAATCTAACGGCGGAAGCGCGGTCAAATCCTAGGCAGATTGCGCGGAAGCCAAACGGAGGGAATCAAAAAGATGAAGAAAGTTAAACTGATTTGCGCCTTTTTGGCGACGGTGCTCGCGCTTGCCGTGTTTGCGGCGTGCGCCGACAAACAGCAGGACGACCCGGCGACGACGATTACGCCCGTTGATTTCGCCGACTCGGCAGTCACCGTGAGCTACGGCGACGATTATGCGTTCTCGTCGGCGCTCAACGTCAAAGGCAGCGACGGCGAAACCTACCGCGCTTCGGTTAAGGTAACGACGACGGGCGGCGAGGCTGTGGCTGTCGTGGACGGAAGTTTCCGCGCGAACGACCTCGGCGGCTACAAAATCGTGTTCACGGTAGAAATCGACGGCAAGACTTACACGCGCACCGTAACCGTAAACGTCACTCGCTACGCCATCGAACTCGAGGGCTATAACGAGAGCGGCTATCCGCGCGGCGAAGTTGCCGTACCGACCGCTTCCGTCGTCGACAAGGACGGCAACAAACTTGACGTCGAGGTTACCTATACGGTGACCGACAAGGCAGGCAATCCCGTGACCGTGACGGACGGCAAAATCAACGCGCCGCTCGCCACCGCCTACACGGTAAACTACGTCGCCACGGTGGACGGCAAGGAAATCAAAAAGACAATCGCCCTCGCCGTCGTTCGCGACGCGGCGAAGGAAAACGAAATCGAGAGCTACGACTGCGTTGAGGCTCTTGAAGGCACGAGAGCGCTGTGGAGCGACGGCGCCACCACCGAAATCGGCTGGCTCGAAAGCTTTGAGGGCGAGAGCGGCGTGGTCAAGTTCGACTACTCCGAGAGCGGCGGCGGTTGGCCGAGCTTCACCTGGGCGGCGCGCCACGAGCTCGAGCATTACGAAAGCTATGATTACATAGTCGTCCGCGCGTACTTTGCCGACTGCGAGGGCAAGATTACCCGTGCGGTCATGGGCGGCGGCGACTATCACGTCGAGCCGATTGACGCCACCGGCTACGTCCACGACGGCAACGTCGACAGCGGCGATTACCACATTACCTACAATGGCTGGAAGGACTACGTTTACCCGATTAGAAACTTTATCGACGCGTGGAAAACGGGCAATGTTACTTTCGGTCGCTGGCTGATGCACGGCGAAATCGGCGCGGGCACGCTGTACATTGCCGACATAAAGGCGGCGAAGAAAGCGGACGTGACGATTACCGCCACGGGCTCGATGCGCCGCGGCGAGGAAATCTCGCTTGCCGTTACGGCGGACGTAAACGCCGCGCTTACGGTGGTTGACCCCGACGGCGAGGCGGTGGAGCTTACGGACGGCAAATTCACGCCGGAGAAGCCCGGCACCTACTACGCTCGCGCCGAGTATAACGCCGAAGCGGTCTACGGCTTGGACACGCTGGAAATCAAGGTTACCGCGCCCGAGCTTAAAGCAAACGCATACACCGGCTCTACGGCAAAGGGCAGCGTGGTCACTGTTCCCGGCGCGAAGCTTATCGCGGAAGGAAATGAACTCGCTTCCACCGACAGCGCGGCAAGCGTAACCTATCGCGGCACGGCGGTTGACCTTACCGACGGCAAGACCTTCACCGCGATTTATGCCGGAGCTTACGAAGTGCGCTATACGCTCTCTCACGACGGCAGAGATTACGAGGTCACGCAGAATATAGTTATCGAGCGCGACGCGGCGGCTGTCAACGAAATCGAGAGCTTTGACGACCCGAGCACGACGGATAACATTACCGCGTGCTGGAAAGACGGCACCACCGTTACCAAGTCCTGGCTCGAAAACTTCGAGGGCGAAGACAGCGTAGTCAAACTCGACTACTCCGACAACGGCTGGGGTTGGCCGAGTTTCACCTGGGTGCCGCGTCACACTCTCGACGATTACGCCGAATACGACTATATCGTAGTTCGCGCGTACTTCACCGAGTGCGAGGGCAAAGTGCTCCGCGCGGTAATGGGCGGCGGCGACTATCACATCGAGCCGATTGACGCGACGGGCTACGTCCACGACGGCAACGTCAACAGCGGCGATTACCACATGGCCTACAATGGCTGGAAGAACTACGTTTACCCGATTCGCAACTTTATCGACGCGTGGAAAACGGGTGACGTAACTTTCGGTCGCTGGCTTATGGCAGGCAACAGCGGCAGCGGCATACTGTACGTTTCGTCGATTTACGCGGCGAAGAAGCAGGACGTGACCGTTACGGGCGGCGAGAGCGCCAAGGTCGGCGACGAAATCACGCTTAACGTGGTTTCGGGCGACGTGACCTGCACGCTCACCGTGGTTGCCCCCGACGGCAACAAAGTAACCGTCGCGGACAACAAGTTTACCGCCGAACAGGCAGGTAAGTACTACGTCCGCGCGGAATACGTTTCCGGCGGCGTGACCGTGTACGGCTTAGGCACTCTGGAAATAGAAGTGAAAGCGCTTGCCGATTTCAGGGCAAAGGCGTTTACGGGTACTGCAATCGTCGGCACGGCAATCACCGTGCCAGGAGCCGAGCTTATCTCGGGCGGCGCAACCGTGGAAACGGTTGAAACCGCGAAATCGGTTACCTACGGCGTAGTAGCCGTCGCGCTCACGGACAACAAGACGTTCACCCCGAACGCGGCAGGAGACTACGTCGTCAATTACGAAGTTGTGCACGAGGGCAGAACTTACACCATAAGTCAGACGATTACCGTTGCGCGAAAAGCGGCGGCTGTCAACGAAATCGAGAGCTTTGACGACCCGAGCTCGGTGAACAGTATCATCGCATATTGGAACAACGGCAATTCCGCTACCAAGACCTGGCTTGAGAGCTTTGAGGGCGAAACCAACGTCGTTAAAATCGAGTACAGCGAAAACGGCGGCGGCTGGCCGAGCTTAACCTGGACTCCGCGCCATGACCTCGACGATTACGCAGGTTACGATTACATAGTCGTCCGCGCATACTTCACCGATTGCACGGGCAAAATTACTCGCGCGACTATGGGCGGCGGCGATTACCACATCGAGCCGATTGACGCTACGGGCTATGTCCACGACGGCGCGGTCAGCAGCGGCGATTACCACTTCACCTACGGCGGCTGGAAGAATTACGTTTACCCGATTCAAAACTTTATCGACGCGTGGAAAGCCGGCGGCGGCAACGACAAGTGGCTGATGCACGGCGAGGACGGCAGCGGCGTCATGTACGTTTCGTCGATTTATGCGGCGAAGAAGCAGGACGTGACCGTCACGGGCGGCGAGAACGCCAAAGCAGGCGACGAAATCACGCTTAACGTGACTTCGGGCGAAGTGGCCTGCACGCTCACCGTGGTTGACCCCGATGGCAACAAAGTGACCGTCGCTGACAACAAGTTTACCGCGACTAAGGCGGGCAAGTATTATGTCCGCGCGGAATACGTTTCCGGCGGCGTGACCGTGTACGGCTTAGGCACTCTGGAAATCGAGGTGTCCGCGGCATAAATCCGCGCCTTAATGAACAAGTAAAATCGAACAGAAAAACGCGCTTTGGGTGCTTTTCTCAAGGCGCGTTTTTTGTATACCGAAACCTCCGCCATAGCGGTGGGGACACAAAGAAGAAGTGGAACACAATCGGAGGATATTAAAATGAAAGAACAAGATAACGTCGGTAAAAGTCCGCATACGAGATGAAATTGCAAGTAATGCGACTTTGCGCATTACATATTTTATTTGCTACTCATTACAACGTAAAAGCCCCTTGCGAGATTTACCTCGCAAGGGGCTTGTGTTTTAATTCGCGCTTTTATTTAGTAGCGATTCTCGTAATGTTTCGTTATCTATACACTCGGACATTATCGCTATAAACTCTTTCGGAGTCATCATATCCTTATCTTCGGGGAAAAGTCTATAACCTGCCAATGCGTTAAGGCTCAGATACTTTTCGCCTTGTTCGGCTTCGTGTATAGCCATTCGGACATCCTTTTCCACCGCAAGCTTGTTAATCTTAAACAGCTCGGATAAAGCTTCATACGCGTGTTCCAGACAGCCGTCGAAGTATCTGTAAAGCAGTATCGTGTACTTGACGAGCTCGAAACCTATCTTGCCCGTGCGCACGCCGCCGTTAGTAAGTAATGAAGTCAAGTACGCCCTGTCTGAGTTCTCAATAATCTTCTTTACTTCCGCCAATCGTTCTTCCGTCTCGCATTCGCCGCTTGACATAATAATCCTTACTTACTTCCTTTTTCTTATGAATTTAATGGACGAATTGCCCACTGTCTTAAATTGTACACCTATTATTCACTCAACACAAGCATTTTCCAACATTTTCCTTGTTACTTTTGGTCGTATTTCGGAAAATGCGGAGAGTGTGTCCAAAATATGCTTGTAAACGGTTAGGAATTCGCTCCATGCAGGGGATTCCGCGTCGCATAATACAGCCCTTTTGGGGGGCTGTACTGTGCTCCTCTGAATGACGGGGTAACGCGGATAGTACTCGTTAGGTTTTAAAATAATAGCGTGCACTTTTTGCAATGCTACTGTCAAATGGGGATATACGGGCAAATAGACTTTATATTAAATAAATTTTTTACGAAAGGAGGATAAGTTAAAATGCATAAGGGGTTAAAATCGATAATAAGCGCACTTTTAGTTTTGGTGTGCTTGTTTGGCGCGATGGGTTGCGGAGGCGCGAACGGAGCCCTCGAGCGAATTCACGAAAAGCTTAAAAATCAGCGCAAACCCGAATTGGCGTTGCGAGTACACCTTTGATTTCGCTGCCGCAAAATAATTTGTGCATTTTTCTCCATATAAAAAGGGACGGGCGCGACTCGTCCTTTTTTCGTGAGCGTGGGAATAAATGATTGTGAAAGGTTTAGGCGAGCGGTGTGGGTGAATTGAATCGGCATTAGCTCCGTGACTGTCGTTTGGGGTTAGACGGGGGCGTGAAGGCGCGTTTCGGGATTGAAAAATCGGGGTTAGCGAGGAGCCAACAGAATTCCCTATAATTTTCGCGAGGCAAATGGCGGCAAAAAGGTTGACAAGCGGTCGGGATTGGGCTATAATCTAATAGTTGACTGTGGAGTCTGCGGACATTATGACCGCCGCGCGTTTGCAGTCAAAATTTTGACGGGAGGCGACGCTATGAAGCTTATTTGCAACGGCAGCGATTTATCGGACGCGGTAGGCAAGGTTTTCAAAGCCGTTTCCACGCGCACGACCAATCCCGTTCTCGAGGGCATCAAGCTCAAAGCGGAAAACGGTACGCTGAAGCTTACCGCAACCGACCTCGAGCTCGCTATCGAGAAGATTATCGTAGCCGACGTCAAAATCGAGGGCGAAACCGTCGTTCCCGGCAGGTTTTTCGCCGAGTTCGTCAAGAAACTCACGCAGGAGCAAATCGAGCTCACCTTAGGAGAAACCGGCAGGCTTAAGATTAAGTACACCGATTCCGAGGGCGAGTTGCAGTGCCTGCCCGCCGACGATTATCCCGAGATTAAGGAGCTCGCCGACGCGCAGAAGTTCGTTATCGTCAAGAACGAGTTTCGCGACCTCGTGAATAAGGTTGCGTTCTCCGTTGCCACCGACGACGCGCGCCCGATGCTGAAGGGCGTGTTGCTCGAAATCGACGAGGTGACGCTGACGGGCGTTGCGCTGGACGGTTACAGACTGGCTAAGTGCGTCAAGCCTATCGAAAAGACTTCGGCGATGATGCACGCGCTGGTGCCGGCAAGGTGCCTGACGGAGATTTCGAGGCTGGTGGAGGATTCGTCCGACCCGGTTGAGGTTTGCATTCAGAAGAATTATATGTCCGTCGACCTCGGGCACACCAGGATTACGACGCGGCTTCTGGACATCGACTTCATCAACTACAAGCAAATCATTCCGGCTTATTTTGAAACGATGGCGACGCTGCCTAAGGAGCAGTTCGAGGCGGCGCTCGAGCGCGCGATTCTGTTGTCGCGCTCGGATAAGAGCAATCTCGTGCGGTTCGACCTCCGCGAGAACGTTATGCAGCTCTCGTCCAACAGCGATATCGGCAATATTACCGAGAAGATTTTTATCAAGCTCGACGGCAAGGACCTTTCGATTGCTTTCAACGCGCGTTACTTCACCGAGATTATGCGCTATATCGACAGCGACAGCATTATGATTAAGTTCACCGACTCCGTGTCGCCCTGCGTGGTGGTGCCGACCGGCGCGCTCGAGGACTTTATGT
>DQGD01000002.1 GCA_003533505.1 Clostridiales bacterium | reverse complement strand
ATAAACGGCAGAATAAAAGAGTTAGGTTTATCCCCGCGCAAAGACGCGGTTGTTATGAACTCTTTCGTGTTGGGCTCGGATAAAACTTTTTTCGACGGTGTAGCCAAGATAGAACAATATAACTTTTTCTCGGACTGTTACCAATTCTTTGCAGAGCGTTACGGCGAAGAAAACGTTATCGCGGCGGTAGTACATAACGACGAGACAACCCCGCATATGCACTTAAACCTGATGCCCGTAACAAAAGACGGCAGACTTTGCAGTAAACAACTTTTTGATAAACCACAATTACAGCAATTACAAACGGATTTTTACGAAACAGTTGGAAAACGTTGGGGCTTACAGCGCGGAAAAGAAGGAAGTCAGAAGAAACATCTTTCCACCGCCGAATTTAAGGCGAAAAAGATAATCGAGCAAGCGGAAGCGGTACGGGAAGAAAATCAGGTTTATGCGGACGCTTTAACCGAGGCAAAAAGCGGGAATATTCCGAAAAAACGCGGAAAGTTACAAGAGCAAGTAATTGCTTTAACGGCAGACAATGCCGACCTTTCAAAGCGGCTTACGAAATCTATGGACGAAGCATTATTATATGCAAAAAAATCGGAAGCATTGCAAAAGGAAAAGGAGAACAATTCCCACTATACAAACGTCGGCAAAGAACTTGCAAGAACAAATCCGACGGAATATCGGCGTATAGTCCACGGAAAGCCGAAAACAATCGGCAGCTTTTTCGATTCCGTTCTTTCTCTATTCACGCCCGACGTCGTTCGGCAAGTTCCGCGATTGCAACAGATAGAAGCGGAAATCGAAGAAGAACGCAAAAGACAAGAAAAACTAAATAATAACGACAATTATAAGAAATAAAGGGATATTTTCTGCCCGTTCACAAAAAGAGCTTGACTCCTGAGCGTAAAACCGATATAATATGTATCAATACGATTTTATATTTTCGGAGGTTTAACTTAATGGAACGGAAAGAAGATACTCCCGTGCGTAAAACGCGCAGGAAGTATGAAGAAAAGAATAAGGAAAAGAGAAAGCAAGCGAGCGGCAATTTCGGAACGATGATACCGAGAGCCTTATATGATGAGATAAACGCTTTTCTCGAAGAAAACGGAATAACGAAAGTCCGGTTGATAAAGGAAGGCTATGAAACCTTGAAAAACATGAAAAAAGACGGCAAATTGTAAGCCGCCCTTCCTGCCGTTTTACGTAAATAAATCATTGATAAGGAGATTATATTTACGGAAAATACGGCTAAAAGACAAGAAAACGATTACAATTACAGATTAGAGTATCACCCCATCGGGGATAAAACCTTTGTTGTGGTAGCTCGGGAACAATTCGGTGCAACAGATACTCCTCTCGATATTATGAAACGCCTGATAACCCGCCAAAGCGCGCGGATACAATCGGGCGAATCGGTACGAACTCGCTGTTTGCCGCATAACGGAGGTAAACAATTATGATAGGACAAATAGCGATAAAAAACAATAAAAAATATTACTACGGAGGTGATGTGACGGCACTTTATTGCCGACTTTCAAAGGACGACGAACAAATCGGGGACAGCAACAGTATCGTTCATCAGAAAGAAATTCTTGCAAAATACGCAAAAGAACACGGTTTTGTAAATTGCAAATTTTACGTTGACGACGGCTATTCGGGAACGAATTTCAATCGTCCCGATTTTCAACGGCTTATGGCGGACGCGGAAGAAGGGAAACTTTCAACAGTTATCGTAAAGGATATGTCGAGATTCGGACGAGATTATATAATGGTCGGGTATTACACCGAAATTTATTTCTCAAATCTGGATATTCGGTTTATCGCAATAAACGATAACGTTGACAGCAATATCCAGACGGAAAACGACTTAACGCCTTTCAAAAACGTATTTAACGAGTGGTATGCAAAGGACACTTCAAAGAAAATCCGCGCCGTATTCAAAGCAAAAGGTAATTCCGGTAAGCATCTTACGACTAATCCCCCGTTTGGATATAAAAAAGATCCGAACGATAAAGACAAATGGATTATAGACGAAGAAGCCGCGGGTACGGTCAGACGGATATTCCAAATGTTTGTTGACGGCGTTCGGATGCCTGAAATTGCAAGAAAATTAACGGAAGAAAAAGTTGAAACGCCGCAACTATACAATATTCATCGCGGTCGTTCCATACATAAACTGAGCGAATATCCGGAAATATGGAGTGTCGGCACAATAAAAAATATGCTTGACCAAGTTGCTTATGTCGGGCATACGATAAATTTTCAAACAGCGAAAAAATCGTATAAAAACAAGAAACAAGTTCGCTTACCGAAAGAAGGTTGGGTAATCTATCGTAACACGCAAGAGGCTATTATAGATGAAAAAACTTTTGAAACGGTGCAACAGATGAGAAACGTAAAGCGCGCTTATACGAAATTCAACGAGCCGAATATGTTTTCGGGGTTGCTTTTCTGTGCTGATTGCGGCAATCGTCTCACGATACAACGAATTGCAAAACATCGGGAAGCAGACAATTTCTCATGTGCTACTTATAGAAAGAAAAAGAAAGGTCTATGTAGCAGTCATCGAATTTTGGTGTCGGAACTTACCGAAGTTGTAAAAAGCGATTTACAAAAGGTATGCGAATACGTTTTTCTGCACGAAAAAGAATTTACGGACGAATATTTGTCGGGCTCTAAAAAAGAAACGGAAAAGTTTCAGACTAAAACGAAAGCCGAGATAAAACGGCTTTCCGACAGACAGGAAGAAATAGGTAAAATTATCCGCAAACTCTACGAGGACAACGTAAGCGGCAGAATTACCGACGAACGCTTTGACTTTCTTGCAAAATCTTACGAGGACGAAGGTAATGACTTGAAACAAAAAACCATTGAGTTACAAAACGCTCTCACCGCATCCGTTCAGGACGAGGAAAAACTCTCGAAATTCCTTAAAATCGTAAAGGCTTACACGGAAATTCAAGAGTTGACGCCGGAGATTCTAAATAGTTTCATTGAAAAAATTTATATAGGCGAAACGGAACGATACGACGGCAGAAAAATGCAAGACGTTGAAATTATTTACAAATTCGTCGGGGCAATCAATTTGCCACAATACGGTTCGGATTAAAACGCATTAAAATGGCGTGAGGAAACGAAAAACGGGTAGGCAATAAACTACCTACCCGTATAATTCCCCACGAATAACCAACATTCCCCGGGTAAGAATATAAAGCCAAGCAAGTCACCGAAACGACGGGATATAAGAATAATAAAACCTTATGTCGTTCCGAGCGGAGCGACGGCGCGGCCCTGAAAATCCAGCCGTAGGCGCATAATTATTATAATATTACGATTCGTTAGATTCATTGGCTGAGCCTCGGAATGACGTATATGGTCGGCTTTCGCTCCATGCATGGAGCGAGGTATTACCCGTTAAAACAATTACTCGATACAAAAAAAACGCTTGCGACGGTTTTACCCGTAACAAGCGTTTATATCTTCTTCCTGATTTCTTAACTTTCTTTTAATATTATATATTCCGATAATCTTTATTAAATCGCCGACAATAAATCCGCACTAAATTACACGTCGCTTCTCGTGCCGAGCATACAGCCGTGAGAAACGATAACGCGCGTTACAGTCTTTCGGCGATTTTAAGCAGGAAGTCGCGGCTCGAAAGCTTTTCGGGGGTTACGCCGCCCCTGTGGAAAAGCCCGATAAGGTCGCCCGTCATAAAGCCCGAAGAAACGGTTTCGATAGTCGCCTTTTCCAGCCTGTCCGCAAAGCCCGTGAGCTCGGCATTGTTCTCCGATTCGCCGCGTTTTCTCAGCGCGCCGCTCCAGGCGAAAATAGTCGCGACGGGATTGGTGGAGGTCTCCTCGCCGTTTATGTGCTTGTAGTAGTGGCGCGTGACGGTGCCGTGCGCCGCCTCGAACTCGTAATTGCCGTCGGGGGAAACGAGCACGCTGGTCATCATGGCGAGCGAGCCGTAAGCCGTCGCCACCATGTCGCTCATCACGTCGCCGTCGTAGTTTTTAAGCGCCCAGATAAAGCCGCCGTTGCTGCGGATTATGCGCGCGACGGAATCGTCGATAAGCGTGTACTCGTACTTTATGCCCTCTTTTTCAAACCTGTCCTTATACTCGCCCTCATAGATTTCGGCGAAAACGTCCTTGAAGCGGTGGTCGTAGGTCTTGCTTATCGTGTCCTTGGTCGCGAACCACACGTCCTGCCGTGTGGACAGCGCATAGTTGAAGCACGAGCGCGCGAACGAGCTTATCGACGCGTCGAGGTTATGTATGCCCTGCACCACGCCCGCTCCCGGGAAATCGGCAATCTTTTTCCGCTCCTCTCTGCCGTCCTCGTATTTGACGACGAGTTCGGCGGTAGCCGCTCCGTCGACGCGGATTTCGCAGTTGCGATAAACGTCGCCGTAGGCGTGACGGGCAATGGTAATGGGCTTAGTCCAGCCGGGGATATACGGTTTTATTCCGTCCACGAGAATGGGCGCGCGGAAAACGGTGCCATCGAGCGCCGCGCGGATAGTGCCGTTGGGCGACAGCCACATTTTCGACAGGTTATACTCCTTGACGCGCTGAGCGTTGGGGGTAATGGTGGCGCACTTTACGCCCACATGGTATTTCTTTATCGCTTCCGCAGCCTCTGTCGTCACCTTGTCGGCGGTCTTTTCGCGATTGACGAGCCCGAGGTCGTAAAACTCGGTGTTGAGCTCGACGTAAGGCTCGATTAAAATCTCTTTAATCCAATCCCAGAGCACTCTCGTCATTTCGTCGCCCTGCATCTCGACAATCGGGGTCTTGTAGGTTATCTTTGCCATAGCCGCCTCCGTAGTTTCTTTACTCGCGTTTATATCCGCAACACGCGTATTCTACCACGAATCGGCGATTTAGTCAACCTTAAGGCTGCGGCTGCCGCAATTTATTTGATTAAATTATTGAGTTCCCCCACCGCATGGTTTTTTCTCTCAGCCCTTGCCGCGCGAGAGCGTGCCGTTATAACGATAGCGCGGCTTTTCGCGAGCGGAAAAGTCCTCCTTGGCTATTTCCAGAAGCTCCTCGATAACCGCCGCGCTGCCTGCGCCGTATTTTGAGGGCGCGGATTGCGTTTTCCCGTGCTTACCCGTGCCGTCGCCCACCGCCGCCGAAACGGTTTTCGCCTTCTCGTATTCCTCCTCGAGCGCGGAAAGCCCCTCATAGCTGAAGCCGTCAGGAAACAGGTACGCCGCCAGCGAGCCGGGCACGGTGTTTATCTCGTTGACGAACAGCTCGCCGCTCGCGTTGTCGTACAAAAAGTCGACTCGCGCCACGCCGCTCGCGCCCACCGCGGCGAACGCCCTCGCCGCCGTCAGCCGCACCTCGCCGCGAAGCTCGGGAGAAACGTCGGCAGGGAATTTTCGCCCCGAGCCGCGCCCCTTAAAGCCGCCACCGCCGTACTTGTCGGCGTAGCTTAACAGTTCGCCCTCGGTGAACGGGGATTCGGGCTCGCTGACCGCGAACGCGCCGTGCCTGCCGATTACGCCGCAGTTGAGCTCGGTGAAGTCCGCTATCGCCCTCTCGACCACCGCCGCGTTATCCCAGGAAAACGCCGTGCCGAGCGCGTTCAACAGCTCCCTGCCGCCGTTTACTCTCGTAACGCCTATGCTGCTGCCGAGCGAAGCAGGTTTGACGATGAGCGGATAGCCGATTGCCGCCGCCCGTTCGGTGAGCTCTCGCAGCGAGTTTTCGTACTCGGCTCGCGTGACCTCGAAGCCGTCCACGGTTTTCAGTCCGTTCGCCGCGAACGCGCGCTTACTCAGCCGCTTATCCATGCCGATTGCGCTCGCCGCAATGCCGCTGCCAGTGTACGGAATTCCCGATGTTTCCAACGCGCCCTGAAGCGCGCCGTCCTCGCCGCCCGCGCCGTGAACGCACAGCAGCGCGACGTCGATTTTCGCATAGCGTTTGCCGCTCTTAGCGTACAGAAAATCGTCGCCCGGCTTTAAAAACACGGGTACGCGTTTGAGTTTTCCCGACCCGTAGGCGGAAAGCTCGTCGTAATTCTTCACCGCGCTCCAACTCTTATCCCTGTCGATATACACGGCGATTACCGTGTGCCTTACCGCCAGCAACTTTGCCGCCTGCACACCCGTCACCACGCTCACGTCGTGCTCGCACGACCTGCCGCCGTAAAATACCGCAACCGTCATCGCTTCGCCTCCCTCCCGAGGGCGCGCTTCACCGCGAAACCGCCCCGAACCATAAAAAATAGACGTAACGCGAAATGCGCCACGCCTACAATATATGATTTTTTCTTCACGGCTGTGAATTTTTGCCGTACCGATTATTTTGCGGCGGCTCCGTTTCGCCGCGCCGCTAGTCGCCGAGCTCGGGAAACCGCGTTTTCAGCAGTCTGTACACCAGCCTTGCCGTCTTTTCGGGACCGTAATTGCTCCTTTGTGCTTCGGCGGCAAGCCTGTACGGCTGCAAAAGCTCGGGAGACGCTGCAAATTTTTCTATCAAATCCACCGCTTTCGAGGGGTTAAACTCCTTGATTGCGCTGCCCACGGCGTCTATGTAATACTCGCCGATAAGCTGCTCGATTTTGGTGGCGTACTTGGTGACGATGACGGGCACGCCGAAAAAGCACGGTTCCGCCATCATGCTCGCGCCCGATTTTCCGCAGAACAAATCGGAAGCGGCGAGTATCGTGAAAATATCCTGCGTGAAGCCCTGCGGACGGAAGTCGAGTTTTCCCTTGCTCTTCAACGTCAGAAAGTACTCGTAAAGCTTCTCGTTCTTGCCGCAAATCGGCACCAGCGTGACGGGCAAATCGCGCTCGATTGCCACTTCGCAGATTTTTTGCATCTTGCCTATTCCGTAGCCGCCCTCGGCGAGCGCGACGGTAAACTTGTTTTCGTCGAAGCCCAGCTTACGGCGGTTGAGCGCCTTGTCCTGCGGCACGGAAAACGCTTCCTCGCGAATGAGAAAGGGCACGAGCTTTAAGTTATCCGCGTTAAATCTTCCGGGATGCATGCGCAGCGCGCGCTCGTAGCCCGTGGACATCGACGTGAGCACGAGGTCGGCGGCATAGCGGAACAGCGTGTTGACGTGCGCGTCGGGGCAGTACATCACGGTGAGCGGACGGGGCTCGGCGTTGTAGGCGTAGTAATTAGTCGCCCAATGCGTGCTGAACACGAGGTCGGGTTTCAGCTCCTTGATATGCTTTACGCCTGCGTCGTAGGCTCCCCTAATCCACTTGCGCATAGTCGCCCAGCTGGCTATTCTCGTCCCCCAGAAATCCATCGAAAACGTGGCGAACCGGCCGTAGAGCGAGTGCTCGTTATGCTTGACCACTTCGTCGTGAAGATGCTTTTCATAGCTAATAAGGCGTTCGTTGCCGCCCTCTGTAAAGAACTCCGAGCGCACGACATCCACGCGGTCGCCGTACAGCCGCTCGAACTCGTCGGCTATGCTCCGCATCGGCATAATGTGTCCGAGCCCTGCTTCCGTGAACGGGAATATTACTCTCGGTTTAGTCATGATTTTATGCACTCCGTAACAAATTTTTGCGGCGGCGAAACCGCAGTCGCCGTTCCCCTTCTATACGTTTATGCGCTTTACGCCGCTGCGTATTCGCGCGTTACGTCAAATCGTATCGACATCAAGCGAACAGGTTATTTTACCTCGGCTTGCTCGGGCACAACCACCGAGTTCTCGCTTATCTCGGACGTTTCGGTCTTTTCCCGCGCTTCGTCTGCCGCGAGGCTGTGCTCCAAATCCTTTTCGGCGAACACGAGAATGACTGTGTAGTAAATGGTGAAGTTTGCGAAGAAGTAAATCGGGTCGAGCAGTCCCATGCCTATGTACGCCAGCAGCGCGACTCCGAAAATCGTGCGATAAATATTGGTTTTTTTGACGAACAGCGTGACCGTCTGGTATCTGTGATAGACGTGCGCGGCGATCCCCACCACGCCGCAGCTACCAAGAAGCTGAAAAATCGTGTCGTGCGCAAGCTGCATGGTAGCGCTGCCCAGCGTTCCGCACGCGGCAAAGCCTGCGCCGAATACGGGGTACTCGCGGAAAAAGCCGAAGTACTGCTTCCACAGCCGAAACCTGCCGTTGTCGTTCATGCCCACTCTTTTGATAAACGCGAACAGATTGTTTTCCAACTCGCCGTCGTGTCCGATTGCCGCCGCGACGATAAACGCGACGAGCACTACGCCTGCCGAAATCGAAACGCCTAGTCTGTTTTTGCGGCTTTTTACTATGCAAACCGCGGTCATGGCGACGAAAACCGAGCTACCGAACAGCAGAGCGTTGCGGCTGAGCGAGAAGAATATCGCGACAAGTATGGCGATTGCGAAGATATAGTACAGCCAACCGTGGTTTTTCTTGTAGACGAGCAGGAACACGGGCGCGAGCATAAACGCCAGCAGCTCACCGATGGGGTTACTGATGCCCCAGCCTATCACGAGTTTGCTCTTAAAATACGAGTCGAGCGGCATACCGGGCTCGTATACTCTGATATAAAGCGCGGCGAGCTCGACGATTATCACGGCGGCTGCCGTCATGCAGCAGTACGCCAGATATTCGAAATCGTCATCGCGCCGCTTCAGCGTGCCCGAAAAATACATGTAGAGTATCAAGCCCGTCAGTATCATCGTGACGGCGAGTTCCCAGCTGTCGACGGCGAAAAATTTACTGCCGAGTCCGCCCAGAAGCAACGCGGCGGAGAACGCGGCGAAGCCGTAGCTGAGTCTGCGCACCTTGAAGCAGCCGAGCACGCTCTTGTCGTAGTACAGCCGCAGCAGCGCCGAAACTATAATCAGCGACATCGCGACCACGAGCACGGCGATTACGGACGGACGAGTAAAGTACTCCACCGAAGCCTGCATTTTGTCCGAGCGCGTGGAAACGACGAGCACCGCGGTGAAAACCACGGGCACCGCCGGGCGCGTATCGGACGAGAAAAGATTGATAAAGCACAGGACTACGCCGACAAACACGAAGCCGACCTCGTTAAGCCCGGCTATGTGTAAAATCGCGATGATTGCGCCCATGATAAACGGGAAATACTTCCTGTCCATAAAGGCGGCAACAGCGGCTATTATCTTGTTTTTCCTTATACTTTCCAGCATAATATATCCAAAAATTTCATTGTTGATTTACGGCAAAAGTCAAAAACCGCCGCGGACAAAACGCGGATTTACCGATTAAAGCCCGACTGCCGGACGGGCGGAAACTAGCCCTCGGGACTTTCCTTCTTTTTGCGGTACTCGCTGGGCACAATCGTGAAAATCATGTCGGTAGTGCCCTCGACGTCCTCCTCGAACGCCAAAGACCTGAGCCGCGCAAGCTTTTCGTCGAACGCCGCCCTGTCAATCGATTCGAGGCGATTGACGAACACGCCCTCGTGTGCGGTGGTGTCCACCGCTTCGGTGTCGTAACGAAGCTCCTCGAACATTTTTTCGCCCGGTCTGAGCCCCGTGACCTTAATCTCGATATCCTGCTCGGGCACAAGACCGTTGAGGCGAATAAGATCGCACGCGAGGTCGTAGATGTACACGGGCTCGCCCATATCGAGCACGAAAATCTCGCCGCTGTCGGCGAACGCGCCCGTTTGGAGCACCAG
This sequence comes from Clostridiales bacterium, assembly GCA_003533505.1. Classification (GTDB taxonomy): domain Bacteria; phylum Bacillota; class Clostridia; order Christensenellales; family Pumilibacteraceae; genus UBA10677. Next base: position 44,658 of record DQGD01000002.1, on the reverse strand, counting down.
TCTTACGGCTTCCGGTATCGACATGAAGTAACGCTTGATATAGCGGTCGGTCAGCGTTATCGGACCGCCCTCCTTTATCTGACTGAGGAACACGGGAATGACGCTGCCGTTCGAACCGAGAACGTTGCCGAAGCGCACAGCCGCCATCTGCATTTTGCCCGTCTTGCCGCGCGTTTCAATCAGCATTTCGGCAATACGCTTGCTGGCTCCCATGATGTTTGACGGGTTGACCGCCTTGTCGGTGGAAATCAGCACAAACTTCTTTACGCCCATGCTTTCGGCTACCTCTATGACGTTGAGCGTGCCGAACACGTTGTTTTTAATCGCCTCGGTGGCGGAAATCTCCATCATCGGGACGTGCTTGTAAGCCGCCGCATGGAAAATAATATCGGGTTTGAACTCGCCGATAACCTCGATAAGCTTGTCGCGCTCGCGCACCGTGCCCATGACGAGCGTATAGCGAGAGGTGTCGTACTTTTTGACGAACTCCTGATTGAGGAAGAACATGCCGTTCTCGTGCTGGTCGAAGATTATGAGGTGCTTACAGCCGAAGTTGAGCACCTGGCGGCAGAGCTCAGAGCCGATAGAGCCGGCTCCCCCCGTCACCATGACGACCTTATCCTTGACCGCGACGTCGATAAGCTCCTGCTTGACTTTGAACTCGTCGCGTCCCAAAAGCTCTTCTATCTTGATGTCGCGCAGCGATTTGACGCTGTTGGCCATTTCGTTCGCGTTGGTAATCGACGGCATGATTTTAATGGGTAGGTTGAAGGGCGCGCATGCGTCGTAGATATGGCGAAGCTGCGACTTCGTAATGCTCATAATGGCGATGACGAACGCCTCGGCTTTGTGGCGCGCGACGATTTCGGGAATCTGGTCCACGCCTCCCTCGACCTCGATGCCGTAGATGCGCCTGCCCTGCTTGTTCACGTCGTCGTCGACGACCGCGACGGGGTAATAGCCGTCGGAGGGGTTGTTGATAAAGCGGTTAATCGCGAGCGAGCCCGTGTATCCTGCGCCGATAACGATAGTGCGCTTCATGCCGGGCATCGACTTGTCGTCCACCATGTAGCGGACGTGCTTGAAGTACTGCACAATGCCGTAGAAGAAGCGTATGGAACCGCTGAAAATCGCGCTGAACAACAGGTACATAAGTATCAGCGGCACCCACACCTCGGTGCTGACGACTACTTTAAGAATAATCTTGAACACGAACAGCACGGCGAAATCCGCGATGTACGACATCAGAAACTTAAAGAATTCCACGCGCCCTGCGTAACGCCACAGCGCGTTGTAGCAGTCGAAGATGACGAACATCACGATTGTGGTGACGATTGCCGCCGCCGCTATCGCGATTTCCGCGTCCTTGTAGCCGAGCGGCTGAGAAGCCTCGTCGAGCTTGAAGAACATAATCGTGCGCGCCAGATAATAGGCAAGCACCGCGAACGCCGTGTCGCAAAGCACGGTAATCAGTATCGACCTCCAACGCTTCATTGCGGAGGAGTTTGTTTTTTCCTTCTCTCTCTTCTTCATCTTGCTGTTTCCCTCGGAGACTTAGCCCGTATAGCTGTCGGTCACGTTGTAGAGCACGGTGCCGAAGTATCTTGCGCCGGCGGCGTTCACCTCGTCCACTGCTGCGGCGAAGTCGTTTGCCCTGACCGTCGCCTGATTGACGACGAAGCACGCGTTGCCGGCTTTCGCCGCGATAAACCCGAGCGCGCCTTTTTCGGAGCCGTCGAACGAGAATATCTCGAACTCGTCGTCCGTTCTGTCTGCGGCAAAGTACTTTTTCCAATCCTCTTTGCCCTTGCCGAACTCGACGAGCTTAGACTTTTTGCCGGTTGCGGAAAGAGCTTCCGCAAAAGCCTCGGCGTACTTTTTCGCTTCCTCGTCGGGCGCAATCGAAGCGATAAGCAACGCTTCGGGCTTTTCGGAAGTCACAGCCGTCGCGAGCTTGACGAGCGAGCCGTCCGCATACGGGTCCGCGCCTGCCGAGAACACGCGCGCGTCCTCCTCGGAAACGAGGTACTGCAATCTCTTGATACGCTTGTCGCACAGATACAAAATCGTTATAATCGCGACCGCCACCGCAAGTCCGCCCACGCCGCCGATAAGCGAGCTGGTCACAAGCGAGGGCTTGCTGTTGCTCTGCGTAAGTCCGCTGAACTCAGCCGTGTCGTAGTTCTCGCCGATTGTCGACTTGTGAATTACGTCCACCTTATTCTCTGCCGCTGCGGTTGCGGCTATTTTTTCGTAAAGCCCCGGATTAGCCGTCTTTATGTCGAGCTCCGCTTCGTACAGATAGGTGCTGACCACGCGGTAAGCAATCCCCTTGTCCTCGTCGCGCACGATGTCGTAGGCGAAGTCGACGCGCAGCGAAAAGTTGCTGTCGCGCGTTATCTTTAAATTAGAGAAAAACTTATTTCGCTTCTCACTCTCCGACTTCATGTCGGGATATATGTCGCCTTTAACTTCCTCATACACCTTCGATTTGAGCTTGGGCGTGGCGGCGATGTCTATCATAGAACGTCCCTTCGCCTCGCAAACGCTGTACTCGCCGTCGCCGAGCTGGGTCTGACCGTAGTACAGCGTTCTGTACTCGTCGACCTCGAAGCGCAGCGTGCCCTCGTACATTATAATGTTGGTCGTCTTGTACGCGAGCGAATAGTACACGCCTGCACCCACGCCGATAAGCACGCACAGCACCGGCACTATCCACTTCCTCACGGCGTAGATAAAATAGCTCTTGAACGAAAATTCTCTTTCGGTTTCCATTTCGATTTCCTCTGACATTTTTAGTCCGCGGCGAAGCTCCGTTCTCTCCTCGCTTCCGCCGCGTCACCCCTGCCCGAAAAAGAGCATAAAGCAACTTATACATTATAACCCCTGCCCCTCGTTTTGTCAACGATTTATCTCGCTTTGCCGCATGTCCGCGAAAAAGCGTAGACGAACCGTCAAATTCAAAGCCGAAATCAAAAAGATTTGTCGGAAATTTTGAAAAATTATGTTCAGAACCTTGACACGCGCCGACCATTCATCGTATAATTCATACATAAGGTAAAAATACCTAAAATTAAGTTCAGGAGGACTTGTAAACAATGAAAAAGAAGACTTTGGTCGCCCTTTTGCTTGTGCTTGCGCTTGCGTGCGTTCCGCTCGTAGGCTGCGGCGGCAACGGGTACCCCACCACGAAGAAGCTCAACCTTAACAATTACGTCGAGTCTTACTCGGACACCACTTACGGCGTGTCCAACAGCGTGTCCAGAAAGGCTTACACCACCGCCACCACGGTCGACGGCGGCATCGGCAAGGTCAACGGCAGATACGGCTATAAGACCAACGAAGCCGGCAAAAGGACGCTTTACGACTTTGTAAACCGTGCCGACGTGCTTAACGGCAAGACTTACGACGAGTTCGCTGCCGCAGGCGGCGTACTCGCAGGCGTTAACGTCATCGACGGCGAAACCACCGCGTACGACTGCGACCTGTACGAAGCCACGACTCTCGCCTTGCTCACGTCGTTCACCTCTTACGCCGAGCCCCAGACCGGCACGACCGAAAAGTACATAAACGGCAAGCTGACCGACGTTTTCACCGTTGCGTATAGACCCAGCAGCACCGAAGCCGACCTTTCCTACAAGTATTTCGTTGCTTCCGAGGGCAGCAGAACCGATTGCCCCACTATCTCCGAAGTCAACGTTTCATCCCTTAAGAACGACGATTATACCGTAGGCTCCGTCATCAACCACTCTGGCGATAAAGAGCCCCTCTACAAGACCAACGGCATCAAGACCGACGCAGAAATGGGCGGTTATTCCCTTATCGACGGCACTGTGATGAACAAAGTCGGTCTTGCCGGCAAGTACGAGTTCTTTAAGGACGGCGCCAAGACCGGCGAAATCGCGATTAAAGACGGTCGCCCCGTCGGCGTAGTCGGCAAGTATTTCTACTATGCCGAAATCGAGGTTCTTCCCTACGACGCTAAGGAAGGCTACAACTACATCGAGTACACAACCGTATCCGACTTCACCACCGCAACGAAGCTCAACTACACCTATTACAGATACGATATCGTAAAGAACAAGGTTTCCAAGTACAACCCCGGCTACATCGTTGTCGGCGGAGAGTCCTTGTACAACTACAAGAATTCCAAGTTCGACGCGCTCATGGTTTACGGCTACAAGATGGTTGACGGCGTTGCAAGCAACCTGTCCACCGAAATCGTCGCAATCGCAGACAAAGACCTCAAGGTCGGCGTAGATTTCACCGGCAAGCCCTACCCCATCGGCAAGAAGCTGAAGGATAACCGCTTTATCGGCACGAGAAGCGGCGTCACCTACATCTACAATGAGAAGCTTGAAACCGTTGCGGCTTTCAAAGGAAGCAACTACCATGTAAACAACGAGCTCGGCGTTATCACTTTTGCCGAGAACGACAAGTACGCTGCTATCGACTTTGACGGCAACGTCGTTCTCGAAGCTAAGTACACCAACCTCGAATTCTACGGCAACACCGCGCTTACCGGCGTTTACGACGAGAACAATAAAGTTAAGGCTCGCATGGCAGTCAGCAAGACCAACCCGAACGGCACCGAGCTTACCGTATCCGACGCAGAGTCGCTCGAGTACAGCAGCAACGGTATCGTCATAATCAAGAAGGTTGTAGAAGGCGTAAACAACTTCACCGTCAAGAACTACGACGGCACCGAGCTTGCTTCCTTCACCGGCTACTGCACCGCCGCCAGCCTGCAGTACTATGTAAGCAGCGTTGACGGTTATCAGTACGCTTACCTCCCCTACTCAACCACGACGGGCGAGACCAAGACCATCGTATTCGGCTGCTAATCGGCTGTACGACGAAACCGATTGCTAATCGCTCAAACGATTACGACTATCGGCTAGACAACTAAAAACCGCGAACGGCGACTTACTTTCCGTAAGCCGCCGTTCTTTTTATTGATTTCACTCTTTAGCGCTCGGAATGACGATAAAGCTATTATCCGTCTTTAATCGAATATTTTTCATCCTTTATTACTCGCGTAACGACAATAAAGTTTTATTACTTTTCTCCCGTCGGGGATTTCACGCTTCGGCTTCGCCTCGCTCTGAACGACGTTAAACCGTAAACTGCACGTTATAATTTTAAAACCTAACGAGAAGTCCACGTTTTTACCGTCATTCGCAGAAACGAGCGAACGCAACCCGCGTTCGCTCGTTTCGTGGAATCGCCCACAGTAAACAAGTAATTATCCTTTTAATTTATAATCAACCAACTCTATTATTTATATACTTCTTAAACTCGCCTAAAATCTCGTCCACGAGCGCGGCGTCGGTGCTTTCCACCATTACGCGGACTTTCGGTTCGGTACCGCTCATGCGCACGATAATTCTGCCGTTTTCGCTGAGCCGATTTTCGGCGGCTTCTATCATTTCTCGCATGGTCTTGTCGTACATTATCGACGGGTCGGCATACTCGGCAATCGCCTTTTGCGGCACGAGCGCAAGCTTTTCCATACCAGCGAGTTCGCCGCCGTTGTACAGCGACTTAGCGAGGAACATCGCGCTCATCAGCCCGTCGCCGGTAGTCGCGGCAGGATACACGATATAATGGCCGCTCTGCTCGCCGCCGATATTATAGCCTTTTCTGAACATGAGGTCGCAAATATACTTATCGCCGACGGGCGTGCGCACGAGCCGCCTGCCGTTTTCGCGCAGCTTGTTTTCGAGCGCGAGGTTATTGAGGATTGTGCCCACGACAACGCCGTCTTTAATCTCCATGCCCTTTGCGATATTATAAAGCACGGTGTCGCCGTCGATGATTTCGCCGTCCATGACCACGCTGAGCCTGTCTGCGTCGCCGTCGAACGCGAAGCCCAGCCTGCAATCGCTGCCCTTCATGCTGTTGCGGACGTAATCGGGGTGAAGCGCGCCGCAGCCGCTGTTAATTTTTTCGCCGCGCAGCTTGCAGTTATCCACCATGACGGTCGCGCCCAAGCGGCGGAACGCTTCCTCGGCAACGGTGGAAGCCGCGCCGTAGCCGCAGTCGAGCCAAACTTTAAGTCCTCTGAAATCGGCGTTCACCGCGCCGACGACGTAATCTATATACTCCGCTCTGCCGTTGCCGCCGCTGTAAACCTTGCCGCCGCCTTTTATCACGGGCGGATTATCGATATAGTACTCGACGCTGCCCTCCTGCTCCTCGCTGTACTTGACGCCGTTGCCGTCGAACACTTTGATACCGTTATACTCGGGCGGATTGTGCGAGGCGGAAATCATTATGCCGCAAGCCGCGCCGTGCTTTTTGGCGAGCATCGCGACCGCAGGCGTAGGCACTATACCGGGCAGCATAACCTCGCCGCCCATGTCCGTGAGTCCCTTGACGAGCGCGGTTTCCAACTCCTCGCCCGAAACGCGCGTGTCGCGCCCCACGACGAACGTTCCGCCGCCGTAAATCTCGCCGAGCGCAAGCCCCGTCTTGTAGGCAAGCGCCTCGTCCAGCTTTTCGCCGTACTTACCTCTTATTCCGTCCGTGCCGAAATATTTACCCATACTCTTATTCTCCTTTTCGCCGAACGCCGCAAAATTCGGTTGCGCGGCACTATGGCTTTTCTATTTTAATATTTTACGACGTATTTTGTCAAGTGCACGCGCTTATATTGACAAACATTCGGGAATATAGTAAAATATAAACCGTGACCTTCAGGGCGGCAAACGACGTTTTTTTCGCTCGCAAGGTTATTATATGCCGCAGCTTCGCCGCGCGACATGCCGCAGGCGCTGTAACCGGAGCTTCATTTATGACCGATAAAATCATACAAGCGGTGCTCGATTTCCTCAACCGGGTCTTCGTGTACCCCGAAATAGTAACCACGCTCATCGCGATTCTGCCGATTGTCGAGGCACGCCTCGCCATTCCCATAGGGCTGGGCTTAGGCATGAGCTACGTCAAGTCGTGGGCTTTCGCCTTTATCGGCTCGTCGCTCATCGTGCCGCTGCTTTTGCTGGCGCTGATACCGTTCGTGAAATGGCTGGCGAAAACCAAGCTTTTCCACCGTCTGGGCGAAGTAATCTACGAGAAATTTGAAAGCAAGAGTAAGTCGGTGGGCGACGGCGGCGGCGAAGAAGCCGTTTCGCCCGAGGCAAAGCGCAAGAGCGACCTTAAAAAAATGCTGGGCGTGTTCGTTTTCGTGGCGATACCCCTGCCGCTCACGGGCGTGTGGACGGGCTCGGCGGTGGCTTCCATCGTCAAGCTGCCCTACGGCAAAGCCGTGGCGTCGGTAATCGGCGGCAACCTCGTGGCGAGCCTTATAATCCTGCTGCTGTGCCGCTTCTTCAACGCTTACATCAATTACATTATACTCGCGCTGGCGATTATTGCAATCGTAGTGGTGATTGCGCTGATTGTCAAGGTGATTATTCACAAGCCTAAGACCGAAGCCGCAGAGGCAACGACAAACGACGGCGAGGACGGCAAGACCGAATAGCCGCCGAGGAATTTACGGGCAAAAATCGTACCGCACGGGAGAGAACGCGAATACGATATAATTGCCACGCTACACAACGAAATCGAACGCCGACGTCGGCAGAACCGACGCCCGAGGCTTAGCGGAGCAACCGACCGCGGCCGAGGGCGTGCCGAAAAGCGTGCGAAATATTATTACAACGGAGAGAATAAGAAAACATGTGCGGAATCGTAGGATTTGCCGGGCGGAAACAAGCCGCGCCGGTGCTTATCGACGGATTGAAAAAACTCGAATATCGCGGCTATGACTCGAGCGGCGTCGCGGTAATGGACGAAACGGGCAAAATCGAGGTGGTCAAAGCCAAAGGGCGGCTGTCCGCGCTCGTGGACAAAACCGACGGCGGCAAGGCGCTTTCGGGTAACGTGGGCGTGGGACACACGCGCTGGGCTACTCACGGCGAGCCGAACGACGTCAATTCGCATCCGCACCTGTCGCGCGACGGCAAGTTCGCAGTCGTGCACAACGGAATTATCGAAAACTACATCGAGCTGAGGGAGTTTCTTATCGCTCGCGGCTATGAGTTCCGCTCGGAAACCGACACCGAAGTTATCGCGCACCTTCTCGAGCACTACTACGACGGGGATATGCTCGACTGCATGCGCAAAGTGCTGAACAAGCTGGTGGGTTCCTACGCGCTCGGCGTGCTGTGTTCGCTCACGCCCGACTCGTTCTACGCGGTGCGCAAGGACAGTCCTCTCGTCGTTGGGCTGGGCGACGGCGAGAATTTCGTCGCCTCCGATATGCCGGCGCTTCTCCGCCACACTCACCGCTTTATTCTGCTCGGCGAGGGCGAAATCGTGCGCGTTTCGAGCTCGGCGGTGGACATTTTCAACCGCAACATGGAGAAAATCGAGCGCGAAGCCGTAGTCGTCGATTGGGACGAGGCTACCGCCGAAAAGAACGGCTATCCGCACTTTATGCTGAAAGAGATACACGAGCAGCCGCGCGCGCTGACGGCGGTGCTTTCTTCGCGCATAAAGGACGACAAAATCGTGCTCGACGACATAAAATTCACTGCGGACGAAATCAAACGCCTGTCCAAAATCAATATCATAGGCTGCGGCTCGGCTTACCACGCAGGCATTATCGGCAAGTACTTTATCGAACGCGTTTGCCGTATTCCCGTCGAAGTCGACCTCGCCTCCGAGTTCCGCTACCGCAAGCCCATAGTGCGCGAGAACACGCTGACCGTGGTTATTTCCCAGAGCGGCGAAACAGCGGACACGCTAGCCGCGCTCCGCGAAGCCAAGCGGCTGGGTAGTCGCACTCTTGCCGTAGTCAACGTGCTCGGCTCGTCGATTGCGCGCGAAGCCGACGACGTTCTCTACACTCTCGCCGGCCCCGAAATCGCAGTCGCCACTACCAAGGGCTACACCACGCAGGTCGCCGCGCTCTATCTCATAGGACTTTTCTTCGCCGAGAAAATCGGCAGCGTTTCGCCCGAGCAGTACCGCGGCGCGCTCGATTCGCTGAAAAAGCTGCCTGAAGCCGTGGGCGAAATCCTGTCCGCGCCCGAAAAAATCCAATACCTCGCCTCGCAGTACGCCGGCGCGCGCGACGCGTTCTTTATCGGCAGAGGCATGGACTACGCTTCCGCTCTCGAGGGCGCGCTGAAACTGAAGGAAATCTCCTACATTCACGCCGAAGCTTATCCTGCCGGCGAATTAAAGCACGGCACGATTTCGCTTATCGAAAAGGGCTCGCCCGTCGTCGCAATCGCCGTCGACCCCGAGCTGTTTGAAAAAACGCTGTCCAACGTCGTCGAAGTCGCTACGCGCGGCGCGAGCGTGATTGCCGTAGCATCGAAGTCCAACGCGCGCGTCGAACAGAAAGCCGCGCACACAGTTTTTCTGCCCGATTGCAATCCCCTGCTCGCCCCCGTGCTCACCGCCGTCGTTTTGCAGCTCTTCGGGTACTACGTCGCCGCCGCCAAAGGACTGGACATCGACAAGCCGAGAAACCTTGCAAAGTCGGTCACGGTAGAATAACGCAAAAAGCGTTGCGTGGGTTCGGGGACGCAACCGCAAGTGTCCAAGGGCGACTTTTTTTTGCTGGCTTTTTTCTTCGCTTAAAAAAAAGTAGTATTATTTCTTTCTGCTGTAGTAAAAACCGCACCATTAAAATTAAAATTTCTACCATGAAAAATTAAAAATAGCGTTACCTGCTTTAACGCAAAAATAACGCTACTTTTAATTCGGGCTTGTGGGGGCAATTACGTCCCCGTCACCTAAATTTCGGGTTATGGGGGGGGCAATTACGCCCCCCTTGATTTTATTTCTCGACGGCAGCCTTTCTCTCCATTACCGCGCGCAAAAACTTCTTTTCCTCGGCGGTAAACTTGTCGGAGCGGTCGTAGAAATACAGTCCGTTGACCTCCTGCTCCACGTCGTAAAGCTGCGTGTAGCAAAGCGCCCAGCACTTGGGGTTGTCGAGCAGCACGTCGGTCAGTCCCTTATAGCGCGAAAGAAACTCCTCGCGATTTTTGGGCGTATTGCCATAACCCCAGCCGGCTTCGTCGCCCGGCATCTTGATTCCGCCGTACTCCGACACCCAATAGGGCGTGCCGTTGTACTTCTGACGGTCGGGGAAATTGACGTACAGCCCGTCCGCTTCCTCGTAGTACTTTTTAAATTTCCCGGGGTCCTGTTCGTAGCAATGAATGTCGAAAGTGTCGGTCACGACGTGGAAGTTACCGCTCGTGTCGATGACGGGGCGCATATTGTCCTGACTCTTGACCACGCGATACAGCACGTCGAGCATTCGGTTGTCCTGCTGAAACCGCCTGCCTTCCGCGCCGATGCGGTCCCACGTTTCGTTCAGACAGCACCAGCCGATAATCGACGGGTGGTTATAATCGCGGCGAATTTCCGAAAGCCAATCGGGAATAATCTCTTCGAGGCAGGTAAAGTCGTCGACGTGAATGTTCCAGTCGGGGTACTCGTCCCACACCATATAGCCGGCTTTGTCGGCGGCGTACAGCGCGAGCGGCTCGAAAACCTTTTCGTGGAAGCGCGCGCCGTTGAATCCCATTTCCATCGACAGCCTGACGTCCTCGTCGAAGCGGCTCGTGTCGGGCGCGGTGTAAATGCCGTCGCGATAAAAGCCCTGGTCGAGCACGAACCTGCCGAAAACCGAACGTCCGTTGAGGTAGAACTTGCCGTCGCGGAGCGCCACCGAGCGCATGCCGAAATAGGAATACACTTCATCGAGCGTCGTTTCGCCCGATTTCAGCGTGAATTTAAGGTCGTAAAGGTTGCCTTGTCCCAAATCCCACAAGTGCAATTCGCTAAGCTCGAGGTCAAAAGCGACGTGACCGCAACAAAAGCTTACCGTCTTTTCTCCCACAATCTTGCCGTCAAAGCCAGCCGTGGCGGTAAGCGTGACGTCCTCGGCGCGCGAAGTATTGAGTTCGACTGCGAGAACCGAGCGCTCGATGACGGGAGTCAGGCGGAAAAAGTCGACGTGCTGAGCCTCGACAGCCTCCACCCACACCGTCTGCCAGATGCCCGTGGTGCGCGTGTAGTGGCAGCCGCGCGAGTTGGTCGTGGGCGACTGCTTGCCTGCGCCGTACTTGCCGTTCCTCATGTCGTCCTCGGCGAGCACCGTGAGGTAATCGCCCTCGCCCGTGAGATAATCGGTAATATCGAAACTAAACGGCCAATAGCCGCCGGCGTGCATTCCCACGAACTTGCCGTTTACATACACATAAGCCCTATGGTCGACTGCGCCGAAATGCAGTATCTTGCGCTTGCCGTCAAAGCTCTTCGGAAAATCGAGGTCGCGGCGGTACCACACCGCGTCCATAAAGCCCTTGTAGCCCACTCCCGACAGCTCGCTCTCGGGTGCGAACGGCACTATTATTTTCTTATCGAAATGTTCGAACTGAAAAGTACGCTCGCTGTACGAGTTCTTCTCGCCGGTAAAGTCTATTTCGAATTCCCACTCGCCGTTGAGATTAAGCCAATTTTCGCGCCGCAGCTGGGGGTCGGGAAACTCGGGACGGGGCATTGAAATATTGATTTTTTCTTCCATGGTTTTCTCCTTGACTACTCACGGCGCGTTATCGTCGCCGCGTATACTTTCGTTATCATATTTTAGCGCATAACCGACCGTTATGTCAAAGTAAAAATATCGGCTAATCAATCGATTTTTTGACTTTTTCTATTGACTTACGTCGCTGCCGTCCTGTCCGGTTTGCTCTTTGTCGTCGCTTTTATCGGGCTTTTCGGATTTTACTAAGTTTTCCTCGGTAAAATAATCGCTCGGCTTATTCGCGCCGAAGCCCGTTTTCACGCCGCCGCGACTGCGTTTTTTCCGCCGCAGCAGCGAGTACACAAGCACGAATATCGCCGTGCCGACGATTATCGCGGCGACGAGCGCGCCAAGGCACACGAGGATTATAACTGCCGACACCGCCGCATGCGCGCCGTTGTAACGTTGCTTTTCGGGCGAAGCGGACGAGCACAGCGAAAACGCGAGCTCGCCGTCAGGCAACGCGGAAAGCTTGCAGCCGTAGCCGTTCTCCGTCTTGACCCAATTTTTGACGTCGGTGGCGGATTTCGTGCCGTCGAGCATGAAGTACGGCGTATTGACGACTATTTCCAGCGTGCCGAACTTTGCCCAGGTGGAAGCCGGCGACAGCAGGTAAACGTACTCGTACACCGCCGGCGAGTACAGCGTGTCGATTGACGGATAAGCAGGCGCGGTCACGGCGTTTACCGCCCGTCCGCCCTTCGGCACCGTCAGCTTATACTCGTACCAATGCATAAGTCTGCTCATTCTGTTCTTTGTGGGAAAGTCGACGAAGCCTAACCCCTCGGTATCGTCGGCGGTCATCATGTCGACGGCGGCGTTGAAATAGTCGACGCGGCTTATACCGCCGCTCTCGTCGTAATTTCCGTAGATAATTTCCGACAGCTTCATGTCGACGGTCTGTTCGAGTCGAGCCGAACCGGCTACGGGCTTTTCGATTCCGCCGTTCGAGTACACCGTCCAGCGGTCGGCGGTTAGCGGCACGTTTTCGCCGATAACGCACACGACAATCTTGTCGCCGTTATTCACGCTCGAGCCCACTCTGTAACCGTCCTTTAAGGACCTGAACGAGTTTGCGTCGGAAATCGCGTACTTAGTCCTATCCGCTCTGTCGCTCTTGAAGTCTATCGCTGCGGTAGCCGCAGGATACTTCTCCTCGTCTATGCCCGAAAAACGGAAATAATAAGCCGTAACGGGCAAATCACGCCGATAAAAGCCGCTCTCGTCATAGTCGTCGCGTATTCTGCTTATATCCGAATTCTTGAACGCGCCCGGCGAATAAGTGTGGCGCACCGTCGACTCGACGGGTTCGCCGTCCACCGTGATTTTAAAGTCCGCAACCGCGTTTTCAAACGATTCTCTCCAGATATAGCTCGGCGCGTAGCCGAACGGGAACGCCAGCGTTGCGGTTACGTCGGCGTCGCTCGGATTATAGAAACGGTACTCGGCAGTCACCGACGACCCGAAATCGAGTTCCTCGTTTTCGCCGTAGTAGTTTTTCGGAAATTCCTTTATATCGAACGTCAGCAGCTCGGATTCGACCTCGAGCGGACAATCGTCCTCTCTCACGCCCACGCCCGACGAGCTCGAGCCCGTCCAATACCGCTGCGCCGAGTTCGCGAGTGCAGGCTCGCCGCCGACCGCCGCAAACGCCGACAAAGCGATAACGAGAGTCATCGCCGTCGCAAATATTACTTTTCGCAGGTTCTTACCGTTCATTCCGTCACCTCCGTTCCGTCGCAAATTTTGCGTTTATTTATATAAGTATATCATTACTTCGCCGTAATTGCAAGACCTTTCGGAAAATAAGGCGAATGCGGAAGTAATCTATGAGAGAAAAAGTCATCGTCCTTTTTTTGACGATGACCTTTGCGCGTCAATCCCATACATGGTATGGATAATTATCTTTATTACAATTATTCTCTACTACCCGTTATTTCAGCAGTTTGCCCAGAATTTCGCTCACCATTTTCGGGTTAGCCTTGCCCTTTGTTGCCTTCATCGCCTGTCCCACAAAGAAGGAAACGACTTTTTGATTGCCGGCGAGGTAGTCGGCGACAACCTTCGGGTTAGCGTCGATTATGCCTTTCACCACCGCTTCGAGCTCGCCTGCGTCGTTGGACTGACGAAGCCCCAGCTCGTCGAGCACGACCGACGGCGATTTGTCGGTGTCCCACACGCGCGGCAGAATTTCCTTTTGCACGGCGGCGAGGCTTGCCGCGCCCTCGTCCACGAGCTTCAGCATTTCCGCGAGCTGCGAGGGCGAAACGCGAACGTTCACGTCCTCCGCGCCCGGAGCTTTACCCAGCCTCATCACGTCGCCCATGATGAAGTTGGCGGCTTTTTTGGGCGCCGCTCCCACCGCTACGGTGCCGTCGAAAAGGTCCGCAATCGCCACGTCGGCGGTGAGAAGCGCGGCGTCGTAGTCCGACAAGCCGTACTCTTTCGTGTATTTTTCCACGCGTTCGCCGGGAAGCGCCGGCACCGTCGCGCGTATTTTTTCCACATCCTCGTCGGTCATGACGACGGGCATGAGGTCGGGCTCGGGGAAGTACCGATAGTCGTGAGCGTCCTCTTTGCCGCGCATGCTGCTGCCCACGCCCGACGCGTCGTCCCACCGCCGCGTTTCCTGCTTAACCGCTTCGCCGCTCTCGATAAGCTCGATTTGTCGCTCCGCCTCGTACTTGCACGAGCGCAGCACCGCGCGGAACGAATTCAGGTTTTTGGTTTCGGTGCGCGTGCCTAACGGTTCGCCCTTTTTCGCCACCGACAGGTTGACGTCGCAGCGCAGACTGCCCTCCTGCATCTTCACATCGCTCACGCCCGTGTATTTGATTATGCTTTTCAGCGCGGTGAGGAACGCCACGGCGTCCTCGGGCGAGTGAATGTCGGGCTCGGTGACTATCTCGATGAGCGGCACTCCGCAGCGGTTGTAGTCCACGCGCGTCACTCCGCCCTCGTGAATCAGCTTGCCTGCGTCCTCTTCGAGGTGAATACGATTGAGCCGCACGAACCTTTTTTCGCCGTTGTCCGACGTAAAGGAAATTCCGCCGCCGCGGCACAGCGGCAAGTCGTATTGGCTGGTCTGCCACGCCTTGGGAAGGTCGGGATAGAAGTAATTTTTCCTGTCCCACTTGCTGTAACGCGCGATTTCGCAACCGAGCGCGAGCCCCGCTTTCACCGTGTACTCCACCGCTTTGCGGTTAAGAACGGGCATAGTTCCGGGAAAACCGGAGCAAATCGGGCAGCAATGCGTGTTGGGTTCACCGCCGAAAACGTTCGGGCATGAGCAAAAAATCTTAGTTGCGGTTTTCAGCTCGCAGTGTATTTCAAGACCTATGGTAATTTCGTAATCGCTCGTCATCACGCGTTCTCCTTTTCAAAAGCCTCCGCCGCGCCGAACAGCGTTCTCTCGCCGAACGCGCGCCCGATGAGCTGCAAGCCTATCGGCAAGCCCTGTCCGTCCGTGCCGCACGGTATGCTGATTGCAGGAAGCCCAGCGATGTTGACGGGCACGGTGAAGATGTCCGACATGTACGTTTCCGTCACGTCCTTGACCTTTTTGCCGATTTCAAACGCCGTCGTGGGCGAAGTGGGACCTAAAAGCAAATCGCAATCCCCGAGCGCCGCGTCGAAGTCGGCTTTTATCTTTGTCCTGACCTTGGACGCTTTGAGGTAATAAGCGTCGTAATAGCCGCTCGACAGCACATAGTTGCCTATCATTATGCGGCGTTTGACCTCCGCGCCGAAGCCTGCGGTACGCGACTTGTAATAAGCGTCGATATAGTCCGCGCCCTCCACGCGTTCGCCGTACTTCACGCCGTCGAAGCGCGCGAGATTGCTGCTCGCCTCCGCGCACGCCAGCACATAGTAGGTCGCGAGCGCCGCGTCGAACGAGGATATGGAAACGTCCTTGAGCTTTGCGCCGCTCTTCTCGTAAAAAGCCGCGGCATCCATTATCTTTTCGCGCACGACGGGCGAAAAGTCCTTTGCAAAAAACTCCTTAGGTATGCCTATCGTCATGCCCTTTACGCCGATTTCATAATCGGTATAGTCGATTTTCTCGGGCGAGGACGTCGAATCCATCGGGTCGTGTCCGGCGATTACGTCGAACAACAGCGCGTTGTCGGCGACGGTGCGCGTGAGCGGTCCAATCTGGTCGAGCGACGAAGCGAACGCAATCAGTCCGTAGCGCGAAACCGCCGAGTACGTCGGCTTTAATCCCACCACGCCGCAGAACGAAGCCGGCTGGCGTATGCTTCCGCCCGTGTCCGAACCCAGCGAACCGTAAGCCTCGAACGCCGCAACCGCGCTCGCCGAGCCGCCGCTGCTTCCGCCGGGAACGCGCGTGGGGTCTACGGCGTTTCTTACGAAACCGAACGCCGAGTTCTCGTTGGACGAACCCATTGCGAATTCGTCCATATTGGTTTTGCCCAAAATTACCGCACCGGCTTCCTTCAGCTTTTTCACAACCGTCGCGTCGAAGGGCGGCACATAGTTTTCTATAAATTTCGAGGCGCAAGTGGTGCGCACTCCGCGAGTGGAAATATTGTCCTTTACGAGGACGGGCACGCCGCCCAGCCTGCCTGCGCTCTCGCCGCGGCTAAGCTTCTCGTCGGCTGCCGCCGCTGCCGCCAGCGCGCCCTCGCGGTCGACGGTAAGCACGGCGTTGAGCTCGCTCGCCTCGTCGATTCTGTCAAGCGCGGCTTTCGTCACTTCCGTCGCCGAAACGCGCTTTTCGGCAATCGCGTTTTTTACCTCTATAAGACTGAGTTTAAGCAAGTCGTTCACGTTATTCCACCACCCTTTTCACGATATAAGCCTCGCCGTCGGTTTCGGGCGCGTTCGCAAGCAGCTCCGCTCTGTCCGTGGAGTCGCCGGGCACGTCGTCGCGAAGCACGTTCGTGTACGGCAGAATGTGCGCCGTGGGCGGCACGTCGGACACGTCCACCGCATCCAGCGCGCGAAAACGCTCCAGCGTGTTGTCAAGGTGCTCGCCTATATCGCAAAGCTCCTCGTCGGTAAATCTCAGCCGACTGAGCGACGCGATATGCAATATTTCCTCTTTGTCGATTTTCATTTGGTTCCTCCGTTTTCGGGCGATGCGAGTAGTCCCGTTCGCCGCCGCGGCAACCCTTTCGGCAATCGCCGCCTCCGTGCCGTCTCGGCGCGTTCAAAACTACGCCTAATTATAATATACTCGCGCGATAAAGTCAAGGCGTTTCGCCGCCTTTGCTTTACTTTGGTAAAGATAAAGCGTTGACAAGGCTACGGCTCGCGTGCTATTATAGACGTAACGACAAACGCGAGGAAAAAACTCGATGCACCCCTATCTTTTCGGAAAAATACCGTCATATTCGGTAATGATGATAATCGGCATACTCGCAGCCGTGCTTTTGTTCCGCTTCCTCTGCGCCAAAAAGCGAGTTCCGGGCAAAATCTACGACTACTACGCCACCGCCGCGATTGTATCAATCGCCGTGGGATTAGGCTCGGCGTTTCTTTTTCAAGCCGTCTACAACCTTATTGATACCGGCAAATTCGAGTTCCGCGGATTGACGTTTATGGGCGGACTTATCGGCGGCGCGGTCACGTTCGTTCTGTTCGGACTGCTGTCCAAAAAACCGGAGCGCAAAGCCGCGCTGCTGCCCGTAGCCGAGCTCGCCGCGCCCTGCATAGCTCTCGCCCACGCAATCGGAAGAATAGGCTGTTTCCTCGCCGGCTGCTGCTACGGCAAGCCGTCGGACGGCGGCGTTTACATTCCCTCTGTGGGAGCCAAAGTCATCCCCACCCAAGCCGTCGAAGCCGCGTTTCTGTTCGTCCTCTTCGGCGTACTTCTGTGGTTTACGCTGTCCGATAAAGTCAGGGGCTTCAACCTCGCCGCCTATGCCGTCGGCTATTCGATTTTCCGCTTTATAATCGAGTTCTTTCGCGACGACTATCGCGGCTCGTTCATTCCGGGAATCTCGCCCTCGCAATTCCAATCGATAGTGTTGCTGTTCGTCGGTATTTTAGTCGCGGCGCTGCGACTGAAACGCCCCGACCTGTTCTCTTTACGCACGCAAACCGAAGCAGACAGCACCGATAAAAACGCCGAAAATCAAACCGAAAATACCGTAACGGAAACCGAAAACGGTAACGAAAACTCGCATACGCCCACGGAAAATTACGACGCTCCCGTAAAATCGCCCGACGAGAACGCCGACAAAATCGACGGCGAAAACGTCGGCGAAACCGACAATAAAAACTCAGACGAAAACGTCGATTAACGACAAAAAGCAACACCGTCCAACGGCGACCGATTACAAAAAAGCAACGTGACTTAGCGGCATTTAATTACAAAAAAACAACGTGACTTAGCGGCAAAAAACAACGACGATTGAGCCTTCAACCGCCGTTGTTTTTATATGCTATATCCCCTACCGTCTAGTAAAATACGATTACAAAGTGCCGCACGTCTTTTCACAAAAATACTTTCGGGGTAGTTTGAACCGACAAAGCTCGCTACCACTGTTCGTTTCTCTCCAGCTTCTCTTTCATTAAATTCAAATCGGCACGGGTCAATTCGTTGTTTTTCTCGTCCGACTCTTCGATGCGGTCCAAAATGCCGATAATGCACTCGGAATGTTTTGTTTCAAAACTAAAAACGTCAGAAAATCTAATGACGTTTGCCCAATCTATCAAATCCTGCATAGTGTATTTACCGTTTAAGCAAGCGTCAATCGCCGTCATAATATTGTCGACGTCGACGTGAAACTCCTCCGTTCCGACAATAACGTAAGAGCCGCAACGCTCTTTTTTTGCCGCTTCCTTCCAAGTAATTTCACATTTTAAAAGCCTGTAAATCGTTTCGTTATTCATACTTCACCTCACCTATTTAATTTTCCTATGAACAAAATATCCGTTATTGTCATAGGTGTCTTTGTAAACCTTCAACGTTTTACCGTCCTTGTCTACCTCTTTGTAATAAACGGCATACGACCCGGGAACGTCTCCGCATTTAGTGCTTTGATAAATATATCCCCTTGAATTTACAAGCACTTTATATTCTGCATATTTGCTTGTAGTCGTGTCTTTTACGAATTTTGTAAAAGAGGCTTGTATTCTTTTCGGCAATGCGCTTACGTTTTTTAATGCTTCTATCTTGTTCTCGGCGTAAAAAATATATTTTTTCGCCCCTTTCGTATTGCCGAAACCTCCGTGAAAACCTGCGCCCATATCAGTTTGCCTCCGTTTTGTGAGATAAACCGAATTTACTTTCAAAGTATAAAATATTTATTCTATACATACGCGCCAGGCAAAATATCCTGTCGGGAACTCGTCCGTAAACAACCACATTCTTCGGTTTCAGCCTGTTAATCGCATAGTCAAAGCCCTCGATGAAGATTTTTTTACCGTATGCCGTCTTTATACAGCCGTGAGTACCGACGGCAATTGTTTTTCCTGTTTCTATACCCGAGCATGCCGCTTCAAACGTGCGCTCGTCGCTCCAACGTACGTTTGGAATAATATCCATGCCGTTCTCTTGTAACCAATGCGCCAAAGCTCGACCCTTGTAAATATTCCACACCTGCATACACAGCGGCATGTCGTAATACAAACTGAAATCCGGTGAGATTATGCCTTTGAACCGTTTGAGTATCGATAAGTACCTTTGCGGATTTCGCCACAGTCTTTCAAATGCCGAATCATGCTCGTAAAAAACTACCCATGAATCGAACTCTTTACTCCCGACGCATTGCGAAAAGGTAATCACTTTCCTCGGCAATGATTCGCCGGTTTTTAGACAAGGAATTTCGTATTCCCCGTCGTAAGTCGCGTTTTCAACCAAAAACGAATTGAAAACATCTTTTTTCGCCGATTTCGGCTTGGCTAAAATTGTGTTCATAAGTATAGAACACCTCCTTTAAAAAATTTATTTGACATAAAAGCAAGGAAGTGTTATACTTATACTTGTGAGGAATGTATAACAGCATTTCCCGAAAGGCACTTAATCGTTGTTAACGGCAACTTTTAGGTGTTTTTCTTTTATGTTAATAGCTCGTACTTTTGTCTTTTTTCTGCCGCCGCCTTTGACACTCCGTAAACACTCATTAGCTCTTTCGTTCCCATACCGACTGTAAATTCATACGGCATCATGACTTCTCCCGCAATCGCCATAGTAGCCCACTCCAAACTCCTGTACGGAGGAAGTTTCTCTCTCAACTGCCTGGAATAAATCGGCTTAAACCCCAGTTTATCCAGATAAACGTGCATAATCTCATGAATAATATGCATTCTGTCGCCGCCGATTTTCCTTTCGTATGCGCCGAGGTAAACCTTTTCTTTAATTTGAATAACGTAACCGTCGTCATCTTTCAAACATCGCGCCGGCACGTTTCCCCCAAGCGCATTATTGTACACGATTTCGCATCGCACCCCGTCAAAACCCTCCAAATCCGGTAAACGATCGAGTAATGCAACCGGGTCTATAGGCTCGCTTTGCGAAACTCCGCAAACGGAGCGAAACAGCTTTGCATAAAGTCGAAGGTCTTTTCTGTTTGTTGGCTTTATCTCGTAATCCATCAACGTTTCTCCTTATCCAGAATTTTGAGCAATTCGTTTGCTGTTTTCTCGTCCAGATTGTCGAAAGAACGTTGAAACTGCAGCGCAACTCTTCTTTGAATATCAGTTGCTGGTATCAAATTTACTTTTACTTGCGTTTTTGATTCTTCTATCGCTTCTTGCAATTCGGCGCGTTGATTTTCATCCAAATCGTAATGCTCTGTCAGTATTTCTACCCACCCTTCCGGTACGTTCCTTTTTCCGCTTTCGACCGCCGAAACAAACGGTACCTTTACGTTTAACAGCTTGGCTGTATCGCCCATTACCTCGTGATTTTTAACCCTTAAAACTCTCATAAATTCGCCAAACTTTGTGTAACCCATAGTAAAACCCTCCGTTTCTAATGACATTATAGCTCGATTAAACCAAAATGTCAAGAAAAAATTAATCTTTTTCTGATTAAATTTATCTTTCAAAGAAAAGGAAACAAAGCCGATATACCCAGCCGTTTCCTTAATGTATCGAAACCTGTTTATTAGTAGTTGTGCCTTTCGCTATCTTGCAGCGACGATAGTGCACGGGACTTTTTCGGCAACTATGTCGGAAAGGTCATAGCGCGAGCTGGCGATAATTACTTTCGTGCCGTTTTCCACGCACGGTTTGATATACTCGAGCTTGGCTTTCGCGCCGTTCGCGCCCACTCGCGAAGCGCCCACGCAACTCTTCTTCACCTCGTCGATGTTCGCCAGCACCTCCGCAATGTCCTTGCCGCCAATCTCGCGAATAAGCGAATCGGGGTTCTTGATGTCGGCGTAAATGCCGTCGAGGTTGGTGAGAATCACGAGCAACCGCGACTTGACGAGGCACGCCACCTGCGCGGCTGTTTCGTCGTTGTCAATCAGCTCGACTACCTTATCGCCCTTTTCGCGGTGAAGCCGCGCTATCTCCCACTTGCGGTTCTCCTCGCTGGAAACGCAGTCGTTATAGTTGATAATCGGTATCGCGTTCTCGGCGGCGCAGCGAACGAGCAGTCCGCGGATATGCTCGCGCTTCACCTCGTCGTTGAAGTGGTTGTGCTCGAGCAGAATCTGCCGCACCGAATAGCGGCTGTCGATAAAGTTTCGGTAAGTCTGCATCAGTATCGGCTGACCCTGCGCGGCGTAGGAAGCCTTGACCGAATCGGGGTCGCCCTCGAGCTCGCAGCCGTTGCGGTGGATATAGTCCAGCCGCCCGATGACCGTCGCGCCCGACGAAACCCAAATCATTCCCGGCCGAAGAAACCGCGATATGCGCACGAATTTATTGTAATCCAGCTCGTCGTGAGCGCTGTCGACAAGCGCCATCGAGCCTATCTTTCCTACCAATTCTACGTCGAAATTCATGATTATTCCTCTTCGCGGCTTGCTCGCCCGGGCGCCCGAAAGCCGATTAAGTCTATCGTTCGCCGCGTCCGAAGCACACAAGCCCGTTCGCCGCGTCCGAAGCCGCTTTACCTATATGAATTATTTTAGCATTTTTGCGCGCGATAGTCAATAATTTTGATTGCCGCGCCGAAATATTTGCGGACTAGCCCGAAAAGTGCTATAATCGGCTTGTCGGGAGCGGCTTGCGCTCTAAGAAAAGGACGGATTTACAATGGAAAAAATCGAATCTTTTAAAATCGACCACCTCAACCACCCTGCCGGGATTTACCTTTCTCGCCGCGACGGGGATATTTGCACCTACGATGTTCGGATTTGCAAGCCCTACGCCGACGAGCTTCTGACCAACGCCGAAATGCACTCGCTCGAGCACCTGCTCGCGACGGTTTTGAGAAACGGCGCTCACGGCGCGGAAGTGATTTACGTCGGTCCGATGGGCTGTCAAACCGGTTTTTACGTTCTTTATCGCGGACTCGGACAGAATGAAGCCGAACGCGATATACTTGCCGCATTCCGTTACGTTGCGGACTACGACGGCGAAATGCCCGGAAACAGCAAGGCAGAGTGCGGCAACTGCCTTAATCTCTCCGTCGCCGCCGCTCGCCGCGCCGCAACAACCTTCCTGGAAAGAATCGGAAAGTAACGAGCTGATTCGTCTTGCGACGAGTGAGATTCGGGCTTGCGCCCGAGTGAGATTTCCGAACTGCGTCGGAAAGTGATATTTCGGCTGTCGCCGAAGTGAGATTCGCGCTATGCGCGGGTTCAGGATAATACTACTCTTATAGAATGGGATTCCACGGCAGAAACATACTTATCGTTATATCATTCCTCGGCAAGCCACCGAATGGCGTATAGGGTTTCTCAAACACAACAAAACCCACGGGATAGACGGCAATAACCATCTACCCCGTGGGCTTTGTTCGTTTAATATTCATATTTTCTTTAATTCACATTATTTCCCCAATCCACATTATATCCCCAAAAAATACTCGCGGAACAATTACCGTTCCACTTGTCATCCCATCCGCAAGGATTATTATAAGGATAATAATGCGGCTGTGGACGGATTCTCAGGGCTTCGCTGTCACTCCGCTTTTGACATAAGGATAATTAGCGGTTATAGGCATTGAATCCTCTCGGAGCAGGAAAGTAATTATCCTGCTAAAATACTCGCCAATCAGCGAGTTACCGTCCTAAACGGGAAAAACACTATTTGCAAATTTTTTATTTAAATATGCCCGTAACGCTTGACCTTTACCGCCCCGTTGTGGTACTATGCTCACGCTTGGATAAACAACATATTGTGAGGAATACGGAATATAATCGCAATTTCACCACTATATATTGTTTCATAACTAATTGACTGATTTTTTGTGCAAAAGATAAAGGCAGGGAGGTAACGGTAATGAAAATCATTAAAAGAAACGGCGCGGAACAGCTGTTCGACGAGAACAAAATCAAGATAGCCGTCGAGAAGGCAAACGAAGCGGTACCCGAGGACGTCCGCATGACGAGGACGCAAATCGGGCGTATCGTGGAGCGCGCGGTACACGACTGCGAAAAGCTGGGGCGCGCGCCGTCGGTCGAAGAGGTGCAGGACATTGTCGAGCATCAGATTATGGCGCACGGCGCTTACGAGGTGGCGAAGGCGTATATTACCTATCGTTATACCCGTCAGCTCGTCCGTCAGTCGAACACCACCGACGACAAGATACTCAGCCTCATCGAGTGCAACAACGAGGAAGCGAAGCAGGAGAATTCCAACAAGAATCCTATCGTCAACTCCACTCAGCGCGACTACATCGCCGGCGAAGTGAGCCGCGACCTTACCAACCGCATACTGCTGCCTAAGGATATAGTCGACGCGCACAA
Source organism: Clostridiales bacterium (assembly GCA_003533505.1). Lineage (GTDB taxonomy): Bacteria > Bacillota > Clostridia > Christensenellales > Pumilibacteraceae > UBA10677. Next base: position 21,267 of record DQGD01000002.1, on the reverse strand, counting down.
CGAAGGCATAATTCACTTCCACGACGCGGACTACTATGCTCAGCACATGCACAACTGCGACCTCGTAAACCTCGAGGACATGTTACAGAACGGCACGGTCATTACCGGAACGATGATAGAGCGTCCGCACAGCTTCTCCACCGCCTGCAACATCGCCACGCAGATTATCGCGCAAGTCGCGTCCAATCAGTACGGCGGCCAGTCGATTTCGCTGGCGCATCTCGCGCCCTTCGTGCAAATCAGCCGTGAGAAAATCCGCGGCGAGGTTATCGCGGAAATCAAGGAGCTGGGCGTTGACGCTACCGAGGACAAAATCACGAAAATCACCGAAAAACGCCTGCGCGACGAAATTCGCAGGGGCGTCCAGACGATACAGTATCAGGTAGTGACGCTGCTTACCACCAACGGTCAGGCGCCGTTCGTCACCGTGTTCATGTACCTCAACGAAGCCAAAAACGAGCAGGAAAAGCACGACCTCGCGATGATTATCGAGGAGGTTCTGCGCCAACGGCATCAGGGCGTAAAGAACGAAAAGGGCGTGTGGGTCACGCCGGCGTTCCCCAAGCTCATCTACGTCCTCGAAAACGACAACATTCACGAGGGCGACCCCTACTACTACCTCACGGTACTGTCGGCGAAATGCACGGCAAAGCGCATGGTACCCGACTACATTTCCGAAAAGGTAATGCTGGAGAACAAGATTGACAAGAACGGCGAGGGTCACTGCTACACCTGCATGGGCTGCCGCTCGTTCCTCACCCCCTACGTCGACGAAAACGGCAAGCCCAAGTACTACGGCAGATTCAATCAGGGCGTGGTCACCGTCAACCTCGTCGATATCGGTCTGTCCGCGCACAAAGACATAAATAAGTTCTGGGAAATCTTCGACGAACGCATGGAGCTTTGCCACCGCGCGCTTCAATGCCGTCACGAGCGGCTGACCGGCACGCTGTCCGACGCCGCGCCCATACTGTGGCAGTACGGCGCTCTCCTCCGTCTCAAAAAGGGCGAAACCATCGACAAATACCTGCACGGCGGTTACTCCACGCTGTCGCTAGGATATGCCGGGCTGTGGGAGTGCGTGTACTCGATGCTCGACAAGAAACTCACCGAGCCCGAGGGCGAAAAATTCGGTCTTGAAATCATGCGCAAGCTGAACGAATACACCGCAAAGTGGAAAAAAGCCGAGAACATCGACTACTCGCTGTACGGCACGCCGCTCGAGAGCACCACCTACAAGTTCGCCAAGTGCCTGCAACGTCGCTTCGGCGTGGTGCCCCACGTCACCGACAAGGGCTATATCACCAACAGCTACCACGTCCACGTCACCGAACCCATAGACGCCTTCGAGAAGCTGCGCTTCGAGGCGCAGTTCCAGGCACTCTCCCCCGGCGGCGCAATCAGCTACGTCGAAGTGCCCAACATGCAGAACAACATCGACGCGGTGCTCGAGGTCATGAAGTTTATCTACGACCACATCATGTACGCCGAGCTCAACACCAAGAGCGATTACTGCCAGGTGTGCGGCTACGACGGCGAAATCGAGATTCGCGAAGAGGACGGCAAGCTCGTGTGGGTGTGCCCCAACTGCGGCAACCACGACCAGGACAAGATGAACGTCGCCCGCCGTACCTGCGGCTATATCGGCACTCAGTATTGGAATCAGGGCAGAACGCAGGAAATCAAGGAGCGCGTGCTTCATCTGTAAGCAGCCGTTTTCCACAAAAACTACGCGACGATAAGCGGACGGCGGTGCGATTTTCGCGCCGCCGTTACGACTTTAACGCGACCACGAGGAAAAATTATGAACTATTGTAACGTCAAAAACTGCGACATAGCGAACGGCGTCGGCGTGCGCGTTTCGCTGTTCGTGTCGGGCTGCCGGAACCGGTGCAAAAACTGCTTCCAGCCCGAAACGTGGGACTTTAATTACGGCAAACCTTTCGACGAGCAAACCGAAGAAAAACTGATGAAAATGCTTGCTCCGTCATACATAAACGGACTCACGGTGCTGGGCGGTGAGCCGATGGAACCCGAAAACCAGCGCGCGCTCCTGCCCTTCCTGAAAAAAGTCAAAGCGGCTTATCCCCAAAAGACGATTTGGCTGTACACGGGCTTTACTCTCGAGGAGCTTCGTAGCCCCGATTGCCGCGCGCATACCGAATATACCGAGGAGATACTGAAGCTCCTTACAGTGCTCGTCGACGGCAGATTCATCGAGGAAAAAAAGAACATTTCGCTGCGCTTCCGCGGCTCGGAAAACCAGCGGCTCATCGACGTCGCGGCAACGCTTGCCGCCGGCTCGGTCACGCTGTGGGACAAGTAGCCGCCCTGTCCTCGCTTCAATCTGCTTCATCGCACCTTAAACCGCCGTTTTCGGCGGTTTTTTGCGTGTTTTCCGTCAATATCGTTTGACTAATTTTCATAAAAGACTTATAATAAATGAGGCTCGTTCGAGATAAGCGGACTTTCCGTGGTACTACAGGGAAAATCGATGCGAATAGCGGACGAAGCCGCGCTTTTTTCGCGGAATTTTACGCCTCGCGAAAAGACACAAACAAGTAATTTTTTATTGGAGGACAACAATGAAGAAAATGACTATCGACGGTAATACCGCCGCTTCGCACATCGCCTACGCGTTCAGCGAAGTCGCCGCGATTTACCCCATCACGCCTTCTTCGCCTATGGCGGAAGTGGCTGACGAATGGTCGGCTCAGGGCAGACTGAACATGTTCGGTCAGCCGCTGCGCCTTGCCGAGATGGAATCCGAGGGCGGCGCGGCAGGCGCGGTTCACGGCTCGCTCGTTGCCGGCGCGCTTACCACCACCTACACCGCCAGCCAGGGCTTGCTGCTGATGATTCCGAATATGTACAAGATTGCCGGCGAGCTTTGGCCGACCGTATTCCACGTCAGCGCACGCGCGCTCGCGGCTCACGCCCTTAACATTTTCGGCGACCATGCCGACGTTATGGCGTGCCGCCAGACCGGGTTTGCGATGCTGGCGTCCAACTCCGTCCAGGAGGTCATGGACCTCGCGCTCGTAGCGCACCTGTCCACCCTCAAGGCTTCGGTACCGTTCCTGCACTTCTTCGACGGTTTCAGAACCAGCCACGAAGTCAGCAAAATCGACGGCATCGAGTACGACGAGATTCTTCCGCTCGTCGACATGGAGGACGTCAAGCGCTTTAAGGCTCGCGCGCTCAACCCCGAGCACCCCGTGCAGATGGGCACCGCGCAGAACGGCGACATCTACTTCCAGAACCGCGAAGCCGCCAACAAGTACTACGAAGCCGTCCCCGGCATCGTCAAGGAAATGATGGCGAAAGTCACCAAGCTCACGGGCAGAAAGTACGAGCTCTATCAGTACTACGGCGACCCTGAGGCAAAGGAAATCATCGTCATGATGGGCTCGGGCTGCGAAGCCGCCGAGGAAACAGTCGACTACCTCGCTAAACAGGGCAAGAAAGTGGGCTTACTCAAAGTCAGACTTTATCGTCCGTTCTCCGTCAAGGATTTCGTGGACGCTATCCCCGCTTCCGTCAAGAAAATCGCAGTCCTCGACCGCACCAAGGAAGCCGGCTCGCTGGGCGAACCGCTTTACCTCGACGTTTGCGCGGCTCTGGCAGAGTCCGGCAGAGGCGACGTCAAGGTTTACGGCGGCAGATACGGCCTCGGCTCGAAAGAGTTTAACCCGTCGATGGTGGGCGCGGTTTACGAGAACCTTTGGAGCAAGTCGCCCAAAAACCACTTCACCGTGGGCATCACCGACGACGTCACGAACACTTCTCTCCCCGTCGTACACTTTATCAACGCTTCCCCCGAGGGCACCAGCCGCTGCAAGTTCTACGGACTCGGCTCGGACGGTACCGTGGGCGCGAACAAGAACAGCATCAAGATTATCGGCGACCACACCGACATGTACGCTCAGGGCTATTTCGCCTACGACTCCAAAAAGAGCGGCGGCTTGACCATTTCGCACCTGCGCTTCGGCAAGACCCCCATCAAGTCCACTTACCTCATCGACCAGGCGGACTTCGTGGCTTGCCACAACCAATCCTACGTCACCCGTTACGATATGGTTTCCGACCTTAAAGACGGCGGTGTATTCCTCCTCAACACCAACTGGACGGCGGACCAGCTCGACGAAGAGCTGCCGGCTGTCATGAAAAACCAGATTGCCAAAAAGCACATCAAGTTCTACACCCTCGACGCGCTCAAAATCGTAAACGAAATCGGCGCGAGAAAGGGCGTGAACACCGTCTGCCAGGCAGCGTTCTTCAAGCTCGCGAACATTATCCCCTACGAGCAGGCTGCCGACTACATGAAGCAAATGATTAAAAAGGCTTACGGCAAGAAGGGCGACGCGGTAGTCAACATGAACTACGCCTGCGTTGACAACGCTATTTCCGGGCTCGTCGAAGTCAAGTACCCCGAGTCGTGGGCGACCACTACCGAGGGCGCTCCGATGGTTCAGGGCGCGGCAGACCCGTACTTCCAGCACTTCATCAAGCCCATTACGGCGCAAGAAGGCGACAAGCTGCCCGTTTCGGCGTTCACGCCCGACGGACACGTTCCCACCGGCACGACCAAGTTCGAGAAGCGCGGTATCGCAGCCGCTCTCCCCGTTTGGGACGCCGACAACTGCATCCAGTGCGGTCAGTGCTCGCTCGTTTGTCCGCACGCCGCAATCAGACCGATTCTCACCACCAAGGAAGAAACGGCTGCGGCTCCCAAGGGCTATGTGACCAAGCCCGCAACCGGACTTGCCGAATACGACTATCGCATTCAGCTCTCTCCGCTCGATTGCACCGGCTGCGGAAGCTGCGCGAACGTCTGCCCAGCCAAGGTAAAGGCGCTCAAGATGATGCCTTTCGAGCCCGTCGCGAAAGCGGAAGAGGCAAATTGGGATTACTCGCAGTCCGTTCCCGTAAAGGACGTCACCGCGAAGTTCAAGCCCGACTCCGTAAAGGGCAGCCAATTCCTCCAGCCGCTGTTTGAATTCTCGGGCGCGTGCGCAGGTTGCGGCGAAACCCCCTACGTCAAGCTCGTCACTCAGCTGTTCGGCGACCGCATGATTGTCGCCAACGCTACCGGCTGCTCGTCCATCTACGGCGGCTCCGCTCCGACCTGCCCCTACACGGTCAACGCACAGGGTCATGGGCCCGCGTGGGCTAACAGCCTGTTCGAGGACAACGCCGAGTTCGGCTACGGCATGAACCTTGCTTACAAGGCTCGCCGCGGAAAGCTCGAAGCCGATATGCGCGCCGCTATGGACAGCGTAAACGACGCTACCAAAGCCGCGTTTGCCGCATGGTTCGAGGGCAAGGACGACGCTAAGGCGTCCAAAGCCGCTGCCGCTATGGTCAAGGAAGCTCTTAAGACCGAAACCGCGGCAGGTCTTGACGACATCCGCGCTAACCTCGATTGCCTCGTCAAACCCTCCGTATGGATTTTCGGCGGCGACGGCTGGGCATACGACATCGGTTACGGCGGACTCGACCATGTGCTCGCTTCGGGCGAGGACGTCAACGTGCTCGTCGTCGATACCGAGGTTTACTCGAACACCGGCGGACAAGCAAGTAAGTCCACTCCTACCGGCTCGGTTGCGAAGTTCGCGGCTGCCGGCAAGCGCACCAAGAAAAAGGACCTCGGCATGATGGCGATGAGCTACGGCTACGTCTACGTCGCGCAGGTCGCTATGGGCGCGGATAAGAATCAGGTCATCAAGGCTCTCGCCGAGGCGGAAGCTTATCACGGTCCGTCGCTCGTCATCGCCTACGCTACCTGCATCAACCACGGTATCGATATGTCCAACGGTCAGCTCGAAACCAAGAAGGCGGTCGAGGCAGGTTATTGGCAGCTCTACCGCTACAACCCGGCTGCTCCCGAGGGAGTCAACCCCTTCACGCTGGATTCCAAGGACCCGACAGGCTCCTATCAGGAATACCTTGCCGGCGAGGTTCGTTACACTTCGCTCAAGAAGGCTAACCCCGAGGTTGCGGAAAAGCTGTTCGCCAAGGCCGAAGCCGACGCAAAGGCAAGACTAGCCACCTACAAGCAAAAGGCCGGTAAGTAAAACCGCACGGGCGGCAAAGCGTTTCACCGCAATAGCCGCGTGAAACCGCCGCGCGAGGCTGTAATAAAGGAACAAACGTCACGGGGAAAGACTGAAATACGTCCTTCCCCGTTGTCGTAAAACCGATGTACGCATCGGTTGGCAATCGGTAAAGTAGCATAAGTGTTACTTCTGCTCGGGGAACAACCGTTCCGAAATCACGAGCAACGACTGCGCCGCAAGGCTGACGGTCGCCGAACGCGCGAGTAAACGCGCACGAAAATACGATTTAACGACAGCGCTGTCCCTTCACGGGAGTCGCGCGCATGTCGCAACGCGTTTTCATCATCGGCGACAAAAAGCCTCAGCGGCGTTTTTCGTTACTCCAAAAAATCTCAAACAAGGAAATCCTACACTTATGGCAAGAAAACGTAAACAAACCGAAGCAAACATCACCCCCAAAGCCGCGATTACCGAAGCGAAAACCACGAAAACGCACGAAACGACAAAAGCCGAAGCGGTATCGGGATTGACAGAAACCGAAACACCCGAAGCGATTGCCGAAACGCAAGCGGAAACCGACGAGAACGCCGAAGTCGGGAGCGGCTCCAACGAAACGGAAAACGAGGACGCTTCAGCAATACCGCAGACCGATTCGTCGCTGATAATAACGGAAAGCCGCGACGGCAATCCGTTCGGCATGGAAGTAAAAAAAGACAAGCCGAGCGAAAAGCAAAAGCTTACGGCTAAGCAAATCGCAAAGCGCGTGCTCGGATATATCTTTATCGACGGACTGTCGGGCATGGCGCTGGGACTGTTCGCGACGCTCATTATCGGCACGATAATCGGCAAAATCGGCTCGCTTATCGGCGGCACGTTCGGCGGTTATATCGTGATAATCGGCAAGTTCGCGCAGTTTATGATGGGTGCCGGTATCGCGCTCGGCATGGGCTACAAGCTCAAAAAAGCTCCGCTCGTGTCGATTTCGGCGGCGGTAGTCGGCATGCTCGCCTCGTTCGCAGGTAAAATAGTGGCTGACAACTCGATTTCTGTAGTCTACACCATGGTGGGCGAACCGCTGTGCGCGTTTATCGCCTCGTTTGCAGCCCTCGAGGTGGGCTCGCTCGTGTCGGGCAAGACAAAGGTCGACATCATCGTCACGCCGCTCGTCACCGTGCTCTCGGGCGCGCTCGTCGCTCTTCTTCTCGGTCGTCCCATCGACATAGTAATGGGCGTGCTGCGCGAAGCAATCCGCTATTCGGGGCAGCAACAGCCCTTCCTCATGGGCATACTCGTGGCGGTCCTTATGGGCGTGTTCCTCACGCTGCCGATTTCGTCGGCGGCAATCGGGCTTATTCTCGGGCTGGACGGCATCGTCGCGGGCGCGGCGGTCGTCGGCTGTTGCACGCACATGGTGGGCTATGCCGTGATGAGCTTCCGCGAAAACAAATGGGGCGGCTTGCTCGCTCAGGGCGTGGGCACCAGCATGCTGCAAATGCCCAACCTCGTCCGCAGACCCATTCTGTGGCTGCCGCCGGTAGTCGTCAGCGCGATTCTGGGTCCGATTTCCACCTGCGCGCTCAAAATCACAAGCACACCCACGGGCTCGGGCATGGGCACGGCAGGGCTAGTCGGCATATTTGAAACCGTCACCTCGCTCACCGAGGGCGGCATGAATATCGGCATAGCTCTCCTCGAAGTCATCGGGCTCGACATCCTCGCCCCGGCTGTCCTGTGCTTTGCGATAAGCGAGCTTATGCGCCGTTTCAAGCTCATTCGCCCCGGCGACCTCAAGCTCGACTTGTAAAATACCGATTGCTTCTATCTCAATAATGCTCCTAAAAAAAATAAACCGCCGAACGCTCTCAACGCCGACGGTTTACGAAAGCCGCAGTCATTTGCTTGACCGCGGCTTTTCTTTCATTTCTCCTTTCCAACCCCGAAGTGATTTTATGGGTGATTTTTCACCAATAGTATACGCTATATTTTAGCAGAAGTCAAGCGTTTGGGTGAAATTTAACCCCTAAAAACAAAATCGAATAATGTTACACTGTTTGGTGAAAAATAACCCCTAAGCGGGGGAAGCGCGGACGAGGTGGCAAAAATGCGGAACATAAGCGAAGCGGTGACGATAAGGTTAAAGGAGCTGTTGGACGAGCGAGGGCTGAGCGTGTACAAGCTCGAGCGCAGGAGCGCGGTTTCGCACGACACGCTCAAGAGCATAATGAAAGGCAAGACGAAAGGCGTGAATCTCAAAACGCTGATTGCGCTCAGCGACGGGCTGGGGATTACGGTGAGCGAGTTTCTGAACTCCGAACTCTTTTCCTACGACAACCTGAATATGGACTGAATTTCCGGCATAACGAAAGCCCCGAAACTACGGATTAACGTAATTTCGGGGCTTCGGGTTATCTGCCCTTCCGACTAATACAAAATAACGAGCAGTATTAAAATTATTGCTTATTCCGCGGCGAGGATTGCGCGGTTATCGAGTCTTACGCCAAAATCAGGCGGTCGTTGACCATGCCTGCGGTTTGCTCGAACTTTTTGAGCAAGTCCTCGACGGTGAGCGCGGATTTTTCCTCGCCCGAAACGTCGTAAACCACTCTGCCCTCGTGCATCATCACAAGGCGGTTGCCGTAGTGAATGGCGTCTTTCATGTTGTGCGTAATCATAATCGTCGTCAGCTTTTCTTCCGACGTTATTTCCTCGGTGAGCGCAAGCACTTTCGCGGCGGTTTTAGGGTCGAGCGCGGCGGTGTGCTCGTCGAGCAGTAGCAAATCGGGGCGATTGAGCGTCGCCATCAGCAGCGTGAGCGACTGCCGCTGTCCGCCCGACAGCAGTCCTACCTTGGACGTCATTCTGTCCTCCAGCCCCAGCCCGAGCCTTTTCAGGTGCTCGCGGTAGAGTTCCTTTTCCGCCTTGGTGATGCCCGGGCGCAGCAACCGCGACTTTCCCCTGCGATAGGCGAGCGCAAGGTTCTCCTGAATTTCCATATTGGGCGACGTGCCCATCATCGGGTCCTGAAACACCCGCCCCAAAAATTTGGCGCGCTTGTACTCGGGAAGCGCGGTGATGTCGTTGCCGTCAAGCACGATTTTACCCTCGTCGACGGGGAAAACTCCGCAAATCGCGTTGAGCATCGTGGACTTGCCTGCTCCGTTGCCACCGATGACCGTGACGAAATCGCCGTCGTTGACCGTAATATTCAGTCCATTCAGCGCGACCTTTTCGTTGACCGTGCTGCGATTGAACACTTTTTTAAGTCCCGTAATTTCCAGCATCGGTCAGTCCTCCTTCTTCTCGTCCGCAGGGCTTACGGCAGCTTCGTTCCGCACGTTTTCCGCCGCTTCCTCACTCGTCGTTTCTTCGCCCGTAATCGTCGTTTCTTCGCCCGCGGCGATATTTCCTTCAACCGCTACGGCGGTCACAGCCGACTTTTTGCCGAATTTTTTACCGGTGAACCAGCGTTTTTTCCAATACGGCACGGCGAGGAACACCGCGACAATCAGCGCGGAGAACATCTTTAACAGCTCGGTGTCGAGCCCCATCCAGATGACGAGCTGATACACGAAATAGTACACCACGCCGCCCAGCGCAACGCCTGCGAGCGTGACTGCAAAGTTACGGGAAATTTTGGACACTATCGCCTCGCCGATAATCACGGCGGCAAGCCCGATGACAATCGCGCCCCTGCCCATATTGATGTCGGCAAAGCCCTGATACTGCGCGAGCAACGCGCCCGAGAGCGCGACGACGGCGTTGGAAAGCATCAGTCCCAGCACGATATTGAGCGAAGTGTTTATGCCCTGAGCGCGGCTCATGTTCGGATTGTTGCCCGTCGCCCTTATCGAACAGCCGCGTTCGGTGCCGAAGAACCAATACAGCACGCCGATGAGCGCGACGACGAACGCCGCCGCAATCGCGATTGCAAGCCCCGTATTGAGCTGAGAAATTATCACGCCGTAAGTGCGCGAGCTGAGGCTGAGGTTGGATTTGCCCAGAATTTTAAGGTTGACAGACCACAGAAGAAGCTGCGTGAGTATTCCCGACAGTATCGCCGGTATTCCCATAAGCGTGTGGAAAATGCCGGTAATCAGTCCGCAGACCGCGCCGGCAAGCAGCGCGCACAGCATCGCCACCCACACGTTAATGCCGGAAGTCACCATTATCGCGCACACAGCCGCGCCCGTTACCATCGAGCCGTCGACGGTAAGGTCGGCAAAATCCAGCACCTTGTAGGTTATGTACAGCCCTATCGCCATTATGCCCCATATAAGTCCTTGGGCTACGGCTCCGGGCAGAGCGTTCAGAAGTGACATCGTTATTCCGCCTTTTTCTCGATTTTAACGTAATTCTCGGGCACGGTTATTCCCAGAGCCTCGCAGATTTCCGCGTTGTACTTGTACATTGCGCTGTCGTCATACTGAACGGGCATTTTGGAAATGTCCGCGCCGCGAAGAAGAATCTCCGCCGCCATTTTACCCGTTTTGACGCCCAGCTGATAATAGCTAATCGACAGCGTGGCAATGCCGCAACCGCCGCAAATGCCCTCCTCGCCTGCGATAATAGGCTTCTTTTTGGGTCTGCACACCGCGTCGATAGTCTCTGTGTTCGCCGCGACGGTGTTGTCCGTCGGCACATAAATAGCGTCGCCGTAATCCGCCGCGCCCGTCGCCACCGCGCTTATGTCGTTGGTGTCGGCGAAGGGATATTCCTTGCTCTCCACGCCCTTCGCGCTAAGGTATTCGGCAACCTTTAAAACCTGATACTTCGAGTTCGGCTCGGCACTGCAATATAGAAGCGCGACCTTTTTCACCGAGGGCACGAGGTCAAGTATCATCTGCGCCTGTTTGTCGAGGTCGCCGAGGTCCGAAGTTCCCGAAACGTTGCCGCCCACGGTGCCGTTAAAGTTATCTATACCCAGCGCAACGCCGTACTCGGTGACGGACGTGCCCAGAATAGGTATATCGGTCACGGCGTTTGCCGCCGCCTGCAAAGCCGCGGTGGCGTTCGCCATGATAAGGTCGTATTTCTTCGCCTTGAAGTTGCCCACAATCGTAGTGCAAGCCGTCGTTTCGTTGCTCGCGTTCTGATAGTCGAACTTGACCGTCTTGCCGGCTTTTTCCATTTCCTCGCCGAGAGCATCGCGGAAGCCGTTGGTGGCGTCGTCGAGCGCCGGGTGCGGCACGAGCTGAATTATGCCCACGGTGTAATCGGTCGTCGAGCACGCGGCAAGCGGCATGGAGCCCAGCGTCATTACCGCGACAAGTAAAAATACAATCAGTTTTTTCATTGTTTTTCTCCTTATTTTTCCTTAGCCTTTTCGTTTTTTCCTAGCCGCTTACAATCGATACGGCTACTTTGTTTCAATAAAGCATCGGTTTTACGAAAAAGGGCATAATGTCGTAGAGCATTATGCCCCGTTCCTTTCCCCGTTTCGGCTTATCTTGCGACGACCGAAGCCATTTCGTACAGCTCAATGTTGAACTTGCGCTTCATCGCCAAGCCCTCGATGATGTCGACGTCGTAAATCTTGTTGTCCTTTATGCCCACGATGCGGTTGCCGATACCGTCGGCGAGGAGCTTGACCGCGTGCACGCCGAACGAAGTGCCGAGATAACGGTCCTGATTGCTGGGCGAGCCGCCGCGCTGAATGTGCCCGAGCACCGTCGAGCGTATGTGCAAATCGGTGCGCTCGGACAGCGTTTTCATGAGGTCGTCGGCGTGTCCGGCGCCCTCGGCGAGCACGATAATGCCGCTGCGCTTTCCGCTTGCGCGGAACTCGGTAAGCTTATTCACGATGTCGTCGGTGGTCATCTTGATTTCGGGCACGATAATGATTTCCGCGCCGCCGCCGATACCTGCGTAGAGCGCGAGGTCGCCGCAGTTTCTGCCCATGACCTCGACGATGGAAATACGCTCGTGCGAGGACATGGTGTCGCGAATCTTATTGATAGCGTCGAGTATCGTGTTGCAGGCGGTGTCGAAGCCCAGCGTGTAATCAGTGTAGGCAAGGTCGTTGTCGATAGTGCCGGGAATGCCGATAGTCGGGAAGCCCAGCTCGGACAAAATCTTCGCGCCCATAAACGAGCCGTCGCCGCCGATGACGATAAGCCCCTCTACTCCGTGACGGCGCAGGTTTTCGATGCCCTTAGCCCTGCCCTCGGGTGTCTTGAACTCGGGGCAGCGAGCGGTGCGCAGGATTGTGCCGCCGCGCTGAATGATGTCGGAAACGCTTCTCAGTCCCATTTCCACGAACGCGCCGTCGATAAGTCCGCTGTAACCGCGCTCGACGCCCATGACTTCCATGCCGCACGAAATGCCGTAACGCACCGCCGCGCGAATGGACGCGTTCATGCCTGGCGCGTCGCCGCCGCTCGTTAGTATTGCGATTTTTTTCATAATCATACCTCTTTTGTGCTCCGCTTCTCTCCGAAGCACGACGATTGAATTTTTTTAGCCTGACAGATTTATTTTTTGTTTAATACATTATACCATTACTTTTGCCGTTAGAAAAGCGATTTGACGGCTTTTTTCGGAATTTTTTACCTGTATCGCCGCGATTTTGGCAAATTGCGACGACAGCCGCGCTTTAATCACCGTAAAGCGAAGCTTCAGCCGCGCACCTTGACGTTTTTCTCGCCGAGAAGCCCCACGAGCTCGTTGAGCATAATCGGATTCACGGAAGTGTGAAGCTCGGTTAGCGGATACAACTTGTTGTCATCCTTGTTCTGAATGAACACTTCGTCGTCGCCGGGGTACGCGAGCAGAATATTTTGCAGCGTGTCCATGATTTCCGGGTCGGTTTCGCGGAACGACAAGTGGAAGTACAGCTTTTTGCCTGCGCCCTTTTTGACGTTATCCCAGGTTTCCATGCGGTCGACGGAAACGGTTATGCTGTCCTCACGGCGGCGCACCTTGCCCGTCACGGTGACGAGCTTGTCCTTGACGAAAATGTTTTTATACTGACCGTACTTGAAGCCGCCCAGCATGAGCTCCACGGTGCCGTAAAGGTCCTCGATTTTGCCTACGCCAAAGTCTTTGCCCGTCTTTTTGGAGGTCTTTTTGCCTGTCTCCACCAGCATGCCGCCGATAGTGACCACGGTGTCGTCGGGTATCGCGTAATTCTTTTCCGCGTCGTCGCCCGAGCCGCCGTCTTCAATGATTTCGGCGAGCGCGGCGGTATTGCACGCGTACTTTTTAAGGTGCTCCTTGTATTGGTCGAGGGGGTGTCCCGTGAGGTACACTCCTGCGACTTCCTTTTCTTTTGCCAGCTTTTCGGACAAGTCATACTCGGCTATGTCGGGGAAATCGAACCTGTTAAACTCGGACTTGGCGTCGTCGAAGAAGGAAATCTGCCCCTTCATCGACTGCTGACGGTCGCGTTGAACGCGGTCGAGAATCTGCTCGTACACGGCAATCAGCTGACTGCGCTTTAAGTTAAAGCAATCGAACGTGCCTGCGTAGATAAGGCTTTCAAGCTGTTTTTTGTTGAGCGTGGAGTTTTCCATGCGCTTGACGAACTCCACGAAGTCTGTGAACTCGCCGTTTCTTTCGCGCTCCTCGACGATGTTGTCGATTGCCGCCATGCCGACGTTCTTGATTGCCGCCATGCCGATACGCACCGCGCCGTCCTCGACGGAAAACTCGCCGTAGGAGCGGTTGATATTGGGCGGCAGCACGGTGAAGCCACGCTCCTTGAGATAGCCGAGGTAGTTGGAAATCTCTTCAATCGACGTTATGCGGTTGTTGAGCACCGCGGTGATGAACTCGACGGTATAGTAGCATTTAAGGTAAGCCGTCTGATAGGTAAGGTAAGTGTAAGCCGCGGCGTGGGATTTATTGAACGCGTAGGACGCGAACGAGGACATATCGTCGTAAATCTTGTTGGCGACTTCTGCCGGAACGCCGTTCGCCACCGCGCCCTTGATGTCCACGCGGTCGTTGTGAAGTCCGTTCAGGAACACCTCGCGCTCCTTCTCCATCTTCTCTTTTTTCTTCTTGCTCATCATTCGGCGCACTTCGTCCGCGCGCCCGAGCGAATAGCCGGCTATGTCCTGCACGATACGCATGACCTGCTCCTGATAGACCATGATGCCGAAAGTGACTTTCAGCGTGGGTATCAGAAGCGGATGGTCGTACTGAATACGGTCGGGGTGACGCTTGTTCTCGATGTACACCGGAATCTTATCGATAGGACCGGGTCTGAAAAGCGAAATGCCTGCCATCACTTCTTCCAGCGAAGCGGGCTTGAGGTCGCGCATAAACTTCTTCATGCCCTCGGACTCGAGCTGGAACACCGCGTGCGTGTCGCCGTCGCCGATGAGCTTGTAGGTGTTCTGGTCGTTGTACTCCATGCTGCCGTCGTAGAAGTCGACGTTTATTCCGCGGTATTTCTTGATATATTTCAGCGTCTTGCTGATGTCGGTGACGGTGCGCAGCCCCAAAAAGTCCATTTTGAGAAGTCCCAGCTCCTCGCACTCTATCATGTTGAACTGCGTGGTGACGATACCCTCGCTCGACCTCGCCATAGGAATATGGTCGGCAATCGGGTCGCGGCAGATGATTACGCCGGCGGCGTGCATGCCCGTTTGCCGCGGCATACCCTCGACTTCCATTGCCATGTCGAGAATCCTGCGCACCATCGGGTCGGTGTCGTACATTTCCTTGAGTTCGGGTATGAACGGATTGGGGTCGTCGGGCTTTTTGGGCTTCTCGAAGCCGAGCAGGTGCCCTATGTGGTTGTGTCCCATCATCTTGGGCATCAGCTTGGTTATCTTGTCGACTTCGGAGAACGGCTGATTGAACACGCGCCCAACGTCCTTGACCGCCGCCTTTGCCGCCAGCGTGCCGAACGTGACAATCTGCGAAACGTTGTTCACGCCGTACTTGCCGATGACGTACTCTATCGTGCGCTCTCTGCCGTCCACGCAAAAATCGATGTCGAAGTCGGGGTTAGACACGCGCTCCGGGTTAAGAAATCGCTCGAAGTAAAGGTCGTATTTCAGCGGATTAACCTTGGTTATGCCTATCGCGTAAGCGACTATGCTGCCTGCGCCGCTGCCGCGCCCGGGTCCTACCGGCACGCCGTGAGTTTCCGACCAATTTATAAAATCCCACACGATGAGGAAGTAATCGACAAAGCCCATGCGCTTAACTATGCCCAGCTCGTACTCGGCGCGCTCCATAATCTCGGATGTAATCTCGCCGTATTTTTTCTTCAAGCCCGTCATCGTGAGGTTATACAGGTAGTCGTATGGCGTGGAACCGTCATCGGGCACGAACGCCGGCATCAGAGGCTCTTTGGAGAAGAAGTACGGCTCGCACTTTGCCGCCACTTCCAGCGTGTTCGTAAGCGCGTCGCCGAGATTGGGAAAGAGCTCCGCCATTTCGTCGCCGCTTTTGAGATAGAACTCCTTGGTGGGGAAATAGCCGGTGTCGTCCACGCCGTCCGACACGGGCGGCAAATCCGAAGCGTTCTCGTCCATTTCGGTGGGCGACATCGTGGTGCGGAAAGAAATGCATTGCAGCACTTTCTGCGCCGTGGCGTCGTGCTTGTTGAGGTAGTGCACGTCGTTTGTCGCGACGATTTTCACGCCGTGCTTGCGCGCGAGCGCCACGAGATGCGGCAGCACTACTTTCTGGTCGCGGATATTGTGGTCCTGAATTTCTATGTAATAGTCGTCGCCGAACAACGCTTTATAGCGCGCGACGATTTCGTCGGCGGCTTGCATATCGCCGCGAAGTATAGCCTGCGGCAGTTCGCCGGCAATGCACGCAGAAAGACAAACCAGCCCCTCGGCATGCTCGCGAAGGTGCTTAAAGTCCGTCCTCGGCTTGTAGTAAAGTCCGTCGACGTAGGCGATACTGACGAGTTTTATGAGGTTCTTATAGCCCGTCATGTTTTTGGCGAGCAGTATAAGGTGGTTATACTTGGGCATTTTGCCGCCCACGGTCGTCTTGACCGTCATGTCGTCGGTCATGTAGAGCTCGCAGCCTATGATAGGCTTGACCTTAAATTCGCGGCGCTCGGCGATAAAACGAAACGGGTCGGCTTCCTTGTCGGTGTAGCGGATTGCCGCCTTTACGAATTCGAGCGCGCCGTACATGTTGCCGTGGTCGGTGATTGCAACCGCAGGCATGCCCAGCTCGCCGCAACGCTGAAATATCTTGGAAATGCGCGTCGCTCCGTCGAGCAGGCTGTATTCGGTATGAACGTGCAGGTGTACAAAGTCTTGCATCAGTCGCGGTTACTCTCCTTTTCTCTTTCTCTTATGTTTTCCGCTATTTCGCCCAGCTTGTTCAGCCGATTTTTAAGCGTGCTCTTGCTCAGTCCCAATCTCTCCGCGAGCGTGGCAAAACTTTCGTCGGGGTACTCCGTCCTCGCCCTCGCCACGATTTCGAGCTTTTCGGGCAGCGACGCAAGCCCCTGTTTGGATTCAATCAGCTTGATGTCCTCGCACTGTCGGACGGCGGCGTTTACCGTCTTTGAAATGTTGGCGATTTCGCAATTCGTCCTGCGATTGGTGTCACGGCGGAACGAGCGCATAATCAGCCGCGAATTGAGCTCCACCACCGCGCCCGACGCGCCCATGAGCGCCAGACAGTCGCTGACCGCCTCGCCCTCCTTGATGTACACGACGTGCTTGTCCTTGCGCCCGACGAGCCGCCCCTCTATCCCGAACCGCGCCAGAAGCTCGATAAGGTCTAGCGCCAGCGCCTCGCCCGAGAGCGCGAATTCGAGGTGGTAGCCCTTTGTCAGCGAAGCGCTACCCGAGCCCAGAAACGCGCCGCGGATATACCACACCGCGCAGCAATTCTCGCGCACGAGCCCCGGGTAAATGCCCTCGTTGACTACCGTTTCCTCGCCTCTTTTGGCAAAAATTCCCAACCCGAACATCAGCGGCAACACGCCCTGCCCCTCGATTACCGTTTCCGAGCCGTCCTTGACCGCTCTCACGCCGTCGGCGACCTCGCGCAGCGTTTCGTCGATTTTCTTCTCGAGCGCGGCAGTCGCGGCAGGTATTATCACGCGCATGCCGCCGTGACCGAAAACCAGCGAGCCGCCCGTGTGAATAAGCGCGGACAAAAACGCTCGTTTGCAGCAGTCGGTGCTGAACGACAACGCGGTTATTTCGTTTTTAGCCGAAAGCGAATATCCGTCCATCGGGCTTCTCCCATTAGTTTTGTCGGCGAAAAATCGCCGTGCTCGCTCAATTCTTCATGCGGCGATTTTATAAATCTCCGCCCTTGTTCTCGTCGTAAAGCCCCTTGGCGATTCGACTCCGAAAACGCGGCAGCCGCTCCCAATTCGCTATCTGCGAATACGGAATGCCCACGCGCTCGATGCAGGCAACGGGCACGGAAAAGTCGCCCACTCTGCCCACCGAATGCGCGTCGGAATCGCAGATAAACTCCACGTCCTCCGCGGCGATTTTAGCTAGATCTTCGTCGGTCATCGAAATGCGCTTGCCGTTCAGCTCGACGTAGGTACCGAAGTGCTTGCAAGCCCTCGCCACCTCCACCGCGTCGGCGCGTATGCCGTAGTTGATGTGCGAAACTATGTCGACGTCGTAGCTTTCGAGCAGTTTTATATATGCGTCGGTGTTTCTCGCTATCGTTTTTTTCGAGTTTTTGTCGGTATTGCCGAACACGAAATTGGGCAGGAAGAACTTAAAAAAGTCCGACAGCTTGTCCGGCAGTACGAACTTGTGGTAGCCGCAAATCAACAGGTCCAGCCCGGGCATGTCCGAGCTCAGCACGTCGGCTTTGCCGAAGCGCGACGTCAGGTTGGTTTCAAGTCCCAAATACACGTTTATGTCGGGATATTTTTTCTTGACGAACTCGACATCCTCGCGCATGTAGCGGAAATCCATTCGGCGCACGTTGTACATCATGTGTCTGAAGCCGTGGTCGGTAATGGCTATTTCCTTAAGCCCGATTTTTTGCGCGGCGAGCACGTTTTCTTCAATCGTGCCCTTGCCGTGGGAATATATAGTATGAGTATGGTAGTCGCCCCAAAAAGCCATTAAATTTCTCCGATAATTCTGATCTCTCTATCAAGCGTTATGCCGAATTTATTTCGCACCTCTTCCTCTATCCTTTCCGTCAACCGCAAATAATCGCGTGCGGTAGCGGTGCCGTCGTTTATTATAAACCCCGCGTGCAGCTGCGACACGCTCGCGCCGCCCTCTCTCTCGCCTTTCAAGCCCGCCCGGTCGATGTAATACGCCGCGCTGACGTCGCCCACGCGCCGAAACACGCAGCCTGCGCTCCTGCCTTTCGGCTGAGTAAGCTCGCGCCGACGGGTGTATTCGCGCTGCACCGCCATTATTTTCTCAGGGGTGCTGCGGCTGAGCTCGAACGCCGCACCGGACACGAAATCGCCGCCGCCGAAACCGCTCGTCCGATAGCCGAAGCCGCATTCGCAGGGCTTCAGACTCTGCTCCTCGCCGTCGCGGAACACGTCCACTCGTGCGGCTACGGAAGCAAAATCGCCGCCGAACGCGCCTGCATTCATTACCGCCGCGCCGCCCACGGAACCCGGGATTCCGCAAGCCCACTCGAGCCCCGAAAGTCCGCGCTCGCAGCACATCGCCGCCAACGAGGCAAGCGAGGCTCCGCTGCCGGCATAGACGTGCGTTCCGTCGAAAACCACGGTGCTTATGCGGTTTATCGCCACCCTGTCCGTAACGCCGTCGTCCGAAATCAGCACGTTGGTGCCGCGCCCGAGAATTACGCCGCAGGTTGTCAGAACCTCGGGTATTTGCTCGCGCGAGCGCACAATCACGGCTTCGGCTTCGCCGCCGATGCCCAGCGACGTATAGCCGCCCAAAACAACTCGTCCCATATATTGTACTCCGTTTTTCACGATTTTTCAAGCGGATACGCAAATTATTGTGTTTTCCGCATGTACAATATATGATTTTTTCGCGCGGATGGTGCCGAAATCCTCGGGATTCTACTTCAATTTGTTCAGGTACTTCGTGAATTTCAGTATGTCCTCGTTGTTACCGCCCACAAGCATGTGGTCGGAGCCGCCAAGGACGGTATCGCCACCCGGTGACGAGATTACGTCCTCGCCGCCGGCAAGCACAAGTATCACGTTGACGCGGAAGCGGTTTCTGACGCCCAGCTCGATGAGGCTTTTCCCGGACCAAGCCTCCGGCACGGCGATTTCCACTATGCTGTACTTGTCGTTGACTTCCATGAGGTCATTCAGCCGCTTGTTCATCAGCCTGTTAGCAAGCTTATGCGCCATTTCCGCTTCGGGCACGATGACGTAGTCCGCGCCGATTTTTTCCAGAACGCGCTTGTGCTTGTCGTTGCTCGCCTTAGCCACGATATAATTCGCGCCCAGCTCCTTCAAGGTGACGGTAGCGAGTACCGAGGCTTCGACGTCGCCGATTGCCACGATAACCGCGTCGAACGAGCTAATCTCTATAGCTTTCAGGACGTGCTCGTCTGTAGCGTCCGCGGTGACGGCGTGCGTGACAAGCGAGGACACAGCCTGAATCCTGTCCTCGGCGACGTCCACCGCCAGCACTTCCTTGCCGCCGCCCGAGAGCGCGACGGCTATTTCGCTGCCGAAACGTCCCAGTCCCAGCACCGCGAATTGCTCGAAATTTTTACCTATCATATTTACCATTACGGTTTACCTCCGCGCCGAAAGCGCTACATCATCACGTTGAATTCCTGATACTTTATGCCTGCGTCCGCGTCGTCGTTCTTCCTTGTCGTCGACGCAAACAACGTGTACGCTCCCACTCTGCCCATGAACATCAGCATAACCAGAGTGAGCTTGCCGCCCACCGAGAGCGCGGCGGTTATGCCGAGCGAAAGCCCCACCGTCGCATAAGCGCTGACCGCCTCGAACAGCAGCTGCTCATAGCTGCAGCGCGCTCCGTCAAAGCCCATAAGCAGTATCTGCGCGACAAGCAACGACGTTATCGCCAGCACAAGCACGGTCGCAGCCCGACTTCGCACTTCGCCGCCCACTTTTTTCATTCCGATTACGGTAAGTTTTTTCTGCCTTACGACCGCGCTTATCCACACGATGAGCACGAACAGCGTAGTGGTCTTGATACCGCCGCCGGTAGAAGCCGGGCTCGCGCCGATAAACATCAGCGCAATCGTCACCGTCCTCGACACGGGCGAGAGCTCGCCCACTCCGAACGACGCAAACCCTGCCGTCCTCGTCGAAGCCGAGAAAAAGAACGCGTTTGCGAGCTTGTTCCCGAAACTCATATTTCCTAACGTCATGGGGTTGTTATACTCGAAAATCATGTACACGAGCGTGCCGACAAGCAGTAATACGCCGCTGACCGACAGCACGATTTTGCTGTCTATGCGCAGTTTTTTCCACTTATGCGTCTTTACTACGTCGCCGATTACGATAAAGCCCAAACCGCCTGCCACGATTAGCAGCGCGAGCACCACGAGCACGAACGCGTTGCCCGAGAACAGCGAAACGCTGTCGCCGCCGGAAATAATGTCCAGACCGGCGTTACAAAACGCCGATACGCTATGGAAAATTCCGTACCACAGCGCGGTACCGAACGAGTACTCGAACGCGAACGCCGCCGTCAGCAGAATTACGCCTGCACCCTCGATTATCGCCGTCATCTTCACCACGCTCACGGCAAGGCTTCTCAAGCCGCTCATGTCCGTTCCACTCAGGTATTCGCGCATGTTCAGCCGCTCTCTCAGCGTAAACCTGTGCCCGATGAGCACGAACGTCGCCGAGGCAAGCGTCATAAAGCCCATTCCGCCGATTTGCACCAGCAGCAATACTACGACCTGCCCGAACGGCGTGAGAGCCGCCGACAATTCTATCGTGGTAAGCCCCGTCACGCACGTCGCGCTCGTCGCGGTAAACAGCGCGTCGAGATAGGTAATGCTTTCCGTATGCGAACAGGGAAGCATCAGTAGTCCCGAACCCACGAGTATTACTATAAGGAAGCTGAGCACGATTATTCGCGTCTGGTTGAGAAACCGCATAACAATCGGCTTTTTATCTATTTTTAGAACGCCGTTTTTCATCGCCACTATTATACTATTACTTTCCTGTAAAGTAAAGCATTTTATCCCCCCTCGCCATCCGCCTCTCCCCACCGCTCCGCGAGACGAGTTATATCCTCGCCGTCGCTCGGGTGAGATTCCCCTAATTATAAAGTCAATTATTTGTTCCATGTCGGGGGTCCTCACG
>DQGD01000007.1:5674-116120 GCA_003533505.1 Clostridiales bacterium | reverse complement strand
TTCGCTTGAAAAAAAGTAGTACTATATCCTATCTATCACATTTATAGCCACGACATCAAAACTAACCTACCTGCCACAACTATAAATAAAAAAATACCCACTTAATAAAAAAATAGCGTTACATGCTTTTCGCAAAAATAACGCTACTTTTTAATTCCGGTTAGTATGGAAGGAAATATTCTTACCTCTTAAAAATTCGGGGATTATGGGGCGAATTACCGCCCTTTACCGTTATCTGTGATAGAGCTTTTTCGACTGATAGCGCGGCTCACTGGTAAGGTTAATTCCCAGCTTCTTGATGACATTGGCGTCGACCTGCGAGAGTATCACGGACGAGTGCATCTCGAGTCCTCTCAGCTTGGGCAGCTGTTGCATCGCGAGCGCGGCGGTGGGCGCGGTCACGGCGCAAATGGACAGCGCGATAAGGATTTCGTCGGTATGCAGCCGCGGATTGTTGTTGCCGAGGTGCTTGGTTTTCAGGTTCTGAATAGGCTCGATTACGGCAGGCGACAGCAACATAACGTCGTCGCGGATGCCGGCGAGAACTTTAAGCACGTTGAGGAGCATGGCTGCGCTGGCGCCGAGTAGCGACGAGGTCTTGCCCGTCACGATAGTGCCGTCGGCGGTTTCGATGGCAGCGGCAGGCGCGTTGGTTTCTTCTGCCTTTTTGATAGCGGCGGCGACGACGGGGCGGAACGAATAGTCGAGTCCCGACTGCTTCATCAGCAGCTTGGTCTTAGTGACGACTTCCTCTCCCACCTTGTCCAGCCTGCGGTCAACCTCGGCGGTGAGTGCTCTCCTCACGATTTCCATATTGGCGGCGGCGCAAACGGCTTCGTCGTCGTAAATGCAGAAGCCTGCCATGTTCACGCCCATATCGGTGGGCGACTTGTATGGCGAAGCGCCGTAGATTTGCTCGAAAATATTATTGAGAACGGGAAAAATCTCCACGTCGCGGTTGTAATTGACCGTAGTTTCGCCGTAAGCATCGAGGTGGAACGGGTCAATCATATTGACGTCGTTGAGGTCGGCGGTGGCGGCTTCGTAGGCGATATTGACGGGGTGTTTGAGCGGCAAATTCCAGATGGGGAACGTTTCAAACTTGGCATAGCCTGCCTTGATGCCGCGCTTGTTGTCGTGGTAAAGCTGGCTGAGGCACGTCGCCATTTTTCCGCTGCCGGGACCCGGCGCGGTGACGACAATCAGCGAGCGCGAAGTTTCTATGTACTCGTTCTTACCGTAGCCCTCGTCGCTGACGATGTGCTGAACGTCGTAAGGATAGCCTGCAATCGGATAGTGACGGTAGACCTTGACGCCGAGGTTGTTCAGCTTGTTCTCGAACTGCACCGCCTGAGCCTGACCGCTGTAATGCGTGAGCACGACCGAGCCCACAAACAGCTCCACGCTCCTGAACGCGTCGATAAGCCGCAGCACGTCGAGGTCGTAGGTAATGCCGAGGTCGCCGCGTACCTTGTTCTTTTCGAGAGCTTCCGCGCTGATGACAATGACGATTTCCGCCTGTTCCTTGAGGTTAAGCAGCATTTTGAGCTTGCTGTCGGGCTGAAATCCCGGCAGAACTCGCGAAGCGTGATAGTCGTCGAACAGCTTGCCGCCGAACTCGAGGTACAGCTTGCCGCCGAACTTGTCGATGCGCTCGCGGATTTTCTCAGATTGTAACTGAAGGTACTTGTCGTTGTCAAAGCCTTGCTTTATCATAACGTTGCTCTCCGATTGTCATTGGTGACGAAAATTATATCAACCTTATGATTATAGCACGAAGCCGCGATTTTGACAAACGGAAATCGCGGCTAAAAAATGTTTTTTTGTTTCGAGTGCGGCTATTCCTCTTCTTTTACGGGGCTGTCGCTCTCCTCGCCGTCAAACGCCTCGGAAGCCGCCGATGTATCGACGAGCACCGCGCCACCCTCCTCGGCTGCGGCAAGCGCCTCACGGGCTTCGCTCGCGCCGAACCTAATCCATTTGCCGCTGCGCACGCGCAATCCGAATACTATGTTCTTAATCAGCTCGCAAACGTTGGACATAAGGTAGACGACGTACACGTTCGCATGCAGCAAAAGTCCGCAAATCATCGCGAGCGGTACGGAAATCGCCCACACGGTTATCGTTTCCGCGACCATGCAGAACGTCGTGTCGCCGCCGCTCCTGAGTATTCCTATCACCTGCGTGAAGCCCAGCGTGCGCGGAATCGCCGTCACCGCGTACAGAAGTATGAGGTTACGGGCGGTCGAGTGCGTAGCCGCGCTGGCGTTTACGAACACGAGCGGAGCCACGAACGCCGCACCCACGGTGAGCAACGCCACCGCCGCGCCCGTCATAAGGCTGAACCTCGTCGCCTCGGCGGCAAACGCCATGATTTCGTCGCGGTCGCCTTTGCCGATAACGTTGCCGATAATCACGCCCACTGCGCTGCCTGCGCCTATCATGACCACGGACACGATTTTATCCAGTGACTGCGCGATATTGACAGAGGCGAGCACCACTTCGCTGCCCTCGAGCTTGTCGTACACGAACAGATAAACGGTAGTCGCGAGCACCCAAAAAATCTCGTTGCACAGTATCGGGAAGAACATCTTGACGTACTGCCCGGCAAACTTCGCGTCGAAGCGAAACATCTCTTTCGGGTGTCCCACGAGCGGATTTTTGAGCAGAAACAGCACTGCAATCATCGCTACGCACTCGACTGCGCGCGAAACGATAGTGCCGTAAGCCGCGCCGAGCAGCCCCATGGGCTGAAACCCGAACAGTCCGAACATGAACGTGTAATTGAGCAAAAAGTTAAGACCGCATGCGCAAACGTTGACCACGAGCGCCGCTCCCAGCCGCTTCAGCGCGCGCAGCATAAATACTATGCCCACGCTGAGCCCCATCGGCACGAACGAAACACTGACCAACCGCAAAAAGTCGACGGCTTGCTGTCGGTACGCTTCACCGGGGTTAAACAGCCCGATTACGCCCTCCGCGCCGAAATAGCAGACGAACGTGAAAATCAGCGCGACGGCGGCAATCACGACGAACGTGAAGCCTGCGCGGTTTTTAATCAGTTTTTCGTTGCCGTTTTCGGTGTACTGCGCGATGAAAATATTGACGGTATTGCACACCGCGAATATCACAATCTGATAGATGAACACAATCTGATTGGCGAGCAGCACCGCGCTCAGCCCCGTGTCGGCCACGCTAAGCCCCGTCCCGGGGAGTTCGCCCGGCAGCCACCCCACCATCATCTGGTCGAAAATATTAAGGAGCGCGGTCAGCAGGTTCTGAAGCGCAATCGGCACCGCAAGCACCAGCACGCGCTTGTAAAACTTCTTTTTATCCATAGTAATTTTATTATCCGTTATCCTGTGATTTTACTCGAAAAAAGCGGCAAAAAAGCCGCATTTTCCCTTTACCTAATCGGTTTTCAGTCGATTTCCGCCTCGAGCCTTGCCGTCTGGTCGGCAATTCTCAGCGCGTCCAGCATTTCCTCGATGTCGCCGTTCATAAAGCTTTCCAGCGAGTACAGCGTGAGGTTTATGCGGTGGTCGGTGACGCGCCCCTGCGGAAAATTGTAGGTGCGGATGCGCTCGGAGCGGTCGCCCGTACCCACCTGCGAGCGGCGATTCTGCGAATACTCCTTGTCCGCGTCCTCCTGCATCTTGTCGTACAGCTTGCTCTTAAGCACCTTCATCGCCTTTTCGCGGTTCTTAATCTGCGAACGCTCGTCCTGACACTGCACGACTATGCCCGTCGGCAAGTGCGTGATGCGGATTGCGGACTCGGTCTTGTTGACGTGCTGACCGCCGGCTCCGCCCGAACGATAGGTGTCGATTTTCAAATCCTTTTCGTTGATTTCCACCACGACGTCCTCGACCTCGGGCAGCACCGCCACCGTCACGGTGGAAGTGTGAATCCTGCCCTGCGACTCGGTGTCGGGCACGCGCTGTACCCTGTGCACGCCGCTCTCGAATTTAAGGCAGGAGAACACGCTGTCGCCGCTCACAGAGAACACGGCTTCTTTCACGCCACCCAGCTCCGTGGCGTTTATGTCCACGTCCTCGGTCTTGAAACGCCGCTTTTCGGCGTACATTTTGTACATGCGCATAAGCTCCGCGGCAAACAGCGCGGCTTCGTCGCCGCCTGCGCCCGCGCGGATTTCGATAATGACGTTCTTTTCGTCGTTGGGGTCGACGGGCAGCAGCAGAATTTTCAGCTCGCCCTCCGTCTTTTCCTTTTCGGCTTTCTTTTCGGCGAGCTCCGCCTCGGCAAGTTCGGCAAGCTCGCGGTCGCTTCCGTCCGCAGCCATTTCTTTAAGCTCGGCGATTTCCTTGTCGAGCGACTTGAGCCTGTCGTAGGTTTCGGCGACGGGCTCGATTTCCGAGCGCTCTTTTACGAGTTTCGTCCATTCCTTGTTGTCGGCGATAATCTCCGGCTTTACGATAAGCTCGGTCAGCTCGTCGTACTTTTTCCTTATTCCTTCGAGTTTTTCGATGTTCATTCCGCACTCTCCGTCGTCTTTTTTTCGGCGAATATTACCCTGTCGTTGCCGCCGTAGTCCTTCACGCAAACGATATTCGTAAAGTCCTTTTCGAGCAGGCGCATGACGTCCTCGCGCTGGTCGTAGCCTATCTCGAGCAGAAGCGCGCCGCCGCGATTAAGGAAGGCAGCCGCGTTGTCCGCTATCAGCCTGTAAAAGTTCAGTCCGTCCTCGCCGCCGTCGAGCGCGATGTGCGGCTGGCACTTGACCTCGGGTTGCAGCCCGTCGATTTCATTACTGCGAATGTACGGCGGATTTGAAACTATTACGTCGAACGTCCTGCCGCCGAGCTCCGAAAAGCCGTCGGACTTCACTACCTCCGCGCCCGTTCCCTCAAGATTGCGCGCGGCAACCGTCAACGCTCCGTCGCTTACGTCGGAAGCGGTCACGCTCGCATGCGTTTTCTCGGCGATAGCGCGCGCTATGCAGCCGCTGCCCGTCATGAGGTCGAGTACGCTCATCCCCTCGCCGCCGTTCCCGGAATTAATGTATTTTATAGCCTCGTCGGCAAGAATTTCGGTGTCAAGCCGCGGCACGAGCACGTTCTCGTCGACGTACAGCTTGATGCCGTAAAAGTCCGAGCGTTTTATAATGTAGTCGAGCGGCACGCCCTTGACTCGCTTGTCGGCGAGCTCGGCAACGCGCCTGTACTCGGCAAGCGTAGTCTTTTCCACGCTCGCGAGTTCGCCGCGTTTTTTCCTGAGCGCGGCGGCAATCAGCCAATCGACCTCGGCGTCCTCGGTCACGCCGGCCTTGACAAGACGGGCTTTAACCAGCTTTTTAAGCTCGGGCATAGTAAATTCGCCGAACTTATGCGGCAGAATATCGGGGTTTTCGTCCATTTCGAGCACGAGATTGAAGCTCACAATCGCCACTTCCGCCATTTCGATTTCGGGCGGATAGGTGGTAAGCCGCTGAAGCGCGAGCCCCGGCGCACGAATAATGTTGGTAAATTTATTGTCGGGAAGCTTGGCGAGCAGCCGCAGCAGCTCGTAGGACAGCCCGGCGACGAGCGGCAAAAGCAGCAGCCTTACGCCCATGCGCCCGAACACGCCGATATTGCTCCAGCCGAGCAGCGACATCAGCCATGTCGCCAGCGAGAACACCAGAATGGACACCACCATCACGAAAAACAAAAACGTAGTGCCGCAGCGGTTGTGCCTTGTCGAGCACTTTTGTACGTTTTCGGGAGTGAGCTCCATGCCGCGCTCGAAGCAGTTTATCGTGCGGTGCTCCGCGCCGTGGTACATGAACGTGCGGCGAATATCCTTGAGCCTGGACACTATGAACAGGTACAGCACGAAAATCAATATGCGGATTACGCCCTCGATAAGCGACTTCCACAGTATTCCGAGCGATATACCCCATATCCCGAACAGCTTTTCCGTCATGTCCGCGAGGAACGACGGCAACAGCATGAACAGCGCTATCGCGAGCACAAGCCCCAGCGCGGTGGCAATCGCGAACGAGCCTTTGCTCGGCGTTTCCTCCTCGGGGTAAATGACTTCCGCGCTCTTCAGTAGCACGCTCGTGCCGCCGATAAGCGACTTGACGAACGCCACCACTCCGCGAACAATCGGGACGTGCGAATACCAACGCTTACCCTTGAGCCGCTTGGTTTCGGTGAGAATATCGCCGTTTTCGGTGCGCACCGCCATTGCCATGGACGTCGCGCCCTGCATCATGACGCCCTCCATCAGCGCCTGACCGCCGATAAGCGTCCTTTTTACCTTTACTTCTTTCTCTTTCAATTTGACCTCATTCGATAAATCGATTATTAAGCAGTTTTTCGCGCGCATTCCATTTGTCGTTTCTAATCTCTTAAAATCTCAAGAGCCGGGGCTAGCGAACAGCCGCGGAAAAGCACGGAAAAGGCGTCTCAGACACGGCAAGAGCGTTGTGAGAGCCGGGGCTGCGAACAACGCGAGTGCCGAAGCATGACGAATGGATTTTACGATGATTTTACACGGCTGCGAGCGACGGCGTACGCTCGCCGTACGTCTAGCGAACAGCCGCGGAAAAGCACGGAAAAGACGTCGTCAGGCACGGCAAGAGCGTTGTGAGAAGCCCCTATAAAAAGAAAAACCATACACCTCACCGTGATAAGGCGAAGGTATGGTTATCCGTTTCAAAAACCGTGACTTTCTATCTGCCGAAACGACGATTGAACTTGTCGATACGTCCGCCGGTTTCAACCTGCTTCTGCTTGCCGGTGTAGAACGGGTGGCACTTGGAGCAAACGTCGAGTTTCAAAACGTCGCCTTTCTTGGTCGTGCCGGTTACGAAGGTAGCTCCGCAAGCGCACACGGCGGTGACTTCATGATAATCGGGATGTATATCTTTTTTCATTGTACTGTCTCCTGAATTTTACTTGCATAGGTTATTATAATACTTATGCGCGGCTTTGTCAATCGTTTTTAACGGTGTTTTTACGGGTTTTGCCCCAAAAATCGGATTTTTTCCTTAATTTTCCCCGAAGTTTGCCCACGCACCTGCCGCAGCGTGCCCCCGGGCTAGTTTTTGAAAACCATGTTGCGGATGTCCTCGACGCGGCTCTTTATTCTCTCGTCCTTGCCGATAAGCCCTGCAACCTTGTTCTTCGCGTGCATAATCGTAGTGTGGTCTCTGCCGCCCATCAGCGCGCCTATCGAAGTCATGGGCAGCGGCAAAAGCTCGGTAATGAGGTAGATGCAAATCATTCTCGGCTCGACGACTTCCTTGTCGCGTTTCTTGCCCACAAGGTCCTCTTTGCTGACGTTGGGGTAAAGCTTGAGCGTGGCTTCGATGATGTCCTCCGCCTCTACCGCCTCCTCCTGCGGCTTGCGGTAGTCCTTGAACGCCTCGGCGGCGAGGTCTACGGACAGCGGCTTGTCGTAAAGCTTGGACAGGAGCACCACTTTGTTTAGCAGGCTCTCCATTTCGCGGATATTGCTGCCCTCGCGCTGCGCCATGTAGGTGAGCACATCCTGCGGCACCTGGTACTTCATCAGCTGCGACTTCTTCTGCAAAATCGCGATGCGCGTTTCGAGATCGGGCGGCTGAACGTCGGCGATAAGTCCCCATTCAAAGCGCGTGCGCAATCTTTCCTCGAGGTCGGGAATCTCTTTCGGCGGACGGTCGGAAGCGAAGATTATCTGCTTGTTGGTCTGGTAAAGGTCGTTGAAGGTGTGAAACATCTCGACCTGCGTGCTTTCCTTTTTGGATATGAACTGAATATCGTCAATCATCAGCACGTCCGCGCTGCGGTACTTCTCGCGAAAGTCCACGGTACTGCCGCCCTTGGAGCGAATAGAAGCGATGAGCTCGTTGACAAACTTCTCCGACGAAACGTACAGCACTTTGAGGTGCTGGTTGTTTTTCCTTATATAATTGCCGATTGCGTGCATTATGTGAGTTTTGCCCAGTCCCGCGCCGCCGTAGATAAACAGCGGATTGTACCGCTCCCCGGGCGCTTCTGCAACGGCGCGCGCCGCAGCCACGGCAAAGCGGTTGCACTCGCCCACGACGAAGTTGTCGAACGTGTAGCGCGGATTGATGAGCGTGGCGTCCATTCTGGGCGTAGTCGGCTCGTCGTTCTTTTCCTCGGCTTTCTCCACCGCTTCTGCGAGCGAGCCCCCGATGCTCTCGACTTCGGCAGGCGTGAGCAGCGTGATGTCGGTAAGCAGCGGATTGACGGTGGACAACGTCTGACGAATCAGCGGACGAAGATTATTGTTTATCGCGTCGCGGTTTGCCTCCGTGGGCGCAAGCAAAACCAGCCGTTCGTCCTCGACGTCCAGCGCCTCGAGCGGCTTTATCCACACGTCGAAACTTATGGTGTTGACCTCGGTTTCGAGCATGGGCAGCATATCCTGCCATATTTCCTTCGCTAAATTCATTATTCCTCCTCCGACCGTAATTCCAAATCGGGCAAAGTTCTTCTTCCGTTATTTCTTTTTAATCGATTTTTCGTACTCGGCGTAGATTTCGGACTTCGGGCGGCTGCGGTCGGCGGCGACGCGCTTTACCGCGTCCATTTTGCCAAGTCCGTCCGCGATATATTTTTCCACATGCTCGGCGACGTCAAGCGCGTTCAGCGCGTTTTCCTTTTCCTTTGCGCCCTCGACGACGATGACGAACTCGCCCTTGACGGTAAACTCGGGAAAATCGGCGAGATTGCCGCGCACGACTTCCTCGTGAAGCTTGCTTATTTCCCTCACCACCGAAGCGTTGCGGTCGCCCAGCTCGGCTTTAAGAAACTCCAGATCGCCCCTGACGTTGTGCGGCGGCGAATAGAATATGAGCGTCGCCGTGAGCTCGCGGAACCTGTCCATAAACCTCTTCCTGTCCGATTTTTTCTCGGGCAGAAAACCGCACATGCAGAACGCCGAAGTATCTTGCCCGGACAGCACCAGCGCGTTTATCGCGGCGCAAGGTCCGCTCACAACGGTGTATTCGAGTCCGCGTTTTATCAGCTCGTCGACGAGAATTTTACCCGGGTCGGAAACCATCGGCATGCCTGCGTCCGACACGAGCGCAAGGTTTTCGCCGCTCTCCAGCCTGTCCGCGATATACCCAGACTTCTCCTTTTCGGAGAACTTCTGGTACGACACGAGCGGCTTTTTGATGCCGTAGCGCTCGAGCAGCACCGCGGTGCGGCGCGTGTCCTCGCACAGTATCGCGTCCGCCGATTTCAGCGTTTCCACGGCGCGGTAGGTTATTTCGCCGAGATTGCCTATCGGCGTTGCAACGATATACAGCATGCCTCTCCTTTTCTTAAACGCGCGGCTGCGGACGGACTTTTGCCTGCCGCTAAACCACGGTGTCGACTACTCTCTCGGGCAGAATTTCTATGCCCTCTCTGCCGTCCTTTACGCATTTGAGCATAATAAGGTGCGGCGGTTTGCCCGCTCCCGGCGTCAGCGCCTGAAGCGTTTTGGGCTCGAGCCGACGGCTTTTGCACTCGTAGATTATTTCGCCCAGCCTGTCGGCGCGGTGGACGAGGTAAAACCGTCCGCCCGGGCGCGTAAGGTACGCGGCGGCTTCGACTACTTCCGCGAGCGTAACCGCGATTTCGTGCCGCGCGAGCGCAATCGACTTGTTCTCGATTTCCGCTCCGCCGTCCTTTTTGCGGTAAGGCGGATTGCTGACGACGATAGTGGCGTAACCGGACGGAAAATGCTCCCTTACGTTCTGCATGGGCGCAGCGATAATATCGCAAACGCCGCCTAAGCCGTTCATTTCTATACTTCGCCGCGACATTTCCGCCATTTCAGGCTGAATTTCCACGCCGGTGCAGCGAATGCCTTTTTTGCCGCCGAGCAGAATGGTTATTATTCCCGTGCCGCTGCCGAGGTCTACCGCGCGGTCGCGCGCGCCTCCCGTCACGAAATTGGCGATTTCCACCGCGTCGCAGCCGAAGCAGAACGCACTCGGGTTCTGAATGATTTTCAGCCCGTTGACCAAAAGGTCGTCGATTCTCTCGCCGCTTCGCAAAAAGCTCTCGCAGTCGGCTTTGGTCGGGGTTTCGTCCGTCGTGCGGCTACTCAACCCTCGATGACCTCGTAAATGCCGTCGAGGTTACGGTATTTCTGGTCGCTGTCAAGTCCGTAACCGATTATGTACGCCGGGCGTTCGAGCGTGAACGCGACGTAGTCGGCTTTGGCGTCGGTCTTTCTGCACATCGGCTTGTCGAGGAGACATGCGATGCGGACGTCGAGCGGATTCTTGGAGGCGAAATACTGACGCAGGTACGCCACGGTAAAGCCCGAATCCACGATGTCCTCGACGACGAGAACGTGCTTGCCTTCGACGTTTTCGCGCAAGTCCTGAATGAGCTTGATTTTGCCGGTCGTGGTCATCGAGCCGGCGACGAGCGCGTTTTCATAGCTCGACAGCGTGACGAAATCGTACACCACGTTGTCCGACTTTATCTCCTTCATGAGGTCGGTGTAGAACATCACCGCGCCGCGCAGCACGCACACGCACACGACGGGCTTGTCGTCGGTGTAGGTTTCGGTTATCTGCGCGCCCATTTCCTTGACTCTGGCGCGAATGTCGGCTTCGGTGTAAAGCACGTTTTTGTTAAGTCCCATTGTAGTTTGTCCTCCGTATATTTGACGCCGCACGGGCGTTTTGGGCTTGAATATAAGCTTTGCCGCGCTAGACCGAGTATTTAAGCTCCAACGCGTTTATGGTGCCATCGGTGATTTTCACGTCGTCGGAAATTTCCAGCCCGAAAATCGCAAGCACCTTATCATTATAACACAACAGCGGCAATTTGTCGCGTTTTCTGAGCGGAATTTTGCAATCGATAAGATATTCCTTCAGCTTTTTGCTGCCGCCGCCGTAAGCGCGGAACACGTCGCCCTCGCGCCGCGTCCTCACCACCGCCCCGAACGGCACTTTGTCGCCGTCGATAATCAGTCTGCCGCGAACGGGTACGGGGTCAACGGACGTAACCTCGATTATTCCGTCCGCAAACTGCGTAAAGCCCGGCGCGAACGGCAGTTCCTCGATTTCTGCTTCGTCGGCGTTTTCGGTGTAGAACGCGATTACGCCGTACTCCTTCGCCGCCGTCAAGCCGCCGCCGAGCTCCGCTCTAGCCCCGTTTTCGGAAGAAGTCAGCGACAACGCCGCCTCTACTTGCTTTCTCCCGAGGTCGACGGGATAGCCGGCTCTTTTTGCCGCCTCGAAAACGTAGCGCGAGGCAAGCGCGAACGGCGTTTTCAGCGCGGCTTCGGCAACGTATACCGCCTCGCCGTCCGAGGTGATATTGTCATAGTTTAACTGCGAGCGTATAAACTCGTCGTCGGCCGCCGCGTTTTTGCTGAGCGCGGCAATCGCCGAGTCGAGGCTGTATCGCTCGTTTATCAGCGGAATTACCCTGTTTCTCACGAAGTTACGCGTATATTTGTCGTCGGCGTTGGTTGCGTCGGTCACGAACTCCACGCCGCGCTCGCGATTATACCTTTCGATTTCGGCACGCGGCACGGTTATCAGCGGATGGACGTAGTCGCCGTCCGCCTCGCTCATGCCGATAAGCCCCTTTATTCCCGAGCCGCGGAAAACGTGCATCAGCACGCCCTCGGTGCGGTCGCCGAGGGCGTGCGCGGTCAGGATTTTGTCCGCAACGCCGCTATTCAGCGCTTCGGCGAAAAACGCCTTTCTCGCGAGCCGCGCTTCAGTTTCCTCGCTCCTGCCGCTGTTTTCGGCAAGCCTCGGCACGTCCACCGATTTGCCGATAAACTTAACGCCGTAACGCTTTGCCGCGGCTTCGACGAACGCGCTGTCGCTCCGCGAATTTTCGCCGCGTATGCCGTGCTCGACGTTAAGAACGGTGATTTGAGTTAAAGGAAAATACCGCGCCGCAAGGTCGAGAAGGCACATCGAATCCGCGCCGCCCGACACCGCCACCGCTATCTTTTCGGTAGGCTTAACGCATCGCCAAAGCGCCGCAAAAGCCGCTTCGGGGAGCTTATCGCAGGTGCTTTTCTTCGCCTCGACGGCAGATTTTTTATCGGGCTTGTCCGTACTTTTACTCATATTATGAATTATAAAATACTTGGGACTTTTTGTCAAGGAATAAAATAATGAGAACGTTCAAAACCCCTTTCTTGACAATTTCGGTTTTATAATAAGGTTAGGTTTTGTGGTAGTTTGCACATATATTTGTCAGGTGAAAACGCGCGCGCCGCAAAGAGCGGATTTTACGATGATTTTAGCCGAGGGACTGCCGCGGCGTACCGGGCGTAAGTCTAACCGGCACACGGGTAAAAGCGCGAAAAAGCCGCGGCGTCAGGAGAAAACCGCGGCTTTTCATAGATTTCACTTCTTACGAATTTTACTTTTTGACAAATCTGCTTTTTAAGCCATTACCGACTTACAGAAACTGCCGACTTACAACATTGCCGTTCTTGTAACGCTGTATTCTTGCCGATATTTGCGATTCGGTTACTGCTCGACTGCGCCGATAGTGTTCATAAACCTGTCGAACGCGGCGACGCCTGCTTCGTCCTTTTTGAACACGGCGGTGTTGTCCAAAATACACTCGCAAACGCGGTTTACCTCGTCCTTGACGTTTAGCTCGGCTTCCTTGGCGGTGTTCTTCGGGTATTCCTTCATCAGCCTTTCAATCATGTCGGCATGAATTTTCATGTCGTCGGCAAGCGCAGCTCTCGAATACTTGACCTCGCGCGTGAGGTACTTCTCCACCTCGGCGAGCTGACGGTCGAGCCGCCCGGGCAGAATAAACAAGCCCATCGCTTCGATAAGTCCGATTGACTCCGCCTTGATGTTCTGATACTCGGGGTGAACGTGGAAAATGCCGTCGGGGTACTCGTCGGAAGTGCGGTTATTGCGCAGAATAAGCTCGACGATATACTTGTCGCCGATTTTTCTCGCAACCGGCGTGACGGCGTTGTGAGCCTCGTCGCCCTCTCTCGCGATTACGCCCACGGATTCGTCGCTGTACTCCTTCCACTGCTCGATAATCTTGCCTGCGAACTCGGCGATAGTCTTTTTGCTGTCGGACTCGAGGCGAATGACCGAGTTGTACCAATCGACGATATAGGTGTCGACGTAGGGGTACTCTGCGCTCTTGTACTTCTTGAGATTGGGCGCTTTGTGCATCGGGAGCTGTTTCAGTCCGCCCTGGAAATGGTCGTGAGTGAGTATCGAGCCGCCGACGATGGGCAGCGCGGCGTTGCAGCCGATAAAGTATCCGGGGTTGTAGTCCACAAAGTCCAGAAGCTTGCGCACGGTGGACGGATTGACTTTCATGGGCGTGTGCTCGCCGTTTATCGCTATGCCGTGCTGATTGAAGTACGCATAGGGCGAGAACTGCCAGAACCAATCCTCTCCGTCCAGCGTGAGCGGCACGGTGCGGAGATTCTGACGGTAAACGCCGTGACCGGCATAACCCTCGTTCTCCTTGCAAATCATGCAGGGCGGATAGGTCGCGCTCTTGGTTTTCAACAGCTTTGCCGTGTCCTTGTTGTTCTTTTCGGGCTTTGAAAGGTTAATCGTGATTTCCAGCTTGCCGCGAGTGGACTTTGCCTCCCAATGCTTGTTTTTGGCTATCTTCGTCTGCTTGACGTAATCGTTCTTGACCGAGTAATCGTACAGCCAATCGAACGCCTTTGCCGCGCTGGTAGAATGAAGGCTATCGAACATGTCCACCACCTCGCTGGGCTTGAGGCTGACGATGTCCATAATGCGGTCGCCGAACTCCTCGCGGTTTTCGTCGCCGATAATCCCCTTTTCCACCGCGTAGTCGACAATGGGCGTAAGCACGTCGTCGGGGCAGGTCATTTCGTCGATGGCGTCGACGTCGGTTTCATACTGAACGTAGTCCTCGAGTCTGAGTTCCTGCATCAGCCTGTTGCGCGTGTAAATCACGTCGAGGTCGTCGAGCAGCAGATGCGACTGCGCATACTGCAATAAATTCTCGATACACGAATAAATAATCATAGCTATATATCTCCTTTTATATGGATTTACTTGATTTAAGTCGGCTTTTGCCGTTATCTTCTCGGCGCGACAACCGAAACGTAGCGCTCGATGTCAAAGAATTTCCACGGGGTCTTGTCCTCGGGCGGAGCCGCGACGAACACCATCGGCATTTTCGTCGTGGGATGATAAAATCTCAGCTCGTAAGCCCACAGCGCAAGGTTGTGTCCTTTCGCAAGCACGTCGCCGCCGTAGCGCGCGTCGCCGAAAATCGGCGTGCCGATGTGCTGAAGCTGCACTCTCGCCTGATGCGACCTGCCGGTAAGCAGCTTGATGTCCACAAGCGCGAGCTTGGGCGTGGTTTCCAGCACCTTGTAAATGAGCTCGGCGCGTTTTGCTCCCTCTATCGGAGCCGGCACGACGGTCACGCGGTTGTTCTTCTCGTCTTTTAAGAGGTAATCGCTCAGCCGTGCCTGACGGTCGCGCGGCGTTCCCACAGTGACGGCGAGGTAACGCTTTTCGAAATTACCCTCGCGGATTTGCTCGCTCAGCCTTGCCGCCGCCTTGCTGGTCTTGGCGAACACCATAACGCCGCCCGTCGGACGGTCGAGCCTGTGCACGAGCCCTGCAAACGCTTCGCCCGGCTTGTCGTGCGTGCGCTTTATATAGTCCTTGACCATCGTCAAAAGGTCACGGTCGCCCGTCGAGTCGCCCTGCGTGGGCACGTTCTGAGGCTTGAGCACCACCAAAAGGTGATTGTCCTCGTATAAAACCGTAAGTTCTTCGTTCATTTGCACCTCGTTCATCTTGCGCTCTTCCACAGTCCGCTGCAACCGCACGGCAGCTCGATTTTGCCCTTGGACTCGTCCGTCACGGGCAAAGTCAGCTCGTAGGCTTCGATTTTTCCTCTTTCGTCGTGCATCGCGAGCGACAGCACGTTCTTTATCACCGTGGGCTGAAGCCCCGTGGTGTAACTGTTGATAAGGTAGAACAGCGGCTTGTCCAGCACCTTCGCCACCAGCGCGGCGAGCTCGCAGAGGCTGTCCTCTAATTTCCACGTTTCGCCGGAGGGGCCTCTGCCGTAGCTCGGCGGGTCCATCAGCACCGCGTTGTAGGTCTTGCCGCGTTTTATCTCGCGGAGCACGAACTTCTTGCAGTCGTCAACGATATAGCGTATGCCGTCCGAGGGGCAGCCGCTGAGCTCCGCGTTATTGCGGCAGCGGTCTACCATACCCTTAGCCGCGTCGACGTGAGTGACTATCGCTCCGGCGTTCGCAAGCGCGACGGAAGCGCCGCCCGTATACCCGAAAAGGTTGAGTACTTTGGGGCGGTCGTTCGCCGTTTTCACCAGCTCGCGCATTTTCGCCCAATTCTCGGCTTGCTCGGGGAAAAGCCCGGTGTGCTTGAAGCCCATGGGCTTAATCAGAAACCTGCAATCCTCCCAGCCTATCTGCCACTCGTCGGGCATCGGGCGGTAGTATTCCCACCTGCCGCCGCCGTCGGACGAGCGGACGTAACGCGCGTTAAGCCGCGGATACTTCGCCATGTCGAACGGCGCCGCCCAGATTGCCTGGGGGTCGGGGCGCAGCAGGTATACCTTGCCCCACCGCTCGAGCTTTTCGCCGCCGCCCGTAGCTATTATTTCGTAATCTTTCCAGCTCGTCGTCATCAAAGCTTTACCACTCCGAGCCCGACTTGCTTGCCGTTGACGTCGCGCTTTTCGAGGTCGGATTTTTTCTCCACCCTGTCCGCGAGCACGTCGCCGGCGATTTCGTACTTGTATTTTTCGATAACGGCTTCGATTTCCGCGTCGCCGTCGTAATAAAGCGCGATGTGGTCGGTGACTTCAAAGCCCGAATCCTTGCGCATCGTCTGCACCTTAGACACGATTTCGCGCATGTAGCCCTCTTCGATGAGCTCGGGCGTGAGCGTTACGTCGAGAATAACGGTTATGCCGCCGCCCGACTGCACGGAGTAGCCCTCCTTGTTGAGCACGGTAATCAGCACGTCGTCCTTGCCGAGCGCGATTTCTTCGCCGTCAACGGTGAACGAGTACTCGTCCGCGCCGCGCAGTCCCGACACCACCTTTTCGGGGTTTTCGGTAAGGTACGCGCGGATTTTGCCTAACTTTGCGCCGTACTTCGGTCCGAGCGTCTTTAACTGCGGCTTGACGGAATAGGAAACGTAGTCGCCTGCGTCCGCAACGTACTCTATGCGCTTGACGTTCAGCTCGTCGCGGATAATCGCGAGCATATCCTCGCTCAGCTCGCCGACGTGCTCGCCGCACAAAAGAATTTCGTTAAGCGGCTGACGGTTCTTGACGGAAGCGGCGTTTCTTGCGGCACGTCCCAGCACCGCCGCTTCTTCCGCAATCGCCATGCCCCTCTCGAGCGCGGAGTCGATATAATTCTCGTCCGCCGTCGGGAATGAAGTAAGGTGCACCGATTCGGGCGCGGAAGCGTCCACCGAGCAAACTATATTGCGGTAGATTTCCTCGGCGATAAACGGCACGAAGGGCGCAACCAACCGCGCCGTAGCTTCCAGCACGGTGTACAGCGTCATATAAGCCGCCTTTTTGTCCTCGGTCATCTCGCTGCCCCAATAGCGCTCGCGGCAGCGGCGGACGTACCAATTCGACAGTTTGTCCACGAAGTCGCTTATCTCTCTCGCGGCTTCGGTGATTTTGTAGTTTTCCAGCGAGTCGTCGACGAACTTTATCAGCGTGTTCATCGCCGACAGAATCCACTTGTCCATTACCGACAGCTTGCAGTCGGACAGCTTATATTCGGTGGGATTGAATTTGTCGATTTCGGCGTACAGAACGTAGAACGAATAGGTATTGAACAGCGTGCCCAGAAACTTCCTCTGCACTTCGCTGACAGCCTCGCCGTAGAAGCGCGAGGGAATCCACGGGCTGGAGTTGGTGTAGAAATACCACCTCACGGCGTCCGCGCCCTGTTTGTCGAGCACCGACCACGGGTCCACGACGTTGCCCTTGTGCTTGCTCATCTTGATGCCGTTCTTGTCGTTGACGTGACCTAAAACTATGCAGTTTTTAAAAGGCGCTTTGTCGAACATCAGCGTCGAGATTGCGAGCAGCGTGTAGAACCAGCCGCGCGTCTGGTCGACGGCTTCGGAAATGAACTGCGCCGGGAACGTCTTTTCAAACTTGTCCTTGTTCTCGAACGGATAGTGAAGCTGCGCAAACGGCATCGAGCCCGAATCGTACCAGCAGTCGATGACTTCGGGCGTGCGGTGCATAGTCTTGCCGCACTTCGGGCACTTTATGGTAATCTTGTCGACGTAGGGCTTGTGAAGCTCGATGTCGCCCTCGATTCCGCCCTTTTCCTTTAGCTCGGCTTTGGAGCCAATCGCTATCGTTTCGCCGCAGTCGTCGCACACCCAGATGGGCAGCGGCGTGCCCCAATAACGCTCGCGCGACAATCCCCAATCGATTACGTTCTCGAGGAAGTTACCCATTCTGCCCTTGCCGATAGAGTCGGGAATCCAATTTACGGAAGCGTTGTTTTTGAGCAGTTCTTCCTTGACCTTGGTCATCGAAATGAACCAGGTCGAGCGCGCGTAGTACAGAAGCGGCGTGTCGCAACGCCAGCAGAACGGATAGCTGTGCGTGACGGTGAGCGTCTTGAACAGCAAGCCTTTTTCTTTCAAATCCTTGAGAATAAGCTTGTCGGCGTCCTTGCAGAACGTGCCGGCGAACGGCGCGCCTTCGGACATGTTGCCGCGGTCGTCCACCATCTGCACGAACGGCAAGTCGTATTTTCTGCCCACTCTGGCGTCGTCCTCGCCGAACGCCGGCGCAATGTGCACTACGCCCGTGCCTTCGTCGAGCGTGACGTAGCCGTCGGTAACGACGCGGTAAGCGTTCTTCACGCCCTTATAGCACGCGTAAAGCGGCTCGTAGGTAAGCCCCTCGTAGTCCGCGCCTTTCTTTTCCTCGATGACGGCGTACTCGCCCTCGTTGAAAAAGACGTGAACGCGCTCTTTCGCGAGAATAAACTTCGCGCCCTTGCTCTCGATTTTAACGTAGTCGTAATCGGGGTTCATGCAAAGCGCCACGTTGGACGGAAGCGTCCATGGCGTAGTCGTCCAGGCGAGAACGTAGGTTTCCTCCTCGCCCTTGACCTTAAAGGCTGCGACGGCGGTCTTTTCCTCCACGTCCTTATAGCCCTGTGCGACTTCGTGCGACGAAAGCGCCGTGCCGCAGCGCGGACAATAGGGAACGATTTTGTGTCCCTTGTAGATGAGTCCGCGATCGAAAATGTTTTTGAGCGACCACCACTCCGACTCGATATAATTGTCATCGTAGGTAACGTATGGGTGCTCCATGTCCACCCAATAGCCCACGCGGTCGGACATTTTCTCCCACTCGGTCTTGTACTTCCACACGCTCTCTTTGCACTTTTGGATAAACGGCTCGATGCCGTACTTCTCGATGTCCTGCTTGCCGTCCATGCCGAGCTGTTTCTCCACCTCGAGCTCGACGGGCAGACCGTGAGTGTCCCAGCCGGCTTTGCGCGTGGCGTGATAGCCTTTCATGGTCTTGAAGCGCGGAATAATATCCTTCATGACGCGCGTGAGAATATGACCGATATGCGGCTTGCCGTTTGCGGTGGGCGGTCCGTCGTAGAACGAAAACTCTTCGCCGTCCTTGGTCTTTTCCAGCGTTTTCTCGAAAATGCGATTTTCTTTCCAGAATTTCAGCACTTTCTCTTCTCTTTCCACGAAGTTCATATTCGGATTGATTTTCTTGTACATAAGCCTCTCCTACCGTGACAATCTCGAGCGTTGTTTATGCGGCGCGCTTTTACGCAAAAGTCCCCGTGCCATAATATCGGCTTCGGGAACGGCGGCAAAACGCGCCTACTATGATATTGAGAGAAGAACGTTCCGCTCTCCTCTCAACCGCCTTGCAAAAAAACTGTGCTTCCGTCTTTGATACGGTCTGCCGAAGCGTTCTCCCGACAGCCGACTCCTCCAAAGCTACCTTGTGGCACACGTCGTGGTCCGCTTAGTGCTGCTACGTCCCCGTCCTGACACGGTTCACGGTACGAAGTTGCACAAGACCTTGGTATCAACGCCACTTATACGATAACAGACCTTCCACAGGCCGCACCGAGGACGGCATTCAGCCCTACTGTAGCGGATTGTAGGTACAGGGCACCGCTGGCTCCCCGCCTAGCACAGTAATTTTATTATACAATACTTGCCCGATTTACGCAAGCGTTTTTTACGCAATATTTTGTCGAAAGCCCGATGCGCCGCCGTTTCCGCTCCTGTTACGCGATTTAAAAGGCATTGTGGCTGTCTTTGCGGCTGTTTCGTGGAATCCCCTGCATGAAACAGGTAATAATCCTTGATTTACGCTTCTTACTTATTTCCCCTCATAAACATTGAGAGGATCGATATCCACCATGGGAAGGACGCGCATTATCGTCACTCTTCTTCTCATAAAGATATGATAGCGTATTCCGTCGCGGAACAAATCTCTGTCGACGGCAATCTGCTCGGGCGTGGTGGCGGCGTGAGCGAGCGCAAACAGCTCCCTCAGCCTTTCCGTCGACGGAATCTCCTCGTCGATAATCTTCATAATCTCGTCCCACTTCTCCGTCACGAGCTTCGGGTCGATTTCGTCGACGATGGTGTTCGGCTCGTTAAACTTCATCATGTCGGGCGTGAGCTCCGGACCGTAATGCCGCTTGACGTCCTCCCAATCGATATGCTCGGGGTGCGCGACGGGTTTGGGGAGCTTACCGAGCTTGTGATAAATATCGGCGACGACGAGCGTGGCTACGCCCACCTTTTTGCCGTGGTAGTCGGAAATCACGCCGTGCGTGAGCTTTTTGCACTCCCAATAGTGCGAAATAATGTGCTCGGTGCCGGAAGCCGGGCGAGTACATTTTGCCAGCTGCATCGCAATGCCGGTGAGCACCAGCGTTTCCATAATCGCGGCTGCCGCTTCCTCGTCGTGAGCAGGCACTTTTGCGGCAAGCGAAGCCATGCGTTCGAGCGCGCGGCGGACGAGCGAAGCTACGCGCTCGCAGTAGTAATCGCCGTGCAGCAGCGCGGCGACGCGCCAATCGGCAATCGCGATATACTTAGCCATGACGTCGCCGAAGCCTGCCGCCTTGAGCTCGGTGGGAGCCTCGGCGAGAATACGCGTGTCGGCGATGATTATTCTCGGCTGACGGCACGGGTACGAAATCTTGAAATTGTTGTGCGTGATAGGCGCGCTGTCCGAAGCAAACCCGTCCATCGACGGCGCAGTGGCGAAAATCGCGAATTGCTTGTCCTTTCTGAACGACGACAGCCTGCAAATGTCGTTGACCGAGCCCGTGCCCACCGACAGACAGCCGTCCACGCGCTCGAGCTCGCGCTCAAGCTCTTCGACTTCGCGCATGTCGGCAACCTTCATGCTGTCGTAAACCCTGAGTTCGACGATATAGCCTGCGCTAAGCAGCTGCTCGTAAAGCCCCTTGGTCACTCTGAACGAATTGACGTCCGCGACCATGAGTATTTTTTTCGGGAAATTATGCGCGGACAAAATCTCCGCAACCCTGTCGAGGTTTCCGTGCGCAACCTCCAGCGCCTCGAGGTCAAAATCGTGCTTATGTCCGCACTCGCAACCCTCGAATTCCTTTCTCAACGCCTCTAAATCCATAATAATTACTACCTCCGTAATCGTAAACCAGGTTGCCGCACGAAAAAAATCGCGACGAAGCAAAGCCGAGCGAAGCGCGACGAAACGCCCTCGCCGATTCTGCAATCACCGCGACTCATAAAACTCTCATGCGATAATCGTAAATCACTGTAGTTATTTTACCACCGCAAGCGTGCGTTTGTCAACGCTCCGCGCGGCGATAAATAAATTTTTGCGCCTTGACGCGCGGATTTGTCGTTCACTCCTCCGATTTTGCCGCCATCGACGCCGCAATGCGATTCTGCAATTCCTCCAGCGCGTTGAATCCCATCGATTTGAGGCGGTGATTGCGCGCGACTACCTCTAAGATGACCGACAGGTTGCGCCCGGGCTTGACGGGAATGACGTACAGCGGCAACTCGGTTTCGAGCAGCGTGTAAAATTGCGCTTCGTCGCCGAGGCGGTCGTACTGCTTGTTCTCGTCCCAGCGCTCCAGCCTTACCGCCAAATCGACGACCTTGGACTGACGGATTG
The DNA here is from genome assembly GCA_003533505.1 of Clostridiales bacterium. GTDB lineage: Bacteria > Bacillota > Clostridia > Christensenellales > Pumilibacteraceae > UBA10677. The sequence goes on along the minus strand of DQGD01000007.1, from coordinate 94,962 downwards.
CGCCTGCGCCGTACATCGCGCTTATGTCGATGATGCCGATGCCTCTGACTTCCATGAAGTGACGGATATTCTCGGGAGCGGTACCAACCAGCTTATCGGAAATGCGCTTTATGCACACCGCGTCGTCGGCAACCAGCCTGTGTCCGCGCTGAATGAGCTCGAGCGCGGTTTCCGACTTGCCCACGCTGGAATTGCCTACAATCAGCACACCCACGCCGAACAAGTCCACCAGCACGCCGTGTATCGTTTCGGTGGGCGCAAGCAGCTCGTTGAGGTAAATGCTTATCTCGTTCATGAACGCCGTCGAGCGCAACGACGAGCGGAACACGTTTCTGCCGTACTTCTTCGCCGCGTCCATAAGCTCGGGAATGGGCTCGAGAACGGTGGTCAGCACCAGGCACGGGAAGTCGAACTTGCACAGGTTTTCGCAGGCGATCACGCGCTCCTCGTGAGTCTTGTGTTTAAGATACGACGTTTCCTGTTCGCCGATGACCTGCACCCTCTCCGCCGAAAAATGCTCGTAGTAGCCTGCAAGCTGCAACCCGGGGCGATTGATGTTAAACGTCGCTATATGCATCTTGCGTTTCTTTCCGCGATGCAGAATTTCTAGGTTGAGCCGCTCGGCAAAGTCCTTTATAAGGACGTCGGTTTCGTTCTCCTGTAATTCGGTAATTATCGGCATTACTCGTCGCCTCCGCAAAATTTTTCTATCACGGCTCTCACCGCGCCCTCGTCGTTGGTGACGGTTATGTAGTCCGCCGCCGCCTTTACGTCGCTGCGCGCGTTGCCCACCGCCACGCCCAAACCGGCGGCTTTAAGCATGGAAATATCGTTCTGACTGTCGCCTATCGCTATCGTCCTTTCAATCGGCACGCCGTAAAGCTCCGCAATCTTTTTAAGTCCCGTACCCTTGCCGCCCTCTTTACTCGCAAACTCGAGGTAGGAGTCGCTGGACATGTAATAATCGATTTCGCCGAAATCCGCTTTTCCGCACTCGGCATAAATCCTCTCCGCGTCCTTCGGATTTACCACTATCATCGTTTTCATGACCGACAATTCGGGGTGCGCTTTAAGATACTCGCGGAGGTTGCCCACGACTTTCAGCGGCACGCTCGTTATTCGGCTGTATTCGAGATTGATTTCGTTTTCCTTTTCGATATAGACGTAATCGCGGTCGTAAAAGTGCGCGTACAATCCGCGCTTTTCGGCAAACGCGAGTATTTTGTCCGCCGACTCGTGCGACACCGTGCACTCGTACAGCACGTTGCCCTTCGTGTCGGTAATCAGCGAGCCCTGAAAACCCGCTACGGCAATCCTTTCGCCGTCTATGCCGAGGTATTTCAGCCAGCCGTCCATAGAACGCGCCATTCTGCCCGTGCACACGACGAATTTGCCGCCGCGCTCAACATAGCCGCGAATAGCGTCGGCTGTACTCTCGTCCACCGTCAAATCGGTTTTAAGCAACGTACCGTCAAAATCGGATAATATCAAGGCGTATTTCATACGGGCTCCTCCGTTTTCGTCTATTGTACCCTATTCCGCGCTTTTTCGCAACCGTTTACAGTGCCCTCTGCGATTATAATAAGGCGAATATCACCCGTCATTCACTCATTCCCGACTAAATAATATCGTCGTCGGCGCGCTCGACGGACACCAAGTCCGCTTGCTTTTGCGGCTTAGACGCGGCTTTTGCGGCTTCGGCGGCGCGTTTCTTCTCGAAAAAGTCGTGTATGCTGCGCGCGGTGCGTAGGTCTATTCCCTCCACCGCCGCCAGCGTTTCCACGCTCGCGCTCTTTATGTCGGCGGCGTTTTCAAACGTTTTCAGCAGAATTTTACGCCGCTCGGGTCCCACGCCCGGCACTTCGTCCAGCTCGGAAAAGTACCGCCGCGACCTCAGTTTTCTGTGGTAGGTTATCGCGAAGCGGTGCGCCTCGTCGCGCACGCGCTGAAGCAGCCTTAGCGCGTAATTGTCGTGCGGAATGATAATCGGCTCGGAGTTACCCGGCGTAAAGACCTCTTCCTCGCGCTTTGCAAGTCCCACCATGGGAATGTCGTAGCCCATTTCGCGCATTATTCCGTAGGCGAACGACAGCTGCCCCTTGCCGCCGTCGATGACGATGAGGTCGGGTAAGTCGGTAAACTTCTCGTCGCCGTCCGTCGCCCTCGAAAACCGCCTGCGTATCGTTTCCTCCATGCATCTGAAGTCGTCCGAGCCCTCCACCGTCTTTATCTTGTACTTGCGGTAGTCCTGCGGCGAACGCTTGCCGTCGATAAAGACCGACTGCGAAGCCACCTTGTCCACGCCGCTTATGTTGGAAATATCATAGCACTCGATGCGCCGCGCGCTCGGGATACCCAGAATCTTGCAAAGCTGTTTCGTCGCGCCCGTGGTCATGTCGCGCTCGCGCTCCGACTTTTCGACCGACTTTACAAGGTAATCGGAGGCGTTGGACTTCGCGGTTTTGACGAGCCTTGCCCTCGTGCCCTTTTTGGGGAAAGAAATTATCGGCGGCTTGCCTGCCGTAGCGGTAAGCAATTCGTTCAGCGCGGTACAGTCGAACTCGTCCTCGAAGCAGATTTCTTCGGGCATTTCGTTGTTGCCCGAGTAGTACTGCGCCGCAAACGACGAAAACAGCTCGCCCTTGTCGCCTACCGCGTCGGTCACGGGAAAATTTTTCACGCCCATCAGCTTGTTTCCGCGCACCATCGCCACGCTCATCACGCCGTAATCGCCGCTGTCGGCATAGGCAAACGCGTCCACGTCGGTGACGTTGCCGAGGTTAGCCACAGTGCGCTCGCGCAGCTTTTTCAGCATCTCGAGCTGGTCGCGGTAGGTAATCGCGCGCTCGAATTCCTCGCGTTCGACAGCCGCGTTCATGCGCTCGGTCAGTAGCTTTTCCGCACCGTCGTCATAGCCCGTGAGAAACTTCACGACGCGCATCACGACTTCGTGATACTCCTCTTTCGTGACGTAGCCCATGCAGGGCGCGAGGCACAAGCCGATGTGGTAGTTAAGGCACGCTCTGTCCTTTTTCTTCAGCTTTTTTGGGCAGGTGCGCATGCGGTAAGCGCTGCGGATAATGCCCACTATGTCGGCTACCCTTATGCCGTTGAAGAACGGTCCGAAATACCTGGCTCCGTCGCGACGGACCTTGCGAGTGACTTCGATTGACGGATAGTCCTCGCGCATGTCGATTTTGATGTACGGGCTGTGCTTGTCGTCTTTCAGCAGTATGTTGTAGTGCGGCTTGTATTTTCTGATAAGGTTGGCTTCGAGCGCGAGCGCGTCCTTTTCGGTCAGCGTAATCATGTACTCGAAGTCGGCGATATTGTCCACCATCGCCTGAACCTTGGCAGGCTTCGGCGAGTGGTTGAAGTACTGCCGCACGCGGTTTTTGAGCACTACCGCCTTGCCGACGTAAATGATGTTGCCGGCGCGGTCGTGCATGATATAAACGCCGCTGTTCTCCGGCAGGTTTTTTATCTTTTCTTCCAGCGTCATTCCGTCGCCTCCGAAGTCAGGGAAAACCGACAGCCGCAGTAATTCTGCCTGTAAATATCCATTTCGCGGCACATTCTGCACGAGCGCAGATAACCGTCGCGCTTTTTGAAGTCCGACGGAATCCACGCGATATTCTGCGCCGCGGCAATTTCCTCGCCGATTGCGTTGATTATCGCGGCGTTTTTGTGCGGACTGACGGTCAGCGTCGAGCAAAACGCCTTCAGTCCCTCCTTTTTCGCCCTCTCGGCGGTCTTGTCGAGCCGCAGCTTAAAGCAAACGGGGCACCTCGCTCCGCCCTCGCGCTCGCCCTCCAATCCCCCGACGGCAGACAAAAACTCGCCCTCGTCATAGTCCTCGGCGATAAGCTCCAGCGAAAAATACGCCGCCAGCTTTTCGAGCTCGTGAAGCCGCTTTTTATACTCGTTTTCGGGATAAATGTTGGGGTTATAGAAGTAAAGCACGGGCTTAACCGTCTTTATCACGCGCTCGGTCACGGAAGTGGCGCACGGCGCGCAGCAGCAATGCAAAAGCACGCTCCCGGCGCTCCCCAGAGCCGCTTCGGTAAGCGCGTCGTAATTTATTTTTTGCATAGTCGTTCTCTTGTCCATAAGCCGCTAGACGTTTTCCGTCGCGCCGCCGATTGTCAGCTCGACGGCAGGCTTTCTCACCGCTTCGGCGACGAAGTTTATAAAGTCGGTCGGGCAGTCCTTGCCGTTGATTTTCTCGATTTTCGCCTCGTTCCCGTCCGAAGTCTTTTTGTAAAACGCGCCGCTCTCGTACCTTATCCGGGTCGCTTTTTCGCCGCTGCCGAGCGTGACGACGGCGTTTCGTTTCGCGACGTTGTTTTCGGTAATGTCGCCCCACTCGAATTTAACGGAGGTATAAGCGACGTTGCCCTCGCCTGCCGCCGCGTTCTCGCACAGCGCGTCGATAATCGCAATCGGCAAAACGTATGTCATTCCCTCGGGCTGAATATTCTCGTTCTCTCGCGCCGCTCGCCGCCCCAGCACCATGCCGACAAGGCTGCCGTCGCTGCCGAGCACGGGCGCGCCGCTGTTGCCGGGGTTGCCGGCGGCGGTTATTCTCATGACGGGGCGCAGCACGTTGTCTATGCTAGCCACAGACTCCGGCAGCGACACTACGCCGTCGAACGCCGCGATTCCCTGTCCGTAAGCGTTGCCCGTCACCATAATCGCCGCGCCTTTTTTCCGAAGCCCCGACGAGCGTTTGACCTCGCCGAGCTTGTAATTCGCCTTTTTAACCTTGAAAATCGCGACGTCGAACTGCGCCGAATACCCCACGCACTCCACGTTTTCCCTGCCGCCGATAAACTCCGAATCGCCGTTAAAGCGAAACTCGGCGTGAGCCGCGTCGTACTCCGCGACGTGATAGCAGGTGACTACCGTCACGCTCTCGTCGTCCGCCGCGATAATTATACCCGTTCCCGTCCTGTCGGGAACTCTCGCCACCTCGACGGCAAGCCTCTCGCCGATTGCCGCGACTTCCTCCGTAGAAAGAGTCGCCGTTTTGCTCGGCTCGTCGGGCGTAGGCGCCGGCTCGGGGTTGTCGGGCACGGTCGTCTTTTCGCAGCCGAAAAGCGCGATCGCCGCAATAAGAAGCGCCGCAATCAGCGTGCATATTTTAATTCCGATATTTCTTTTCATGTCACATAGCTCCGTATAATTATGCCCTGTCGGCTCCCGATTTTAACCGCCGCGCACTTTGCGCATTTTGTCGATTGCCGCACGGTAATCGGGCTTTTCGCCGCTTTTCGGCACAAAATCACGCCGCCGCTTCGCCGCGAATAAGCCGAGTACCCGAGCTTTTCGCCGCTTTTCGTCAAAAAAGCACGCGCCGCACGGCTTTTTATATCGCAAAAATATTCGCGCCGTCTACGCCCTGATGATTTTGCCGCCGCCCTTGTAGTAATCGGACAACTCGTCGCTCCTGTCGTCGACGTAAGCCCAATCGACGGGCGTCATGCCGTTTTTAACCAAAAACTCGTTCGCCTTCGAGAAGTGCTTGCAACCGAAGAAGCCGCGATAAGCGGACAAAGGGCTGGGATGCACACTCTCGAGAATCAGGTGCGGCGTGCCGATGAGCGGCTTTTTGTTGATGGCGTTCGCGCCCCACAGCATAAACACCATCGGCTTTTCGCGCGCCGACAGCGAGGAAATCACCGCGTCGGTGAATCGCTGCCACCCCAGCCCCGAATGCGACTGCGGCTCGCCGCTGCGCACGGTGAGCACGGTGTTAAGCAGCAGAACGCCCTGCTTCGCCCAGCCCGTGAGCGTGCTTCCGCGCGGTTTTTCGCCCGTGTCCGATTCGATTTCTTTGAAGATATTGACGAGCGACGGCGGAAGCTGCACGCCCTTACCCACCGCAAACGCCATTCCGTTGGCTTGACCCGCGCCGTGATAGGGGTCCTGACCGAGTATCACGACTTTCACGTCGTCGTAGGGAACGCTTTTGAATGCCGAATATATCTCGGGTTTGGGCGGATAGACGGTTTTCTCCGCGTATTCGCGCTCTACCGCCTCGGTAAGCTGCGAAAAGTACGGCTTTTCGTATTCTTTTTCAAGGATTTCGTCCCACGAGTTTCCGATAACCTGCATTTTTCTCTCCGTTTTCGCCGCGAAAAATCGCTGTCCGGGTTAAGCCGCGGCAAACGCTTCTTTTATTCTGGCATTATTCTAGCATAAATTTCCGAAAAAGTCCATATATTTTATCGATTGCGGATTTTTGCACAAAAAAAGCGGCTTCGCAATAAAGCCGCTTCTTCGGTAAATTCGCGTTTTCGCGCCGCTTCAGCTCGCCCGTGCCGCCAAAATTCCGTCGGTCGCCGACAGCATGACGTCCAGAACGTTCTTGTCGGCTATCCGATAAAAGCCGATTTTGCCCTGACGGCGGCAGCGCACTATGCCGGCAAGCCGCAGCGTGCGCAACTGGTGCGAAACGGTCGTCTGGTTTATGCCGAGCGTAGTCGAAATATCGCCCACGCACATGGGCGAAATGGACAGCGCGGACAGAATTTTCAGCCTTGTAGAGTCGCTCAGCGCGAAAAAGTACTCCGCAAGCGTGCCGAGCGTGCCGCCGTCGGGCATAAACTTTTCGATGAGCTCGCGCGTTTGAGGCGTTATCAGCAATCTGTTTTCGTTTTCTATCGTCATAAGACGATTATACCACGTCCGCGCCCGAAAAACAACCTGTCACGCGCGCGGAAAACGTCGAATATAAGAGAATAATCGCTTTCTTTCGCGTTTTTCGGCGATTCCCGAAAAAGGAGGTAACGACTTTGAATCAGGAAGATATTTTCAGACTTCTGTTGCTCGTGCTGCTCGTCGCCAATCGTCAGCTGTCGGACTCGCAAAGCTCCGACAACGACAACGCCGTGTCGTCCGAGACGAGCGATTTTTCGTATACGCTCGTAAACGACCTTCTGATACTCGCGATGGCGACGGGCGGCTTTGCCGACACTGCGACTACGGCCGCCACCGCCGACTACACGTTCTCGCACTGATTGGACTTAAAACGCCACGAAAAAGGTCACGGCTCGAAAAAATTTAAAGAGTCGTGACCTTTTCGGGTTGTACGTTTGGCTATTGTTACATTTTATCGGGGGCTTTTATAAGCAGCAGATTCAAGCCCTTTTCCAGCACTTCGGCGACCAGCGAGGTGAGCGCGAGTCGCGTATAGCTGACGTCGGGGGCTTGCCCGATTATTCTGCAATTCAGATAGAAGCGATTATATGCTGCGGCAACGTCGAGAAGATACCGCGAAATTATGCTGGGTTCGTACTTTTCGGCGGCGTTCTCCACCGTCTTGTCGAATTCGCCGATAAGCCGCACGAGCGTGAACGAATCGTCGTCGCACAGTACACTCGTATCCAGCCTGCCGTCGATTTTTCCGGCGCGCTCCGCCACCGAACGGCAACGGGCGTGAGTGTATTGAAGGTACGGCGCGGTTTCGCCCTCGAAGGACAACGCCTTGTCGAGCGAGAAGGACAAGTCCTTGATTCTGCCCGAAGCGAGCGCTCCGAACACGACTGCCCCCACGCCTACCTCGGCGGCTATTTCGCGCTTATTTTCAAGCTCGGGATTCTTGCCGTCGATGACCTCTTCGGCTTTTTTGACGGCGGCGTCGAGCACATCGTCGAGGAACACCACGTTGCCCTTACGCGTGGACAGCGCGCCCTGACCCTCGAGGCTGACCATGCCGAACGCGACGTGCACGCAGTCCTTTGCCCAATCGTAGCCCATGAGCTCGAGCACCTTGAAAAGCTGACGGAAGTGCAAATTTTGCTGATAAGCCACGACGTACAGGTTCTTGTAAAAGTCGTAGTGCTTTTTGCGATAGACGGCGGCAGCAAGGTCGCGCGTGGCGTACAGCGTCGCGCCGTCGGACTTTAATATGAGGCAGGGCGGCATGCCGTACTTCTCGAGGTCGACGACGGTCGCGCCCTCGCTCTCGGTCAGCAGTCCCTTTTCTCTCAGCTCGTCGATGACGGGCTGCATTTTGTCGTTATAAAAACTCTCGCCGGCGTAGGAGTCGAATTCCACGCCCAGCCGCTCGTAGACGCGCTTCACTTCCTTTAAGGTGATGTCCTTGAACTTGCCGAAAATTTCGAGGGCTTTCGGGTCGCCGTCCTCGATTTTCTTGAACCAGGCTCTGCCCTCCGCTTCGAGCTTCTTGTCCGTTTCGGCTTCCGCGTGGAAGCGGACGTACAAATCAAGGAGCGCGCGCACGCCGCGTTTTTCTATGTCCGCGTCGTCGCCCCACCTTAAGTACGCCGAAATCATCTTGCCGAACTGCGTGCCCCAATCGCCGAGGTGGTTGATACCCACCGCGTTGTAGCCGAGGTACTTGTAGATTCTGTACAGCGAACCGCCGATGACGGTGGTGAGAAGATGTCCGATGTGGAACGGCTTGGCGATGTTTATCGACGAGTAGTCAATGCACACGGTCTTGCCGTTCTGCGGTTTGACTACCACCGCGCCGCCGTTTTTCTCCACCGCCGCAAACAGCTCCTCCGCGATTTTCGCGCGGTCGTAGTAGACGTTGAGATAGCCGCCCTCAACCGCCGATTTTTCTATAATCTCGCTCTTACTGTCGTCAAGCCGCCTTTTAAGCTCCTCCGCAATCGCCTGCGGAGCTTTCCTGAGCGCCTTTGAAAACTTGAAGCACGGCAGGCACACGTCGCCTTTCGTAATGTCGGGCGTGGGCGCGAGCGCCGCGTACACCTCGTCCTCGGTCACGTTTTCGCAGGCGATAAGCCCTGCCAATATCCTTTTGAAATCCATTTCGTTATTTTCCTTGTTTTTTACTAAATAAACCCGAACAGCGGTCGATTTACCGTAAATCCGCCCTCGCGGCTACACGTTGAAGCGGAACAGCGCCACGTCGCCGTCGCGGAAAACGTAGTCCTTGCCCTCGCTCCTGACCTTGCCCTTTTCCTTCGCCTGATTGAAGCCGCCGCACTCGACGAGGTCGTCGTAGCTGACGATTTCGGCGCGGATAAAGCCTTTTTCAAAGTCGCTGTGTATCTTTCCTGCCGCCTGCGGAGCCTTCGTGCCCTTTTCGATAGTCCAGGCGCGGACTTCTTTTTCGCCTGCCGTGAGGTAGCTGATAAGCCCCAAAAGCTCGTAACCTTTCTTTATGATGCGGCTGAGTCCGCTTTCGGCTAAGCCCATTTCGTCGAGGAACATTTTTCTGTCCTCTTTTGGGAGCGACGCGATTTCCTCCTCCACTTTGGCGCAGATTTCCATGTACTCGGAGCCCTCTTTTTCGGCGAACTCCTTGACTTTCTGCGAGTAAGCGTTGCTCTTGCCGATGTCGTTCTCGCCGATATTCGCGCAGTAAATCACGGGCTTGGAGGTGATAAGGAAGAATCCGTCGGTCATCGCTTTTTCGTCCTCGCTAAGACTTAGCGAACGAATCGGCTTGCCGCTCTCCAGCGTGTCGTTCAGTTTTCGCAGCAGCTCCGCTTCTTCTATGTAGCTTTTCTCGCCGGTCTTGACGTACTTTTCCGCTTTGTCAAGACGCTTTTTCACGCTCTCGAGGTCGGACAGTATAAGCTCGAGGTCGATTGTGTCGATGTCGCGCAACGGGTCGACGGTGCCGTCGACGTGGATTATGTTCGCGTCGTCGAAGCATCTAACGACGTGCACGATTGCGTCCACTTCGCGAATGTGCGAGAGGAACTTGTTGCCCAAGCCCTCGCCTGCCGACGCGCCCTTGACGAGCCCCGCGATGTCCACGAATTCCAGCACCGCAGGCGTAACCTTTTTGGTGTCGTACATTTTTGCCAGCACGTCCAGCCGCTCGTCGGGGACGGCGACTACGCCCACGTTGGGCTCAATCGTGCAGAACGGGTAATTTGCGCACTCCGCGCCGGCTTCCGTGATTGCATTGAAAAGCGTGCTCTTTCCGACGTTCGGAAGACCTACAACTCCGAGTTTCATTATCTGACCTCTCTTTATCGCCGCCGCGCGCGGGCTAACGTTTTGCGGCAGGCTAAGCTATTTGTTATTTACGGACGAAAGGCGTTCCTCGCCCTGTCCACTATTCGGTATTATATAACAATCGCCCGAGTTTTGCAACGCTTTTGCCGCGGTTGCGACAAAAAATCGACGGAAGCGCGGCTTTTGCGGCGCGCTTGCCGCGGCTAAACCCGATAATCGCACGCGTAAAACGGAGCAAGCCATGCAGCTCGCTCCGTTTTACGCGTTTTTTGCAGCGCGATTATTCTTTTCAGCCGATTACTCTCGGCGGCTTTACCATGGGCACGCACGCCGACAATTCGCCCAAAATCGTAAATTCGTCCATTTCGCCCTCCTGACCGCAGTATGCGCGATAACGCCGCGAATTATTCGCCGCAGGAGAAAAACTCGGTGCCGCAAGTTTATCTTTTGCTTTCATCTTCGTCGAGGACGAAGGAAACCCTGTCGTAATTTACGGCTTCGACGCGGATTTTCACCGAATCGCCCATGCGGAACGCGCGCACTCCGTTGCCGAGAAGCATGCGCTTTTCATCGTACTTGAAGTTATTGCCCAGCGTTTCGACGCGAATCATGCCCTCGACGCTGTTGTCGAGCTCGCAGAACAAGCCCCATTCGGTCACGCCGCTGACGACGGCGGTATATTTCTCGCCGATTTTGTCCTGCATGAACTTGGCTTTCAGCAAATCGTCCACCTTTCTTTCGGCTTCCTCGGCTATCTTCTCGCGCTCGCTGCTCTTGACGGAAGCTTCCGACACGAACGCGCCGAACTTCTTTTTCGCGTCCGCGCCTCCGCGCAGAAAATACTTGATAATTCTGTGTATTGCAAGGTCGGGATAGCGGCGGATAGGCGACGTGAAGTGGCAATAGTACTCCGCCGCAAGTCCGAAGTGCCCGAGACACTCGGGCTTGTATTCCGCCTTTGACATCGAACGCAGCGCGACGCGGTTCACCGCGCCCTTTACGCTCTCGTCCAGGCTCTCGATAAGCCGCGCGTAGTCCTCGGGAGCGGGCTTGTCGGGCACGGACAGCCCGAACGCCGCGAGGTAGTCGTTAAGGCTTTCCACTTTTTCGAGCGGCGGCACCTCGTGCACTCTGTACACGAACGGCGCTTTTCTCGTCGCAAAATGCTCGGCAACCGTTTCGTTGGCAGCCAGCATAAACTCCTCGATAAGCTTGTGCGAGAACAGCCGCGCGCGCTTTCTCACGTCTAAAACCTTACCGTTTTCGCCCATGACAATCTCGCTCTCCTCGATGTCGAACTCCACCGAACCGCGAGCCGCGCGTTTTTTCATCAAAAGCTCGGCAAGCTCTTTCGCCGCCGTCAGCATGGGCACGATAGCGACGTTTTTTTCGTCCGCTCTCCGTATCGCCTCGTCTTCGCCGGCGAATATGCTTTCTACCCAATCGTAGGTCATGCGCGCTTTGGAGCGGATTACTCCCTCGCAAATCTCGTGCGAAACGATATTGCCCTCGCCGTCGAAGTCCATCACGCAACTCATCGCCAGCCTGTCCACGCCCTCGTTGAGCGAGCAGATGCCGTTGGACAGTTTTTCGGGGAGCATCGGCAGCACGCGGTCGGCAAAGTACACGCTGGTACCGCGCTCGATTGCCTCGCGGTCGAGCGGCGTGTTCTCTTTGACATACTCGGCGACGTCGGCGATGTGCACAAAAAGTCTGTACCCGTTCGGCTTTTTCACGACGGAAATCGCGTCGTCGAAGTCTTTTGACGTCGCGCCGTCGACGGTTACCACTATGTCGTCGCGGAAGTCGCGCCTGCCCTTTTCCTCCGCGTCCGTCACTTCATCGGGGATAGCCGCGGTTTCTTTAATCACAGCCGCAGGAAAATCCTCGCGCAGCTTGTACGAGCGGATTACGCCCATAATGTCGGCGAGCGTGTCGCCCTCTTTTCCCAGCACCTCGGTTATTTTGCAGCGGACGGGGCTTCCGTCCATAATTTTGGCAACGACCTTGTCGCCCTTTTGCGCCTTTACGCCGCCCGTGAACTCGACCTTGACCGTGCCCAAGCCGCGCTCGATTGAGCCCACGCCGAAGCCGTCGAACACGCCCACGACGTCGGTGACGTTGCGCTTCAGTACTTTCAGCACCTCGCACTCGCCGCCGCCCCTGCGCGTACCCGTGACCTTAGCCACCACGTCGTCGCCGTGAATCGCGCCGAACAAGTCGCGAGCCGCGATAAACAAATCCTCGCCGCCGTCCGACGGAATAAGAAACGCAAAGCCCTTGCCGCTGCCCTGCACCTTGCCCTCGACGTAATCGCCCACGCGGCGCGAGGACTTATTTCTCTTATTAAAATCGTCTTTTTTCCCTACAGGTTTACCGCCATTTGTTCCCTGTTTTCTGAAATTGTTTCTGTACATGATTACCGCTACCTCCAAACATACGAAAACGCGCCCATGCTTCTTTTCCCGGCGCGTTTTATTAAATTTACCTGCCGCGGCGAAATCGGCTCGGCCGAAGCCCCGACAAAAAATAAAGCGGACGATGACAGCCGTCCGCTCCTTTTTCCGTTTTTACATACCGCTGTAAATCGCAACGGTGACGAAGAATGCAATCGCAAGCGCCGCAATGACGACGGACAAAACAATCGTCAGTCGCTTGAGCGTGCTTTCCCAGGTTTGCGACTTATTCTTGGAATAGAACGTGTCGGTCGTGCTGCCGCCCAGCGCACCCATGCCGCCGTCCTCTTTGCCGGGCTGGAAAAGAACGACGAAAATCAGCGCGAACGAAATCACGGCGATAATAATCAGGAGCACCATTCTTATAATGGGGAACGACTCGGATACCCAAGGCGCGACCGCGAATAAATTAGCTAAATCGAATTTCATTTGCTTACACCTCTTAACATTCCTTACGGGCATTATGCCGCAGGATACCTAAGTACTATACCACAAATTTTGAAAACACGCAAGCGTTTTTACGAGCTTTAACATAATTTAACCGCGAAAAAACGCGATTATCCCCACCCTCGCGCACTCGTCGCGAGCGAAATCGGCGTTTTTCGGGCTTTTACGTCCGATAAGCGGCTACAACCCACAGATAGCGGTAGGGTTTTTCGCTCTCGTAAAAAACGCTTATCCGCGCGCTTGACCGCCGAAAATATCGCGTGTATAATTCGTGTATAATTATAGTTGCAGTCGCGCGGCGGCAATTCCGCCCACCCACCCGGAATACGATTCCGTAACGCGACGGACAAAATTTTATTATCATCGGAGGAAAATCATGCTGCTTTCCGACAAGTTCTATTCCTGCACGAAGGAATACAACACCGTTCACGACCACGTTGCCGCGCCCATGCTGCGCAAAAGCTTCACGCTCGGCTCCGCGCCGAAAAAAGCGGAAATCACCGTCACGGGTCTGGGCTTTTACGTCCTGTTCGTCAACGGCAAAAACATCACCAAGGGCGCGCTCGCCCCGTACATTTCCAATCCCGACCAGGTTATCTACTACGATAACTACGACGTCGCCGAGTACCTTACCGAGGGCGAAAACGTCGTGGGACTGCTGCTGGGCAACGGCATGCAGGACGAGGACACGCGCGTGTGGGATTTCTACAAAAACGCGTTCCGCTCGGCTCCGAAGTTCGCCATCGCCGTCGAAGCGGACGGCAAACTGCTGTTCGAGGCGGACGGCGGTTTTAAGTGGCGTCCTTCGCCCGTAAAGTTCGACAGCCTGCGCGCGGGCGAGCGCTATGACGCGAGAGAAGAAGCGGACGGCTGGAACGCGCCCGGCTTCGACGACAAGACCTGGGGCGAGCCCTTTGCCGTACCCTCGAACAAAGGCGAAAAGCGTATTTGCGCCGCGCCGCCGATTACCGTCTACCGCGAAATCAAGCCCGTATCCGTCTTTAAGAGTAAGGCGAATACGTATATCTACGATTTCGGCGAGAATAACGCCGGCACGATACGACTGAAAGTCAAGGGCGAGCGCGGACAGAAACTGACTATTAAGCTGGGTGAGATTGCGAACTTCCACGGCGTGGATCAGGCGAACGTTTCGTTCGACGATCAGACCATGCCCGGCTATATTCAGACGGTCGAGTACACGCTTAAGGGCGGCGAGGAAGAAGTCTACGTTCCGCACTTTACCTATTTCGGCTTCCGTTACGCCGAAGTCATGTGGCTGCGCCCCGAGCAAGCGTCTTCGGACCTTCTCACATACCTCGTGATGAGCAGTCGCATGGACGACTCGGGCACGTTCGAGTGCTCGGACTATATCGTCAACCGCATTCAGCAAAATGCCGTGCGCTCAAACCGCTCGAATTTCTACTACTTCCCCACCGACTGTCCGCACCGCGAAAAGAACGGCTGGACGGGCGACGCCGCGCTGTCCGCTCAGCAATTCCTGATGAACATGGACGTCGAGGACAGCCTCGTCGAGTGGCTGAGATGCGTATGCAGGGCTCAGCGCGAGGACGGAGCTCTCCCCGGCATTATTCCTACCGGCGGCTGGGGCTTCGATTGGGGCAACGGTCCGGCGTGGGACATCGCGCTCACGATGCTCCCGTTCATGCTGTGGAGAATAAACGGCAACCTCGACTGCTTCCGCGAGTGCGCCGACAATATTTATCGCTATATCGAATATATCCCCTCTAAGCTCGACGACAAAGGGCTTGCGCACTACGGCTTGGGCGATTGGTGCGAAGTCGACGGACCGGGCGGCGAACTCACCACTCCGCTCGTCGTTACCGACACTCTTACGCTCGTAAACCTTACGCGTATGGCGACCGAACTTTTTGCCGCCGTCGGCGACAATCGCCGCTCAGCCGCTTGCAGCGAGCTTCACGATCGGCTGGTAGCCGCATTCCGCAGCCACCTTATGAACGCCGATCACACCGAAGTCGTGCCGCTCTCGCAGGCAGGTCAGGCAATGGCTATGTACTACGGCGCGTTCCGCAAGGACGAAATGCAAGCCGCGCTTGTCGGGCTGAAAAAGGCTATCGCAAAATACGACGGGCATATTCAAATCGGCGTGCTGGGCGCGCGCACTTTGTTTCGAGTGCTCTCCGATATGGGCGAAACCGAACTCGCCTACCGCATGATTACCCGTCCCGACTACCCGTCTTTTGCAAACCATGTGCTGACAGGCGCGACCACGCTGTACGAAATCTTCCGCAAGCCGAGCGAAGAATTCCCCTACACTTCCGATATGTTCGCGTGCGGCTCGCACAACGCCCGTTCGCTCAATCACCACTTCTGGGGCGACGTAAGCGGCTGGTTCTACGAGGCGCTCGGCGGCATCAGAATAAACGAGGGGCTGACGAAGCACACCGACGTCGTAATCGACCCCAAAACCGTAAGCGCGCTGGATTCCGTCCGCGCAACGCACGTCTTTAAGGGCTTGGGTACGCTCGTCGTCGAGTGGAAGCGCACGGGCGGTTCCGTCGCCGTGACCGTCACAGTTCCCGTCGGCGTTCACGCGGTGTTCAAGCCCACCGGCGAAGTCCTGCCGTGCGGCGTCACCACGCGCGTGATTGAGCAATAACATAGTTAAGCAATAACCGCATTTTACAAAGCAGCCGTATGAAACCCATGCGGCTACTTTTATTACTATATGAATGATTATTCGCTCCATGCAGGGGATACGAGTGAGATTCGCCTACGGCGAGTTATATCCTCGCTGTCGCTCGGGTGATATTCGCCTAATTATAAAGTCAATTATTCGTTCCATGTCGGGGGTCCTCACGCGCGCGGAATGCCGCGCGCTCAGGATGACGGCAGAAAACGGAGAGTGCGCGTTTGGGTTTTGATTGTCCTACCTTATACGTCATTCCGAGCTTGCCGAGGAATCTAGCGAAGCGTAAAAAATATAATAATTATGCGCCTACGGCTAGATTCTTCGGCTGCGCTGTCGCTCCGCTCAGAATGACAAGAGCATTAGTCCTTTTCTTCCGTGGGGGATTCCACGTCGCGAACATCGCCCCTGTGTGCTCTGTTCGCTCCTCTGAATGACGTGGGAGGACGGAGAGTGCGCGTTTTAATTTAGATTCAGCAAGCCGCTTTTGTTTTACAACGTCATTATGAGGGAGCGGCTTTCCGCGACCGTAATAATCTCATGCTAAAAAAACGTTTTTGACCTTTTTATAAAGTCGATTATTCGTTCCATGCAGGGGTTCCTCACGCGCGCGGAATGCCGCGCGCTCAGGATGACGGCAGAAAACGGAGAGTGCGCGTTAGAATTTACACGTTTACCTCCCCATACTTGCGGTTGTCGTGCGGTGCAGATGCTGTTACTCATTTGCGACATTTAAAGCGTTGCGGGGGGATTAGGGGGACACAGCCGCAAGTGTCCCCCAATGACTTTTTGCTACTTTTTCGTCACTTGAAAAAGTAGTAATATTTCTTTCTATCCGCTATAATTACAGCCGCATCATTAAAACTAACCTTTCTACCACAATTATAATTAAATTAAAAATAGCGTTACATGCTATACGCAAAAACAACGCTACTTAAAAATTCGGGGCTTTTGGGGGCAATTACGCCTCCACTTCTTAAAAATTCGGGGTTATAGGGGCGAATTACCGCCCCGAAACTAGAATTTGCGCATAAACTCCCCTATCACTCTCGCGGTAACGCGCAAAATCGCCAGCTCGCTCTTTGTGACCGCGCCGTCGGAAACGTAGCCCACGCCGCCGAAGCAATCCCCGTCGGCTGCGGCAGGCAGCACGCTAAACTTCAGCTCCGAGCCCTGCAAGGCGGCCGCGCCGAAACCTCCGTCGGTTATCGTTTTTCTCTCGCGCAGCGCCCTTTCCGCGCCCTGCGGCAAGGGTTTACCGACAAACTCGTTCTTTCTCTGCCCGAAGCCCGTGAGCCACGAATTGAAATCGCACACCAAAATCGTGCCCGACAGCTCGTCGGCGGCGGCTGCCGCTACCTTTTTTGCGATTTTGACAAGCTCCTCGGAGGTATCGGCTTTTCTGACGATGATTTCTCCGTCGGCGGTGGCGACTATTTCCATGGGGTCGCCAAGGTCGATGCCGTGCAGTCTGCGGAACTCGCGCGGAATCACGATGCGCCCGAGGTCGTCTATTCTTCTGATTATCCCGTTGGTTTTCATAATTCTCCGATGCCGATTACGGCTTTTTTTCGCAGTTAGTATGCTATAACCGCCGAAAAATTATGTCGTCGGACTGTATTTTTTGCATGCAAACGCCACGCCGCAACCTTGACAAACCGTTGCGGCAAGCGTATAATAGCCGTATGACAACCGAAGCAAAAGTACATATAAATACTGTCGCCGCTTCGCCGCTCCCGTGCAGGTACCTATATAGCCGCGGCAAGCACGCCGTGCGCTTTACCGCCGACGGCGCGGTATTCAAGATAGAAACCGACGGAAAAACCGCGAAAATCGTAAAGTCCGGCGAAATCGACTACGAGCTCGTGCTGAGCGAATACTCGTCGCTCACGCTGAAAACGCCGACGGGCGAATTTTACGAGCCCGAAATCGCGTTGCATTCGCTGTCGTTTTCCGAAACGCCCGACGGCTTTACTCTCGCCGCCGAATACTCGCTTCCGCCGCACGACGAGCGCAAATCCCTGCGCGTAACTTGCGAAAAATAGCGTAATACCTCACAAATAACCACAAATAATCCACTCGCAAATGCAAAAGGGCTGCGGTAAACTCCGCAACCCTTTCGCTATTTTAAGGAGTATGAAGAAACATAGTTTGCGTTCGACTTACAGCGGCTTAAACGACGTTGTGTAAGTCACGGACTGCGAACGGTTGTCGTTTCTGCCCAGCCCCATCATGTTCTGCGAGCCGGATTTAAGGAAGTTCGCAAGGAGCGGTTTCATGTTCGCCAATCGCTCGTCAAACTTTTCCTGCGTCATATCCGTCGTGAGCTGCGGCGTGACCCCGTCCGCGAGCGTAATCGTGCCGTCGGTTTCCACCGTGAACACTAAGATTTTGCTCTCGCCCGAACCCATATACACCTTGATCGTGTTACTTTCGCGACGCACGGTGAATGTGGCGTCGGCGGCGGTGTTGGTAGATCCGTTTACGTTAAGCACGACGTCGTTGCCCATCCACCCGGCGCAATCCACTACCACGCGCTTACCGCCGTCTTCCCAAGCCGCTATTTGCACGGTAAACCTGCTCGTTCCGTCGTAAATCGCGAGTCCGGACATATTATCGGCATTTTTGAGATTAAAAACGTACTCGTAGTCGCCGCTAGTCAGCGTATCGGGCATGTGGTAGAAGTTGACGGTGTTATTCGTCAGCGTAACGCTGCCCGTTTCCGAAGCCGCGGCTTCGGTTGCGCCGAGCGCGTTGGCTTCGACGGCGTTACCGTTAATAAGGTAGCTGCCGCCCCTGATTGCGGTGGATTTTCCGGCTGTGACCGCCATGGTAATCGGCGTATCCGAGGCGATTGTGAGCGCGTCGCTCGAGCCGTAGCCGTCGTCGCCCTTATAGCGTGCCTTGTAAGTGCCCTCGGGAGCTTTGCCCGAAACCGCGCCGTCCGTGACGGTCAGCTCGTAAATCGCGCCGCTCGCCGCGATAAGGTCAAGCGTGCCGGTACCCGTGCCTACGGTGCCCGTGACGTCCACGGCGGCAACTTCGTTGAAGGAGCTCGTGTAGACTACGCTTCTTCCGAACCTGTCATAACTCTCATAACCCACAGTCAGCTCGACGCCGTCCGCAAAGAATTCTGCGCACTTTGCGTCGTTAGCCGGTTTTCTGCCGCCGTCGCCCAGGCTCCACTCGCTCGCGAGCCTGATTCCGCTCGCCGTAATCGTGGCGATTTTAATTTCGCTGCCGTCGGGACCTGCGGAAATCACTATCCTGTCGGCGGTGCGGCTCACCTTGAAGCCGACGTTCATTGCGCCCGGAGCGGTGATGTCGCCGGATTCGTTTTTCGTCGCCGCCATGAACACGTTGGCGCTCTTGCACGCGACGACGTAGGGGTTGTTGCCCTCGTTGCTTCTCTGCACGTCGAGGAGCACCTTTGCGCCGGCGCCCTCCCACGAAATACTTTGCATCGAAATGCGCGTGCCCGTCGCAGGGTTGACCACGGAAATGCCTGCCATGCCTAAGGGGTCGGTGGCGTCGCGCATCGTGATTGAGCTCTTAAACTCGAACGGCTTGTCGGTAGCGAGCGACGGCAGCCACGGAGTCAGTCCGTTGACGGCAGGCGCGTCGTAAACGCCGTTGCCCTCCGCCGAAGCTTTCTGTAAGTCATAGTCGCCCGTGACCATCCAGGTCGCGTCAATCATCGCGCCGTCCTTTACCCCGGCTTCGCTCGCCTCGCCCATAAACGCGGCTTTCTTGCCATCGTAGGCGACGAGCTTAGCTCCCGTGGGAACAAGCGCGGAATACTTGCCGTCGCCGTCGCATGCGGCGATTGCCGTTCCTCCGACTTTGCCGATGTAAAGCTCGGTGTTCGCGTTCGCACCGCTAATCGTGCCGGTAACGCGGTTGAGCGCGGCGTGCTCGGCGGTGAGTTTCAGCGAAATATCCGAATAGGTCGCGGTGTCGAGCGGATCGCTTGCCGAACCCTGTACGTTTCTCGATGCAAGCCCGGTGACCAGCGGAATATCCTTTATCGAAACGCCTTCGGTGCTTCCTTCCGCCGTGATGAACATCGGATAAACCTCGGTGTTCACGCAGGCGAGCGGCTTGTCGTTGAGTAGCAGGTACAGCATGGCGTTGTCGCGCACCATAGTCAGCTTGAAGTTAGTCTTGTCGACGGCGTTGTAGTCCGCGTCGCTCATCAGCCAGCCTTCTTTGCCCCTGTAAATCTGCTTGAACGTCCAGCCGGGGACGTAGGACAGTATCCACACCTCGTCGTATTTGGTGTCGTATACCATCGCGCCGCGAGCCTTGCCGTCCAGCGGCGAGGAAATCGTGAAGCCGTGCTGCGCGCCTTTGTCCGCGACGGTCTTGACTTTTACGTTCGCACTCACGGTAAAGCGCACGGACTTATCCATAGCGAGCGACGTAAAGCTGTATCTCGAGCCGGCGTTACTTTCGGTAATCGTATAGCTGCCGTCCTCGTTTCTCGTCACCGCGCCGCAACCGGGAGTTTCGTTCCAGCTCGTGGCAAGCGCGCCGTTCATCGCGTCGGTTTCTATGGATTTTATCGTCATGCTGCCCGAGAACGTCACGTCAAACTCGCCGCCGTTGTACTGCTCGGGCGTAAGGTTGACGTACACGCCGTCCGCGTTAAGCTCGACGGTCTTGCCGGCAACCGTCGCGTTGCCGCTGCCCGTAAGCAGAACGTTGACGAAGCTTACGCCGCTAAGGTCGCGCGTTCTCAGCGACTTTATTCTCGCCGTCGCGTTCTCGCCGCCCGTGAGCTTCAAGCCGCGGTCGAAACCAAAGGTAACGCCCGTGCCCGTCACGGTAAATCTCTCTGCCATTTCGGCGGAGCTCAGGTCGTTAATCACGCCGTAGCCGAACTCGACTGCGGTGAATTCGTCGGCAGGCGGAGCGAGCTTGCCCTCCTTTGCCGTCACGACGAGCTCGTAGGTCGCGCCCTTGACGTAATCGCTCGCGGTCTTATCCACGGTGGCGGTAAACGTGCCGTCCGTCGCGGTCAAGCCGTTTTCGGTGCTCGCGACGACAACGTCGGTTTCGCCCTTTCTCACCAGCTTATATCCGTCGATGTCGGCGGCGTTCTCTGCCCAGTTAAAGATTATTTTCTCCTCGTCCTCGGCGGCGGAAAGCGTCGTTTCGTCGATGTAACGTCCCGTCTTTATCTCGCTAAGACTCGTGTGCTCGGCGTCGAATGTAATCGCGCCCGATTTCTGCTCGTAGCGCTCGGCGTTAAAGACGTAGGAATAGCTGCCGTAAGGCACGGACACGGTGTTCGCGCCGTGATTTACCTCGAACGTATAGGTCACGCCGCGCTCGTTTCTGAGCGTAAGCGTGCCGCTTGCCGCGTCGTTTCCGTCGAGGAAACTGACGGGCGCGGAAAGCTCGTGATACTCTATCTTCTCGAAGCGCGAGGTATAGGTCATTTCGTCGACCATGTAGTTGCTGGCGTACACCATAGCGTGCTCCACGCCCTCGCCGAAGAAGCCGGCAAGCTTAGCCTTGTGCCCGTTCGCTCTGTCGGCGTTATTCACCGTCCAGCCGGCATTCGCATACGCATAGCCGTCGCCCGTAATCGTGACAACCTTGGAAACGGTTTCTCTGCCGACGTACACCTCGATTTTGTCCGCGTACCTGCGAATAGTAATCGTGGCGTCGAGCTTATCCGTCGACCACACGTTGTCGGTGTCGATCGACTCGCAGTTGAGCACGAAGTCGTTTCCGCACCAGCCTTCGGCGAGCTCGATAATCAGGCGTTTGCCGCGCGCCTCGCCGTTCGACAGCTGGAATTGCAACGAATACTGCCCGTTGGTAATTCCTATGCCGCCCATCTGCCCGTTGCCGTTCTCGTTCGTGAGCCGCGAGGTGAACTCGTATTCGCCCGAAGTCTTGGTGCCCGGGAGCACGAACGCGTAAGCGCTGTTATGTCCCGCCGCAATCGTCGTCGAGCCTCTGTCCAAAGTCGCCGCTTTCATCGCCGTCGTCACGAACGTCGAGTTGTTATAGCCGCCGTACGTTCTGCCGTTCAGCGTGACCGCAGCGCCCGGCATGAGCGTCGCGTCCTTGGCGTTTATCGAAATGGTAGTACCCTCGCCCACGACTACGCCGTAGCTGTACGCCGCATAGCCGCCGCCAGTATACTCTACGTCGTAAGTGCCGTAGGGGATTTTCGCCGAGAAAGCCGCGCCGTCCACGTCGTAGACGTAGCAGGTCTTGTCGGACTTGAGCACCACTCGTCCCTCGCCGGGCGCAGTGCCGTCCGCGCGGACTATCGTGCCTGCCGTCGCCGAAGCGGCGGTCTTATTAAAGCTCAGTTTATAGCTTGCCGCGCTTCCGTTCGTATCGTTGCGGTAAAGCACAGCCATGTGCTCGATTCCGTCGCCGAAGAAGCCTGCGAGTCTGTCCTGCTGCGCTTCGAGGCGGACGAGCGAGGACTTGCCGTCGAACTCGCGTTCCACCACTATGCCGCCGTTGAACTCATAGCCGTCGGCGGTTATACGCATCAGCCACGTCGTCTTGTCGCCCGTGCCCGAGGACAGAACAATGCAGTCGGCGGTCCTCGTCACGGTGTAGGTCGCGTCGGCGTTGACGTTCGCGCTCGCCGGGAACCTGACCTCCACGGAATTGGAGTTGTAATTCATCGCGTCGCACTCGAGCACGAGGTTTTGTCCGCCTGCCTCCCAGCTGACTACCTGGAAGGAAAGTATGCTCTCGCCGTCGGTGATACCCATGCCGGCAAACGCGTTTACGCCCTTCATGTTGACCGAATAAACGTAATCGTTCGCGGTTTTTGTGCCGGGCATGAGATAAGCCTTGTTCTTTCCGAGCGCGTCGATTTCGCCCGACGTCGCCTTGCTTCTCAGCTCGAACGACGGGGTTTCGTAGTACGGAGCGTTGAGCGCGGTATCCATGGGCTTGCCGTTGACCACGGCGGTTTCCGACAAGTCGAACGTGCCGTCTATAAGCTCGATTTCGCCGACGCTGCCGGACTCGGTAATCTGTGCGTCGATGACGTACGCCACCTTGTCGCCTATCGACGCGCGGATATTATATACGCCTGCGAGCGTCTTGACGGAGAAACTGCCGTCGGCATTCACTACGCCGCTAAGCTCGCCCACGCTCTCGACTTCCAGCGTAGCGTCCGAAAAGTCGGTTACGCCGTCCGCCTTCAACTTGCCGCTTACCGTCACGAGGTCCGCGTACTCGCTGACCGTGGCGGTGTACGCCTCGCGTGCGATAATCTCGAACACGGTCGCGTCCTTTACAACGTCGTACTCGCCGGCTACGTCAATATGCTGTCCGTCGCCGTAATTCAGCCTCAGCACGGAAGCCGCCTTGTCGGCGTTCTTTGCCTTAACCTCTATTCTGACGGTCGAGCCCTTGACGAAGCCGTTGCCCACGCGCAGTCCCGACACGGTCGCGGAGTAGTCGGCGGTTTCGGTTTCGAACGTGAAGTCGCCGCTCGAAACGTAGTCGTAAGCTCCGCCGGCTTTCCAATCGACGTTCCACTCGGTGGTGCCGCCGCTGCCGTAGCGCGCGATACCCACCGCGTTGTCGTCGCCGGCTGCGAAGAACTCCGCCAAATCCTTTTCAAAGCTCTCTTTCGATCCTGTTGTCACGCGGTATTCCACTCCGCTCGCGGTGTGAATGCCGCTCTCGTCGAACCAGATTCTCAGCGCGCCGTCTTTGTCGTAGACGAACAAGGTCCTACCGTACTTAGCCACGGTGAAACGCAGGTTGCCGTTATCGCCGATAGAATTTTCAAAACCCGAGAACGAAAGCTCGCTGCTCGTAAAGGTAGTTTCGCCGATAGCCACGCACAGGCGGTTGCCCTCCCACCAGCAGCCTTTCATGACCAGCGTTCTGCCGCCGGAAGTGACTACGCCGCCAGCAACGGGGTCGGTGCCCGTGTGCGTTTGCTCGCTGAAAGCGGTGTCGAACGTGACGACGTACTCGCTCGCCACGGTGTCGCCGAAATAGCCCGTTATCGCGCCGCTATCCGAGTAATAATTGCCCGTCGATTGATTGTGCTTGAAGCCCTTGTCGCTGTTTACCGTCAGGTCGTTGACCTTGAACGAGCCGTAGCGCGTCTTTTCCATCGCGATAATGCGAGTAAACGCCTTGTCGGCTGCGACTGACTGCTGCTTGCCGTCCAGCGACACGGAAGTCGTTTCGTCGTTTAAGGCAAACGTTTCCTCCACGTCGTGATAACCCTCTGACGACACTACCATTCTGTAATTGCCGCTGACGGAAATCTGCTTGCCGCCCACGTCGTATACGCCTGCTTTGGGAAGCTCGATGACGGCGTTGCCCTTGGAGTTCGTGCCCACGTTATAGCGCGACAGATTACCGTCGCCGTAAATAATTACCGAAGCGTTGAGCACCGATTCGCCGCCGCACCTTAGCGGTAGCAGCACGTTCACCCTGCTGTCCGTGGGGAACGGCATGTAAGTAGCTTCTATATCGACGTCGCCGTCTGGCGTGAAAGTGTAGCTGCAATCGACGGAGTTATTGTAAACCTCGTCGTAAATGCCCACGCCGTTTTTCTTGACGTCGGTGAGCATATAGCCCGAGCCCGGCTCGAAAGTAATCGTAACGGGCTGACCTTTCTTGACCGCGAGGCGGCTTGAAGTCACGCTGCCCCTTGCGCTCACGCCGGGAACGGACACGAAGTACACGGACTTGCCGATTTCGGCTCTGAGCTCGTCGGATTTGCCCTCGTAATCGGTAAACGAATAGTTTGAGAACGTGCAGCCGTCGTTTGCGAAGAAACCTGCGTAGACCTTGCCTGCAAGCTTTTCGTTGAATTCGGTATCCCAGTACTCGCCGTTGTAGAAGTAGTAGAAGTTGCCGCCCTGCTTTATCACCTTCATTCTGACGGTGTCGCTGTCGTAGTCCTTCTTCACGTCGCCCGAAAGCGTGATTCCGCCCATCCACTGCAAGCCGTCGGTCATCGTGCCCGTTTTCAGCGAAATGACCTTTTGCCCCGGTTCGCGGTCGGTAAGGCTTCTGCCCGTGTAGGCGTAAAGCCCGATGTTCTCCTGATTGGCATAGGAGATAAGACCCACCGACGGGTGGTAGCCTTCGCTCGGCTTATGGACGGTAACGTCCGCTTCCATGATAAAGTCGGAGGAATACTCGTTTTTGAACCACAGCATCTGAGTGCGGTCCTCGTTGGTCGTTGCGGTGCCTGCCGCGTCGTCGATTATCCAGCGGTCGGTCGCCGAAACGCCGTTTACCGCGTTGCCGAGCGTGGCGGAATTATAGACGTTCTTCAAGCCCTCGGGTCCGAACAGGAAGAACGTGTCGTAGCGGTTTCCTTCCATAAAGCCCGGTACGAGCTGGCGGTTGTCGCCGCTTCTTTCTGCGACTATCTTCATGTACGAAACGAAAATCTGAACGTCGTCGGGATAGCCGTTTTCGCCCAGCTCCTCCTCGGAGTAGTGCAAGCTCTCCCACGGCACGAACAGCTCGGCGGTGAGCGATTTGGTTTCGCCGCTGTTCAGCTCGCCGTCGACTACCGCCGCAGCGTTGTACTGCGTTTCGCGATACGAACGCGAGGTCTTTGCGTCGATATTATAGTAGTTGTTGCGGTTGGGGTGTTCGTACCAGCCCTGAACGTTGTAAGTTGGCTCGCCCGTCTTGACAATCTTGATGCCGAAGGACGAGTTGCTGCCGAACTCGTTTCTCGTGTACCACTGGATATTCTTGTCGAACGCCTGAAGCCCGAGGTACAAGCCCTTTTCGGTGAACACGGTAGTGGCGGTAAAGGTTATGCCGTCGCTGGTGTGCTCCATCTTGTTCTTACCCTGCCATTTCTCTTCGTCGAGCACGCCGTCGACGCTCATGAAATCGTCGGCTTCGGCAAAGAACGGCTTGTTGTAATTCCAGTTATAGTCCTCGCCCTTAGTCGTGTTCGAGGCGCAGCCCACTGCAGGTACGACGGTGAAAAGAAGTCCCGTAACCGCGGCGGCGGCTATCTTGCCGTTTTTGCCGCGCGCGGCTTTTTCGCTCTTAACAAAGCTTCTGCCCTTTTTACTCATTTAATTCTCCTCCCTCTTACTTGCCGAGAACGACGATTTCCGCGATGCGCAGTTCGTCGCCGCCGCCCAGCATGTCGTCCTTGTCGAACTCGATTTCTATCTTGTTCGTCTTGATTTCGTTAAACGTAGCCACCGCCGCGGAGCCGGGCTGCAAGCCGCCCTCGGGCAACGTGTACGCCTCCGTCGCAAACGGCAGGTCGGCGATAAAGCACGATTTCTCGTTGCCCGTGTGCCACGTCGGCGTTTCGGTGAGCGAAAAGTTAATCGTAGAAACGTTCTTGAACGCGTTGTCGTAGTTGTACGAGTTGTAAATCAGTATGCCGCGTATCGAAACGGGCTCGGCGAACGTCAGCGTGATTTTCGTCTTGTTGTTCTTCGCCCTGAACTGCATTTTCTCGTCGCGGCGCATAGTGACGGTCATGCCGTCGGTCAGGTACTTCGCGCTTCCGTCGATTTCGTTCGTCGCGGTGACGGTCGCTCTTTCCGCCACGTTACGATAGCCCGAGAACACGGACGGGAGCGGCTGCAGCGAAGTGGTAGGACCGTTTGCAACGGGGGTATCGAAACCCAGCGCCTCGTTGTACTGCCAGGTCATCTGGCTGAGCGCGTAAATTCTGCCGGTGTCGTAGCCGCCGAAGGGCGCCGGGAACTCCCAATGCACTATCCAATCCTGTCCGTCGACATGGAGGAACTGAACGTGACCGAGGTTGGACATGAACGTGTTGCGCTCGTCCACGCCCAGAATCATCGAGCGTTCCTCTGCCTTTGCCTTGACAAAGCCGGTCAGCGGATTATGCGAATACGCAAATTTGACGTTGTAGTTATAGTCGCCCACTCCTCGCGGCGAGAACGCGAGAAGGTACACCGTCTTGCCGTCCTTATCCTTGGTGGTCAGCATCTGCGGAGCTTCCACGACGGAGCCGTCGGTAAGGTCGTCGGCGCTCTGCGAAGTGCCGTCGGCATAGTTGGTGTAGCGCGTGTAACTCGTCGAAAGGTGACGCGGATAATTCGGATCGTTGGGGTATTCGCCCTCGCCCGTGCCCTTATATTCCACTCTCACGACGGACTTGTTTATCTCCGAGCCTTCGGCAATGCCGGGAATATCCTTTCTCGTGTAACCGTTGCCGGCTACCATGGTCATCGTGCCGTAATCGGGCGTGACCATGTCTTTCATTCTCATGCCCCAGATGACGTTACCCTCGAGGTTGGAAAGCGAACCGTGCTTGACGAAGTACACGTACAACGTGCCGTCGTCGATAAAGGGGTGAATGTCTATCGCCGCAAAGCATTTTTCGTCGAGCTCGTCGAAGTCCGCTCTCGCGCGGAACTCGTCGGTGTAGAAATACTCGTCGCAAGCCTTGTCAAGCATAAACGCCGGGTTAATGCCGCTGATGACCTCGCCGTTGAGGTTTTTTGCCGTCTTGTCGCCGTAGACGTTCTCGCTGGAAACCAGCCTGAACGGTCCTACCGGCGTGTCGGAAACGGCGATGCCGAGATAAAATCTTTCCCACGGAGCCACACTCACGTCGGTATCGGAATACTGCGCTCCCAAAGCCCTGAGTTCGGCGTTGTTCTTTTTCGAACGCGCCGAGAAGTACAGAAAGTACTTGCCCGAAACCTTGTCGTAAATGCACTCGGGCGCCCACAGATAGTCGCCCACCCATTCGGTTTCGTCGACTCTCAGCGCCATGCCGTCGTCCACTGCGCCGCACGGCTCCCAATCGTTGAGGTCGCGGCTTCTCGTCAGCTTGATGTGCGAAGTGTACGCCGCCGGACCGTTGTTATTGTGCTCGAGCGGCGGAGTTTTTCCGTCCTCGGTGGACGGAATGATATTCGCCACACCGGCGCACTCGGACATGTATTGGTAGAAATAGCCGCCGTATTCGGGCGATTGCTCGGGGCTCACCCAGATAACGCCGCTGTCGCCGCCCCAGAACACCGTATTGTTCTTGTACAGCAAATCCGTGTCGTAGGTTTTGTCGGGGTTCGAGCCGTCAAAGTGGCTCAGCTCGAAGCCCGAAGCGCCTCCCGAGCATGCTACAACCGACGCTATAGTCAGCGCGGCTATCGCAAAGCACACGAGTTTTTTGAATAGTTTCATCTTTATTCCTCCTGATTTTTTCGCCCGATATTATCCGCTCGGGCGGCGGTTATTTAACGTTTTTTTGAGTCTTGCGCGTCGGTTTTATCGCGCCGAACGCGCTTCCTCGTCAGCCCTTGAGTCCCGAAGAAATCGCCACGCCCTTTAAGATATACTTCTGCGAAATGAGGTACAGGACAACCAGCGGCACCATGGAAATCACGCAGCCAGCCATTCTCAGCGGCCAATCCTGAACGTAGGCTTCGGCAAAGAACGCCAGCGAAATCTGCAACGTGTACATCTTCGCGTTCTGCAAGTACAGTAACGGCGCGAGGTAGTCGTTGTAGGCGGCGATGAAGTTTAATATAAACTGCGAGATGAGCGCCGGCACTGCTATCGGCAGCATTATGCGGAAATATACGCCGATTTCGCCCAGCCCGTCAATGTTCGCCGCTCCCACGAGGTCGTCGGGGATTCCCATGAAGAACTGACGGAGGAAGAACACCACGCCTATCGTGCCGAGCATTCTCGGAATCATCAGCGGCAGCGGAGTGTTTATCCAGCCGAGCTTGTCGAACATGAGGAACGAGGCGATAATGGCGATGCAGTTCGGTACGGTCATCGTCGCCAATAGTATCGCGAACATCGGCTTTTTGAGGTAGAAGTCGAGCTTTGCGAAGGCAAACGCCGACATCGAACTTACGAATATTCCCACAATCGTGGACGGCAGGTAAATCCACATCGTGTTGCCAAACGAGCGAAGAAGCGAGTTCCCGGCGGTCTTGCGCGTGAACGCCTTGACGTAACCTGCGACGGTAAGTCCCTGTTTCGGCCACCACACGAACGCGGCGTTGTTCGCCTCTATCGTCGAGGTGAGAGAGGTTATTATCATTATGTAGGTGGGCACGACCACGAACAGTATCGCGAGGAGTATAATTATGTGCGAGCCCACGAGCGGCTTGCGTTTTTTCTTTACGGGGACGAAGAAATCGCCGCTTCTGCCGTTTTCTAAAGCGTTATTCATGCGTCCCTCCTAGTCGTAGCAAACCCACTTCTGCCCGAGGCGGAAGTTGATTCTGGTCACGATGAGAATAAATATCGCGACAATCCAGCTGAGCGCGCACGCCATGCCCATACCCATCGTGGCGGTGTAGGTAAACGCCATGCGGTAGATGTAGTACACCAGCGTAAGCGCACGGTACCCCGGTCCCACGCCGTTGGTCGTGATAATCTGCATTACCGTCTGCTCCTGAAGCGCGGCGATGAGGTTCATCGTCAGCATGTAGAACAGCGTGGGCGTAAGCCCCGGCAGCGTCACGCGCCAGAACACTTTGCGCTCGTTCGCGCCGTCGATACGCGCCGCTTCCTGAAGCGACTTGTTTATGTTGACGAACGCCGCCTGAAGCAGTACGACGTTTGTACCGTTCTGCCACAGGCTTATGGTGAGCACCGCCGGCATAAACCAATTTTTATCGGTCATGAACGCGATTTTAGGCAGTCCCATCGCGGTGAGCACGGTGTTTATCACGCCGTAGTTGTCCTCGAAAATCCACTGCCACATCAGCGTTACCGCGACGGACGAGCAAACCTGCGGAACGAACAGTATTATTCTCGCGATTTTTCCGCAGAAAATCTTGCGCGTGAGTACGTTGGCGAGAAACAGCGAAACGCAGATGTTTATCGGCACGCTCAGACAGTAGTACAGCGTGTTGAGTATCGACGTCCACAGCATTTCGGACTTTATGACCTCAACGTAGTTGCGGATACCGATAAACTTCGCCAGCGAAAGATTGTACGAGTGCAGCTCGGTGAAGGAAATCACCAGCGACATTATCATAGGCACGGCGGTAAAGCACAAAAAGCCTATGAACGGCGGCGAAGCCATTGCCGTCGCGATAACGTTGCGGCGTAAAATCTTTCTCCTCCGCGCTTTCTTTTCTTCCGCGGAACGAACGTGAAGATATTTTCCGTATAAATCCATTAGTCTTTCCTCTTCTCGCCCTTTTCGGCGCGGATTATCTCTGATACTGCTTGTACTGCTGCAACCAATCGTTGGTGCGGATTATCGCCGGCGAGTACCAGTCGGCGTAAGTCATCTTGCCGTTTCTGACGTCGGCGTTGAGGTCGACGCACCACTTTTCCACCCAAACGTGGTCGGGCATGTACCACCAATCGCCGGGTCCCTGGAACTCCAGCGCTTCGCTGAACACGCGCACGTTGCCGGGCGCTATGCCTTTTTTGAACTCAACCTCGGGAAGCAGCGACTTCTGGTTGGGGAAAAAGCCTATCGACGCGCGGATTTTCTGTCCTTCGGCAGACGCCATCCACATCATGAACTGCGCCGCCTGCTGTTTTTTCGTCGAGCCCGTGCGCATAACCATCGACAGCGAATTGCTGTGTCCTGCCTGTTTGCCCTGCGCCTTCACGATGTCGCAATTCGGGTCGGACGGGTCGGTGTATTCTTTATACACCGCGAGCGGCGCTACGTCCCACTGAAAACCGCGCGCCTTGGCTTCCTCACTGAGGTCCGCCATGTAAACCGACGACTGCGCCAGCACCGCGAGGCTTTGCGAGAAAAAGTAATTCATCGAGGTGCGCGAAGCAAACGTCGAGGGGTTGGGCGAAATATCCAGTCCGCTATCTCCGTCGATATTCGCGTCGGTTTTCGCGCCCAGTTTAAGATAGCGGTTGAACGCGTCGCGCGTGGACGGAAGCCGATTGAGCGTACCCGCCGATTCCGCTTCGGTCACGCCGCTCCACAGCCCCGCTTTGTCGCCCGAAACCGCGCCGTCGGCGTTTTTCACGACGTTGGCGTTGTCATGGAGATAATCGCCGTAAACGTCGGGCACAAGCACTTCGTCCTTGCCGTCCTTTTGAAGGATATTCATCTTGTCGACGAAGCTAATCGTTTCGCCGGCGTTATAAGTCTTGCCCGTTCTGCCCGTAAAGGTCTTGCCGTCCGCCACCACGAAGTTGGGGTTGGGGTCGAGCAGCGAGAAATTCCACTCGCCGCCGTCGGTAAGGTCGTTAAGGCAGTCGCCGCCCACGCTCCAGCCGTAGTTAAACCACCACTCGGTGAAATAACCGTACTGCGTGCCAAACTCGGTCACGGGGTTTGCCTTGTTCTCTTCGCCGGGCTTCGGGTTGTATTTACCCGAGAACAGCATACCGAGGTCTTCCACTTCGTCCCAATTCATCGCGATGCGGTTGTTGAACACGGCGACTTCTTCGTTGTCTTTGAACGCCGGCTTAACCCACGTTTTCGTGTATTCGCCGTTATAATAGTAAGGATTGAGCGAGCGGTAATAGCCCTTTGCCGGCACCGTCACGCCCGACAGCTGCGGAAAGTCCGATTTCTTCTTGCCGTTGTTGTCGGCGATTTCGCCGGCGTTCCACTTGTCCAAGTCCGCTTCGTCAACGCTGATGACCGCTATGCCGGCTTTTTCCAGCATCGTCTGATTATAGTAAAGCGCGGTGGGCTGCGAGTCGAGCGGCAAGCCGTAAAGGGGGTCGTCGGTGTGCGAGGTGTTGGTTTCGCGATTGTAGCGCAAGCGGTTGACCGTGGTGGGCATTATGTCGCCGAGGTCGATGTCCGTCACCTTGTCGACGTATTCCTGAATGGGGCAAAAGTACTCGCCCACTATCCATGACTTGAACTCCGCTTCGGCGATGAGGAACACGTCGGGACCTGCCTCGGACGCGGACGAAACCTGCACGGTCTGCGCATAGCTTCCGTTAGGTTTTTGCGAAATATCGACTTGTATGCCGTGCTCTTTGCCGTAGCTCTCGTTAAAGGCGTCGGTTACTCTGGTGTACATGTCGAGCTGGTCGGACGAGCCGTACACCCAAAATTGCAGTCTGTTGGTGTTGCCTTTAGCCGAGCAGCCCGTGAAAAGCGGAATGCAGCACACCATGCATAACAGCAAACACATTATTCTCTTCATAAAATCTTCTCCTTTTTTGCGAATTGACTCGTTCCGTCGAACTTGTCCATTATTTCCCTTATACTATGTACCGAAAATTTGGGGCGGTGGCGATGGTCGAGTAGACCGTTCTGCTCCTGCTCGACGTCGGTGAGCTGCGTGTAGCACACGCCGACGGGGAACGCCGCGAACGCGTTTTCGCTCAGCTTCTCGAAGCGAACCAAAAAGTCGTCGACGCTCTTCTCCGCTCCGCTGTAGCCCCAGCCCGTGCCCGTGTCTATCGCGATGCCGCCGTACTCGGTGAGCATCACGGGCTTTACGGGCAGCGTTTCGCCTCTTGCCATCAGCCGCTTCCACATGGGGAATGTGTCCTCGCGTAAATCAGAATACTTTGCCGCGAACTCGTCGCCCAGCTTAGAATAGTCGTGCACCGTGATTAAATCGGTTTCCTCCATATTCTCCCAGCCGTCGTTGGTCACCACCAGCCTCGAGGAGTCGAGCGACTTCACAAGTCTGTACAGCGATTTCGCGAACGACTGCTGCCGCTCGTCGTAAAGCACTTCTTTTACTCCCCAGCTCTCGTTGACGGGGACGTAAGCCACCACCGACGGGTGATTGTACGAACGCGCCACCACGTCGAACTGCGTTTCGACCAGCGATTTCTGCGCTTCGGGCGTATACAGGTACGCGCTGGGCGTTTCCGACCACACCAAAAATCCCAGCGTGTCGGCGTAGTAATAAAAGTACGGGTCCTCGAGCTTCTGATGCTTTCGCGCGCCGTTGAAGCCCATTGCTTTGGCGGTGAGAATATCCTGTCTGAGAGCGTCCGTCGACGGCGGAGTCATGCCCCCGTCCGCCCAATAGCCCTGGTCGAGCACAAGCTTGAATTTCAGCGGCTGATTGTTAAGGTACAGCTTGTCGCCCTCCGCACGCACCTCGCGCAGCGCAAAATAGCTCTTTATCGCGTCCGCCGCTTTTCCGTCCTGCCTTATAGTCAGGTTAAGCCCGTATAAAACCGGCTTGTCGGGCGACCACAGTTGAATTTCGTCGATAAGGTCGGGCTTTTTCAAGTCAATCGTAAGTCTGTTCCGCTTGCCCGACAGGCTTGTCGTCAGCGTCGTTCTCTCTCCGCTCGGCGCGACAATCTCCGCTTCGAGCTCGTCGGCAAGCCCGTACTCGAGCGCGACGTCGAGTTTAACCGTAGCCGAGTTTACGTCGGGCGTCATCGTCAGCCGATTTACGAAATCGCCGTCGTGCGCCTCCAGCCATACGCTCTGCCAAATGCCCGTCGTCTGCGTGTACCAGCAGCGGTGCGAGCCGTCCAGCCAGCTCTGCTTGCCGCGCGGCTGAGCCTCGTCCTGCGAGTCGCGCGCTTCCACGGCGATAATCTGCTCGCCCGTGGGGTTAAGGTAGGGCGTGACGTCGGCGTAGAACGCGCCGTAGCCGCCGCGGTGCGAAACCGCAAAGCAGCCGTTGACCCATACCGTGCAGTCATAGTCGACTGCCAGAAATCGCAGCACCACGCCTTTCGCCTTTTTCAGCGCAGGCGAAAGCGTAAAGCTCCTGCGATACCTGACCGTCGTGTGCACCGATTTGTCGCCGATGCCGCTCAGCTCGCTCTGGTACGCGAACGGCACGTTGATTTTCATCGGCATCTCGGCTTTTCCCGTCACGAAATCGGTAACGTTCGCCGCCTCGCCGAACGCGAATTCCCACTCGCCGTTCAGGGTCTGCCACTTATCTCTTTTCAGTTGTGGTTCGGGGTGTTCGTTTCTCATAAGTTTCCCTTTGAAGTAATTTGTCGCGGCGCGCTCCCCTCGTAAAACGGCGAAGTCTCCGCTTGTCGATATAATTATAAGGGCTATCGGAGCTATGCACAATACGTTTACATAAATTAGCCTCAAAATTATCCGACTAGTCACAAAATCTTTGAAACGGTTACGTTTCCGCCGTTTTGCCGCCGAAAAAACCACGGTAAAACGGTTTTTTACATGCCGAAACCGCGGCAACACTTGAATTAAAGCGTTCGTTACCGCCGAGATGCTTTACATAATTTGGAAAATTCTCCGTCGTGCTTTTTCAAAAATATTGCACTTCTACCGTTGACAAACCGCCGCGCGATTTGGTATAATCACGGTAGAAAATAAACTCACCGAAGAGGGGAAAACGACATGCTGTATCCGATGAAGCTGACGCTTGACGACGACGAAAAGGTGCTTAATCTCGCAAAGGCGCTCTCCAGCCCCATTCGCATCGACATACTCAAGCTGCTGATATTTTCGAGTATGAGCGTAAAGGAAATCGCGCTCACGCTTGGTCAGCCCATTTCCAGCACCGCGCTGAACATCAATCTCCTCGAGCAAGCCGGGCTGCTGCTGACCGAGGTCAACTACACCACCACCGGAAAGACGCGCACTTGCTATCGAAGCTGCGACAAAATCGTCATCACTCTCTTCGACCAGCTGCTCGAAATGCAGCACGAACGTTCGCTGAAAATCGAGCATAATATTCCCATCGGTTCGTTCTCCACCTACGAGAACATCGTCGCGCCCTGCGGCATAGTGAGTAAGTCCGAGCGAATCGGACTTGATGACGACGTGTCGCTGTTCTTCTCGCCGAGGAGAAACGAAGCCGCGCTGATGTGGTTCTCGAAAGGCAGAGTGGAATACCGCGTGAGCACCGCCGACATAAAGCAGACGATAAAACGGCTGGAGCTGTCGTTCGAGGCGTGCTCCGAAGCGCCGCTTTACAACAACGACTTCAAGTCGGACATCACCGTGTGGATAAACGACATGGAAATCGGCACCTGGGTTTGCCCCGGCGATTTCGGCGGCAGGCGCGGACAGTTCAATCCGCCCTTTTGGCCTAACACTCACACGCAGTACGGCATTCTCACCAATTGGCACATCACCGACTCGGGCACAACGATGAACAATCAGTTCATGAGCTACGTCAATCTCAAAAACCTGGACATCATGTCCAAGCCCTACGTTTCCGTCAAAATCGGCGTGAAGCACGACGCGGTACACTGCGGCGGCATCAACATTTTCGGCACCGACTTCGGCGACTACGCGCAGGACATCATTTTCAGAATCATATTCTAAAGCGGTGAGCGATTTATAGCTGTCACGAAGTGACTGATGAGGCTTTAATTAAGGATTACGCTTGGCTATCATTTATAAAACTGCCGCGCCGCGCCCCATAAAAACCGTTATTCAAAGAAACGAGCGAACGCAAATGCATTCGCTCGTTTCTTTGAAATTCCATGCTTAAAGCCTGTTTCCTTTTAAAATACCGTTTATTACGCCTTAAAGCAGCGTGAATTTCATTACCACGGGGTTATGGTCGGAATAAACAAAGCCCGTGACGACGTTGTCGAGGTAGGTAACCCGGACGTTTTTGCTGACCAAAAAACCGTCGACGATAATGGTGAAATTTCCTTCTTTATACGGCACATCGCAGTTGCGGCAGGTGGGCTTCAAGCCGTCCGAATAATCCGTCGCGTGCACTACCGCCGGGTACTCGCTCAGCATATCCGTGGGAAACGGCATCGCCCAGCCGAAGTCGACGTGTTCGCCGCCGTTGAGCTTTTGCGTGGAATCGCCCGTAAAATCGTGGTTGAAGTCGCCGCCCACCACGCAGTAATTGCCCTTGTCGTACTCGGTTTGAATTTCGCCGAGCACCATGTTCATCTGCGCCGCGCGGATTTCGTCGCTGCCGCCGTAAGCCGACAGGTGCACGTTGACGAGCACAAGCTCCTTGCCGCCCTCGACGGGCACTCGCGAAACGCTGTAACAGCGGTCGAGGTCGAGAAACTTCGACATACCCGTGGAAATAGGCAAGCTTCGGCGCGTTGCCGAGTTAATCGCGGACTTCGACAGCGTAAGCATGCCGCTGTTGGACGCTCCGTGCGGCTCGAAAATAGGATAGAACAGATACGCCGAATGATAATTCACCGCGAACGACGACGAAAAACCCTCGAAATAGCTCTTTACGATTTCACGCTCGTCAATATCGTAGCTGCGCGTCGAGCCCGTGTCGACTTCCTGAAAGAACGCGAAGTCGGGGTCAAACGACCTGACCTTTTCCGCACCCTGCGAAACGCACGCTTTCACGCTGTCCGCGCTCCTCGCTCGCGACTCCTTGCCGCCGTCCATAAAGAACGTGAAATCGGCGGTATAAGCTCCGAAACCGAGGTTTTGCGTGACGACGGTGTACTCCTCGCCCGTCCTGACCGCGCCGCCGCTCGCGTTTTCGGGCGTGAGCGCGAGGTTGTCCTCTATTCTCGAATACGACGCCACGACGTAAATCACATAGCCGCCGACGACGAGCACGATTATGCCGAGAAACGCGCCCAGCGCAATCAATATTCTCTTTACGATTTTGTTCATTGCTTCTCCTCTTAACGACTGCCGTCGCCATGCCGCAAACAGTCGTCGCTATTCAATCGCGCCCTCGAGTTTTAACAGCGCGATTTTATTTTGTATTCCGCCGCCGTAACCCGTGAGCTTGCCGCCTGCTCCCATCACGCGATGACAGGGCACGATAATGCACACGGGGTTTGCGCCCACCGCGCCGCCGACAGCTTGCGCGGACATTCTCTTCACGCCGCGCTCGGCGGCAATCGTCGCCGCGATTTCGCCGTAGGTGCGCGTGCTTCCGTATGGAATTTCCAGCATGAGCTCGGTCACGCGCCTGCGGAATTCGGACAAGTCGCCGAGGTCAATCGGCGGCGCCGCCCCGGGGTCGCGCCCCGAAAAGTACGCGTCCAGCCACTCCTCGGTTTGCCCGAAAACGGGTAAATTTCTCTCCTCGCCCTCGCCGAACTTGCTTTTGTCCGTCGAGTCCGAAAATATCAGCCCCGTCAGCGACTTGCCGTCCGAAAACATAATCATGTCGTCGAAACCGTCGGACGTGCGGTAGATTTTCTTACATACGTTCATCTGCGTCGTCCTTGTCGTCGTACAGTCTGAAAATCGCGCGGACGTACTTTCTGTCGCCGTCATAAGCCGTCAAACGTCTGCCGTAGTCGCGCACGAGCGCCCATCCGGATGGTTTAATCGTTTTTGACATGAACGTCGAGTTGGTTGTACGGAATTTCGATACCGTTTTCGTCGAACGCGGTCTTGACCTGCTCCATAA
This sequence comes from Clostridiales bacterium, assembly GCA_003533505.1. Taxonomy (GTDB): domain Bacteria; phylum Bacillota; class Clostridia; order Christensenellales; family Pumilibacteraceae; genus UBA10677. The sequence goes on along the minus strand of DQGD01000007.1, from coordinate 58,222 downwards.
GGTCGAAGTACACCGTCCAGTAATCCTCCGCTTTGCACCAAGCCTTGCTGCCGAGAACGATACTGCTGTCGCCATGCTCGGCTACGCGCGAAGACGGCGCGGGATCTTGTAAGATAAGCGGATTTTTCGCGCAAACATCAAGAAAAATTTCCTCGGCTTTCTTAAAGTCCGCGTTATACGAAATCGTAAAGTTTATATCCACTCTCCGCGTACTTTTCGCCGTATAGTTTACTATCTCGCCGGTAGACAGTTTGCCGTTCGGTAAGTACACGAGTTTGTTGTCGTACGTACGTATAATCGTATAGCAAATCCGGATATCTTCGACCGTGCCTTCGTAGCCGTTGGCCGCGATATAATCGTCGTCGCGGAACGGGCGCGTGATAATCAGCAGTACGCCGCCCGCGAAGTTCGACAGCGTGCCGTTCACCGCCAGACCCACGCCTACGCCGAGCGAAGCGATAAGCGCCGTTATCGCGCCGGTGTTGATGCCGAGGTAACCGATAAGGCACACCACAACTATGACTTTCAGCCCGACTTTGAGAACGTAACTCAGCGTGCGGTACAAAGTTTTGTCGACCTTGTGCTTTTCCTCGGCTTTCCGACCATGCTTTTCCACTTTTTTCGCGATGAAATTTATGATCGCGAACGAAACAATCAGCAGAATTATCGATACAACGATCTTTATGCCCGTGTTCATCATCCACGACTGCACCGTCTGCCATATCTGATTCCAGTCCATTTTATGTCAATCCTATTTCGTAATTCAGTCTAAAAATTTGTCGAGTTCGGCTGCGACCTTTTTGTTCGCTTTGACTTTCGGATCGCGGTAAACCTTGCCTCTTGCTACGACGTAATCGAGGCTTCTCAGATTTTTGAGGTCGTCCAGCGGATTGCCGCGCGTCACGATAAAGTCGGCGCACTTGCCCTTTTCTATCGTACCCGTCACGTCGCCCAGCCCCAAAAGCTCCGCGCTCCGTTTCGTCGCGGTGTACAGCGCGAACGCGTTGGTTACGCCCACATACTTGTGGAAATAGTAAAGCTCGCGCCAAAAATCGTACTGCGTTATCCACGGGCAGCCCACGTCGTTGCCGAGCACTACCGGTATGCCGTTCTCCAGCGCGGCTTTGGCGCAGGCGATTATACCCGCGAAAACCACGTTGCCGTTAAACTGCTCCACCTCGGTGGCGTTGGTAATGCTCCTGTCGAACAGCGCGTAAGGAAGCGCCGGCGAAATCGTCGTGCAAAGGTACGCATTTCTCTCCTTAAAGAGCCGCAAAATCTCCTCGTCGGGCTTGGCGCCGTGCTCGATTGAGTCCACGCCGTTCTCGAGCGCGACTTTAACGCCCTCGGGCGACTCGACGTGCGCGGCTACCTTATAGCCTGCCGCGTGAGCCTTGTCGCACACAGCCCTGACCATTTCGGGCGGCATTTTCAGCTCGCCCGGCACGCCCTTTTCCTTGGCGTCCATTACGCCGCCGGTTATCATCAGCTTTATGAGGTCAACCCTCTCGCCCTCGATTTGCTCAAGGTAAGCCACGGCTTCGTCGGGCGTTTTCGCCTCCACCGCCACCGAGCCTGCCATGTGACCGCCCGGCACGGAAATGCCGCGGTTCGCCGCGACTATTCTGGGACCCACTCGCTTGCCGTTCGTAATCTCGTCGCGAAGCCGCGTGTCGAAATCGCCCAGACCGCCCACAGTGCGGATTGTGGTCACGCCGCTCATGAGCTCCGCCTCGGCAAAGCCGCGCACCATTTTGTAAGCCACGGCGCGAGTGAGCGCGTTGCCCATAATCGTTCGCACGAGCTTGGCATTGTCGCGCTGCTTCTTTTGCGGCTTGCCGTTGCCGGCGAGGTGAACGTGCATGTTGATAAGCCCGGGCAAGACGTAAGCTCCGTCAAGGTCGACGATTTTGTAGCCGAGGTGCTCGCCGCGCGGCGCCACGTCCTCGATTTTATCGTCGCAAACGAGAATGTCAAGCCCCTCCGTAGGGCTCATGTTCTCGTCGCCCGAGAGAATTTTTCCGTTTATAAAAGCGTATTTCATCTGCTACACCCCGAGCGAGCGCACCCAATCTTTCATGTCGGCTTCGGAAGCGCGATTCAGCATTTTTCCGGGTTTGAAGTTTGCTGTCGGCACAACGCAGCGAAGCACGTCCACGGTTTTACCCATGCCGCTGCCTCCGCTGGTCGCGAACGGCACGATCGTTTTGCCGGCAAAATCGTAACTCTCGAGGAAAGTGTCTATAATCGTGGGCGCGACGTACCACCAGATGGGGAAGCCTACGAAAACCACGTCGTAGTCCGCCATGTTCGGCAGCTTTTCCGCGATTGCAGGGCGCGACGTGGGGTCGTTCATCTCCACGGTGCTGCGGCTCTTCTTGTTCGTCCAATCGAGGTCGGCTGCGGTGTACGGCACTTCGGGCTTAATCTCGAATAAATCGGCTTCCGCCGCCTTCGCCAACTTTTTAGCGACTTCCTCGGTCACTCCGCTCACCGAAAAATACGCCACCAATTTCTTACTCATTGTGCTTGTCCTCCTGAAATTCGGTTTACTGTTTAATTATACCCCCGAAGGCAAATAATGTCAATACCGTCGGTAAAATTTATCTCGCCGCCGTTTTTCTATTCTTCGCCCGTATCGGTCAGCCCCGAAAACGCGTGCGATTATGCGCATATATCCGAAACGAAAAAGACGGCAACCCGAAATCGCCGTCTTTTCCCACGTATGCGCATATGCGAATGCGTTTAATTTTTACCGATAATCCTTTTCAAGCAAAGAGAATACTTCTTTTCTGTAGCCTTTTGCGGGATAGTTATCCATCACGTCTTGTCGCTGATACACCCCGATAAAAACGTACTCGCCGTCTTTCTGTTTGACGAAAACGATTCTTACGTCATCGGTATCTCCCGGATACCAATTTCCTTCCGTGCTATATTGAACGATTTGTCCTTTTAGTATATCTACAAAATTCAGCCATTGGCTATTGGTTTCCCCGTTAAGATCCGAGTGCGGTATCATCCATACGCTATAGCCCTCGGGCGAACATTCTCTCGCATATAAAAGCCTTTGCCTGTCGAAAATACTTGCTTTATTCCGCTTAAATCCGAGATATTCGCAGCCGTCCTCATAGATTTTTTTTGCCACGGTACCGTACATTTTCTTATACTCGAAATACCCGGCTACTTTTACGTTACCGTACTCGCACGAAATATTCCACTTATTTACGTCGCCGTCTTTCAATTCATTTATTTTTCTCATTTCGGCTTTGGCTTTAATTTCAGCCTCGGTCTTTTCTTTATCTTCCTTTTCGGCGTTTTGGAGCGCAAGCGCGTCCGCTTTTACCCGCTCGTGCAGTTCGCCGTCGAGTAAAGTCCAACTCCCCGACGAAAACATGACGGAATATTGACAAGTTTGTTCGTTCCCGTCCTCTCCGATAAGCGTTACGCTATTTCCGCTTTGATTTTTAACCGTATACACCCTACCATTTCTGAATCTTACCTTTTGTCCTTTGATATTTATCATATTTTTCCCTCCGAAAATATTTATTTACGACTTATAATCACTACCAATGCTTGATATATTTTATCCAACGCTGTGGCTCCTCACCGCATAATGCGCGCGCTTTTTTTGCTTTGTGAAAGGTAATATCATTCAAATCGGTGGCAAGCATCGAGAGTACGTCGAGAAGTTCGAGGTTGTCGATAAACTCGTGCGGAATTTCGCTGTAACCGAGGTGCGTTCCCAAGATATTGCCCGCGACCGCGCCCGTCGAATCGCTGTCACCCGAGTGATTGACAGCCGCGCGAATACCCGACGCGAAATCGTCCTTGTGCCTCAGCGCGCAATAAACGGCAATCGCGAGCGCTTCCTCGGCTACCCACCCTTCGCCTATTTGTTCGATCGCTTCGAGGTCGGAGATATTCTCGGCGGCAAGGTTTACGGCGAAATTCATCACGCTGTCGAATTCGCCTATATGCGGAGCGCCCGAGAACATATCCAGCGTGAGTTTAACGGAATCCGTAACCGCTTCTTTGATTTCCGCGCCGAGGTGAAGCGCCGCTATTATGCTCGTCAGCGCCGCCGCGGGTATATAACCCAACGGATGTCCGTGAGTGAGCGCCGCAATTTCCGCGCCGACTTCGGCTATCTGCTTCGCCTCGAAAAGATCGGCAAGTATGATCCCCGCGGGCGCGACGCGCATAACTCCGCCGCAACCTTTGCTGTCGTTGCAAGACTTTTTTACGCTTCCGTGCGCGCCGTTTTTGATTTCGGTTATGCAAGTGCCGCCGGGACAGCGCCGCGAGTATAGTTCGCGAACGTTCCCGAGCCAGGTTTCCATCGGCATTTCGTCCTCCTCGATTTCGCCCTGCGTAACCAACCAGTCAAAGTACGCGCCGCGCACGAAACCTCTGTACGACTGCAAAAACGAAACGCAATTTTTTCCGTCGTTGACCAAGCCATACGCGCCCATACGAGCAATCGCCTTCAGCAATCCCGCCGCAGTGAACATAGACAACTGCGTATCGTCGGTAATCCGCGCCTTGCCGAGCGTGAGTTCGTAATTCAGGATACCGTCCTTGCCGTAACGCTTTTCTATTTCCGCACGGCTTAAAAATTCCACCGGCGCACCGAGCGCGTCGCCCGCCGCGCCGCCCAGCATGCACCCAATCGCGCGGTCGAGCCGCCTGTCGCCGTTCTTTATTCTTTCCGCAATCTTGACCCGAGCTTCCTCACACTCGTCCTTCATTCTAATCATAACTCTCCTCCCTCTTCTCGGACTTAAAAATCGGCGGTATCGGATATAAGGTCAAAGTAGCGCGTGTTTACATTACTGTCCGCCGGGTTAAGTTTGTATAACCCCTTGAAAATGAATTTCGTATCCCTGTCGACTTTTTGGAAAACGTACCTGTATGCCGAATGTATCTTAACATATTCCAGCGAGTCTCTCACTTTCGGAATGCCGTCTACATATTTCTCTTTAATTCTGTCATTAGACGGCATAGTGTCTTCCCAGCCGTCACGAACATAGCCGTCAAGTCGCGGCATCCATATGCACGCTATTTCTCCTTTATAGCGGCAAGTATAACCGGACTTCATCCATCCTCTGTAATTTTTATCGAAAAGCAAGTTGATAAGGTCGCTGTTCTTGCCTTTGAATACGTCGCCGCGCTTTACATGTATTCCGTTTGCGTTTTTCGGCTCGTTATGTACGGTGACTTCACGCTCCCTATTTCCCTGCAATTTTCCGATGCTTTCGATAATCTCGTCATATACCTCAAACGGCTGTCCCGAATAAAAATATGCTTTGCCGCTTACGGTCGAGCCTGAATTGCGATATTGCTTGACAATAATCATCCTTTGGCGCGGCTCGTCATCGATTACGAGCGCTTTGTACCCGTCGTGCAGAACGACGATGCCGTTGCCCTCGATTTTCAATGAAAACTCCTCGTCAAGTCCGTTTTCGATAAGAAGCTCGTTTAAATCTTCCATCATCTCGTAATTTGTCATTTTATTATCCTCCGTTTATTTTATTTGTTCTATTTTGTATCCGAGAAGCGCGGCGCGCTCGATAAATTTCGGGATATTTACAATGCCCCACTGCGAGCAAACATAGGCGTTTCCGTCCGCAAGTCGCAGCTCTTCCCCTTCGTCGGCGAAAAACCTGACACGACAATCGGTTCTCTTATCGGCAATGCAAGCGTACTCCACTACGCCGAGCGAGCCTTGCAACTCTTTGGGAAATATGCGTTTCAAATCCGCAACCGTCATCTTCGGATTTTTCCCGACATAATCGCGCACGACTTCATACACCAACCGATTTTTCAGCAGTATTTTTTCATTGAACATGTACCTTGTTTTGTCGCGCGTTCTTTCGGTTGCTTTTACCGTTCCCGACGTTTCGGTTGTCATCGGTATATAAGGCGCGATGTCCGACATAAGCGCGTCGTCGGAAATCCCCCTTGACCGCCGCGGCTTTTCCTCGCCGGGCAGTTTTGAATCTCCTTTTTCCGACAGCAAAACTTTAATGTCGGAAAGCTCGTCGCACACTCGTTTCAACAGTTCGATAATTTGCAGTTCGTTTTCCATATTTTCTTAACCTCACACTCGGCATTATAATCATGTAAGCAAGGCTTGTCAAGCGATTTGGGCATACTTTATCAAATATCTTTTTTAACTTTGATAAAAAGATATTTGTCGACGTACAGCTTCATCTAACTGTTCACAAAACAAAAAACCTTCGCGCAAACGGCACGCAAAGGCTTTTCAATACTGAAGTTTATTCCGCATAAATGTAAAACTCAAAAAATGATTCCCAACCGTTCTACACCGAGGCGAACGACGCAAGGTAGGCGTACCATTCGGAAACAAGGTCGGAAAAGGCTTTACCGCTTCCGTCGGGCTCGCCGGCGTTAATCCGCATTACGCACTCGCCGCCGTAAACGTTCGCGAGGTAACGATAAAAACTGTCAATCTGAGCGCGGAAACGCGGCTGCTCGTTCGGCGTACAGTACAGCGCGGCAAGGCAATCGGCAAACAGCCAGAAGTCGAAGTTGACCGCGCTCGGCATAGCGCCGTCGAGCTTTTTCTTATACAGCTCGAACGCCGCGAGATAGCTTTCTTTTTCGTCTGTCGATTGGTCGTAGGTAAAGGTCTGCGAAGCTCCCGAGAACAGGTAAAACCACATTTTGCGCGAATACGCGGAGGTATTTGCGTGGAGCTCGGGCAGCACCTCCGACAGCCGCCCGTGCTTGTTCGTCTGCTTCAACGCGTGGTGAGCGTACTCGTGCGAGAACGCGCCCACGGAATAGATTTTGATATAGTCGGCGTAGGCTTCGCCGGAAATTCCGCGAGATTTAAGCCCGTCGTCGAGCGACACGTCGATATGCGGCATGTCGGTCACGCCGAACGTTTTGTCGGTGATTTCGGTCGTGGCGGCGTTATCGCGCAGCCAATCCGAAAGAAAGTCGTAGGTAATGTCGAACTCGGTTTTCGGCAGAATGAAATCGTTGAACTCGCGGTTTACATAATATGTAAAGCAGCCCTCGTCGACTTTGTATTCGTAATCGCGCGAGTACGGATAGAACGTAAAATCGGTAAGCTGCGCGGCGTAATTTTCGCGCAAAAAGTCGCTTAGCTCCGCGCGAGTTACGCTTGCCGCTTCGCAGGCAGTTTTGCCGCTTTTCAAAAGCCTGTCCGCAAGGTCGCGTGAGAACGCTCGGGCGTAGTCGCGCTCCTCTGCGGTCAAATTTCCGTCCTCGTAAATCGGGAACTGCAAATCGGTGAGAAAGCCTGCCGTTCTTGCCGTCGACGCGTCGAACACGGCGCTTTCGCCCTCTTTGTCAAGCGCCGCCGCAAGTCCGTAGAACACGCCGTAGGGAACCGCCGCGTTGCCGCTCTGCGCCCACAAAAGCCACCCGAGCGCCGTCGTTTCGTCGATACCGACGGGCAGCGCCACCGTAATTTTGCCGTTTTTATCCGCAAACACGGGCATAGCCGAGGGCGAGATATACACGTCGGGCAAGGCTTTTCGGAAATTGTCGGAAGAAATTTCGGCGAAGCGAGCGAACGTCTTTGCCCACTCATCTCGCGATTCGTCATCCGTGCCGACCGCGAAATAAACGGTTGCGCCGTCTGCCGTATAGCTGCCGTCGTACTCGCCCTCTCCCACGCCGTTTATGCCGTCGAACGTCACTTCGCAGGACTTTATGTTGCTTTTCAGAGCGCAGGCGCAGGCAAAAACCGCGACTAATACAATCGTCGCAAACAAAGCTATCGCCGCTTGTCGCCGCTCCTTACGCATGCCGCCTCCGTAAATTCGTTTTCGTCCATTATACCATACACGCGAGGATATTGCAAGCGGTTTAGTCGCGCATGGGGCACGGGTGCGCACATCGCTTCGTCCGTTACGGTGGAGGACGGCGCGCTGCTCTACGCCACTGCCACGGCTAACAACGGCGTGCCGCTCTTAAAGTGCTCCGGCGCCCTTTCCGTGAGGCAAGGCGCAAGCCTTTTTCTCAACCTCCCGACGCGCGGCTCGTCGCCGCTCCTGTACTTCTCTACAGCGGCAAACGTCGAATTTAATTCCCCGAAAACAGTCGTCCTGTACTCGAACGGCGGCAAGGTCTTTTCGTTCGCCGGCGGCACGGCGGCTTCTCCGAACGCGATAAACCTCGCCGCGAAACAAATCAATTATTGGACTGCCGCCAAAACGCCGTTCACGAGCGCAGGCGGCTTCGACGACGCGCCGCTCCTCTCTTTCCGCAAAGCCGACGGAGAAGCTGCGGCAATTACCCAAAAGACCACCTCGTCGGCGGTCGTTTCACCATCGTCCAATCTCGCGGAAGGCAACCCCGGATACCCCGTGAGCGCGAGCCTCGATTTCACGCAAGCCGCGGTGCTGTCACAGAGCGAGCTGGACGTAAAGGTAGACGACGTTTCCGATTTGAGCGCGTACGTCACGGGCACGACCGCCCCGAACGCCGCCGTGGAGTATTCGGACTCGGCGCAGTCAATTAGCGACGCGGCGGACGGAATCGGCGCGTTTTCGCTTCCGCTTACGGTTAAGCCCGCGCCCGGCGTTATCCGCGTCGGGTGGGAGGAAAGCAAGAGCGTTCTGCTGGCGTTCGGCGCTGTTTTTCCGCGAAAAACTCGGTTTTAACAAGGTCGCGGGAATAATTCTCGGCATAGTCGCGATCGTTCTTATCGCGCGCGGCGGCTGACCGCCCTCCTTAAACGCATGCTCTTATGGCATACGTCCGAAACGAAAAAGACGGCAACCCGAAATCGCCGTCTTTTCTTATATATGTATATGCGCATATGCGAATACGATATTTAAGCGTTTGATACTTTCCGTAAGTGCCAGATCCAGCAATCGCAGTCGATAAGTCGCGGCACGGTAAGCCCGGCGCTCGTCAGCGCTTTGCCGCTTGCCGTCAACCCGAGTTCCTCGATAAAGTACTCGTAATCGTCGCATAGCCCGCGAAGTTTGATTATGCGGTCGTGACCGCACGTCTCGGCGCGGAAGCATTCGCCCACGACGTAAGCGCGGGTCTTGTCTTTCGACACGATCGATACCGCGAAACGCTCGCACGCGAACGGATCGATAAGCCTGTAAAAATCGCCCATCAGCACGAGATCTTCTATCTTGCGATAGTCGCGGATCTGCCGCTTTATCTGTTCCTTTTCGTCGCTCGCGAGCGCGCCGGGATCGAGTTCGTAACCGGTAGCGCCCAGCGAAGCGATAGCGCCGCGCGTTCTCAGCGGCGTTACCCGACCTGTCTGGTGGTTCGGACACGCGGAAACGTGGCACGAAGCGCTCGACAGCGGATAGCAAAACGAAGTGCCGTACTGGATTCTCGCGCGGTCGTAGCAGTCCGTACAGTCGCTCGTCCAAATCTGCGGGAAATAATACAGCGCGCCGCCGTCGAACCGCCCGCCGCCGCCCGCGCAACCTTCTATCAGCACGTTCGGGAACGCGCGCGTAAGTCTGTCCGCAAGATCGTAAAACCCCAGCGTATAGCGGTGCTGAAACTCGCCCTGTCGGTCAAAAGGTAGTCCGTCCGAGTAAAATTCCGTCATATCGCGGTTTTTGTCCCACTTTATATAGGAAATATCGTTCCGGGTCAACAGCCGCGAAATCACGCCGAAAAGGTAGTCTACGACTTCGCTTTTCGTGAGGTCCAGCACGAGTTGGTTGCGGCTTCGGCACGGTTCTACCCCGCGCTTCGCTATCGCGAAATCGGGGCGAGAGCGGTAAAGATCGCTGTCCTCGCTGACCATTTCCGGCTCGAGCCACAGCCCGAATTTCAACCCCGCGCTCTTGCACTTGTCAATAATACCCTTAAGCCCCGTGGGGAACTTTTCCAAATTGACATACCAGTCGCCCAGACTGCAGTTATCGGCGTTGCGCCGACCAAACCAGCCGTCATCGAGTACGAAAGTGTCCGCGCCCAGCGAAGCCGCTTCGTCGATTATCGCGAAAAGTTTCTCCTCGGTCACGTCGAAATAAGTCGCTTCCCAGTTGTTCAGCACAATCGGACGAGGTTTCTTCGCGAACGCGGGGTTTATCACTCTGTCGCGGAAAAAGTCGTGGTATTCTCTCGTCGCCTGCCCTGCTCCCGCCGCCGAATAGCACATAGCGACTTCGGGCGCGGTAAACTCCTCGCCGGGCGCGAGTTTCCATAAAAAGCCGTAGTCGTTCACACCGCCCTGAACGCGGACGCGGCGGTTACTGCCGCGCTCTGCCGCGAGCGCGAACGAGCCGCTGTACAAAAGCGCGAAGCAATAGCATTCGCCCGAGGTTTCCGTGCAGTCCACCGTTCTCAGCATAAGGAACGGGTTCATCTGATGCGACGAGTAGCCGCGCGTCGACTCGATCCTTATCGTGCCGTCCGCGACGGGCGTAGTCACGGGCGTGCGTTCGCTCGCCCAGTCGCCCGCAAGCCGCGTGGCGTAAAACTCGCCGGTATCGGGAAGGTCCAGACAGAACGAGTACGCGCGCTCGAGCGTGACCGCGTCGTCGCCGTCGTTCCTTACTACGAGATAGCGGATAAGCACGTCCGAGTCGTCCGCGACTATGTAATAAAGATCGATCGTAAGCCCCGAACACTCGTCCTTAACCGTCACGATCAGCGTTTCGTCCGCGACCCTTACCCCGGGAAGCCCGTCGGGCTTCGTCGCGCCGCGCACGATCTTATGCGAAACGTAGCGAAAAGCGCTCATCGCCGCGCCGTCGGAGCGCCGCGCGATAACCGTCGCCTGCCGATAATCGCCCCTGCCGAAACTGCCGATTTCTGACGGCGTGTTGCCGCTCGTCATTTCGCGGTTGGGGTCGGCTGGGTTCGGTTCGGCGCGAGAGCCGTGTTCGCGGATAAGGAACGCGATATCGCCGCGCTCGATTTTTTTGCCGTAATATAGTTGTTGAAGTATTCCCGCCGCGTCGACGTACGCAAAGTAGTCGTAAGTCTTGCCGCCGAGAATAAAGCATCGGGTGTTGACGTCGTAAGTAATCATGTTTATTTCCGTTTCGTTCGTTTTTAGTCGCCGACCACGGTTTTATACAGCGTTTGCGCGTACAGTCGGTGTCCGTAGTCGCCGGGGTGGTTCACGTTGTTGCTCGTGTAGTCTATAAAACGCTTGCGGGCGTTGACCGCTTGGAAAACGCTCGTCACGTCCGCGAACGCTACCGCCGTCCGCTCGCCCGCGATGCGACGAAGCACAGCCTTGTACTCGGGCTGGCGCGCGAGTATGGGCGTGCGGTTGCCCCAGTTCACTCGGATTTCGGCGTTCGGGAGCATGGGGGACACGAGTACGATTTCCGTTTTCGGGTTGCGCGCGGTTATCTTATCGATTATGCTTTCGATATTGTCACCGTAGTCCGCGGACGGAATACTCACACCGTCGTTCATGCCGAACGCGATCACGACGAGGTCGGGCGCGTACGCGAGCATGTTTTCTAAGTTCGCTACCCCGTTCTGCTCGTACAAAGCCCATCTGCTCGTCTTGCCCGCGAGCGAAAAGTTTCTGAGTTCGACCTTATCTTCGCCGAATTTCGCCTTAAGCGAAGCCTCGAAAAGCCCCGTGTACGGCGGGCAATGCGGCGCGATATCCACGTTCTCGTACCCCGAAGCCGTCCAGCCCTGCGAAATACTGTCGCCCAGTACCGCGACCTTGAGTTTCGCCGTGCCGCCGCCGAGTATCGCGTTAGTGCGCGGCAAGCGGTCGGACTGCGTTTTCGGCACGCTTCCCTGCCACAGCGCGGCGTGCCGATAGGTTACGGCAATCTGCCACTCGGTCATGCCCAAAGCATGTTCACCGTTTTCGACTATCGCTTCGCGGTAGATCTGCGCGCCGCTGCCGTAGCGCTCGGGCATCATCGCGGAGGAAGTCGGGTCGTAAGTATCGATATAAAATTCGTCGTAGTCCATCGCTTTTATCGCGCCGTCGGGGTTTATCCGAAGTTTTCCGTCGGACGTAAGCGAGTAGTCCTTGCCCTCTTCGTAGAGTACGTCCAGTCCGTAACTGCGCACGGACGCGATCTGTTTTATCGGGTACAGGAGTTCGATCGGAGCGATCGAGCCGTCCTTTTCTTTACGGACGAACGCGGTTTCCGCTATCGCCACGCCGCCGTCGTTCCATATCGGGGTCATGTACGCGCCGAGATCGAACGCGCCGAGGTCGTAGCCCTCGAGGTTCTCGGTCGTTCCGTCGGGAAGATCGGGGTCGACGTAAGCCGCGCCGCCGTCGTCGGGTTTGCCGGTCGGCGTATCCGCGCAAGCCGCGAGGGGAAACGCGAAAAGCAGTACTCCGAGCAATATCGCAATCAGTTTTTTCATCGTAGCCCTCCTCACGCCGCGGTAAACTTCGCCAGCGCGCCGCTACCGGCGTTCTTTATGAAGTAACTTATTTCTATAATTCCGTCCCAGTTCTCGGGTGCATTCGCGTTAAGGTCGAGCGAATACTTGCCGCCCGCTCCGAAAATGTGGCTTTCGTCCGCTTTCTCTCGCGTTCCGAACGGAAGCTCGGGGTCAGAGGTAAAGCCGCCGACCGCGATTTTCACCGACTTTACGAAGCCGTCCGCGGTGTGGTAGTCCACTCTCACGCCCAGCGCGGCGTTCTCTCCCGCGGCAAGTTCGCCGTAAGTTTCCACCGCAAAATCAAGTTTGCCGAGTTTGTTCGCACCGCTCGTTATCACGGCTACGCTCGCTTCGCCCTCGTCGTTATCGAGCATGCCGAGGTAAGCGGCGAAACTGCCGTTGAACACGTCTGCGAACGGCTTGCCGTCGCCGCGCTCGGTATAGCAGTATTCTTTTTTCATTAACTGCCCGATATTCGCCGTTTTATCGAGTTCGCTCTTGCTTTCGGCGGTATTGAATTCGATATAGTAAGCGCCGTTCACGGGGATTTCCAGAGTAACGCCGCCCTCGTTCTTAGGCTTTTTAATCGCCAAGTAAACCTCGGGCGTTTTGTTCGGAAGCCGCTTGACATAATAATCGGGAAGTATGCCGTAAACCGTGCAACTTTCCGCTTCGAACGGCAGGTTTTTCCAGTCGATCGTGACGGTTTGCGTTTCCTTGAGCGCGCGGTTGTACACGATCGCGCCCGCGCGTAACGAGTCCGCGCCCGCCATTACGCCCGCGGTTTCGTTTCCGTCGCCGCTCGTTTTCACGCGGGTTACCGGCAGTCTGCCGTAATCCCACAGCGCGTGGTACACGGGGTTGACCGCGAGGTACGGCTCGAACAGTCCGAACTGCTCGGAAGCGATCCACATCGGCCAGGAAACGCGCGTCACGTCCGAAGCCTCGTTTATCCTCTCGATTGCGTCGTAGAACGCCCACACGCGTTCGTAAGTGTCGTTCATCTGGCTCTTGCCGCCGTAAAAATCGTTGGAAACCGGGTGATACTCGGTAAGGTGCTGCTGCACTTTGCGCACGTCGTAAGTCTTAGCCGTGCGTTCGAACGCTTTTCGCACTTCGTTTATCTGATAGGTGAAGTTGTTCTCGCCCGTGCCGCTCGTATAGTCGCCCTCGAGATCGCCGTCCGACGGCCCGTAAAAGTGCCACGAAAAGCCGTCGGGCATAGCACCGCGAGCCGCGGAAGTCCCGAAAAAGTAATCCCAACCCGTGGTGGTTTCGCCACCGAGCGTAGCTGGTTCGTTTATGAATTTCAGAGGCCTTGCGATTCCCGCGGAAACGACCGACGAAAACTCGTTCGCGTCGTAGTACGCTTTCGCCGCGGTAATTACGGCGTTTATCCACTCTTCGGTACTGCCCAGCCAGTAAACGTTGCCCGCGAGATCGGGTTCGTTCCAGGTTTCGAGCGTCGCGTAAATCCCGTTGCGTTTGAGATAATCCGCGACGTTATAGCAAAATTCGTAATAGCGCTTTGGGTCGGGAACGTTCCGGAAGTCGAGGTCGTCGCCCTCTTTCGTGGCGTAAGCGGGCGTACCCACCGCCGCGAGGTACGGCGAAACGCCGCTTTCCTTGCACGCGTCGATAAACTCGCGGGCAAGATTCCATTCTTCGTCCGAGCCGCCGCTCCCGCCGTTGCGACCTATCGGCTTTCCGATGCCGTTCTGCTCGTTGCCGAACATCAAGTCGATACGGAAGTTATCGGGTTTCAGTTCGTTTATGCCGCTCAGAGTTCCGAGCGCGGCGGGATCGAGCGTGCCGTCTGCTTCGCCCATGAACGTCCAGGTCGGGTTGAACATATCGATCTTTTTGAGGTTCTGCGGCAACGTGCCGTCCACCGCCGAAAAGTCCACGGAGATACGCGCGCCCTTGTCGCCGCACGCCGCGAGCGCGCCTATCGACCCCGCGCATACTCCAAGTGACAGAAGCACCGCCACGATTTTATTTTTAACCGATCGTTTTTTCATTTGTCACCTCAGTATTCCACCGACACGCGCACGTCCGTAAGGTCGTTTTCGCTGCCGTAACCGGCGTTAAGCACGAAGTACAGCCGCTCGCCCTTTTTCAGTTCGACCGTAAGTTCGCCGCTCGCCGCGCTCTCCTTGCCGTTGCCCGAAACCGAAACTTCCGTCAGCGTTTCTTTCGCGCCGTCGCCGAGTACCGAGAACAGCACGCCGTCGTCCGCTTCGGTCTGTATTCCGATAAGTCCTACGGAAAACTTCACCGCCGCCTTGCCGCCTTTCGGCGCTTCGAACGTCAGAATAACGTCCTCGTTCTGATGCGGTTTCCACTCGTTGCCGCACACCGTCGTGAGCGACGAGTTGTAGCAGCCCTTGTACTCGTTGTAGGTCATAAGCGTGGGCTGAAACGCCGCGTCGCCGAACATATACGTCCAGCCCCTGTAGCCTTGCGTAGGCGCAAAATCGGCTACGTTGTCGTAGCGACCGCCGCCCGAGCAGGCGAAACAGCACGCGCTCGTAACGAGCGCCGCGATTATCGCAGTAAGTCTTTTCATGATTCTTACCACCTCTTCCCTGTCGCAAGCCCCGCTGCCGCCGCAAGCATAGCGGTCAAAGCCGCCGCGCCGCCCGAGCCGCAGCCCGCGTTTTTGTTTTCTTCCGTTCCGTTCGTCCCTAAGATTTCGGCTTCGTTTTTCGCGACCGAGAGGTGCGCGGACAAGTCGCTTCCGGGGTACGCGGTCGTAATCTCGTCGCAGTAGATATTCGTGATAAACTCTACGCCGTCGCCCACTTCGTCCTGTTTTTTACCGGTTCCGAGCGAGTAAACGACGGTATCGCCCTTTTTGACGTCGAGCCGCGTTTCGGGGATAACGTACGTTTTTTTGCCGTAATAGTCGCAGGTTTCTTCCCACAGTTTCGCGCCGTTGAAATACAGCCCCGCGACCGCGCCGTCGCCCTCGTTCGAACTGCGCATGACGAAGCCGCCGACGGAAATCGTGCCGTCGAAGTCCGACACCCAGATTTTGAGATCGTCGAACTTGCCCGACGGGTGCATTTGCGTTTGCCCTATGAACTGATAATTGAATCTGCTCGTCCAGCGGTAATCGCCGTAAACGTATCTGTAGCGCATAAGGATATACTTTTCGGGCGTGCCGTAGGCGTAGTACCAACCGTACTTGCCCTGCTCGTCCGAATAATTCCTTATCGGCGCGACCGAACAGCCGATATCGTCGCCGAGCGCGACCGCCTCTGCGCCGTCGTCGGGCGTGAAAACCGCTTCGAACGTCGTAGTATTGCCGTCGCTGTCGTTGTTGCCGTTGTTATTTACCGACAGCGCGATAAGATCGCCCGCGTTTACTTTCACGCCCGTTATCTCGAAGCGTGCGGCGGTATCGTTTTTCAGTTCGTAATCGGCGTAATTCTCGCTCAGCGCCTGCGCTTCGCCGTAGCCGCCGCCCGTATACGCGCGTTTTTCTATCGAGAAGCGTATGCCGTTCACGTTGCGGTCGGGGTTCTTTTCCGCGTTCGTTTTCAGCCGCACGCTTCCTCTGAGGTTTACCGTGCCGTCGGCTGTAAAGCGGAACGCCTTTATCGCGTCGCCGTAGTTGCCGGGGTGCAGATTGACCGCGCCGCGGCTCTCCGCTTCTATCTGCGCGAAAGTGTCGGTATCGGAATATCGCCACAGTCCGCCCGAAACCTCGTAAGTGCGGAAATACCGTCCGCCGAAGTCGCCGTAAAGGTAGTACGTTTCGGGGCTGAACGCGTTTTCCGCGCTCGCTTCGGCGTTACGCGGCAACGCCGCCGTCGCCATTATCGCGAGCACGGGCAATAAGCATAAAATCAAACGTTTTCTTTTTCTCATAAGCGCCGCCTTTAATAGGGGTTAGTCGGGATTAGTCGAGCACGAGCCGTCCGAAGCCGTCGATTGCGGGAGCGGCTGTTTTCACGCCGTGCTTCACCGCTTCGTTATAAGCGTCGGCGATTGCCTGCGCCTTGTAGGTCGACTTCATAGTGCCGACGTAAGCGTTCCACGCCTCGTTGTACGCGGCGTTGTAGTTACGGAACGCGCCCCACCACTCGCTCGGCTTTTTGGAAAAGTCGGGTTGAGCGCAGGTAAACGCGGCGTTTCTTTCCATGAGCGTAAACTCGCCGATCATCTTGTCGCACAGTCCGTCGAAATGCTCGGTGTAGGTATCCTCGGTGAGCATGTAATAGTCGGGATAGCGGTTGTAGGTTTTCGCGTTTTCCATCGCGGCGATCACTTTGTCGCCGTTGGTCTGCATTTCGTTGTAGTAGCCCGAAGTAATGTTCGTGAACAATCTCAGCCCGCTGAAAGTGTCTACGCCGTCGAGCGTTTTGTAAATGCCGTGCTTTTCGTCCTCGTAGCCGAGAAGCGATTCGCGGCGCGTGCCATTCTCGTCCGTCACGGTCTTATAATGCACGCCCTCGATACCGTAAGTAAGCAGGTCTACCGCTTCGTCTGTGAGAATCCAATCCATGAATTTCAGCGCGGCGTTTCGCTTGCTTTCGGACAGCGAGGAACTGATGCATACCGAAGTCCAGAAGTTCGGGTGACCCTGAATACCGTAACTGCCGTCCTCGCCCGCAGGCGGAGCGAACATGACGATATTCTCCGCGGCTTCCGCGTAAGTCCAGTTCTTCTGCGTGACGAAGTAGGAAAGCACGGTGTTCAGCATGACCTGATTTTCGATAATGCCCACGTTGCCGTTGCCGAACGCCGCAATCTTGTTGTTGCTTTCGTTCGTAACCCAACTGGGGTCCATATATCCGTTCGCGAGCATGCTGTTTATAAGGCTGACGGAGTACTTGTTGCCCTCGCTTATGCCGCTGAACTCGTACTTGCCGTCGCCGTCGTTATCTTCCATCACGCGATATCCGCCGCCCGCGACGTACAGCCAGTTGTCGGAATACATGTCCTTGGACGAAGTATAGCCGTAAGTCGTGGTGTTCGGGTCGTTGTCGGGGTCGTAAATGCTGAACGCGCGGCACACGCGGTAAAACTCCATAAGGTCTTTGGGAATACCGAACTTGTACTCTTCGTAAATCTCGTCCGTCATGTCCGCTTCCGAAGCAATAACGCCGTCGGCTACGAGTATGGACGCGAGTTTCGCGTTGAGATTGTCCAGCCAGTCCTTGCGGATAAACATCGTGTGTTCCTGCGTCCACGTCGTGGGGATCATGTACGTTTTGCCGCCCATAAAGTCGATATTGCTCTTTAAAAACTCGTACTTACTCAGGTGCTTGTAGATGTTCGGGTACTGCGTTTCCGAAACGTAGTCGGAAATCGGCAGTATCGCGCCGGCGTCGATCATTTTCTTGAACAGCACGGGCTTTTCCGCGGTGCGCGAAATGAACAGATCGGGAAGTTCTCCGGTATTGAAGTACTGCTGAAGTTTGGTTTCCGCCTGCCCTCCGCCCGCCGTAAGGCAGGTAAAGTCCACGCCGCAAACTTCCATATACTTTTTATAGAGGTCGGACTTGCGTTTTATAGCGGTGTTCACGCCGCTGAGATCGGAATAAAACAGCGTGAGTTTGCCGACGTCGTCCGTCGCGCCGCCGCAACCCGCGAGCGCGCCAAGACAGCAGCACAGCGTAAGCGCGAGCGCGATAAGTTTAACCGTGAATTTTTTCATAACGATAATCTCCTTGTATTGTCAAGACTTGATCGCGCCCAGCATAACGCCTTGCACGAAGTATTTCTGAAGCGCGACGTACACGACGACTATGGGGAACAGCGAAATAACTATAATCGCGCCGTTGCGTCCGTCGGAAAAGACCTTGGTCATGTCGATTATGCCCGCCTGCACATTGTCGACCGAAGCGGACAAAGCGATCTTGACCTGATTTGCGAGCGGATACATGTTCTCGTTCGTGAGAAGCACCATCGGCCAGTACCAGTCGTTCCACTTCCCGACCAGCGTAAACACCGCTATCGTCGCAAGCCCCGCTTTGGAAAGCGGTATCACGAACCTGAACAGGCATCTGAAATCGTCGCAACCGTCCATTCGGCAGGATTCCAGCACTTCTTTCGGCACTTGCGCGAAGAAATTGCGAAGAAGTATCATATTGAACGCGGAAATACCGAACGGAAGTATAAGCCCGAGGTAGTTGTTCGTAAGGTGCAGCGAACGGAGCGTAAGCACCGTAGGTATCAGACCGCCGCCGAAGAACATCGTGATAAGAATAAGCGTGAAGAAAATTCTTCTGCCCGGCATATCCTTTTTCATGAGTACGTACGCGCCCAGCGACATTATTATCAGCGAGTACAGCGTGCCGACGGCGGTGAGTATCACCGATATCACGAACGATCTTCCGATAGCGTCCTGAAACAGTATCAGTTTGTACATTTCGATATTGAAATGCCGCGGGATAACTATGAACTTCGAGGCGAGAAAGTCGTCGCGCGACGATACCGAAAGCATTACTTCGTAAATAAGCGGGAAAAGACACAGCGCGGTAAAGATCGCTAGAAAGATATAGATAAGGACTTTCCACACGGTGAGCGGGTTTTTATTCAGTTTATTCGGGGTTTTGCACCGTTCGATTTTAGTCGGCGCGCCCCGATAGGTTTTTACTTCGTTCATTCCGCCACCTCGTACATTCCGTAACCGTTGATTTTCTTTACGATCGTGTTTGCCGTAAGCAGGAGCATAAAGTTAATGACCGACTTGAACAGACCTATCGCCGTGCCGCGCTCGTAGTGACCTTCCTCGAAGCCCGTGCGCATGACGAGCGTGTCAATGACGTCGGCTACCGAGTACACGGTCGGGTTATAGAGGTTGTATATCGCGTCGAAGTTCGCGTTCAGGATATTGCCGACCTGCATGGTGAACATGATAAGTATTATGGGCGCGATGGACGGAAGCGTGACGTGCCTAGCCATGCCCCAGCGCTTGCAGCCGTCGATCGCCGCCGCTTCGTACAGCGTGGGGTCGACGTTGGTTATGCCCGCGGTGTAAATGATCGTTCCCCACCCCGCGTCCTTTATTATGCACGAGATTATCAGCACCGGATAAAAGAGTTTTTCGTTCGCGAGAAACTCCACCCTCGGTAGCCCCATCGCCGCCAGCACGTTGTTTATCGTGCCGGTCGAGTAATTCAACAGCGAACCGAGTATACCAGCGAGGATTACCCACGAGATAAAGTTCGGGAAGTAAATGCACGTCTGGATAAACTTTTTGTACGGCTTGTTCGTGACTTCGTTGAGAAGCAGCGCGAGTATTATCGGCGCGGGGAAACAGAACAGCAGCGTGAGCAGACTGATTATTATCGTATTGCGGAACGCCCGCGCGAAGTCCGGCAGCGCGAAGATCGCATGGAAGTGCTTCAGCCCCACCCATGCGCTTCCCCAGATGCCCTTATTCGGCAGATAGTCCTTGAACGCAAGAACTATGCCGTACATCGGGTAATAGGAAAAAATCAGCAAAAGCGCGAGCACGGGCAGCATCATGACGTACGCCTGCTTGTTCTGCAAGATCCGCGTTTTCAAACTTTTTTTATTCATTTTCGTCGCTTTCGTAGTCATTTTTCACTCCAAGATCGACTTCGGACTTAACTTTTTCTGCAGTAAATTCCTCTTTCGGATTGACGCGCGAGTACTTTTCGCGGTACTCGCTGGCGGTACATCCCGCGTTTTCTCTGAACACCCGCGCGAAGTACTTCGGGTCGGCGAAGCCGCACAACCGCGCCACTTCGGACACGGGCTTGTCCGTCTGCGCGAGGTAATCGCACGCGCTCTTTACCCTTACCCTCGTAATGTATTTTTTCGGCGAAATCTTTTTGTCGCGCTTGAAAATACGGTTGATGTAACTCAGGCTGAGATTGAGGTTTTTGCAAACGTCGTCCACGGTAAAGTGCGAGTTCATGTACGAGCAACCCACGAGGATTTCTATCTGATTGACGTAGTGACCGGCGTTGTAGTCGTCCTCGTGGAATATGCCCGTTTTGAGTTTGTCGAAAAGAAGATAGAACAGTCCGAGCCGCTCGTAGTCCGCCGAGGGGCGCTCGAGGTAACTCTTGTTTATCCTGCCGAACAGGTCGGTTACGGCGCTTCGGTCGCCCTTGAACCGCACGCGCACGTTGTCCGCGGACAGATTGAGTTCGCTCATCATGTCGTAAGCCGCCTGCCCCGCGAGCACTATCCAGTAGTAGCGGAACGGATTGTTCTTGTCCGCTTCGTAGCGTATTTCCTCAACGGGCGGCACGATGAACAGATCGCCCGTTTCCACCGGGATTTCGCCGCCGCGATAGTAAGTCTTACCCTTTCCGCTGTAAATATAATGCAGCGAAATGTAATACCTGCGCTCGTTCCTCGCGACCTCCACGGTCTTGAAGGGCGAACACTCCTCTTTACAGCACTCGATTATCATCGGGCGCGAAAAGTTGTATAGCGGCGTGAAATATTCGCGGGTTCGCCTGTTCTCTTCTTCGTTCATTCGTTTCTCCGTAAATTCGTTTTCTTTCCTATTTGGCAAGCGCCGCTTCGATTTCCGCCGCCGCTTCGCCCGCGTTTACCGAGAACGAAATATTGCTTACCGAAACTGTCGAGTCGTCGTTTTCGTATTTGTAATCGAACGCCACGAACCCGATTCGCTTTTCGGCGGTATTCAGAAACTCCGCGCCGGAAATATTGCCCTTGCCGTTGCTCTCTAACGGATGCGTATACGCCGTATCGGCAGTGATTTTGACGTACTTATCGCCGATACCGACGTACATTACGCCTTGATTATACACGATTTTCATAGTGTAAGTCCACGGTTTCGCGCCGCCGGGATTCCAGACGAGGTCGGTCGCGTAGTCGAGGTCGTTGCGATTATCCCAGAAGTCCGTGCCTTTGCGCACGCACAGTTTGACTTTGCCGCCGTTATCGAACGCGAAAATTCTGTACTGCTCGTCGCCGATCTTCATCGCAAAGCCCGAACTCGTTTCGCCGTCCAGCCAGGTATAGTCCGCAGTCACTACGAAGTCCGCAACCGAAATCCCGCCGAAGTATACGGCTTGATTGTCGGCGGTGAACTCGTACGCGCCGACCGCCTGCCCACTTTCGAACTTCATCGTCGTGAATTCGAGCGCGGTATCGATCGTGACGTTCCCGTTCTCGATCGTAACTTCGGTTTCCGCGTCCGCAAATCTCGCGCTGGTCAGCACGATCGTGTGCGTGCCGGGCGTAAGCGGTATCGAGAAAGCGCCGTTCCCCGCCGTGCCGAGCGCTCCGCTCTGTTTTTCCTTGACCGAAACGATATCGCCGTCCGAATACAGTCCGCTCGCGTAGGTATAAGTTCCGCTCGCGATATACGCGTAAGTCACGGTAACGGTCACTTCGCCCGAAGCGGTCGCGGTGAACTCGTACACGCCCGCCGTCGTAGGTTTCAGCGTTTCGCCGTTATAGGTCACGGTCGCTATCGCCGCTTCCGTCAGCCCCGACAGCGTAAGCGCCGCTTTGCCGCCCTTAAGAACCTTGGTTTCGCTGAGCGCGGCGGTTACTTTTTCGTCCGCGCAAACGACCGAAAGCGTATAGTAGCAGTCGTCGACCGTCGCTTCCGTCGCCTTGCCGTAGCGAATACCGCTTATCGGGAAGCCGCTTTCGCTCGAGCCGTTGGCGAACAAGCCGAAGGTCTTTATCGTTTCGCCGTTCCACACCGAAGCCGCGCCGAAATCGGTGTTATTCACCGCGACGGTATGCGGGGTTTCGGCGGTAATTTTCGTCCACACGCCGTTAAGTCCGACGTACAGCGCGCCGCCGTACGCCGCGACGGACAATTTACAATCGACGGTGAACGGAATATCGGTCGCGTAGTCGCGATCGCTTCTGTCGTCCCAGCCCGTGCCTCGCGTGATTCTCAACTTGAAATTATGCGTTTCCTGATTTTCGAACGCGAGGATTTTGACGGGGCTTACGTCAGCGCCCGAGTAGTAATACACGCCGCCGGTAGACTCGCCCTCGTCCATGCGTTTCACGGTCGCTTCGACGTAGAAATTCGTTTCTTTCATGCCGGCGAACGCCTTGTACTCGCCGCTTACGAGCGTAGCCGCGTCGTTCTCGATCTTCGTTCCGTCCTCGAACCTGCGGGTGGTGAAAGTCAGCGCCGCGGACAAGGTAACGTCCTCGCCGTTCACCGTCGCTTCGGTTTCGATCTCGGCGTAACGCGAACTTGCCAGCACGAGCGTGTGCGTGCCGTCGACGAGCGGGATAGAGAACGCGCCGTTCTCCGCCGCGCCGAGCGCTCCGCTGGACTTCTCTTTGATCGTCACGATATCGCCGTCAGAGTACAGCCCGCTCGCGTAAGTATAAGTTCCGCTGACGGTATGCGCGTAAATCACGGTGACGGTTACCGCGCCCGAAGCGGTGGCGGTAAACTCGTACACGCCCGCCGTCGTAGGTTTCAGCGTTTTGCCGTCGTACTCGACTTCGGGTATCGCCGTCGCGGTAAGCCCCGACAGCGTAAGCACCGCTTTGCCGCCTTTAAGCACCTTGGTTTCGTTAAGCGCGGCGGTTACTTTTTCGTCCGCGCAGGTCGCGGTAAGCGTATAGTAGCAGTCGTCGACCGTCGCTTCCGTCGCCTTGCCGTAGCGGACGCCGCTTATCGGATAGCCGACCGCGCTGAAGCCGTTTGCGATCAAGCCGAACGTCTTGACTTCCTCGTTCCACACCGAAGCGGGATCAAAATCGGTATTGTTCACCACAACGACGTGCGGGGTTTCGGCGGTTATCGCCGTCCACTTGTCGTTTAATCCGACGTACAGCGATTTTCCGAAGTACGCGACGGAAAGTTTGTACTCCGCCGCGAACGGAATATCCGTCGCGTAGTCGCGGTCGCTGCGGCCATCCCAGTCCTTGCCGCGCGTAAGTCTTATCTTGAAGTTATGCGTCGACTGATCCTCGAACGCGAGAACCTTGACGGGACTGTCGCTGCCGGCGTTGAAGAAAACGCCGCCCACGGTTTCGCCCTCGTCCATGCGTTTCACGGTCGCTTCGACGAAGAAATTCTTCTCTTTCACGCCCGCGAACGTCTTGTAATCGCCGTCGGCGAGCGTGGTTGCTCCGCCCGATACGGTCGTGCCGTCGGTGAACGCGAGTTTATCGAAAGTGAATTTATCGGAAATCGCGACGTCCGCGTCCGTCACCGTGACGGTGGTTGCGATCTCGCCGAACCGCGCGCTAATAACCTTGAGTTCGTGTTCGCCCGGGGTAAGCCTGAACGAGAATTCGCCGTCCTTGCCTGCCGTTTCCAAGCCCGCGGTTTCGCTACGGACGATCACTTCGTCGCCGTCCGCGTACAGCCCCGCCGCGTAGTCGTACTCGCCGCTCACGTTGAACGCACGCGCGAACCTTACTTCTATCGTTCCCGAAACGGTTGCGATAAGTTCGTAAGTATTTCCGCCCGTAGCGGTCAGCGCCCGACCGTTGAACGTCACGATCGGCAGGTACGATTCGTCCGTGGGCGTGACGGTGACGGTCACTTTTTCGCCCTTCATCGCTTCGGTAACGCCGAGCGTAGCCGAGCCGCCAGCTTCGCAGTCGAGCGAAAGAGTGACGAGGCATTCTTTCAGTTGTTCGGCGACGTCCGTGCCGCCCGCGACATTCTCGTGCGTAGAAGCGCCGGTTTCGGCGTTGCCCACGCCGTACTTTTTCTCTTTTCTCGTAAAGAAATCGAACTCGCCGCTTTTCGTCGCCGCTGTTTTATCGTCGATTTTCAACCAACTTCCGTCGATCCGAACGTAATAAACGCCGCCCGTGAACACGACTTTGAGGTCGGTCGCGTGGTTCGCGCCCTCGTACTCGACGTCGGTCGCGTACTCGTAAGTCGCGGTTTCCTCGCCCGATTTACCGACCATATATACGGTCGCGGTTTCGGAATCGACCCGCGCTTTGTCCGCGAAAACGTACGCGCTTCCGTCCTCGGTTTCGAAATAAACCGCGCCCGCGCGCCTGCCTGCTTCGTCCGAGCGATAGTCAGCGGTTGCGCGCGTTTCCACCCAGAAATCCGCCGAAGCGTCCGCGCTGATCAGCGCGTAATCCCACGCCGCCGTAAGCGTAACGGTATTGCCGTCCATTATTTTCGAGGGTTGCGGCTTATTATCCCCGCAACCGACTATCGATACCGCCGCGCACAGCGCGACAAGTACCGTAATAAACCTTAATCGTTTCATTTTCTGATCCTCCGCATCATTTTCTGATCCTTTGCGTTTCCTTTGCAATTGGTTTTACGGGCAAGTCCGGATCTTCCCCGTCGATATTGATAATCTACACCTTTTAAAGCGGCTTGTCAATAAAAACTTTTTTCGCACGTTCAGATTTTTACACTTAACCGATACCGACCCCCACGGCAAATTCGGCGTAATTTCCGTTAAAAACGCGTAATTTACCCCACATTTCCGCTACTTCGACCGCGTAAATCGTCAAAACAGTTCCGTTTCGTCCACCTCTTGCCGCATGTGAAAAACCGTACTTGAGGTCATAAAAGTCCACCCGAAAAACCGTTGACTAATCCGCGCGTCTATCGTATTATTATAGTATCTTTTATCTAGCGAGATCTGTTATGAAAGCCTATTTTCCGAAAATCGACGAAAACGACAAGAACGTGACCGTGGCGTTCCGCTACGCGCCCGATAAAAACCACGAAAACCTCGAGTTGCATATCTCCGCGTCGAACGCGTTCGGCGTTTTTTCGGACGGCAAACTGATTTTTCGCGGTCCTATCCGCTCTGCGCACGGTTACAGTCACGTTTCGAACGTCGAATTTCGTTCAGTTATGCCCACCTGCATAGTTATCGAGGTCGCGTACTACGGAATCAACGGTTTCGCGTACGTCGACGAGCCGCCGTTCCTTGCCGCGGAACTCGTTGCAAACGGCGAAATCGTAGCCACCGCCGCCGATTTCGAAGCGTTCCGCCTTACCGACCGCGTGCAGAAAGCGCCGCGCTACAGTTTTCAGCGGGCGTTCTCCGAAAGTTACGTTATGCAAAACAGCCGCGAAGCGCTCTACCGCGGCTTACCCGTCCGCTACCCGCGACTGAGCCTTGCCGAAACCGAGGGCAATACTCTTACGCCATGCGATATTTCTCTGCCGATACTCAGCCCCGAGCCGATAGAAACCGTAATCGAACGCGGACATCTCGGCGTAAACCCCACGCCGCACCTTTTCCGCGACCGCTGTATCGTGAATATCGGCGAAAAACTGAAAGGTTATCCGTTCGATACGCTCGAGTCGTTCCCGCCCGACGAAGTAGCCGCGCTCGCGTTTATTCCCGATAAATGCGGCGATTACGACGGCAGACTTACCGACGGTTACGCGCTGTTCGACTGCTGCGTGAACCGCACGGCGTTCATAGGGCTGATCGCCGAGGTCGAAAAAAGCGCGACCGTATACGTTATTTTCGACGAGATACTGTGGAACGAGGGCGCGAGCGACCCCGAGTTCGCCGCATCGCACCCGCAAGGCGCGCTCCCGCTGTCGTTCTACCGCATGGAATGTTGCAATATCGTCAAGTACGATCTCTCCCCCGGCAAGTACGATCTTCTCTCGTTCGAGCCGTACACTTTCCGCTATCTCAAAGTGATCGTAAAAGGCTCGGCGACGATAAGCCGCGTTTACCGCACGCCGTACGAAAACCCCGACGCCGAACGGACGGTTTTTAATTCCTCCGACGCCGCGATAAACGAGATTTTCGAAGCGGGTAAGCGCACTTTCGTACAGAACGCCGCGGACGTTTTGACCGACTGTCCGTCGCGCGAGCGCGCGGGCTGGCTGTGCGACAGTTATTTCACCGCGCGCGCCGAACGCCTGCTTACCGGCAAAAACGCGGTCGAACGCAATCTTCTCGATTGTTACCGCCTTGCGCCCGAGTCGCCGTTCCTGCCTCCCGAAATGCCCGCCATGTGCTACCCCGCCGACCACAACGACGGCGTGTTTATCCCCAACTGGGCGATGTTCCTCATAGTCGAACTAAAAGACTATCTCCGTAGAACGGGCGACGAAACCATGACGGACGGCTTACGCGACAAGATCGCGCGGCTTTTAGATTACTTCTCGCGCTACGAGAACGAATACGGACTGCTCGAAAATCTGCCCGGGTGGGTGTTCGTCGAGTGGAGCGACTGCTCGAAGTTCCTTACCCCCGTCAATATCCCCACGAACATGCTTTACGCGCTCGCGCTGGAAGCCGCCGCCGACCTTTACGACGACGACTCCGCGAAAGCCAAAGCCGAAGCGATTAAAAACACTATCCGCGCGCTTGCGTTCGACGGCGAGTTTTTCGAGGACAACCTCGTGCGCGAGAACGGCAAACTCGTCCGCGCGGGCAACGTAACCGAAACCTGTCAGTACTACGCGTTCTTCACCGGTGTCGCGAATAAAGCCGACTACCCTGCGCTTTTCGAAACCGTGCTGACCTCGTTCGGACCACTGAGAAGCGCCGACGTTTACCCGAATATTCCGCGCTCGAACGCGTTCATCGGCAACTTCCTGCGGCTGGAAACGCTCGACCGCTACGGCGAAGAAGAAACTATCCTTCGCGAGTTCACGCCGTATTTCGGGCGCATGTCCGAGCGCACCGGCACGCTGTGGGAAAACAACGACCCGCACGCGAGTTGCTGTCACGGCTTCGCTTCGTATATCTGCGTACTTTACGCCAAGATCGCGTTCGGCTACCTCGGCTTCGACGAAACCGACAAAACTATTATTCTTCGCGAAAACTTCCGCCTTTCGGGTTCGGCGCGCTTCCCCGTTCCCGGCGGCTTCGTAAGTATCGAAATCACGAACGGAACTCGCACGGTTTCGATACCCGACGGCTACGAACGCAAAATCGTAAAATAACGCACCCAGGCGTTATAAAAAACGAACGCCTGCGAAAGCGCAACGCTTCCGCAGGCGTTTTTCGTTATACTCTTTTTCGCGTTTATCACGCAGGATCGAGGTGCCGACTTTTGTACTTTTCGTTAATCAAAGCTATTTAGTTTTACTTCTGTTTTGCGGCGTTTATCGCGCGGATAACTTTGTCGTATTCCGCTTTGACTTTTATAAACGCCGCGTCCGCGCCCGAAAAACTTCCTCCGCGCAGAATTTCCGTAAGTTCCGAAGCGGCGGCGGCAAGCGCGGAAAAGCCGAGATTCGACGCAACGCCTTTTATCGTGTGAGCCGCTCGGAACGCGCTTGATGCGTCCTGATTTTTTACCGCGGCGGCAAGTTCGAAAAACGTGCCGTCCTCCGCGAATTTTTCCACAAGCCGACCGACGAAGTCTTCGCTCACGAGCCGCATTTTCACAGACTCGAAATCTTCGCCTGTTCTTTCGTATATATCACGAGTATTCATACTTCGTCACCAAACGCCTCCTTCGTCGTTTTTTACAAAAGAAACTATAGTTTTAACAAGTTTTTTGGCGTCTAACGGCTTTGTAACGCATCCGCTCATACCCGCTTCTTTTATTCGTTCTTCGTCGTCGTAAAAGGCGTTTGCGGTCATTGCGATAATAGGAACGGAAGCGGCGTCCGCCCGTCCCGAAAGCCGTATTTCCCGCGCGGCTTCCAGCCCGTCTTTTACGGGCATCATAACGTCCATAACCACCGCGTCGAAAAATCCGGGGGGTTTTGAAAGGAAGTACTTTACCCCTTCTTCTCCGTTTTTGGCGGTAACGACGTTCGCGCCCGCGGTTTTAAGCATAAATTCCGCGATTTCGAGATTAAGGTCGTTATCCTCTACGACGAGAACGTTATATCCGACGAGCGGTTCTTTGCTCTCTTCTTCGGACAAAACGGGCGCGCCCGTTGCAAGGCAGAACGGTATTTTTACGATAAAAGTCGTGCCTACGTCCTTTTGGGATTCCGCGTCGATCGTTCCGCCCATTTTTTCCACCGCTCTCTTGACTATGGCAAGTCCCAAGCCCGTTCCGCCCGTGCGGTTTCCCGTTCCCGATACTTCCTGCTCGAACGGCTCGAACATTCTCTTTTTAAACTCATCGCTCATTCCTATGCCGGTATCCGCGCACGTTATCTCGAAAAACGCTTTCGTTCCGTCGCAAGCCGTTTCGCGCAAGGTAAAATTCACGCTGCCGTTAGGCTTGTTATAATTTATCGCGTTCACTATAAGGTTGGCGCATACCCGCTTTAACAGCACCGCCGCGCCGTACAACTCGTCGTGAACGACTTCTTTTTCTTCTATAAAAAGATTAACGCCGCGTTCGCTCGCCTGAAAACTCGTAACAGAATTTACGTCGGAAACAATCTCTTTTATCGAGAAAACCTCGTCTTTCCACGGCACTTCCTGCGAGTCTAACTTCGTCATATCCAGAACGTCGTTCACGAGTTCGATAAGATAGCCGGAAGCCTTCCATATCTTATCCCTGCATTCTTTCTGCTTTTCGGGGTCGTCCGCGTAGTATTCGCCTATCTTGATCATTCCGCGAATACCGTTTATCGGAGTTCTCACGTCGTGACTCATTCTCCTTAAAAAGTCCGTTTTAGCCTCGTTTGCGCGGATAGCTTCGCTCGCGAGTTTATCCAGCTGCGCACGATACGCCGCTTCGCTTTTTTCGCGCTCGGCTTTTTTTATTCTTACGAATCTGTAACGCACGGCAGTCATAACGACGATAACCGCAACGTATAACAATACCGAATACGCAAACAACAAAGACCTGCTTGCAAACACTTCTTTTTCGGGAATGAAAACGTATATAAAATATCCCTTGCACTTTTCGCGCACGCCGTAAAAATCGTCTGCTTTTTCTATCATGCCGCGGGAATCGGAAAGCCTCATTTTTTGTACCACGGGGCAGTTTTCCGCAAGCAGACCTTCGTATTCTTCCTCGTTAGAAGCCAGAACGTTCGTTCCGTCGGTAACGACCACTTTACCTTTTTTTTGAAATTCGAATCCTTCGAGCAATGTTTTTACGGACAGCTGCGAACTCGAAACTCTGCTTATATCTCTGCGCTTAAATCCGAGAATAACGCCATTAACGTCCGTCCTTGTCACAATCGCGTAGTCGTAGTAATAGCCTCCCGCATACACGCGTTCGGCATATACCTTTTCGGCACATTCGGCGGTGGAGGCAAAAATCTTTATTTCGTTTTTCCACGATTCCCACCCTTCGTTTTCCGGAAGATAGCCGCCGTAGCCGTTGTCTTCTTTTGACCAGGTTATAATACCGTTAAGCCTTTTCTTTTCTACAACCTCTCTGAAATAGGCTTCCGTTCCCGTTCGCGCGACGATTTCTTCTCTTATTTCTATCGTTTTATCCGCAACGGCTACAAGGTCGTCGGTAGCGGTTTCGGCAACTATTTCGTCGTACCGAATGATCTGCGTTTTAACGTATTCCGTAATACCTTTCATGGTTTTTTCGGCTGTTCCGGTATCGCCTATCGTCGCAAACACGAATATCCCCACGCATATCATCGCGCCGATTATCGCTATTATAAGGCACACCTTGTTCGGAGAAAAAGTTCTTTTCGTTTCGTTCATACTTCCCCCGTCATAACGTCATCGGGATTTACTCCGTAGCGTTTAAGCACGCTTGCGGTAAACCCGTCGTTTCTCATCACCACAAGGGCTTTGCTTATGAGCGCGGCAAGCTCTTCTCCGCCGCCGATTTTAAACGCCACGCCGAGTTCCACGGACAAAAGCGTTTCTTCGAGAATACGATACTTGCCGGTATTGCTTTTCATTCTTTCTTTAAGCGCGGTTTCATGCCCCGCTATAGCGTCCGCAAAACCGTTTTTAAGCGCGGCGAAAATATTCTCGAAGTTGGTAAAACACAATATCCGCGATAGTTCGGGAATCCTTTCGTCTTCGCCGGAAGAAAAAAGCTCGTCCGCTTTGGACGTATACTGCATCGCAACGCTTTTCCCCTTCAAATCCGCGAAAGTATTTATGTCGCTGTCCGCACGCACCGCAAGGACCTGTCGACTTTTCATATACGGTCCCGCCCACGCATAAAGTTCTTCTCTGCCCGTCATAGAAAAGCAACCCCAAAGACAGTCTATCTCTCCGTTTTCCAGCCGAAGGTTCTTTTCGCTCCAGTCAATCTCGGTAAAAACCGCTCTTCTGCCTATCCTTTTAAACGCCTCTGTAGCAAGCTCTACGTCTATCCCCGCAAAATCGCCGCTTTCGTTCCGATAAAAAAACGGAGAATAATCGTCGCTGCCGATTCTGACCGTCAAACGCTCGTCCGCTTCTTCGCCGCCGCTTTCCTCGCCGCACGCGCCGAACGAAAAAACAAAAAGAGTCGCAAAAATCGCGGCAAATACCACGGCAAGAGTTTTTATTATTCCTTTCCTTTTCATAACGGGTTTATCGTAAGCTCCTTTATAATTTTTTAAGGTCCTCGCTTATTTCCGAAAGACATTCGAGAAGAACGGGATTGAACGCGCCGCACTCGCCGCGAAGTATCTTTTCTATCGCCTGTTCGTGAGAAACGGCTTTTTTGTAAACTCGTTCGGAAACGAGCGCGTCGTAAGCGTCGCCGACGCCCGTCACCTGTGCGGATATAGGAATTTCTTCCCCCGAAAGTCCGTCCGGGTAACCTTTGCCGTCGTATCTTTCGTGATGCCAGCGGCATATTTCGTAAGCGTATTCCATAAGCCGACGATTACGGAAATTTTTCGCGCCCGATATGACCTGCGCGCCGTAAATCGTGTGTTTTTTCATTTCTTCAAACTCCGCGTCGGTAAGTTTTGCGGGTTTATTCACTATTTCTTCTTTCACTGCAAACTTACCCACGTCGTGCAACGCGGAAGCCGTGCTTATCAAAAATATATCCCTTTCGGAAAGATTGTATTTCTGCGTTTTTGTAACCAGCCTTTCTAACAGCAGTTCAGTTATTTTACCGACGTTTTTAACGTGATTGCCGCCGAAGTCGTTGCGGAATTCAACCAGTTCGCCGAACAAGCTTATAAGCGCGTTGGTCGCCTCTTCTTTCTCCCGCATTTCGCGCGTTACGGAGGAAATAAGCCGCTTCTGTTCGGAATAAACTTTAACGGTGTTTTTAACCCTTCTGTAAACGACTCTCGCGTCGAACGGACGATTTATATAATCGGAAACGCCTGCTTCGTATGCCCTTCTCACGGTTTCGCCCGTTTCGTCGCCCGAAATGGCAACCACGGGAATTTCGCTTAAAAGTTGATTGTAGGTCATATATTCCAGCACGTCGAATCCGTTCATTCCCGGCATTATGATATCGAGAAGAACGACCGAAACTTTTGTACCGTATTTTTTAAGCGCGTTCACGCACTCTTCGCCGGAAGCCGCTTCTATAATCTCGTATTCTCCACGAAGAATTTCTTTAAGAATAACGCGGTTTATTTCGGAATCGTCCACGATGAGAACGAGTTGTTTTTCCGCCGAAGCGGAGAGTTTGCCCTCGTCGTCTTCGGCAACGAGTAAATCTTTGGTTTTTTTCGCGCGGTACATAAATTCGTCCGCCCGACCGACAATCTCTTCCGCGCGCTCGCCTTTACCCCACACCGCGCCCACGCTGACGGAAATTTTTATCGTTTCAAAACCTTTCACCGCGACGTCGCGCATTTTTTGCACGATTTTTTTCATTTCCGCAACGAACTCTTCTTTTTCTCTGCGGCGAAGCACGAGCAAAAACTCGTCCCCGCCGTACCTTATCAGAAAATCATTGTTACGAACGTGTTCTTTAAGAGCTTCGGCGACTGCGCACAAAACCGCGTCGCCCACGTTGTGTCCGAAAAGGTCGTTATAAATCTTAAAATCGTCTACGTCTATCATCGCGATCCCGCCGTCAAGCGGATAAAGCCGAAGTTTTTCTTCGTAAAAGCGGCGGTTAAACGCACCCGTAAGCACGTCTTTATAAGTCTTTTCGTAGTATTCGCCGAGGTCTTGCACCGAATTGCCTTCTCCGAAGTCTATAAAAAGGTTTCCGTCGAATTTTTTAACCGATTCGAGAACGCAGGGCTTACCTTCCACTTCCATATAGGTCGCTAACACGAAATACGCGCTTTTGCCCGAAAATTCCAACTTGGCTTCCTGCGATTTTTGAGAAAACGCCATATACGAAACGCACTGCGAACACACAAACCCGCCTTCCCCGAAAAAAACGCAACCGAGCCGTTCCGAGCCGAACCGCCCCGTTCTCTCTTTTCTTATCGTGCGGATATCGTCCTCCGTAATCATTCTCGACACATAGTCGTGATCGCCGTAAAACGCTATCTCTTTCTCTGCCTCTTTTGCGGTCATTTTTTTATAATTCGACCCTTTCACCAAACATTCTCCTTATAAAAAGTCTTTCGACTTCTGCTTTTAAGTATATCATCTGCTCCGAACTTTTGCAAATTTTAAACGCTATTTTTGCGAAAAATCGGCGAAAGTCCGCAATAAACTCCCGCCGAATATCGGTTTTATGCAATTATAATCGAATCTGCTTTCACGGTTTATCCGCTATATCGGTAAAATAACCCGGATTAGCCGTTCCGCCGTCGATACGTGCGTAAGCCTTATCCGTATACGCGTCATCGTAAGCAGTTCCTTCCCCTCCCGAAAGATTTTTGCATAGCGTAAACATGTTGCCGGAAGAGGAAACTTCATCCGTATTCCACCCGCTCCCCACATATATAGAAACAAGTCCGCCGCAATTATGGAACATATGACTCATATTCGTAACTTTTGCGGTATTCCACCCGGAAAGGTCAAGCGCAGTAAGGGAGGAACAGTTGTAAAACATACAATACATATTCGTGACGCTTGAGGTGTTCCATTCGGAAACGTCTATCCCGGTCAGTTTGCCGCAATCGCGAAACATCAACTGCATATTCGTAACGTTTGCGGTGTCCCAACGGGAAACGTCAAGCGAAGTAAGACTGCCGCACTCGCGAAACATACAAAGCATATTCGTAACGTTTGCGGTGTTCCAGCCGGACAGGTCAAGCGAAGTAAGCTTTTTGCAACCGTAGAACGTACTGTTCATATTAGTAACGTTTGAGGTGTTCCAGCCGGATAAGTCAAGCGAAGTCAGGGAAGAACAGTAGTAAAACGTTTTTTCCAGATTGGTGATGCCTGCGATTTTCCAACCGGCAAGGTTAAGCGAAGTAAGAGAAGAACAGTTGAAAAAAGCAAGACCGATATCCGTAACGGCGGAAGTATTCCATTCCGAAAGGTCAAGCGAAGTAAGTGAAGAACAATTGTAAAACACCCCGTGAAGATTTTCTGCTTTTGCAGGGTTCCAACCGGAAAGGTCAAGCGTCGTAAGACTGACGCACTCGCGAAACATAAACTTCATATTCGTAACGTTTGCCGTGTTCCAGCCGGAAAGGTCAAGCGAAGTAAGCATTTTGCAATCAAGAAACATATCGTTCATATCGGTAACGTTTGCTGTATTCCACCCGGAAAGGTCAAGCGAAGCAAGCTTTTCGCAGCCGTCGAACATTTTGAACATAGTAATTGCGTTTGCTGGGTTCCACCCGGAAAGGTCAAGCGACTCAAGAGATTTACATTCGTGGAACAAACCTTCCAGCTTCTTGACGCCTTTTATATTCCAGCGGGAAAGGTCAAGCGAAGTAAGAGAAGAACAACCGAAGAATATATAGTGCATATTCGTAACGGCGGAAGTATCCCATTTCGAAACGTCAAGCGAAGTAAGAGAAGAACAGTTGTAGAAAGCGACGCCGATATTCGTAACGGCGGAAGTATTCCATTCCGAAACGTCAAGCGAAGTAAGACCTTTGCATCCATAGAACACTCCGTCAAGATTCTCTACTTTTGCGGTATTCCAACGGGAAAGGTCAAGCGAAGTAAGAGAAGAACAACCGTAAAACAAATAACGCATAGTCTTTACTCTTTCGGTATTCCACGAAGAAACGTTTATGTCGGTCAGCTTATCGCAGCCGAAAAACATATAGCTCATATCCGTGACTATTCCGGTATCGAAGTTAGAAAAATAAACGGTAGTAAGATTCTTAAGGTTATAAAACATCTGAAAAGAATTCGGATTAGCGTAAATTTTTCGGTTTGAGAGAATATACGCTTTCGTCCCGTCGGCGTACAGTTCTATTTTATCCTCTTTTTTCACGCCAACGTTTTTCGGCTCGATTCCGACGATTTCTTGCTCGTAAGCTTCCTTTCGTCCGAACACGACTTCCGTCACGGAATCACCCAAAGTGTTTCTGAACTGCAAACCGGGCAAAAGAGTGGCCGCCCCCGTTATGTTTAAAGTAAGAGTTCCCGCTTGCTTTTCTATCACGTATTTGCTCATGGTAAAAGTTACCGAAAGCAGAAAAAACACCGTAAACAGAGAGAGTAACACGAGTATACTTTTACGTTTTATTTTTTTCGTGAAGTTTTTCATATACTTTCTCCGTTCGTTTAACAAACCTGCTCGGCACGCACCGAAACGCTTGTATTCGCAAAAACGTAATTCTGCAACAATAGACCTACGTCAACCACGTAAAAAACAAGACTATGATTGTGCGTTTGCGAATTCCCCGCCGCAAAACGCCCGACTTCCGTAAACGTAACCGTTTTTCCGTCCGACGAAACCGTGCCGCTCGTTCCGTCCACGGTTATCGAAATGCCTTGCGGCAATGCTTCGGGCAACGTCACGATCACGTCATATTTGAACGACGTTTCCGTCGTTTTCCCGTCTTTTGTGTTCGTAACGGTAAAGTTATACTCGGCGGTCGTGATCCCTTGTCCGTAATCGATCGTCAGATTATCGGAAGAACTCACCCGTAAATCTATAATCAGAGTCGAAACCTGCGCATTACCGCCTCCGGTTGAGGAGGAAAAGTTTTTCGCAAAAGAAACGCCGCTCGCCGAAGCAAGCAGAGTTACGAAAAGAATAATGAGCGCAAAAACCGATCTTGCGCCGTTTCTCCTTTTTGTTCCTTCGTTTCTTAGCATCTTTTTTCTCCGTTAACGCGGTTCGGTTTTTTCGGGAATGCTCGCCGCGACTTCCGCACAATCCCTGAAATTTGTTTTCACTTGCTTTCGGAATCGGCAGAGTCCGTCTTTCCTCGCCGTTTGTCTTCTATAACTATTATCAGAATCAACAACACTATGAACGTTGCCGCAAAAATTATTCCTACAGGCGATTTAAGCCATTCTATAAAATACCCGACCTTATTCAGCTTTACGGCGACTTTTCCCGCTATCTGCTCTATTAACACGGGGTCGGGGTCTTCGCTCGGATTAGCGTCTCCTTTAGTGTAAAACTTGTCGCCTTCCGTTCTCACTATTCTGTGCGTTACCGAAAAACTTTCGTCCGCGGGGAAATACGTTATCACGTCGCCCACCGCGTAGGAATCGGAATTTTTTATTATAATCGCGTCGCCTGCTTCTATCGCTCCCGTCATAGACGGCGAAGCTATAATCAGCACGGAATACCCGAACACGGAAGGTATTTTAGATTTTTTCACGAATTTATCGTAAGCGAGCGCGCACGCCGTTATCGCTAAAACCGCCGCGAGAAGTATCAGCATCACCCGCCATATAGCAGGAAAAACTCTGCGGCGAGGATTCTTGTTTTCGCTTGTTCCATCCGTTTTTGTCGGAGTATTTGATTCAACCATCTCGGTTCACCTTAAATTTCCTCGGCGGTTATAAAAATTCCGCACTCGTATTTTTCGCCCTTACGCCCCGTTTCGGTATCTTTCTCGTCGCTCTCGCCGTCAAACTGCCATTCCCACGCAAGCATAAAAGAATTTCTTGCGTTTTCGCTTATAACCACGTCGTTTGCGTAGTATCCGTTCTCCGTTTTATTAACATCTGTCTTCTTGCCGTTCACCGTAAGCGCATATATTATTATCGGAAGATTTTCCGTTTTGTTTCCGTATGTAAAACCTATCTTAATATCGCATTTCATCCCGAACGCGTTCGGATTGTACACTGCGAAAAGATATTCTCCTTTTGCTCCGGGTCTGAGCAGCTCTGCCCCGAAGATATCGAGTTTTGCGTCCGCTTCCCACCCGCCGTCTTTATCGATTATGCTGATTTCTTTAATCTTGTTTTTCTCCGCGACGCAGGTCGCGACCGATAAAGCCGCTATAGCCGCCGCCGTCAGCACGATAAAAAACGTCACTACGGCTATAAAAACGTCGCGCTTTTCTATTATCCCTGTTTCTTCGCCGTAAAAATAAACTTTTTTCCCGTCTTCGCAATATCCGCGCGTTTCGGCTATCTTTTCTTTGGAAAGCCCTTTCACGCTCACGCAAGGCGCGATAACCTTTGCGTTAAGGTCATATAACCTGCCCCTTTTTAAAAAACACAATAAGTCGCCGTCAAGGTTGAAAACCCGTTTAGAGCATTTCACCGTCTTTATATTGCCCGCTTGGGGATTTTTGGTCAACTTAAAGTCATATTTCATTCTTCTGTTTTCTTTAATCGTTCGGCAATACCCGAATCGCTTTTATTATTCGGTATTCGGCGCGCCCGAAAAAACGGGCGCGCCCCCGAATGTTCTTTTGTTTTTTTACCGCACTCGATTACGAAGCAAGTTGTTCTACTTTTATATCAAGGACAAACTCAATGCTCGTAACGGCTTCGTTAATCGTCCAACCTGCATACGTAAAATCTTCTTTGTCGGCGCGCTGACCGAGAATCGTGTCGAGTTCGTTAACAGTTATACCGGTAAAGGCTTCCGTTCCCTCAAACGCCCACGCCCAACTGAGTTCGTAAGTCGTTTCGGGTAATTCGGTACCTGCTTCGTACGTTCCGCCTACGCTGACGGGTTCATGATTAAGTTTATTGGCGATATCAATAAGAGTTACGTTTTCCGCACCGGATACGACATTACCGTTCTTTTTAAGCGTCCATTTAACGGGATTATAAACTATTTCCGCTTCTTCGCCTTTCTTTATTTTAAGTACGACATCTTTGTTAGGCGTTATACCCATATAAAGTCTTGATCTAACTTCCGACTTGCCGCCGACGCCAAAAATCATAGAACCGGTCGTTCCGGGTGCAACGAGTTTTCTGCCGGCACTCTCCGCTTTAACGCTAAGTCCGTCGGGTGCGGTGGTTATCGTGCTGAAATCACCCGCTACTTTCTTATACTTCTCGCCGAAAATTCCGGAAGTATCTACGTTTACGTTGTAACCCCATTTTGCAACATTCGCCGTACCCGTGCCGTTGCCGTGCGTTACGTACTTGGAGAAGGTGTATCCCCCAAAGCACAAAAGCGCGACCAACGCAAGCAATAACGTTACGATAACCGCTGTTTTCCTGTTGTTCTTCCTTTCGGATTTGTGTTGTGTCATTTCTGACGCCCTCCATAAAAAATTTTTTCTTATTTCAAACGGCTTGCAGCCTGTTTGTTCTTTTTTCGCCCGTCTTTTCACCCGTCCGCACGGTTATGGTGCCATTACTAATGATTTTCGGAATAAAAAAAGGTTGCAATTTAGTATCCGTAAGATACTATATTGCAACCGGGCGTACTCTTTTTATCAAACGCAGGCTCGCCTTATCGCGGTCTCCCGCAAGACGATACGTCGTTTATAACAAAGTTCCTTAGCTTTGCGTCACCGCCTCACGACGGTTTTGCCGACAAGTATTCAATTGTTACGAAGGAAAATCTACAAGCGGTTTATGCCGCTCTTCCCCTTCGCATTTTTATTATACACACCGCAAAACTCCTTGTCAAGTGTTTTTGTCAAGTGTTTTTCAAAAATTTTTGTTGTTACACTCAACGAAAAAGATTTCGCAGCCGAAACTCTTCATCGCGTTTACGTTTTCCTTAAACGCGTAAATTCCGTCCGTAAACTCGAAACACCTTCTGAATGTTCCGTAATAAAACCACACGCCTAAGTTCGGTGATATACTTCTGTATGACTATGGGCGACAGTTCTTCAAGCTCGTACTCGCCCAGCTTTACATTCAAGTGCTTTTCGATAATCTCCGAATATCTTTCGCACGTTTTCGTTTTAGACGAAGGCTCTATGTAGTTCGCAAACCATACGTCCAACCATTCTTTGTATTTCATTGAAAACTCCTTTCGATTTACTGTTATTATTATAATTTTTCTCACCGTAAATAGGAAATCACCCCTCGAAACGGCATAAAAAAAGAGAGAACGTTTATCCTTGTTCTCTCTTAAAAGATTTGTATTAAATTGTAGGCGTCAGGCGGGGATTAAAACGAAGTCGCCGGTTCAAGTCCTGTTTTTTGAAAAACAGGTCAAAATGCAGCTCCTGAATTCAAATATTCCGCAAGGTGCGCAAACCACAAGATATAGCAACAAAAAAAGCACAAGGTTTAGTAGGTCTTGTGCTTTTTATGTTTTGTAGCTTTTTCGTACTACAAAGATGTGTCACTCGGGCAAAATCTCGTTTTTGAGCCGATTTTCGGGAGGGTGTCGAACGATAAGTACTTTTTGCTACCTTGTGCAAATAAAAAAAGACCACCACCCGTTTTGTCGAGTGATGGTCTTGTCTTATTTAGTCCATCTTATTTCTTTTTGGTGAACAATGCTTTGATTGCTGTGATTCAATCTGTAAAAGTCTTTTTCTTGACAGCGAACCAAAGAACGGCAAATCCGCCGATTCCTGCGACCGCCACCGAACCGATTACGATACCTGCAATCGCACCGCCCGAAAGTCCGTCCTTTTTAGCAGGCGGGGTGATTTCGCCGCCGCCCGAAGGCTTATCTTCATATACAGCCGTAAGGTTTTTTTCTTCCGATACTGTAAATTTATAACTCTTGTCGGTGCTTACGATTTTTCCGCTTTCGTCCTTCCAGCCTTTGAATACTTTGCCTTCTTTATCTTCTGCCGTTACGGTTACGCTTTCGCCGTGTGCATAGAATTTGCTTTCGCCGTTGACTATTACATTATGTGTGCCGATTTTGGCAATTCTAAGTTCGGTGATTTCGCCCCCGTCTTTATCAAAGTGCTTTCCGCAAACCTTACAATCTTTGTGTTCTTTCACGCCAAATTCTGTGGTTGTTGCAGGCACTTCCGGTATCAAAGTGTCAAAGTCATGCTCGGCAAAATCAATATCAACTTCCTTTTCTTGCTTAGTAAACGCAGTATTTTCAAAAGTAGCGGTATATTTCATTTTGCCTTTTTCTTTGCAGGTTGCCGCTTTGATTACCGTTCCTGTTGCGGTCACCGTTTCGCTTTCGATATGGGCGCTGTCGTGCTTGCAAACTCTTTCCGCTTTGCAAACGGTGTCCGTCCAAGTATACGTTGCTTTGCCCCAGTCGTGAGATTTTGCTTGTCCGTATTCGCCGTGACAAACGTCGCAAACAGGTTTGTGCGTGCAAGTTGCCGTTCCGCCTACACAATTTTCCGTTTCCTTGTGAGCATTGTCCGTCCTACAAGTGCGAGTATGCGTTCCGTTGCCGCCACTTACCCATTCTCCCCAATCGTGAGATTTTGCTTGTCCATATTCGCCGTGGCAAACGTCGCAAACAGGCTTGTGCGTACAAGTTGCTTTGCCACCTACACAATTTTCCGTTTCCTTGTGAGAATTATCCGTCTTGCAAATTCGGGAATGCGTTCCGTTGCCGTTGGTCACCCATTCTCCCCAATCGTGTGTATGAACGTTGGATTGTTTGGTATAATAATACGTCACGGTTTGACCGCTCCCATTCACCATTTGGTCGTGTCCCTCTGCCCTAACAAAAGTATGCCCATAGAGTTGAGCTGGAGCTGTCCAATTAAGCTTACTACCTACCGCAACAGGTATTTTAGCTTTGTTTGCATTAGGCATTGGAGTTCCGTCCTCGAACTTGTACTCAATATTTATGTTTGCATAAGTTTGAGTTTCGGTGTTATCGTTTGCAAGCACATTGCCCTTTTCGTCAGTCACTTCGAAAGCAACCGTGTCGCCGGGATTTAGCACTGCGTCCGCCGGGATTTGGTAAATGAGTTCACAATTTTCCAATCCCGAATTCATATTGCTGCCTTCATAGCTCAAAGCACCTTTTGGCCAAAACTTGCTCTTTTCGCTCCATACAGGAATGGTGAAAGTCTGCGATGTTTCAAGTTTGTCCCCACTTCTCGTGGTGGCAACACTGCCATAAGCTCGCTTTATCCACATTTTCATAGTAACATAGCGCTGTGTAGTGTCCGATAAATTTTGTACGATGGTGCGGAGCTGAATTTTCTCGCCCGCCATACTCGTGTTGAATTTATTTTTATCAGTGCCACTTAGCAAAACTCCACTGCGATAATATGCAAAATTAGCATATCCATTGTATGTGGTATCCTCAAAGTCTGACGGCTGAGAATACTGCCCGGTATATTTCTTGACTTCGGGATCGGCAACATAGAGGCTCTTGCCGTCTATGAGTTGCGACATTCTCTTGCTGCCTTGCAACTTACATACTTCACAAAATCCATAGGTGGTATCACGCATAAGGCATTCGTAACTTGAGTTGTAAGCATTGCCATAGCCTAACGCATTACATGTATAAGTTTTTCTGAAACCTAACAACTGTTTCCACTTTACGTTGTTCGGGTCGTGAGTGTGCGCCACGTTTAATGACGTAAGATCTGTTTGTTGCGTAGTACTTGACATGTACTCATCGCCAAGTTCTAGCAACCCGTGACCAAGTTCGTGCGTAAAAGTCTTTTGCGCACGCGCGCTATCAGCCGGAGTTATAAGATAATGAATACCTCTTTCATAATTTCTATGCGAACCACCAAAATCTTGAGTCGTATTTACTAACACAGCAAACTGATTGATATATTTATGCACATAATAAAATGGTTCATATTCACTAAGAGGGCTATTATTACCAACCCAATAAGATGAATTTGGATCGGTTTTTTTAGGAATATGCGCATCGTGAATTTTCTCAAGAAATGCAGGTCCAATACAGCGTTCGAAAATATGGTTTTTACTAATACTCTTGCTTACTCCAATCATCGGACCGCTCTTTTTATCAATAACCACGTCGAAAAACGTACTGCCACCACTATTAAAGCTAGACTCCGATGCCGTGCAAAGTGCATAGACATTAAAGCGATCTGCATAGCTACGATATGGCTCGTGCTGCATTGCGCTCTCCCACACCTTTTTGACGTCATTGATAAATTTTTGTTGCTGACTTTTGGTATAACCCTCGCCACAAAAGAGGATTACCATATTCTCTGTGTCACTTCTTGTCTTTTGAATGGTATAAACCGGGATGGTAGGATTAGCATATTTGCCGTCGCTCGAATACCACGGACCAAGTGTAAGATTTAGGCTTTGGTCAAGGCTTATATCCCACTCTTGATTTGGGTCCTCTTCCGGCTCGGCTACTGTATAGTCGTCCTCGATTTTGTCAGGTGCAGAGCCCACATAAGGATTGCTCGCACTACCATCGCCGGAGGTTGTTACATAATAGTCTGAGTCGAGATAAAACGCAGGTCTCACTCCCATATAATCCGTCATCGGATAATGTCTTTCAATAGAACCACTAGCTTCCACATAACGCATCAAATGGTTACAACTGGAATAAGGCGTTCTAAGCCAATACGGCCAAGCCACTCCTTGCTCATTTCTAGCTATATAATAATTGCTGAAATTTTTCCATACGGTATTGACTTGTTTAACATCTGGTAGAAAAACCTTTTCGGTCGAGTTTTCGCCGTATGCGCTGTCGAAGTTATTTGCAACGTTCTCAATGTCCCTATTAAACTCCAAGTCAGAGCGGCCTTCGCCATCGTGAAATCCCAAATTGTATTCAGGGTGAGATACGATTGAGCGTTGAGTCACGTTCTTCATTGCGGCAATCTCGGCTTTGGAAAAGTCATTCAAAAATCCTGCCTTTTGGTCATAAGCATTTCCATCTACAGAATCTTCCCTTGGCGGGTTGCCACACAACCACTTCACTTCGCCCGCTACTGCCGTAGAGTTGAGCCACGAACGCATATTACTGTCTTTCCAATAGTTGGAGCCACGGTTATCACGATTATAGTTGCGACTGTGCGACTTAGAACGGTTATTGTCGTTGGTCTTAGCGTCATAAGGAAGCGTGTCGATCACTTTGTCGGCAAGCATTAGCGAGCCTTTATCGTCCACGCTTACGCATCTCCAAACGATATCTTTGCCGTTGTACTTGCCAAGGCTTATATATTGCCCTAATTCTACTTGCGTTGTAGTTCTTGTACCTTTTTCCGTTAAGACGCCTTGAGCGTTCACGGCAGTTTTATATTTTACATTATCGGCGTTTGTATGAGTTTTCATTGCTGCGCCACCAAAAATAGCAAGAATGAACATCATAGCAATTATTAAAGCAATACTTGTTTTTTCAAAATATTTTTTCATTATGTTCCACCTCCTTCTGACTTTTTCGTTAGTAAGATTTGAAAAATAGGTTTTTCATTGGTTAAAACCTAAACTGCTTTAAAGTTGTCAAGGTTTTGTCAAAAAATCTAAATTATATTTATATGATTTCTAATTTGTGCCAAAATTACTGCTTTTGTGCCAATGCACTTATCCTGCTTCCATTAAATTTCACAATTTCTTCGCAAAATTCCTGACTTTTAGCACCGTTGTATATTTTTTCCTTATAAAAGCAAAATCACACCGCCCCATAGGTTTAGCCTATGCAGCAGTGCGGTCAGATTCCGTTGCTCTTATTCAAATTATAGGCAGACTTCCTCGTCTTCGATTGCCTTGTGTATGTCATACCTTGTCAACTCCTTTTGCCTGTATTTCGCATTTTTTCAGGTTATTCGGCGTTAAAAGTTCCGCGTGTCAATATATGATACATTTTATCCTTTACATTCTACCATAAATTTCTCAAAAGTCAAGCCTGTATGTCCTAACTTCGTGTGAAATCACGCTTATTGGGGGCATCAAAAAAGAACGGGCAACGGGTTATCCCTTACTCGGTCTGGTGATTTGCTATGAAATTGCTCAAAAAAGGGCGAAAATGCCCCTGAAAATACAAAAATGATGGTCTACAAGAAAAGACTTATAGACCATCACACTTGGCTATCACATACGAAATAGCTACACTATCATTCCAATCATAGTTTTTCAATCTTAAACGCTTCATGCCTTTTGACTACTATTTTATCAAATCCTAATTTTTATACATCTATGGGATATTTTTATATCAATGCACAAGCAAAAAAATGTTTTCATCTTCGTAACGGGCTTCTACATCCTCCCGCCGCCAACCGACGTGACATAAGTAAGATATTCCGGCGTAGACCTACGTATTGATATTTGATTATTTTTAGTCGACATAAGATTATCTCAATAAACAATACTTTGCGCTGCCTCATTGATGTTCTTTGCGAAGACAAAAACAGCGGGTACTGTAAAAGAACCCGCTGTTTAATAAGTTTTATGGTATCAGTTGATAAACTGCTCGTAGTTTATATTCATTTTTACCCTGATATCGTAATCCTTTCCTATCTCGATACGGTCTATGAGTTTGCAGATTATCATCTTCTTCCGTTCGCGGCTCGCCGTAGCAAATTCGCTCGCCCATCCTTTAAATGTATCATAATATCCGTCAAGGTGTTCGAGAATTTCGTTTTTATCGGTATATTCTTTATATGCCTGCGGAATTTGTTTTTCATATTCCGCTAACTTCTCTTTTGTAGCACTTATCGACGCGTTCAGCACATCTATCGTAAACGACGATTCCCCGATTAACGCTCGTCCGACCTCGCTCACGAGTTTGTTAAGCACGGCTTGTTCTTTTTCCGTCTTCTGTTTTGATGACAAGTAAATCGTTTTGTGCTTTTCGTTCTTAAAATACATTTTTTATCCTCCTGTTTTTTCGTATAAAAAAAGACAAACACATTTCTGCATTCGCCTTCTCATTCTTTTTTTAATCAAATTTTTGTGTAAACTCGATCACTTCCGTTTCTTCGCTTTCGTTTAGTTCGGAAAGTATTTTTTCTTGCTTTTTCGTTAGGACGGGCATTAGTTCCGCTCGGTATTTTATATCGGCAACCTTATCGAGGTATATCCCTATCGTCGTTATGAACGTTTCCCCGTTACTCGTTATTTTACTATATGCACCTTGTTATAGCCGATATCTTTTATATAATCAACGACATAATCAATCAGCTGCTGGCT
This sequence comes from Clostridiales bacterium, assembly GCA_003533505.1. GTDB lineage: Bacteria > Bacillota > Clostridia > Christensenellales > Pumilibacteraceae > UBA10677. Next base: position 13,853 of record DQGD01000007.1, on the reverse strand, counting down.
CAATCTGTTACCCCTGTATTCCTCGTCAACAAACACAAAGCCGATATAAGGTGTACAATCCGCATCCGGAATACAGTCCGTTTTTGAAACTGTACAGTAACCGCAGATTTTTTCATTATCTACCGCGACAATAACTCTTTCCAAATCGCTGAATTCATTATGCTCCATAGCACTTGCCAGCGTTTTTTCTGCTCTCCACGAACAGCTTTCTGCATAATTTCGTACTTGAGATTCATCTGATGATGTAATCGTTCTCAAGTTTATAACACTTATTCACCTGCCTTACGCAGTTTTATCAATCGGAATTTATCTCTCGGCGACAATCAGTATAGCTCTGCATGGCGAGCCATCCGCACCGGATAGATTTAATGGGGCTGCATTCAAGAAATAAGTGCCTTCCGAAACTTCGGACGCCCTGTCAAAACCTCTTAACCATTCTAAATCTACAACAATTCTTTCGTCACCAATTACAATGTGAACAAACATGCCGCATTGAGAACATTTTATTACGCCGTCAAGACTTTTTTGCGCCCGTGTTAACCGTTTTGCAAATCGGACAACAAACATAAAATCCCTTTTTCTGCTTTTTTAAGTATTGTGACTTCTTTATTTCCATAAATATGCTCTCATATAAATTGTAATTGAATTACGGACTTCTTTCGCAAGATTTTACCAATTCACAAAAATTAAATAAATCTTGTCTGTTCGGTATGCGTTGCAACTTAAATTGCCAGTTCCACTCGCTTGTGGACGGCATATTCATTCGCGCACGGCTTCCAAGCAGTAAAATGTCCTGTATCGGTATTACGGCAAGATACGCCAAACTGCGCATTGTTAACAACATTATCGCTTTTGCCATTTCTATTTTATTTTCAAGAAAACATTGAACATTTTCCTCTTTTAGCGTCTTCTCTAAACTCTCCTTGAAAATTTTATATTCGCCGTCTTTCAGCTTGCTAATATAACCCAATAACGTATCGTTATCGTGCGTACCTGTATAGCAGACGGAATTTTCCTTGATATTTTTCGGCAAATACGGATTTTTCTTATTCCCGTCAAACGCAAATTCCATAACTTTCATACCCGGATAGCCGGTTTCGTCCATAAGACGATAAACGCCTTTATCGAGAGAACCGAGATCTTCCGCTATGATATTCAGCTTTCCTAAAATACTTTCTGCTGTGCGGAATAATTCATACTTCGGGCCGTGTTTCCATTTCCCCTTGACGGCTGTCGTTTCCCCCGCATCGATTTCATAATACCTGTCAAGACCGCGGAAATGATCGACTCTCACTACATCGTATAATTCAAACGCTTGACGGAATCGTTCCACCCACCATTTATAATTATCTTTTTTATGAACAGCCCAATGATAAACAGGATTCCCCCATAGCTGTCCCGTCGCGGAAAAATAGTCGGGCGGAACTCCCGCTACCTTTTTCAAACTGCGGTCTGTATTTAATTTAAACAGCTTTGGATTCAGCCATACGTCCGCGCTGTCGTAAGCGACGTACAGCGGTATATCGCCGATGATTGAAACGCCTTTCTCGTTTGCGTACCGTTTTAGCTTATTCCATTGTTTGGAAAACTCATATTGCAAAAACAGCCAAAATAAATATTCTTTTTGATTTTCGGCTTTGAACTTCCGTAAACTTCGCTTTTTGGCGAATTTATATTCGTCCGGCCATCGGTCAAAGGATACCCCGCCGAACTTCTCCTTGATTGCCATAAATAAAGCGTAGCCGTCAAATATTCCATTCTCGACAAAGGATACAAAGTCGGCGTTTTGTATATCAAATCGCTCGTAAGCCTTCCGAAGAACGCCATATTTGTTTTTGTATAAAAACGCATAGTCGATTTTCGATTTTGTATTACGACAGACGGATAACTCTGATTTTTTCAGCAAACCTTCTTTTACCAAAATGTCAAAATCAATAAAATACGGATTGCCCGATCCGCTGTATGCGGACTGGTACGGAGAATCCCCGTAGCTTGTCTGAACGAGCGGAAGAACCTGCCAACAACTTATTCCGCAATCAGCCAACAAATCAATCCACTCGTAAGCTGATTTTCCCAGCGTTCCGATTCCGTACTTGTTCGGCAACGAAGATATGTGCAATAGGATACCCGCCGAGCGTTTTTTATATTTTATCATCATTCCTCCTAAACAAAAAGACACAAAGCGAAACGGCTTTGCGTCTTTTTACGTTAATAAGATAAACTCCAAATTTTCTTCGCATACTCACGAATAGAACGATCAGAAGAAAAATAAAATGAGTTCGCTGTATTGTTGAACTGTTTGTTCGCAAAACCTATCCTATTTTTATAATCATGATTTACCTGTAATGTGGCTTGATAATACTCCTCCAAATCTCTGAATATAAAGTAGTGATCGGGTTTATGCCAGCTTGCTCCCACCGTCAACGAACGATATAATTCATCAAAATACCCCTTTTCGTCATCTGAAAATGTTCCGTCCGTCAACGTATGCACAACTTTTTTCCAGTCCGCATGTTCTTTCAGATAGGTATTCGGATTATAACCGCCCTCGCGGAGTTTTTCTATCTCATCCACGCGCGCACCGAATATATAATTATTCTCCTCGCCCGCTTTTTCGACGATTTCGATATTCGCTCCGTCCATCGTGCCAAGCGTGACCGCGCCGTTCATCATAAACTTCATATTGCCCGTACCGCTTGCCTCCAAGCCCGCCGTCGAAACCTGTAACGAAACGTCGGCTGCCGCTACGATTTTCTCCGCATACGAAACGTTATATTCAGTCACGAATACGCCCATAAGCAGACTGTTCGTTTCGGGATCGGCATTTATCAGCTTTATGATTTCGTTTATGTATTTGATAATACCTTTGGCTCGAAAATAGGACGGTGCGCTTTTTGCTCCGAACAGGAATACCGAAGGCGTAAAATCCTTGATCTTTCCATTCTTCAAATCATAATACAACCGTAACAACGCAAACGCCGTCATAAGTTGTCGTTTATATTCGTGTAAACGCTTGACTTGCGCGAACAATATTCGGTTCCCGCCGATTTTTACGCCTTCCGTTTGCTCAATGTATCGGAAAAGCTGCGCTTTCTTCTCTTCTTTAACCCGAATAAAGTCCGAAAGCGTTTCCGTATCGGCATGCTCGTTCAGATTGCCCAATTCTTCAAACCGCTCCCGCCAATCCTGTCCGATTTTTCTGTCAAGCAAAGACGACAGTTCGGGATTTGCAAGTTGCAACCACCGCCTTTGCGCCACGCCGTTTGTAACGTTCGTAAACTTTTCCGGATGATGCGAATATTCCGCCGCGAACAAATCCCTTTTTATAATTTCCGAGTGAATCTCGGCAACTCCGTTTATTTTATTTGCAACGAACACCGCTGTGTTCGCCATAGAGATAGCGCGGCGGGAATGTACATAAATCGATGTAGCGGCGATCTCCTGCGACGTGTAGCCTTCTTTTCTGTGACGATAGCGGGCGGAAGTATTGATGGACAGCAATATTTCCGTTATTTCAGGCAATATCTTTTTCAACAACCGAACGTCCCAATGCTCTAATGCTTCGGGCAGTATCGTATGATTCGTATAATTGAACACTTGTTTTGCCGTCTTCAACGCCGCTCGATACGTCAATCCTTTCTCTTGCAATACGCGAATCAGTTCGGGAATGGCAAATACCGGATGTGTATCGTTGAGCTGTATGCTGTTTCCCAAAGCAAACTGCCGGTAATCGTTTCCGTGCCGTTTTTCGTATTCGCGGATTATGTCGCCGACGGCTGCCGCCGAAAGAAAATATTCCTGCCGAATCCGTAACAACTTTCCTTCTTCCGTATCGTCGGGCGGATACAAAACACCGCTTATTTTTTCAGCGTTTTCGTTTCCTTCCGCCTGATATAAACGCAAAACATTGACTCGTTTTCCGATAATCGGCATATCGTAAGGAACCGCCTCTACTTCCATATCCGCAAAACGGATTGTCTGTTTTTCCTGCTCTTTCCGTATGCTCCACGGATCCCCGAATCTCTGCCAATCGTCCGGAAGTTCCTTCTGATACCCGTTCTCGAACTTCTGACGGAACAGACCGTATCTGTAACGGATTCCGTACCCGTATAGAGGAATACCGACCGCGGCGCCCGAATCCATATAGCAAGCGGCAAGTCTGCCCAAACCGCCGTTACCGAGCGCGGCATCCTCAATCTCTTCAAAAACGGTAATATCTATCCCTTTTCCTTTGAGAATACCCGCCGTTTCTTTCAAAACGCCGAGTTCCAGCAGATTGTTATAAAATACTCTGCCGATTAAAAACTCAATCGAAAGATACTGTGCACAACGTTTCGGTTTCTCGTCCGCTCGGATATAACTCATTGCGAGCATAGAAATCTCATTGTATAGTTGAGAAACGCTTTTTTCTCCAGTATTCAACCTTTTGAGTGCGTCTATATAATTTTGTTTCTCCATTGTTACTCCTTTACTGCGCCTGCTGCACCGCCTTGAATCAGATATTTGGAGAGCGCAATATACAATGCAACAATCGGGACTGCGATAAATACAGAACCGGCGGCAAATATCGAAAATTTACTCTCATCCAACCAATTCAAACCTATTGCAACAGTCCATTGTGATTTATCCGGTAACAAAAGTTTCGGCAGCATAAAGTCACTCCACGGCCAAACAAAAGCCGTCAATGCCGTATATACGATCATTGGTTTCGATAAAGGCAATGTAATCGAAACAAATACCCGTAAATCCGTTGCTCCGTCTAATGTTGCAGCGTCGTATATGGTACTTGGAATAGTATCAAAAAAACCTTTTTGAACCAAGAATCCCATTGTCGCACCGCTACTATACAACAATATCAATCCCCAAAGATTATTGATTAAATCAAATTGCGTCATAATGACGAATAAGGCAGTCATATTCATAAAGTTCGGGAAAATACTTAGTAGCAGCGTTGCCTTCATCATTTGTTTACGACCATTAAACCGATAACGCGACATCGTATAAGAAACCGCAAGTACAAGAACCGTAGAGATTACACAACTTATTCCTGCGACAAAAAGAGTATTCCCAAACCACGTCATATAGTCATGTTCTACTTTTTCGGTAAATAAGGTCTTAAAGGTATCAAAACTATATGTTTTCGGGAAAAAACCGTCTAATGTTAACAGCGAGCCGTTCGCATTAAATGATGATAGAATAAGCCAAATACACGGAAATGCAAATATAAAACTGATAAGCAAAACTATCACATACACTATAACTGCCTTTATGGTCGTTGCAGGTCTTATCTTCAATTTTTTAGAGATTACTTTTTCCATTATTTATATGTATCCTCCTTCTTATATGCAGGCGAACTTACATACACAATCAATGAAAAGATTGCCATAAACGCAAACAAAATCAGACTAAGTGCCGAGCCGAGAGAGTATAACTTCTTATCGACCGTTAAATTAAACATCCAGTTGATCAATAAGTCCGTATTATTTGCGTTAAAATAGTTTGCAGTATCATAAGTGATTTCAGGTCGTAAAAAATAGAAGATACTGAAGTTATTGAAGTTACCGATAAATGAATTCAGTAAGACCGGCGTGGTTGCGAATAGTACAAACGGCAATGTTAAATACAGAAACTGTTTCCAGCCGTTCGCTCCGTCCAAAGTAGCAGCCTCATACATATCTTGATTGACGTTTGATAAAATGCCTGTTGCCAAAAACATTATCGACGGAATACTGATCCATGCGCAAGAAAAGAAACCGAGAAGTCTTAAAGACCATTTAGAGTCAAAACCTATAAATGTAAAACTTTCCGATACCCAGCCCCAATCGCGCAATAAAGCTAATATCGGACCACTATCGCTAAACAGAAACCGGAATCCCGTCAATGTAATGAATCCGGGAATTGCATAGGCGAGCATCGGAAAGATTCTCCAAAACCGTTTCCATTTTAAGCATTTGGAATTATATAAAATAGCAAGACCTAAACCGCCAAAATAATTTATAAATGTCGATCCAATCGCCCATATAAAGTTCCAACCGAGTATTTTCAAAATGGTCGTGGCATACTCACTTACAGTAAAAATCATACTGAAGTTTGAAAAGCCTATCCAATCTACCAATTTAGGGGGTACAATTTCTCCGCCATAATTCGTAAACGCCACTAATCCCGTAAAGAAAATAGGCATTATATTGAAAATACAAACAAATATCAAGGGAATTGTCAGTGTAAGAAAATAAAATTTCCCGTTAATTAAAGCCGAGCAACTCTCTGCAAAGTTTTTTACGGGATGCCCCTTTTTAATTTCTTGCGTCGTAAATATAATGTCTTTAATATTCGCATAGTAAGCAAATCCAAAAAGAACACACAAAAACAGAGTGGTGATTCCCCAAGCAAGCATTTTTACAGAATTGTCACCCTGTATTCCCATGATAGGAATACCCTCGTTAGTACCGAGCGTAAATATTCCTATTATATTGCTAACACCCGAAAAGGCTAAAAACAATATAAAACCAATTTCTAAAAGAATTAAGAGTATCCCTTTTGTAAATTGCTTACAGAATAATTGCCCTACCCCCATAAAAATACAGCTCAACTTAACTTGATAAGATGAAAATTTTCCTTCGTTCTTTGGATTTAGATTGTTGTTGGTGATAATTATATTTTCTTCCACAATCATATCCCCCCTTTTTTTTAGCTCTTACCAATGTTCATTGCGGATTTTATATCTTTTACCAATTTGTCTAAAGCCTTCCTTAATGCATCCGTCGTTGTATAAATCGGATTTTCACGAGTTGTGTTATCCGTTGCAACGTCATTAAACATAGAAGAAAGCGGAGACCAAATATATTGCGTATCGCGAGTGGACGGCATCATATAAACCTTCCCGCTTGTAACTCTGTTTCCCAAAATTTCGGAAACTCCCCCCATTTCTTCGGCCAGATCTGTACGAGCGGGAACAGCGCCTAACGCTTCACTTCTCCATTTTTCATTTTCATAACTGCTGACAAATTTGACAAACGCCAAACATGCTTTAGGATACTTGGTGTAAGAGCTGATTCCGAACGCGTTTACCCCGCCCATAGTCGTAGGTTCAAACGTTTCGGTATCCATATTCTTAATTTCTTTTTTAACATTGCCGTCTTTCGGCAATCTCGGCGGAGCTACGACAACAAGATTTTCTTTTGCTTTTTGAGCAGCCACTTCCGCGCTATCACCTTGCGCTTTATAGGTGGCTGTCAAATTCTCTTGAAACGTGGTCAGCCAATCCGGCGTACCTATCGTACAGAAAACGGTACCGTCCTTGCTCGTCAAATAGGTAGCCACTTGCGTAGTCGCATCTTGAGAGATACAACGGGAACCCAACACTCCGGCTAAATCACGAAACAAATTCAATCCGACTTCAGAGCCGGCGGTATTAAGTCCTATGTCGTCATGCGTTTCGCCAAACACATACGCTCCGAACGATAATAAATAACCGCTGTTAAAATATTGATCGACAAGCGACATATACAGTCCGTATTTGCTGCCGTCAGACTCTTCTTTGACCTGTTTGCTGTACGCATACAAATCGTTCATATTCTCTACCATATCGGGAATATCGTTCTCGTTATCGTCCCATTTCGTTTCCCAATCGGCAGGCAACAAATCTTTTCTGTATGTAAGCACCGTAGATTGTTGCGCAACGGGCATACCATAATACAAATCGAGATTATATGTTTTTAGTTTATATGCGTCCATTACGTTTTCGGGGATTTGTTCGATATCCAATTTTTCCGTAGGTAAGGGCAAAACATGCCCGCCTTCCGCATATCGCATCAACATATCGTTCGCCTGATAAAGAACATCGGGACCGTAACCGTCCGGGCCGTTTTGTTCCAAATCGATATATTGATCCATATTCGCGTCCACGGCATTTACGTTGTATTCTTTATATTCTTCATTAAAGGCAGCCAAAACCTCCTTTAAATGTCCCGTTTCAATGGCCATTTGATTATCAAGGACGCGAATAGTTGCATTTTGTTCTATTTCGCCATTAAATTTAGCCATTACTTGTTCGTAAGTAAATGTTTGTTCGCCATTAGGTCGTTTACCGCATGCAGCAAAACATGTTCCGACTAATACTAACGCAAGACTTAAACAAAGTTTTTTAGCTAATTTCATTTCCTTACCTCTCATATATAAT
>DQGD01000007.1:0-5404 GCA_003533505.1 Clostridiales bacterium | reverse complement strand
CCTTACCTCTCATATATAATTTTATAAGAATACGGTTCTAAAATTATTTTACCATATTTTAGCGTATCTTTTGTATTGTTTACGGCTAAAAAAATCTTTTCTCTTTCAATTACAAAAAGTTCGCCTTCCGTAAACATACGAAGTTTGCCTTTGATTTTTTCTTTCCGGAGTTGTATCAGTTCCTTGATTGTTTGGAATAAATCCTTATCCCAATGATTTTCATTCCAGTCAAACGTCCGTCGGGAATCGGGATCATATCCCCCGGTCATACCGATTTCCGTTCCGTAATAGATACACGGCATACCGACAAAGAAAAACATAACTGCAAGAGCGCATTTCAATTTTGATTTATTTTCGCCCGCGTTGGTTAAAAATCTTTCCGTATCGTGACTGTCTAAAAGATTCAGCATCATTTCGTTTACCTGATCCGTATTCCGCATCAGGATTTCCGATAACCTATCGCAGAATTGTTTTGCCGAATATTTGCCGAATGCAAAATAATCAAGACAGGCTTTCGTAAACGAGTAATTCATTATAGAATCAAACTGATCGCCTTGCAGCCACGGAAAAGCGTCGTGCCAGTTTTCGCCGATTATCATTGCATCGGGCTTTTCGTTCTTTACTGCTTTTCGGAAGTTCCGCCAAAAATCGTGCGATACTTCGTCTGCTACATCCAACCGCCACCCGTCTATACCGTACTCTTTTATCCATTTTACCGCTATATGAAGTAAAAAGTTTTGCACCTCATTGTTATTAGTATTCCATTTGGGCATATAGTTGCAAGCCGCAAAACATTCATAATTCATATTGTCCAAGTCCGGTCTATCGCCGTGAATGATAAACCAATCGTAATACTCGGACTGTTTGCCTTTTATCAAAACATCCTGAAACTGCTTGCATAAATAGCTGCAATGATTAAAGACGGCGTCCAATAAAATTTTAATTCCCTTTTGGTGCGCGTTTTCAACCAATTCCTTTAAGTCGCTATTCGTGCCGAACATTTCATCTACCGTTTCATAATCGATTGTATCGTATTTATGATTGCTCGGTGATTGAAAAATCGGTGTTAAATATATTGCATTGATACCCAAATCATTTAAGTAATCCAATTTTTCGGTAATGCCTTTTATATCACCCCCGAAAAAACCTTTCGGTTCGGGAAGTTCCCCCCACTTTTTATTTATATAATCCGTATTTTTTTTCGTTTTTCCGATATGGAACCGATCTACGAATATCTGATAAAAAACGCTTTTATCGCACCACGCAACTTTATTGTGTAAATCTATTTTATTGATATAAGGATATTGAAAAAAGTTATAATAACTTTTTTCGTGGTTATAATCAACCGTCAAACCTTCTTCCGAATAATAATATTTTTCCTCCCCGCTTTGCAACAAAAATATATAACCAATCCGCGAGTCCGGCACATCAAGCGAAACCGTATAGTAATCATAGAGCGCGTCCGAATAACTATTTTGCATTACTTTTGTCTTTCTGTCTTTTAACCAGTCGTATTTTACTGCATAAATAATTTCAACTTTATCAAGTTCAGACTTTGCGGCCCTTAAACGAATACGGAGTTCTTTCTTACCGTATGCAAAAGAATATTGAGATTTCGGAACATGTAATATAGCCGCCTTATTCATCTGTTTCTCCTTATTTAGTTATATTGGGACGGCAAATTACTTTACCGTCCCCAATAACCATCCGACTTTACTTTGTTGCCGCCGTTACTGAAAGCGAAAGAGCACCGCTCGTAGATACAGATACCTTAAATGTATAACTTCCGGCTTTTGTGCAAAGGAAATTGCCGCCCCATCCCCAAGTATCCGTTATACCTTCAGTCAAATCAGCTGCTTTTGCCAATTTAGAAGTATATCCCGGAGTGTAGTATGTATCGGGACGATACGGTGCATGAACAGCAACCGGAATACAGAGATAGAAGTAATCCCCTTCAACAAGATTTAACGTAATTGTATATACTTGAGCCATTCCTTCGGCCGGCGTAGCAACTTTTTCCAATTTTTGAACCGTCGAACCGACTCCGAAGTTGTTATCCTTAAAGACCGACGTTTTGCTGTTATATGCAGACTCTTCTATTTTGAGATTACCGACCGTTTCTTTTGTCGCATCCGCATACGACAAACGCCCGCCTAAAACTTTCCATGTCTGATCCGAAACAAGAATATCGGAAGTTTTATCTACTTCAATAGCTCCTTTCAAAGTATTGGTCGTAGTGTCCAAAGTAACCGTTAAAGTAAAAGTATAAGTTCCGCCCTTTACCACAACGATGTTACTGCCCATACCGTCCGATTTTTTGAAGCACGCATTGTCACCGTTGAATTCGGTAATATTCGTATAGTAGAACATCGTTCCGTCTTCTGCTCTGATGCCGCCTTCCTCTTTCAGCGTGCAATAAGCCAACAGGAACTCATCGCCTTCTGCCAACGTCCACGTTTGCATCCACGTTCCCGTTCCGTCTGCTTCGTTATCGGAAATCTTGAACATCTCGTAGGGAGAATACTGCAACTTATCTACTTCTGCACCCCAATTCGTACCCGACAATACAGATTCTGTTGTTGTCGTAGCTTTGGAATTACCATAGATATACCAAGTATAATCCGATCTGTCAATCGTAACAGCCGGGGCGTCTCCGTTGCGAACAACCGTAATAGCGCCGACATTCTTATCATCCGCATCCGTCGTCAAAGTAAGAGTATAATTGCCACTCACGTTTACCGTAATATTTACCTGACCGTCGCCAAGACCGGTACCGGGCGCTGCCATATACTCGTTTTCTTCCAGATACTGACCGCCGCGCGCGCCGCCGCCTTCAGCGTCGTTGGTATTCCAGTTGCCCTCTGCGTCCTGAATACAGAATTGGAACTGATCCCCTTTATACAGGTTCAAAGTGATTTTGAACTCGTTTTTTCCTTCTGTTTTCGTAAGAATATTTTTCCCCACAATCGAGCCGCCGTTCCATCCGATCTCCGCCAAAGGGCCGCCGGCTGAAGAACTGCCCGCAATCGTCCATTGACGGGTGTCCTGTTTATCCGACCGCCATTGCGAATACACATTGGTGTCTTTCGTTATGGCTGTATCAAAACTCCAGTCATGCGTAAAATCCGAGGTGGCAAACCAACCGTTAAAGGCGTAACCTTCCTTGCTATACCCCTTATCCGCAGGGATAAAGTTCTCGATTTTCTTTCCCTCTTTTACTGTTTCCGTTGTAATCACGGTAGTACCGTCATAAAAGGTCACCTTATAAGATGTAGTAGAATCCGAAGGATTCCCTCCGCATGCGGTGACCAACCCCAAAGTTAAAGTCATGAGCATTATGATTGTCAATATGACCGTAACTTTCCTTAGCTTTGATTTCAACATAGAAATCTGTCCTCCTTTAAAAAAATTTAATTTAATCCGATTTATCTAATCGGTTAAGTAAATTATAACACAGATTTTGTATTTGTCAATACCCTTTTTAAAAAAAATGATAAATTTCTGAAATTTTTTTATTTAACCGATTAAATTAAAATTGTATTGACAACTTGGACTTTTTAGAGTATGATATAGCCATGAAAAACGATAAAGATTTTATTGAAAATGGCGCTGTTACCATTGCCACAATCGCCAAATTGGCGAATGTCTCTACCGCCACGGTTTCTTATGTAATCAATCAACGCACCGATAAGAAAGTGGCCGAAAATACAAAACAAAAGATTTTAGAGTTATGCCGAAAATACAACTATCAAAAGGGCGCAAACCGCAAACGCATAAAGAATAAAAAACCTGTTACTATAGGCGATATTGCAAAAGAAGCCGGTGTTTCCAAAGCAACCGTTTCCTATATTATCAATAATAGACAAGATGTTAAAATCAGCGATGAAACCCGAAAAAAGGTTTTACAGATATGCAATTTGCGTCAATACTCCCCTTCCCCGATTGCAAGAGCCTTAATATCTGCCGATAGCAGAACCGATAACGTCATCGGCATATATTTTAACCAACGGGCTTATACCTTTTATCGCAATGCGGAAACGCTCGACTTGATTTGCAAACTTCAAAACTGTTTGTTCAAACACAATTACCGCACGCAAATTTTATCTCCTATTGAATCTAAATCAATCCATGTACAGGAAAATATTGATGGTATTCTCTGCATCGATCTGACAGAAGAACAATTTTATACACTAAAAGAGAGCTATTATGTTCCGATTGTTGCCATTGATATGACGATAAAGGACTCGCTTTTTTATAAGTCATACGATGATTTTAACGCAATTATTCAATACGCAAAAGAGAAATTGCAAACTTCTCACCTCATATTTATAACAAGCAAATACCAAAATCAGCCGTATATGAACAAGTTAAAACGAGCATTGACAAACGATACTCTTTACGTTGTTCAAACATATACGGATTTAATTAAGTTCTTGTTGCAACACCCTGACGAATCAATTGTTTTTAGCGATGTTTCTCTTTCCGCATTCTGTTTATCTTATATCAATCCTCACAAAACAGCCGTATTGTGTTATGATAAAGACATTTTATTACCTTCAGAGCAATTAACCCCAATTTATCTTCCTTCTGATTTGAAAGTACAAAGTGCTGTTAAAATGCTTCAATATGCAATACAGCGAAAAGAAACAGAACCTCATACATTCAGGTTAACCCCTCAACCGTTACCCGATAAATAAGCGAGGAGAGAATCCGTTCGGATTTTCTCTTTTGTTTTTTACTGCCAGTTAACCGTTATTTCGCCGGTATTGCTTGCGGGCGTTGTGTAAACGTGATTCATGCCGCCTTCCCAAATGACGTTACCCGATCCGTCGATTTTGATAAATTTATACTCTATCTGCGTATTCGCGGGCACGCTAGCGTATCACACAGGTGTATTTGCATTTCGGACAGAATAACGGAAAGTCCTCCAATACCGTATGTGGTCGTATCTGAGTTCTTGTTTTGCCACCGCATTTCGGACAGCAAAGCCAATACATTTTAACATTTTCTAACATTCGGAACACCTAAGCGCAAGCAATTCTCCGATACGCAAACCCGAATAAAGACAAATCACGATTCCGATGAATTTCCGTTTATTATTCGACAACGCCGCCTGCTCTATCTTCTTCTGTTCGGCAAGCGAAAAACAGGATACTTCTTTCTCTTTCGTTTTCGGTCGTCTGATTTTGTCTGTCGTGTACTCTTTCAGTTCTCCGAGCGTATACGCAAGTTTCAGAGAATTCTGAATAACCGTAATAATCCCGTTTACGGAATTAGCCGCTAACCCCTTTCCGGTTGTCAGGTTGCCCGACTGCATAAGTTCGGTGATATACTTCTGTATGACGATGGGCGACAGTTCCTCAAGCTCGTACTCGCCCAATTTTACCTTCAAGTGCTTTTCGAT
>DQGD01000008.1 GCA_003533505.1 Clostridiales bacterium | reverse complement strand
TTAATCAGTGGGTCCGGGGTTCGAGCCCCCGATCGTCCACCAACACCGGTTGTATCCGGTGTTTTTTTTGTTTTCAATAATACTTTCATGATTTTCGTTCACAAAAGTGCAAACACAATAATCGTATTCCACTTCCTTGTTCCCAATTCTTAATTTTCCGCATAACGCCATATTTATTTATCGAATTTACAAAAAAGCGCCCCGACGGTTAAGTCGAGGCACGCCCTTACTATATAATAATTCCTACTTTAATTCAATCCCCGCCAATGCAATCTTATTTCGCAACGCGTCGGTGGTAAGTCCTCCGCTTTCCAGAATTTTGATTTCGTCAAGCGTTTGTATAAACTTATCGTCGTAGCCTATTGTTACAACTTCGATTGCTCTGCGCTTCTGAGAAAAATACGCTCGCACGCTCTCGCCGAAGCCTCCGCGCACAATTCCGTCTTCAACCGTTATGACGATAGCGCCGTCGTTAAGCGAGTCGAGATATTCGACGTCAAGCGGTTTTACAACGCGAGCGTTCACGACCGTCGCTCCGCGAAGTCCGAGCGCAGCTTTTATTGCGCGATTGCCGACGGCAAGAACAATGACATTGGAATCGGAACAAGCAAGTCTTTCCCATCTCAACGACTCAATGCCGGTGTGCTCGTCAAAGTCGTAATCATAGGACTTGGAATAGCGAATTGCGAGCGGCGCGTTGTAGCTTGCGGCAAAAGAAATCATATCGGCAAGCTCTGCACCGTCCTTTGGTTGCATAACGGTCATATTCGGAATCATAGACAGTGCGGCAAGGTCGAATGCTCCCTGATGGGTCACACCGTCGCATCCTACAGCCCCGGCATGGTCGATAAGAAAAGTGACAGGACGATTATCAATACAAATATCGGTAATCGTCTGGTCGAACGCGCGTTGCCAGAATGACGAATAAACTGCGAAAAACGGCTTGTAACCCGAAGCCGCAAAACCTGCGCACATAGCGGCGGCGTGCTCCTCTGCGATGCCCACGTCAAAATATCTGTCGGGATAAGCCGCGGCAAATTCATTGAGCCCAGTTCCTATTGACATAGCTGCGGTAACGGCAATTACTTTGTTGTCGTTTGCGGCGAGTCGACACAGTTCCTTAGATACAACCGAAGAAAATGCAGTTTCATGTGACGGAACATCAGCGTGCGGACTTACGCCATGGTATTTGTCCGGCTGCTCCATAACCTCTTCTACGCCGTTGCCCTTGTTTGTAACGACGTGCAAAAGCACCGGTCCCTTGTTATTCTTCAGCCTGGTAAGCACGTCAATCAAGCTGCCGATTTCGTGTCCGTCAAACGGTCCGTAGTATTTTATACCGAGATTTTCAAAAAACTTGTTGGGCAACAGCGAAGCCTTGACGTCGTCTTTAGCCTTGTCGAGAAAATCGACGATTTTATCGCCGAAAAACGGCAACGCCCCCACGCCTCTCTTTATGTCGTACTTAATCGTGTTATAACGCTTGCTCAGTCTTAATTTCGAAAGGTACTCTGCAAACGCGCCTACGTTTTTGGAAATCGACATCTTATTGTCGTTAAGCACGATTATCATCTTTTCCTTATGCGCGCCGATATCGTTTAACGCCTCGAAGGTCATGCCTCCCGTAAACGCCCCGTCGCCGATAACCGTAACTACATTGTATTTTTCGCCGGCAAGGTCGCGCGCACGAGCGAGCCCGAGTCCTACGGAAAGCGACGTACTGCTATGCCCTGTCGTAACGACGTCGCAATCGCTCTCGTCGGCGTTCGGGAAGCCCGTTATGCCCCCGTCCGTTCTCAACTCCGAAAACTTATCTCTGCGCCCCGTGATGATTTTATGCGTATAGGTCTGATGTCCCACGTCGAACAGTAACTTGTCGGTGGGACAATCGAAAACGTAATGAAGCGCAATGGTAAGCTCGACAGTACCCAAATTGGACGCGAGATGACCGCCGCGACGCTTTACCGTCTCGACAATAAGTTCGCGCACCTCATCCACATACTCTCCGAGCTCTTTTATGTTCAGTTTTTTGAGCTCGTCGGGTGAATTAACTTGTTCGATAATTTTCGGCAACCGTTTCAGTCCTTAAGCCTTGCGGTTAGCCGCGTTCATTGCGCATTCACGGAAAAATCCGACTTCTCCATTGACGTCTTTCAATGCGCAAATCGCGCGGTCGGTATAGTCGGCAATCATTTTCCTTGCCTCGTCAGGGCTGACCACTTTCAAAATCGAGCAGCCGTCGCTGTCGCTTCCGTCAAGATAATCGTCGGCAATCTGGAACGCAAACCCGAAATTATACGCGTACTGCTCCAAAGCCGCAACAGATTGTCTGTCCGCTCCGCCTGCCAGCGCGCCGGTTTTTACCGCAGCGACAATCAAATCGCACGTCTTGTGAGCAAAAATGTATTCGATTTCGTCCAGCTTGTGCCTCTTCGGCTTTTTGCAGAACGCGAGGTCGCCTACTTGTCCGGCGATAAGACCGCTGGGACCCGTAAGCCGTGCAAACTCATACCCTGCCTCGACTATGCGATTCTTGTCGGCGCTCATGGCGGCAGCCGCAAAATACCTTTCAAACGCGGCGGTCAAAAGCGCGTCGCCCGTAAGAACCGCCATATCTTCGCCGAATTTTTTGTGAAGAGTGGGCTTGCCGCGTCTATAGTCGTCGTTGTCCATACACGGCAAATCGTCGTGTATGAGCGAATAGGTATGCAAAAGCTCGACAGCGACCGCAAGCTCCAATGCCGCGTCGTCGATTTTTCCCACAAATGCCTTGTAGGCTTGCAAGGTGAGCACCGGTCTTATGCGTTTACCGCCCGAGAACAGGCTGTATTTCATCGTTTCTCTCAGCGATTTCGGACAATCCGAACCGTCCAGAACGGCAGACAAATACGCTTCAAATTGCTTACATGTATCGTTATACTCTTTAATATAGTCCATAATCACTCCACTCACTCGTTATCGGCAAGAAGTTTGTCCACTTCACCGCGTATAGACGTAATTTTACCCTTATATTCGTCGAGCGCCGTCAAGCACTCCTTTGTAAGAGTTACCCCTTTTTCAAACAACTCCACGCCCTCTTCAAGCGTAAGTTTTTCGTTTTCGAGCCTGTTCACGATGCCCTCAAGCTCTTTCAGCGAGTTTTCGTAATTCATGTTACTCTCCTTTATTTATCACGCTTTTACGCGTGTTAACGACATTTGCCGCGATTATTCCGTCGGCAACCACTACCTCCAGCTCATCGCCCTTAGCGACGTCGCCGACCGAAGCAAGCGGAACATTGTTGCGGTAAACCTTCGCATAACCGTTTGAAATTATTTTCAAAGGACTTGCGGCGTCCAACCGCCCCGACAGCAACGTAAGCGCGTTCTTATAGCTCGATAAGCTTTTTTCGGCTAAATCAGCCGTTTTGCTCATCAGCGCCGACACGTTGCGCCGCGCAAGCTCTTCTTTTTCCTTTGCAAGCGTCGTAAGTCTTCTAGCATAGTTGTTCAGTTTCAGCCTGCCGCCGTAAAATGCCGTGAACGCGTCGTCGGTAAGTCGTTTCGCGGCATAGCATGCTCGCACACGATTTTTCCGATAGATTGCGGTAATCGCTCCGTCCATTTTTGCCAGGCAATCGTAGAACCTCGCAATAAACGCTTCGTTTATTCTGCACACGTTTTCTCCGGCTATCGACGGCGTACCGGCTCTCAGCGACGCAGCGTAGTCGCATAGCGTATAATCGACCTGGTGTCCGACCGCCGAGATTACGGGCACCTGCGAAGCGGACACCGCGCGAGCGACGTTTTCCTCGTTGAATGCGTCGAGGTCGGTATTGGAGCCGCCGCCGCGAGCGACGACGATGACATCGCAATCGCTCAGGCTCGCTTCTTTGACGGCGTCGGCAATTTCATTACTCGCACCATCGCCCTGCACCCTTACAGGGTATAAAACCACGTCTATATAGGCGTGACTTTTTCTTATTACCGACAGAAAGTCATGAATAACCGCGCCCGTTTCGCTGGTGATTATTGCCACACGGCGAATAAATTTCGGCAACGGCGGTCGATTGTCGAACGCGCCGTCCGCTTTCAGTCGCTCGTATAGCTCTCTGAGCTTACGTTTCAGCGTGCCCTCGCCAAACGGCTCGACGCTTTTCGCCACAAACGAAACGCGATTACCCTTTACATAGTAATCCACCGAACCGACGACGGTAACGGTTTCTCCGATTGGCGGAGAATAACCGCCGCCGAAGCGCACGCATCGTAATATGCTGTCCTCGTCCTTGAGCGTAAAAAACAAGTTTCCGCCCGAGCTCGAACATTCGTAAACCTCGCCGAACACGGCAATATTTTTCAAAATCAGCTCGTCGTCAAAAACGCCCTTGATGTAGTTATTCAGTTGTGTGACCGAAAGTTTATTGCTTCTTTCCAAAATATGCCGCCTTGACGGTATTTTTAAGCAGCATCGTTATCGTCATTGGTCCGACACCGCCGGGAACGGGCGTTATATACGCAGCCTTCTCCGAAGCCGAAGCGTATTCGACATCGCCGTAAAGCTTGCCGTCCTCGCGATTCATACCGACGTCGATAACAATCGAGCCTTGTTTAATCATATCGCCCGTTATAAACTCTTTCTTACCTATCGCAACAACCAGAATATCGGCTTCGCGCGTGTAGGAAGCAAGATTTTGCGTCCTCGAATGACAAATCGTAACGGTTGCGTTTTCGCCGAGCAGCATAAGCGCAATCGGCTTCCCGACGATATTGCTTCTGCCCACAACGACGGCATGCTTGCCGGAAATCGTCGTGCCCGTGCTCTTTATCAGCTCCATAATTCCCGACGGCGTGCATGCGGCAAGGCACGGATTGCCGAGCAGAAGATTGCCTGCGTTCACGGCGTGAAATCCGTCCACATCCTTTTCGGGCGTAACCGCGCCCAAAACCGCTTTCTCGTCGACGCCCACGGGCAACGGAAGCTGAACCAGCAATCCGTCGACGCTTTCGTCGGCATTAAGCGTCTTAACCAGCTCTACAAGTTCGTCGGTCGAAACGCTGTCGGGGAGATAATATTCCATCGACTTTATACCCGTTTCTTCACACGCCTTAATTTTATTGCGAACGTAAACCTTGCTTGCCGGGTTTTCGCCTGCAAGTATCACGGCAAGTCCGATTTTCCTGCCGTAGTCGCGCTCGAACTTCTCTGCGTCGATTTTAATTTCGCCGCGGAGTCGAGCTGCCAGCAGTTTTCCGTCAATCCTCGTTGCGCTCATTGAGAAGATTCTCCTTTTCCTTGATAACGGAAGCCAGAACGCCGTTTATAAACGACGGGCTGTTGTCGGTAGAATACGTCTTTGCTAGTTCTACGGCTTCGTTTACCGAAACTTTATCGGGAACGTCGGGCAAAAACAGGATTTCATACGTCGCAATAAGAAGTATCGCCAAATCGATTTTGTAAATACGCTCCGCCGTGAAGCCGCGAGCGAAGCTCGCTATCGTTTTCGTCAAAAAAGCCTTTTCACTCGTCACCCCGTCAAGAAGTGTATCCAGATAAAGCTTGTCCTCCTCGTTAAACCCGGAGGTAAGCGCGTTGTAAGTAAGTTCGTTTCTCGCGCCGCCGATAAGCTGCTCGAACGTAAGCTTGAATGCGTTTTCTCTCGCTGTCTTTCTCATAATTGCTCCGTAAACAGCCGACAAGGTTTCCCGATATTCACGGGAAACCTGCGGCTTCGTTTCATATAGTATTTTTATACCGTTTCGTCAAAGCACACGCCTAAAACGTTGACGTTGACCGTGCCGGTTTTAAGGTTTGTCATGCTCTCGACGCTGCGCTTTACGTTCTCCTGAACGCGGTAGGCAACCTCTGCGCACGAAAACCCGATGATAACATCGATGTACACGTCGATATTGATTGTGTCGCCCGACGTTTCGGTGCGAATCCGCTTGCCCTGAAGCCCGGCGACTCCGCGGATTTCCTGAGCGGCAAGCGAAATTATAGACACGATAACCTTGTGTCCGTAATTAACCTTTCCGGTGAAATCGGCATTGTACCGCGACTTAAACGGCATAGCTTCCGCTCCTTGTCAAACACTCTGCCCTTCGGCTTATCCGCGCGCTCGAACGGCGCTTCTCCTCCAGACTAAATATATTATAACACAAGCAAACGGAAATTTCAATCAATTTACCTATTCGACCGGAATAATTCTCACGTTTGACGCGGTTTTTCCCGTTTCTGCGGTAACGATTTCCAGCACCTTCGCCACCTGCTCGCTCGTGAGCGACGCAGACTTGATGATTATATTGACGTTTTCCGTCGAAGAAGTGACCACCGCGTCCTCGAAGCCTGCCGCTTTAATCAACCCCTCGAGCACGAGTTCTGTGTCCATTGCCGAGGTGAGCGCGAGCTTGTCGTCCTCCGCTTTCTTAACAGCCTCTTCGCTGGAAGCCTCGTCCTTGATTATCGCGTCAAGGTACATAATCGTCTGATTTCTCGTTTCCGTCCTGTCGGTGCGATACGCCGCAAAGAAGTCCGCGCTGGTTACCGTGTCGGTTCCTGCATTTGCTTTTTGCGCGCTCTTGTTAAGATAGATGTTCAGCACGCCCGTTACGACGAGCAGCGCAATCATACCTGCAAGAACGAAAATCTTTCCCTTTTTACCCAACATGTTTATATCCTCCTGAATAAAGATAACTAATTTATTTTTTTGCGCCGTAGACCGCTACGTTTTCCGGCGGCATCTGCGTTATCGCAACCACCGCGTTTATTATATCGAGCTTTGTTTTCACTTCGCCGCCGCCCTTTACGACTACTACCGCCCCGACGGCTTTGGGATAGATTTCCTTCAACACTATCGGCTTGCCGCCCTGAACGACGGTGGGCGTTTTCGTCGTCGAATTCTGGTTCTCGGTCGTAGAATATGCTATCAGCGATTCTGTTCCGCTCTCCCAACTTACTATAATTTCCGCGTTTTTGTCGCCGCTCAGCTTGACTATGGCGTCGCGCAGCTTTGCTTCGGTTTCCGTCCGATAATCGCTGCCCGTCACCTCGTCGTTTTTTGCCGTCTGCGACCTGCCGCTACCTCCCACAAAGTACACAATCAGCATAATCGCCACCGCAATCGCGGCTATTATTATCTCCTTGTTCTTCAGATTTTTCAGCCCGTCTTTGAGTTTGTCAGTCTTTTTGCCCATACACGACTACCTTGCTTTTTTCTATGTTAAGATACTTACACACCGTCGTCACCGCCAACTCATTCATATTTATATGCCCGAGTTTTTCGTCTATTACGGAATCGGTTAAATTTATTTCGACTTGTACAATTTTTGTTTTCTCGCCGTTCCCTGCTCTCGTAATTTTTACCGCTGCGCCGCTAATACCTGCGTTTTTAAGCTCGCCTGCAAGCGCGGCTTCGACGGCGTTTATTCTTTTTTCGTCGACAAACCCGATAAACGACTCGTCAAGCTGCATATTGTTTTCGGCGGTATCGTCGCCACCAATCGAAAACCCGGTTTTGACAAGCGCAGGTATCGGCATGACGATAACGAGCAATATCACGATTGCGGTAACCGAACGAATGAATTTCGACATGCGAGTGTCCGAAAACAATAATTCTGCGCCGATAGCTATCACTACCGCTACGAATATCGCGGTTATCCACGCGGCCAATGCAGACATTTCGCCCCTCCCTATAACACCAGATTTCCGCTCGCTATGAGCAAAATCAAAAAGACGAAGTATATGAACGCCAAGCCGCACACCACGGCGATAAGCAGATTTATCGCGCCCGAAATCGAGTTTAACAGCGACGTTATTTTACCGCCCTCCAGCGGCTCCGTTATCGCGCCGGCGAGTTTCAACGACAATGATACGACTATGATTTTTATGAGCATCGGCACAACGGTCATCAGCAAAATCAGCACGGCAGTCATCCCCACCGCATTTTTTATTAGCACGCTTCCGGCAAGTATAACGTTAAAACCCTCGGAGAGGTAACCGCCGATTATCGGTACATACTTCGATAACGCAAACTTAGCCGCCCTGACGGAAACGTTGTCGTAAATCGCCGCCGTAATCCCCTGCACCGACAAAAATGCCAGAAACAAGAAAAACGTCGTGTATAACACCCATTTCGCCGCAGATAAACAAAACTTAGCCGCGCCGCCCAGCTTGACCGTTCCCGAAAGATTACCCACTATCGAGAACACCACCGCGACAATCAGCGCAGGAAGAGCCAGCGAGGTTACGAGCTCGGTTATGGAGATTGCAAAAATCGCCACCGCAGGCTGATATATAGCAATCGAGCCGCTTGCCCCCAGCGCCGTCATAAGAGTGAACAGTATCGGAAACACGATTTCCGATTGAGTCCTGACTGCCTCTACCATTGATTTTACGTCGCGTATCACTCCGAAAATTTCTATTAAAACCAAAATCGAAACCAACGTAATTCCCGCAAAATTTACTACAGCGTCGGTCGACTTCGAGGCGAAGCTTCCTTTAATGCCACCTACAAGGCTTATGAGTATAGCAATCGCGATAATCGACAACAGTATCGGAAGCGTGGAAGCCACGGATTCGCCCAACGTCGACAGCGCGTATTTGACAAACGAGGAATACTCGAATTTGAACTCGCCATTCGCGACCTTTACGAGCCAATCTTTAAGCCCCGTCCCGAATAACTCGCGGCTATTATCCGGCATCGACTTGAAATATTCGTCTAGCGCACTGATGTCAAGCTCGCTTAAAAGCTCTTCTATGCCTATTTGTTCCTCTTCTTCGTCCTCGTCGTCTGCTGCGGTGTTCCTGACGCTTTCTACTTGCTCTACAGTGGAATTATCCTGCTCTTGCGCAAAAGCGACAACGGGCGGCGGCGAAAAAATCGCACTCGTGAGCATTGCGAGCATCGGTATCAGAATTAACAGCTTTTTCATTGCAGCAGCTCCGTAACGACGTTAAACAACATCTGAATCAGCGGAATAGAAACGGCGAATATTATGATTTTCGCGCCGAAAATTATCTTTTCTCCCAGCATTTTCGAGCCTGATTCCTCCGCAATCCCTGCGGAAAAATCGGCGATATAACCTATTCCGACGATTTTGACGAGTATTTTCATTATGCTTCCGTCAAGCCCTGCCTTGTCCGAAATTCCGTGAAAAAAATCGATTGTTTCGATAAGCCTGTCCGCTACGCCCATCAGTATCATAATGCCGCCGGCAACGACAATCAACACCGCAATGTCGGGGCGGTTTTCTCTTATCAGCATTGCCGAAAACGCCGTTACAATGCCTATCGCGCATAACGTAACTATGCTCATACTAATAGAACGCAAAAAGAGTTTTAAGCGTTTCAAAAAGTTGCGAAATCATATCGATGACCATCATCAGAACGATGACGAGCCCGGCAAGCGTCGTTAGCGTCGCTATTTCGTCCTTATCGGCTTTTTTCAGCACCTGATTTACGATAGCAGTCAATATGCCTACGGCTGCGATTTTCAAAATGATACTTATATCCACACTCGTTCGTCTCCTATAATACGACGACGCCTGCGCCGAGCCCGATAAGCACTCCGAGCTTTATTGCCGTCGCCGCGTATTTGTTTTCCTTGTCCTTTGCCGAGGCGTAAAATTCGTTTATCTTAGCTTTATAGTTATCCAAAACAAACAACTGCGTGTCCAAATCGTATGTTCCCAAAGCGGAAAACAACTCGACTATTACCGTATATTCCCTTTCGCTAAGCTCTTGTCTCGGAATCTTCAAGTCTTTGGATTCGTTGGTGACGTATCGCACGAACGCATCTGTCGTCGGCTTAATCGCCTTGTACTCGCCCTCGCTCACAATCGTCGCCACCGTTGCCTGACGGAACTTTATGTCGCCGGAAATCGAGTTTATCAGTGCGACTATTTCCTCGAAATACCGCCTGCGCGAGGTCAGCCGCCCGGAATACGCTACCCCGACCGTGGTTCCGAGCGCGACAAACGCCAAAATCAGCACAAATTTTATCGCCATATCGGTCACGAAGCAAGATACAAGCGCTTCATGTCAGCGTCGTAAACGTTCTCATAGGTGCCCGGTCCGTTCCTGTCCGACAAAAACACATAGCGAGTAATTATTTTCTTGTCGTATAGCTCCTTAAAGCCGCGTCTGACAAACAGCTCCTCGGGCGTAGAAGCATGAACGGAGGCTATTACCGCCACGCCGCCTGCAATCGCGTCGGCAACCGCCTCAAAATCCTCCTCGCCCATCAGCTCGTCGGTGACGATGACGTCCGGGCGCATGCTTCGAACCCCGTAAGAAAAGGCGTAGCTCTTAGTGCAGTTCGAGATAATATCTGTGCCGATGCCCACGTTCAGCTGCGCGACTCCTGCGTGTACCGCGGCGATTTCGCTACGCTCGTCGACAAGCAAAATGTTTTTAATCGCGATTTTTGAGATATTACAGCAAAGGTCGCGAAGCACGGTAGTTTTCCCGGCTCCCGGCGGCGCAACTATCAGCGCGCTCCGCAGTCTCACGTCGTTTATGTATGAGAACGCCGTCAGCGAGCAGTCGCTAATCTCGTGCGGAAAACGAATGTTTACCGACGTAAAGTCCTTGATTGTTTTCACTCCTCCGGCGTCCTTTACCGTTTCGCCGCAAACGCCCAACCTGATTCCTCCCTCAATCGTTATATACCCCCTCGACAGCTGATTGTTCACGCTGTACAGCGAGTATTCCGTCGCGCTCACTACTATGTTCTTGACCAGACCGTCGCTCGCCGTAAACGCATGTTCGGGCTCGTCGAGCAAGCCGCTTTTCCCTAAATAATAATACCTGCCGCCGTAATCGATTACAATCGGCTGCGCGGTTCTTATTCTTAACTCGTATAGTCGGCTCTCGTCAAGTCGGGAACGAATAACCGAAAGAAATTCGTCCGGTAATAGCTTTTCTATCATAAAGTCACCTCACAAGGTCGGTTTTCAATGTGCTCCTTTGCGCCTTATCATAAATATATTAGACACGGACAACCGTTAGTACAGATTAAAGAAAAAAGACCGTCCGCAAAAGCGAACGACCTTTAAGTCCGATAATATTATTCTTACGCAACCGAAAAGTCCGTAACATGGTACCTCACATTACGGGCTGTATCGGATAACTGATTTTTACGAAAGCACGAAGCTTTACTTCACGCGCTCCATGTACGTTCCGGTGCGCGTGTCGACGCGGATTTTGTCGCCGGTATTGACGAAAAGCGGCACCTGAATGTTGTAGCCGGTTTCGAGCGTAGCAGGCTTGTTGCCGGCTTTCGAGGTATCGCCCTGAATGCCGGGCTCGGTAGAAGCCACCTCGAGCTCTACGAAGTTCGGGGGAACGACGCTGAACGCTTCGCCCTTGTAAAGCTGAATCGTCACCATCATTTCCTCTTTCACGAACTGCATAGCGTCGGCTACCATATCATAGTTAAGCGGCAGCATATCGAACGAATCCATGTCCATGAAATAGTACAAATTGCCGTCGTTGTAGGAATACTGCATTTCCTTTCTCTCGATACGAGCGTCCGGGTACTTGTCCGTGGGGTTAAAGGTCTGCTCGAGCACCTGTCCGGTCACGACGTTTTTCAGCTTGGTACGGACGAACGCCGCACCCTTACCGGGCTTAACGTGCTGGAAGTCGACGACCATATAAACCTTACCGTCGATTTCGATAGTTACGCCTTTTCTAAAATCTCCTGCTACCATACAATCCTCCTGAATGTAATTACAAATTATAAGTCTATTTTTTTATCGACAAGCGTAGTGAGATTGACTGCGCCGTCGTTTTTAATAACTATTAAGTCCTCTATCCTCACGCCGCCGAGTCCGTCGACGTAAATACCGGGCTCAACCGAGCACACCATATTTTCTTTAAGCACCTCGTCGGAGCGCGGGCTTAAATACGGAGCTTCGTGGACAACTACGCCTATGCCGTGTCCGAGCGAATGCGTAAACTCGTTTCCGTAGCCGTGAGCGGTTATATACTCGCTCGCGAGCAGGTGCGCTTCTCTTCCCGTCATGCCTGCCTTAATGTTGTTTAGCGCATAAGCCTGCGCTTCGAGCACGATTTGGTGAATTTTCGCAAGCTTTTCCATAGGCGTGCCGACGCAGAAAGTACGCGTCATATCGCCACAATAGCCGTTTACTCTCGCGCCGATGTCGAAAGTAACCATATCGTTCTTTTCGAGTTTCTTCATCGACGGATGATGATGCGGATTGGCGGTGTTCACGCCGAACGCGACGATGTTTTCAAACGCCAGCTCCTCCGCGCCCAACGACAGCATCTGGTAGGTGATTTCGTTGGAAATGTCCTTTTCCGTCACGCCGTATTTAAGCAGCGGCAAAGTTTTCAAAAGAGCTTTTTGCGTAACGACTTCGGCGGCTGCAATCTTGGCGATTTCGTCCTCCGATTTAATTAGACGCTCGTCGTTTATATCGGCAGACGCAGGCTTCAAGGTAAAGCCGTCCAGCTCGGATTTCAGCTTTTTGAACGACGCAACGGTGACGTATTCATCCTCATAACCCACAACCTTAGCCTCGACCTTTTTGAGTGTCTTTACTATATCGTCGTAAAAGTTCGCTCCGACAGTGGTGATTACGTTAAAGCCGGTGATAAGTTTACGCGCCTCGGCGGCGTACCTCGGGTCGGTAATAAAGAATTTTTCGTTCTCGGTCAGAATAACGCAACCGAACGTGGACTTGAAGCCCGTGAAATAAAACCTGTTTACGTCGCTAAGGATGAGATAAGTATCTATTTTCTTAAACATACCAAACACTCCTGAGTACTATTCTACCATATATCTCGAAAAAAGTTAAATGATTTTATGGCATTTTTTCATAATTAACGCGTCTTCTGCCATAACTTCTTTCGATTCGCATATTATGACGGGCGTCATTCGGTATTCGTCGATGACTTCCGCAAGCGGCGCATACTCCGGACCGTACTCGGTGTCCGCAAGCGTAAGGTGTCTTATTTCTCCTGCCGCGCCGTACTGAATCTTGGAAAAGTGAATATGGATGTTTTTTGCTTTTTCCTCGCCGAGTTCGTCGAACGTATAATCGATAATCCGTTTATAGTCGTCCTTTGTCTTGATGCCGCCGTGAGTATAGCTGTTTATGTGCCCGAAGTCGTAGCACGGATACAGGTGCTTGTCCGCCTTGCAAAAGTCTACAACCTCTTCGACCGTGCCTATCTGCCCGAGCTTCCCCATCGTTTCGGGACAAAGAATATAGTCGTCGAAGCCCAGACATTCGCTAAGTTCGCTCATCATTTTGATTATGTTGCTTTTCGTTGTGGCTACAGCTTCGCTCCTTACCTGTTTTCCGCATGCTGCCGGATGAAATACGACGCGTGCGCCGCCCATTTTCTTCATCGCAATCAGCGACTGCCGCACATAACCTATCGATTTTTCTATCATTTCCGAATCGGGATTTGCAAAATTCGTGTAGTACGGCGCGTGAATCGACAGCGCAATATCGTACTTTTTCATTTCCTGCGCTATTTTTGCCGCCGTTTCGTCGGTAATATGTACGCCGCGTCCGAACGAGTACTCGAACGCCGTCAAGCCTATCTCGTGCAGCCACTCGGCTTCCTCATAGGTGTGTTTTCTTCCGCTCTCGTAAAACCCGAGCGAGTTTCCCGACGGTCCAATCCTTAGCATAAACTTTTACTCCGTTTAATGTCGTTTTTAATCGTTCCGACAAGCTCGTCGGGCGTATCGAATTTGCGTATATCGCGCAGGTACTCGGAAAACGACAACTTGATATATTTGCCGTACAAGTCACCGTCAAAGTCCTCGATGAGCGCCTCCACCGTAGTAGAATAGTCGTCGAATGTCGGCTTCGCCCCAACGTTCGTAACCGCGCCGTACAGTCTACCGTCAATGTCCGCCGTGCAAGCGTAAACACCGCATTTCGGCAAAAGCTTGTCCGCGCTTACCGAAACGTTTGCGGTAGGAATACCGAAAACGTGCCCTTCGCCGCGTCCCTTGACGACTTCGCCGTAAATAAAATACTTCTCTCCCAAAAGCTCGGCGCACGATTTGAGGTCGCCTACCGATAGCAGCGACTTAATCTCGGTGGAGGAAATTCTTTTGCCGCTATGTTCGATTGTGGGAGCTATCACGAGCGCAATTCCCTTTTCGTCGCAGTACTCGCGAAGAAGCCGCACGTCGCCTGCCCCGTACTTACCGAAAGTGTAATCGTCGCCGCACACAAAAGCGGCTATGTCGTAATTGCCGGTCAGTCCGTCCAGAAACTCGCGAGCTTCGGTATTTTTCACTTCGTCGGTAAACGGATAAGCGATAATCTTTTCCGCGCCGCACTCCGCGTACAGCATTTTACGCTCGCAAAAGTCGTAAACCTGCTTGGCGACGTTTTCTCCGTCCTTCTTGATTGGTTGTGAGAACGTAAAGGCGCCGAACATAAGCCCGTGCTCCTCGGCATACTTTTTGCCCGTCCTGAAAATTGCGCGGTGTCCGAGGTGCATGCAATCGAAAAAGCCGAGCGCAAGGCAGTATTGATTATGTTTGTAATCGACTTTTTCCATTTTAGTCCCTTAAATATGTCTTGATTTTCAACCGACCAAGCTCGTCCTTTTCTCCGAGTCCGAACAGCTCGCCTCTGCAATAGACGGTAAACGGCGTCTCCGGAACTTCGCCCACAGGCAACTTTACGCCGTGCATCAGCCTGTCGTATTCGGTATCGGGTAAATCAAAGCGCGGAAAATCGGCGAGCGCAACCTCGAGCGGAATCACACACGTTGCACCTTTCGATTGCAGTTCTTCGACCGTTACGGCTTCCTCAATGCGAAAACCGCCTGCTCGCACCCTCTTTATCGAAACCATAGTTGCGAGCGAATCCAGCGAATACGCAAGGTCGCGACACAAGCTTCTGATATACGTTCCTGCCGAGCAATGAATCCTCACTAAGTACGTGTTTTCGGCTGTTCTTTTAATGAGCTCGAATGAATAAACCTCAACCTCGGCGGCTTCAAGCGTAAAATCAACGCCTTTGCGCGCCAGGTCATACGCCCTTGCTCCGTTGACGTTCTTTGCGCTGTACAGCGGCGGTACCTGACGAATAACACCGACAAACTCGTCTAATTTGCTTTCTATTTCACTTTGGGAAGGTATAGTTTTGGTAAAACGCGACGGTTCACTGTCTCCGTCGAGCGTAGGCGTTTCATAACCGAACGCGAATTCTGCCTCATACACCTTGTCTTTTTTCAGCAGCGCGTCGAAAAGCCGCGTACCCTTGCCTATGCCTATCGGCAAAACGCCCTCGCCCTGTGGGTCGAGCGTGCCCATGTGTCCGACTTCTTTGACGTGAAGAATATTTCTAACCTTATTTACGGCGTCGCGACTCGTCCACTCCTTAGGCTTATAAAGATTGACTATCCCTTTCATTCGGCAATCCCGTCGGTCACCGATTTCACGATTTTTCTCACTACATCCTCGTAGTGCCCGTTGACCACGCAGCCTGCTGCGAGCTTGTGTCCGCCGCCGCCGAACATGAGCGCCGCCACCGAAACGTCGATACCCTTCGAGCGGTAGCTGACCTTATAACTGCGAACATTCTGCTCGGTCATGCACACGGCAACCCCCACCGAGCCGATACTCATTCCGTAATCGATAAGTCCTTCGGTGTCGGTAATATCGCAACCGCACTCCTCGAGCATTTTGCGTGTAATAGTCATAATGACGATATAATCGTCCTTGAAAAAACGCATCGACTCGATAGCCTTGGCTGTCAGCATGATTTTGTTCTTGGTGTTGTTCTTGTAAAAATCGTTGACTATCGCTTCGAGGTCGGCACCGAGTGCAAGCAACTTTGAGGCAGCGGCGAGCGTTTCCGGTTTGGTATTGTTGTGCATAAAGTTACCCGTATCGGTGGAAATTCCCAGATACAATAACGTAGCGATATCTGCGTCGATAACGTCATCGCCGGAGATTAAGTCATAAACAACCTCGCACGCACTGCTCTTTTCAGGGTAAACGTAGTTGACCTTAGCAAAGCGATTGTTAGTCCGATGATGGTCGATGTTTATGGTGTTCGGGCACTTGTTAAATACCGAAAGCCATTTACCGAGCCTCGTGTCGTCGGCACAGTCAACTGCAATACCCAAATCATAGCCAGAGTATTTTTTGTCGTTAAGCTCGTAGAAGCATTTTATAAACGAGTAATGCGACGGTCGGTCGGAATCGGTAACGAAATCCACCTGCTTGCCCAATTTTTCGGCTACTTTTTTCAGCGCAAAGCCGGACCCCAAACTATCTCCGTCGGGTCTTATATGACACACGATTAGTATGCGCGCGGATTTTTTTATGCTTTCAATTACCGTTGTTGCCGCCACCGTTCTTAATGTCCTCCAATATGGATTCGATTTTTGAGCTGTACTGCATCGAAGTATCGAGCTTAAATTCAAGCGACGGAACCGACCTTATTTCGGAAAACGCAACGGACAATTCCTTGCGGATAAAACCTGCCGCGTTCCTGATTGCCTCAAACGTAGCCTTACACTTGTCCTCGTCGCCGAAAATCGACAAATAAACTTTTGCCGTTTTAAGGTCCTTGGCGACCTCGACGTTGGTGACGCTGACCATCTGAGTAACGCGCGGGTCCTTAATCTTGTTGTCGATTACGTCCGCAATCACCTTGCGCATTTCGCTGTTAAGTCTGTCAATTCTGAAACTCATTTTTACTCCGCTAAATTACTTTTGCTGTTCGAGAACGTAGGCTTCAACCTCGTCGTTTTCGGCAAATCCGTCAAAGTTATCGAAGCTCAAGCCGCACTCATAGCCTGCCGCAACCTCCTTGACGTCGTCCTTAAAGCGCTTGAGATTCTTGACCTCGCCGTCGAAAATCACTACGTCGTTGCGGTAAACGCGTACCTTTGCGTTGCGCGCAATTTTGCCGTTGAGAACATAGCAGCCAGCAATCGCTCCGACGCCGGAAATCTTGATGACGTTGCGGATTTGCGCTCTGCCGATAATGTTTTCGGCATATTTCGGCGCGATAAGTCCTTTCATAGCGGCTTCGATGTCGTCTATCGCTTCGTAAATGATGTTGTAAAGTCTGATGTCCACGCCCGTGCTTTCGGCAAGCTGTCTTGCCTCGCTGTCGGGACGGACGTTGAAGCCGATAATAATCGCGTTGGAAACGCCTGCAAGCATAAGGTCGGACTTGTTGATTGCGCCCACGCCGCCGTGAACGACAACCACCTTGACCTCGTCGTTGCTAAGCTTCTCGAGCGAGGTTTTAAGTGCCTCGACCGAGCCCTGAACATCGCCCTTAATGATGATATTCAGCTCTTTCATCTGACCTTCGCTTATCTTGTTGAACACGTCGTCCAGCGTAATCTTTTGTCCCTGATTAGCCTGTTCGGTCTTAATCTTGGCAGTACGTTCGGCAACGATTTGCTTAGCCGTCTTTTCGTCGCCTACGACGTAAATTCCGTCGCCTGCATTCGGAACGTCGGTAAAGCCCAGCACGGAAACGGGCATAGACGGTCCGGCTTCTTTAACCGAACGCCCCTTGTCGTCGACCATGCCTCTCACTCTTCCCGAGGTAAGCCCGGAAACGACGTAATCGCCGACGTGTAGCGTGCCGTTGCTGACGATAATATTCGCGACAGGTCCCTTGCCCTTGTCGAGCCGCGACTCGATAATCGTGCCGTGAGCCTGGCGTTTCGGGTTTGCGCGATAGTTGTTGTACTCGGCAAGGAACAGTATCATTTCGAGGAGCTTGTCGATGCCCTCGCCCGTCTTTGCGGAAACAGGCACCATAATCGTATCGCCGCCCCATTCCTCGGGAACAAGCTCGTATTCGGTGAGCGCCTGCTTAACTCTCTCGACGTTTGCGCCCGGCTTATCGATTTTATTGATTGCGACGATGACGGGCACCTTAGCCGCCTTTGCATGGTTAATCGACTCTACGGTCTGCGGCATTACGCCGTCGTCCGCCGCAACGATAAGCACGGCAATGTCGGTGACGTTGGTACCGCGCGCGCGCATTTCGGTAAACGCTTCATGGCCCGGGGTATCGAGAAAAGTGATTTTCTCGCCCTTGCAGGTGACGGAGTATGCGCCGATGTGCTGAGTTATACCGCCTGCCTCGCCTGCCGCGACGCTCGTCTTTCTGATAGCGTCCAAAAGTGAGGTCTTGCCGTGGTCGACGTGACCCATAACGGTGATAATCGGCGGACGCTTGACAAGGTCTTTCTCGTCGTCCTGCTCGTCGTGCATTGCTTCGAGCTTCTCTTCCTTGGTCTGCTCGAGCTTCAATTCGAGCTCGACGCCCAACTCGTTGGCAACCAGCTCCATTGTCGGGAAGTCGACCACGCTGTTGATGTTGGTCATAATTCCGAGAA
Source organism: Clostridiales bacterium (assembly GCA_003533505.1). GTDB lineage: Bacteria > Bacillota > Clostridia > Christensenellales > Pumilibacteraceae > UBA10677. The sequence continues at coordinate 67,700 of DQGD01000008.1, read as the reverse complement.
GCATCAGTTGCTTGATTATTTCCTGAGCGGTTTTGCCTATCTTTTCGCTGAGAATCTTGACGGTAAGGTTTTCGGTTGTGATAACAGCCTTTTCGATTTTAGTCGGCGCGACGACTACGGGAGCCTTGACCTTCTTATTCTTAAGCTTGCGCGTACCCATGCGCTCCTCTCCGATGTCGTCGGTGATGAAGCCCTTGCGGATAAGCGTGCGCTTATTCATCGTCTTTTTGTCATCGGGTTTATTAAAGTCCTTTTTCTTATCGAACGCCTTGTTGCGCTCTTTGCTCTTATCGAGCGGCATGGGCGCAAGTCTGGGCGCAGACGGACGAGCAGCGGTCGGACGCGGCGCTCCGCCCTGCGGTCTTGCCGGGCGCTCTCCGTTTGCTCCGCCGCGAGGCGCAAATCCGCCCTGAGGACGTTGCCCCTGCTGACGCGGTCCGCGCGGTCCCATCTGACCGTACTGCTGCGGCGTTCTCTGCTGAACGGGAGGCGGCGTGTACGTTCCGCGGATAAAGCTGGGAACGACCTTTGTTCCGGCAGGCTTGCTCTGTACGTCGAAAGTCATCGTGCGCACGTTTTCCTTCTTTTCCGTTTTTTCGGAAGCAGCCGGCTTTTCCGTCTTTTTTTCAGTCTTTATCTCCGCTTTCGACTCGGGCGCGGCGGTCTTTTCAAACTCCGCAGGCGCGGTCGCTTCCGGTTTCGGAAGCGGCTTGGGCTCCGGTTGCGGCGGCGCCGGCTTTGCCTTCTTTTCAAGCTCTGCCTGACGTGCGCGCTCGGCTTCGTCGCGTTTCGCACGTTCCTTCTCCGCGTTTCTGGATTTTACCGCATTCAATGCAGCGTCAATCTTGCTTCTCATCGCCTTGTAATCGGCGACGAGCGCGGCAAAAGACCCGGCTTTGTCGGATTTATTGAGGTTGTTGACCTTTTGTATGGTGGAAAGCTCGGTCTTTCCCTCTGCAGCTTTGTTATCTTTAACCAAGATGATTTACCTCCGTAACGCGTTGATAAGTTCCGTTCATATTGTCCAGCATTGCCTGCGCCATTTGCTTGTCGATGACGGCAATCGCCTTGCAGCCCGAGCGGTGCGTCATTTCCTCCACGGTCGTTTGTTTAACGACCACCGTGGGCACACCGACTTGGCTTCTTATGATTTTGTCGCGAGAATTGTCCGATAAGGTTCCGCAAAGTATCATAAGGTATTTGCGCTTGTGATAGCGCTCTATGGAGTCGCAGCCGTAAAGCACTTTTCCCGCTTTGATTGCGAATCCGAGTATCGAAACGACTTTATCGGGCGAAGTCGCTTTATTCATTGTCACCGTCATCGAATTCCTCCAAAAGCTTGTCGTAAACTTCGGGCTCCACCTGCGTGGAAAACGCACGCGACAGCGCGCCCGTCTTGCGACACTTCAGTATACACTCGCGGCTTTTACATACGTATGCGCCCCTGCCGTTCTTTCTGCCGGTAAAGTCAAGGGAAATTTCTCCCTCCGGCGAACGGACGACGCGAATCATATCTCGCTTGTCGTGCATCTCCCGACAAGCTACGCACATACGCTGTGGCGACTTTTTTGCTTTCATACAAACTCCGTAAACAGGATTTTATTCGAGGTCTCCGAGGTCCTCGTCGAAAATAGCTTCCTCTTTTAACTCCTCGCCGTCGCCTGCTTCAACGTTTGCAGGTTCCTCGACGTCCTCAGGCTCTTCCTCGCTCTGCATAAGCGACGAATAAGGCTTAACGTCAATCTTCCAGCCGGTGAGCTTCGCCGCAAGGCGAGCGTTCTGTCCGTCCCTGCCGATTGCGAGCGACAGCATGTCGTCCATAACGACGACCTTTGCCGTGCGTTCGTCGTCGTTGACCTGAACCATGACGACCTTTGCCGGGCTAAGACTGCGCGCGATGAACTCGAGCGTATCGGGGCACCACGGAATAATATCGATTTTCTCTCCGCCGAGCTCCGCGACAATCGCGCTTACGCGCATACCACGGTTGCCGACGCATGCGCCCACGGCGTCAATACCGGGGTCCTCGCTGTAAACCGCCATTTTGGTGCGGTAACCGGCTTCTCTGACAATCGACTTGATAGTGACCAGCCCGTTGGCGATTTCGGGAACTTCGAGCTCGAACAAGCGCTTTACGAAACCGGGAACGGTACGGGAAACGAGCACCTGTGGTCCGCGCGTACCGACCTTGATTTTCTTGACGTACACCTTGACGTTCTGACCGATTTCGTACTTGTCGTTGGGCGCCTGGTCCTGCGGCATGAGCACCGCTTCGATTTGCTTGTTGATTTCGACGTGAACATTGTCGCCGTCTATGCTGCGAACCTTGCAGGTAATGAGCTCGTCCTCTTTTTGCGACAGCTCGGCAAACGCGTTCTCGCTCTCGATTTCACGCAGCTTCTGCAAAATGACCTGTTTTGCCGTCTGTGCCGGAATGCGCGCGATGTCCTTGGAGTTAATCTCCTCGCTCACCACGTCGCCGACCTTGTACTTTTTATCAATAAGACGCGCGTCCTCGAGCGAAATCTGAGTTTCCTTGTCCTCAACCTCGTCGACGACGGTCTGATATGCGTAGATTTTAATCGTGTTGCGTTCGGGCACGAGCTTCACCTCGATGGCTTTAGCCGTTCCCGACTGTTTTTTATAGGCAATGGCAAGCGCAGTTTCGAGAGCCTCGATAAAAACCGCCTTTTTGATGCCCTTTGTCCTTTCCAAATCCTCTAATGCGAGGAAGAAATCCTTGCTGGTCATATACGTTATCCTCCGGATATTTATTCAAATTTAACTAGCGGTCTTGCAATCGCTATTTTATTGTTCTCTATCTTTATTTCTTCCGCTCCGGCTTTAATCGTAAGCGAATTTTCGTCGCGACTGAGCAATACGCCCTCATAAACCTTTTTGCCTTTCATCGGCGCGTAAAGCTTAATCTCGACCTCTTTGCCGTAGTTGCGCTCGAAGTCGCGCTGTTTTTTGAACGGACGGTCGAGCCCCGGCGAAGAAACGTTGAGAATGTACGGCTTGCCGGCAGTCGGGTCAAGCTCGTCGAGTAAAGGGTCGATTGCGTAGTGAACCTTTTCGCAATCGTCAAGGCTTACGCCCGTCGGAATATCGATATAAATCGTAAGGTTGTCCTCGCCGTTTTTCTTTCCGAATTCCACGTCCACTATCTCGTATCCGAGTCCTGTCACGGTTGATTGTATTTTCTCGGTTACGGCTTGTTCGATTTTCAAAAAAGCGCCCTCCTTACAGCAAGTGAGAGCGGACTTTTTGTCGTCCACTCTCAGCCTACCGTTTATTACGCAATAAGTATACCATATCGGGCATAGCTTTATCAAGCGTTTTCAAGCGGTAATCGGTAAAAATTTTATATTTTTATGCGAAATTGCCGTGAAAACAGCCGTTTCCGACTTTACATTACATATAGTCGGCAAGTTTGATAAACGCTTTTGCCGTCGCAATCGTATCGAATATGGCGCGGTGCGCGTGCTCGTTTTCTACGCCGAGGTATTTAATGACCGTGCCGAGCTTGTAATTGTGCAATCCTTTAAGGTAGCGCTTGGATATTTCCAGCGTGTCCATTTGCGGATTTTCAAAATAAAGCCCTATTGCCTTGGCTTCGGCGTTTATAAAGCCTATATCGAAGTTTACGTTATGCCCGACAAGCGTCGTGTTCTCGCTGAACTTGAAGAAGTCCTTGAGTACGTCGCCAGAATCGGGAGCGTTCTCGACGTCGGCATCGGTTATCGACGTAAGCGACGTGGTTTTCTCGCTTATGGGCTCGTGCGGATTGATGAACGTAGAAAAGGTTTCCATAATTTTTCCGTCAATGACCTTAACCGCCGCAAGCTCGATTATTTTACAGGTAGACGTGTCAAGTCCGGTGGTTTCGACGTCGAACACACAAAATGTTTTTCCCATCAGCCACGGCGAAACGGGCTTTGCGATGTCGAACATATTGGCTTGACGCAACTCAACGTACGGCTCGGGGCTTACACACTTGTACTCGCTTGCCGCGTGATACTCGTTCTTTTCGATTTCTATGTTTTCGGGCAATGTGCATAGCGAAACCGCGTTCACAAACATATCGTAGGTTGTCTGACCGCGGAACTTATTTTCCTTTATACTACCCTTGACAACAACCTCTTTGCCGTCGTGCAGGTTGATAATATTCGATTCCGTGTCCTTTTTTCTCGGGAAATACAAGCACTTCATCGAGCCCGTCGGGTCGGTGAGCGTAAACTTATAGAACTTCTTTCGCGGCTCGTTTTCCTCGCCATCTTTTGGCTTTTTCTCGCACTCGGTAAACTCACTGACTTTGCCGCAGTAAACCGCCCCCGTCATCTCGCGTTTGACATCGCTGATATATCCGGCGCGGTCATAAATAATTTTTCCAACCAGCTCCTCTACGTTTTGCGGAATTATAAAATGACCGCCGTCGGTTTCGTAGACGTAATTCCTTAGCTCCTCTTCTGCGATTTCTATGTAGTCCTTTTTGTTCTTCGTTTCAATAGGATAGATTTCAAACGAAATTCTCTCGCAGTACGAAGCCGCGAGCATTCTCTTTACCTCGTCGGTAACGTCGCGCGAAACGGCAAGCCCGTAAACGTCGGCGTCAAGCCCAAGCCTGACCGAATAATCGTACTCCGCGTTCTTTACGATTTCGATATTATCTGCAAAAACGTAGGGCGCAATCGACGGCATTTGCTCGAAAAACGCAATCAGTTTTGATACGAAAAATCCCTCGTCAAAATGACTTTTCGTAAGCTTTACCACAACCGCAGCTTTAGATTTCAACGCGTCTATTACCGCGTCGCGAATTCTATCGGCGTTGGCGCGCACGATTTGCTCCTTCGGCTCGGGATAAATTATGTTCACTCGCACCGTTTCGGCGGAAATATCGAACTCCACCGATTCAAGCACGAGGTAATCGAATTCGTCCGCCGTTATATCGTTAAATTTCGTCATCAGCGATGCCGCCATAGCTTTCTCCTCGTTGTAAACAGGCTCTTTAATACTTCTCGATAAGCTCTAAAATTTCGCGCACCACGTCGTCGGAGCTTATCGTTTTAACGAGCTTGCCCTTTTCGTATAAAGCCGCCTTGCCGTCACCGCCGCCGCAAACGGCGATGTCGGCGTCCTTTGCCTCGCCCGGACCGTTCACCACGCAGCCCATGATTGCAATCCTGACGTTTTTATTCAATCCGCCGACGCGTTTTTCTACCTCGTCGACAACCTTTTCCATGTCGTAACGGCACCTCGAGCACGTCGGACACGACACGATTTCCACGCCGCCGCGCCCGAGTCCGAGTGCGCTCAGAATAAGCTTTGCCGCTTCAACCTCTCTTACAGGATTACCGGTAAGAGAAACGCGAATCGTATCGCCGATACCGCCAACCAATAGCGAACCGATACCTATCGACGATTTGACGATGCCGCGGGTTTTCGTTCCGCTCTCTGTAACGCCGAGGTGAAGCGGATAATCACAAACGCGGTGCAGTATTTCGTATGCTTCTATCATGGTGCGGACGTCGCTGGACTTAACGGAAATCACCGTATCGTAAAAGCCGTACCTTTCAAGTATTGAAACGTGTTTGAGCGCGCTCTTTACCAGCGCCTCGGCTTTGCTTGCCGTATTCTCTATCGTCTTGTCGAGCGAGCCGCCGTTTACGCCCACTCTTATCGGCACTCCGTTGCGCTTGCAAGCGTCCACTACGAGCTTTACCTTGGACTCGTCGCCGATGTTCCCGGGATTAAAACGAATTTTATCGAAACCTATATCGGCGCAAGCGACGGCAAGGCGATAATCGAACTGAATATCGGCAACCAGCGGCGCCGAGGTTTTGCCGATTATGTTCTTACACGCCTCAACTTCATCTTGCGAGCTCACCGCAATGCGGACTATATCGCAGCCTGCCGCTTCGAGCTCGCGAATCTGGGCGAGCGTGGCTGCGGCGTCGAGCGTGGGCGTGTTTGTCATCGATTGTACGGTAATCGGGCTTCCTCCGCCTATAAACGTGCGTCCGACTTTAATTTTTCTCGTGTTACTCATAGAAACAATCCCAAAATATCAATCACTATTACAAACCCGAACAGTAGCAGCAAACCGACGGTGTGAATAATGTTCTCGACCTTTCTGTTCACGGGCTTGCCGCGCACCCATTCAATCATCGTGAATACGATTTTCGAGCCGTCGAGCGCAGGTATAGGCAGGATATTGAATATCGCGAGGTTAGCGGCAATCAGCGGCAAAAGCACGAGGAAATTTCTCAAATCAGCCATGCCGAGCTTTGCCATAGCCCCGACAGTACCCACCGGTCCCGTAATGGACGTGAGCGGTATTCTGCCCGTAATCAATCCTCCGAACGCGGACAGTATCGAAAACGACAGTTTAATAGTATACGGCACGCAATACTTGAAGGCGTACCCCACGCCGCACCTTACCGACGTGTTTATCGGCGAAAAGCCCAACCCTACATAGTTAAGGTCGGTACCGTCGGCAGCCTTACTAATTATTCTCCGCATCGTCACGGTCACCGTCATTTCTTCGCCGTCGCGAGCTATCGTAAGGTCGTAGGTTACGCCCTCCTCCTTAACCTTTACAAGGTCGTCGTAGGTCTTCATTATACCGATTCTCTCGCCATTTACGGCAACTATTCTGTCGCCCACTCTAAGCTCGGCGCAATAGTTATTTCCCGATTCGTCGGCGTAAAGAGTGTAAACCTCGGGCTGAACGTAGCCCACGGCAACGATGAAAATAAACGAAAAAATAATAGCCGAAACGAAATTGAAAAACGCGCCGGCGGCAAGCACGATAATCCGCTTCCAAGGCTTTTCTTCGGTAAACGAGCGAGGTTTTTCCGCCGCTTCCGCCTTCTCTTTCAACGGGTCGACGCACGGCGGCATAACGGGCTCGGGCGCGATTTCCGGGAACACGGAATCGGGGTCTACGACTTCCTCGGCACTTTCATCACCCTCCAAGCCGCTCTCGTCCTCAAACGCGCAATAGCCGCCCAGCGGCACCGCTCGCAAAGAGAACACTTCACCTGTCTTTTTGTTCTTTTTAGAAAATATCTTAGGACCGAAACCTACCGAAAATTCATTGATTTTAAACTTAAAAATCTTGCCGGCAACGTAATGCCCCAGCTCGTGAATGACAATCATCAGCAAAAGGATGATTACGGCTATCAATATAAAAAGAAAATATTTCATCTAATCTCCGAAAGTTTTGTGTAGTCGCGGATAACCTCGCCGTAAACTCGCTTGTGGAGCTCGATTATCTCGCGATAGTCGTCGTATGACGTCGCTTTTTCAGTATCTAGAATATGCGCGACAATGCTCATAATATCCGTAAAACATATTTTGCCGCTTAAAAACAATGCAACCGCCGCTTCATTTGCCGCGTTAAGTATCGCCGGCGCGGTGCCGCCCTCGCGCATCGCAACCTTCGCCAGCTTCGGCATCGGAAAAAGCTCTTCGTTCGGCTCTATGAACGTTATTGACTTGTCAAACGGATAATTTCCATAACGGGAAGCTACCCTATTCGGATAAGTCAGCGCGAACTGAATAGGCAACGTCATATCCGTGGGGGCAATCTGAGCCACGACGGTACCGTCGTTAAACTCGACCATCGAGTGTATTATGCTTTCCGGTTGAATAATATAATCGATATTCTCTGTGCCGAAAAGCCACCGCGCCTCGATTATTTCAAGCCCCTTGTTCATCATGGTCGCGCTGTCGACTGAAATCTTTTTACCCATCGACCAATTTGGATGTCTGACCGCTTGTTCGGGTGTAACTGCGGAAAGTTCCTCGCGCGTTTTTGCCGAGCGAAACGGACCTCCGCTGGCCGTGAGAACAAGTCGCTTCAAATCCTCTTTTTTGCCACCGCCGAGGCACTGAAAAATAGCCGAATGCTCGCTGTCGACCGGCAAAATTTCCACGCGTTTTTTTGCGGCAAGCTCGGTGACGTATTTGCCGCATGCGACAAGCGTTTCCTTGTTTGCAAGCGCAACTCGCTTACCTGCGTTTATCGCCGCGATTACGCCTTTTAACCCGTTCAGCCCCACAACCGACGCGACTACTATGTCGACCGACGGCAGCGAAGCCGCGATTTCCTGAGCTTCCTCGCCGGCAAAAACGTCGCATTTATATCCGATTTCCGCAAGCTCGTTTCCTTTTGTGCAATCCGAAATGCCCACAAACTCCGGGCGAAACTCACGGGCTTGCTTTATAAGACTAACCGCGTCGGTGCCGCAAACAAGCGCACAAACGCGGAAATTGTCACGATATTGCCTGACTACGTCAAGCGTTTGTCTCCCTATCGAGCCGGTGCTTCCGAGTATTGCTACCCCAATCATAGCACCACTCCGAGTATCGTAAAGTAAATGTACAGAAACACGGCGGAAATAATCAACCCGTCTATCCTGTCCATAAATCCACCGTGTCCTTTAAGGAAGTTGCCGAAATCCTTTATTTTGCAGGCGCGTTTTACATAGGACGAAATGAGGTCGCCGATTTGACAAAACAGCGAGGTTCCTAAGCCCAACACAAGAAAATGCAGCACGTTAGGCACTGTAGCGTTCATAATCGGTGCGCAACCGAAAACGTCGTTTTGCGCGAGCAAATAAACAATTACGCCTCCAAAGGTTCCGCCCACAAGTCCGCCGATTGCGCCCGAAATAGTTTTTTTAGGGCTAATCTTCGGACACAGCTTGGGTCCCTTTACTGTAGAGCCTACAAAATACGCCATAGTATCTGTGAGCGTCGTGCAAATAAACAACAGCAATATCGCGTTTATAGACTGAGCTCCGAATACCGACAACCCGGTAATATCTGACTTCGCGCCCGGCATAAAGTACGCCAGCCCGAGCGAATAGACCATTATCGTTGTCGGGTAGATCATCACGAAAAGTGTGCTTATCGCGTTGCCAACCTCGTACTTTTTATTGCACATGGTAAACACGATGCAGGCGATAAACGTTACCGCCAGAACACCGAAAAACGCGGTGATTCCGCCTTGTCCGCGCAAAAACTCACTTACGAGTTTAAATGCAGTGTACCCCAAAACTATGTTGGCGTAGACGAAAATATTGACGGTCTTAGGAAACTTCAACGAAATCGCGCGCGAAAATTCATACGCCGCAACAATCATCAAAAATACTATAAGCGCGTCGTAAAAAATATCGAAAATATAAATTCCCAGCAATATCGGCGCAACGTAAAGCACGGCAATAAAGATTGCCGTTAACGTCCTGATGTGGAAATTGCTCCTTTTCTTCTTTTCCGGAGCATTCTCGGGAGCGTTGCTTTCGCCGTTATCAATCGGCGATTGCCCAATATTTTTTTGTTCGGAATTGTCGTTATTGTCTGCCATTTGCGATAACCCTTGCGTAAATAGGTAATTAACTTTTGTATTTGAAATGAATCCTAAGACTAAACCTTGCCGTAACGGCGCGGACGCATGCGATATTCGTCAACCAGCGCGTCGAACTCTTTTGCCGTAAAATCAGGCCAAAGCGTGTCGGTAAAAAACAGCTCCGAATACGCAGACTGATATAACAGGAAATTGCTGAGTCGTTTCTCTCCGCCCGTCCTGATAATCATATCGGGGTCGGGCTGTCCTGCCGTGTACAAATGTTTTTTAATGTTTTCTTCGGAAAAATCTTCGCCGTTTTCTGCAATCAGCCGTGCGGCGCGCGCGATTTCGCTTCTGCCGCCGTAGTTAAGCGCGATATTCAATACGCCCTTATCGCCGGACGCGCTGTCGCGCTCGACGGAATTCAGGATTTCAACTACGTCGTTCGGAAAATACTCGCGGTCGCCCAAAACACACAGTTTTACCCCTCTCTCGATGAGCGAAGCGAACATCTTTGCAAAATTCTTTCTTATAAGGTCAATAAGTCCGTCTACCTCGTCCTTGGGACGAAGCTTGTTTTCGGTGGAAAACGCGTAAAACGTGACGAATTCGACCCCCGCGGAAAACGCATGCTTTGCGATTTTATCCAGAGTTTTCACGCCTGCGCGATGCCCGAGCGACCTTATGAGTCCGCGTTTTTTCGCCCACCTGCCGTTGCCGTCCATTATTACGGCAATGTGCTTCGGCATCGGATTGTTAAATACCGAAACTTCAGACTTCAAGAATTTCGCTTTCCTTTTCTTTTACAAGCGCGTCAACGGAAGCGATGTTCTTATCGAGAATTTTCTGTACTTCCTTTTCGTAAGAAGCAATCTCGTCGTCGGTAATTTGCTTATTTTTGTTAAACGCCTTCAGCTTGTCCATGATGTCGCGGCGAGCGTTTCTCAGCGTGACCTTATAGTCCTCGCCTATCTTCTTCACCTGCTTGCCGAGGTCTCTGCGGCGCTCTTCGGTAAGCTGCGGAAAAACAAGCCTTATAACTTTGCCGTCGTCGGTAGGCGTAATGCCGATATCGGAAGCGGTAATCGCCTTGACAACAGCCTTAATCATGCTGGAATCCCAAAGAGAAATCTGCAAAAGACGAGCTTCGGGCACGGTAATGTTCGCCATCTGATTGAGCGGCGTGAGCGCACCGTAGTAGTCCACGGTAATCTTGTTCAAAATCTGAGGGTTTGCTCTGCCGGCGCGGATAGTATTGAGCTCGCCTTTAAGGTGCTCGACGGTATCCATCAACGAAAGCTCGTATTCCTCGAACGCGTCACCGACCTCGGGTAAATTATAGACCATAAATCCTCCGTAACATTATCTTATTTCGTTCCGCCACGGTTCTCCGCGCCGAAAACGTTTCTGCGAAAAGCCGTATGTTTCAAATCGGAAACAACAACACAATCGCACTATCTTATACATTATACCAAATAACCGAATAATTTACAACTATTATTTGATAGTTGTGCCTATTTTTTCTCCGTGAGCGGCTTTGATAAGTCCGTCTTTCTCGTTCAAGCCGAACGCAACGATAGGCATTTTATTCTCCATGCACAGCGTGAGCGCCGTAAAATCCATAACGTTAAGGTTATGATTTATAATCTCCATATAGGAAATCTCGTCGATTTTCTTGGCGTTCGGGTTAGTTTTGGGGTCGGAATCGTAAACGCCGTCCACGTTCTTTGCCATAAGCAAAACGTCTGCCTTGATTTCAGTGGCTCGCAGCGCGGCGCCCGAATCGGTTGAGAAATACGGATTGCCCGTGCCGCAAGCGAAAATCACTACACGTCCGCACTCGAAGTGACGTAGCGCCTTTCTCAGAATAAACGGCTCGGCAACCGACGGAATGGACAGTGCGGTCTGCACTCTGACGGGCACGCCCTTCTGCTCGATTGCGTCCTGAAGCGCAAGCGCGTTCATTATGGTCGCAATCATGCCCATGTGGTCGGCAGTCACCCTGTCCATATTAGTGCCCTGTCTGCCGCGCCAGAAATTGCCGCCGCCGACAACGATACCTATTTCTATGCCGTCGTTATGGAGTGCAACCACCTGCGAAACAATATGCTCTACGGTCGCGGAATCGATACCCACGCCGGCTTCTCCGGCAAGCGCTTCTCCGCTGATTTTCAAAAGAACTCTCTTATACATTATTCAATCCTCCCGGCACACGCTTTTCAAAAAAATAGGAACACCAAAACAAGTGTTCCTATTCTCTTTTAAGCCGATTAACCGATTACTTATTGGTCATCTTAGCGATTTCTTCGGCAAAGTTCTCGTTCTTTTTCTCAAGCCCCTCGCCCATGACCATACGCTCGAAGTCCACGATTTTGGCGGTCACACCGACTTTTTTAGCGACTGCGGCAAGGTACTGCGCGGTAGTCACGGTGTTGTCGATGACAAACTCCTGGTCGTTAAGGCAAATTTCCTTATAGAACTTGTTAATTCTGCCGTCAAGCATCTTCTCGACGATTTGCTCGGGCTTGTTTGCGTTCTTGGGGTCGTTTTTGATTTGCGTTCTGAGAATGCTCTTCTCGTGCTCGACTTCCTCGGCGGGAACCTGGCTCTCGCAAACGTACTTCGGCGAGAACGCCGCTACATGCATAGCGATGTTGTGGCAAGCTGCGATAAACTCGGCGTTGTCGGCAACGTCCTTATCGGTTTCAACCTCGACGAGAACGCCGATTTTGCCGCCCATGTGAATGTAGGTTTCGGCAACGCCGTTCACGGTCTTACGGACAAAACGACGGATAGCAATCTTTTCGCCGATTTTTGCGGTTGCATTGTTTACTGCTTCCAGAACGGTGCCATCTGCGGTCTTTTCCGCGAGCAGAGCGTCGACGTCGGCAGGATTAGCCTCGACAACTATCTTTGCCGCATCGCCTGCAAGATTAAGGAAATCGTCGGTCTTTGCGACGAAGTCGGACTCGCAGTTGACCTCGACGAGAGCCGCGGTCTTTCTGTCTGCGGAAACGTAAGCCGCGACAGCGCCCTCGGAAGCGATACGGGACGCTTTCTTGGCTGCGACAGCCACGCCGCGTTCTCTCAGAATTTCGGTTGCTTTATCCATATCTCCGTTGGCGGCTTCAAGCGCTTTCTTGCAATCCATCATGCCGGCACCGGTTTGCGCGCGCAATGCTGCGGCGTCTTTAGCGGTAATTGCCATAATTATTTTCTCCTTATTAAATTATATAGATAGACGTAATTTACGATTATTCAGCGGTCGCTTCGTCGACGGCAGCCTCTACAACCGCTTCGGTTTCCGCCTCGGCCTTTTCTTCGGTAGCCTCGGCAGCTTTCTTAGCTTCGGCTTCGGCGTTCATCTTCGCTTCCATCTGACGACGGAGCGCAAGACCCTCTTCGCCCTCGCGAGCCTCGATAACCGCGTCTGCCATTGCGCTTGCGATAAGCTTAATCGAGCGGATAGCGTCGTCGTTGCCGGGAATGACGTAATCAACCTCGTCGGGGTCGCAGTTGGTATCGACGATACCTACAATCGGAATATTGAGCTTACGAGCTTCGGAAACTGCAAGGTGCTCCTTCTTCGGGTCGACGACGAACAGCGCGCCGGGAAGGCTGCGCATATCCTTGATACCGCCGAGGTTTTCCTCGAGTTTGTCGCGCTCGGCAATAAGTTTAGCCACTTCCTTCTTGGGGAGAACGTTAAACTCGTTCATCTTCTCCATCTGGTTGAGCTTGTTAAGACGCTCGATTCTGGTACGAATCGTCGAGAAGTTGGTCAGCGTGCCACCCAGCCAGCGCGACTTGATGTAGAACATGCCGCACTTCTCGGCTTCCTGCTGAATAGCCTCCTGAGCCTGCTTCTTGGTGCCCACGAAAAGAATGTTCTTTCCGCTCTCGGCAATGCTCTTCACGAAAGCGTAAGCTTCGTCGATAAGACCGACGGTCTTTTCAAGGTTGATGATGTAAATGTCGTTTCTGGAAGTATAGATATACTTCTTCATTTTCGGGTTCCACTTGCGAGTGGGGTGACCGAAGTGCACGCCTGCTTCGAGCAGTTGCTTCATAGATACTACGTTTGCCATAATTTTTGCCTCCTGTTTTACCTCCCCGAGCCTCAACCGCTGTCCCATTCGGACGGCACTGAAAGAATTTTACCGTCCGCACAGAAGGACGCGTCAGCCCGAGTGCGTATTTAACCGTTTGATATTATACCACGACTAAAAAAATAATGCAAACGAAATTTGCATTATTTTTTACTTAATTATTCGATTTTTTCGATTTTTCGGTCCGACGAGGTTAAACCGTGATTATTCGCAGTCGCAATCGTCGTCGTGGCAATGGTCGTGATGCTCGCAATCGTCGCAACCGCAACCGCAGCCCTCGGCTTCGGCAACTCTGAGGTACTCCTCGAACACCGCGTCCATAAGCGCCTCGTCCTCGAGCGGAATAAACTTGTCCTCTTCGTCCTCGTTCTCCGACTCTTCGACCTTGAAGATAAACACCTCGCCCTCTTCGACGCCTTCCATTTCCTCGACGGGTTCGAGCAACGCATAGAACGCGCCGTCGTACTCGACGCAAGCCACTTCGTAGAAATCGATAGGCTCTCCGTTGTCGTCGTAAAGCGTTACGATTTCGTCCTCATCCATAATTTCTACATTCTCGTCATGTTCTGCCATAATGATAACTCCTTATTGTTTATTTGAATCGAGATAGCTTTGCAGTATCAGCTGCGCCGCAATTCTATCCACGATTTCCTTACGCTTGTATTTCGGAACGCCGTTCGCGTCCATGATTTCCTCGGCTTCAACCGTGGTAAGCCGCTCGTCGACAAGCTTTACCTCGAGCCCCGAAACCTTTTCGAGCACGCGCGCGAACGCTCGCGACTTGCCGGCTCGTATTCCCTCGCTTCCGTCCATATTCAGCGGCAGCCCCAAAACAATCGCGCCGACGCTCTGTTCTTTCGCAATCGCCGCTATCTTATCAACGTTTTTGCGCATGCTTTCGGACTTGACGGTCATAAGCGGCGAAGCGAGCTTACATAGCTCGTCGCACACGCTGACTCCTATCCGGGAATCGCCGTAATCCACACCGAGTATTCTCATGCGTTTATTGTACCATACTTTTGGCGTTTTGACCAGCAAAAAAGCTGCTTTACGAAAAAAATTTATGACCACAGCCCAGCCGTAGCCATAAATAATTTTTGCCGAAGTAATTTGCGTTTATTCGCCGCAACCGCAGTCGCAACCGCCGGATTGCCGCTGCTCGCCTTCCGAACCGGAGCTTCCGCAGCCGCAAACGTCGGTAACTTTGTTCTTGACGTCGCTCGCAACCTTCTTGGCTTTCGGGCTGGAAGCAATCATTGCGCCTGCCACCATACCGATTGTCATGCCTAAAAACAAATCTTTCATAACTACCTCCTACCGATATTTTGCGACTTTCGGCGCTTGTTTATCGCGGCGGCAGCAATATTTATAAGGAAAAATTTGTAATTAAGGGGCTAAGCGTCGGGATGCTCGGCTTTGTATTTGGTAAGATAGTCGTTGATTGCGGCTTTTATCGCTTCTTCCGCCAAAACCGAACAATGCAGCTTCTGCGGAGGAAGTCCGCCCAGCTTATCCACAACCTCGGCATTGGTTAACTTAAGCGCCTCGTCGACGGTCTTTCCCTTAATCATCGTGGTAGCAACAGAGCTCGTGGCAATCGCGGCGGCGCAACCGAAAGTCTGGAAGCTGACGTCCTCGATGACGTTGTTCTCAATCTTCATGTAGATTTTCATGATATCGCCGCAAACCGCGTTGCCGACGGTTCCCACGGCGTTGGCGTCCTTCATTTCGCCTACATTGTGCGGATTCTGAAATTCCTTTACGACGCGTTCGTTATACATTTTTGGTTTCTCCTTTGAATTCATAGAACAGCGGCGACATGTCGCGCAACTTGTTCACTATTTCCTTAAGCTTGTCTACCGTGTAATCGACTTCTTCCATCGTGTTATCTCTGCCGAAACTGAATCTTATCGAGCCGTGAGCCTTTTCTATCGGAAGCCCCGTGGCAAGCAGAACGTGCGACGGCTCGAGCGAGCCGGACGAGCAAGCGGAGCCGGACGAGCAGGCAATGCCTGCAAGGTCGAGCGACATCAGTATTGACTCACCCTCGATAAACTCAAACGCAAAGTTTGCGTTCTGTGGAAGTCTGTCCGCCTCGTCGCCGTTATACACGACGTAGGGTATTTCGTTCTTGACGCGGCTGACGAAACGGTCGCGCATTGCTTTAATGCGAGCGTAGTTCTCGTCAAGGTGAGTAACCGCCTTTTCGAGTGCCGCAGCCATTCCGACGACAGCCGGAACATTGGTCGTGCCGCCGCGCATCGTGCGCTCCTGATGACCGCCTGTCATAAACTTGTCGGGCTTTGTACCGCTCTTTATATAAAGAACGCCGATGCCCTTCGGTCCGTAGAATTTGTGTCCAGAAAACGACATGAGGTCTACGCCGAGGTCGCGGACGTTTACGGGAATCGCACCCATCGCCTGCACCGCGTCGGTGTGGAAGAAAATACCGTGCTCGTGCGCAATCGCGGCGAGCTCCTTGACGGGCTCTATCGTGCCGATTTCGTTATTCGCCAGCATCACGGAAACGAGAATCGTCTTATCCGTAATCGCTTTGCGCAATTCGTCGGGACTGACCTTTCCCTTGTTATCCACAGGCAGATACGTCACATCGAATCCGAATTCCTGAAGCTGTTTGCACGACGCCAGAATCGCCGCGTGCTCGATGCTGCTGACGATGATATGATTGCCCTTTTCGCGCATCTTCATCGCCATGCCCTTAATCGCCCAGTTGTCCGCCTCGGTGCCGCCCGAAGTGAAATAAATCTCGGTGGGCTTTGCGCCGATAAGCGACGCTATTTTTCTTCGCGCCTCGTCGACCGCATACGCGCCCTCCTGACCGAACGAGTGCATGCTGTTTGCGTTGCCGAACTTTTCGGTAAAGTACGGCATCATTTTTTGCAGCACTTCCGGGTCAAGCGGAGTCGTTGCCGAATGGTCCAAATAAATCCTGTTCATACTACCTCACACAACTGTAATCTTTTATCATATCGCCAATCGTTGCCGACGCAAGGAAATTATCTATTCCGTCGTACAACCGCTTGAATATTATTCTGTTCGGGCAATATGCGTCCGGACAGTTTCCGCCCACGCAATCTGTAATCTCAAACGAATCGCCAAGCGCGATAAGCACCTCTTTGACGCTCACCTTTTCGGGCGGTCGGGAAAGATAATAACCTCCCTGCGAACCTCTCACGCTTTCTACTATCTCGCCCTTTCTAAGCATTATAAGCAGCTGCCCCAGATACTTTTCGCTGAGGTCCGTTTGCTTGACGAGCGTGGAAAGCGAAACAGGCTTGTCATAGGCTAGTCCTATAAGAAACGTTATCCTAAGTCCGTATCGGGCACGCGTAGACAGTTTCAATGAAATCACTACCTTTTCACTAGTATATCTATATTATAGTAGCCTTATTCTTCAGTGTCAAGCATTTTATGAATATTTCGCGACAAAAAAAATCACGCAAAAAACAGGTCAAATCACGCTTACCGCAATGGGAAACCGTTTTAACGAATTTATCCTGTGATTTTAGACTTTTCCGTAACAGGAAACTATGAATTAACTAATTTAGCGTGAGCTTATTAAAAAATTCGCTTCTGCCGCAGGTTAAGGAATCGCGTATTTTTTCCGTAGCGCCAAAGTCAAGCAGAAGGTCGTCCTTAATGACTTTACACAGCGCGATAAGCCCCGGGTCGGATGGAAAGCTGCCGCCGTTACCGTGCTGGTTATACCCGATAAAGTCGCCGGCTCCGCGCGTCAGGAAGTCAAATTCGGCAAGCTCAAAGCCGTCGGAGCAAGCGATAAACTTTTCCAGCCTTGCTCGCGTTTCGGAATTTTCGGCGGAAGTCAGCACAAAGCAATACGAGTCGATTTTGCCTCGCCCCACTCTTCCGCGAAGCTGATGAAGCTGCGACAAACCGAACCTATCGGAATCGTAAATTACCATGGTCGTGGCGTTCGCGACGTCGATTCCCACTTCTATTACCGTCGTCGCAACCAGAATTTTGATTTCACCGGCGGCAAATTTGCGCATATTTTCGCTGCGCTCGCTCTCTTTTTGTTTGCCGTGAACCAACGCAATGACGTCGCCGAAACGCGATTTATAGCGCTCGTAAACAGTCTCTGCGGAGCAACCGCCGTCATCGTCGTCGCTCGTGATTTTTGGCACGACGACGTAGGTCTGCTCGCCTGCCGCAGCTTTTGCGGCGATATAATCCCACATGCCTTTTTCGCGCTCGGGCGGCACGAACCGCGTGTTAATCCGTGCTTTACCGCTCGGCAGTTCGTCGATAACCAATCTGTCCAGGTCGGCGTAAAGCGTGAGCGCAAGCGTTCTGGGAATTGGCGTTGCCGACATCACGATTGAATCCGCACCCTGCGATTTGTTTTCGAGTGCCGCACGCTGAGCCACTCCGAAACGGTGCTGCTCGTCGATTATTACGAGCGACAGATTTTTGAAGCGGACGTCGTCGGACATTAACGCGTGAGTACCGAAAATGCAGGCGTAGTTTCCGACGGCGATATTGAACAACGCTTCTTCTCGCTCGCGCCTATTCATCGAGCCCGAAATATATCCGCACCTCAAGCCGTGCTTTTCCAAAAAACCGATTGCGTTGCGGTAATGCTGCGCGGCAAGGATTTCGGTCGGAGCCATGAGCGCCGACTGGTATCCGGACATCGCGGCGAAGTACATGCACAGCATCGCAACCACGGTTTTTCCCGAGCCGACGTCGCCCTCGAGAAGCGCGTTTACCTTTTTGTCCGAAGTAAAGCCGCAGAGCAGTGCGTCCAGACAGCGCTTCTGCGCACCCGTCAGCGAATACGGAAGGCTGCCTATCAGCTCGTTTACCTTGTCTTTCTTATCCTTATATATATAGGCGCGCGAATCGCTGTCCGCAGCCTTTATGAGCGAATACGCGGCGAGCATATACGAAAGCCGCTCTATCGACAAAAGTCGCTGAGCCGCATAGACTTCCGACATAGCCCGTGGAAAATGAATAGCCGAAAACGCCTTGTCGATATTGCCGAGTTCGTACTTTTCGGCGATACTTTGCGGTATATAGCTGTCTACGCTGACCGCCCCCAGCGCGGCTTTAATCGCTTCGGAAATCAACCCGGAATTGATTTTGCCGATAGGTTTGTACACAGGAATCACGGGCGGCTCGTTGCCCGTGAATTTAATCAGTTCGGGCGCGACTATTTCATAAGTCGACTTGAATTTTTTGAGCTTCCCGGCGATGTAATAGTATCTGTTCGGAACGATATTTTTCGCCATGAACGGCTGATTGAACCAGCTGCACCAAACGGTTTTATTGTCGTATATAAATTTTACTTTTACGAGATTCAGGCGTTTCCTTATATATGCAACCTTGGGCGTTTCGTGCGTACACGCGCACACGACAACCCTGTCGCCCTCGCTCGCGTCCTCTAGCCGCGTAAGGCTCGAAGTATCGATATACCGCAACGGAAAATAAGTAATTAAGTCCTCCGGCGAGGTAAAGCCTGCCGCCTTTAACACCGCAATGCGCTTTTCACCGAAGCCTTTTATATCCGAAAACTGCATTTTTCCTCCGAATTTACCCGAAAATCCGCGACTTATACACTTATCCACATAGTTATCCACATTAGAGTGGATATCTCGCTCTTACCGTGTGGATTATTTGTTTCACGAGGTTTCACGCGGCTCGACTTCCCGTTACAATAAAAAGTTACCCAATATTTCATGGATAACTTTTTTACTCGACTGAAAAACTGTCTGCGATTATTCCAAAGAAACGATGTAGTAGTACAGAGGCTGACCGCCGAAATGAATGTCGACGTCGCACTTCTTATACTTGCCAGCCAAATCGTCCGCAATCAAGGTTGCTTCCTCTTCGGAAACGTTATTGCCGAAGTACAGCGTGATGTTGGTAACCTCGTCGTCCATCATCTTGTCGATGAGTTCGGTCGTAACCTTGTTTACGTTTTCGCCCTTAGCCACGATAGACTTGGAATCGATACCGATGATGTCGCCCTCTTTCAAATCGAAATTATCGACCTGCGTCGAGCGCACCGCATAGGTGACCATGCCTGCGCGAACGTACTGCATTGCGTCGTTCATATTGGTTTCGTTGTTGGAAACGCTGTCCTCGGGATTGAACGCGAGTACCGCGGACAAGCCCTGCGGAATGTTATGCGAAGGAATTATGTGCAGTTTGCGCTTAGACAACGCTTTTGCCTGCTCGGCGGCGAGAATGATATTCTTGTTGTTGGGAAGAACGAACACGTCTTTTGCGAGCACCTTGTCGCAAGCCTTTGCGATGTCGTCGGCACTCGGGTTCATCGTCTGACCGCCCTCGATGACGTTGTCTACCAAGAGGTCTTTGAATATGCCGGAAAGTCCCTCGCCCGCGCACACGGACACGATACCGAAGGGCTTGAGCTCCTCTTTTTTCTGTCCGATAAGCGCGCGATTCTGCTCGAGCATGTTTTCAATCTTCAGCCTGTCAAGCTCGCCGAGCTCGAGCGCGTAGGTAAGCGCGACGCCGGGCTCGTTGGTGTGGACGTGAACCTTGACCATGGAAAGGTCGCCGATGACGAGCACGCAGTCGCCGATTGCCATAAGGTTCTCGCGGAACTTGTCGATGTCGGCTTCGGTCGTCTTTTTGTACAGATTGATGATAAAGAACTCGGTGCAGTACGCGTAAGCGATGTCCGCAAGGTCGTTGTAGTCGAAGTGCGACTTCTCACTGTACTTTTCGTCGTCGACCTGAACTTTGTCGTCGAACGCGAGCGAAACGTCCTCGGTGCCGAGCAACACATGATAGAAGCCCTGGAAAATAATCAGCAAACCTCTGCCGCCTGCGTCGACAACGCCTGCCTTTTTGAGCACGGGCAGCATCTCGGGCGTTTTCTTCAGCATTTCTTCGCCGGCTTCGATAATCCGATTGAAGAAATCGTCGATTTCGATATTCTTTTTGGTTATCTTCTCGGCATGCTCGCTCATCGCGCGGACAACCGAAAGTATCGTTCCTTCTTTAGGCTTGGTGACAGCCTTGTATGCAACCTCCGTGCCTTTTGCGAGAGCTTTCGCAAAATTTTTGGAGGTAATCTCGTCTTTGCACGTCGACAGAACGTCGGATATACCTTTCAGAATCTGGCTGGTAATAACGCCGCTGTTGCCTCTGGCTCCCCTGAGCGCGCCCTTCGCCATCGCTCCGCAAAGAGCGTCGATGTTGTTGCTGGGGCAAGCCGAAACCTCTTTTGCCGCCGAGAACATTGTCAGCGACATGTTCGTGCCGGTATCGCCGTCGGGAACCGGGAAAACGTTGAGAGAGTCTACATGTTCTTTATTTATGTCCAGGAGCTTGGCTCCGTTTAAAATCATTTTACGCAGCATTGCGCCGTTAATCGATTTCTGCATTTTATCCTCCGATGGATTAGGGAAATAATCTTAATTATATAAGGAATAGCGACTAGACGCGTATTCCGAGCACATTCACGTTAACTGTGTCCACCACCATGCCGGTGAACTTTTCGACGTCGTACTTGACCGTCTTTTTCAATGTTTGAGCAACCGCGTCGATAGACACGCCGTACTTCATGACAACGTAAAGGTCGATGAATATTCTATCGCCGTTGGTAAGCACGCGCACGCCGCGCGAGTTCTTTTTCTTTTTGAGCAGGTCCGAAAAGCTGTCGGACAAATTTTTGGGCACGAGGTCTACCACGCCGTAGCATTCGAGCGCGGAGCTTCCGGCTACCTCTGCTATGGCTTCTTCGGTAACGGTAATCCGTCCGTAAGCGTTTACGGTATTGACGCTCATAGTGCCTCCTACGGTAATTATATGTACACCGCTAATCTATTTTAACCTAATTCGTAAAATATGGCAAGGGTTTTACGGTGTTTTTAGCAAAAAAATTGATTTTTTAGGTTTCTATACCCGTTTCGGCGGCAGTAAATGAAAAAAAATTTGCTAAACTTGTCGTTTTTGCTTGCCTAAAACGCTTAAACGTGTTACAATAACACGGTAAGTCAATTTTTCCTTTTAACGGAGGTGTCACTATGAGTAAGGTTTGCGCGCTGTGCGGAAAGGGCAAGGTAAGCGGTAACAACGTCAGCCACTCCAATCGCAGAACGAAGCGTACTTTCAGCGCTAATCTTCATAAAGTCGGTGCGGATATCGAGGGACTTAAGCCCAATGATTACGTTTGCACTCGCTGCCAGAGAACCCTTAACAAGAACGATTAAGGCGTAAAAATTCGGTCGAAAAGGAGTCGCCTTGCGCGGCTCTTTTTTGTGTACATTTTTGTACCGCCAAAGCTCCGCTACCGCTCGGAGCTTGTACCACGCAAAAGAAAACGCTTACCCCTTGCTGCAATACGCACGGTAAGCGTTTTTTTATTATATCGATTAGCAATAACTTAAAAGCCGACTCAACGCTAGTCGCTGTTCTTTTTTACAAACAACAGCTTCAGTAAGCCGCGCAAAAATCGCGGCGCCTTCACGCATACTATTTTCATGCCCGTCTCTCCCGTATGTAATTTCGGATAAAGACAAGTACCTCGCCCTGCGCTTCTATCGCGATATTCTCGCTTGTCGCCTCGTTTGAAACCCCGAGGTCGGCGTGAGCGCGGTCAAGCACGACGTCGCGCATCGGGTACTTGAGCCCCTCCGATGATAGTATATGCGCCGAGTGAAAAAACGGTGCAAACGAAACAATCGAGCCGACGGGAACGCATTTTTCGATTACGCCGCTCTCGAGCGTAACTACGCTGCCGCCGCCGATAAGCTCGGCTTTTACGTTCGCCTTTTTCGCCTGATA
The DNA here is from genome assembly GCA_003533505.1 of Clostridiales bacterium. Lineage (GTDB taxonomy): Bacteria > Bacillota > Clostridia > Christensenellales > Pumilibacteraceae > UBA10677. The sequence continues at coordinate 45,434 of DQGD01000008.1, read as the reverse complement.
CAACAGCGACAGGTTGACGTAGGCATAGTCCGCCCTGCCGCCGAAAGCACCGTAAACAGAAACAAATTCCGCCCCGGCTTCGATTGCCGCCTGCATTGCGAGATACCCGTCGCTGTAATCTTTTTCGGACGGATAACGCACAACCTCGGCTTTAATTCCGTCAACCGACTTGGTCACGCTGTCGAAGTCGCCTAAAATCATGTCGGGTTCGATTATGCCGTCAATGTAATCGAACGCTCCGTCTGCGCATATTACGATTGCGTCCTTTGCCGCGGCGGCAGCCGATTTTAACTCAGATTCGGTAGGCACGTCGCCGTTAAGAAATATAAGAGCTCGTTTCATATATTTTGCTAAGCGTTTCTTAGCGCACGAATAGCTTCCGACGCGTCCGACGCGCCGAACACCGACGAACCCGCTACTATAGTGTCCGCGCCTGCCGCCTTGATTTCCGCAACGTTACCTATTCCTACGCCGCCGTCTATTTCAAGTCGCGCGGAAAGCCCCCGTTTCTTAAGCTCAGCCGAAAGCGTTTTAATCTTATCGAGTGCGGACGGAATAAATTTTTGTCCGCCGAAGCCGGGGTAAACGCTCATAACCAGCACCATGTCCGCAATGTCCAAAAGCTCGAAAACTCGTTCGGGTGCGGTATCGGGGCTTATCACGATGCCGCTTTTTACGCCCAACTCGCGTATCCTTTCAAGACAGTAACGAGCCTTTTCCGTCGCTTCGACATGGACGGTGATATAGTCGGCGCCTGCCTTTACGAACGTTTCGAGGTAGCGCTCGGGCTGCACTATCATGAGGTGCACGTCAAGCGGCAAATCCGTATGCTTGCGAATGTCCGCAACCATTTTCGGTCCGAAGCTTATGTTCGGCACGAACAGTCCGTCCATAACGTCGCAATGAATCATATCCGCGCCGCCCTTTGCGATGCGCTCGACGTCTTCGCCCATTTTCGTAAAGTCCGCCGACAGCACGCTGGGCGCAATAAACAACTCGTTCATTTAGTTCTCCTCTTTTCGGCTTCTCTGAGGTCGCCGTATAATTTAACGTATCTTTCGTATCTTTCTCTGCTGAGATTGCCGCTCCCGACAGCAGCTTTAACCGCGCAACCGGGCTCGCTCGTGTGCGTGCAGGGGTGAAATTTGCAATCGTCGGAAAGTCTGACGTACTCGTCGTAATAAAGCGCAAGCTCGTTCGCTTTCACTCCGAACGTGTCGAGAACGGAGAACCCCGGCGTATCGACGAAATAGAATCCGTCGGGAGAGCGCAGCAGCCGCGCCGAAGTAGTAGTATTCCTGCCTCTCGATATACGCTCGCTGAGCTCGCCGACGGTTCGCTCATCGCCGCCGAGTATCGCGTTTGACAGCGTGGATTTTCCCACTGCCGACTGCCCGGCAAAACAGACAACCTTGCCCGTTAAATACGGTTTAAGCTCCGCCGCTTCGCCGTTTATGGCCGCCGTCACAACCACCCCCGCGACGTCCGTTCCGTACTCGCGCACAAGTCGTTCCCTCTCGGTATTCGCAATGTCCGACTTGTTGAGGCAGATAAGACAGTCTATCCCTGCTTCCTTACAATTGACGATAAGCTTGTCCACCAGAAAACCGTCGGTTTCCGGCACGGGCGCAACGACGATGACCACAAGGTCTATGTTCGCGACGCCCGGTCTTACCAAAGAATTTCTGCGCGGCGCAACTCTCGCTATTACGGGCTCGGTCATGTTCTCGTCCAACACCACGAAATCGCCCACCAGGATTTCACCGTCGCGCTTTAACCGTCCTCTCGCAACCGCCTCGACGACAACGCCGTCCAGCTCTATCGAAAACTTATCGGATTTGTGCTCGATAACTCTGTACTGCGCTTCTTTCATTTTTTACATGCTCCCACATAGCTTCTTCTCAGCTGTCCGCAGGCACCGCCGACGTCCGCGCCCTTTGATTTTCGTATGGACGCGCTGACGCCGAGCTCGGTAAGTTTCCGCAAAAAGCGTTCGCCCTCTTCGCGAGTGCAGCCCTTGAGGTTCTTTTCCTTGACGGGGTTCAGCGGTATCAGATTGATATGCGACGGAAAGCCTTTGGTAAGTTCCGCAAGCCGCAACGCGTCGAAATGGTTGATATTCACACCCTTTATCATGGTGTACTCGAATATCACGCGCCTGCCCGTCTTTTCAAAATAATACTTCGCCGCTTCTATTATGTCGGCAATCGAGTACTTGTTCGCTATCGGCATAATGGTGCGGCGGTACTCGTCGGTGGTCGCGTGAAGCGAGAACGTGAGCGTGACGGTAAAGCCGTCGTCCGCCAGTCGCCTGACGTTTTCGACAAGTCCGCTAGTAGACAGCGATATATTGCGCTCGCTGACGTTGAGCCCGTCGGGCGACGACGCGAGCCGCAAAAACTTAGTTACTTCTTCATAATTGTCGAGCGGCTCTCCGCTTCCCATAAGCACTATATTGGTCACTGCGCGCTTATCCGCCGTGCCGCCTGCGTCGCGATTTACGCATAACACCTGCGAAAGGATTTCGCCTGCAGTAAGGTTTCTGACTAAGCCGCCGATGCCCGACGCACAGAACGCGCAGCCCATTCTGCACCCGACCTGCGTGGAAACACAAAGCGTGTTGCCGTAACTCTGCTTCATCAGCGCGCCTTCTATTATGTTCCCGTCGTTCAGTCGGTACAAATATTTTATCGTGCCGTCGCGCGACACAAGCTTCTTTTCTATCGCAAGCGCGCGGTCGTAATACTTTTCGCTCAAATCGGCTTTCAGTTTTTTCGGAAGCGTAGTCATTTCGTCATAGCTCGAAAATGCCGTGATTCCGTCGTATAATTGTTTCGCCCTGTAAGCCGGCGTCGAATAGTCGCGCATAAGGATTTCCCGAAGCTCGCTCTTTGTATAGTCGGCAAGATTAGTCATTGCTCTTTCTCCTGAATTTAGCCACGAAAAACCCGTCGCAGCCGTGCGTTTGCGGATATAGCCTCACATAGCCGTCTGTACCGGCTTGCGCTTTTTCGCACCCTGCCGACAGGTTCTCGAAATCGGGATTTTCGGATAAAAACCTGTTCGCGACGTCCTCGTTCTCTTCCTTGAAAACCGTGCAGGTCGAATAGCACAACGTTCCCGACGGTTTTACATACCGCGCCGCCGTAGAGATTATTTTGTATTGAAGCTCGGCAAGCGACCGTAAGTCCTCTTCCTTGCGGTTCAGCATCACGTCGGGTTTGTTCTTGATTACTCCGACTCCGCTGCACGGCACGTCGCAAATTACGCAATCGAACGCACTCTCGAACGACGGTTTGAACACCGTCGCATCGTTTTGTATCGCATTGATTTTAACCCCGGCGCTTTTCGCGTAGGACTTAATCAGCTCGACTCTGTGCGGATGAATATCGCAAGCCGTCACGTCCGCTCCGATAAGCGTGGCGGCATAGACCGCTTTACCGCCCGGTGCCGCGCACAAGTCCAATATTTTAGCTCCGCGACTCAACCCCTCGGTGTAGCATTCGACGGCGAGCGCGCTGGCAAGCGACTGCACGACGTAAAGCCCGGGATTGATTTTCCTTAGCTCGGCGTATGGCACGAAGCAGCCGCACGGACTTTGCTCTATGGACGGCGCGAGCGCGCAAAACGCCTCCTTGTTTATTTCACGCTCGTTTATTCTGACGTGAGTTTTGTCGGTGAGCTCAGCCGCGAGAAAAGCCGCCGCAAAGTCGTAGCCGTATTCCTTAATCAGCTTTTTCGCAATCCACTCGGGCGCAGAAAGGTTGACCGACAGCTCGAGAGCCTTGTTCTTATCCCGTATCGGCAGTTTAACGCTCTCCGACGCGCGAAGGACGGCGTTTACGAAGCCCGAAAGCTCGCGTTTTCCGAGCGTTTTTATTAGCTCCGTCTGCGTGTTTACGACGGCATAAGACGGCTCGTCCATATACCTCAGCATATAGATTCCCATCCTTAAAACCACGCACACAATCGGCTTCGGGCGTTTTTTCGTGAGCTTGGATATTATGTAATCGAGCTGCACGGACTTATCAAGCACGCCGTAAAAAAGGCGCGAAACATAGCCGCGGTCGCGCTCGTCCGCAATTCCGCGAAGCTCGCGGTTCAGCTCTATCGACGAATACGCGCCGCCGTAAATCTTTCCGAGCAGTCTTGCCGTTATTAAATTTCTCTCTGCGGTATTCATCTGTTGCCGCCGAATTTACGCAAAATCTCGCCGGGCATAACGTGAACGCCGTTGAGAAAATCAGCCGTTTTCATGCGTTTTTTTCCGCAAGCCTGAAGCTCGGAAATCGCCAGCGCACCGCTTCCGCAAGCCACGATAAAATCATGCTTGACCGCCGTCACGACCGTGCCTGCGGTATTCTCGCCGCAATCATCGATTGCTTCCGCCCTGTAAATTTTCAGCTGCTCGTCGCGAAATTCGCAAACGCCGTAGCCGAATCCGCGAATGACGTTTCTCACGCTCTCGGCGGAGCGCGTAAAATCGAGATAAGCCTCCTCCTTTTTCAGGGGCGGAGCCTGCGTTGCGAGCGCGTCGTTTTGCGGCACGGGTATAATTTCACCGCTTAAATACCCGTCCAGCGTTTTTATGAGAAGATCCGCACCCACGCACGACAGTTTTTCGTATAAATCCCCAACGTAATCGTCGCCATTTATTTCAAGCTCTTTCATGCTCAGAATCGCACCGGTGTCCATGCCGATATCGGTTTTCATTATGGTGACGCCCGTCTTTTTCTCGCCGTTTATCAGGGCGCGTTGAATGGGGGCGCTGCCGCGGTACTTCGGCAAAACCGAGCCGTGCACGTTAAGCACGCCCAGCGGAGCTATGTCCAGAATTTCCTGCGAAAGTATCTGCCCGTAGGCGCAGGTTATCATTACGTCGGGAGCAAGCGCGCGCAGAGTTTCAACGCCGTCGCGACGGATTTTTTCAAATTGGTAAACGGGAATACCGAGCTCTTCGGCGCGTCTTTTTACTGCGCCCTCGATAATTCTGCCCTTGCGGTCGCGTTCTCTGTCGGGCTGACAAACCGCGCCTACGACTTCGGCGTGTTCGTAAAGCGCGTCGAGCGACGGAACGGCGAATTCGGGCGTACCTAAAAAAACTACCCTCATCTCTCGTTCTTCTCCGCTTTATCGATATACAATATTCCGTCGAGGTGGTCTATTTCATGGCAAAACGCCACCGCTTCGAACCCCTCGACCTTGTAGACGTAACCGTTGCCGTGACGGTCGTACGCTTCAACGACGATTTTCTTGGGGCGGACGACGTTTTCCTGCCGTCCCGGTATGCTAAGACAGCCCTCGGGGCCGCACTGAGTGCCGCTCTGCTTGGTTATCACGGGATTGACGAGCTCGTACACCGTTTCGCCGTCGGTGCACACGATGCAGACGCGCTTTAATATGCCCACTTGCGGAGCGGCGATACCCACGCCGTTTGCCGCAAACATCGTTTCCTTCATGTCGTCGATAAGCACGGAAAGCCTGTCGTCGAACGAGGTGACCTCGCGACATTTTTCCCGAAGCACGGGTTCGCCTATTTTTACGATATTGCGGATTGCCATTGTATTCCTTCTCCTTGGGGGCTTGAGATTAGCTTAAATTATTGGGGTTGATTTCGACGAACACGCTCGTTTTCGGCACGGTGTGGGCGTCGACTATATTATACACTTTTTGTATTATGTTGTCAAAGCGGTCGGTTATACGCATCAGAATTTGTACACGAAATTTGTTCTGAATACGCTTGACCGGCGATTTCATTGCCGCAAAGTAGGCAAAGCAATTCGGATTTTCCTTGGTAAGCGCGGAGATTTCGTCGAAAATACCCTTGAGCGTTGCGGTGCAAAGCTCCTCGTTCTCGCCCGATACCAGCACTCTCACGATTTTGCAGAACGGCGGATACTTTGTCACTTCTCTTAAGTTGACTTCCTTTTCGTAAAAGCCCTTATAATCGTTCTTCACCGCAAGCCTATAAACATAATTGTTGGGCGTGTATGTTTGGAGCACGACCTTTCCGGGCTTGACGTCGCGCCCCGCTCGCCCGGCTACCTGCGTAATCAGCTGATACGTTCTCTCCGCCGCGCGAAAGTCGGAAAAATGCAGACTCATGTCCGCGTCGACGATTCCCACCAGCGTTACGTCGGGAAAGTCGTGACCCTTCGCTATCATCTGCGTGCCGACAAGAATACTCGCCTTTTTTGCGGCAAACTCGCCCAGGATTCGCGCGTGCGAGTCCTTGTTCTGCGTGGTGTCGTTGTCCATGCGCAGAATTTTTTTGTCGGGAAACAACTCGGAAAGCTGCTCGACAATCGCCTGCGTTCCCACAAATCCGCGCTTTATGTGCGGAGAATGGCAAACGGGGCATTCGGTGAGCACGGCATAGCGGTTGCCGCAATAATGGCATTTCAGCATGTTTTCGTCCTTGTGGTAGACGAGCGAAACGTCGCATTGCTCGCACTTCGCCACATAGCCGCAGCTGCGGCACATCATGTACGAGGAGTAGCCGCGACGGTTGATGAATATAATCGCCTGCTCGTCCCTCTCCATGCACTCTTTAAGCTCCGACAGCAGCAGCCGCGAAAACATTCCGTTGTTGCCGTCGTACACTTCTTTGCACATATTGACGATTTCCATTTCGGGAAGCTGTCTTTTATTCACTCTTTCGGGGAGTTCGAGCAGCTTGTACTCGCCGATTGTAGCCTTGTAATAGGATTCTATCGACGGGGTTGCGCTGCCGAGCACCAGCGAGCAGTCGTTGTACTTTGCCCTGAACGCCGCAACCTCGTGGGTGACGTATCTCGGGTTGGATTCGGACACATAACTCGAATCGTGCTCCTCGTCGATGATAATCAGTCCGACGTTTTTGAGCGGAGCGAACACCGCGCTTCTCGCGCCTACCGCGACCTTTGCCCTGCCGCCTATCAGCCTGCGCCACTCGTCAAAGCGTTCGCCAACCGACAATCCGCTGTGAAGAAGCGCGACCTCGTCGCCGAAACGAGCGCGAAACGAGCGCAACACCTGCGGCGTGAGCGAGATTTCGGGTACGAGCATTATCGCGGTCTTACCGGCTTTAAGCGCGTCACTGATACAGCGCATATACACCTCGGTTTTGCCGCTGCCGGTCACGCCGTGAAGAAGATAAACGCCTTTTTCGCCGTTGTTGATTTTTTCCACAACCGCCGCCTGAGCCGCCGTCAGCACGACTTCTTTTTTCTTTTCGTCGTTAAGCCCAGAGTACGGCGTGCGCAGAGATTCCTCCTCTTCAAGCACCACTATGCCGCGAGCGACCAGGTTGCGGAGCGCCGCCGCGGAAAAATCCTTGTTAAGTTCGGTCACACTAGCCCGTCCGCATTCGGTAAGGTACGCGAAAATATCATGCTGAGCCGTAGCCGAACTCCTTATAAACTGCGCTTCGTCGCGCCCTGCGTACTCGTCCGCAATACGCGCGTATTTTATAACGAGCTCCTTGACTCTGCCGCCGCGCATCTGCGCCGGAATGAAGAGGCGCAACACGTCCACCTTTCGGAGGTGATACTTAGCCGTCATGAAATTCATGAGCGAAAGCATTTCCTCGGATATAACGGGATAGTCGTCCAGCCTTTTTGTTATAGGCTTCAGCCCGAGGTAATCGCTGCTTTCCTTAATACCGACAACATAACCCTCGACAGACATTCTCCCGAAGGGCACAAGTACGCGAAAACCCGCCCGAATATCGGGCGAGCCGTCCAGCGAATAGTCGAAAACTTTGTCGACTTCCGAAGTACTTATGTCGACTATTACTTCCGCTACCATCTATAATTCAATTATCCTGTCCAGCAAAATATCGGCGAGCGCGGACTTTTCCATAACGGGAAGCTCTTCTTTTGTGCTTTTTGTCATTATCGTCACTATATTCGTGTCGGTATTGAAGCCTGCGCCGGGCTTTGTCACGTCGTTTAGAACTACCATATCGGCGTTTTTCTTCGCCATTTTCTCACGCGCGTTCTTGTCGCAGTTATCGGTTTCCGCGCTGAAAATTATTAGCTTTTTATCGCCTTTGATTTTACCGACCGCCGCCGCAATGTCGGGATTTTTCTTGAGCTTAAGCGTCAGCGTTTCGGCTTTAATTTTTTTGTCGGAAAACGTCTCGACTGCGTAATCGGCAGGCGCGGCTGCTTTTACAATATAATCGGCTTCGGGCAAGTATTTCATTACGGCGTCGTACATTTCCGCGGTTGTGGAAACGTCCGCTCGTCTTATTCCGCTCGGAACGGGAACGGATATATTGCCGGCGACGAGAATTACGTTTGCGCCTCTCATAGCCGCCTTTTCGGCAATCGCAACGCCCATTTTGCCGCTGGAGCGGTTTGTGATAAAGCGCACGGGGTCGATAGGTTCGCTCGTGCCGCCAGCCGTAACGAGCACGGTCTTTCCTTCGTAATCCTGCTTAGGTAATAAGACGTCGGTCACAAAGCGCACTATTTCGTCTGGCTCGGCAAGTCTGCCTTTGCCGTCGTCGCCGCAGGCGAGACGCCCCGAGCCGGGCTCGATAAACAGCACGCCGCGCGAGCGCAAAACCGCCTCGTTCGCCTTGTACGCGGCGCTCGTCAGCATATTGGTGTTCATCGCAGGCGCGAGCACAATCGGACATTTCATCGCCATTGCGGTGGTCGATAAAAAATCGTCGGCTATGCCGCCTGAGAGCTTACCTGCAAAATCGGCGGTACACGGAGCGACTAAAAACAAATCGGCTTTTTTCGCCAGCGAAACATGCTCCACTTCCCACTCGAAGTCGCGGTCGAACGTGTCTACTATTACTCGGTTTCCCGACAAGGTTTCATAAGTAAGAGGACGAACGAACTCGGTCGCATTCTTCGTCATTATTACAAAGACGTTCGCGCCCGATTTTTTCAACGCGGAAACTACGTAGCATACTTTATATGCCGCGATGCCGCCCGTCACTCCTATTACTATGTTCTTGCCGTCAAGCTTCACGGATTATTCCTCTACTCGGGCTTCCACTCTGCCGTCGTAAAGCTCCTTAGCTGCATACGTTACGGGGTTAATCTTCGTAGCGTCCAGCATTTCGGAACGCTTGTCGAGAAGGTATCTCGCGCGCTTTGCGGTTACGCTTACCAGCGCATACTTGCAACCTACCTTGGTAATCAGCTTATCGATAGGGGGGTCAATCATCATAACGGTTTATATCTCCTTAAAAATGAATTTCTATTTTTGTCAATGCTTTTACTTGCGAAATGCCTTACTTGCGAGTCGCAAGATATTCCTTAATCGCGTCTTCGTTTCGCGATATACGGCTCTTCTCCGCGTCGATAATCGCCAGAACGCGCTCGATTGCCGGCTCAATCTCGTCGTTGAAAACGATGTAATCGAATTGGCGGTATTTGGCGAGCTCGCTCTTGGCGCACGACAGACGGCGCACTATGCTGTCCTCGGAGTCGGTGCCGCGGGCTCTGAGCCTCTGTTCCAGAATCTCAAAAGACGGGGGAATGATAAATATCGTAACCGCTTCGGGGTAAATCTGCTTGATTTGCTTCGCGCCCAGCGTGTCGATTTCAAACATGACATCGTTGCCGTCCGCCAGCATCTCGTAAACGGGCGCTTTGGGCGTTCCGTAATAATTGCTGTAAACGGAAGCCGTTTCAAGAAACTCGCCGTTGGCAATCATTCTCTGATATTCCTCGACGGTCTTGAAGTAGTAATGCACTCCGTCGATTTCGCCCTTGCGCGGCGCGCGAGTCGTAACCGAAACCGAACGTCTGATTTCGGGGCGGCGAGCAAGCACCTCGTTGTAAACCGTGCCCTTTCCGGCTCCGCTCGGACCCGATATTACGATGAGCAAGCCTTTTCGTTTCATAAACTTATCCTCCGTGTTGCGTTCCGCTCGCCGCTTATTCGACGTTACGGATTTGCTCCTTGATTTTTTCCAGCTCGTTTTTCATATAAATCACGATGTTCGTAAGCTCCGTATCGTTGGACTTCGAGCCCATCGTGTTTATTTCCCTGCCTATCTCCTGCGACAAAAAGTCGAGGTTTCTTCCCTGCTGACCGTCGGCATCGAGCGCGGCGCGGAACTGGGCTATGTGCGAGTGAAGCCGCGAGATTTCCTCATTGACGTCCGCCTTGTCGGCAAAGAACGCAACCTCGTTTGCAAGCCTGGCTTCGTCAATCGCCACGCCGTCCAAAAGCTCGTCGATTCTCGTTTTCAGCCTTGCCGAATAGTCCTCGACGACCATAGGCGCGCGAGCTTCGGCTTTTGACAGTGCCGAATCGATATTGCCGATAAGCTTACTTAAATCGTCGCGTATCGTTTCGCCCTCGACGGCTCGCATGCGGCTGAGCTCGGCGGCGGCGCCCTCCGCGCACTTTTCGACAAGCGTTTTAAGAAGCTGTTCGTCGTCCTCCTCGGAATCGATTTTGATTACGTCGCTCGTCCGCATAAGGTCGGTGACTGTAAACGTGTTTTCAAGTCCGTATGTCTCCGAGAGCTTTTTTGCCGCTTCGACGTAGGCGGACGCAAGCGCGTCGTCCACGGTCAGCACCTTGCCCTCGGGCGAATTGTTTTCATAGTTGAAGAATACGTCCACGCTACCGCGGCGAAGGTGTTTTTTCACGGCGCGTTTTACCGCGTCCTCAACCACGGACAACGATTTCGGCACTCGACAGTTTATCTCCAGAAACCTGTTGTTGACAGATTTCATTTCTATGGTCACTTGTCTGTCCTGTTCGGTAACGACGAATTTGCCGTAGCCGGTCATGCTGTTCATTTACTTTCTCCTGAAAACTTGTATAATTCGTCGGGAAGAACGTCTACGTTTTCCGTCGTGCCGTCTGATTTAATCAAAACCACGTCCTTGCCGCCGGTTATTTCGCCGATGCGCGTGAACGCGTACCCGAGCTTTTCAATCGCTTCTCTCGCCTCGGTTTCGTCGTCTCTCACCGCGACAAGCATGCTGCCGCTGGAAATGAGCCTGAGCGGATTTACGCCGTTTTCTTGACACAATCTCGCGGTAAGCTCCGCGACCGGCATCTTATCCTCGTAGAGCACGCCTCCCACGCCCGTCGAAAAGCAAATCTCCGCAACCGCGCCAAGTACGCCGCCCTCCGTCACGTCGTGCATTGCCGAAACGCATCCGAGCCCGGACAGCACGGCGGATTCGCGCGACACCGACAACGATGAGTTAAAACCCTCAAGTTCACGTTTTTCGCACTCGGTAAGCTTCGGCTTTACGATGTCCGCAAGAATACAGGTACCTTCGAGCGCGAGCGATTTCGTGACGAAAAGCTTGTCGCCGACGCGCAAATCGGATTTTTTCAGCACGCGCTTTGTTCTGCCGATTGCAGTTCCGGACACTATCGGGCGCACCACGCAATCGGAAAACTCCGTGTGACCGCCCACGATTTCCACGCCCAGCCGCTTTGCTTCGGCAGTCGCGCCGTCCATGATGACGCCGACGTCGCGCGCGTTACAGCTTTCGGGCATAATTATCGTCAAGGTCATTGCTACCGCTTCTCCGCCGTTAGCCGCAACGTCATTACAGCAGACGGTGACGCACAGCGCGCCCAGCTTTTCGTTCTCGATTACGGCGGTTATCGGGTCAGACGAAACGAGTATCGCGTCGTCAATCGACAGCGCCGCGCAGTCCTCGCCGAGAGCCGCCGAAAGTAGAACCTCGGGGCGAAACCTGACGATCTTATCGAGCACGTTTTCGCGTAATTCTTGCGTTGTGAGCTTGCCTGACTTCATTGTACCTATAAGTATAGCATTGTCCGTCAAAAATTTCAACTGTTTGCAAGCGAAATTTATCCGAATGTCGCTAATTTTTCAGCCGTTAATCATTGCCAAAAGCTCGTTCTCGGTTATGATTTTCACGCCGAGCGAACGCGCCTTGTCAAGCTTCGAGCCCGCGTTTTCACCGGCAAGCACATAATCGGTGCTTTTCGATACCGACGACGACGTAGTTCCGCCGGCTTTTTCGATTAGCTCCGTCGCTTCAGTTCTCGTAAGCGTGGGAAGCGTACCCGTCAGTACCAGCTTTTTGCCCGTCAGTACGCCGCCCGTGGGCTTGACGACGTTAAACTTCGGGTCAATGCCTATTTCCTTAAACTTTTCGATAAGCCAGCCGTGTTTTCCAAAATAGGACGTTATCGATTCAGCTACGATATCGCCTATTTCGTCCACTTCGACAAGCGTAGCCTCGTCGGCTTTCATGAGCTCGGAAATCGAGCCGAACCGTTCGGCGAGGTCGCGAGCGGATTTTTTGCCGATGTTTTCGATGCCCAGCGCGTTTATGAATCTGTCGAGCGGAACGGACTTGCTCTTCTCGACGGAAGCAAGGAAGTTATCAATCTTTTTGTCCTTGAAGCCGTCTAGCCGCGCGAGGTCGTCCCTTGTCAACGAGTACAAATCGGTGGGGAATCTTACTCCCAGCTTTTCGTGAAGTCCCTCGATTGATTTTTCCGAAACGCCGCGAATATCCATGCAGTCCTTTTCGGCGAAGTGCGTCAGTCTGCCGATTATCTGCGGCGGACAGTCGCCCTCGTTCGGGCAATAAATGTGAGCGCCGTCGCGCACCAAGTCGCTTCCGCACGCGGGGCACACGGTGGGAACGGGAATTTCCTTGCCGCCGTTGTCCTCGGAAACGCCTAAAATCTCGGGGATTACGTCGTTCGACCTGCGAATAAAAACTCTGCTGCCGATTTTGACTTTTTTTCGCTGAATATCGTCGTAATTGTTGAGCGTTGCGCGGCGAATAGTGGCTCCGCAAAGCTCCACGGGCTCGAGAATTGCCAGCGGCGTAAGCTTGCCCGTGCGCCCGACGTTCCATTGCACGTCCTCGAGAATGGTCGTCGTTTCCTCCGCTTCAAACTTGTAGGCAATCGCCCAGCGCGGAAACTTGTCCGTATAACCCAGCCGTTCCCTGAGTGCCAAATCGTCAACCTTGATAACCATTCCGTCGATGAGAAAATCCAGCGATTTGCGGTCGACGGAATCGATTTTCTTAATTATCTCCTCGATGTCAGCCGTGACGAATAACATATCGGTTTTGAATGAATTCCGTTTCAGGAAGTCAATATTCTCGCGTTGAGAAGCTATATTTTCGCTCTCTATGTAGTTGACGTTATAGAAAATAATATCGAGATTTCTCGAAGCAGTAACCTTCGGGTCGAGATTTCTTATCGCTCCGGCAACTCCGTTCCGTGCGTTTTTCAGCGGTTCCACAGCCGTTTCGTTGTATTTTTTCAGCGCACTCAGTCGCATTATTCCCTCACCCTGAGCCTCGAAAACACCCTTATACGGCACAGAAAGCGGAATGGATTTTATCGTTGAAACCTGCGCAGTCACGTCCTCGCCCACTTCGCCGTTGCCGCGCGTCGCCGCGCCATTAAAGTAGCCGTTTTCATAGGTTAAGCACAGCGTCAACCCGTCCAGCTTATACTCGAGCGTATACACCGCGTCCGGCGCTACCTTTTTAATCTTTTCGCTCCACTCGCGAAGCTCGTCATAGCTGTTGCACTTATCTAGGCTGTACAGCTTTTTTATGTGTTTGTGCGGCGCAAACTCCTTGATGGGGTCGCCGCCGATTTTGCGCGTGGGAGAATCGGGAAGTACTATACCCGTTTCCTTTTCAAGCGCCGAAAGTTCGTTGTAGAGCGCGTCGTACTGCACGTCGGCAACCGTCGGTTCGTCCAGAACATAGTACTGATACGCATATTTGTTAAGAAGCTTCACCAGCTCTTTCATTCTTTCGTCGGAGCTCATTTTTTACACCGCCTTTTGATAATTATATATCGTCCTCAAACGGAAATTTCCTGTTTTATTAGTTTTCAAGCGGTTCGAGCGGAGCATAAGCCAAAAGAAGCTTAAGCCTGCCGATTCCGTCGAATTCGACCTCTGCAAACGGCTCGCCGGACGTATCGAGATTGACAACCGTGCCCACGCCGAACTTTTTATGCTTTACCCTGCACCCTGCCGCGAACTTCGACAAGTCCTTTTGCTGTTTCTTCTCGGGTGCGGTTATCTTTGTTACCACGGGCTTTGTGTTTACCTTGGGCTGCGGCGTGTACACGGGCACCTCTTCGCTGTTGTAAGAGCTACCGTAGGACGAGTACGAGCGCTCGCCGCGATAGCTGTCGTACCGCCCCGAATAATGCGAGTATGCGCTCTCCTTGGGCTTTTCATCCTCAAATCCTGCTTCGCGCAAAAATTCGGACGGCATTGCCTCCTTTCGTTCGCCGAAACGGAAGCGCGATTTCGCACGGGTGAGATACAACCTCTCTTTCGCGCGCGTTATCGCGACGTACATAAGCCGACGCTCCTCTTCCTTTTCGGTCTTGTCCTCCGCTCGCCTCGAATCAGGGAAAATACCGTCCTCGAGTCCTACGACAAATACAACCTTAAACTCGAGTCCTTTAGCCGAGTGGATTGTCGCTATGCTCACGCAATCTCCTGCTTCGTCCATTTCGTCGAGGTCGCTGTACAGCGAAATCTGTTGCAGATATTCGTCCAAGCCTGCCGTGGGATTTGCCTGCTCGAATTGCTCGATACCGTGCGCGAGCTCGCGGATATTGTTTTTACGCGCCTCGTTGTCCTCGGTATTTTCGGCGTAGAACTCCTTGAAACCGCCTGCTCGGATTATGTAGCATGTGAGGTCGAATAGCGAGCAACCCGTCTTATACGCGTTGTCTATGCACTGCAAAACGTTGGTAAACGGCAAAACCTTTTTTATCACTCCCGTCGGCAAATCTTCGTTTTTGTCCAGCGTGAATATCACGTCGTAAAGGCTTTTGCCGTTCACTTCGGCGTAATTCATAAGTTGCTGCACGGTGCCGTCGCCTATGCCTCGCTTGGGAAAATTGATAACTCTCGCAATCGCCTCGTTATCGTTGTGGTTTCCGATAATCTTGAGATACGCGAGAATGTCCTTTACCTCCTTGCGCTCGTAGAACTTGAAGCCGCCGTAAAGCTTATGCGGCACTCCGTACTGCATAAACCGTTCCTCGAACGTTCTCGACAGCGCGTTTATTCTCATAAGTATAGCAAAATCCGACAGCTTGTAGTTGTATGTCTTTTTAAGATTGTAAATCGTCTGCACTACGAAATCGGCTTCGTCGCCGTCCGAACGCGCGGCGTAGTACTTAACATCCGCTCCGTCGGCGTTCTCCGTCCACAGTCTTTTATCCAACCTTTCGGTATTATTCGCAATTATCTTGTTCGCAAGCGCGAGTATTTTTTTCGTCGAGCGGTAGTTTTGCTCGAGCTTATAGGTCGACACCTTGGGAAAATCGTCTTTAAAATTGAAAATATTGGCAAAATTCGCGCCGCGCCAGCCGTAAATACTCTGATCCTCATCACCCACGACAAAGATATTTCCGTGCTTTGCCGCCAAAATTTTGATTATGTCGTACTGCACCATGTTGGTGTCCTGAAACTCGTCAACGTGGATATACCTGAATTTATTCTGATAGTACTCTCTCGCCTCGTCGTCGGTTTTCAGTAGGTACAGCGCCTTGTTGAGAAGGTCGTCGTAGTCCAGCGCGTTCGACTTTTTGAGTTCTTTCTCATACTCGAAGTACGCCTTTGCTATGACGTCGATATTATCTCTCCACGAGTAAATTTTCGCGTACTCGTCGGGAAGCATGCCTTGATTTTTCGCGTCGGAAATTGACGCGATAACGAGCTTGGTTATGTCCTCCTCGAGCTGCATTTCTTTCAAAATGCGTTTGACGCAGTGCTCCTTTTCCTGCTCGCCGTAAATGGAAAAACTCGAGCTGTAACCGCCGAGATTTTTAATGTACTTTCTGAGTATTCTGACGCAAAGCGCATGGAACGTGAACACCCAAATATCGGTAGCGTCACCCTCCAGCATTTTGTCAAGTCTTTCTCTCATCTCGTTCGCCGCCTTGTTTGTAAACGTAATAGCGAGAACGTTGTACGGCGGCACACCTAAATCTTCGATGATGTGCGCGATGCGGTGAGTGAGAAGCCTCGTTTTTCCGCTTCCTGCGCCTGCGGTGACGAGCACGGCGCCCTCCGTCTGCATGACGGGCTTTAATTGTTCTTCGTTGAGCGTGTCGAGAGAAAAACTCATTGGTTTCGTCCTTACATAGTGGCGTTTACCACCTTTATTGCGGCGGTTTGCGGATATAAAATATGCGGCGCACGAATCCGAAAAAGCTTCGTCGCAACGCCGCATAAATCCGTAATATAAATTATATAAGAAACGCGCCTTTAAGTCAAGGCTTTTGCTTCGCTCGTCCGTGATTTCGCCGCGCGTTCGAGATAATATCTGCGACTAAGTTCTCTGAACTTGCCGGCGAGCTCCAGAATATACTTCTGTCTGCCGCACTCGTCCATCTTCGAGTAAAGCTCCTTGTCGATAAGCTGACCGATAGGACTGAGCGTGTCCGAATCGGTATCCAGAATTTTGCATACCTTTTCGTACATTTTCTCCTCTTTCTTTGCCTTGTCGCCGTCGATTATCATCAATGCGTCGCGACGGAACTTGGCGCGTCGCAGTTCTTCTATGCCGCGCTCGTCCAAAGCGCTGCCGCCGTTTACCATTTCAAGACGCTCACGCTCTTGCTTTTCCCAATAGCCCATTCTCAGCCGTTGCTTTGCAAGCAACGCACGCTTTTTGAGCTCGCTCATTTCCTTTATTACTTTTCCCATTGTTTCTTCCTCCACTTTAATGGTACAATCATAATAGCACACTTTTGCGGCTTTTGGGCGCCTTCATGCAAATTCGACAATATTCGGCAAAAGAAGTCGGATTTCGCGCGCCTCAAAAGCATAAAAAGACCCGAGCGGATACCGTTCGGGTCAATCGTCTTTTGTTTTTCTTTTGTTTTTCTCGCGTGCTTCTTCGCGTTTTCTTATGTACCGCGAAAATCTTATGTGCTTCAAAATCATTGGTACACGCGAATAATACATTATAATTCAAGATTCGTCAAGCGTTTCGTCGCGGTTTTATAAAATTCGACGAATTTCTTTACTCGGAACGCTCGTTCAAAAAGTGCGAGCACGCAACCGACAATGCGACAAAACGACAGTTGCTTTTTACGGCAAACGAAAACATTACGGCAAACGAAAACGCTCCCGTAATTTTACGGAAGCGTTTTGTTACCTTATTCAGTAAGGCGGTTAGTTCTTGATGCGCTTTCTGGCAGCCTCTGCCTTCTTCTTTCTGCGAACGGAGGGCTTTTCGTAATGCTCCTTGCGTCTGAGGTCGCCCATAATGTTATCCTTCTGGCACTTTCTCTTAAAACGCTTGAGCGCGCTTTCCAAAGACTCGTTCTCGCCGACTTTGATTGCGGACATGCTTACACCACCTTTGTTCTCTACCGAACCTTAATTAGCCCTGTTATTGTAACAAATCGCAAAAGGTTTGTCAACGGTTTTTCGGGGTTAAACGGAGATATTTCGGTATTTGCGCGAAAATCCGCGCGGAAAACCGCTTACAGTTTCGGGAAGTCCATTTTCTGACCGCCGAGAACGTGCACATGCAGGTGATGCACGGTTTGACCGGCGTCGTCGCCCTGGTTGATTACGAGGCGGTATCCGCCGCTAAGCCCCAGCGCGGGCGCGAGCTCGGACAACTTTTTCAGGCACCTCGCCAGATTGTCCGCATCCTCTTCCGTCATGTCCGACAAAAGCTTGTAGTGCTTTTTCGGAATCATAAGGTAGTGCTTTTCGGCTTTCGGCTCGATGTCGGCGATGATAAACATCAGTTCGTCCTCGTAATACTTCTTCGAGGGAATCTCACCGCGCTCGATTTTACAAAATACGCAATCGTTCATTTTATTTCTTCTCCTTTTACTCCGTCGCGGAAAAGCGACGTTATTTTTTGTTTGGTAAGCGTACCGGGAGCGGCGTCGCAATACACTCTTACATAATCTGAAGCAAAGCCTGCTCCCATGCCGTCGATTTCTTCCTCGACGTACACTTCCTTGATTTTTCCGAGTTGCCTTGTCAAAAATTCGGTTTTAAGCTCGTCGCTGACCGCGCGGAGCCGCGCCGCGCGCTCTTCCGCGACCGCGGCGTCAACCTGCTTCATCTTGGCGGCTACCGTACCCTTTCGCGAGCTGTACGGGAACACGTGCAACCAGGCAAAGCCTGCTCTCCTGCAAACGCGCACGGTTTCCTCGAACTCCTCGTCCGTTTCGCCCGGGAAGCCGACTATCACGTCGGTTGTGATGCCTGCGTCGGGAAAATATCGCTTTATCAAATCGCACTTTTCAATAAAAAACTCGGAAGTGTATTTTCTGTTCATACGCCTTAGAACCGTATCGCTTCCGCTCTGCATAGACAAGTGCACCGAGTCGCACCAATCGCCGTTTTTCATTTCGTTCAGCAACTTTTCGTCGACGACGGTACACTCGAGCGAGCCGAAGCGCTTTCTCGCAGGAACAGCTGAAAGCGCGTGCACGAGGTCGAAAAGCGTAAGCCCTATATCCGAGCCGTAGTCGGAAACGTTTATTCCCGTAACTACGATTTCGCGCGTCCTCTTCGCCATTTCGTTCGCTTCGTTCACTATGCTGCAAAGAGAGCGCGAGCGGCTTCTGCCTCTCAGATACGGTATGATACAGTAGGAGCAGAAATTATCGCAGCCGTCCTGCACCTTTATGTAGCCGCGAGTCTTTGTGAGCTCGCAATACAAGTCGTCTTCATATTTTTTAGGCGGTTCGGACACAAAATCGCCCTGTACTATGTCAGACATAATACTATCGATAATCGACATTTTCTTGCTTGTTCCGCCGATTATCGTCACATTCGGTTTGTTTTTATAGGGTTTTGCGTCATTCTGCGAACTACAACCGCAAATCGCGATTTTGGCGCTCGGGTTGAGTTTTAATACTCTTGCTACGGTCTGGCGCGACTTTCTGTCCGCTTCGCTCGTAACCGAACAGGTGTTTATTATGTAATAATCCGCCTTTTCCAGCTTGTCCGTCGCCTCGAAGCCGCGGCTCTCGAGCTCCTTTATCAGCGACTGTCCCTCATATTGATTTACTCTGCAGCCGAGCGAAAATACGACGAACTTCATTTGTTTCTTCTCCATTCGCCGAACGCGTACATAACTACGGAAACCACGGCGACGCAGGCGGTGTCGGCGCGGAGTATCCTCTCTCCCAGCGTAACGCTGCCCCCGGCTATTTTGCGAAGCACGTCGGCTTCCTTTCTCGAAAAACCGCCCTCCGAGCCTATTACTACTGCTGTTTTTCCTCGCGCGCTTTTCTTCAAATAGTCGTCTATCGGCAGCTCGTTCTCCTGCTCGTATGGAAAAACAACCGTATCGTAGCCGCGCAGCAAATCGGACAAATCATTAAATTTTACAGGACTACTTACCGTCGGCACGAAACCGCGCCCGCTCTGCTTTGCCGCTTCCAATGCGATACGCGACAGCCTTTCGATTTTTACGGATTCGCTCGTCACGGCGCAAAAATCGGAAATAAACGGTACAAATTCTTTCACGCCAAGCTCGGTGCATTTTTGCACGACGTAATCGTTTTTATCTCCTTTAAGCGCGCCGAAAAACAAAGTAAGCTCTATGCTCGGTTCGGAAACGGAACGAGCCTTGCCGGTGATTTCGGCAATCGTCGAGGTCTTTGTCATTTCGCGGATAATCGCCGTGTAGTCTACACCGTCGGCGCACACGGTTATCTCGTCGCCCTTGCGCATACGGAGCGAATAAGCGATGTGTTTGTGGTCATCTCCGCTCAAGGTTATCGTATCGCCGTCTATCTTATCGAGAAACAATTTGCGCATTAAGCCTTTCCTCCGTTCTTTTTCAGCAGCATTGCGTTCCACTCGCCGCGATTGACCGCCTCGCGCAGCGTAAAGCCGTCCTCATAAGCCGCCTTTACCTCGTCCGCTCTCGCGTTGATTATGCCGCTGATGACCATGTCGCCGCCCGACTTTAACGCGTCGCCCAATAAGCCTTTCAACCTTATGAGCACGTCGGCGGTTATGTTTGCAATTACGATGTCCGCTTTGATTTCGCCCGTGTCGAGGTCGCCGCAAACGGTTTTACACAATTCTTCGACCTTGTTAAGCCGAACATTAGCCTCGGTAGCTTCGATTGCCTGTCTGTCGATGTCCGACAGTATTACCGATTTCGCGCCGAGCTTAGCCGCCGTAATGCCGAGTATTCCGCTTCCGCAGCCCATATCCAGAACGGTTTTATCGGAAAAATCCAGCCTTTGCATCAATTCCACGCAAGCAGACGTCGTTTCGTGATTGCCTGTGCCGAACGCCATTCCGGGCTCGATAAACACGGGGATTTCGCCGTTATCGGGCGCGGACTGCCACGCAGGCACGATGACTACTTTGCCGATTTCGATAGGCGCATAGTACTTTCGCCACTCGTTTTCCCAATCCTCGGAGTCGATGCCTATTTGCGAAACCTCCAGACTTCCCGTCGGGAAAATCGAGCGTTCCCTTAGTTCGCACAGCGCGGAATGAATACCGCAGGCGTCGAAACCCACGGGGAAAAAGCCGCTTACAAGCGCCCTGTTGTCGTTCGCCGCGAGAAGGCTCTCGTCGACGTAATCCCAATTGAGTTTCTTTTCTATAAGCTCGCGTATGTCTGCGTCGTCCTTTATCAGCACACCCTCGCTGCCCGCGTCGTACAGCAGCATCGCTACCAGCTCGCTGCACTCGCGCGTCGTGGAAATAGTAATTTGTAGCCACTCCATAAAGTAAATCTCCGATATGATTTCGTTATTATTGTAGCATTTTACGTCCGTAAAGTCAACGAAACGATGACTACGCTTGCCGCCCGAGCACAAAAAAACAGCCGCTTTCTTTATTTAAGCGACTGTCTTATCGTTTAATACTTTTCAAGCGTTTGCGCAAGACGCGCATAGCTCGTTACTTAAACGCTTTCTTGTTGAATACCTTTACCTCGTCAAACTGCTCGGGCTTTAATTCGGTTTCGAGAGCCTTAATCTTAGCCTTTTGGTCTTTGGTGAGCTTCTTGGGCAAATCGACGATTACGGTGACGTACATATCGCCCGTGCCGCGCTTCGTGGTGATGCCGCGCCCTTTGAGTTTAAGTACGGTGCCGCTCTTCACGCCCTCGCTGAGCCCGAACTCAAGTTCGGTTCCCTTAAGCGTAGGCACCTTTACCTTTTCGCCCAGCACCGCCTGAATGAACGTAACGGGGAGCTCGACGTAAAGGTCGTTACCCGAACGCTTGAACACCTTGTGCGGCAATACGTTGATAATCAGCTGGAGATTGCCCGGCATGCCGCCGACAACCTTTTCGCCCTCGCCGCGCACCGTCATGACCTGACCCGTTTCCACGCCGGCAGGAATGTTGACCTTAAGCGTGACGCTTTTTCTGACCATTCCTCTGCCGCCGCAGTCGGGGCACGCTTCTTCTATAATCTTTCCCGTACCCTTACACGAGGGGCAAACGCGCTCGCTTACCACTCTGCCGAACGGGGTTTCTTGCGCTTGCTTTACTCTGCCCGAGCCACCGCAGGTTCCGCACTGCTTGAATTTAGTGCCGTCCTTTGCGCCCGTGCCGTTACACGTCTTGCACGGCTCCTTGCGCGTGACGGTAACTTCCTTTTGCGCGCCGAACGCCGCTTCCTCGAACGTGAGCGTAACGTTGACGGTAATATCGTCGCCGATATTCTCGGCTGTTCTGCCGCCGCTCCTCGAGCCGCTGCCGCCGCCGAACATATCGAATATGCTGTCGAAAATACTGCCGCCTCCGCCGAAGCCGGAGAAACCCGAGAAGCCCGAGAAACCGCTGCCGTCGCTTCCTCCGAAATCCCCGAAAGGACTCGGGTTATCGTAAGCCGCGCGCTTTTGCGGGTCGGACAGCGTGTCGTAAGCCTCGGATATTTCCTTGAACTTATTTGCCGCCGCCTCGTCGCCGGGATGCAGGTCGGGGTGATACTGACGAGCGAGCTTTCTGTACGCGGACTTTATTTCGTCCTGGCTTGCGTCTTTACTCACCCCGAGTATGTCGTAAAATGATTTAGCCATTGTTTCTCCCGTCTACGGATTCAGGCGTTACACCTCTTCCGCATCCACCACGTTGTCGCCGTCGCTGCCGCCGTTTCCGCCGGGATTGCCGTTAGCCGCGCCTGCTGTCTGCTGATAAAGCTTGGTAAAAATCTCGCCGGACAGCTTCTGCAAATCTTCAAACGTCTTTTTGATAGCGTCGACGTCGTCGGTCTTAAGCGTTTCTTTTGCTTTCTTAACCTCTTCCTCGAGGCAAGCCTTGTCGGCTGCGTCAACTTTGTCGCCGCTCTCGGTGAGCACTTTCTCAATCTGGAACACGAGCGCGTCGAGGTTGTTCTTCACGTCGACGACTTCTTTACGCTTGTTGTCCTCAGCGGCAAACTTCTCAGCATCGTCGATAGCGCGCTGAATATCCTCTTCGGACAGGTTGGACGAAGCAGTAATGGTCACGCTCTGCTCCTTGCCGGTACCTTTATCCTTAGCGTAAACGTGCACGATGCCGTTTGCGTCGATATCGAACGTAACTTCGATTTGCGGAATGCCTCTCGGCGCCGGAGCAATGCCGCTCAGCTCGAAGCGAGCCAACGTCTTGTTATCGGCTGCCATCGGGCGCTCGCCCTGAAGCACGTGAATATCAACCGACGGCTGATTATCCGCAGCGGTCGAGAACACCTGCGATTTCTTGGTAGGAATTGTGGTGTTTCTGTCGATAAGCTTTGTGAACACGCCGCCCATCGTTTCGATACCCAGCGACAGCGGAGTAACGTCGAGCAACAACACGTCCTTGACTTCGCCGCCGAGCACGCCGCCCTGAATAGCCGCGCCGATTGCGACGCATTCGTCGGGGTTGATACCCTTGAACGGCTCCTTGCCGCTTACCTTTCTCACCGCGTCGACTACGCAAGGAACACGGGTCGAGCCGCCGACGAGAATAACCTTATCGATTTGGCTCGTGGTAAGCCCGGAGTCCGCAAGCGCGCGCTTGGTAAGGTCGACGGTTTGCTGAACGAGGTCGGCGATAAGCGCTTCAAACTTAGCGCGGCTGAGGTCGACGTCCATGTGGATAGGACCTGCTTCGCCCATCGAAATGAACGGCAGACTGATTTTGGTGTTCTGCAAGGTCGAAAGCTCTATCTTGGCTTTCTCCGCAGCTTCCTTCAATCTCTGCATAGCCATACGGTCCTTGGTAAGGTCGATGTTATGCTCTTTCTTGAAGGTGTCTACGAGGTAATCCATAATTCTCTTATCGAAGTCGTCACCGCCCAGACGGTTGTTACCTGCGGTAGCAAGCACTTCTACTACGCCGTCGCCGATTTCGAGAATGGAGATATCGAACGTGCCGCCGCCGAGGTCGTAGATAAAGACCTTCTGGTTGGCGTCCTTGGTCTTGTCAAGCCCGTAGGCAAGCGCAGCCGCGGTAGGCTCGTTGATAATACGCTTTACGTCAAGTCCCGCAATACGTCCTGCGTCCTTGGTTGCCTGACGCTGAGCGTCGGTAAAGTATGCCGGGACGGTGATGACCGCTTCGGTAACCTTGGTGCCGAGGTAGCTTTCGGCGTCCGCTTTAAGCTTGGACAGAATCATTGCCGACAGCTCTTGCGGCGAATACTGCTTGCCGTCGATAGTCACCTTGTGGTCGGTGCCCATTTCTCTCTTGATTGAAATGACCGTGCGGTCGGGGTTGGCGACCGCCTGATGTTTTGCGACCTGACCTACAAGTCTTTCGCCGTCCTTGGCAAAGCCGATGACGGACGGGGTTGTACGCGCGCCCTCGCTGTTGGGGATAACGACGGGTTCGCCGCCCTCAAGCACTGCCACGCACGAATTGGTTGTTCCTAAATCTATACCGATAATCTTTCCCATAATAATATATCCTCCTGAAAATTTTATACTTATTTATTTACTATTACACGGGCAGGTCTTATGACCTTGTCGCCCATTTTGTAGCCCTTTTGAAATACTTGCTTTACTGTATCTTTTTGTTCTTCCGTTTCCGCCGGCATCTGCATGATTGCCTCGTGAAGCTTTGGGTCGAATTCCTTGCCCTCCGCTTCGATTTCAACCACGCCGTAGGAGCCGAGAAGTTTGGTTATCTCGTCGCCTATCATCTTCACGCCGCCGGCAACTTTTTCGTCGTCTATCATGTTAAGCGCCTGCGCTATCGTGTCGAGAACAGGCACGACTTTGACAAGCACTTCTGCCGTCGCGTCTTCGCGAACCTTGCGCGAATTGTCGTTCATTCTCTTGCGATAGTTGTCGAATTCAGCTTGAAGTCGACGCGCCGAGTCGGTCATTTCTGCCGCTCTCGCCTTTTCCGCTTCCGCTTCCTTCTTGAGCGCCGCAAGCTCGGCGACGAGCTTTTCTACATCGACGGTTTCGACTTCGGCGTTTTCCTCGCCGGCGTCGCTGACCACCGTTTCGTTTTCGGTCGCCGCGTTTTCGGTTTCGCCCGCGTCTTTGACTGTAGTTTCTTCTTTTTCCATTTTGTTAATTCCTTTTGCGTGTTTTCTCTTATTTTTCTTCATTGTCGTTTGCCTCTTTTCCTTCGTCGGAATCGGGCATGTCGCTGAGCGTTTTGCCTATATAATCGAGTACGGAAACGACTTTTGAGTAGTCCATTCTGATAGGTCCGATAACGCCTGCGTTGCCTATCGTGACGCCGCCCACCTGATAGTTTGCCGTAACGATTGCGCACTCGGGCATTCCTTCTCCTATCTCGTTGTCCTTTCCGATTTTTATGCTGAGGCTAACGTTTTCGGGCGATTTGAGCATCGGAACGAGCTGCTCCTTTGCTTCAAGCATACCCAGCATCGCGCGCGCCTTGCCGACGTTGGCGTACTCGGGTTGGTCGAGAAGCTTTGTACTTCCCTCCAGCACCACGTCCGAAGCTCCGCCGTTTTCGACATAGTCCTTAATAACCTTTATTATTGCCTCGAACAGCTTTTCGTACTCTTTTTTGATTTCCTCGATAAGGTCGCCGGGCTCTATGATTTCGCCGATTGTGCGCCCTTTGAACGCCGCGGTGATAAAGTTGCTTGCAACCGTGAAGTAGTCGTCGCCGAGCGTCGAAGCTATGTCCACCGTCGCGTCCTTCATTATGCCGAGGTTCGTGACGATTATGACCAGCGCGGACTTGTCGTTGAGTTTGACGATTTTCACGCTCTCCACTACCGCGTTGGTAACGTCCGGAATCACGGCAACGCCCGTAAGATTCGTTATCTCCGAAATTACCTTAGCAGTGTTTTTGAGTATCGTGTCTATCTCGGTAATCTTATGGTCGAAGTAGCTGTTGATAACCTTGAGTTCGCTCTTCGAGAGTTTGCGTTTGGGCATCAGCTTGTCGACGTACAGCCTGTAAGCTTCGGCGGTAGGTACTCTGCCCGACGAGGTGTGCGGCTGCGCGAGGTAGCCCATTTCCTCGAGCGCGGCAAGTTCGTTGCGGATAGTTGCCGAGCTGAGGTCGGGAAGATAGTTTTCCTTAATCTCGGCGCTGGATATAGGCTCACAACTGACGATATAGCTGTCAACCACCGCCTGAATTATTTTTTCCTTTCTACCGGATATTCCCATACGCGCCTCCGTACTCTGCCGCAATCCTTTTGTAGCGTGCCGTAGCGGTTCGCCGCGCTTGCTTACATTCGGTCGCGTGACCGCTGGCACTCGCAGCTTTGCTTACTAGCACTCTCAACTCTCGATTGCTAACTCATTATACATCTTATTATGCGCGTTGTCAAGAGTTTTTAAAATTATTTTACAAAATTTTGGAGGAACTTTTCTCAATAGCATTGCGCCGAAGCAAGAAGCAATATAAAAAGCCG
Source organism: Clostridiales bacterium (assembly GCA_003533505.1). Taxonomy (GTDB): domain Bacteria; phylum Bacillota; class Clostridia; order Christensenellales; family Pumilibacteraceae; genus UBA10677. Next base: position 19,646 of record DQGD01000008.1, on the reverse strand, counting down.
CTTCCTGAAATTCGGATTCGGAAGCGGCTTTGCCATTCCTTATTATAATGCGCACATACGCACGAGTGCGCGGCGCGATAAATCTTACCGCGACTTACAGGCGATTAAGTCCCGGCTTAAGTTCTACGGTCTTATCCCCCACGCCGGCATACACCGTGACTGCCGACGGATTGTAAACCGTGGATTCGTCGGCGGTTATGCGCAGATTTTTAATCGCCTGCATATAGTCGTAAAGCTCGATATTCGTCGCGTACCAGATGTCGTCGCGAGCTGACAGTCGGCAAAGAAGCTCGTCCATGACAGCCCAATTGTTCTGACCGTCGAACTCGAACGAGTGTCCCCAGACGTAGAATATTGGCAGGTTGTGCCACGGCTTCGTGTCGAAAAACGCGTCGACGAGCGCCAACGCGCCGTTGTGGTGACAAGTCGGATTGAGCCTGAGCCAATTATCCTGCGAGCCGAAGCCGTTTGTGGCGTGAGTGGTACGACAATACTTGATTCCGCACGAGCGCAATGCGTTTACTACCGATTCGTCGTAGGTGCCGTAGGGATACGCCATGCCCACAACGGGTTTACCGATAAGGTTTTCGAGGCTGTCGCGGTCGCGGTAGACCTCGCGTACCATCATGTCGAGCGGAAGCTTTTCCATGAACGGGTGCGTCTGCGCGTGGCAGGCAATCTCGTGGCGCTCGGAGATTGACTTGACAAAGCTCTCGTCTATGCGGTAGGCGCTTTCGTCAAAGCGCTTTTCGATATTCACGGAGTTAAGGTTAAACGTGCACTTCGCGCCGTACTTGTCAAACTTATCCACCAGAATACGGTCGAATTTCGCCCCGTCGTCGTAGCTGAACGTCACGGCGCGCCTCTTGTTTCCCGGAAATAAATCAAACTTAATGCTCATTTTTACCAATCCTCCCTGTGACTGATTTTTATGTCGTCGTAAAACTCAAAATACTTCCGCTTGTACGCGTCGGCTTCCCTGCGCGCTTTAAGCTGCTTTTGTTTCTCGATTTCCGCTTTAAGACGCTGTTGTTTTACACTCTCATACGTATTTTCATTCGCAACCGCGTTATTGTTTTTTATCTCGTCCGTCGTCATAAAAGCTCCTCGATTACCGAATCCATGACGTAAAAGCCCTTGTCGGTAAGTTTGATTTCGTTGTCGCTTGCCGTTATCACGCCCAGCCTTAAAAGCCGCGCTATTTCGTCCGATTTTTCTTTCATAAGGTCGCGGCGCGTAAATCGCGAGTATTCGCAAAGGTCGAGCCCTGCCGTCGTGCGCAACCGCAGCATTATCAATTCGGTGCGCTTGTCCTCGGCGGTAAGCGGCTGCACCGCAGGTTTTGCCGTGCCTGCAATATATGCGGCAACGTCGGAAGTATTGGCTATTCGCTTGCCGCACGCAAGCGAATGCGCCGCCGCACCGAAGCCGTAATAGTCCGCTCCCGTCCAATACTTGGTGTTGTGCCGCGAGATTTTGCCGTCGCGCGCGAAGTTACTCACCTCGTAGCGGTAAAAACCGTATTTTTTAAGGTATTCGACCGCCGCATCGTAAAGCTCGGCTTCGCGGTCGTCGTCAGTCTTATATCCCGAGCGGTAAAGCGGCGTACCCTCCTCGACGGTCAGCGCGTACACGGAGGCGTGACTTAATCCCAACCCGTCAAACAGCTCGACGGCGTTTTTTACATCGTCCTCATCCTGCCCCGGAAGTCCGATGATAAGGTCGCCGGAAATGTTGTCTATCCCGAAATCCTTAGCCGATTTTACCGCGCGGACAAAGTCCGAAACGGTATGCAACCTTCCTATACGCTTTAAGATTTCGTCGCTCGCCGACTGCAAGCCCATGCTCAGCCTGTTCACGCCGATTTCCCTGCACTCCGCCAAAAACTCGGGAGTGACCGACTCGGGATTGGCTTCCGCAGTAAACTCCGTTAAGCCGCTTAAATCGAACTTTTGCCAAAGCGCGCTCACGACTTCGGTGAAACCGCCGCGAAGCATTACCGACGGAGTGCCGCCGCCGAAATAAATCGTGTCGACGGGCGAAGCATACTCCGATTGCTCGATTTCCGTTTTAAGACGGCAAATATATGCGCTTTGCGAAGATAAATCCGACGTGGAAACGAACGCACAATACGCGCACTTTCGCCTGCAATACGGAAAATGGACGTAAATCCCGGCTTTGTTCCCCACCGATTTTACCGCCGTTACGCACAGAGCGGAAGGCGCGTTGTCGCGATTATTTATCAAGCTTGAGCACCGACATAAACGCTTCGCTGGGCACCTCGACGGAGCCCACCTGCCGCATGCGTTTTTTGCCTTCCTTTTGTTTTTCGAGCAGCTTTTTCTTTCTGGAGATATCGCCGCCGTAGCATTTTGCGAGAACGTCCTTGCGGAGTGCTTTGACCGTTTCGCGCGCAATGATTTTCGAGCCGATTGCCGCCTGAATGGGTATTTCAAACATCTGGCGCGGTATTACTTCTTTCAATTTTTCCGCAATCGACCTGCCGCGGTTATACGCCTTGTCGCGGTGGACGATTATGCTGAGCGCGTCGCACACCTCGTTGTTCAGCATTATATCGAGCTTGACGAGGTCGCTGGGCTTGTAGCCTTTAAGCTCGTAATCGAGACTTGCGTAGCCGCGCGTGCGCGATTTAAGCCCGTCGAAAAAGTCGTAGACGATTTCGTTGAGCGGAATTTCGTAGTGCATTTTGACGCGCGTTTTGTCGAGGTAAACCATGTCGATATACTCGCCGCGCTTTTCCTGACAGAGCTCCATGATGGGTCCGATATATTCGGGCGGCGTGTAGATAAACGCTTTGACGACGGGCTCCTCGATGTGGTCGACTTCGGACAGGTTAGGAAGATTGCTGGGGTTTGTGACGGTGATAACCTCCCCGTCCGTTTTGACAACCTTGTAGTTTACTCCGGGCGCGGTGGTAATGAGGTCGAGGTTGAACTCGCGCTCTAACCGCTCCTCGATGATTTCCATGTGGAGCAGCCCCAAAAAGCCGCAGCGGAAACCGAAGCCCAGAGCCGCCGAAACCTCGGGCTCGTAAAACAGCGCGGCGTCGTTGAGCTTCAATCTTTCGAGCGCATCCTTCAGGTCGTCGTACTTCGAGCCGTCCACGGGGTAAATACCACAGTAAACCACGGGTTGAACGGGCTTGTAGCCGGGACAAGGCTCGGCGGCAGGACGAAGCGAATCGGTTATCGTGTCGCCGGGCGCGGTATCCTCGACGTTCTTTATGCTGGCGCAGACGTAGCCGACCTCGCCGGCAGACAGGCTTTCGGCGGCGCACATTCCGGGATTGAAATACCCCACTTCCACCGTGTCGAATTCCTTGCCGGTATTCATCAGTCTGATTTTAGTGCCGGCTGCAACCTTGCCGTCGATTATGCGGACAAGGCAAACCGCTCCCTTGTAGTTGTCGTAGAACGAGTCGAATATGAGCGCCTTGAGCGGAGCGTCGGGGTCGCCCTTGGGAGCCGGAAAGCATGTGACTACCTTCTCCAGCACTTCGTCGATACCGATGCCCTCTTTTGCGCTGACAAGCGGCGCGTTGTGCCCGTCGATGCCGATTACGTCCTCGATTTCCTCGATGACTTCCTGCGGCCGCGCGCTGGGCAAGTCTATCTTGTTTATAACGGGCAGGATTTCGAGGTCGTTGTCAACCGCGAGGTAGACGTTGGCGAGAGTCTGCGCTTCTACGCCCTGAGAAGCGTCGACAACCAGAATCGCGCCCTCGCAAGCCGCGAGCGAACGCGAAACCTCGTTGGTGAAATCGACGTGCCCCGGGGTGTCGATAAGGTTAAGTATATACTCTTCGCCGCCGTGCGAATACTTCATTCTCACGGGAGTGAGCTTGATTGTTATTCCGCGCTCGCGCTCGATGTCCATGCTGTCGAGTACCTGGTCAGAAAGCTCGCGCTTTTCCAGCGTGCCGGTGGTTTCGATAAGCCTGTCGGCAAGCGTAGACTTGCCGTGATCGATGTGGGCGATTATGCAAAAGTTTCGGATGCTCGACTGTTTCATAACGATATTATACGATAAAGCCGAATAAAACGCAATCGGTTTGAGACAGTTTTTGAATTTGTGAAGGCTAATTTTATCGCTTAACGAATAAAAACGATAGTCGTCTCAAAAAAATTGCCGTATATTCGTCCGAACGCGCGTATTTTATCGTAAAATCCCTTGCATAATCGACTCCGACTGTGCTATAATAACTAGTGAAACAAGCTTCGCGCGTTTTTTGCGTTAAACAGGATTTTATTGCCGCATTAACTTTTAAGTTTTTCTCTGTTTTGCCGCGCGCTCGCCACCCGTTTCAACGGGTTATCTAAGAGGTAGAAAGAATTATGGATATAAAAAAATCTTGGTTGTTTTCGCGCCCGATTGCGCACAGGGGCTTGCACGGAATCGACGCTCCCGAAAACTCGCTCGCAGCTTTCGGTAAGGCTATCGAGGCAGGATTCCCGATAGAAATAGACGTTCGCCCCATCGACGACGGCACGGTCGTCGTCTTTCACGACGATAAGCTCACCAGAATGACGGACCTCGACGGCTACGTTTGCAATATGACGAAGAGCGACCTCGAAAAGGTAAGACTCAGGAATTCGGACGAACGCATCCCTACCTTCAAGGAGGTGCTGGAGTTCGTAGACGGCAGAACGCCGCTCTTAATCGAGATTAAAAACGACTCCACCGTCGGACAGCTCGAGCGCGACACGCTGGAACTGCTGTCATCTTACAAAGGCGAATATGCCGTACAGTCATTCAATCCCTACTCGATGGAGTTTTTCAAAAAGAACGCGCCGCAGATTCCGCGCGGTCAGTTGTCCTGCTTCTTCGACAAAAAGGACCTCGGCTTCTTCAAGCGTTTCGTCCTGAAGCGGCTCAAAATGAACAAGGTTTCCTCGCCAGATTTTATATCGTACAATCACGCTAACCTGCCGAACAAATACGTTACTAAAACCAAGCTGCCTACCCTCGCCTGGACGGTGCGCTCGAACGCCGAAATGGAAAAATGCCTGCCGTACTGCGACAATATCATTTTCGAGAACTTTATTCCCGTTATCGGCGAAAAGGAAGAATAAAACCGTAAAAGTATAAAATAAACCGCTTTGCTTATCTGCAAGGCGGTTTTTCGGTGTTTTGTCTTACCATGTTTCCGTCGCTTTAAGCCGCGATGTTATCGAAAAGACGGTCTGCGTTGGCAAACAGAAGGTTATGGAACACTATCGCCGCGGCGACGCCCACTCCGCAGAGCAGCGTCCACGCTACAATTTTGGCAATCAGCGTCGAGGGTATCAAAATCAGAAACACGACGGGAAGCGCGATTATCACTATGCTCGCAGCCATGTTGATGAGCATCGGCACAACTGAATTTCGATTATTCTTGACCGCTTCGTTAGGCGTCGACCAATTCAGCTTCGGACGGCGCAAGTCGATGTAAACGCACACGCAATTATAGCCGTAGTTATACAGAAGCAAGAAAATCGTGCCGAAAATCACATTTGCGAGGTCAAACGCCATAATCGACGAAACGATGAGCGAGGTCACGATGGACAGCGACGAAATCAGCACATATAAAAGCAGCTTTGCGGTGACTATCGTTCTGTACGGAACGGGCATGGTTTTGAGCACATAGCAGTTTCCGCCCTCGCGAGTGATTGCGGTGGGTGCGCCCACGTTCATGCTCACGCTGAACATCGATATGAAGCCGATGAGCACAAAGCTTTTTAGCAGCGTCATAAAATTCAGAAACTCTGCGGTTACTTCGTCCGCGCCGCCGCTTGCCTCGAAGCCCGAAGTAAACATCGACGACATGAAATAAATAATAATCGGGCAAAGCAGTATCCCCGACAGGCACTGGAACGCGAACGCCGGTGTGCGGACGAGCTCGCGCCATTCCTTTTTGAACAGCGCGGACAACGCCGAGCCGCTTTGCTTGAATTCCACCTTGCCGTTGTTCTTTTTCGTGCCGCCTTCTAATATGCTGCGAGCTCCCCTGCGATAAACCGCCGAGGAAACGAGCACCGCAAGCGCGAGCAGAACCACGGCAAACCCGACGAACACGGCGAGGTTAATCATCGCCGCAGTACCCACCGAAAACTCGCCGAACGCCGTGACGGGCGACAGCGTTGCAAGTCTTGCGACCGCGGCAAGCGGAATCAGTATGTCGGCAACGTTATTAAGCACAGCCGACAGCGCGGCGACGACCTCTTCGGGGTTAAAATTATCGCCCGAGGACGACATTCCGGCAATCAGCGCGTAGTAAGCTGCGAACACTCCGCAGCCGAGCAGTATCATTACTATAGACGCGAGCGCGCCCTTATTCTTGAAGAAGCTGACCACCCACATGAGCGGAATGGCGAGAACTGCCACCAGCACAAGCGGAATAGCCGGCACCAGCAGTACCGCAAACAGCATTACGATATAGAATACCGCTCCCTGCGCGGTCATTATTCCCACCGTTAGCATTGCCGGAAGAAGAATAACGGTGCTGACGATTATTTCGGTAATGTAGACTACCGACAGCTTTGCCATAAACACCGTCGAGGGCTTTACGGGCAGAGTGAGCATAAACTCGGTGTCGCGCGAAAAGTACAGATACGTCATCATCGGCACAAGCCCGAACAGCACCACTCCTACGCACGACATAGCAAGCATGAGCGTGACGAACTCGGGCAGCATGCCCATAGCGTTTACCGTCTCGGCAAGCATGCCGACGGCAAGGCATATAGACAGTATTATAAACGCGAACACCACTCCGACGAAAATATACGCCGCCCAAATCCATTTACTGCTCTTTTCTCCGCCCTTGCGGAACATGTACTTAAAGAGCAGGCTGAAAATTCTGAAATAGTTTTTCATTCGGGTTACTCCGCTTTATCGTCGTCGGCTTCCGCAGGCTGCGCTGTGGTGACGGCGTTTTCGGACGCGCGATTATCCGCGCCCTCGGTAATCGAAAAGCCCTCGCCCGCAACCGCGAGAAACGCCTCTTCCAGCGACTCGTCGTTCGCCTGCGCCTTGACCTCGTCGATAGTGCCCGACGTTACCAGCTTGCCCTTGACGATTATGCCCACGCGGTCGCACAGTTTTTCCGCGACTTCGAGAACGTGCGTGGAGAAAAACACGGTGTTGCCCTCTTCGCAGTGGCGGCGCATAAGCTCTTTAAGCTCGTACGCCGACTGAGGGTCGAGCCCCATCATGGGCTCGTCCAGCACCCAAAGCTTGGGGTTGTGTATCAGCGCGCCGATAATGGAAATCTTTTGCTTCATGCCGTGCGAATACGTCTTTATGGGGTTATTGAACGCTTCGGTCAGGTGGAACAAGTCGAGCATGCGCTCGGCGCGCGCTTTTCTGTCCGCGAGCGATACGCCGTAAATATCGGCGAGAAAATCTATGTACTCCTTGCCCGACAGCTTATCGTAGATGACGTCGTTGTCGGAAACGTAGCCCACGTTGCGCTTGGCGTTTATCGGGTCGCGCTTCATATCATAGCCGCAAATCTCGATGTCGCCCTCTTCGTAGGACAATATGCCCGTCAGCATTTTGATTGTCGTGGTTTTGCCTGCGCCGTTGGGTCCCAAAAATCCGTAGATTTCGCCGGGCTTAAGCTCGAGACTGAGGTCATCCACCGCCTTGACGGGGCTGTGATTGTACGTTTTGGAAACGTGTGAGATTTTTAACATTATTTCTCCTTTTGGGCTTGTTCAATCTTTCCGATTATCTTCTTACTTGCGTTTACCGCTTATATAATTTTTTATATAAGCCATAAACTCCTTTACTTTCTTTTCGTCGCCGTTCTCCGACGGGCGGTAGAATTTAGCGCCGACGAGCTCGTCGGGCAGATACTGCTGCTCGGCATAGCCGCCGAGGTCGTGCGGATAGATATACGGTTTATCGCTCTTGTCGAGCGTGGAATAGTCGGTGTTCCTCAGATGCAGCGGCACATAGCTGGCTCCGCTCTCCTTGACTACTCGCTGAGTCTCGTTCATCGCCACCACCACGGAGTTTGATTTCGGCGCGGTGCACACATAGATTATTGCGTGAGTGAGCGCCAGAAAGCCCTCGGGCGGTCCCAGCTTTTCGTAGGCGGTCATGGCGTTTACTGCCATGACTAGCGCGTTGCTGTCGGCAAGCCCCACGTCCTCGCTGGCGTGCGCTATCGTGCGGCGGAAGATTATCAACGGGTCGAGCCCCGAGGCAATCAGCCGAAACGCCCAATACAAAGCGGCGTCGGGGTCGGAGCCGCGAAGCGACTTGCAAAACGCGCTGAGCATGTCGAAATAGGTGCTCTCGTCGACGGAAATCGTCTTTTGCTGAATCGATTGCTCGGCTGCCGTCTTGTCCACCGTTATGCTGCCGTCCGCGCCGGGCGCAGTGGTCAGCACCGCCAGCTCCAATCCGTTGAGCGCGTTCCTCAAATCCCCGGAAGCTCCCCAGGCGAAGTGACGGAGCGCGTCGTCGGTCACGGTGAGGTTCATATTGCCGTAGCCGTTGGTTTTGTCGGTTATCGCGCGTTTCAACCCCTTGATGACGTCGGCTTCGGTAAGGCTTTTGAGCTCGAATACCCGACAGCGCGAAACTATAGCGCGAGTCATCGATATATACGGATTTTCGGTAGTCGAACCGATAAAGATTATGCTCCCGTCCTCTATCGCCGACAGTACGCAGTCGGACTGCGCTTTGTTCCAGCGGTGGCACTCGTCCAAAAGAAGGTACGTCTTTTTGCCGTAAAGCCGCTGCCGCTCCTTTGCCTGCTCGATGACGCGCTTGGCGTCCGCCACGCCGCTCGACACGGCGTTCAACTTTTCAAACGCGCCTGACGTTGAGTTTGCTATTACCGAAGCGAGCGTGGTCTTGCCCGTACCCGGCGGTCCGAAGAAAATGCAACTGCCCAGCTTGTCCGCTTTGATTGCGCGGACAAGCAGCGAGTTGTCGTAGATGAGATGACTCTGACCTATGAACTCGGACAGGTTTTTCGGGCGCATGCGGTCGGCAAGCGGCGCAAGCGACTTTTTATCGGTGCTGAAATCGAATAAATCCATAGTATTATATATACCACAATCCGGCGAATTTTGCAAGCGTCATGGATAGTTACGCAAACTTTTTAACGTTCTTTTAACGTTTTTCCGCGCAAACGTCCCCTTCTTCGCGACGGGCTTTGCGGCGGTATGCGTTATTTTCGGCGCGACAGGACTATGCGTTTGCCGCTGAGCGACGGAAGCAGCCTTAACGAATCGGAATTGTAGGTCACGCCGTCCACGCTCAACCGCCAATCGCCCTCGGACTCGGTATTGTCGACGTCGACGGTTATGTCGCAGTCGCCGCGCTTTATTCTAATCGTTACGCCCCTCTCGTCCGACGGCAGGCAAGGTGAAAGCGTGAGCAGGTCGCCCGTGATTTTTACGCCGAGGTACTGCTCGGTCAGGCACTTGTAAAGCCACGCCGCCGCGCCGGTATACCAGCTCCAGCCGCCCTCGCCGGCGTGCTCGCCCGAGTAAACGTCGGCAGAAATCACATAGGGCTCGTTGCCGTACTTGCTTACGCCATCCTCGGTCTTTGTCTTTTCTATCGGGTTAAGAAGCTTTAAGACCTTTGCCGCGCGCTCGTACTCGCCGCTCTTGAAAAGCGCGATGGCAAACCACACGGCGGCGTGGGTATACTGTCCTCCGTTTTCGCGGATTCCTGCCGGATAATCGGCGATATAGCCCACGCCCGGGGTGTTCTTAATCGGCGGCGCGAGTAGCTTTACTATGCCGTTTTGCTCGTTGACAAGCTCGCGAAATGCAGTATCGAGCGCAACAATCGTTCTTTTGACGGGAGCGATGCCGCTGATTGCCGCAAACGACTGAACCAAAATATCGATTTTGCACTCGTCAGAGTCCTTCGAGCCCAGCACCGTACCGTCGTCGGTTACGGCTCTGATATAGCGGTCGCCGTCCCAGGCAAGCTCGACGGCTTCCTGCGTTTCCTGCATTAAGTCCGTCAGTCGGTCCTTAACCGACTTGTCCGTGACGAGCGGCAACATTTTTTTACAGGCGTAATACAGCAGCATTGTGGTAAAGACGCTGATACCCTTGCCGCTTGCGCCAACCTCGTCCATGCCGTCGTTCCAATCTCCGCCTTTCATCAGCGCGAAACCCGACTCGTTTAGCTCGGTGGAAAAAATCGCGCGCAGGCAGTGCTCCTCCACCGTCGCCGTGCCGTCCGCAAATCCCGGCGAGGAGTAAACCGATTTTTGAACAGACTCAATCGGCACGTCGCGAAGAAACGGCGCGCGCTCGGTCAGTATTCTCCTGTCCTGCGTAAACTCGACGTACTCTGCCACCGCAAGCGGCAAAAACAGGCGGTCGTCGGTAAAGTGCGTTCTCACTCCGCTGCAAACGGGGTGCCACCAATGCTGGACGTCGCCCTTCTCGAACTGGTGAGCCGCCGCGTTCAATATGTGAGCTCGGGTCAGCTCGGGATTGACGTACAACAGCGCGAGACTGTCCTGTAGCTGGTCGCGGAATCCGTAGGCTCCGCTCACCTGATAAAAGCCCGTGCGCGCGTAGAAGCGCGAGCACAACGTCTGGTACGGCAGCCATTTGTACAGATATTCGATTTCGGGTAAGCCCGAGGTTATGCTTACAGCGGACAGCGAGCCGTATTTTTTTCTTGCGTTTTCCAAAATTTCGCGCTTTAGTTCAGGGTGAGGCTCTGCGCCGCCTGCCGACAGACAAAACGTAACCTCGGCTTTACCGTAGCCGCTAAGCTCCAATGTCGCCGAGCACACCGCGTCTGCGCCCGGTAACGTTTCGAGTCCTCCGACGTAGGCGTAATTGCCGCTATCGCCCATTAAAGACGCGCGGTTGAAAGAATAAGACGAAAGCGGAATGTCGCAGGTGACGGCGCAGCTTTCGCCACTGTTCGCGTTGACGAAAATCAGTGAATTATCCTCTTTTTTGCCGTGCAGCGACGGCGCGGCGTATTCGCGGAAATCGCCGAGGACTATACTCGCGGCGAACGCGACGTCGATTTTCCTTGCTTCCGCTTCCGCGTTGACGAGCTCGACGGCGTAGTATTTCACGCTCGTTTCGCCCACAAACTCGGTGAGCGAGGCTTTAATCCCGTTGTAGCCGCACTCGTAGCGAGTGAAGCCGAACGAGTGCGTGACGAAATAGGCGCAATTCTTTTTTATCGGCGAACTCGCAATAGACCAGACGTTGCCCTTGTCGCCCAGAAGCACGAGCTCGGACGGTCTGTCGAGCACTGCGTCGTTGGAAAAATCGGTGAGCTTGTTTTCGCGCGAATTGCCGTAATAGGTGAAACCGCCACAGCTCTCCGTCACCAGCGTGCCGAAACTCGGATTACATAAGACGTTGCTCCAGGGCTTGGGCGTGGGAGCCTCGCTAACGTCGATAAAATACGAGCCGTCCGTTGTAAAGCCGCCGCGAGCAGACCTCAGCTCGAGCTTCGGCGCGTTCATCTTAACCGACGGATACGGCGACTTTATCACCGAAAGCGGCGTTTTTCGCCGAGGATTGTCGCGGTTTATATCCATAGAATTGCGCAAAAGCGCTTCCGCTTCACCCGGCATCATCGTGCGGTTTACGGTCTTGAAAACGCAGTCCGACGGTACGGCTGTACGAATGCCCGAACGCTCGACGGCAGCTTCCACAGTGTTAAAAACCTCGGCGTAATAACCGTAATCCTCACGGTAAATTACAGCGAGATTAAACTTGATACCATAATTATATATCGTCTTAAAGCGGAAAAACATTGTTTCGAGCACCGATACGTCGCGTTCCGATTCGACAACGGAAGTTATCAGCGGATAGCGCGTATTCACCCTGCCCGCCGCCGAAGCGTCGGTATACGAGCCCGTGCACGAAAGAATGCGAGCCGCTATGCGACAGGTTTCCCTGTCGGGCTGACCGCAAGTCTTCGACGAGCGCTCGCGCACAAAAAACTCTTTGCTCTCGATAACGCTCAATTTTCGCTCGAGGTCGGGCGCGGAAAAGGCGGCGACAAGCGCGAACGCAACCTCTCGCTCTTCTCCGGGCTTTAACGATATGCTCGTCCTTGCGGCTAATATCGGGTCCAGCACGTCGCCGAACTCGACCGTCTTTCTTCTACCGTAAAAATTTGCTCGCGAGGAAACGTATTCCGTCGATTTTTCCTCGCTCGATACCAGTGCGGCGCAAGCGCCCGTTTTTGTTCTCTCCGCCGTCACCGCGCGGTTGCCGCTATGCAACGCGGTTTTTACGAACATGTTACTGTATTCGCGGTGAGAAATATCGCTCTCGCGCGAGGTCAGCACGGGCTCGACCGCAGCGCAGACTTTGACTCTTACCGCCTCGTCCGAACGGTTTTTAACCCTTACGACGCGCAATTCTCCGCTCGTCGAAGCAAGCGGCTTTGCTGCCGTCGAAACCGAAAGCCCGTGCGAGCTCGACGAGTATTCCGATTCGCCGCAACCGAATCTGCACACGCCGCCGCGAGTGGCGGAAAATGCGCCGCGCTCGGTTTCAATCGTCACGCGGAAACCGTTGTTATCGTGTTTCCTGCTTATATCATAGTTTCCCAACGTGGAAAAACCGTTGCCATTGCTGTCAATTACCGCGTTGTAGCCGTGCGAACCGAACATACAAATCTCCGGGTACAGCAACGCGTTTTCGATGACTCGAGGCTCTTCCGTGCGGTTTTGCAGCGGCTTTACCGTGAATTTCCTTTCGGCTTTGACGTTCGGCATCGGCTGCGTAAGCAGCATTTCGGCGGCTCTGACGGCAGGCAGCGAGCGCATCGCTTCGATTGCCGCGCCGTGGGTAAGGTAGTTACAAATGCCGAGCATAATCATTCCCTCGTGGTGCGCCATAAAGCTCTTCACGATTCTGCCGTCGCAAATCGCCTCGTAAAGCCCGAATTTACCGATTAAGCCGTTGTCGTAAAACGCGGCTATCTGCCGCTCGCCGAGCTCGCCGGCGTAGCCTAGTGACAACGCGGCGGCATAGGGCGCGACAACCCTGCCGCCGTAGTACTCGCCGAGCGCCACTCCCGGCACTCCGAACGCGCGATACCTATAGTCGCCGTTGTCCTCGAACGCATAGTACTGACTTTCCGAAATGCCGTAGTATTCCGACTTTAATTCGCGCGCGTAACGCACCTGAGCCCGAAACGCGTTCTTTGCCGCAACGTGGTAAAGCGTGCCCCTCGAGTACTTGAAGAATGCAGGCGCAAGCAAATACTCAAATGCGCCGCCCGACCACGAATAAAGTGTTTTTCCACTGTAGGACACTAGCTTTCTTTGCAAATTCTGCCAAGACGAGCGCGGAATTTTCCCTAGTCCTATTGCGGCGAGATAGGTCATCGAAGCTTCGCTGGCGGCTAAATCGTAATAGCCGTCAAATCGTTTTTCCGTTTCGTTCCACCCTATTCTGAGTAAACCGCGCTTTTCGTCATACAGAAAACCGAAGTCCGCGGCGGCGATGATTTCGTCTATTTTTTCGACGACAGACGGCGAAACAAACGCGCGGCACAACAGAAGCGCGCAGACCAGGTTGCCGCTGTCGACCGAAGAAACGTAGCGAGGCGACAGCGGCTTGAGCGATTTTATATTGTACCAATTATATAGATGCCCGTTGCATCTTTCGAGCTTTTGAATAGTATCTATTATCGCTTCGCAAAATTCGCACGCCTTACGCTCGTCAATCACGTTCAGCTCCTTTGCCGAATACGCCGAGACAAGCGCCATGCCGATATTCGTGGGCGACGTGCGGTCGCAAAAACCGCGGTCGCCGTCCTCGCAGTAATTGTCGGGCGGCAGATAGTTATTTTCGGGAGTACACCCCTCGAAAAAGTAGTTCCAGGTCTTTGCCGCAATCAGCGACAGATAGCTCTTGTACGTTGACGGAATTTCACGATTTTTCTTCTGCTCGGACAGATACGCCTGAAGCGGTCCGAAAAGCACGAACGCCGCGCCGAGGACATACACGACAATCAAGCCGCCGAACGCCGCGTTGAGCGCGCACAAGCCCACGCCGAAAACGAACGCGACAAAAACCACGGCACCGTCGCCGCCGCGCGAGTGCGCAAACACGTTCCACTCCAATAGTCCGCGTTTTATGACGAGCCTTACAATCGTTACGGCGATTGCCGCAAGCCCCGATAGCGCGACAATCGGCAAGGAGCACACGAAAAATGCTTCGCATGCGAGCGCTTTTGAAAATTCACGCGGTGATGAAAACAGTAACGGCAGCAAAAACGCAACCCTTACCAAAGACGGTAAAAACGCCGCAATCAGCGTTTCCCATTGCCCCGTTATGCTCGACGCGACGACAAGCGCAAGCGCACACGCTTCGCCGAGCGGAGCAAGCATATTGATAAGAATATGCCACTTGTCCATCGGCGAAATGGGGTTTTTGCACAGTTTTCCGCTTCGGGACGATACAATCGGAAGTAGCCACGGTAGCAGCTGCCAATCTCCGCGAAGCCAACGCAAACGGCGGCGCAGCCAGCCGGCAAACGACGACGGCGTGGAATCGAGCGCGGTTTCGTCGCAGTTTATCGCGCCCGAGTACGCGCCCTCTATAAAGTCGTGACTGAGGATTCTGTTATCGCGAAACGCATTCCCCACCGCCGCGTCGAATTCGGCAACGCGGTAAATGCCCTTTCCCGTGTAGTTGCCCGAGCCAAACAAATCCGAGTTCAGCTCAAATCCTCGCGAATACGAGTCAAGCCCCGAAGCGCCCGAAAACAGCATGGCGAACGGCGTCTTTTCGCTCGACGACGAATCGCTGTTTACGCTAAGCCCGGCGACCGTGACCGCGCGGTTATACGGGTGCTCCATAATTGACGTAAGCTCGTCGGCGCAGTTGAGCAGCGTGTCCGAATCGATAGCGACAACGTACTTCGCCGCATACGAACCGCCAAGTATCAACCGAAACGGCGCGGCTTCCGAGCGCAGAATAAGCCCGTTGAAGTCGCACAGAGCTCCGCGCTTGCGTTCCCAACCTTGATATAAATTTTTCTCTTTCAGGAAGCTACGATTTCGTATCAAAATATTAAATTTATCGTTATTCAAGCGGCTGTACTCGCTTTTCAACAACTCTATTATACCGTCGTCCGAGGGTGACTTTGGCGTTTTTGACGGCGGCAAATCGACGAGAAGAACGTAGGAAAAGCGTTTGCCTGGGTTAGCGGCGGCAACGGTTTCCAGCATAAAAACGGCGTCCTTTACCTCGGCTACCGAAGATATAAGGCGCGTACAGGTTATGCAGGTTTTTACCGAATCGGGAATAAATTCGGCGGCGACGCGCGGTAACGGTCGCGGTTCGGTCGCGGCGGTAAGCAACTTGCTTATGATTAAATCCGAAACGACGACGGCAATCGGCAGACTTACTATAGTCGTTACCGTCTTTAACACGGGCACAAAAAACCATACCCCCACCGCTATTGCGGCGGCAAGCAGAAGCTTCATAAAAATTACCGCGAGCATGGCGAATTTTCCGCGCGGCGGCTTCAACAGACAAAACGCGATGTCGCGCTTGTCCGTTGCCGCGCGAGCGTAAGCTTCAGCCGCTACCGATACCTCGCTGCGACTTTTCCGCTTTGCAATCGCCGCTACTCTACTAAGGTAGTGCCTGCGAGTCGCGAGCGTACTTTCGATGTAGCCGCACGACGGCGATGCGGACAGCACGCGGTTTGTCGGCGCCAACGACATTACAAATTCATCCGTAAGCCACGATTTCATTGCAAACATTGTGCCCACTGCAGACGAAGCCGCCATTGCGTAGCGATTGTTCGCCGCATAGTAACCGCCGATTCGTTTCTCGGCGTCGAAGCCGTTTTCACGGCACAGTTTCTTAACCGAACCGACGAACCTTGACGAGCCGGTCGCACAAAGCGCGGTGACATAAGCCGCACTGTTTAATCTGTCGAGATTCACTCTTTCCTTCGCCGCGTCGTTCTTTCCGCCGGTTTTTCTATTTTCGGAAACTATATATCGAACCGAAACTGCCGCTATATATTCGCAAAGCGCAAAGCAAAGCACGCTCGGCAAAGCTTCGACTTCGGCGAACGTGAGCGGACAATCGTAATTAAACGCCTCCACGCAACTTAAAAACGCGTCCTCGAGCACCGTTCCGCCGGAAAACTTTACAACCGCGGAACAAAGCGAATACACGCGCGGCACGCCGCCGAGATGCGGAAGCAAAGAAAGGTCACCGCTTTTGCGAGCGCACGTCAAAGCTTCGACGATTTTATAGTAGTTTTCATATAAAATATGCTCGTATTCGTTGATTTGCTCGCCCGAAGCCGCCTTTCGGGCGATTATGCGATAGGCGGCGGCAAGCGTTTTTTCGAGCTTGCGAAAATTAAGCCCGTTACCCCTTTCGTCGGCGTTTCGCGAGTCGGCGGCGAGCGCGGAAATCGCGGCGAGCAGGCTTTTCCTGTCGGCGACCGGCGGTATATGAAAGTCTACGGACGGCGACGGCGCGCGCACTGCCGCGACTACGGCTATGGCGAGGATTATGCAAGCGATTACCGATACAAAGTACAACATAATTTCTCCGAGGTTTTTTCGGTAATTATACCCGTATTTTTGCCGCGATAAACGATTTAAGCGCGTTAAAGTCGTATTTTAGCGCAGATTTTTTGCTACAAAAAAAGCCCCCGACGATACGGGAGCATATTTATCAAAAACGCAAGATAATCTGTAAGCCGAATTCTGTCTGGGACGGTTATCTGTCTAGACGCGTCGTTGCCGATACGTTCAAGCGATACGGGAGGAACGGCGGACAACCGATTTTCCTCACAATCTTGCACCGGACGGGGTTTACATTGCCACCCGCGTTGCCGTGGGTGCGGTGGGCTCTTACTCCGCCTTTCCATCCTTACCGAAGCCTTGCGGCTGCGGCGGTTTATTTCTGTTGCACTTTCCTTAAAGTCACCTTCACCGGTAGTTAGCCGGCGTCCTGTCCTGCGGTGTTCGGACTTTCCTCGCGGCAAAACCGCGCAACCGTCCGACTATCTTGCGTCCGTATTATAGCACCCTGCGAAAGAAAACGCAAGCGAATTATGCGGTAGCGGCGATTTTATCGCGTAAATCAATTAAACCTATTTGCCGCCGCTCGTTATCCGCGAAGCTCCTTGGCGATTTTCTCCACAGCCTTCTTCTCTATTCTGGAAACATAGGAGCGCGAAATTTTCAGCGCGTCCGCGACCTCGAGCTGAGTGTGCACCTCCGCGCCACCCAAACCGTACCTAAGGCAAATTATCGTGCGCTCGCGCTTTGTGAGAACTCTGCCGATTACGCTCATTACCTTTTCCATGAGTATACCGTTCTCGACGCGAGAAAACAGGTTGTCGTCCTTTGCCGGCAACAATTCCATGAGCGTGATTTCGTTGCCGTCCTTGTCGACTCCCACCGATTCCGAAAGCGACACCACTCCGCGATGCTTTTTGTTCGCGCGTATGTACATCAAAATTTCGTTGTCGATACACTTGGCTACATAAGTCGCGAGCTGCGAGCCCTTGCCGTACTCAAAGCTTTCTATGCCCTTTATAAGCCCTATGCTTCCCACCGAGATAAGGTCGTCGGCTTCGCCTGCGCTGCCGTACTTTTTGACAACGTGCGCCACAAGTCTAAGATTATGACGAATCAGAATTTCGCGCGCCTCGGCGTCGCCGTTTTTTGCTCGCAAGATATACTCGCGCTCCTCATCGGGCGGAAGCGGCTGCGGAAATGAACCTGCGTTGTTCACATACGAGGTAAAGCAAAAAATCCTACTCAAAAACGCCATAAACGACTCAACAACCATACAATTCTCCCTCGTCGTCTCGCTACTATGTCACGCATAGTATTACAAAATTCGACGACTTTACCATTATATGTGCACATTTTAGCCTTGTTGCACGTCCAATTCGGTGTTTTAGAGCACAATTCAATTTTCGGTTGTCCACATAAAAAGAACGGTCCGCATTCCGCAAACCGCTCAATACTTAATAAGAGATAGATATAATTATATTACTTTTTTTGCCTCCTTCCCGTCAAAACGTGCTCCTTTGACGGTTATCGCAAACTCGAGGTAGCTGAAACCATAGCTCAATAGCGCGTCTTTTTTTCATCACACCTTATCGCAACCATCACACTTTCTTCTGCCCGGCAGCCACCCACACTGAAGATTTTTCGTATTCGCTCCATTCCCGGGATTCCACGCAAGGAATGATTACTAATCCTATTGTCATTCTGAGCGGAGCGCAGCTCAGCCCTGAGAATCCAGCCGCAGGCGCATAATTATTATATTTTACGCTTCGCTAGATTCATTGGCTAGCCCCAGGAATGACGTATAAGGCTAAACAATCGTTTCTCAAACACAACAAAACCCACGGGAAAACGGCAATAACCGTTCTAACCCGTGGGTTTTGTTTCTCACAGTCTTCCTCTACCTTTCTCTTTTTACCCGTAAAAATTTTACGTCACCGTAAAAAATTTTCACAGCCGTCGCATAAAAGGCTCCAACCTTTCAAACAACACCTATATTATAGCACCTGCGCCATTGAAAAGCAAATAATTCATACCGAGAATAATAGCATTCTCTGTCGAATTTCGACTACTTTTGTCGAATTTTGTCAACGAGCCCTTATTTTTAATTTTTACCGCCCTTATATCCCCAAACGACAGTTGCGGAACAATATCCTTTCCAACCGCTATCCCAACCGCTAGGCTGACTTTCCGCTTCGCAATTGATGGTTTTAAGATTACTGCAATCATAGAACGCGCTATTTCCGATACTTGTTACGCTATTCGGTATCGTTATGCTCGTTAAACTAGCGCAACCGGAGAACACATAATTTCCGATACTCGTTACGCTATTCGGTATCGTTATGCTCGTTAAGCTAGCGCAACCGGAGAACGCATAATTTCCGATACTCGTTACGGGTTTGCCGTAGGATTTTCTCGCGCGGAGTGCGAGAATTTTTTTCTCGCACTTATCCACCGACGTACTTATCCACAATGCGCTTTTCTGCCGTTTTCTTGCTTTATTTTTTCTTCTGTATAAGGTCAATGAAATTGTATCCCCCGCGTTTTTGTCAACCGTTTTATTGACTTTTCCACGATTTTTTACTTTTTGCCGCCTTTGCGGCTCAATTTAGGTGAATTTTCCCTCTCCAAAACAAAAAGTTATCCACCTCTCGGTGCAGATAACTTCTCGCTTTTTCTATTTAATTCGATGCTATTCGTTTTGAATTGATTATTATTTGTTTACCGCATGGGATTCCGCGTTGAAACCTTATGGTTTTGCTTTTCGGATGACGAGGTAAAACGCAGGCTTCTCGTTCGATTTATAATTTAATGCGCAGTTCACGTCCTTAACCGTCATTATGAGGGAGCGGCTTTCCGCGACCGTAATAATCCCCAACAATAGAGAAATAGCCAACCTTTTACGTCATTCCGGGGGCTTGCCAAGGAATCCGGCGAAGCGCAAAAATTATAATTATGCGCCTGCGGCTGGATTCTTCGGCTGCGCTTCGCTCCGCTCAGAATGACATAAGGTTTTATTGTTCTTAAACCTTTCTTTTCCGTATTCTGCTCCGCTCAGAATGACATAAGGTTTTATTGTTCTTAAACCTTTATTTTCCGTATTCCGCTCCGCTCA
>DQGD01000016.1 GCA_003533505.1 Clostridiales bacterium | reverse complement strand
GGGGAGCCCGGCAGCAAATGCCGGGCTCCCCGAGCCGTATATTTGTTATAAGTAATAAAGCTTTGTGCTACTCTGAGCGAAGCAAAACACTGAAGTCATAGGATTTAGAATAATAGCCCTAATATAACCCAAAGCACAAAAAACCGCCCGTTCTCAAAACCGAGAAGGGGCGGTCAACGTATTAAAGCCTATTCAAGACGAATTAACGCAGTACTATCTATTGAGGTTCTGCTCTCTGTCGGGACCCACGCCCACCATGGTAACGGGGCAACCGACTTCCTTTTCGATGCGCTCGATGTACGCCTTGGCGTTTTCGGGCAGCTCGTCAAAAGACTTCGCGAGCGTAATATCTTCAGTCCAGCCGGGCATATCGATATACACGGGCTTGCAACCCTCGAGCTCGGAGATGTCGGTGGGGAAGTCGTACACGGTTTCGCCGTTCTTTTCGTAAGCCACGCAGATTTTCAGCGTCTTAATGCCGGTCAGCGTGTCGAGCTTGTTTATGGCGAGCTTGGTAAGACCGTTGACGCGCACCGAGAACTTGAGGATAACCGCGTCCAACCAGCCGCAACGGCGCGCTCTGCCGGTGGTAACGCCGTACTCCGCGCCCACGCGGCGGATATAATCGCCGGTTTCGTCGTCGAGCTCGGTGGGGAAGGGACCCTTGCCCACGCGCGTGGTGTAAGCCTTGCCCACGCCGATAACGTCGTCGATGAGCGTCGGACCTATGCCCGAGCCTTCGCAAAAGCCGCCGGCGGTGGGGTGCGAGCTCGTCACGAACGGATAAGTGCCGACGTCGAGGTCGAGGAGCGTACCCTGCGCGCCCTCGAACAGCACGTCCTTGCCTGCCTTTATGGCGTTGTAAACCAACACGGAGGTGTCGGTGACGAACGGCGCGAGGCGTTTGGCGTACTCGCAGTAATCTTTATAGGTAGACTCGAAGTCCACGGGCTCGCCGCCGTAAACCGCCGTAATGATTTTGTTCTTGACTTCTATATTGCGCTTCAGTTTTTCGCGGAACACGTCGGGCTTGATGAGGTCGCACATGCGAATGCCTATGCGCTCGGCTTTGTCCATATAGCACGGACCGATGCCGTTTTTAGTGGTGCCGATGTCCTCTTTGCCGCGCGCGAGCTCGCTGAGCTTGTCGATTTCGACGTGGTAGGGAAGAATGACGTGCGCCCTCGCGTCGATTTTCAGGTTCTTCATCGAAACGCCGCGAGAAGTCAAATCGTCGATTTCTTTGAGAATGACCGCGGGGGAAATGACGGTGCCGTTACCCACCACGCAAACGGTGTCGGGGTAAAGAATGCCGCTGGGGATAAGGCGCAGCTTATAGGTGGAATCGCCGTAAACCACGGTGTGTCCGGCGTTGCTGCCGCCCTGCGCGCGAACGACCATATCCGCTTTCGCCGCGAGTATATCTATTGTTTTACCTTTGCCCTCGTCGCCCCACTGAGCGCCGATTAATGCTGTTGCCGACATGAAGAATAAAGCCTCCTTCCGATAATCGTTACGGGCAAGCCTGCCCACTTTGATATTATAGCCGTTTGCAGCCCGATTGTCAAAGATAAACCGCGCTAAAAGCAAAAACTCACAGATTATTCACCTTGAAGCTCGTCCCGAATCGCGGTTTCGGCGCATATTCGGTAATTGTCAAGCGGCGAAACGTACTTTTTCACGACGAACAGCATAGTCGCCAGCGCGTAAACGAACGCCGCCGCCTCGGCGATTACCGAGCCCCACCAGATGTTGTCCGCGCCGAAAAACCGTCCCATGAGATAGCAAGCCGGCATAAGCACGACGAGCAGCCTTATCAGCGCGACCGTCATCGAGCGCAGACCTAAGCCCAACGCCTGAAAAGCCGCTGCGAAAATTATGCTGCACGCGGCTAGCGGAAACGCCGTCGCGGAAATCCGCATAATCTTCACGCCCGTCATAAACTCGCTTTTAAGCGTGCCGACGGCTACGTCCGAGGCGTTGAAGCAGCGAAGAAGCGGCTCGGGCGCGGCTTCAAACAGCACGAGTCCCAGCGCGCCGATAATCACGGCGATAATCGTCGACGCGCCGATTGCGCGTTTTACACGCTCGCCGTTGCCCATGCCGTAGTTAAACGCGATGACGGGAATGGCGGCGTTGTTCAGTCCGTACACGAGCATGAGAACGAAGTACTGAAGTTTGTAAAAAATCCCGTAAATGCCCACGAGCATATCCTTTTCCGCGCCCGAGTAGAGGAACCCGAACGTGATTTGCATGACGAGCGTGGTCAGCGATTGCAGACATTGAAGAACGACAGCCGGCAAGCCCACCTTAAATATATCGCCCAGCGAACGCGCGGACGGCGTAACTATAGCCTTGACGCTCACGCGGATTTCCTTGTTGAGCCTGACGTCGAGAATAAAGCCGACAATCATCGCAACCCATTGCCCGATAACCGTCGCGACAGCCGCGCCCACTATGCCCATATCGAAAACGAAAATAAACAGAGGGTCCAGCGCGATGTTCGTCAGCGCGCCGGCAAGCTGCATTATCATTGCGAGGTTAGTCCTGCCCGTGGAGCACAGCGTGCGTTCGCCCATCAGCTGAACGAACTGACCGAGCGAGAATATGAGGCAAATGCCGAGGTACTGCCTGCCGTATTCGGCGACGACGGCGTTCGAGGTGCAAATATCTAAGTAAACGCCGCCGAAGAACACGAACAGACCGAAAATCGCGAAAACCAGCGTGAAGCACAGCATCAGAAAGTACCCGTTGCCTGCCGCGGAGTCAGCCTTTTTGCCGTCGTTCATGCCGAGCGCTTTCGACAGCAGCGCGCCTGCGCCCACGCCCGTGCCCACGCCTAACGCCACCATCAGCATCTGCACAGGGTAAGCGTACCCCAGCGCCTGCAACGCTTCGGCACGTTCGGGTAGCATGCCTATAAACACGCTGTCCACGATGTTGTAAAGCGCCTGTATCATCATCGAAAGCATCATGGGAAGCGCCATCGTGACGATAAGTTTCGCAATCGGCATATCTGCCATCTTGTTTCCGGGTTTAACTTGTTCGGTCATAAAATCCTCCGAGGTAGTGCCGAGCGCATAAAATAAAGCGAAAATCCGCAACCGGATTTGCGCTTTTTGCCACACATTGCAGTGGTATTGTAGCACTTTTTTCGGAAAAACGTAAGCGTTTTTGCGGCGGTTTTTTCAAAAAACGGTAAAATTTTTTAATTTACTCGTGTTTTCTCACCGCATAGGTTGACAAGCGATTAAGCTTGGGTGTACAATTAACGATACTAAAACCGATTTCGGTATAGTTATGTATGCTGATATGAAAACGAAGGACGGAAACAATGATTGTAAAAAAAGTAAGGACGAAGAAAGAGCGGCGCGAGTTTTTTAAATTTCCGCTGAAGTTATATAAGGGCAACCCCTACGCGGTGCCGCAGCTTATTTCCGACGAGGACGACGAATTCAACCCCGCAGTAAACGACGCGTACAGTTACGCCGAGAGCAAAATGTTTCTTTGCTACGACGACAGCGGCAAAATCGCGGGCAGAATCGCGGCTATACATAACAAGGCTTACAACGCAAAGCAAAACGTAAAGCAGCTGCGTTTTACGCGCTATGACGTAATCGACGACTTCGCGGTGACGGAAGCGCTGTTCGAGCCGGTCAAGGCATGGGCGAAGGAGCTCGGCATGGACGAAATCGTGGGACCCATCGGCTTTTCCGACCTCGACAAGCAGGGTATGCTGGTGGAGGGCTTTGACCGCGACGACATGTACCTTACCATTTATAATTACCCGTACTACGTCAGCCACATGGAAAAGCTGGGCATGAAAAAGACGGCGGATTGGGTGGAGTACCGCATAGCCGTTCCCACCGAACCCGACGAGCGGCTGTATCGCATAGCCGACATGGCAAAGGAACGTTCGGGCTTCGAGTACTACGAGATTAAGAGCTTCAAGAGCGTGGAGAAAGTAATTCACCGCGCGCTCAAGGAGATAATGAACGAGGTTTTCGCGCATCTTTACGGCGTGGTGGAAATCACCGACCGCCAGATAAAGCGCGAAGCCGACATGCTGAAACAAGTGTGGGTCAACGACTTCGTGACGGCTGTCAAGAACCGCGAGGGCGAAGTGATAGGCTACGGCTTTATGGCGCCGTCGGTGTCCAAGGCAATGCGCAAAATGAACGGCAAAATCACCCTCGGCGGCGTTTTTCAACTGATGCACGACCTCAGTCATCCCGAGGTAGTCGACCTTTACAGCATCGGCGTGAGAAAAGAATATCAGAACAGCGGCGTAAACGCCATGATTATGGCGCGAAGCCTCAAAAGTCTGATAAATCACAAGGTCAAATTCCTCGAAACCGGTCCCGAGCTCGAATCCAACGTGCAGATTCAGGCGCAGTGGAAAAAGTACGACAAGGAGCAGCACCGCCGTCGCCGCTGCTGGTCGATGAAGCTCGGCGAAGCTCATGCGGACAACGCGCCCGAGCCCGAAAAGGAGTAGGAGCATAAGCCCGTAAGGCGAGGCGCGCTCCCACGGATAAAACGTCAATAAAATCAAGCCCCGATTCCGCGATTCCGGAACGGGGCTTTTGCTTTGTTTGCGTTATTTTTTTTGCATAACGCGAAGCTTAATTTTCCGCAATTTTTTTTGGTTAGTCCGCGCTAACTAATTGAATTTTTGATTTCGTTGTGTTATAATATGCTCGCAGGAGCAAACTGCCACTACGATTACAAGGACAAAACTAAATGAGCGAAACGCGCGAAAGCGAGCTACTGAAAAGCACGCGCATGCTGGATTTTACGTCCGCGCCGATTAAATCGCTGATTGCGGCGAGGGGCTGGCAGGGTATGCCCGAAGCCGAGCGTGCGCGAGCGGCGTATAATTTCGTAAGGGACGAAATCGCGTTCGGTTACAACGCGGACGACTGTATAACCGCGAGCCGCGTGCTCCGCGACGGCTACGGTCAGTGCAATACCAAGGGCACGTTGCTCATGGCGCTTTTAAGAGCGCTGGGCATACCGTGCAGGATTCACGGATTTATGATAGACAAAGCGTTGCAAAAAGGAGCGATGACGGGTTTTGTGTACAAATCCGCGCCGAATGAGATTTTTCACAGCTACGTCGAGGCTTACGTTTGCGGACGGTGGTACAATCTCGAGGGGTTTATTCTGGACAAGGAATACTTGACCGCCCTGCAAAGGAAATTCAAGCCGCTTGCGGACGGCTCGTTTGTGGGCTACGGAGTAGCTACCGAAAATTTTATTTCGCCGCCCGTCGACTTCGATTGCTGCGACACATACATTCAGAAAGCAGGCATAGTGCGCGACTTCGGCGTGTACGACGACCCCGATTCGCTTCTTCTGGAGCACGGACAGACTATGAGCGCGCCGAAAAAACTCGCGTATCGGCTGCTCGGAAGACGACTCATGAACAGAAACGTGAATAGACTCCGCTCTTCGCGTTAAGTTTCCGAATCCGCCTCCACAATCGCGACTCGGCGTTCTACGCGTGTATTTCTTCGCATACACTTAAAGCGGAGAGAGAACTATGAAAAAGCTATTGTCGATTTTATTGTGCGCCGCGGCAATCGTCGCAACGTTCGGTTGCGCGCCGGAGATAGAAAAGCTGGATAAAAACCTGTCGGAACTGCGCGACGAACTGATGACGGCGGCGTCGGACAGGGTGAAAATCACGCTGATTTCGGGCGAGAGAGAAGAACCGTTCGTCATAAACGGCACGCCCGGCGAGCGCACGCCCTTCACCGTGGTCACGATTACGCCTTCGGGCTTTGGCGACGACGCGGAGTTTTCCTACGTCATCTATGACGGCGCGGAGAAACGCGAGGGCAGATTTTACCGCCACCCGTACAAGAACACCTACTCGGCAGAGCTTAATACGCGAGTCGTCGGCAGCGCGGCAGTCACCGTGACGAGCGACGGCTATGCGGAAAACTTTGAGCTGAAATCCGTCAAGACCGCCGAAACCGTTTCGGCTTCCGTGGCACTCGAAACCGCCGAAATCCGACTGAAAGACAGCTTGAAGAAGCTGAGAGAGGACGGCGAGCTTAAAGCCGAGATTTACGTCCGCTTCACCGAAAACCCGATAAGCGCGGACGGCGGCTATTATTGGTACGTTGCGTTCGTGCCCGACAAGTACACCGTCTATGCGGCGCTCATCGACCCCGTGACGAAGGAAATCGCGGCGGTCAGGGAATAACACCTCGAATAAATATAAAGTAAAGCGCGTGCGGAAACTTACCGTGCGCGTTTTTTATAGGAAAAAACATGTAAATCCGCGGCGTTTTTCCTTTAATCATATAAAGAACGGCAAATTTACCGCAAAAATTATAAAAATTTTTCGGCAAAGTCTATCAAAATTATTTCTATTTTTCGCAATTTGTGTTATAATGCATTAAAAGCCGTGGTGCGGAGGTTTGACCTCGCGCGGCGGCAGAGCAAAGAGGTGTTATGGCGCTAACCGACGAAAATCAGATAGCTAAGGAGAGCGAATCGAGCGTTATCGCACGGACGGCAATCGCAACGCTGTTCTGGATTGTCGTTTCGCTCGCGCTTTTGCTGACTGCGGCGAGAGCGGTTTTTCCGCTCGCGGCGGCGAACGTCTATCTTAACTTCGGCAACACCGCGAGAGCCTACGACTGCGCGGCTTCGGCGGCGCGGCTTCACGGCGGCGAAAGCCGGGTCAACGCTCGCATAATCGCCGTCAACAGCTCGATTTCGCTGATGGGCGAGAATCCGGGCGAGTACGCCGAAGCCGTGATAAGCGAAACCGAGGCGTTTTTCGCCGACACCGGCTGCGTGGACAGAATACCGCTTATCGACGAGTACAACATCAAAAACGCCGATAAAACCATGCGCCCCAACCTCTACAGCTACGCCGACTACATCTCGGGCGAGAACACACGCGCGCGATTCATAAGCGGCGAGCAATCGGTTTCCTACTACGGAAAGCCCGTTGCGTATTCGGATTTGGCGGCGGCGATAGCGACGTGCGCGGAATCCGAGCAAAACTATTACTACGCGGCGCCGCTAATAAGCTCGGCGGCTGTGGTTGCGGAGGAGTGCATAAAGGCGAATAAGCCCTTGCCGTTCGACGAAGCGGCTGTCACCGCGGCTGCGAGAGAGTACCTGAACAAGGCTATCGGCGGAACCGACGTAACCAATCCCACGCTGAAATCGCTGTATGAAGTCAAGGCGTACCAAAAGTACGCACGGCGCATAATCTCGGGCGGTTTCGCGGCAAACGAAAGAAAAGCGGCAATCGAAAACGTGACCGTAGGGGAAGCGGAAACCACGATTGACGAGCTTTACTACAAGATACTGTTAAAAAACTACTGCAAATAATCTTTGAGGAGTCAGAATATGAATAAAATCGTTAAAGAAGGACTTACGTTTGACGACGTGCTACTCATTCCGGGCGAGTCGCACGTTATCCCCAAAGACGTCGACCTCTCGACCCGTCTTTCGGACAAAATCAAACTCAACATTCCGCTTCTCAGCGCGGCAATGGACACGGTCACCGAGTCCCGCCTCGCAATCGCGATCGCGCGCGAGGGCGGCATGGGCATTATCCACAAGAACATGTCCGTCGAAGCACAGGCGGAGAACATCGACAAGGTGAAGAGAAGCGAGCACGGCGTCATCACCGACCCGTTCTTCCTCGAGCCCGACTGTCTGCTTTCCGATGCGCTCGCGCTCATGAACAAGTACCGCATCAGCGGCGTGCCCATCACCGTCAAGGGTAAACTCGTCGGCATACTCACCAACCGCGACCTCAGGTTTGAAACCGACTTTAGCCAACCGATAAGAAACATTATGACGAAGGATAATCTCGTCACCGCGCCCGTGGGCACTACGCTCGCGGAAGCGCAGAAAATCCTCGGCAAGCACCGCATCGAAAAGCTGCCTATCGTCGACAAGGACGGCATGCTCAAAGGTCTTATCACCATAAAAGATATAGAAAAAGCCATTCAGTACCCAAATTCCGCCAAGGATAAGAACGGCAGACTGCTCGTGGGCGCGGCAATCAGCAACGGCAATGGTTATCTCGACCGCGCAAAAGCGCTGGTGGACGCCAGAGTCGACTGCCTCGTCATCGACACCGCGCACGGTCACAACGTGGGCGTAATGAGCGCCGTGGAAAAAGTGCGCGAGGCTTGCCCCGACGTAACGCTCGTCGCCGGCAACGTCGCCACCGCCGAAGCCGCCGAAGCGCTGTTCAAGCGCGGCGCGGACGTGGTTAAGGTAGGCATCGGGCCGGGCTCTATCTGCACCACGAGAATAGTTGCGGGCATCGGCGTTCCGCAAATCACCGCGATTATGGACTGCGGCGAAGTCGCGGACAAGTACGGCAAGACGATTATCGCCGACGGCGGCATCAAGTACAGCGGCGACATCACCAAGGCTATCGCGGCAGGCGCGCACGCATGCATGATAGGCTCGCTGTTCGCAGGCACCGAGGAAAGCCCCGGAGAGCTCGAAATCTATCAGGGCAGAAGCTTCAAGTCCTATCGCGGCATGGGCTCGCTGGGCGCAATGGCGCTCGGCAGCAAGGACAGGTACTTCCAATCCGACGCCAAAAAGCTCGTTCCCGAGGGCGTCGAGGGCAGGGTGCCTTACCGCGGCTCGCTGTCCGAAATCGTGTTCCAGCTGATGGGCGGCTTGCGCTCGGGCATGGGCTACTGCGGTCTGCCCACGATTGACGAACTGAGAAAGAACGGCAGATTCGTGCGCATAACCAACGCTTCGCTCATCGAGAGCCATCCGCACGACATTTCCATCACCAAGGAAAGCCCCAACTATTCGTCTAAAAACTAATCGAGAACTACATAATTAAGCCGCAAAGGTAATTTCCGCGCGGCTTAATTTCTTAGAGGAAGAGCAATAACTTAAAAGGAAGAGGAATAATGAGAAAGAAGCTGTACACGGCGTTTTTGTCGTCCAACTATTCGGGACTGAAAAACGAGCGCTTGATTGCAATCAAAAAGCTGCTCGACGCCAACGTTTTTCCCGTGACCATGGAGCATTTTGTCATCGGCTCGACCGACGGGTTCAAGGATATATGCGAGCTTATCGACGACAGCGACGTTTTCATATTGCTTATGGGCACGCGCTACGGCAGTCGCGACGAGCGCGGCGACAACAAGAGCTGGACGGAAAAGGAGTTTGACTACGCGATGGCGAACGGCAAGAAAATGCTGATTGTAAGATTCGCGCCGCTCGACGCGCTTGCGAAATCCTACCGCGACGACATGACGGACGAGGAAGTAATCGCGCTTTGTCCCGACCAAAGCGCTGACGACACTCGCGCACAACTAAGCTTCGCGCGCTCGATTGACAGGGAAATGGTCACGTCCGTCGCCTCCGAAACGGAGTTTTCCGACGTAATCGGCAGGTTTCTCAACACTATCCGCCGCGACCCGAACGTCGCCGGCTGGATACGCGACGTTTCGCTGTCCGAAATCGAACGGGTGCTGCCGCTGGGCGCATACTATCATTGCCACCTTTGCGACACGCAGCCCGGCTATCTTAGGGTGGGCGAGCTGTCGATAACCGGCGGCGACGGCGGCTACAACCTGCACTTCGAGGGCAGGAACTACAAGGGCAAGGTTGACGGCGGCAAGATTTCCGTCAACGAAACCAAGTACACCGTGTGGAACGGCGACTATGTGCTCGACCCCACCGAAAAAACGCTTCGCGGCATTTATTCCGCGCGCAAAACCGACGTGGACAACAAGGGCGAGCGCGTGATAAAACCGGGCACGCGCGACGGAATCCACCGCTTCGTGATTACGGACGGCGAGGACGGCGAGTGCTTTATGCACGGCACTTCGCAGGACGCAGTGACCGAGGACCGCGACGGCAAGGAATGCAATATCAGCGTGTTCAAAACGCGCGAGGCTCGCGACAAATACGTTCTCAAATACTTTGAAGACGAGGACTAGAACCACAAGGAGAATAGAATGGACTATCACAAAATCATAGAAATCGTCAAGAGCGCGAAAAATCTCGTGCTCCGCGACGACCTCAGCCACGAAGTGAAAATGAAAGGCGAAGCCGACTTCGTTACCGGCGTCGATCTGTCGATAAGCGAGTATATGAAGGAACGGCTGCACGAAATCGCGCCCGGTATCGGGTTTATGAGCGAGGAAGAGGAGCCGGGCAGGCTCGCGCCACGCCGCTGGATTCTCGACCCCGTCGACGGCACGACCAACCTCGTGTACGACTACCGCATGAGCAGCATTTCGCTGGGGCTGTGCGACGACGGAAAATCCGTTTTCGGCGTGGTTTACAACCCCTACACCGACGAAACCTTTACCGCCGTGCGCGGCGAGGGCGCATATGTGAACGGCAAACGCCTGTCGGTTATCGACCGCGAGCCGCACGACAGCCTCGTCGAGTTCGGCGCAGGCTCCACGAGAAAGCACGAGGCGGACGAAGCGTTCCGCATAGGCAAGGAAGTGTTTACGCACTGTCTTGACCTCCGCCGCATTTGCTCCTCCGCGCTAGCAATCTGTTTTATCGCAGCCGGCAGAATAAACGGCTACTTTGAAAAGGTAATCAAGCCGTGGGACTACGCCGCCGCGTCGCTCATTCTCGAGGAAGCAGGCGGAAACCTCTGCGATTGGACGGGCGCGCCGCTTCCGTTCGACCGCCCGAGCGGAATAATCGCCGGCAGCCCCAAGACATACGAGTACCTTAAATCCGTTTTGCTGAAATAAGTCCGTAATCGGTTTGCGCCGATTGCGCCCGACGCTCACGCGATAATACCTATGCGATTAAGGAAACGACCCTATGCGCCGTTTCCTTTTGTTTTATCGGCGTTCATATAAATACGAAAAATGTTTACAATTCCGTAAATCCGTGTTATACTATCGTTAGCATAAGAAACCAAATACGGTGTCAAATCGCGCGCGACCGATACGAGTACGATTTGACGAGCCGTGCGAAAAACAAGAACAAGGAGAATATGATGAAAAACAAACTCAGGTACGTCATCGCGGCAGTTCTGCTTTTCGTTTGCTGTCCGTTAGCCGTCGCTTGCGGCGAAACCGCGTCGGAAACGCCCGACTACGGCACGCTGACCGTGAAGAACATAACGCTGGAGGAGGGCGGCGCCGCCGAAATCGAAGCCACGTTCTCCACCGAGGAGGGCAAGGGCGAAATCGCCTACACGTTCGAGGGCGACAACATCTCGATTGCGGACGGCAAAGTCACCGCGCTCAAGCCCGACACGACGACCACGGTCACGGCAAAGACCGCGCACCACGAGGTCACGTTTATCGTCACCGTAAAGCCCGTAAACTACGGCATGCTCACGATAACATCGCCGGCAATCTATGCCAATTATCCGGCAAAGCCACTGAATATCGTGTTCTCGAAGCCCGAGTATGCCGAGGACATCAATTACACGGTGCAGAGCGGCTATGAAAGCGCCGTCAAAATAGAGGACGGCAAGATTTACGCGACGGGCAGCGGCTTTTCGCAGAGCAAGAGCGTGCGAGTGACGGCAAAGACCGCCCACCACGCCACCGTGTTCACCGTCAACGTCAGCGAGTTCAACGGCGCGAACAAAGCCGGCGCTTCGCTCAACTTCGAGTCGCGCATCTCGAGCTTTTTGTCCGACTATGAAAATCGCGGCATGACCAAGGGCGGCGCGCTGTTCGTCGGCGATTCGTTCTTCGACACGCGCAGCTTCTGGACGGAATTCTACACGACCTACGCGCGCAAGAACGCGTACAGCGTGGGCATCAGCTCGTCTACCACCACTGATTGGGATATTCTCGCCGAACGCCTTGTGTATCCGCTTGAGCCGACGTCGATAATCTTCCACTGCGGCACGAACAATATCTTCGACGACGACAAGAACGCCGACCGCGCGACCGCCGACATAAAGAGAACGCTCGAGAGCTTCCACACACGGCTTCCGCAAGCCAAAATCTACTATTTCGGCATCGAGCCGCGCAATTATACGCACGTCGGCAACGGCTATGCAAAGACATGTAACGCGCAAATCGAAGCCTACGCTTCGGCAAGAGATTGGCTCGTCTATATCGATTCTCCGTCGTTCTGCTACAACTCCGACGGCACGATAAACGGCTCGTTCTATAAGTCCGGCGACACCGTGCACCCGTCGGCGGCAAGCTACGCCCTCTACGTCAACGCGCTCGAGGAAAACGGCTTGACAATTCCGCTCTCGTCCTCGGCGCAGAACACCGAAATCAAGGAAATCGTTATGACTTCCTCGCAGTCTATTGCGAAGGGCGACCTTATGAACGTAGTCTATCGCGGCTTGTCGCTCAAAAACGAGTTCGTGCTCACCGGTAAAATCGACGTCACGGTCGTCGATTCCAATCCGCACATTCAGTTCGGCTTTCACAGCCGTTGTCGCTTCCTGATCTGGGACAGCAATACTACAGGCAGCTTCGGTATCGGCTGGCGCGACGCGAACAATATCCACATCGGCAAGGACGTGGGGCTGGTGCCGTACACCAAAAACGTCAAGGTGACAATCCCGTTCAAGCTCGCAATCACGAGCAAAAACGCGTATTTCTATCTGGGCAACGAAAACGGCGGCACGGTGGAGTACACGCTGAAAGCCGTCTGCAAGAACGTGACTACGTTCTCCAACCTCGCATACGGCACCGAAGCCATGAACTCAAGAGCGTATGACCTCGTGGCGAAAACCAAAGCCGACGACTCGGCGGAGTACGACGCGCTCACGGCCGGCGCGGAGTTTACAAAATACGAAAACGCCGGCGGCAGCGAATACGAATTCGTCCGCGCCTGAAAAAACAAAATAACAATGGAAAAAGAGCTTTGCCCGTAAAACGCGCAAAGCTCTTTCTTTATGTCTGTTAGTTTTATAACGCGAACGCCGCGCTTAAAATTCCATTTTCTTATCGAAGTAAGCGGCAAGCTCGGTTATGGGCATGCGCACCTGTTCCATGGTGTCGCGGTCGCGGACGGTCACGCACTCGTCGTCAAGCGTGTCGAAGTCGACGGTCACGCACCAGGGCGTGCCGATTTCGTCCTGGCGGCGATAACGCTTGCCAATCGAGCCTGCCTCGTCGTAATCGACGTTGTATCTGCGGCTGAGCTCGTCGAACACGGCGTTAGCCTTTTCCGACAGCTTTTTGGACAGCGGCAGCACTGCGACCTTGACGGGCGCGATAGCCGGGTGGAAGTGCATCACCACGCGCACGTCGTTCTTTTCCGCGTCGATGACCTGCTCCTCGTAAGCGTTGCACAGAAGAGCGAGCACGCAGCGCTCCACGCCGAGGCTGGGCTCGATGACGTAGGGGATATAGCGCTCGTTCGTTTCCTGGTCGAAATAAGTCAAATCCTTGCCCGAAACGGTCTGGTGCTGAGTGAGGTCATAGTCCGTCCTATCGGCGACTCCCCACAGCTCGCCCCAGCCGAACGGGAACAAAAACTCAAAGTCGGTGGTAGCCTTCGAGTAGAAGCACAGCTCGTCCTTGTCGTGGTCGCGCAGCCTCAGATTCTCGGGCTTTATGCCGATAGAGTACAGCCAATCGCGGCAGAACGAACGCCAATAGTCAAACCACTCGAGGTCGGTGCCGGGCTTACAGAAGAACTCCAGTTCCATCTGCTCGAACTCGCGCACGCGGAAAATGAAGTTGCCGGGCGTAATCTCGTTGCGGAACGACTTGCCTATCTGCCCGATACCGAACGGCATCTTGCGGCGCGTGGTGCGTTGGACGTTCGCGAAGTTGGTGAAAATGCCCTGCGCGGTTTCGGGGCGGAGGTACACGGTGTTTTTCGCGTCCTCGGTCACGCCCTGAAAGGTCTTGAACATCAGATTGAACTGACGAATATCGGTGAAGTTATGCTTCTTACAAGTGGGGCAAGGAATATTGTGCTCCTCGATAAAGTCCTTCATTTCCGCCTGCGAAAAAGCGTCGATGGGCTTAGAGAGCGTGAAGCCGGTTTCCGAGCACCAATCTTCAATCAGCTTGTCGGCGCGAAAACGCTCGTGGCATTCTCTGCAATCGAGCAGGGGGTCGGAAAAGCCGGCTAAGTGACCGCTCGCCACCCATGTCTGCGGATTCATCAGAATCGCCGCGTCCAGACCCACGTTGTAGCGGTTTTCGGTGACGAATTTTTTCCACCACGCCTTCTTGACGTTGTTTTTAAGTTCCACGCCCAAAGGACCGTAATCCCAGGTGTTCGCAAGTCCGCCGTAAATTTCGCTGCCTGCGAAAATAAAACCGCGACCCTTGCACAGCGCGGTCAGTTTGTCCATCGTAAGCGTTCCTTCGGCCATAAGTTTCTCCTTAAAAAGGTGTAATTGCGTTTGTAATTTCCGCCCGATTGTATTCACGGGCGAAACGACATAAACAATGATAATTGCTTTTTGTTTTTTTGTCAAGTATTATCACACTCTCGCGGATTTTTCATATTATGAAACTAGGATATCCTCACAGCAAAAGACGAAAGCCGGGAGGGGAGGACGGGAGTGCGCGCCTGCCCGTTCTCCGCGCCCCGGACAAAATAAAGCTTTCGCGTAAAGCGTTCCCAAAATCAAACAAGGAGGGTTATCACGATGTTCAACAACGGATGCGGCTGCAACGACATTTTCCTCATACTCATTCTTTTGTGTTGCTGCGGCAAAAACGATTGCGGCTGTTACGACCGCAAGGGCTGCGACTGCTGCGATATGCTGGTCTGGCTCCTGCTCATCAACTGCATTTGCGGAAAGAACGACTGCGGCTGCTGCAAGTAAAAGCCTACATACCTAAGACAAAGCAGCTTCGCGCACAAATGACAAAACTCGCCCGTGGGAAACGTAAAGTCGCTCCCACGGGTTTTTTTTTGCGCAATTTACTTTGTTACGATAAAGAATTTGCGCCTCGCCACCGCATAACGCTTGATTTTACCGCGCGGTTATGCTAGAATATCGGTACGCCGACACCGCTTCGGATATAGGGTCGGACGCAAAAATAATTTATTTCTGCCGCGAGCTATCCGCTGTTAAAAACAGGGAAGTCCAGCAAAGGAGCAAAAAAAATGAAAAACAGAACAAGGTCTGTCGTGCTGTACGCGACATTAGGCGCGTTGATTTTCGCGGCGATGACTCTCGACCGCGCGATAACGCCCTTTCTGCCGCTGTCGGCGGCGTTCGTCACGCTCACCGTGACGTTTACGTTCGCGCTCATAAAGCCAAACCTCGCCACAGCCGTAGCGTCGGGCATAATCTTCGGCGTGTCGTCGTGCATAACGGCTATATTCTTCGGAAAGTCCTCGGTAATCAATCCGCTCATCTCGATTTTGCCACGGGCGTTCTTAGGTTTTATCGTCTACGGCGTGTACACGCTTTGCCGCATGATTTTCCGTAAAGCCAAGCCGAAAACGCGCGAAATCGCCTCGGTGTCGATTGCCGCCGCAGTGACTACGGCGATGAACACCGTGCTGTTTCTGTCCGCGCTGGTGCTGTTCGGCGAGAACAACACGATTGATTCGGTTTTCAAAATCACCGTGCTCGCAAACGCCGTTCCCGAGCTCGTCATGACCGCCGTGCTCGTGCCTGCCGTCACGCTGGGCGTTCGCAGGGGGCTGAGAATAAACATCGGCGGAGCGACCGCCGCCCCGTCGGAAGCGATTGTTTCGGTAGATACGGCAGCTGAGGCAAAGGAAACCGACGGAGAGGAAACAGCCCCTGTATATAATAATGAAAAGGACGAAGCCGCTACGGCGGAAAACCCGGGCCGACTACGGCGAAGAGGATAAAAGACAATGATACTTGCAATCGACATAGGAAACACCAACGTCAAGCTCGGAGTTTTTTCCGAGGACGGCGAGCTGCTTGACAGCACACGCCTCAGTTCCTCCACGCACAAGACGGGCGACGAGTACTACCTCGCCATTCGCGACTCGTTCGGGGCGAGGGGAATAAACCTCTCGGACATCGACGGTGTGATTATCAGCAGCGTAAACCCCAATCTCAACTACACGTTCGAGCATCTTATTTCTGTGTACTTCCGCGTCAAACCCATGGTGGTGGGCGGCGGCGTCCGAACGGGTATAAATATCCGCTATGACAACCCCAAAGAAGTGGGAGCGGACAGAATAGTCAATTCCGTCGCGGCTTACCGCACCTACGGCGGTCCGTGCATAGTAATCGACTGCGGCACCGCCACGACGTTCAACGCGGTGTCGGCTTCGGGCGACTTCCTCGGCGGCGTGATAAGCTTCGGACTGAAAACGGGCGCGGACGCGCTTTGCCAGAAAGCGGCGAAGCTCCCCAAAGTCGAACTCGCTAAACCCGACAAAGTCATCGGCAAATCCACGATAACCAACATGCAGTCGGGGCTTATCTACGGCTACGTCGGCATGGTGGAGTACATCGTGGGCAAAATGAAAGAAGAAATGGGCGACAAGAATATCCGCGTCGTGGCGACAGGCGGTCTGAGCGAAATAGTCAGCGCCAACAGTAAGATAATCGACGTGGTTGACCGCACGCTCACGTTGCGCGGACTGTACGCGCTGTACAAAATCAACTCGGAACAGGGAGGCAGACAATGAAGACGGTTTACGTGGCAATAATGGGGCTGGGCACGGTGGGCGGCGGCACCTACGAAATCTTAAAAACAAATCACGATAAAATAGCGGCGGCTTACGGCGTGGACATAAGAGTAAAAAAAGTCCTCGACCGCGACGAGAAAAAACTACGGGAAAAAGTCGAGCCGGGACAAGTCTGTCTTAACCTCGAAGAAATACTTGCCGATTCCGAAATCTCGATAGTGATAGAGGTTATGGGCGGCGTCGAGCCTGCCAAAACCTTTATCGAAAAGTGCATGAAAGCAGGCAAGAGCGTTGTCACCGCCAACAAGGAGCTGATCTCCAAGCATTGGGGCGAAATCGAAGCCGTGGCGAAAGCCAACGGCGTGGGTTTCTATTTCGAGGCTTCCTGCGTGGGCGGCGTACCGATAATCCGCACGCTCAAGGAAAGCATGCAGGGCGACAATATCCGCATGATAACGGGCATCGTCAACGGCACGACAAACTATATTCTCACCAAAATGACCGACGAGGGCATGAGCTACGACGACGCGCTGAAAAAAGCGCAGGAGCTCGGGTACGCCGAGACGAACCCCACCGCCGACGTCGAGGGCTTCGACGCGATGTACAAGCTGTCCATTCTCGCTTCGCTCGCGTTCCACACCTGTATTCCGTACACCGCGATTTACCGCGAGGGCATAACCAAACTCACCAAAAGCGACGTCGAGTACGGCAAGCGCATGGGCTACACGCTCAAGCTGCTCGCAATCGGCAAGCGCGAGGGGAACACGGTCGAGGTGCGCGTTCACCCGACGTTCGTCAGGAGCACTCATCCGCTTGCGGCTGTTTCGGGCGCATTCAACGCGGTGTTTCTTAACGGCGACTTCGTGGACGACGTCATGCTCTACGGCAGAGGCGCCGGCGCGCGCCCCACGGGCAGCGCGATTGTCAGCGACGTGGTTTACTGCGCCACGCGCGAGAAACATGAATATTCCGACTTTGATAACAACGGCAGGGTAGCGGACGGCATAACGATAGCGGACGACTTCATGGGCAAGTACTACGTCGCGCTCACCGCGCTCGACACCGCCGGCGCACTGTCGCGCATCGCCGACGTCCTCGGCAAAAACGGCGTGAGCATAGCCTCCGTAAGTCAAAGCGGCTCGGGCGAGGGCACCGTTCCTATTATAATAATGACGCACTCGGCGAGCGAGAATGCCGTCATGAAGTCCGTCGCTACGCTCGGGAAGCTCGACTGCGTAAAAAGCGTGGATTCGCTGATAAGAGTAATCGACTGATTTACATAATTTTCCGGCTCGGAGCGAATAATACACTCGTAACGCCCCGTGAAGCCGCGAATTTGCGCGAGTAAGAAGAATATCTTTGCAAATTTCCCGAAAAGTATTTGACAAAGAAAAAGTAAGATAGTATAATTATTCCGTTAAACTGTAATACAAGCAGGAAAATACATTAGGAGAACTTAGTTAAATGAAAAGAAAGAAGAGCTTTCTGGCAGGCTTGTGCACGTTAGTGTTGACCGCGTCCGTTGCGATCGGCGGTTTCACCTACGCTCCGGCTGCCGCCGCTACGACAGATTTCGAACTCAGCGACATCACAGTCAAGTCGACCGTCACCTACGGAGAAAATATTTCCGTACCTGCTGCGGCAGGCTATACCGTCACCGTAAAAACGCCCAGCCACAAGGCTAAGGACAACGGCACGGTTGTGACCGGCGAAACGATTACCGCGGACGAGCTCGGTAACTATATTGTCACCTACACGAAGGGCAACAAGTCCTACAGCTTCCGCGTGCTTTGCGAACTCGACCACGAGCTTGAGCTTTTCGTCGAGAACGAGGCTGGAGTTCCCTCCGTCGTCAAGACAGGCGACAGCAAGAAGCTCCCCGGCGCTTACGTCGGCTACTACGACGAGGACGGCAAGGTTGTCAAGGTTGACGCCGCCGTCACGATTTCCGCATTCGACGGCAGCGCGAACGGCAGCGAAACAGTCGCCGCGAACTCCGACCATAAATTCAACACCGCAGGCAGCACTTTTGTGACCTATAGCGCAAAGGTCGGCAGCGGCACCAAGCACCTCTCCAAGACCTATGAAGTCAAGGTTCAGGACAACTTCTCCGATAACAAGGCTCCTTCGCTCAGCGTCAGCGGCGTTCCTTCGTCCGCAAACGTGAACAAGGCGGTCACGCTTCCCGTGGCTACCGCTACCGACTCCTTCGACGAGAGAGTAGAGGTCGTCGTTACCGTCAAAGGTAAGGACGCTTCGGGCAACCTTGTCAACGTAAAGAAAACGACCGTCAAGGACGAAACCGCGACCGCCGAGCTTGAAGAGGACGAGGTTTTCGACAACGATAAAAACATGACCTTCTATCCCGTCCGCGAGGGCGACTACAAGGTCACCTATCAGGCAATCGACGACAGCGGCAACAAGTCCGCCGAGTGGACCTACACCATCACCTGCTCGGATAAAAAGGCTCCCGAGATTACTCTCGACGAAACCAAAATCCCGGCTAAGTGGGGCAAAACGGTTTACAAGTACAGCGAAACCGCAACCGACAAGAAGGTTGCGCTTCAGGACGCTGCGGTCGGATTCGAGTTCCCCGAGCTTACCGACAACAAGGATAAGGCGGACGACCTCACGGTTACTTTCGCAATCAAAGACCCTGCCGGCAAGACTGTTGTCAACTTCTCCAACATCAATAAGGCGAGCGGCGAGAGCGGTACCAAGTACACCAACGTCGCCACCAACGTTGAATACAAGTTCTCCAAGACCGACAATTTCAAGTTTGATTTCGGCAAATACGTCGATGCCGTCAAAGCGGCTAACGGCGAAAATTACCAGTACTACGGCGACTATGTAGTCACCTACACGGCTCGCGACGCCGCAGGCAACAGGGCGACCAAAACCTACACGATTAACGTCGCCGAAACCTTTGAGGATACTTCCGACGTCACCGTCGATTTCAAGAACGCCGAAAAGTACGTTATCGCAAGTAAAGACGACGAGGTAGAGATTACCCTGCCTGCTCCCACTTATTCCAGCACCACCGACAGCAAGCTTACCTTGACCTACACCGTGGCAAACGGCGAGGAGGGCACCGAGGGCGTCGCTAAACTCAACGCCGACGTCAAGGGCGGCGAGGTTGCCAAGATTAAGAAGGGCGCCGACGGCTACAAGCTCGTCTACGACAATGCAGAGCTCGCTATCACCGACAAGATTGTCGTCACCGCAACCGCCGTTTCCGACGCAGGCAACGAAGGCAGCTATAAGCATACAATCGACGTAAAGACCCCCGGCACGAGCGCCATGTTCGGCGAAGTAAACTTGTCCGGATTTGCAAACGGCACCTACGACGATACCGCCAAAGAGGTTGCGCTCGGCAACATCGTTATCGCAGGCGTAGCCGACGCTAAGCTCGTTGGCGTGGAACTCGGCGTCAAAGATGAGAACGGCGACTATATGACCGTTTCTGCCGAAGTTTACGCGGCGGAAAATCAAAAAGTTATTCGCAACGTAACGCTCTACACCATGAACAAGAGCGGTAACTATCAGGTTGAACTCAGAGTGTTCGACATCAACGGCAAGAGCAAAATTTACGTTGTTCCCGTTACTGTTGCTCACGTTGATACCGATACCGATACGGGCGTTGCTTCTCCGATAAACGCCACCAGCGGCAACGTCTACAAGAAAGTTCTTCTCGCAAACTCCGAGATTAAGATGGGCAATGCCAAGAGCTATCTTGCCGGAGAGAAGGATACCGATTACAAGTTCGTTCTTATTCATAAAGTAAGTGGCGGCAGGTTCGCGCTTATGGGCGAAGAATTTACCGCTATGACCACCGGAAACTACACAATCGAAGACCGCGCAGGGGTAGTCAAGAAAGGCAGCGTCGCCGAAGATTACACCACCGTCGCCGCAGGCAAGACCGTGGACGACCTTAAGAATTATCTCGACGGTCTCACGCAGAACGGCAAGTACACCGTCACCGACAGCTCCACCGTCAAGTTTGAGCTCCAGGGCGTTATGCCGGCTTACTCGAAGATTAACGGCACGGTCAACCTCCCGAAAGCTACCGCCTACACCGAGAACGCCAACGCCGACGACGTTGTAGTCGACGTCAAGGCTCCGAAGGGCGGCAAGGTTGAAATTAAAGACTCTACCGTAGCAGGCTATGAGTACAGCTTCGTCACGACCGAGAACGGCGTTTACACCGTGACCTACACCGTAAAGGCGGGCAACGACAGCAGCACGTTCACCTACACCATTAAGGCAGGCGACGTTGTGGCTCCCACGTTCACCCTCACCGACAAGGACGGCAACGCGGCTTCTCACGAGTCCACCGTCAAAGCGGGCTACAAGTTCAGCTACCTCTATGTGAGCGCAACCGACAACGGCGGCTCCGAAGCGGCTAACCTGACCTACACCAAGAAAGTGGTAGGACCCGACGGAAAGGAAGTGGGCACGACCATCAGCGGCAAGGGTACGACCTACGCCAACAGAACGGCTCCCACGAGCGGCGAGTTCACCCTCGACGCAAGCGGCAAGTACACCGTGACCTACACCGTTGCCGACGAAGCCGGCAACGAAAGCAAGCAGGAATTTGAAATCACTGTTACAAACTCCACGAGCAACAGCGGTATTTCCCTCGCAACGCTCTCCACGATACTCATCATCGTCGGCGTGCTCCTGATCGCAGGCGTTCTCGTGTACCTGTTCAGATTCCGCAGAGTGAAGAAGAACTAACACAACAGTAAACACGCAAGCGGTTCTTAATGATTTTTAAGAACCGCTTGTTTTTATAATCGCGACCCG
The DNA here is from genome assembly GCA_003533505.1 of Clostridiales bacterium. Lineage (GTDB taxonomy): Bacteria > Bacillota > Clostridia > Christensenellales > Pumilibacteraceae > UBA10677. The sequence continues at coordinate 4,681 of DQGD01000016.1, read as the reverse complement.
TGAGCTGTCACGAAGCTTAATTGCATTCGACTTCTGCTCCGTGTCGGCAATACCTTACACTTGGTTTCCCCCTCGGGGGCGCGACGCGTAAAGCGAACAGTCCGGTGGACTGTTCGTAGCCAAAGCGGCGAGCGATTTATAATCGCGACCCGTGAGCTGTCACGAAGTGACTGATGAGAGGATAGGTAAGTACACCTGTGTTCAAATACAAATAACCTTATTGTATTTATTATCTTTATAATTTATAAACATATTATAACATATTGCAGCTAATCAAAAATTCTTAATATCCGAGAGGTACTATGGGAGTAATACCCGAAAGACAAGATTTCAAAAACGTTTCGCCGGAAGCCTTTAACACATTCGTAAAGCGTGTCGAAAGCGACAAGCTCTGCGAAAAGGTTTCGCACGTTTCCCCGTCAGACAAGAGTCATTTCGACAGGTACGGCTTCGCGTCGAACGGCAAGCGCGTCAGCGTAGTGTACGATGTAAAAGCACGCATGCTTTCGCTCACCGCGTTCGACGACGTGATGCCGAGGCTTATCGAAACTTTTAACCGCTCCGTCCGCGACGACAAATCCGCAGCTCCCAAGAGTACGGATAAACCCAAAGTCGCAAAAAAGGAAACGCAGAAACAACCTGCGGAAAAGCCGGTATCAAAGCCCGACAAACAGCAGTCTGCGAATAACGTAAAGAAAAAAGCCGATAAAAAACCCGAAACCAAATCGGACAAACCGCAGCCGAAAAAGAATTCTGCGCAAAGTAAGCCCGAACAGGAGAACGCAGCTGCGAAAAAGAACGAGCCTGCGAAAAAAGAGCCGCAGCTCGGCTTTGTCGCACCCGTAGTAAAGCCCGTGCCGCCGCTCCAGTCCGACGACGAAAACGGCAATATTTCGCTCAAAAAGTACACGACCGAACGCTTTGACGAGGTTACCGGGCGACTAAAAAAAGACAAAAAGAAATATAAACTGTCGTTAGAAGAGATAACGGACAAGGGTAAGGCGACCGAGCTCCGCACGATAGCCGTATCGGGCGGCGGACAAAAACTCAAACTGCGTTTTATGCCGAAAAAGCAGGTGCTACAGCTTCAGGGCAAGCACGGCGCGCTTTTCACCGAGCTCCAGCTACTGTTGTCCGAGCAGACCGATTACCGCGCCGCCGTCGACGCGCACATCGAGCAAAACCGCGAGGACAAAAAGGCGAGCGAAGTCGAACGCCAGCTCAAAAAAATGATACCCAACGCCTTCCCGTACTTGTCTAAACAATCCAAAATCGACTTCACAATCGGCGTAATCGAGCTAATCAACTCGTCCGAAAAGCACTATGACTATTCGATGCTGCTTTTGCCGCCGTTTCGCGGACTCGAACGCCTTATCTTCGACCTCGAACGCGCTCAGGGCGTCGTCGTCAAAATGATAGGACAGGCTTACGAAAAGGAGGAGGGCGAGTACGTTCTCAAAGCCTCCTACCGCCGCAAAATCAACAGCGTTGTGTACGCCGAGGTCATGGCGGATTTGTATCGCGAGTACTTTGCCACGCGCAATTACTACGCTCATTCCGACGTCACGGCGGACGGTGAGGTGCGGATAATCGACAAAAAGGAGCAAGCCTCCGCGATTTTCACGCAGATGCTGAGAAAAGTCGATTATAATTGTAAAAAACTTAGCGAAATTGGCTTTTCAATTTAAAAAATTTGTGCTACAATATAACGGTTGAAAGCGTTTGCCGCAACGGCGGAGCTTCAACCTCGGCGAACACGGTCAAAGGCGACCTCGCGCCCGAAATATCGCACTTTAAGAAACGAGCAACGGAGCTTCGCGAGGTTTAGTCGCGGCTTCGTTTCTCTTTTTTTGAGCGCGAAGAAGAACGGAAGCATAAGAAAAACGGAGGACATTATTATGACAAAATTCATATTCATTACCGGCGGCGTGGTGTCGGGGCTCGGAAAAGGCATAACCGCGGCTTCGCTCGGCAGACTGCTCAAAGCTCGCGGACTCACCGTCACCATGCTTAAATTCGACCCGTACCTCAACGTCGACTCGTCCAATCTCAGTCCCTATCAGCACGGCGAAATCTTTGTCACCGACGACGGCACCGAGGGCGACCTCGTGCTCGGTCACTACGAGCGCATATTAGACGAAAACCTGGGCGAGGAAAACGACGTCACCACCGGTCAGGTGTTCTCCGACGTCATCGCCAAGGAAAGAAGAGGCGAGTACGACGGCTCGACGGTGCAAATCGTGCCGCACGTCACCGCCGACATCAAGGAGCGTATTCTCGCGTTCGACGGCAAGAGCGACGTGGTAATCGTCGACGTGGGCGGTACGGTGGGCGACATCGAGTGCACGCCGTTCCTCGAAGCCGTCCGTCAGTGCAGAAACGTTTTCGGCAAGAACAACGCCGTCTATATTCACGTCACGCTCGTCCCGTATATCGGTGTCAGCGGCGAGCAAAAGACCAAGCCCACTCAGCACTCGGTCAAAGAACTGCAAAACATCGGCATCCAGCCCGACGTAATCGTCTGCCGCTCTGATTTTCCGCTCGCGCAGAGCAGCAAGGACAAGCTCGCGCTGTTCTGCAACGTCGACAAGGACTGCATTATCGAAAACATAACCACCGACAACCTCTTTGCCGTTCCGCTTCTACTCGAAGAACAGGGGCTCAGCAGAGTAGTTTGCAGAAAACTCAACCTCACGCTGCCCGAACCCGACCTCGCCGAGTGGCGCAAAATCAGCGAAAGATTTACCGAGCTTTGCGTCTCCGAGAAGAAAATCCGCGTCGCTATCGTCGGTAAGTACGTCGAAAAGCCCGACGCATACTTGTCGATTGCCATGGCGCTCGTCCACAGCGCAATCGAAAACGGCGTGTGGGTCGAGCCCGTTTATATCCAGAGCGGCTCGCTCAAACCCGGCGAAACATCCGCGCTCGACCTCGTCGACGGCATAATCATTCCCGGCGGCTTCGGACACAGCGGCTTCGAGGGCAAAGTAATCGCCGCGCGTTACGCACGCGAGCATGACGTGCCGGTGCTCATGATAGGTCTGGGCGCCCAAGCCGGGCTTGTCGAGTACGCTCGCGACGTAATGGGCAAGGACGCCGACAGCGCGGAGTTTGAAAAGAAAACCCCGTACCCCGTCGCCGTCAGAAGAAACGACGGAAATTCGTTCCGCAAGGGCGCGTTCATCACGCGGCTCGAATCCGGCTCGCGCCTCGCCGCAATCTACGGCAAAACTGAAATTTCCGAGCGCCACCGCCACAAGTACGAGTTCAACAAGGCGCTCAAAGCCGACTTCAAAAAATTCGGGCTCAACTTTACGGGCGAATCCAAGGACGGCAAACTGCCCGAAGCCTACGAAATCGACGGCAAGAAATTCAGCGTCGGCGTGATTTATCACCCCGAATACCTGTCGCGCCCCACGCGTCCGCATCCGCTTTTTAGCGCGTTCGTCGGAGCCTGCAAAAAGTAACCCCAAAGCGGCGATTGAATCTCGGTCGCCGCTTATTTTAACCCACGGGAAAGACCCGAAAGGAGCACATCGTGCAGTGGTGGCTAATTCTTATAATAGTCCTCGCCGCAGCCGCGGTAATCGGCGTTGCGCTTTACGCCGCGCTTGTGGCAAGACTGACTAAAAAATACTTCACGCGCCACCGCTTCAGCGAAACGACCTCGCGGCGCGACAGGAAAAAGATAATGACCGCAGACGGCGGATACCGCGCGTTCATGCACGCAGCCGTCGAACGCTTTTCCGCCGTGCCGTGCGAGAGAATGGAAGTCAAATCGGTTGACGGGTTGAAGCTCGTCGGTAGGTTTTATCGCGCCGAAAACGCCGATAAAACGGTTATTTGCGTCCACGGCTATTGCGGAACGGGACTTCGCGACATGTCGGCAATCGCGCCGTTCTTTTTGCAAAACGGCTTCAACGTCCTGCTCGTCGACAACCGCGCCCACGGCGAAAGCGGGGGCAACATAATAGGCTACGGCGTGCTCGACAGCCTCGACGTTACTGTGTGGATAAACGCGCTCAAAACCGCGCACCCCGTGAAATCGACGTTCATTTACGGCATATCGATGGGCGCGGCGACGGCAATGATGACCGCGCAGTACGTCCGCCGCGACGAAATCGCCGGCATAATCGCCGACTGCGGCTTCACGTCGATTTACGAGGAGTTTTGCTATCTGTACAGGACAGTCGCGCATGTGCCGCCATGGATTATAGTGCCTGCAATCCGCCGCCGCGCAAAAAAATTCGCAGGCTACGACATAAAGACGACCGACGCTCGCGAGATACTCGCCAAAACCGATATTCCCGTAATGTTCGTCCACGGCGACGCCGACAAATTCGTTCCCGTCGCAATGACCGAGCAGAACTGCCGTGCCTGCGCCTCCGAACATAGTATCTTCGAGGTGAGCGGGGCAGGACATGCCGAGTGCTATTTCAGCCGCAAGCCCGAGTACGAAAAACGCGTGCTCGCGTTCGTCGCCGATTGCATGCAATAATCGCCGTAAGTCAAATAAAATCTCGCGAAATATCGCCGCTGAAATATTTGTCGAAAAAAGTTTAAAAATCTTTGTAAAAATCGTTGACAAATATTTTCGCTTATGATATTATGTATAGGCTGTCGACCGAAAGGGAACGACAGGCGGTCGGTAAGACCGTGATACGCACATTGACAACTGCAT
>DQGD01000014.1:77710-77859 GCA_003533505.1 Clostridiales bacterium | reverse complement strand
CCCGTTGCGCCTGTTGCTCCCGTAGGTCCTGTCGGTCCGGTAGGTCCGGTAGCTCCGTCGGCTCCCGTAGCACCCGTTGCACCCGCAGGTCCTGTCGGTCCGGTGGGTCCCGTCGCTCCGTCGGCTCCCGTTGCGCCTGTTGCACCCGT
>DQGD01000014.1:0-77418 GCA_003533505.1 Clostridiales bacterium | reverse complement strand
GTTGCTCCCGTGGGTCCGGTCGGTCCGGTAGGTCCCGTCGCTCCGTCGGCTCCCGTTGCACCCGTTGCGCCTGTTGCGCCCGTAGGACCGGTCGGTCCGGTGGGTCCCGTCGCTCCGTCGGCACCCGTTGCGCCTGTTGCGCCCGTAGCACCCGTTGCACCCGTAGCTCCCGTAGGTCCTGTCGGTCCGGTGGGTCCCGTCGCGCCTGTTGCGCCTGTCGCGCCCGTAGCACCCGTTGCGCCTGTCGCGCCCGTGGGTCCGGTGGGTCCCGTTGCGCCCGTTGCTCCAGTTGCGCCCGTTGCACCCGTTGCACCCATCGCGCCTGTTGCACCCGTTGCGCCCGTAGGTCCGGTGGGTCCCGTTGCGCCTGTTGCGCCCGTAGCACCCGTTGCGCCTGTTGCGCCCGTGGGTCCGGTGGGTCCCGTCGCTCCGTCGGCGCCGGGATAGCCTTGCGGACCGGTGGGGCCGATTTCGCCCTGAATGCCGCGAATACCTTGCGGACCGGTGGGGCCGGGAACGCCGGGGAAGCCTTGGAAACCGCGCGGACCCTGCGGACCCGGAGGACCGGGCATACCGGGTCTGCCGGGAGGTCCCGGAGGACCGGGGCAACGACAGCCGGGGTCGGGGCGATAATCGGGACGGCAGTCGGGACGGCGCTCGTCGCAGTCGTCGCGCGGTCGGTCGCAATCGCAGCCGCGTCCGCAATTAAAGAAATTGAACATAGACGTTACTCCTCTCTTTGGTTTGACGGAACGGAGCCGAACGCGCCGCACCGCCTATACCATACTATTCGGCGGTCGCCTTGCGCGTTACAAAGAGAGAATTCGCCCGAAATTAAAACCGTGATTATTACCTTTCATTCCGCGCCAAAAAAAACAGCTCCGCATAGACGGAACTGTTTTTTACTCCTCTGAATGATTTTTACCTAGGGAAAGCGCGGTCTGTTTTTTTGTGACGGCATAGCAATATTTTTGCAACATGCCGCCGCCGTTTTAAGCCTCACCGCACGCGTTGCCGTGATGGTCAGATACCCAGGTTCTTGCGGACGGAGCTTATATACGCGAGCGCGGCGGCAATGTCGGCGTCGGGGTTTTCGCCTGCCTCGCGCTCGACGGTGAGATAGCCGTCGTAGCCGGCGGCTTTCAGAGCGGCGAAGTAAGCCGTAAAATCGACGTCGCCCTTGCCCACGGGCGTTTCGGTGAAGTAGTCGGCGACGTTGAGCGCGTCGATGCCGCCTTTCGCGAAGCAGTCGTACACGAGCTTAGGGTCGGCGGCGATAAGGTTTTTGCCGTCCTTGACGTGAGTGTGGACGATATATCCGCCCAGTAGCTCCACCGCCTCGACGGGATCCTGCCGAGTGACCATGACGAAGTTCGCCGGGTCGAGGTTTACGCCCACGCCGCCGTGAGTATTGTCCAAAAAACCGCGCAGCGTAGCCGCTTTTTCGGGACCTGTTTCGATTGCGAAGGTTACGCCCACGCCCTTTGCGTACTCGCCTATTTCCGACAGCGCGTCCAGCATGGCGGCATAGCGCGGCTCGGATTTATCGGACGGAATAACACCTATATGCGTGGTCACGACGCTCGTGCCGAACTCGGCGGCGAGGTCGGCTATACGCTTGCTAATCTCCACGCGCCCGGGGTTGTCGGCTGCGATTTCAAAGCCGTGACCGCCCATGTCGCCGCACAGCGCGCTGACTTCCACGCCGCTGTCGGACAGCGCCTTTTTGTATTTCTTCTTGTCCGCGGCGGCCATATTATAGGAAAACTCGCCGCCCGTGGCGTAAATCTGCACTCCGTCGAACCCGAGCCGAGCCGCCGACTCGATGCCGCCGATTACGCCTCTGCGAAAACAATCGACGATAACGCCGTTTTTCATAACGTCATACCTCCCGTTCGAGCTACTTCAGTTTTTCGTCGGCGTTTATCAGCGCCTCGCGAATGCTCATTACTTTCAGCGTTTCCTCTTTCGCTACGGGCACAACGCCTCTCGCGAAAAAGCCCGTGATATCGCGGATGAGCGCGGCAAAATAGTCGGAATTAAGCTCGCGGAACGCGTCCTCGCCGTTTGTTTCGGCGCACACGGTGAACGGCAGCGACGGCGAGAAAATCAGCGTGGCGCGCTTGCCGCCCGTAAACTCCAGCGAGCAAACTCTCTGCGCGCCGTTTCTCGTCACGCTTCCGCCCACAAAGCTCTCGCCCGAGGTGAGCACCGAAGCGATTTCCGCTTGATGCACGAGGTATTCGGGAAAATTGCTGCCGCCGCCCGTCACGATAAAGCTGTCGGGCGCCAATCCCTTAAGCTCGGTTGCATAACGGAGCGCCGACGACGAGAACAGCTTTGCGCCGTACTTTTCCCCGAGCTCGAAAATCTTTTCCGCGGTGGCGACGTCGGGCGCGAACGTCTTATCGATATAGGTCAACTTGCCGTAGGGCAGTACCTTTTCGGCATAGCGAAGGTGCTTTTCGGGGTTGGAGGGCGCGAGAACGACTATCGCGTCGGACTTTTCGCAAAGCTCCTCTATCGTTTCGCACTTTTTCACGCCGTATTTAGCGCACCACTCGTCGGTGTTCATGTTATAAGCCGGCGAGTCGTACTTTTCCGCCCACGCGTAGGCGATTTCGACGTCCGCGCCAAGCTCCTTGCTTGCAGCGGCGAACCACGCCGGGTAGTTGTTGGCGTGCCATTCGGCGATGTAATAATCGACAAAGCCTATTTTCATAGCAGCCTCACTTCAGCACGACTTCGCGCTTTTTGTCGGCGGACTCGTAAACCGCGTCCAAAAGCCGCATCGTTTCCAGCACGTTGTCGACGTAGTTACGCGTCTTTTCGCCCGTTTTCAGCGCCTCGAAGAAGCGCACGGTTTCGGTATTGTGCATCGGCGGACGGTCGAAGTCGGCGTTTATCTTCTCGAGCACGCCGTTTTCGCCGCGGTACTCGGTGAACGCGCCGTAGTAGTCCATTCTGATGCCTGCCTTGTCGCCCATAAAGTCGATAAACATTTCCTCTTCGCCGATGTTCTGCGCCCACGCGCCCACGAAAGTTATCGCGGCGCCGACGTCGGTACGGATGTGCCCCGAAACGTAGTCGTCGACGTCGAACGTGCCGTTATAGTCCGGGGGACCTGCCCACATGTTCTTGTAAGTATACGCCTTCATGTCCTTGCCGAGCAGTCCCGAAGTGTCCGCCGACACGGTTTTGACTTTCGGGAAGCCGAGCGCGTAGAGTATCAAATCGAGGAAGTGCACGCCCCAATCGATGAGCGCGCCGCCGCCCGAAACCGCCTTGGTGGTGAACTCGCCGCCCAGCCCCGGTATCGAGCGGAACGAACGGAACGAGCAATACACCGCGTAGACCTTGCCGAGCTCGCCCGAAGCTATCTTGTCGCGGATTATTTCCACGGTGCGGTTATAGCGGTTACAAACGCCGATTTCCAGCGTTCTGCCCGACTCGTGCGCCGCCTCCGCCATCTTCTTGCTGAGCTCGTAGTTGACGGTCATCGGCTTTTCGCAGAACACGTCCAGACCGTGTTTAAGGCAGTCCACCGTGATTTCATAGTGCGCGTAATTGGACGTGATGACCATCACGGCGCGCAGCTCCTTGTCCTCGAAAAGCTTGCGATAATCGGTAAAATACCCTTTCATTCCGTACTTCTCGGCGGCGGCACGGGCGCGCTCCTCGATGATGTCGACGGCGTAGCGAAGCTCTACGTCGGGATTACCCGCAAGGTTGGGAAGGTGGACGTTGTTCGCCAGCCTTCCGCAGCCCACTACCGCGGTTACGATTTTAGCCATAATTTTCTCTCCTTGAGTTAATTTTCCTTTAAGGAATACGCTTATATTTTAACGCTCCGCGGCGGCGAAATCAATATCAAAATCGCACGCGCGCTTATCAAATCGCGATAGACAATTATTTTTGAGAAATGGGATTGACTAATCGCGAAAACCGCTGTATAATCGGGTTATGAAGGCACAGAAAACACATAACAAACGCTTCCATTTCGACAACACGCTGTTCGACAGTCCGCTCGAAACCGCCGACTTCGACGTGTTTCAGGCAGGCGACCTCTACTGCGGCTGCGGCTTTGCGACGGGCGAGCACACTCAGGGCGTGCCCGTGGAGCTGACGTTCGTCGAGCGCGGAAGCGGCTTTATGTTCACAAACGGCAGGGCGGAAAAAATGAAGCAGGGGCGCGCGTACCTGTCGCTGAGCGGCGACCGCCACGACGTGGTTTCCGACGACGGCGACTCGCTCCGCTACTTCTACCTCGCGTTCGGCGTGCGCGAGGGCTCGCCCCTCTATGCCGCCGCAAAGTATATTGCGGACGCGTTCGCGGCTAAACCCCGTCGCGAACTGAAAAGCCGCACGGCTATCGAGCCGATGCGCAGGCTGCTCCGCGAGTTCACCGCCGCCGCGCCATTCAAGCTCGCCTCGATAAACGCCGCCATTACCGAAATTTTGGTGGATATTTACCGCGAGGAAACGGACGAAAAGCCCAAGCCCTACGAAACGCCCTCCGACGACCTCATAAGGAACGTGACGGCTTATATAGACGAAAACGCCGCCGAGGTTTGCTCCTCGCGCGACGTCGCCGACGCTTTTTTCTATTCGGTGGGGCACATTTCCGCGCTGTTCCGCGCGGCTACCGGCACGGGGCTTCACGCCTATATCCGCTCGGCAAAGCTCCTTAAAGGCAAGAAACTGCTGTGCTCGGGCGTGACACCGGCAGAAACAGCAGAGCGGCTTAACTACTCCTCGGCAGGCAACTTTTCGCGCGACTTCAAAGCCGCTTTCGGCGCGCCGCCCTCCGTCTTTTTCAACCGCCCCGATAAGGAATAACGCAAATAACCCCGTGGGCTTCAACCGTTTCCGATAGTCTTTATAAATAATAACGAGATAAATAATAACGAGCAGCCAAAAGCGACGCGAATATCCGCTTGACTGCTCGTTTGATTTAGTTATAACCTACCGTATTAACCCCTCGATGACGTCCGAAGCGGACTCCGAAAAACACACGGCGCGGCGTTCAATCGACGGCGTTGACGATTGCGTCCGCGTTCAGCATCGTTATGTCGCCGCGCAAATCTCGACGGAATTTATTAAATCGATTAAAAGTCACGACACCTTGTTACGGGAGCGTGACTTTTTCGTTTTAGTCGGATATGTTCGCCGCCTGCTTCGCTTCGTAAAACGTCACGCAAAGCGGATTTTCGATACCCTCCACCGAGGAAACGTAACGCATTTCGCCGCCCGTCAGCGAGAATATCGTCAGGTTGTTCGTGTACTGATTGGCACAGACAATATACCTGCCGCAGGGTGTGACGTCAAAGTCGCGCGGAAAATCGCCGTGGCAGTTAATCTTTTGCTTTAATTTCAAACTCGCGCCGTCGACCGCGAACGAAACCAGCGTGTTTTCGCCGCGATTGGAAATGTACAGCGTTTTGCCGTCGGCGGACAGTCGTATCGCCGCGGCGGTATTTTTTTCGGCGTTTACAGGGCAGAGCGTAGTGTCGATATACTCGAGTCTGCCGTCCGCGTACCCGAACGCCGACACCGACGACACCAGCTCGTTTACGCAATAGACGTACTTGCCGCAGGGCGAGAACGCAAGGTGGCGCGCGCCGTAACCCGACGGTACTTTCGCGCTCGAAACGAAGTTAAGGTCGCGGTCGTAGGTGAACACCGTGTCCAACCCCAGGTCGGTGACCAGCACATACTTTTTGTCGGGCGCAACTATCGCCATGTGCGTGTGCGCGGCGGTCTGGCGCGTGGGATGAACGCCCCTGCCGCTGTGCGTAACGAGTTTACCGCCCGGGAACTTTATCACGCTGCCGGAAATGTAATTGACCGCGTAAGCCTCGCCGCCGTCAACCGACAGGTGGCATGTCGCGTAGCCCTCGCACGACAGTTCCGCGGATTTGTCCGTCAGCTCGCCGTCGCGGTTTTCAAACGAGAAGAACGTGCCGAACAGACCCTTTTTCTCGTCGCCCTCGGTGATAACGTAGGTTTTGCCGTTCTCGTGCGCAATGTACATCGGACGATATACCGGCGTCTTGGAAACAAGCGTCATATCGCCCTTGTTCCACTCGTAGGTGTAAATGCCGCCGTCGTCGGCACACGAAGCGACGTAAACAAGTCTTTTCATATTCTTTTCTCCTTTATCGATTTAATCTCAACGCGAAGAACGTTCTGTCATGAAAAAGCAAAACTCTCACCTTTAAGATGTAAAATTACCGTCTACGGTAGCTAGTACAATGCCGCTGCGAACGGCGTAGTCGATACCGCGAGCGGTGAGTTCGACGGTTTTGGCGGTCTTTTTGGCGTTCATCAGCGCGAGCACATTTTTAACAAGCGCGTCGCGGCTGCACGAGCCGTAGAGCTCGAGAGCGCACCGCGCGGCGACGGCGATTTCCTCGGGGCAAACGTCGGCGTAATCGCGCGGCGTTTTGTCGTCGAGCGGACGGAAAACTTCGGTTTTGCCCGATGCGTACCGATACTCGCCGTCGTCATCGGGAGAAGCGAGCCCGTCCAGTCCCCTCACCGCAGTAAGTATGGCGGCGCAAGCCTTTTTGGAGGTCTTTAGCACGCGGAAAATATCTCTCAGCCTGCCCGTAAGATAGTCCTCGGCGACGGGCGATTCGGCTTTGATTATCGCTTCGGCTTTGGCTTTAACCGCTTTAATGCCGTCCTCGGTCGCGACGAATTCCGCGCCGCATGCGGACGGCGTGCGCACGGCGAGCCGCTTGTAAGCCCTCTTATAGCGGTTAAGCGTTTCCTTGGCGGCTTTTTTGCTCGTCAGTCCCGTGCCTGCGAGCGCGGCTACGAGCGCCTTTATCCTTGCGATTTCGCGCTTGGGATTGGCGAAAAAGTCCAGCGTCCACAGATTGGCGATGTTCCACCCGAGCGTTTTGAGTATGCGCGTCTGCACGCTCGCGCGGTCGAGAACGCCGGGAATACGCGCCTGGTTTTCGCCGTCGCACACGATTGCGAGGATATAGCGCGATTTGTCGCGAGGGTCGACTACTGCCGCGTCAATCTTGAAGTCGGACACGCCCACGTTACAGTCGCACTTAAGCCCCTTTTCGGTGAGCGCGTCGGCAACGAGTTTGCCTATGCCGGTGGGCGCCTCGCCTGCCGCCGTGTAATCGATTGCCAGCATTTCCCTGCCGCGCTCGGCGTATTCGAGAAAGTATTTCAAGCATTTCACGCCCTTGGACGAAGTACGCGCAAGGTCTATCATGCCCGAGCGCACCGACGAGAACACGCGCATTTCGGTGCGTGCGCGCGTCACGGCAACGTTCAGCCGCCGCTCGCCGCCCGTCTGGTTAAGCGGTCCGAAGTTGAGCGACAGCTTGCCGCTCCTGTCGGGACCGTAGCCCACCGAGAACAGTATCACGTCGCGCTCGTCGCCCTGCACGTTTTCGAGGTTCTTGACGAACAGCGGTTCCGGGCACTCGTAGGCGACTTTTTCCAGCCCCAGCCGCGCGATTTCCGCGGTCAGCTTGTCCTCTATGTAAGCCTGCTGAGCGGTCGAAAACGTGACTACGCCCACGGAACGCGCTCTGCCGACGGGGCTTTTAAGCCGCGCGATAACGTCGGCAATCAGCGCGTCGGCTTCGACGGCGTTGCACCTCGTGTCGCCGCGGTCGTAAACGCCGTCGACATAGCACATCGAAACTCTGCCGTCCGCTTCGCCCGGCGAAGGGAACGTGAGCAGGCGGTTGTCGTAGAAGAACGCGTTGGAGAACGCAATCAGGCTTTCGTGGTGCGAGCGGTAATGCCACAGAAGGTGCCGCTCGGGCATGCCGACGGCGAGGCAGTCGTCGAGTATGCTCTCGAGGTCCTCGAGCTCGGGGTGCTCCTCGTCTCGGAAGTCCGAGCCGAAGAACGTGGTGGGCGGCAGCTGACGGGGATCACCCACGACAATCACTCTTTCCGCGCGCGCAATCGCTCCCACTGCCTTGGCGGTGGGCACCTGCGAAGCCTCGTCGAACACCACGAGGTCGAACTTGTCGGGCGACGAATCGAGGAACTGCGCCACCGACGACGGGCTCATCAGCATGCACGGGCAGGCGGCTTTCATGAGCGTGGGGATTTCGGTGAACAGCTTTCTCAGCGTGACGCCCCTGCCGCCCGTCTTTTCGGCGCGCGCCAGCAGCACGCGTTCGAGATTGTGCTCGCCGTCTTTAAGCGGCGACGGAAGCCCGGAAACCAGCGCGTTGTAAAGTTTTTTCCGCGCGTACTCCTCGTACTCGTCGGTGGCGGCGCGCAAACGCTCGATCGCCTCTTCGAGCGCGAGCCCCGAAAACCTGCACAGCCTGTCGTCGAGAGCCACCTCGCTTTTCACAAACTCGGCGTAAACGCGCTTTTTGAAGCACGCGAGCACGTCGTCGGGCGCGACGTCGCCGAGAGCGAGCGGCTCGAGCACGAACTCGAAGCCCTTTTTGCGGCACTTCTCCGCCACCTCGCGGTAGCGACACCAGCCGGAAATTTTGTCCATGTTTTTCTGAATACCGGCGACGTACTCGATTTCGTCGTTGAGCTCGTCGCATTCCCTGCCGCCGTCAATCTCGAAAATCCGCTCAAAGTCCGCCCTCGCGCTTTCGGCGCGCTCGTACTCGCCGGCGTAGTAGCGAAGCAGCGGAAACTCGCCGAAGCCGACGATAATACGGCACGACTCGAAGAACACGCGCTCGTCGAACTCGGCGTAAATGCTCTTGCCTGCCGCCGCGAACTCGCAGATTTCCGTCGCCGCCTCGGCAAGCCCTTCCTCGCCGCCGCCGAACGCCGCGGAAAGCCTTTGCAGCCGCTCGTCGATTTTCAGGCGGTTTTCGCTAATCGCAACGAGCCCCTGAAAATACTCGCCCCTCAAGGGCTTTGCGAGCGCGTACTTGACCGACGAAGCGTAACGCTTGACGAGCCGCGCTTCGGTCGAATCCTTTTTGCCGGCGGCAATCACCTCGCTCGCGGAGAAAGCGGCTTCGGGGAAAGCGGTAAACTTTTCTGCGAACGCGGTTTTCAGGCGATTTTCGCGGTCTTTCAGCGCGATAAGGCTGTCCGCGACGGCTAGCAGCCCTATGTTTTCGCGGCTAGAGAGCAGCTTTTTAATGACTTCGGAGTCCGACAAAAACGCGGCGAGACGGCTCAGTCCCTGTAGTTTTTCACGAGTGAACGCCACCGTGCGCATATTGAAGTGCGGCACGAGGGCGCGGGCGTAGAACCGCAGCGAACGCAGCTCGCGAGCGTAGACGTCCAGCATCATGTCGGCGCGCTTGCGCCACGAGGGCGTGTACTCGATAACGTTGATATATCTGAACGGCGAGCGGTCGAGCGCGCCACACTCCTTTGCGCACAGCGTGAGCTCGCTCAGCATTTCGGCATAGTCGGAAAATTTTTCGCGCGTCAGCTTTTCGTAGAACAGGCTGTCGAGCGTGAAGCAGTCGGGCGCGTCGGCGTTCTGAAGGTATCCCGTTGCCGCCTCGTAAACGGAGAAGCCTATCGGTTTTTTCTCGTGCATGGCGCGCATTTCGCCGCCGAGCTTGTCCGAGAGTGCGGCGATTTCCTCGCACGCGCCGCCGTTCGCCTCTGCCCTTGGCTCAAGCGCGAGCGTGTGAGAAAGCTTTGCGATTACGTCGGACTTTTTGGTTTTTTCGGAGTACAGTTCGAGGCAGAAGTCGCCTATGCCGATTGCCCGAAGCCGATTGTACACGACGGACAGCGCCGCCATTTTTTCGGCGACGAACAGCACGCGCTTGCCTCGATAGATATTGTTCGCGATGATGTTGGTTATCGTCTGACTTTTGCCAGTGCCCGGCGGTCCGTGCAGCACGAAACTTTTGTCCAGCGAGTCGGCTACTGCGGAATACTGCGACGAGTCCGCGCCGATGGGTAGCAGAATGTCCTCGTCGATTGCCTCGTCCACCGAGCGCAATCCGCCGAGCGCGTCGGCGGCGGTAAACTCGGGCTGTCCCGAGGTCAGCGCGCGGATAAGCCTGCTCGAGCGGAAGCCGTCCATTTCGGTGCGCACGTCCTTCCACATTCTGTAGCCTGAGAACGACAGCGAGCACAGGTACGCGCCCGAAGTGACGGTAAAGCCCGCGTGAGCGGCGATTTCGCTGCGGATTCTCGCCACCGCCGCCGAATAGTCCTCCGGGCTATCCGCTCTGAACTCGCCGAGCGCCCTCAAATCGACGTCGAAACATCGGTAAAGGTATTCGAGCAGCGTGGTGTTGACGTGAATATCGTCCTCCTGCACCGCGACGGAAAACGAGGGCGAGCTCGCGCCTTTTTTGGTCATGGTGACGGGATAGAGCAGCACGGGCGCATAGCGGAAGTCGTCGTCCTCCGGATTCTTCCACCTGAGAAAACCTGCGGCGAGGAACAGCGAAGCCGCGCCCGACTCCTCCTGCCTGCTCTTCTCCTTGCGGTAAACGGCGGTAAGCGCGCGGTCAAAGTCCTTGCCCGACAGCGGCACGCGCAGTTTGCCTGCCTTGTATTCGTAGTTTATGAGGTCACGGACGGGCTTTAAGGGGCTTGCGCCGTCGAACGGCGACGACAAATCCATCAGCGCGCCCTCGCCCGAAGCCGTGGGCGCGAGCTCGAACTCGGAGCGCGCGGTCACTGCGCGGATAAGGTCGTCGAGGTCGGCTGTCAGCAGTCTGACCGCGCCCGACGGACGAAAATTCAAAAGCGGATTGCGCATGTCGAGGTCGAGAAGCCGCCGCTCCCACTGCTTTTCGCGCGAGAAAACGGTTTCGCCGCCGAGGTCGCCGCTCATTTCCCTGATTTTGCGCGGCTTTACCGAAAAATCGTATTCGTCGGACTCCACGAGGTCATAGCCACCTCCGCGCTTAACCCTTTCGGGAAGCGGCTTTACGCCCGAAATTCGCGCATAAGTAAGGTCGACGAAAAAGCCTCGCTCGGCTTTTGCCGCGTCCGCCGCCGAAAGCCGCTCGTTGCGCTCGAAGCTCACGCCGCCGAATATGCCAGAAACGCCCACCAGCGACAGCTCGTTCACGCCGCGCCCCGTGCGGTTGGCGACAAGCGACGGCTCGTCGATTACCGCCGAAGCAAAGCAGTCGTCCGTGAGGAACGCGCCGACGTACCACTTGCCGTCCAGCCGCCCGAACACGCAATGAATTCCCGCGTTCTCGAGCATGGCGGCGAAAAGCAGCGCGAGCTCGGGCTCGGAAGCGGTTTTATCCCGAAGCGTCGCCTCGTGACCGGAGATAATAATATCGTCCTTGTCCTCTCCCGGGGCTTCGGCGCGCAAAAACGACTTTTCGCACAACACCGAGTACGCGGCGGCGAAATAATAGCGCACGTCGTTGACGTTGCTGCCCTCGTAAAACTCGGCGCGCTTTCTCTTCCACTCGTCCAGCCGCCTGTCGATTTCCGCGCCCAAGCTTTTGAGCGCAGCCGAGCGCGTGACGAACGCCGCCAAAAGCTCGGGGCGCGCGGAAAAATCGCACTCGTTGAACGCCGTGAGCACGACGGGCGTCACGCTTTCGACAATCGTCGCGCCGTCCTTTATCACCCTCACGGCGATTGTACCGTCGCCGCGTTCGTTCTGCGCCGCGGTGAACAGCGGCGAAACGATATTGCCGGGCTCGAAACGCAGCGTGCTCTTCCCCGGCAATCTTGCTTCCGCCGAGTACGGCAAAAGGAATTCGGGCGAGGAGGTTATCTCCACCCGAGCGTCCTCTATCGCCGCTTCGCCGAGGTTTTTGACGTAAAGTCTGTTTATCGGCGGCGCGCCCGAGCGCAACATGTAATAGCCGACCGCAGAAGCGCAGTTAATTTCCAGCCTGACGTCGTATTCCGTAGTTTTTTTGCTTGCCATTTATACCTCTCGTAAAATTCGCCGTAATCGATTTCCGTTGCCATAAGCCGTCTCACGGGGCATCCGTCAAACTTCATTCTACCATATATCGGTGAAAAAATCAACCCTGCGAGAAGAAACCACGGTGAAAAATAAAAGCAGCCGCTCGCAAGGCGTTTGCCCTGCGAGCGGCTGCTATACGTTTTCCCTTAGCTTCGCTCGCCGAAAAAGCGAGCGAAGTTTGCTTATCTGATTGTTGCTTGCCGAACTACTATATCCTTACTTGAGGATATTCGTCTTGATGCAATCGCCGACGAGGTTACCGATTTTGAGCATATCGGTCTGAGTCCAATGCCAGCCGTCCTGCTTTCTCACGTCATAGGGCGAGGACTTGACGACGTAGCAATCGTTGACGAGTTCGGGGAACGTGTTCTGCGTGGAAATGAACGTGTCGTTCATCGCGCTCGCGTTGCCGCTCGTGTACTTCGAGATTTCGCCGACGATGATGGGCATATTGCTGAGGTCGGTACCTGCAATCGTGCCGAGGTCGCGACGGAAGTCGGAAGCGAGGTACTTGAACGCCTTGACGTACTCGACGGGGTCTCCGCGGTCGCTTTCGCCCTGCATCCAGAACAAGCCCTTGAAGTTGATTTCGGTGTAGCCCATTGCCTTGAGCTGCGACACGTTCAGCTTGACCTGCTCGATAAAGCTACGGTAGCAGCCGCCGGTACGTCCGCCTGCTTCCTGCACCGTTCCAAGCGCCGCTTCGTAAGAGGGCGATACCCAGTTGCCGCCGGGTTCGTTCTGACCGCCGATAGCGTCGAGAAGGCTCGTGCCGCCGTGAGCGGACTTGATGATGCCTGCGATCTTGCCGCTGGTGGGGTTATAGTAAGACGAGAGCGACTGAGCCATGCCGGCTTCCGCGCCGAACTTGCTCTGGTTGCCGCCGAGTCCCATACGGGTGAGCTGCCAGCCGAGCGTACCCGATTTGTCGGGGTTGAGCACGCTGTCGCGGTCGCCTGCGTACCAGATGTTGGACACGCCGTAAACAAGGCGCTCGTCCGCGTTCTTGGCGGTGTTGTAGTTGTAGTTGGAGTAGCCGGTGCCGTTGGACTGACCTGTGATGAAGTAGAGGTCAATCGACTTCTCTCCCTCGGGCGCAAGCGCCTTCAGCGCGTCAACAAGCTGCTCGTTGAGCGAGTAGTTGAAGTTGGTAATCGTCACGTCAAGCGCGTTGCTTGCCGACGCGCCGAAGCCCGAAACGGTGGCGACGTGCGAGTAGTAGTACCTGCAAACGAACTTGTCGTTGAGGAAGAAGTAGTAATCCATTCCGTCGCGGACGACGCCGAGCTTGACTTTTGCCGAGTCGTAGCCGCCGGGGAACACGTCGTCGAGGTTGGCGAGAATACGCGTGTCGACGGGGTTCCAATCCTTGAGAATGGACGAAACCATAAGCCTCTTCTCGTTGACAGTCGCGATGAGCTTGACGTCGCTTTCGTTGGCGAGGTTATTCGGTCCGTGCGACAGGAGCAAGCCCGCGATGTGGTCGCCGAAGTTATAGGTCTGGTTAGCGTCGAACACGCCCTCGACGTAGTACTTGGTGCCCACGGCGTTGTTCTGGAACGCATAGGTGTAGCCGGTCAGTCTGATGGTGTCGCGCCTGCCGTCGACGAGGCTCCACGCCTGTCCCGAAGTCGCGTTCACGTCCGCGTTGTTATAGCTCTTGTAGGTGGTTTCCACGCCCTCGGCGTTATTGATGGTGATACTGCCGCCGAGATATGCGGAGGAAAGGAAGCCGGTGAGCGCAGTCGCTTTGTCCTTTTCCACGGTCACGTCATAGGTGTAGACGTTGTTGTTGCACTTGACTTCGATTACATAATAGCCTGCCGAGAGGTTGTCGAACGTCTTGGTCGCCTCGGTGAGGTTATAGGTGTTCTCGATGCCGGTGGTCATGTTGCGGACGACAACTTCCACACCACCGTCGGTCACGTCGTACAGCGCGTACTCGACGTCGCCCACGGTCTTGGTGACGGACTTGACGTTCAGGTCAATCGAGCCCGTGCCCTCATCGACGTAGGTAACGGCGATTTCATAGCTGCCGCCTGCCTTGGGGGTGAAGGTGTACTTGCCGCCCTCGGTGTAAGTCGCGCTCAATCTCTTGCCGTTGAACGTTAGCATGATGTCGCCGATTGCTTTGCCGCTCTCGGGGGTCACGGTGAACTCGACGGGCACGCCGCCAATCACGTTGCCGTTCTCGCCGATAGCGCTACCGAGCTGCTTGACCTCGACAGTCGCGCCGTCGAACGCAACGGTGGACGATCCCACAAGCTTAGCTATCTTGCCAAGGTCGGTCGTGCACTTGAAATTCTTGAACGTAGCGTCCTTTTTGGTGTTGCTGCCGATAAAGATACCGAAGCCGGACTCGTTATTCGCAGGAAGCGTTTTGTTCTTATCCTTTCCGGAAACTACGCAGTACTGTTCGCTGATGACGAGCTTGTCGTCGAGGAACACATAGTAGCGGTCGTTGATACGAGCGACGCCAAGCTTGAAGGTGGAGCCGATATCGAACGCGCCGAGCGGGGTGCCCGAATCCCAGCCTGCGGTGGAGTGACGGAAGATCTGTCCGTAACCGCAGCCGTAGCCGTACCACACGCCGGTGGAGCTGGGTTCTTTGTCGGAGGTATTGATCATAATGCCGACCCAGTTGTCTGCATTCGACGGAGTAAACTCGGCTTCGGCGTAGTAAACGCTGCCTGCCTTGCCGCCGTTGATAATGTAGGACGGACCGTTTCCGCAACCTATTCTGCCGCTGTCCTTGCCGGTAAGGTTCCAATCGGCAACGAACGAATTGATTTTCGTTCCGTCGGAATAAATAGCCGCGCCGCCGATTTGCGAAGTTTCGGTGATATAATCGCGCACCGCGTCCAGAGTATCGGTATTCCTCGTATAGCGAATATTATTGAAGCTGCAGGTGCTGCCGTTGGCTACCGAGAAGAAGCCAAAGCCGCTTGCTCCGAAGTCGGAGCACGGATAGTTTGCGATTACTCTGTCGTCGATAAGCAGATAATAATCGTTGCCCTCGCGATAAACCGCGAACTTATGAGCCGCAGGGTCTGCATAAAATACCGAAATATATTCGGCGGTGTTCGTGCCCCACTGACCGTTATTCCACACGCTGGATGGGCTCTTGTGCCAATAAATCTTGTTACCGCCGGAGTATGTGAAGCCGAGCTTATTTCCCGAGCCCGCTCCTCCGTCGTATGCAGGCATAAAGCCGACCACGGTACCCACGTTTTCAAAAACAACGTCGGCTTCGTAATAGTAACGAGTTGCGTATTCCTCTGTGGTGGTATCGACGTATACCCATGCCGCACCGGTAAGCGTAAGGTTGTCGGTGCCGTTCTTTACCCAATTAGTGCCCTGCGTACCCTCGTCATTACCGCCGTAGGATTTCTCGCTGCCCGATTTTCCGCCGACTTTGACGTCCTGCGGAATAAGATATGCGTTGGCGGTTGCGTTGCCCTCGTTGATAACGACGGTCACGTCTGCGGTGTAGTTGCCTTTTGCTACGCGGACGGTGTACTCGCCGCTTCTTGCGCGGAACTTAGCCACGCCGTTCTCGACCTTGACAGTGATGTCGCCTCTGTCGATAACGCCTGCGACGGTGCCGACGAGCTGGTCTGCGGTAGGCGCGAAGAGCGGAGCTTCAACGCCCGGGAGGTCGACTTTTTCGCCCGTAACTACGACTTGTGCGTCGTAGAGGCGAACCTCGTTATATACCGCTTCGAGCACAAGGTCGTCGATGATTACGTCGCTGTCGAAATTCCACAGTCTGACGGCTCCCGGTACTTTCCAGCCTGCGAAGTCGTACTCGTAGTCCTGGTCGGCTTCTCTCGTCGGGTTGGTCAACGGAGCGGTGATATGCGTATGCGAGCTGATTTCTTCATAGGTCTGGTACACGTTGTCGCCGTTTTTGAAGGTGACGGTGCAGATTTTCGGGGTATAAACCGCGGTGACGTCGACGTCGGCGGTCACGCCGTTCAGTCCGCTCACGTCGTCCCAATCGCCTAAGTAGCCGGGCTTGACGGGAACTGCCGGAATGTCGGTGAACGCGTCGCCGTAGCTGACGTCGAACTGCTGATAGGTTTCGCCGTCGACGATAAATCTGACGGTGAGAGCTCTGACGGAGTAGACCGCCGTAACGGTCATGTCCGCGGTGATGTTCGTAAACGACGATACGCTCCACTTGCCGACTTTGCCCGTCTTTTCGGGAACGGACGGAATATCGGTGAGCGCGTCGCCGTAGTCCACGGTCTTGACTACGTCCGCCACGCCGTCTGCCTTGAAGGTGACGGTGAACGTCTTTATGTTATAATAAAGTTTAAGCGCGGCGCTGCCGTCCTCGGCAACTTTCGTTTCGAGCACGTTGCCCGTGTTGGTTTCGTCGAACACATAGCCCGTTTTGCCGTAAAGCTCGCTTGCCGCGGTCACGGTCTTGCCTACCGCCGTCCTTTTGCTCTCCGAAGCCGCCGCGTCGAGCTCGTAGCCCGTGCGGTCCTTCTTCTGACGATAAACCTCGATTTTGTAGTCCGCCTCGGCGGTTTCGCCTGCCGTGACGTACACCGAGCAAACGAGCTTGTGCTCTTTGCCGCTCGGGTCGGTCGTGACCGCGCCGATGTCCGCCGTGCCTTCGCCGACTGCGGTGATTTTGCCGCCGTTAACCGTCGCTACGGCTTCATCCGAAGTCGACCACGTCACGTCGCCGAGGTCGTAGTTCGCGTCGATAGAAACTGAGATTTCTTCGCCAACTTTCATGTTCGCGCCGTCATGCGAAAGCGAAACCGAATAGGTTTTTTTCTCTCCGCAGCCGACGAGCGTGAATGCAAGAACGGTCGCAAGCAGCATGCCTACGACAACGGCGAAAAGACCGGTTCTTTTTCTTCTCATCTTTTTTCTCCTTTTTAACCCGTGCGCGCGTCTTTCCTCCGCCACAGGCTCTTAAATTTACCTTCAACCTGAAAAGCGCATGATTTCGTCGGGATAATCCGCCTATTTTCAGCCTCACACCCGCCCGATTTTTCGCTATTTCGTGTTGTAAACCCACGGCTTTTTCCGCGAGCTTTTATGGTAAGTTTAGTATAGCACAAAACACTCCCCCTTCCGCAACTCAAAAATATACTATTTTGTTTCATAAATATACTGATATTCGTATATTTTTATTCCCGAAATCCGTTTTATGACAAAAAGGTAATATTACAATAGAAAAAGTCAATTTTTCTCCGCGCGGTACCCCCCCGACCGCCGCAGAAATATAACGACCGATAATTCAGAGAAACAGCCGAGCAAAATGCTCGGCTGTTTCGTGGAATCCCCTGCATGGAGCGATTACTTAGTCTAATCTTCCAATGCCGGAAAACGGTCTGTTCCATATAAATATTATTATCCTCGATTATCCTCGGATTTACTTCACCGAGAATTTGTACACGGTTTCGGTGTGGTACTTCTCGCCTTTTTTCAATACGGTCGAGGGGTACTCGGGGCAGTTCGGGGAGTTGGGGAAGCCCTGCGTTTCGAGGCACAGCGCGGCGTAGTTTTCGTAGGTCTTTTTGCCCACGCTGCCCTTGACGGTATTGGACGTGTACAGCTGCACGCCGGGAAGCGTGGTGTAGCATTCCATGTACCTGCCCGACTTCTCGTCGTACACCGACGCGCAGAACTCGAGGTCGTTCTCCGTCTTGCGGTCGAGGCAGTAATTGAAGTCGAAGCCGTGGCAGAGCGCAATCATGTGGTCGTCGGAGAACATGTTTTTGCCCAGCTTTACGCCGCCCTTGAACGAGTACGGCGTGCCGATAACGTCCATGAACTCGCCGTGCGGAATCAGCTCGTCGTCGACGGGGGTTATGCGCGAGGCGTTGATGTCCAGCACCTGGTCGAGCACGGTGTCGTCGTCGCCGATATTGAAATACGCGTGGTTCGTCAGGTTGCACAGCGTGTCCGCGTCGGAAACGGCGTCGTAGGTGAGCTTGACTTCGCCGTCGTCGGTCAGCTCGTATTTTACGTCCACGTCGAGGTTGCCGGGGAAGCCGCACTCGCCGTCCGGCGAATGATAGGACAGCACCAGCGCTTCGCCGTCGATTTTCGCGGTCATGAGTCTGCGATCGAAACCGACGAAACCGCCGTGGAGCATGTTTTTGCCGTTGTTTTTCTCGAGCTCGTAGGTCTTGCCGCCAAGCGTAAATTTCGCGCCGCCGATGCGGTTGCCGTAACGCCCGATAAACGCGCCGTAGTACGGGTGGTTATCGACGTAATCCTCGGGACGGGCGAGCCCCATCAATACGTCGGCGAATCTGCCGTCCCTGTCGGGCGCGGTCAGCGTAAGTATTCTGCCGCCCAGCGTCGAAACCTCCATTTGCATGCCGCGCGCGTTTGTAAGCGTGTAAACGTCGACCGTGCCGCATTTGTCCGTAAAAGTATAGGTCTTTTTTACCATGATATTCTCTCCTTTTCCGCCCGACTGTATTATCGCGCGAGTAATTCCGCTATTATTATATCAGACGTCCGCCGCGCTGTCTAACGTTTCCCGGGGGCTGACGCCGAAAAATTTTATACCTTTATGAACGCGAGTTTGCCGTCCGTTCCGGTCAGACGATAGCGAACGCAGTTCACCGACAGATTGTCCGGATCGTCCCACACGGGATCGACGAAACAGAACTCGCCGTCGCCGAGCGAGTGAACGCCCATGCTGCCGAGCGGAAAGTTTATCCCCGAAATGCCGTTTTTCGCCTCGCCCGTTTCTTTCAGCGACAAAACGCGACCTGTTTCTCCGCCGCAACCGACAAGCGGCTTCTCTTCCGCCGCTTTTCCGCCGTCGATGACGAACATGGGGTAATTCGGAAACTGCGGCTTATGCCCGGTGTACACGCACGCGAAATAATCGCCGGTGAACTCGTCGTATTCGAGGTTCTGTACGCCGTAAGTCGTGTTGCCGGTGTACAGATAGTATTTGTTGCGCGGGTTCTCTACCCCGAAACGGTGCATGTCCGCCTCGTCGAGCGGTTTCGCCGCCGCGTTGAGTTCTGCGATCTCATACTGGAGTATGACCTGATAGTCGTTGTCCGCGCGCGTTTCGTCGCCGTAAACGCCATAGCAGACGTGCAGGTATTCTTTGCCGCCCCTGTCGCCGAAATCCGGACCTATCGCCAGCCCGTCGATGCCCGAACAGCCGTGAATATGCGGCACGGTGCCGCCGTCCGTCGTCACGCTGCCCGAATAATCGTCGTACACGGTTTTAAGGTACGCCGCAGTCATCACTCCGTCGGTCGCGGCGTTCATTCCGGGGCGGTCGATCTTATCCCCGTCGAATATCGCGATATAGAATCCGTCGCGAAGTTTAACGTCCGCTTTGCCGATCCTGCCGAGTATTCCCTTGCCGATAGCGTCGTTTTTGTACTCGAGCGATGCGTAAACCTTGCCGTCCGCGTCGCAATAGTCGATGCAACCGAGGTGTCCTGCGATATTTTCGACGTAACCTATAAGGTTGCCGTCGATATCCGTTTTGACAAGCACCGTCGTGAACGAATAGTAAATATATCTGCGCTCGCGATCCATCGTCATTCCCTGACAATGGCATTTACCCCATTTGCCCGAAAAAATTTCGTTCTTCATCTCTTTCTCTCCTTACGCGCGGGTTTCGAGAATACGGCGGGCCGCGTACACGCCGCTTGCGGAAGCGTGCGACAGCGAATGAGTCGAGCCGCTGCCGTCGCCGATGACGTACAATCCCCTGTGTTTCGTTTCCAGGTTTTCGTCCGTTTCGACTTCCATGTTGTAAAACTTGACTTCCACGCCGTACAGAAGCGTTTCGTCGTTGGCGGTGCCTTTGGCGATATTGTCGAGCGCGTAAATCATTTCGATTATGCCGTCGAGTATGCGCTTGGGCAGTACGAGGCTGAGGTCGCCCGGAGTGGCGTTGAGCGTGGGCGTGACGTAGTTTTCCTCGATGCGCTCGCGCGTGCTGCGCCTGCCGCGCACAAGATCGCCGAAACGCTGGACGATTACGCCGCCGCCCAGCATGTTGGACAGCCGCGCTATGCTCTCGCCGTAACCGTTACTGTCCTTGAACGGCTCGGAAAAATGCTTGCTCACCAGCAGCGCGAAGTTGGTGTTGCTCGTCTTTTTGTCCTCGGCCTCGAAGCTGTGCCCGTTGACCGTGATTATGCCGTTGGTGTTCTCGTTGACCACAACGCCGTGCGGATTCATGCAGAACGTGCGCACATAGTCCTCGCATTTCTCGGTCTTATAAACGATTTTGCTCTCGTAAAGCTCGCTCGTAAGGTGCTCGAAAATCTCGGCGTTGAGCTCCACTCGCACGCCGAGGTCGACGCGGTTGGAGCGCGTGGGAATGTTCAGCTCGCGGCAGAGCGACTGCATCCACTTACTGCCGCTCCTTCCCACGGAAATTATACAGTCGCGGCAGGTATAAGTCTTTTTCGCCGTAACGACTTCATAGCCGCCGTCCGTCTTTCTCACGGTGATTACGGGCGAATGAAAATAAAAGTCCGTTTTGTCTTTGAGCTCGGCATAAAGGTTGCTCAGCACCTCGTAATTGATGTCCGTGCCGAGATGGCGCACCTTGGCATCAAGAAGATTGAGTTTGTTCTGCATGCAGATCTTGTGAAAAACCGAGCCTGCCGTCGAGTACAGCCGCGTATTCTCGCCGCCGTAACTCACGTTGATTTCGTCGACGTATTCCATTAGTTCCAGCGCGCGTTTTTTGCCGATGTGCTCCCACAAACTGCCGCCGAAGTCGTTGGTAATGTTGTACTTGCCGTCCGAAAACGCCCCGGCTCCTCCGAACCCGGACATTATCGAGCAGGTCTTGCAGTTTACGCAGCTTTTTACCTTCACTCCGTCGATGGGACACCTGCGCTCGGAAAGCGCGCCGCCCGCCTCGAAAACCGCAGTTTTCAGTCCGCTGTCGCGAAGTTCGAACGCGGCGAAAATTCCGCCCGGTCCGGCTCCCACGATTATTACGTCGTAATCCATAATGATTCTCCTTTTTAATGGCATAAAAAAAGCCCGATTCCGCTCGGACGTACAGCTCGCCCGAATCTTCTCAATGTAGTCGGCTTCGGGCAGCCGGTAGAAACGCCCGACCATTTCACGGGCTTATACATTGCCATGCGGTATTGTAGCACAACTTTCTCGCCCCGTCAAGCGTAATCGATTGCTATCCGCTTAAGTCCGATAGCCGCCGCCGTCCATATCCGCGATAATCGCCGCCCCTGCAACGCGCCCATTGTCCTTTGCGAGCCGCGCCGAAACTTCTTTTTGCTCAACTCCCCCTAAACCCTTGACAAACGCCGCGCTTTTTATTATAATCTTTTATGCTTTATCGCTTAACGGCGGTTTTCGGGGTGTAGCGCAGATGGTAGCGCGCATGGTTCGGGACCATGAGGTCGTGGGTTCAAATCCCGTCACTCCGACCAAAAAATACCGATAACACAGATGTGTTATCGGTATTTTTTTGTTCGGAGTACGGGAGGCTGAACGATTTTTGCCGTCAGGCAAAATCTGTTCACGGTCGCATAGCGACCAAGGGAGCTTAGCCCTCAGGCTTTGCGACCGCCCTCCCGTCACCCGTTTCGGTTAAAATTACATTATTATTTACGATTTCGCTGAATTTTTATAACGCGCGCTAATTATGTCCCTCGATGTGACCGTCCGCATTTTTGCCGTGAATGATTACGGTGCGGTCGTCGGGGATATACGCGTCGGGAAAATGTATCATCACGTTTGCCGCCTCAAGCCGCGATTGGAGCGCGGAAATCGGCACCGCGGCGACGGAGCAGCCGTTCTCAATGGCGAGGCAAGTCGCTTCGCCTGCCGCCTGACCGGTGAGAATCGCCGGCGGAATCACTCTCAATAAATCCCAGCCGTAGCCCTCGCCCGAAGCGCTACGCCCGGCGGTGACGATATTGTCGAAATCGCAATCGATAAGCGTGCGATACGGCACCTCGAACAGGTGGTCGCGGTGGTCGAAGTCGTTTATCGCGCACACGGAATCGTCGAAATGGCGATAGCAATCGGCGACTTTAAGCGAGTACTCGCCGCGTATTCGGCAAGTCGTGCGGAAGTTCGGCATGAGCGGCAGCATCGCGAGGTCGCGCTCGAGCCGCGGCTGCGCCTTAAGCTTTCTCAGCATTTCCAGCTGATTGTCGACAAGATAATCGGTTACTTCCTCCGCGGTAAGTCCGCTCCAGCGCGGCTTGTCCGCAGGCTGATTATCGCCGTAGAGGTTGATTCCGCCGCCGCACACCGTGCCGTAGGCATAGCGAATATCGCCCTTCTCCGCGGCTTTTCTGCACCCGTCCAGCGTAATCTGCTTGCCGAAGTACGAGTAAAAATTCTCGCCTGCCACGGTGGGCATGCCCGAACGGCGCAATAAATCCGCGTCACCCGTAGTGTCAATCAGCATTTTGCACGCGTAAAGCTCGAGCCCCGACTTACTGTCGGTGATTACGCCCGTGCAGTGTCTGCCGTCCATGACGGGATAAGTCGCCGTGCAGTCGAACAAAAGGTCGACGGCGGCGTTTTTGACTTCCTCGGTTAGCTGCAAAGCGAAAATATACGGCGAGTATTGCTGATAGTAGCGCGCGGTAGTGGGCTCCTTCGGCTCGCCGTTTTTCCACTCGTCGGGAATGGTGTCGTACCCGTACTCGGCGGAAGCGCGAAGCCACTTTTCGGCAAGCCCGAAAATAATTTGCTTGCCCCTGCCGTTGCACATCGGCACAAAGTAATTCACAAGCCCGAGCGTGCCCAAACCGCCCAAGATATTCGACTTTTCGAGAAGCAGAACGCTTTTGCCTCTTTTCGCGACCGAAACTGCAGCCGCAACGCCGGCAACGCCTCCGCCTGCCACTATCACGTCGTAACGCTTCTTCACCGTCAGCTTTCGCGAAAACTCATATTGCTCCATGCTTTTCTCCCCTCTTCCGCGACAAAATCGGTTTCCGTTCGCGGCAAGATACAACAATATAAGAAGTCTAGCACACTCGCGCCGCTTTCGTCAAGTTTTAACGCTCCGCTCCCCCGGACGGCAACGTTTTCTCCGCGATTTTCGCTTCGCGGCTTTGACAGACGAGGAAAAACGGAACTCGGCTCTGCCCCCGACAGACAAAATCCGTCACCTCGCATAGAGTGGGCGGACTTTTTTGCGTTTAAAAATCCGAAGAGCCGCGGCTCAGGGGCGTTTGACCCCGGACTGCGACTCCTCGGACAAAGATAGGAAACTAATGAGATACCTATACTATAAAGGAATAGTGTGAGCGTATTATGACAATAAAAGGTAAGTTGGGAAAATTCGCGTTTTCTTACTGCTCGCTTTCCTCGCGAGCGTAATTCATCTCGAACCAGAAAGTCGAGCCGTGGTTGACCACCGAGTCGACTCCGTACCGCGCGCGGTGCAGCTCGAGAAGGTTTTTACAGATGGACAAGCCCATGCCGCTGCCCACCACCGCGCGTTTTGCCTGCGACGAACGGTAATAGCGGTCCCAGACCTTGTCGCGTTCGGAGGGCGCGATGCCCTTGCCCGTGTCGGTAATCTCCACCCTGACGGTTTCGGCGAGCCGCCTGACCGCGACGGAAACTTTTTTGTCATCGCCCGTGTAGCTGACGGCGTTGCCGACAAGGTTGTACACAATCTGCTCGACCATGCGCTCGTCGGCAAGAACGAAACAGTCCTCATCGGTTGATAAAGAGAGATCATAGCCGCTCTGCTCGGACAAAATCGCAAATCTTTCCAGCACGTTGGAAACGAGCTTGGACAGATTCAGCCGCTTCAAGTCGGGCTCTCGCGTCCCTGCCTGGAGCTTGGTAAGGTCGAGTATATCGTTTACCAGCATCGTCAGTCTGTCAACCTCGTCGATGATAACGTTGCAGTGTTCGTTGCGCTTTTTCTCGTCGCGCCAGGAAATATCCCTGACCATTTCGGCATACGCCTTCACCATGGTGAGCGGCGTGCGCAGGTCGTGGCTGACGTTGGCAAGGAAGTCGCGGCGCATTTTTTCGGTCTTTTCCAGCTCCGCAGCCGAATAGTTGAGCGCGTTTGCGAGCTCGTCGAACTCGAAAAGCCCCGTGGTGCGGAACACTACCTTTTTCTTTCCGAGCAGCCGCGCCGTTTCGGCATAGCCGCGAATTGGCTTGGTTATGCTGCGGCTGAGCGCGTAGGACAGCAGTACCGACACGACTACGCACAGGCAGGTGACGAACACAAGCTGGCTGGCGAGCAGCGATATGGTCGAGTCGTTGGGCATAATCACGCTGCTGGCGTAGAACCACATTTCGGTGCCGTCGGGGAGCTTTGTGGAGTCGCCCACAATCACGGTGTAGGAGCCGTTGTCGTGGCGGACGTGATAGGTGAACGCGCCGGGCTCGCGCTCCTGAAAGTAGGTGGGCTCGGGCATGAACGACGGCGAATCCGCCCCCAGACTTTCGTCGGGAGAACGCCCGAAATGGTCGCGGTATAACACTATGTGAATGTCGTAGGGCGTAATAGCCGACAGCTCCTTGTCGGGAGTGAGCGTAAATATAGCCGCCTGTAACTGATTGCCGGCAACCGCGGCTTCGATTCTTCTCACATAGGCGTCGTCCACTTCGCCCGTGGTTTCGTCGTACTTGTCAGCCGAAAAGTCGTCGAACAGCTCGGAGCACTCCTTGATGATTTCTCTCTCCTTCGTGCGCGCGTAGTACGCCTTGAAGAGTATCATTTCCGTGACCCACAGGAGCGAGAGCATCGCCACCGTCATCGCTATGAAGTACAGCCAGGTGCGATACATCACGCTGCCGCGTCTTTTGCGTTTCCGTTTTCTTCCGGTTCTCTTTGGTTTTGTGTCGGGCTTTATCGGGGGCGACTCGCCGCCACCCTGCGCCGCGGAAGCGTTTTCTGCCATAGGCGCGCCTTCTTACAATTCCATTTTATAGCCGAGTCCGCGCAGCGTGACTATCTTCTCGCGGTAACGCCCCAGCGACGAACGCAGCATTTTTATATGCGTGTCCACGGTACGGTCGTCGCCGTAGAAGTCGTAGCCCCACACGTTGGACAAAAGCTGCTCGCGCGAAATGGCGATGCCTCTGTTCTGCGCGAGGTAAAACAGCAGCTCGTACTCCTTGGGAGTCATGTTCACTTTTTTGCCGTCGACGTACACGTTTCTGCCGGGTATGTCGATTTCCAGCCCTTCGGACACGATAGTCGCGCCCTTGCCGGGGTTGACGCGCTTCAATAACGCCGCCACCCTCGCCATGACCTCTTTGGGCGAGAACGGCTTGACAACGTAGTCGTCCACTCCCACCT
Organism: Clostridiales bacterium; assembly: GCA_003533505.1. Lineage (GTDB taxonomy): Bacteria > Bacillota > Clostridia > Christensenellales > Pumilibacteraceae > UBA10677. The sequence continues at coordinate 52,246 of DQGD01000014.1, read as the reverse complement.
CGAAGCCGAACAGCCTGTCGTATTCCTCGGTGCGCGCCGAAAGCATTATGACGGGCACCTGAGAGAACTTGCGTATTTCCTTGACGGCGTAGTATCCGTCAAGCTTGGGCATCATTACGTCCATGATGATTACGTCGAAATTGTTGTCGCGCGCAAGCTTGACCGCCTGCATGCCGTCCTCCGCCTCGACGCAATCGTGCCCCTCGAACTCGGCGTAAAGCCTGAGCACCTCGCGAATCTTCGCCTCGTCGTCTACTATAAGTAATCTTGCCATTCTTTACTCCTTCCGTCCCGCGGTTTCCCCTCGGGGCGTATTTTTTTCGCCTGTAAGTTTCCCTCGCAAGGCGTTGTTTTTCTCGGCAAACCGCCGCGGCAAAGCGTTTTCGACATTTTTCGCGCTCTGTCACTACGATTTTCACATTCCGAGCGGTGATTTACTCACGTTTTATTGTGAAAATATCATCGAATACATTATACATCCTCCCGTCAACAATATCAAGGGTTTTTAAAAACTTTTTTTCGGTTCGACCATCTTCGTGCTTTTTCGACAAAAGTCGACGGATTTCGCAGAGTTCGGAAAACTTTTGTAGCAATTTTTATATAAAAATATTTACAAAATTTTTTAAAAAAGCTTGCATTTTCGGAAAATCGGTGGTAAAATATGGTTGAAAGTCGGGGCGAGAGCTCCGACAGGGAACGCTTTCGGACGGCTGCGGCGGCATAAAGCAAAGCCGCCGCGGAGAAAATAACGAGAGCGCGACGAAAAGCACGGGAGGCAACGAAAAGATGAAAAAGAACGTATACAGCGTAATGCTTGCTGAGGACGTGGTGAACGAAATCGACAGGCTGGCGGACGAGCGCGGAATGACGCGTTCGGGCTTTATCAACGAGGTTCTTGCCGAATACGTTTCGGTGACCACCCCCGAACGGCTGATCCGCGACGTGTTCAAGCGCGTGGAAGCGTTGATGCCGGGAGCGGACGATTTGCCCGTTTTCTTCGGCGAGCACGACAACACGCTGTCGATAAAGAGCGCGCTCGAATACCGCTACCGCCCCACGATTCGCTACGAGGTGGAGCTTTACCGCTCGCCCGGCGGCTCAATCGGCGAGCTTACGGTCAACTTCAGAACGCAGTCGCCGGCTCTGCTTGCCGCACTGACCGAATTCTTCGGGCTGTGGCGGAGAATGGAAGAAATCTACGTTTCGTCTCAGCCCGGCGGCGAGGAAATAGAATACTCGCTGGACGACAACAAGTGGACGCGCTCGCTCGCGCTGCCGCGCGGCAAACAATACTCGGCGGCGGAACTCGGACGCGCGATTACCGATTACATCCGCGCGTTCGACAAGCTGCTCAAGCGGTTCGTCACCGGCGGCTCAATCGGCGCCGAGGAGCTGGAAAACGCTTACCTCGCGGAGCTCAACGCCGGCAGACTGATAATTTAATAAAAGGACAAGGAGGATTTAACTATGGATACCAATAAGCTTACTCAAAAGGCGATGGAGGCGATTCAATCCGCTCAGAACATCGCCATAGAAAACGGAAATATACAGATAACGCCCGAGCACCTTCTGTACGCGCTCGTCGACCAGGAGAACGGACTCATCGGCTCGCTTTTCAAGAAAATGGGCAAGTCGCCCGACGCGATTCTCGGCGAGGTGGACGCGCTCATTCGCAAGATTCCTGCCGTTTCGGGCTCGGGACGCGAGCCTGACAAGGTTTACGTTTCGCCGCTGACCGACAAGATTCTGTCGGCTGCGGAAAAGCTTGCGAAAGGCATGAAAGACGAGTACACGTCCGTCGAACACATTATGCTGTCGATTTTCGACTATGCCGACGACGGCATTCGCGGCGTGTTCCGCGCGCACGGCATAACCAAAGAGGCGTTTGTCGCCGAGCTCAAAAAGGTCAAGACCGACAGGGTGACGAGCGACAACCCCGAATCGAGCTATGACGCGCTGTCGAAGTACGGCTTCGACCTCGTGGAGAGGGCTCGCGAGCAAAAGCTCGACCCCGTTATCGGGCGCGACGGCGAGATAAGGAACGTCATCCGCATACTTTCGCGCAAGACCAAGAACAACCCGGTGCTCATCGGCGAACCCGGCGTGGGCAAGACCGCAATCGCCGAGGGGCTGGCGCAGCGTATCGTGCGCGGCGACGTGCCCGAGGGACTGAAAGACAAGACGATTTTCGCGCTCGACATGGGCTCGCTTATCGCCGGCGCGAAGTTCCGCGGCGAATTCGAGGAAAGGCTGAAAGCCGTGCTGAGCGAAGTCAAGAAGAGCGAGGGCAAAATCATACTGTTCATCGACGAGCTGCACACGATTGTGGGCGCCGGCAAGTCCGACGGCGCGATGGACGCAGGCAACCTCTTAAAGCCGCTTCTGGCGCGCGGCGAGCTGCACTGCATAGGCGCGACCACTCTCGACGAGTACCGCAAGTACATCGAAAAGGACGCGGCGCTCGAGCGGCGCTTCCAGCCCGTCATGGTGGACGAGCCCAACGTCGAGGACACTATCTCCATTCTGCGCGGACTGAAAGAACGCTATGAGGTCTATCACGGCGTGACCATTCACGACAGCGCGCTGGTTGCGGCGGCAACGCTTTCCAACCGCTATATCACCGACCGCTTCCTGCCCGACAAGGCAATCGACCTCGTGGACGAAGCGTGCGCGATGATAAGGACAGAAATCGACTCGATGCCCACCGAAATGGACGAAATCGCGCGCAAAATCATGCAGCTGGAAATCGAGGAAACGGCGCTCAAAAAGGAAACGGACGAGCTGAGCGCGGCAAGGCTCGAAGATATTCGCAAGGAGCTTGGCGACCTTCGCGAGAAGTTCGGCGCGATGAAGGCGCGGTGGGAAGCCGAAAAGCAGAATATCCACGCGGTTTCCGACCTTAAATCGGAAATCGAGCGCGTGAACGGCGAAATCGAAACGGCGCAGAGAAACGCAGATTACGAGCACGCCGCAAAGCTCAAGTACTCCACCCTGCCCGAACTCAACCGCAAGCTCGAGCAGGCGCAAAAATCCGAGAAAAATGACAAGAACGCGCTGCTGCGCGACACCGTGACCGACGAGGAAATCGCAAAAGTCGTGTCGCGCTGGACGGGCATTCCGCTCTCGAAGCTGATGGAGGGCGAGCGCGAAAAGATACTGCACCTTGCCGATATTCTCCACAAGCGCGTAATCGGTCAGGACGAGGCGGTGGAAAAGGTGAGCGAGGCGATTATGCGTTCGCGCGCAGGCATCGCCGACCCCAACCGCCCGATAGGCTCGTTTATGTTCTTAGGCCCCACGGGCGTGGGCAAAACCGAGCTCGCAAAGGCGCTCGCCGAGTGTCTGTTCGACGACGAGCACAACCTCGTGAGAATAGATATGTCCGAATATATGGAAAAGTTTTCTGTGTCGCGGCTTATCGGCGCTCCTCCGGGATACGTCGGCTATGAAGAGGGCGGTCAGCTCACCGAGGCGGTACGCCGCAAACCCTACTCCGTAGTGCTGTTCGACGAGATAGAAAAGGCTCACCCCGACGTGTTCAACATCCTTCTTCAGGTGCTGGACGACGGCAGAATCACCGATTCGCAGGGACGCACCGTGGACTTCAAGAACACTATCCTTATCCTCACGTCCAACCTCGGCTCGAGCTATATCCTCGACGGCATCGACGAAAAGACGGGCGAAATCAAGGACGAAGCGAAAGCGGAAGTCGGTAAGCTCTTAAAGCAGTCTTTCCGCCCCGAGTTCCTGAACAGGCTGGACGAGATAATCTACTACAAGCCGCTTACCAAGGCTAACGTCGGCGGCATAATCGACTTGCTCGTCGCCTCGCTCGCAAAGCGCATCGAGGAACGCAGGCTGCGGCTGACGATAACCGACAAGGCGAAAGATTTTATCGTCGACCACGGCTACGACCCCGTGTACGGCGCGCGTCCGCTTAAACGCTATTTGCAGAGCAAGGTGGAAACTTTGCTCGCAAAGAAGATGCTGTCCGCCGACCTCGAGCCCGGCAGCGAGCTGATTGTCGAGGAGCGCGACGGCAACCTCGACGTCGTAGTGAAAAAGCCCGAGGCTAAATAAATCGGCAATAAACAAATCTCAATAATATCCCCTGCTCCGCGCGAACCGAAATCGGCGCGAGCAGACAAAATCGCACGGGCGGAATTTCCGCTACGGGCGATTTTTGTTTTTACTATTGACCGCTCCGAGTATAATTTACGGCGCGTTTCCGGGTTATCCCGTCCAAATCGGCTTGACGACAAGAGCGAAATCGGGTATAATTACCATGGTAAATCGTGATATTCGATAAACGAATTCCAAATACTATGCAGAGGTTTAATTACAGTGACTAAGATAGACGAGCTTACTGAAAAATATCGCCAGAAACTGGTGAAAAAGAACAGGGGCAACAAGTTTTTATACTTCTTTTTGCAGATATTGACCGCGCTGGTGGCAATCGCTTCGCTGGTGACTTACCTTATCAACCGCGAGGGCGGCGAAACCACGGCGAATCAGATTTTCATGTGCGTGATGGCGCTGTTGTGTCTGAACATTCCGGTGTTTCTCGAAAAGAAATTCAAGCTGTACGTTCCCAACTACATCACGATTACGCTGTATGTGTTTATTTTCGCGCACTTCGTGCTCGGCGAGGTCTACCGCGCCTACGATAACCTCGCGTTATTCGACAAAATCCTGCATACCACCAGCGGCGTGATTATGTCGTTTATCGGCTTCTCGTTCGTGTTCATGCTGAACAAAACCAACCCCGACAAGGTGAATCTCTCGCCGTTCTTTATCGTGCTGTTCACGTTCTGCTTCACGATGACCACCGAGTACGTTTGGGAAATCTTCGAGTACAGCGCCGACCGCATCTTCGACGCCAATATGCAGCGCTGGAAGGACGGCGTAGTCGAGGTGCTGGAAAACGGCAACGTAATAAGCTCGGTTCCCTACGGCAGCGGTCTTAAAGACACCATGGGCGACATGATGGTCAACGTCGTGGGGTGCCTCGGAGTGTGCACCTACGCTTTTATCGGCATGAAGCTCAAGCCCGACTGGTTCGACGGCAAGCTCGTGATGACCGCTTCGCAAATCGACGAGCAGGCTAAGCTTATGGCTGCCGCCGAACTCGCAGCCGAAGATTCGCACGGCTGCGCCGACGAAACCGCCGCCGATTACGCCCTCGACGAAACCGCCGAATACTCGGAAGCCGCAACGGCGGCACCCGAAGCAGAAGCAACGGAAGCCGCAACCGCCACAGCCGAAGCCGCGGCTGAATCGACGATTTCGCCGGCAGATTGCGCCGACGAAACCGACGCGCGGTAACCCTACTCGGCTCACCTCAATAATAAACAGTCGCCCGGATAAAAGGACAAAATAAAAACCCGAAACGCCTCGCGTTTCCTCTATAATCGCCACGGACAGTCGCGGCGATTATTTTTTTCTTGACATCGTATCAAAATTATGATATAATTTGCATACAATAAGCATAAGGAGGCGACTTAAGCCATGCAAATTAAACCCTCGTCGGAATTGAGAAATAATTACTCGGGGCTTATGAAGCTTTGCCGCGAGCAGGGCGAGCCGATTTTTCTGACCGTAAACGGGCGCGGCGACAGCGTAATAATGAGCATCGAGGACTACAACGCGTTTGCGCGCGAGCTGAGGCTCGAACAGTTTATGAGCGAAGCGGACAAGGATATTGTCGACGGCAGAACGGTAGACGCCGAAAAGGTTTTCGCGAACGTCCGAAGCCGGCTGAATATTAAGGCGGAATTATGACGCGCAAAATAATCTTTACACAACGCGCCGAGAGCGACTTGAACTCGATTGTCGATTATATTGCCGCCGACAGTCCGGAAAATGCCGTTGAGTTCTATCTGGAACTTGAAAAGGACGTGATGTCTCTCGCCGATTTTCCCGAAAGCGGCTTCGTTCCGCACAATTACGCAATCAAAAATCGCAAATGCAGATGCCTTGTTTGCGGCAATTACGTTGCGATTTATTATTACGACAAACCGAACGAAACAGTGCAGATACGCAGAATACTGCACGGCGCGATGCTGCACGGCACGATTGACGATTAACTCGCCGCTAAACTATTGACAAAGGCGCGAAAGCGTGGTATAATGCGCTTGTAAACCCAATCCGAAAGGTTCGTCCTGACGGTGGCGGAGCGCGACAAAACGATATAACGGAATACCTAGGTATTCCCTATATTTATTTCTCTCCCCCTGCCCATGGATTTGCGGTCGGGGGAGTTTCTTTTTGTTTATTTTGGCGGTTGCGGCGCGAAAAGCCGCTCCCGAAAGGAGATACTAACAATGGACGACACAAGAATAGCCGTGGTGGCGATTATCGTGGAGAACGCCGAACGCGCGGAAAGAGTGAACGCGCTTCTTCACGAATACGGACAGTTCGTCGTAGGGCGAATGGGGCTTCCCTACCGCGAGAAAAACGTCAACGTAATCAGCGTGGTGCTGGACGCGCCTACCGGCATAATCAACGGACTGACCGGCAAGCTCGGCATGCTGGACGGCGTGGCGGCGAAAGCGCTGTACTCGAATAAGTAAGTAAACCCATAATAAGTAAACAAACCTAAAAAGGAGAAAAATATTATGAAAAAACTGCGTATCTTTTTATGTCTTATGCTCGCGCTTGTAGTCGGAGCGGTTTCCGCCGCGTGCGGATCAAACCCCGTTACCCCGAATATTCCCCCCGATCCCGGCACTACCCCGGGCAACAACAAGCCTGCTTACTCCTACACTTCGCCGATTTCGGTGTACATGCCCGACGGCGCGCCTGCGCTGGGGCTTGCCAAACTGATGAACGACGATAACAAGCTGGGCAAAACAGACCTTACCTACACCGTGGTAACGGCGAGCGCTATCGGCGACTACGTCCGCGACAAAAGCGCGACGGTAGCGGTGATGCCCGTCAACGCCGCGAGCCTGCTGTGCGGCAAGGGCGACGCCTACAAAATGGCGGCGGTGCTCACTCACGGCAACCTGTTCGTCATCGGCAAGGGCGAGGCGGCTAAGCTCGAAGACCTTAAAGGTTCGGTTGTCGAAGTAGTGAATATCAACAACGTACCGGGGCTGACGTTTATGTCGCTGCTTAAAGGCGCGAACATCGATTACGTCGTCGGCGACAAAGAGGACGCTCCAGACCCTGGCAAGGTAACGCTCGCCGGCAACAACGGCGGCACGGAAATTGCCGTGGCAATCAAAGCCGGTCACTACGTCGTCGCTCCCGAGCCTGCCGTTTCCAACGTCACCAAAAAGACGGGCGCGAAAATCAATATGAATCTGCAAACGCTGTGGAACGACGAAGACGGCAAGTCCGGCTATCCGCAAGCCGTACTTATGGTGAAGAACGACCTTCTCCGCGACGAAGCGTTTATGACCGCGCTGTACTCCGCGCTCGAAGAGTCCGCCGAATGGGTGAAAACCAACGGCGCGGCTGCGGCGACTGCCGTCGGCAAGCACTTCATAGAGGGCGGTCAGACCTCGCTCAACGGCGCGGCGCTCACCGAAGCCGCCGTCACGGGTTGCAATATCCGCGTGCAAAAGTCCGCCGACGCGAAGTCGCAGGTGAACGATTACATCGCCAAAATCCGCACGATTAGAGAAAACGCCGCTTCCGTCGTTTCCGACGCGTTCTTCGCGTAAAGCCGCGGCGGTTTAGCGACTTCGACGAGTTCGCGACAGACGGCTTAATCTCCGTTCCGACAAATACGATAGCCACTGCGGCAGGCTCGATTAAGTAAACATCAAGAGGCAATTATTGAAAAAGAATGCGAAAATCCTTAAAAACGCGGCTTACCCGGTAGCCGTAATCGCGATAGTGCTGATTGCGTGGTACTTCGCGGCGATAGCGGCGGACAGCGAGTTTATCCTGCCCGAGCCCGTCGCTACCCTGCGCGCGCTGACCGCGCTTTTAGGCGAGCCCGGATTCTGGACGGCTTTCGGTGCAACCGTGCTGAGAGCAATCGCGGCGTTTATCTCGTCGCTCGCGGCGGCGTTGGTTCTCGCGCTCGTTTCGCGCTTTTTCAAGCCGCTCGAAAGCTTGCTTTCTCCGCTCGTGTCGGTGCTGCGCGCGCTGCCCACAATGGCGGTGGTGCTGCTGCTCATCGTGTGGGCAGGTGCACGCAAAGCCCCCGTGATAGTGGCGGTAATGGTGCTGCTGCCCACGCTGTACGCCGCGTTTACCGAAGCGCTCGGGAACGTCAATCGCGACGTAATCGACATGGCGAAAATCGACGGCGCAAGCCGTCTGACGTTGGCGTTGCGGTTTTATCTGCCGCTTGCCGCGCCTCTCGCCTCGCGCTCGACGGCGGCGTGCGTTTCGTTGGGGCTGAAGCTGACGGTAGCCGCAGAAGTGCTTGCTTCCACCGCGAAATCGATAGGCATGATGATGCAGCTGGCGCGGATTTACTTCGACGTTGCCGGTCTCATCGCGCTCACCGTGCTGACGGTAATAGCCGCGCTCGTCCTCGAAAAGCTGGTGTACGCGCTGCTGTCGCTGTCGTTCCGCTCGTGGATCTAAAAAAGTCGATTGTAATTATTCTGCGTTAAAGGCGCGCTCGTTTTCTCTCAGGCGCGCTTTTTCTTTGCCCGTCCGCGCGGCATACGGGACGGTTTTATCCCCCCCCGTAAACGATTGACCGAAAGCGCAAAACCGTTTATAATGATAGGCGAAAATCATAGGAGCGCGAATTATGGAAAACGACGAAAAGAAATGCGCGGACTGCTCGGGCGAGAACGCCGACTGCGAGTCCTGCAAAGCAAAGGAAAACACCAACGAGCCCGACGATAACACGAACGCTGCCGAACCCGACGACGACACAAAGGGGCTAGACTATCTGACGAAGCTGTGCTATGCGGTAATCGACCGCGCGGATATTACGGTGACCGAAAAGCGCAATCTTCTGATGGCGGTATACTCGTTCCGCTGCCTGTTCGACTCGAAAGAGCTTCACCGCGTATCCAAGGTGCTCGTAAAGTACGGCTGCTCGTTCGTGTCGCGCGACAAGTCGCTTAAAGACGTCGAGCACGTCTACGAAGTCACGGACGGCGACAACACGTTCTACAAGTTCGACGTGGGCTCGCCTGCCTGGCAGAAAAAGTACCGCAGCGGCGAGATAACGGGCGAGAGCGCCGTGCTCCCCGACAAGCCCACGCTGTACGAGACGGTAAACAGCATCGTTTCGCTCGACTCCGCGACCGACGAGCTGCGCGCGCTGTGGCTGGTTTATTTCCCGTATGTGTTCATGATAGGCGCGCCCGTCGAGTACGACCTTCTGGACGAGCTGGAAGCAAAAATCAACAACCCCGGCGTGTACAAGGCGGCGCTTGACGGCAGGTATGCCGACAATATCTGCTGCACTACCGCGGAGCTTAGCGGCGAGCATCCGCTTGTCGCGGAATGGTACCGCCCGTTTATCGAGTGGAAGTCCGAGCGCAACGAAAACGGCATAAGCCGCGAAACCGCGAAGTATCAGCGCGCGCTGATGCTGGGCGAGTACGAGTACGCCATGCATGGCACCGAAAAGCTGCTGGACTCTTTCCCCGACGACGAGGAAATAATCCTGCTCAATATCTCCGCGCGCTCGTCGCTGGTGGCTATGGCAGGACTCGAAAAGCGTGTGAAACTACTGTCCGACAACTTCCGAATAATCAACGAAGCGATGAAATCCGCTCCCAAAAAATACAATTACCTCCTCTACTATCGCGGCTTGACGAGGCTGGGCATGAACGACCCCGAGGGCGCGAAAGAGGACTTTGAGGCGAGTCTGAAACTCGATTCGCACTTCGAGCCGTCTATGCTTATTCTTAAGGGCATGCAAAACGCCGAAGCCCTATCGGCGGATAAAAGCAAGCTGTCCTGACGCCTTTTCGTTCCCGTGTCAAAACGGTAACCGCTTGCAGATTTAAGAAAACAATTTGCCGAGGCAAAAGCGATATACGGCTTGCGGAGAGCGGTATTCGTGCTACGCATGAGTTATATCCTCGCTGCTCTCGGGTGATATTCGCCTTATGGCGAGTGATATTCGCGCTTCCGCGCGAGTTAAGGATTATTACTTGTTCCATGTCTGGGATTCCACGCTTCGGCTTCGCCTCGCTCTGAATGACGTTAGGACGGAGAGTGCACGTTTGAATTTAGATTTAGCAAGCCGCTTTTGTTTTACTACGTCATTATGAGGGAGCGGCTTTCCGCGACCGTAATAATCCCATGCTAAAAAAACGTTTTTGCCCTTTTTTATAAAGTTGATTATACGTTCCATGTCGGGGGTCCTCACGCGCGCGGAAAGCCGCGCACTCAGGATGACGGCAGAAAACGGAGAGTGCGCGTTAGAATTTACACGTTTACCCCCATGCTTGCGGTTGTCGTGCGGTGCAGATGCTGTTACTCATTTGCGACATTTAAAGCGTTGCGGGGGGATTAGGGGGACACAGCCGCAAGTGTCCCCCAATGACTTTTTTGCTACTTTTTTTGTCACCTAAAAAAAGTAGATTATTTCTTTCTAACTGTTAAAATTAAAGCTACATCATTAAAACTGTCTTTTCTGTCACAACCGACATTATATTATATAATAACGCTACTTTTTAATTCGGGTTATAGGGGGTAATTACACCCCTTTGATTACAACCCCGGCGTCGTCAAAATCCAGCACGCGTTTTACCCAGCCGCGCGGCGCGTTTACCTCGACGTTTCCGCGATTGAGCCCGTTCTTTTCCTCGAAAATACCGAGCACGGTGGGACCTGCGCCGCTGAGAAACGCGCACGTCGCGCCGCCGCCGCGAAGCGCCGCGACCGCTTCGCCGTAACCGGGAATGAGCGGACTGCGATAAGGCTGATGAAGCTTGTCGTCGAGGCACGCGAGCTTGTCGTACTCGCCCGTTGCGAGCGCGGCAAAGCACACGACGGCGCGCGACAGCGAGTACACCACGTCCGCCCTCGGATAGCTACACGGCAACGCCTTTCTCGAAGCCGCGGTAGACAGCGGAAAATCAGGCGTGAGCGCTACCGCGAACAGCCGCTCGTCAACCCCGAAGCGGACATATTGCTCTACACCGCCGTCCTTATTCATAACGGCAGCCGCCGCGCCGCCCACAAGACAGGGCAAAACGTTGTCGGGGTGCCCGTCCAGCCTCGTCGCGACGTCGATAAGCTCGCGCTCGGTAAGTTTGCCGCCCGAAAGCGCGTTCGCCGCGCTCACCCCCAGCGCAATGCACGCCGCGCTGCTGCCCAAGCCGCTTGCCATGGGGATTCGGTCGGTCTGCTCGATTGTCAAGCTTTCGGGGCGCGAGCCCACCGCCTTAAAAACCTCGTCCATCGCCCGATAAATAAGATTATTCTCGTCCGTGGGCACGCCCTCGCCTGCGCGGATTGTCAGCCGCTCGGTTCCTTCGTCCGACACAAGTATCTCGTTTTTAAGGTCGAGCGCAAGCCCCACGCAGTCGAAACCCGGTCCGACGTTGGCGGTGGTGGCGTTTGCTTTCACGATAAATTTCATTGCCGTACTCCCGTTTTCTTCGCGCAAAAAGAGGCTAAACCTCGCCGTCCTTTCGTTGCGTTTGCTTTAGTATAGCAAATCGCGCGCGAATAATCAAGCCTTTTGCTTTGTTTCGACAATTCTCGCGCGGCGCAAAAAGCGAAATCGTTGACAATCCGCGAAAATAACGGTACTATTAGATTATGAACGAGTACGCGATAGAAGTTAAGGACCTTGTGAAACGCTACGGCGACGCGACGGCGCTATGCGGCGTGACGTTTTCGGTGCCGCGCGGCGCGCTTTTTTCGTACCTCGGCGTGAACGGCGCAGGCAAGAGCACGACGATAGACATACTGTGCTCGGTGCTCCCCAAAACGAGCGGCGAAGTGCGCATACTCGGGCTCGATTCGCGCTCGCACTCCGCCGAAATCAAGCGCAAAACGGGCGTGGTGTTTCAGTCGAGCTTTCTCGACGGCAGGCTGACCGTCAAAGACAACCTGACGATACGCGCGGCGTTTTACGGCTTGCGCGAACGGGCTTGGAAAGCGCGGCTTAGCGAGCTCGACGACCTTCTGGGGTTAGCGGAGATAATGAACAAGCCGCCCCTTCGGCTGTCGGGCGGACAGCGGCGACGAGCGGACATCGCGAGAGGACTCATCAACTCGCCCGAAATCCTCTACCTCGACGAGCCCACGACGGGACTGGACCCGATGACGCGTAAGAAAGTGTGGGAGGTGGTGGACAATATCCGCAAAACCGCCGGCACAACGGTCTTTCTGACCACGCACTATATGGAAGAAGCCGCGAAATCGAGCTTGGCGGCGATAATCGACAAGGGCAAAATCGTTGCGACGGGCACTCCGCAGGAGCTTAAAGACCGCTTCGCCGGCGACTACGTTTATCTGTACCGCAATCGCGACGAGAACTTTGACGAAATATTGCGGCGGTCGGGGCGCGAGTTTCGCTACGGCGACAACGCTTACCGCGTGAAAGTGAGCGATACCCACGCGGCTTACGAGTTCCTGTCGGGGCTAAGCGAGCTACCCGACTTCGAGGTGATAAAGGGCGACATGGACGACGTTTTCCTGTGCGCCACGGGGAAAACGCGCGAGGAGGCGGAAATCGATGACCGATAACGATAAGCTTATCCCGACGGGCGCGGAGAGCGGAAACGCCTGCAAAACCGCGAGCGGCGCGGAAACCGTTTCTCTCGCCGCGGAAACACATTATCCGCCGCCTACACGCGGCGAAACTCAAAAGCCGAAACGCAAGCTTAGCGACGATTTTTTCGCGCTGGTAAAGCTTGCCGGGCGCGCGCTGAAAATATTTCTGCTCGACAAGGGCGCGGTGCTGTTCTCGCTGCTCGCGCCGCTGATACTGCTGCTACTGTACGCGCTGTTTCTGGGCGACGTACTGTTCTCGTCCGTAAGCTCCGCGCTGCCGCCGGGCGTAAAACTCCCCGACTCTACCGTCAAGGCGTTTATCGATTCGTGGGTGACGTCGGGAGTGATGAGCGTGGGCTGCATAACCGTATCGCTGTCGGCGAACACGGTGATGGTGCAGGACCGCGAGCGCGGCTTCAACCGCGACGCGCTGGTTTCGCCCGTGGGCGGCGGCGTAGTCACGCTCGGTTACTTTTTGTATAATTTTGTCGTAACGCTGTTCATCTGCTCGGTCACGCTGGGCGTGTGCTTCGTTTACCTCGCGGTTTCGGGCAGTTTTCTCATGACCGCCGCGGACGTCTTTGCCGTAGTCGGCATAACCGCGCTGTCCTGCCTGTCCTCCACGCTCGTGAACGTGTTTATCTCCGGCTTTTTCCGCTCAAACGCGGCGTTTTCGGCGTTCGTGGGGCTGGTTAGCGCGGTAATCGGCTTTCTTATCGGCGCGTACATGCCGCTGGGCATACTGCCCGGGTACGTCCGCGCACTGACATGCTTCTTCCCCGGCAGCTATTCGGCAAGCCTATTCCGCTGCTTCTTCATGCGCGGCGCACTGTCCGCTCTCGGCGGCACGAGCGCGGAAGCCTATTCCTCGCTCGCCTCGTCGTATGCCGTTGGCTTTGACTTTTTCGGCATACCGCTGGGCGTGGGCGCAACCGCAGGCATACTTTCGGGCACGGTCGCGCTCTTCCTCGTCGTCAACATCCTGCGTGGCGCCGCTGCCGAGCGACTTTACGACAGGTAAACGGTATCGTTTTCCCACTCTCCGCATATAATAATCGAAGAAGCATAAACGGAGGGTTACATGAAGGAATTAAAGGGAACGAGGACGGAAACCAACCTCATGGCGGCATTTTCGGCGGAGAGCATGGCGAGGGTCAAGTACGGCTTCTACGGCGAAAAGGCTCACGACGACGGCTATGTGCAGATAGGCGATATTTTCGACGAAACCGCTTCCAACGAGAACGAGCACGCCGAAATCTGGTTCAAGCTACTGTCGGGCGGCAAAATCCGCGGCACCGCCGACAACCTCGCCGACGCAATCAAGGGCGAAAACTACGAGTGGACGGACATGTACGACGAGTTCGCGCGCGAAGCCGACGAGGAAGGCTTTACCGAAATCGCCGGGCTCTTCCGCAAGGTGGCCCAAATCGAAAAACAGCACGAACAACGCTATCGCGCGCTGCTCCAAAACGTCGAAAACGGCACGGTTTTCAAAAAGGATAAGCCCGTGCTGTGGATTTGCCTCGCGTGCGGTCACGAGCACTACGGCGACAGCGCGCCCTCGGTGTGCCCCGTGTGCGGTCACTCGCAGTCGTTCTTTCAGGAGAAGTGCGAAAACTACTAGCCGCGCGGCTTAATAACGAATAACCGCCGCCGAAACGGTTTTTCGGCAAACAAAAACGAGCGTGGTCTTTCTCCGCGCCCGTTTTTTCGTTGCGTTTCATGGGTTTTCTAAGGATATTATACCACGCTCTTCCCTGAATTTCAAGCGCGCGAGGAAAAATCGGTTTCGTAGGCATGGCGGCAAAAAGCCGTTGCGGAATATGACTACTAATCCTTGCTGTCGGGTTTTAATTGCTCCGATTACTTTTCGTCGCGGTGTTTTTCCACTACGTCCGTGACTTCGGTGAACTCCGTGGGCGGAGTGAGCGACTCCTCGCGCGCCTTTCTGATTCGCGAAGTAATGTCCTGCATTTTGCGAGCGCGCTTAATCGAATAGAAGAGGTCGACGAACTCGCCTATACCCTCGACAATCAGGAATACGCCGGTAATCGCCGCGAGAACGACGGCGGAAGCCTCGCGAGTGAGGCACAGCGCGACTGCGCCGAGCACAATCAGCGCCACGCCCGAGAGCGTCACGCACCACCACCTCGGCAGTCCGAACGCGCGGTAATCAAACGCGCGAATCACGCGGATAAAGCCCGTGACCATAGCCCACATGCCGAACAGCACGGGGAAAATATCGGCGATAAAGCCGTTCATGACCATACAGAACACGCCCAGCAGTATCGTGACGACGCCGTCGAGGAATATCCAGCCCGAGCCGAGCACCATCATGCCTCCGCCCGAAAACGCTGCGATAGTGCCTATGCCCGAAGCAATCAGCGTCGCGCCGAGAACGAACGACAGCCAGCTCACCGTGTCGTAGGGGAACACGAAGCACAGCACTCCGCCGATTACCAGCATCAGCCCCGACAAGCCCTTTAGTATCATTGACGACGGTTTCATGATTTTGTTTACCTCCCTGTTTTCATCTTCCCTTATTCTACTGAGAATTTTATACCGCCGAAGCGCGTTTGTCAAATCCGCGCGCGCGTTTAGTAATACGCTATCGCGATTTCGGTATAATATCCGCAGCTTAACGCCGCTCTCTCCCGTCCGCGCTTTATTTGAAAAAAGCGTTGAAAACGCTTGACAAGCGGTCGAAAATCGGGTATGATACCCTTATCACAAACCTATGAGGTAGAAGAGTAACCGCGGCAGGGTGCGCAAAGAGAGTTTTCGGCAGGTGTAAGGAAACGGCACGGCGGCGGCGAATGGGTTACCGAGGGCGAGGGCGAACGCGGCGAGAAAATCCCGTTACTAGCCCGGGACGGCTATTCCCCGTTATCGGAATGCGATATGGTAGTATCGGCTAAGGTCGCGGCTTTCGCGATAAATTTGGGTGGCAACACGGCTATTTCGTCCCATAAACGACGATTTAGTCGTGTTTTTGTTTACTTTTGTTTTGCTCCCACCCGTAATTATCGCCGAAAATCGTTAAACCTTGCGGCTTTTACTCAAAATAGTATTAAATCACAAACAGGAGGCATAAAACCATGGCGCACAAGAACATTCCCACTAAGATTTACCTGTCGGAGGACGAACTGCCGAAATATTGGTACAACCTCAGGGCGGACATGAAGGAAAAGCACGACCCGTTCCTTAACCCCGTTACGCTGAAACCCTGCACCGCCGCCGACCTCGAGCCGGTCTTTTGCAAGGCGCTTGTCGAGCAGGAGCTGAACCAGACCGACCGCTATATCGAGATTCCCGAGGGCATCAGGAAATTTTACAAGGCTTACCGCCCCTCGTCGCTTACTCGCGCGTACTTTTTAGAACAGATGCTGGACACGCCTGCCGAAATCTACTACAAGTTCGAGGGCAACAACACTTCGGGCTCGCACAAGCTCAATTCCGCCGTCGCGCAGGCTTACTACGCCAAAGCCGAGGGCTTGACTTCGGTCACCACCGAAACGGGCGCGGGGCAATGGGGCACGGCGCTGTCGATGGCTTGCGCGTTTTACGGGCTCGACCTCAACGTGTACATGGTCAAAGTCAGCAGTCAGCAAAAGCCCTACCGCAAAGCCGTGATGGAAACCTACGGCGCGAACGTGATACCCTCGCCGTCGGACACCACCGAAGTGGGCAGGAAAATCCTCGCCGAACACCCGGGCACGGGCGGCTCGCTGGGCTGCGCTATTTCCGAAGCTATCGAGGTCGCGCTACACCGCGACAAGTGCCGCTACGTTCTGGGCTCGGTGCTCGACCACGTTCTTCTCCACCAATCGATAATCGGACTCGAATGCAAGACCGCAATGGACAAGTACGACATTCGCCCCGACATCATAATCGGCTGCGCAGGCGGCGGCAGCAACCTCGGCGGACTTATCGCGCCGTTTATGGCGGACAAGCTCCGCGGCAAGTCGGACGCGCGTTTTATCGCCGTCGAGCCTGCTTCCTGCCCGTCGATGACGCGCGGCAAGTACGTCTACGATTTCGGCGACACGGGCAAAACCACGCCGCTCATGCGCATGTACACACTCGGCTGCGGCTTTATCCCCTCGCCCAATCACGCCGGCGGACTGCGCTACCACGGCATGAGCCCCGTGATTTCCAAGCTGTATCACGACGGCTACCTCGAGGCGCGCTCGGTCGAGCAAACCTCGGTGTTCGACGCGGCTGTGAGCTTTGCCAGAACCGAGGGAATACTGCCGGCGCCCGAGTCCGCTCACGCCATTCGCGCGGCGATTGACGAGGCGCTCGAGTGCAAGAAAACGGGCGAGAAAAAGACTATCCTTTTCGGGCTGACGGGCACGGGCTACTTCGATTTGTCGGCGTACATGAGCTATCACGACGGCAAAATGGTCGACTATATCCCCACCGACGAGGACTTGAAATCGGGCTTCGACACCATTCTCGACATTCCGCAGAACAAAAACGCGTAAATCGGCTTGCCGAAACGCGCGGAAGGTGCTACAATACTAAGGCAAAATACTGAAAATCCGCTCCCCGGCGCGAAAAACGCACGCGCGGCGCGGAAAAAGAGGTTAAAATGGACGGAAAGAAAATTATACTGACGGGCGACCGCCCCACGGGCAAACTGCACGTCGGGCATTACGTCGGCTCGCTGCGCGAGCGCGTAAGACTGCAAAACTCGGGGGCGTTCGACGAAATCTACGTCATGATTGCCGACGCTCAGGCGCTGACCGACAACGCCGAAAACCCCGGCAAAGTTCGCGACAACCTGATGAACGTCGCGCTCGATTACCTCGGCTGCGGCATAGACCCCGAAAAAACCACGATATTCGTACAGTCCGCGGTGCCCGAGCTCACCGAACTGACGTTTTACTATCTCGACCTCGTGACGGTGGCGAGGCTGCACCGCAACCCCACGGTCAAGTCCGAGATTGCCGCTCGCGGCTTCGAGGGCAGCGTGCCGGCAGGCTTTTTGTGCTATCCCGTGTCGCAGGCAGCCGACATCACGGCTTTCCGCGCGACAGCGGTTCCCGTCGGCGAGGACCAGCAGCCTATGCTCGAGCAATGCCGCGAAATCGTGAGAAAATTCAACTCGCTGTACGGCGAAACGCTGGTAGAGCCCGACATCGTTCTCCCCTCGTCCGCAGCCGCGCGCAGACTGCCCGGCACCGACGGCAAGGCGAAAATGAGCAAGTCGCTCGGGAACTGCATTTACCTCAGCGATTCGGCGGAAGTCGTGGCGCAGAAAATCGCTTCCGCGTACACCGACCCCGAGCACATTCGGGTTGCCGACCCCGGCAAGGTCGAGGGCAACGTGGTTTTCACCTACCTCGACGCGTTCTGCCGCCCGGAGCACTTCGCCGAGTTTTTGCCGGAGTACCAAAGCCTCGACGAACTGAAGGCGCACTACCGCCGCGGCGGTCTGGGCGACGTCAAGGTCAAACGCTTCCTCACCGCTATCATGAACGCCGAGCTCGCCCCCGTCCGCGAACGCAGAGCCTATTGGGAGAAACGTCCGGACGAGGTTAATGAGATACTGAAACAGGGCACCGCAAAAGCGCGCGCCGTCGCCGCAGCCACGCTCCGCGACGTCCGCAAAGCCCTGCGCATAGACTACTTCGACTGAGAAATCGCCGTTAAATAACCCGAAAAACAACAAGAAAAATCGCCCTGCCAAAGTTCCCTCGACAGAGCGATTTTTATACTGCAATCTGTTTTGATGCCGATTATTTCAGTTTATAACTCCACTCGGAGAAGATCGCGTTCGTGCCGTCGCAAGTGCCGAAACCGAAACGATATTCGCCGTCAGCGCTAAGATAATCGGTGATTTTCGTGTCAGCCGACCCCCAATGCTTGACGACGGTTGTGTCCGCAACCGCAATAGTACTCTTGAGTTCGTCGTTGACGTAAACCTTAATCGTCGCGCCGATTCTCTCAACAGTGAGTTTCGCGCGCTCGCCGCTTTGCATAAACGGATTGCCGATAACCGGCATCTCCATATATCCGTCGCCAACGTTGACGAACAAATCGCAGTTTCCGTCCGCGCGCTTGCGTATCGTGAACTTGACAAAGTTCTTCTTTGTGGCGTCACCGACGACTATGCCCGCCGCCTTCCAATCGGTTGTGATTTTGTCGATATAGGTCGTCGCCGCAAAATCGTTGCCGCTGCCGAAATAAGTAACTATATCGCCGCTGTTGGAAAGTTTGCCGGTACCTTCGTCGTAAGTAAGCCCGTTCATATTTTCGGGTTTGACGAGCGTGAACGCAACGCCGACGTTCTCGACCGCCGCGTTCGTCACGGCAACCGTATCACCGACTACGGGCATAAACCCGGCGTGTTCCGCTCTCACGGTATACTCGCCTGCCGGCAAGTACACGGAGTACTCGCCGTTTTCGCCGACTGCGTCGGTAAACTCGGTCGCCGCGCCGTTCTTGATAAATTTCAGCACGGTCGAAGTAATATCAGCGGTAGCGTAATCGGGTTTGGTGATTTTGCCGCTTACCGCGTATGCCACTTCGTAGGTCACGGTATGATTACCCGTGACGGTGAAGGAAGCGGAATAGACGTTGCCGTCGTTATCCGTCGTAACGGGAGCGCCGTCCACGGAGAACGTCACGCGGTTTTCGCTCGTCATCGATACCGTCACGGTATCGCCCAAAATAGCCTTTCCGTCGGTTATTTCCGTGCCGCCGACCTTTGCCGTCACTCCCTCCGGGAGCGTAAGCGTTTTGCCGCCGACGGCGTACAGATCGGAGAACGTTAACCCGTAACTCCACTCGGAGAAGGTCGCGTTCGTATTGTCGCAGGTGCCCAAACCGAAACTATATTCGCCGCCGGGCGTTAAGTAATCGGTCAATACGGTATCGGGCGTTCCCCAATGATGCACCGCGGTGGAAGCCGAAATCCCGATTGCGGCAACGAATTCGTCGTTGATAAATACCGCGAGCGACGCGCTCCTTCTCACAACGGTGAGTTTTGCTCTCTCCCCGCTCTGTGTGAACGGATCGGCGATTGCCGGGAAATCCATATACCCGTCGCCGAGATGCGAGAACAAGTCGAAACCACTCGCCGTCTTACGAATCGCAATCTTCACGAACTTGTTCGTGCTTGCGTCCCTTAAAACCAAGCCTGCCGCTTTCCATTCGGTCGTGATTTTGTCAACGTAGGTCGTGACGACGAAGTCGGAGCCGCTGCCAAAGCATGTTACTATGTCGCCCTTGTTGGAAAGTTTGCCGGTGCTTTCGTCGTAAGTAAGTCCGTTCATATTTTCCGGTCTGACGAGCGTGAACGCCGCGTTCGCGTTTTCGACCGCCGCGCTCGTAACCGTGACCGCGCCGCCGCTCGCCGGCATAAAGCCCGCGTGTTCCGCTCTCATCGAATATTCGCCGGCAGGCAGGTATACAGTGTATTCGCCGTTTGCGTTTACTACTCCGCCGAACTCTGCGGTTTCGCCGCTCGTGAATTTAAGCACGGTCGAGGTCAAATCCGCCGTCGCATAATCGGGTTTGGCGATTTTGCCGCTTACCGCGTATGAATACTCGTAAGTCACGGCGTGATTGCCGGTGACAACGAACGAAGCGGTATAGACGTTGCCGTCGGTTTCGGTTGCAACCGGCGCGCCGTCCACAGAGAACGTCACGCGGTTTTCGCTCGTCATCGATACCGTCACGGTATCGCCGAGAAGCACTTTGCCGTCGATAATCTCGGTTTCGCCTGCTTTCGCGGTGACGCCTTCGGGGAGCGAAAGCGTTCTTTCCAGTAATTTATCCATAATCGCGCCGTCTGCGGTCGCGTCGAACGCGGAAACGGTAACGTTCTCGCCCGGTTTTACGACGGAAAGGCACGGCTTGTAGTTCGCGTTTTCGGCGAAGAATCCTATCGATCTGAGTTTTTCGTAAATCGCGGTGTTCTGCGTTGCCGAAATCGTATATCTCAACGTATCGTTGACGTAGAGGTAAACCGCGTTGTCCGCTACGCACACGGTGAGTTTAGCCGCCGTATAGTCCGCGTCGGTTTCGCCCACGCCGAAATCGGTGACGTACTCCCACTTGTCGAAACGGAGAATACGGATTTTAACCGCGCCGTTCTCGCCCGCGTTATTTACGGTTTCGGTCAGCGAGAAGTACATAATGCCGCCGCTCTGCGTTTCGATTCTGATACCCGCAGAAGCCCAGCCGTCGTACCGGGTGTCGATATTGCTTACGGTCATAGTGGCAAGCACGCGGCTTCCGCTGACTCCCGCGAACGTTTTGAACGCGCTGTCGACGTTTGCGGGCAAGGTAACGCGCTTGTTCGCTTCGTCGTAAACCCAGTCGCCCCAGCCGCCGTCAATCTTGGCGAGCGTGAATTCCGCTTCGCCAACGGTTGCCGCGCCGCCCGAAACGGTAACGGGCTTCGACACGGTCATAAAGTGCGGGTTCTCGAATTCGAGCGTGTATTCGCCGTCGACAAGCCCGATCGAGTAAGCGCCGCCCGCGCCCACGTTGCCCTCAAACGTGCCGACGAGTTCGCCGCCAGCGTAAGCCTTGATCGTGGTTGCGGTAATATCTTTGGTAGCGTCGGAAGAGTAAATATCGTTTTTGCCGATCGTACCGGTGACGGTGCGCACTTCCTTGACGGTTAAGGTGTGGTTGCCGGTAACCGCGAACGAAGCGGTGTAAACGTTTTCGTTATGGTCGGTCGTAACGGTAACGCCGTCCACAGAGAACGTCACGCGGTTTTCGCTCGTCATCGATACCGTCACGGTATCGCCGAGAAGCACTTTGCCGTCGATAATCTCGGTTTCGCCGACTTTCGCGGTTATTCCGTCGCTAAGCGTGAGCGTTCTGCCCGCGACCGCGTACAGATCGTCGAATTTAAGTCCGTAGCCCCAGTCGGAGAAGGTCGCGTTCGTGCTGTCGGCGGTCGACAAGCCGAAGCGCAATTCTTCGTCTGCGCCGAGGTGATCGGTAAGTTTCGTGTCGGGCGTACCCCAGTGTTTAACCGCGGTGCCGTCCGCTATCTCGATTCTGCCGAAGTAGTTGTCGTTTACGAAAATCTTGACAGAAGCCCCTCTTCTCACGACGGTGAGTTTCGCTCTGTCTCCATTCGCGAACGGATCGGACATACGGGGCAGTTCGATATAACCGCCGCCCACATGTACGAACACGTCGCAAGCGCCCGCCGCGTCATTGGTCTTGCGGATAAGAATACTCATATTGGTATTCGCGCCGCCCAAAGCCACGCCCGCGGCTTTCCAATCGGTCGTAATCCTGTCGATATAAGTCGTGACTACGAAGTCGGAGCCGCTGCCGAAGTACGCAACGATATCCTTGCTGTTCGTAAGTTTGCCTGTAGCCGCGTCGAACGTGAGGTTTCCGGTATTCGCGGGCTTCACGAGCGTGAGCTTAACCGCGACGGTATTGTTCTCTCCGTCTATCGTGACGGAGACGGATTTTGCGTAAGCCGCAGGATTGACCGCGCTCACTCTGTACTCGCCCGAGGGCAAATCTAACGTAAACGTGCCGTCGGCTTTTACTATGCCGTCATAAGCGAGCGTATAGCCCTCGCCCTCGAACGTCAGCGTCGTTTTCGTGTAATCCGCGGTAATTCCGCTTAAAGCGTCGCCGAGCGCAACCGTGCCGTTGACGGCAATCAGCGAGTCGGCAAACGAAACGCTTACCTCGCCGCTGTGGGTCGCGGTAAAGGAAACTTCGCCGCCGCCCGTAACGATTTCGGTCTTATCGCCGTAGGTCACAATCGCGGTCTTTTGGCTGTCAATCGCGACGGTCAACTTGTCGCCGTACTTGATTTTGCCGTCCGCACCCGTGCCCGTTATCGTCACGGTGCCGCCGGCGGTATCGTAAGCCCCGAGCGTTACGGTTTCGTACAGCACGGCTTCGATATAGTCCTTTGCCTCGTCGTCGAGCTTAATCGAGTAGTCGGAAAACTCGAGGCGGCAAGGCTGCGACTGGCAGACGGTGAACGCGTAGGCGCTCATCTTCTCAATCGTGGCGTTGCGCGTGCGCCAGATTTCGGTGTAGTCGTCGCCGGCTTTGTATAGAAGCGCGACAGCCGCTCCCGAGCGCACAAGTCTGAACGTAAGCTTTTCGGGATTTTCCTTTGCCCTCAAAGAGTAGTTTACGGGCACGGAAACGTTATAAGCTTCTCCGCCGCCGTTCCACCAGCCTTTCGGGCTGATACGCAAGCCTTCGTTAAACACGAAAATATCGAAGCGGTTGCTGCCGTCGGTGAGCGAAACGCCCATACACGGCTCGGCTTCGTACTTGCCGCCCTCGGTGATTTCGGTCTTGTTGGATATGGTGAAGTCCACCACAGCGTCCTTGCCCGTCTTGTCGGTAAAGTACGCGAGCGAGCCGTTGGAGCCATTTTCGGCGTAAACCGCGGAATCGGCTTCGGCACTCATATCCCAAGTGTTTACGGAAGAATCGAAAGTTCTGCCGCCGATCGTGACCGAGCCGCCGACCACGTTCTTTTCGAGCTCGACGTCGGGTACGCGCACGGACTTGTCGTCCGCGTTCACGGTAATCTCAATCGTCTTGTCGCGGTAGCCGGGGGTCTTGATTTTAAGCACGTAATTGCCGTCCAGCGTAATCGTCTTTGCGCCCACGGCGTAGGTCCCGGCAGGCGAAAGCGTGAAGTTGAACGAGCCGTTGGATGTGGGCGTCGCGGTGTAGAACACGCGCTTGTCGGAGGGCGCGGTAAGCGTGAGCGCGGAGGTTGTCATCGCCCTGCCGCCTGCCGAAATCTTGCCGCTGACGCGCACGCCGCCGTCGAGCCGCGCAAACGAAGCCACTATGCTCGAATCCTCGGTTATGTCGTCGAAAACCACCTTGCCGTTGTCGAGGTTTTCCACAACGTAGTCGTATTTATCCTCCTTTTTGTCCTTGCCGTTTATCTCAAACGACGAGAGGACGTAACCTGCGCTCGGCGCGACGTTGACGGTCAGACTGTCGCCCTTTCTTAGCGCGGTCTTGTCTATCGTCACGAAGCCGCCGTCGCCTGCAGTCACGCTGACGCTGTAGGCGTATTCGGAAATTATCGCTTTCAGCGCGTCGGCGTCGTCTTTATAATCGGTAGCCTTAAAATCGGTGAACTCAACCTCGGCGCTCAGTCCGTAAAGACCGGGGCACGCGCCGTCCTTAATCCAATCGACGCGCTTGATGAGCGCGAGCTCGCCGTTTATAAAATAGAACAGGTTTTCGTCGTACTGAATGCACTTGAGTTCGATAGAATCGGTCTGGGGGTTAAATCCGGCGGGCTTTACGAAACTTCCTTCATAAGTATCTTTCCAGCCGGTGTACTTGTCGAGAGTGTGGAAATTCCACGAAGCCGCGCCGTCGAGAATGCTCCTGCCGCTTATATAGAGCGCAATCGATTCCGTTTCGTCGCGCATATTGATAATACCTGCGCTCGGGTACTGATCTTTCCAGTTACCCGCGTGCATCGCGCCGCCCAGCATTTTCATTTTCGCCGAAACCATATACTTCGACGAGTTTATGCCCTTGAAGAAAATAGCTTGCTCGTCGGGTCCCGTAGCCTTGGCCACGCCTTCGTCGATGCGGCTTAAATCCCAGCCGCTCGACTTGGAATAGCCGTTAGCCGCGTCGCCGATGACCGCGCCGGGCTTGTCGGCGTTGATATAGCCCACAGAGCCGAACTTCATTCCGGAAATCGGACGATACCAATTCTGGTGCAGGTTTTCGTCGTAGGAAAGACCGTAATCCCAGCCGGGGTTGCCGTAGATGAATATGGGGGTCAGCCACTTGTTTTCGCCGGCGTCGCCCACCGCCTTGACGTGGCGGTAGTACGGGATTATGCGCACGAACTCGGGCAGTCCGTCCGTGGTGTCGATATTCAGCGCGTCCCACGAAACGAACAGCTCCGCGGTCATTTCCGTCGCCTCGAACTTCATTATGTCGCCGTTTACTTTCGACTTAGCCTCGAAACGCGTCTGGTTTCTCGAAGCCGAATCGAACGCGTCGATAAAGAAGTTGAACGCGCGCATCGCGTGTCCGTCCTGAACGTCGGGACCTTTTATATTGAACCAGAACGCCGAATTCGCCGGGTTTGCGTTGGTGCTCGAAAAGTTGAAACGCGCGTTCCATTTCATGTCGGGGTCCTGCGCCTTTGCGCCGATATACAAGCCCTTTTCGGTGAACACGGCGGTGTAATTGACCGTCACGCCGTCCTGAACGTGGGTGAGGTACTGTTGCCCCTGCCAACGCTCCTCGTTGAGCGCGCCGTCAATAGTCATGTCCGCGTCGTGCTCGTCGGTAAATTCCTTTTCGTACTTCCACTCGTAGTCGGACTTTTCGCCCGTCTTTTTGCCGCCGCAGGCAGTGACGAACACCGCCGTCACGCACAGCGCGAGCGCGAGAAAAATTATGCTTAGCTTCTTTTTCATCGTGTTTCCTCCCCTACTTTCCGAGCACGACGACGTCCGACACGCGGATTTCGCCCTCGCCCTCTATCTTTTCGGAAATCGTGATTGAAATCTCCGTCACCTTTATGTCGTCGAACGAAGCAATCGCCGCTCCGCCCTGTCGCATAAACTTATTCACGCCGTCGTAGTAGTCCGCGTTAAACGGTATATTCTCGATATAGCAGCTGTCCGTATAATTACCCAGATTAAACCACGCCGGCTTTTCGGCGAGCTTGAACGCAATCGAGTCTATTTTCGAGAACGCGTATTCGTAATTGTACGAGTTGTAAACCATCACCGCGCCCACCTTCTGCGGCTCGGCGAATTTCAGCGTAATCGTCGTCTTGCCCTTTGCCGAGAACTCTCTGTCCTCAAAGTACGCGTGCGTGACGAAAATATCGTCGTTGACGTACTTTAAGGTGTCCTTGTCCGCGTCGGTGGCGCTAACCGTAGCCTTGCCGGCGACGTTTTTATAGCCGCTTGCCACATAGGGCTTGGGCTGAACGCTCTTGGTCGGTCCGTTGCCGTAAAGCAGCGTGCCGTAGGTCGGGTCCTCGATGGTTTTCACGCGGTCGAAGGCGTAAATTCTGCCGTCGGTATCGCTGGTTTTGCCGCTGAACGGATCGGCGTGAACATAGAACGCGCAGAACAATTCGCCGTCCACCTCAACGAACGCGTGGTGACCGGTGCCGGTCGCGTAGTCGTTGGTGTCGTTCTTGCCCATTACGGTAGCCGGGTACTGCGGAAGCTTGCGAAAAGGTCCTAAGGGGCTGTCGCCGATTGCCTGCTTGACGTCGTAATTCGGGTCGGAGAAGCCGCGCGGCGAGTACGTCAGAAAATACCTGCCGTTCGTCTTGTACATTTGCGGACCTTCGTTTATGCTGCCTTCGTTATCCCATTCGTTCCCTTTCGACGGGTCGCGCTCGACGCCCTCTTTCGAGCCGAAATAGCCCTTGAACTCATAGCCGCTCTCGTCCCACACGGGCGTATCAACCGATTTTTTCTCCACGGTTTCGTAGCTGCACTGCGCGAGCATGGTCAGCGTGTCGTAGTCGGGAGTAATCATATCTTTCATCTTCACTCCCCACAGGCAGTTGTGGTCGTGACCGGTGGAACCGTGGCGGACGAAGTACAGATATAGATCGCCGTTGTCGTCGTAGAACGGAGAAAAGTCGATGACCGAGAATACCTCGTCAAGCCCGAAGTGTGCGGTGACGTTGATTTGCGGCGTTCTGCCCGTTATCACGTCGCCGTTCGGGTTAGCCTGAGTCGCGTCGCCGTAGTAGCGCTCGCTGGTAGCGAGCTTGAACGGTCCTACCGGGGTGTCGGACATCAGCACCGCGCCGTAAAAACGGTCGAACATCTGGTCGGTTTCCTCGTTAAACCACGGCTCCGCATCCGTCCCCCACGGTCCGAACGCGTTGTAGTACATGTAGTACTTGCCGTCGGCGGGGTTATAGATGACCTCGGGAGCCCACACATGCTGGATTATCCACTCGTTCTCGTCGATTTCGCACGAAAAACCGTCCGCAACCGCGCCGCAGAGTTCCCAGTCGTTGAGGTCGCGGCTTCTAAGCACCGTGACCGCGCTGCGCGTGTTGTCGGGCTCGAGCTGTACGGGCACGCCGTCGTTACCCGAAGTGTACATGTAGAACCAGCCGCCGTACACGGAGTCGCGATCCGCCGGCACCCACTCGATGTCCGCGTCGCCGCCGAAAACGTGCAAGTCGTTGCGATAGAAATACTTGCTGTCGAAGCTGCCGTCGGCTTGGTCGTTCTTGAACGCGCCCAGCTCGAAGCCGCTCGTCTTTGCGCCGCCGCAGCCGAAGAGTGCGGAAGCAGCAATCGTCAGCGACATAAGCGCCGTCAGAATTTTTCTCTTTTTCATTATTTTCCTCCTTTCGGTTTTTAGGAAATTGTTTTTTTCGATTTGCGATTTTCAGCCCTTGAGTCCGGACGAAATCGCGATACCTTTCAGGATATACCGCTGAGAAATGAAGTACAGGATTATCAGCGGCAGCATAGCCACCACGCAGCCTGCCATTCTGAGCGGCCAATTCTGCGTGTACACGTCGGCAAAGTACGCCAGCGCGATTTGCAACGTGTACATGCTCGCGTCCTGCAAATAGATGAGCGGACCCATATAGTCGTTGTACGCGCCGATAAACGTGAGTATAAACTGCGCAATCAGCGCAGGCGCGGCGACTCCCAGCATGATTTTGAAGAATATGCCGAAGCTCCCCAGCCCGTCTATTCTCGCCGCTCCCACAAGGTCGTCGGGTATGCCCATGAAGTATTGCCTGAGAAAGAACACCACGCCGATTGCGCCGAACATTCTGGGAATCATAAGCGGAAACGGAGTGTTGACCCAGCCGATATTGTCGAATACGAGGAACGAAGCTATCGTCGACATGCAGTTGGGAATCATCATCGTCGCCAGCAGCACCGAGAACATGAAGTTCTTGCCGCGAAACCTCAGTTTTGCGAACGAGAACGCGCTCATCGCCGACATCAGCAGTCCTACCACGAGCCCGGGGACGTAAATCCATATTGTGTTCCATAGCCCCTTGACTACGCTCGTGCCGCCCATTTTCTTGAACAGCACCGACTTGTACGCGTCCAGAGTCAAGCCCATTTTCGGCCACCAGCTGAACGCCGCGTTGTTGGCTTCTATCTCGCTCTCGAGCGAGGTAATAGTGAGGATATAGAACGGCACGAGCACGAACAGCAGTATGATAAACAGCAGAACGTGCGAGCCGATGAACGGTTTTCTCTTGTGTTTGTTCGGGGTAAAGTCGAGGGCTTTCGCGCCGAAATTATCGTGTTTTATCATGATTTTCGCGCCTCCCTCAGTCGTAACTGACCCATTTTTCGCTGAGCTTGAAGTTGACGCGCGTGATGATGATTATCGCCACCGCCACTATCCAGCTGAGCGCCGAGCCTAAGCCCAGACCCTCGGTCGCGGTGTTTGTAAACGCCATTCGGTACAGGTAGTACGTCAGCGTGACCGCGCGGTAATCGGGTCCTACGCCGTTGGTCGCGATTACCTGCATTATCGCCATTTCCTGCATCGCCGCGATAAGATTCATCGTGAGTATGTAAAACAGCGTGGGCGTAATCTGCGGAAAAGTGACCTTCCAGAACACCGTTCTCTCGGTCGCGCCGTCTATTCTCGCGGCTTCTTTCAGCGACGCGTCGACGTTGGCGAGCGCCGCCTGCATCAGCACTATGTTGGTGCCGTTCATCCACAGCGACAGGAACAGTACACTGGGCATAAACCATTCCTTGGTGGTCATAAAGCCCACTTTCGGCAAGCCCATCGCCGCGAGCGCGGTGTTGATTACGCCGTAGTTTGCCTCGTAAATCCACGTCCACATCAGCGCGACGCCCACAGACGAGCACACCGACGGCAAAAACAGTATCACGCGCGCCGGGCGTTTGGCCTTGAGCGGTTTGGTGAGAAGATTGGCGATAAACAGCGACGAAACGAGGTTTATCGGCACGCTAAGGCAGTAGTAAAGCGTATTCACCACCGAGCGGTAGAACATCTGCGAGGTGAAAACCGTCTTGTAGTTGGCAAAGCCCACGAATTTCATTCGCCCGAGGTCGTAGGATTTGAGCTCGGTGAAACTGACGACGAGCGACAGCACCATCGGGAACAATCCGAACAGTACATAGCCCACAAACGGCGACACCGCCATCAGCAGTCCCTCGCGGTTCTCCTTTCTCAATCGTCTTTTTCTTGCCGCGGTGGAAACGCCCGTCTTTGCCAGCACGGTGCGCTCAAACGCGTCCGTAATTTCCGTTGTCATTACTCCTCCTTCTCTCTAAGTCGGATCCTGGGATATCCCCGTCAACAATCTCAGTAAAGCTTCAGTCTTTTGTTGGTCGCCTTCACCGCGTCCGCTTTCCATGCGTCATAGGTAATTTTGCCGTTGCGCACCTCGGAGTTGAGCGGCACCGCCCACACGTTAATCCACTCGTAGTCGGGCATGTACCACCAGTCGCCCGCGCCCTGCCAGTTAAGCGCCTCGGAGAACGCCTTGACGTTTGCCGGCGCGTAACCGGGGAATTTGACGGAAGCAATCAACGAGCTCTGGTTGGGGAAGTGTCCGTGCTCGGCGCGGATTGCCTGTCCGCTTTTGCTCGCCATCCATTTCATGAATTTAGCCGCGGCTTCTTTGTTCTGCGCGTTCACGCGGCTGACCATAGCCTTGGAGTTGGACTGACCTGCCTTCTTGCCCACGACTACCGTTTCGTCGCAGTCGGGGTCGAGCGGGTCGACGTACTGCTTGTAGACGACGAGCGGAGCCACGTCCCACTTGAAGCCGCGCTTCTCGGCTTGCTCGGACACCGTAGCCATGTACGACGAGTAGTCGACGAGCATCGCCATCTTGCCCGAATAAAAATAGTTCATTCTCGTGCGCGTGCTGAACGTGAGCGGATTGGGCGAAATCCCGAGTCCGCCCTCGCCCTCGATGTCCGCGTCCGTTTCCGCGCCCAGCTTTAAGTAGCGCGTAAACGCTTCTCTCGTGGACGGGAGCGCGATGAGCGCGCCGCTCTCGGCTGCCGCGGTCACCGCCGCGCGAATACCGATTTTATTTCCGTTGTAGGTGTAGCCGCCCTCGTCGTCGGCTTTCATCAGCTGACCTGCCGGCACGTCGTACTTATCAAGGTGCGACAGCGTTTCGCCCTTAACGTAAGTCTTGCCGCTGTACTCGCCCTTGAAGCCGTCTTGCGTCACATAATAGTTGGGGCTTGCGTCGAGCAGCGAGAAATTCCAATCGCCCTCGCCGCTGAGGTCGGTCAGACAGTCGCCGCCCACGGACCAGCCGTAGTTGAACCACCATTCGGTGAAGTAGCCGTAATCGGTGCCGAATTTCGTGCCTGCTTCGGGATTATACTGTTCGGCAGGCGTGAAAATCATCGCCAAATCCTCCACTTCGTCCCAATTCATCGCGATACGGTTGTTGAAAACCAGCACCTCGTCGCTCGCCGGCATTATGAATCCCGTGTCGGTAGTATACGGATTTCGGCTCCTGTAATAACCCTTTTTCGGCACGGTTACGTTGCTAAGCTTGGGGAAGTCGGATTTTTTCTTGCCGCGATTGTCGGCGATTTCGCCCTTGTTCCAGGCGTCCATGTTCTCCTCGTCCACGCTGATTACGATAATACCGGCTTTCTCGAACATCGTTTCGTTGTAGTAAATCGCGCTGGGCTTGGTGTCAAGCGGCAAGCCGTAGAGGGGGTCGTCGGCGTTGGAGGTGTTTTTGTCGATATTGTAGCGCAGTCTGTCCACGGTGGTAGCGTAAACGTCGCTGATGTCGATGTCCGTCACCGCGTCGAGATAGCTCGTCATGTCGGCGAGAAAGCCCATGTTAATCCACTTCTTGAAGTTGTCCTCGATGACGAGAAACACGTCGGGACCGCTCTTCGAGGTCGAAACCGTCTGAATCAGCGACTCGTAGTTTCCCGGAGGCTTGGTGGAAATATCCACGGTAATGTCGTTTTCCTTGCCGTAGGTCTTGTTAAATTCCTCGGTCATCAGCGTGTAGATTTCCAGCTCCGATTCGTCGCCGTAAACCCAGAACTTGACCGTGCCCGTTCCCGAGCCCGTGTTTCCGCCGCAAGCGCACAACAGCGACGCGCCGAGTACCAGCGACAACAATACGCATAAAAATTTCTTTCTCATGGCTTTCTCCTTATCTATATTACCTTAGCCGCATAGGCTTTGCTTTCGTCTTTTCCGAGCTCCGCCGCTCCGTACACCAGCCGCATAAACTCGCGAGCCACGTCGCCGACGTCCACGTTACTCAGCACCTCGATTTCGCGCACGCGCGTTTTGTCGCCGAAACCGTCGTAGTCGTCGAGGTTAAGCGTGAGTCCGCACGCTTCGCCCTCGTCCAGCACCGTCGCCTTCAGCCTGCGCGTCGTAATACGCTCGGGGTACATACAGCAGTACAGCGCGAGTGGGTCGTGCAGCAGCGGCACATAGTCGTTGCGCGTCTGCCACTGACGGACGAGCTCGGCGATAAAACCTGCCTGACCGCCGCCCGAATAGCCGAGTATGCGCTCGTAATTGTCCTTGCCCACGCAAGCCGCTTTGGTGACGTCCCACGGCACATACAGAATATTCAGTCCGCTCTCCATCACGATTCTCGCCGCGCCCGGGTCGCAGACTATGTTCCACTCGTTGTGCTGGACGGTGAAACAGCCGCCCATAACCACGATTTTACCTGCCTTTTCCATCTTTTCGGGGTAGCGCGTTATCGCGTTGGCAAGGTTGGTTTGCGCGCCTATCGCAAGTATCGTCAGCTCGCCGCCGAATCGCTCCGCGCTGTCCGCCATAAACCTCGCCGCTTCCTCGCCGCCGCCCTCGGACACGGGCTCTTCTTCCGCCCCGTAATTGAGCTTGCCTATGTAATAGGGCGCCTTGACGGGCTCGGACGCGCCGGCTACAACGTGCACGTCGCTCCTTCCCGACAGCGCAAGCAGCTTTTTGGCAATCGTCGCTCGCACTCGCGCGTCGCGGTAAACCGTGGTCACACCCACAATGTCTGCCCCGGCTCCCACCGCCATCGCTATTGCCAGCGCGTCGTCGATGTCGTCGCCTATGTCCGTGTCAATAAATAGTCGCATAATATCTCTCCCGGTCATACACGGAACCTATCCTCTCGTTTTCCCGATTCGGATATTTCCATTTTTAGTATGCGCTAAGTGTATCACACCGCCGAAAAATTGTAAATACCTATACGGAAAGTCAACCCGTTAAACGAAAAAAATCGACTGTGATAAAGCCGATTTTTGAAAATTCGGGTTGCGGCGCCGACGCTCTAGCTTTTCCTGTAATCCACCACCGCGTTCTTGTCGCCCTCGCCGCGCTTTTTCCTGCGGTATTCCTGCGGCGTCATTCCCTCTTTGGCTCCGAAAGCCGACGACAGGTGCGCCGCGCCCGAAAACGAACAGCGCGTCGCTATCTCGCCTACCGGCAGGTCGGTGTTCGCGAGGTAATCTTTCACCTTGTTCAGCCGCTCTTTCAGTATGTAATCCTTTGCGCCCATGCCGAAAAACTCGGCGAAACGATGCCGGAAATAATCGTAGCTGTACCCCACCATGCCGGCAAGCATTCTCACGTCCACGCACATGTGCGCGTTCTGACGGATATAATCGGCGGCGAACTTCATGCTCTCTCTGAGCACGCTTTCTTCCGTTTCGGGGTGCTGCTTGCGCGAAACCGCGAGAATTATCCGCTCGATTGCCACCTTTATCGCATATTCGTAGTACATTCGCTTCTGCGCTATTTCGCGCGAAAGCTCCTCCATCAGCGGCAAAAGCTCGCCGTCGTCGCGGAACACGCCGCTTTTAAGCTGTATGAAATCGTCCTCGCGCTCGAACACGAAAAACAATACCTCCGTCTGCGTTTCGTGACGCTCGAGGTGCGGCACTCCCGGCGGAATGTACGCGTAGCTCCCTGCCCGATAGTCGTACTCCCTGTCACCGATTACCGATTTTCCATCGCCGCGAACGTAGTACACCAGCTCGCTGCCGCCGTGCGCATGGCTCGGCTCGACGCTGCCCTTCGGGTGAACGTGGCGTATCATAAATTTCAGATTCGACATTGCCATAACCCTATTATAATAGAATTTCCGCCGTTTAGTCAATCCGTTTTACGTGTTCACCGCCGTTTTTTATAAAATTCGGTTTTAGCGTTACCCGAAACCGCACGCGCGTTTTCGCCGCAACTAACGCAGACGTAGAAGAACCGCCCCTCCGAAGAAGGGCGGCTCTCCTATTTAAAATAAAGGAAGAAATGTGAGATACAAGATAAACTCATATCTTGCCAATATAGTACTCGAGTTGTGTGATAAAAATATGATAGACTAATTAAAGAATATCAAAATGCTTTTTGTTCGCAATTCCCTGCAAAATATGCGGTAATCCTTGCGAAAGCAACAACCAATCCTATGAGCGCAACTTCGTTACGCCGCGCCTAAATCGCCCCCCCATATCCGCTCTTCAACCTTAAACTATAACGCGCACTCTCCGTAATGACGAGGTAATACGGAAACCGCTCGTTTGATTTAAAATACAACGCACGGTTTTTTTTGCCAATGCCCTTTAATTATTCGTCGCGAGCGGAGTCGGAGATGTCGCGGTTGGAGTGGACGAGCGCGTAGTACTTGCCCTTCTTTTCCATCAGCTCGGCGTGGGTGCCGGCTTCCGCGATGCCCTTGTCTGCGATGTAGAAAATGCAGTCGGCTTTGCGGATGGTGGACAGTCTGTGCGCGATGACGAAGCTCGTTCTGCCGGCGAGAATCACGTCTAGCGCTTTTCTTATGCTCTCCTCGGTGTGAGTGTCGATAGAGCTGGTCGCCTCGTCCAGAATCAGGATTTTGGGGTCGGTGAGCACCACTCGCGCGAACGAAATCAGTTGCCGCTCGCCCGTGGACAAGCCGCCGCCCTGCTCGCTCGTTTTGGTGTAGTAGCCGTCGGGAAGCTTCCTTATGAACTCGTCGGCGGAAACCAGCTTAGCCGCGGCTATACACTGCTCGTCGGTGGCTTCGGGGCGCGCGTAGCGGATGTTGTCTATAATCGTGCCCGAGAAGATAAAGCTGTCCTGCATCATCACTCCCACCTGTCTGCGGAGCGAGTACAACGTGACGCGCGAAATGTCGTGTCCGTCGATAGTAATCGTGCCGGCTCCAACGTCGTAAAAGCGGCTGATGAGCGACACGACGGTAGTTTTTCCGGCTCCCGTGGGTCCCACGAGCGCTACGGTCTTACCCTTGGGCACGTCGAAAGAAACGTGGTCGAGAACGGGGTGCGACGGCTCGTAGCCGAACGTCACGTCGCGGAAGCTGACGTCGCCCTCGATGGGCGGAAGCTCCTCGGCGCCCTCTTTGTCGCAAACCGTGGGCTCCGTCTCGATTACCTCGAACACACTTTCGAGGTTGGACGTCGCCATGGTTATCTGCTGCAAAATATTCGCCATGTCGTTGAGCGGAAAGCTGAGCATGCCCATGTACGAAATGAAACTTATCAGCTTGCCCATGGTGAGCGTGCCGAGTCCCAGCCCGGACGTGACCATATAGATTACGACGGCATACACAAGCCCCAGCCCGATATACGAAAAGCCCTCCATAATCGGAAAATGCAACTCGTTGACGTGGGTAATGCTGTTCCACCGCCCCAGCACCTCGGCGTTGAGGCCCTTTTCGATGCCGACGTTCTTGTCGACGCGGTTAAACAGCTTGGTTACGGTATTGCCTTGAATGTTCTCGGCGATATAAGCCGTGCGGTTGCTGCGCTTGTTGCGGTAAGCCCTGCGGCGGCGCGACAGGGTTTTTCTGATGAGCAGAATACATACTGCCATTGGCACGGTGACGACGAGTACTATCATCGCGAGGCGGTAGTCGATAATGAACAGCCACGCAGCGATAATGATTATCTTCGCGAAGTCGACGACGAGCATCATGACGGAGTTGGAGAACACGCCTGCGAGCTCGTCGAGATAGCTGGTCACCCTGACAAGAATCTTGCCGCTCGGGCGCGAGTCGTAATAGTCGAACGCGAGTTTTTGCAGCCGCGTGAACGCCGAATAGCGCATGTCCCTGACAATCGCGTGCCCGGCTTTGGTCATGTACAGCGTGCGGAAGTAGGAGAACACGGCGTTGCCGATTACCGCGAGGGCGTAGGCACCCACGAGCACCGCCGCCAGCGTCAGCCAATCCAAGCCGAACGCGCCTTTTTTGCCGATAACGTAGTCGACAATGTACGAGTTTATCATTGTCGGCAGCAGCGACACGAAGCTCATCACAAGCATCATCACGGTCATTGTGATTATTATTTTGCGGTAAGGCACGCAGAATTTGAGCGCCTTTTTGACGGATTTGCCGCTGAACTTGTAGACGGTTTTTTCGTCCTCGTAATAGCGATTTCTTGCCATCAGCCCAGCTCCTCCTCTTTCAGCGCTTCCTGCTCGGTAAAAATCTCGCAGTACCTGCCCTTCAACGCCATAAGCTCGGCGTGAGTGCCGCGCTCGACGATTTCGCCGTCCTCGAAGTACAGTATCTCGTCGCAATGCGCCACGCTGCCTGCGCGGTGAGAGGAAATTATCGTGGTGCGGTCGCCGTAGTCGCGGTAAAGATTTTCGGTTATCTCGCGCTCGGTTTCATAGTCAAGCGCGGAGGTGCAGTCGTCGAGGAGTATTATCGGCGCGTCCTTAAGTAGCGCTCTTGCAATCGAAACGCGCTGCTTTTGTCCGCCGCTCAGTCCCAGACCTTTTTCGCCCACTATCGTGTCGTAGCCGTTGTCCAGCGAGTCAACGAATTTATCGACGCATGCGTCCGCCGCAGCCGCGCGGATTTTCTCGTCCGGGGCGCTCTCGTCGTACATCGCGATATTGTTCCTCACGCTCTCGGAGAACAGGAACACGTCCTGCGTGACTACCGAGTACGCTCTTCTGAGCTCGTCGGGCTCGAAACTCCTGACGTTTATGCCGTCAAGCGTAACTTCGCCCGAAGTGCAGTCGTAAAGCCGCGTCAAAAGCTTCATGAACACGGACTTGCCCGAACCCGTCTTGCCCATAATGCCAACGCGCTTGCCGTAGGGGATTTCCACCGTCACGTTTTTCAGCCTGTCGCCCTCCGCGCCGAAGCGCATGCAGGCGTTCTTCATGGCGATTGTCGGTTTTTCGGGCACGGGTACGGGGTTTTCGGGCGCAGCCACAAGCAGGGGTCTGTCCGCAAACTCGAAGAAACGCTTGGCGCACACCACGCCGTTCTGAATGTTTCCTATCTGCCCCACCACACGCACTATACAGCCGTTTATCGTGAAGCAATAGGACGTGAACGTCGCGAACTCGCCCACGCTGAGCGCGCCGCGCGTCGCCAGCATTATGCCGACGATTATCGACAGCACGCCCACCATTTCGCCGAGAATAGTAAAAATCATCGTGTACTTCGACGTGGTTCGGGCAAGGTCGACGTAGTTGTTCATAAACGCGTCGTTGTATTTCGTAAACCGCTTGATTTCGTCGGCTTCGGTGGCGTAGGCGCGAATGACGCGCACGCCGTTTATGTTCTCCTGCACATAACTGTTGAGCTCGACGTTACCCTGACGAATCACGTTGTACTTTTTCCGAAGCGTCTTGTTATAGCCGCGCACGAGGCACGCCGTGACTATGCCCATAATCACGGGGATTACCGCCAAAAGCGGATTGATTCGCACCAGAAAGAACATCGCCAGCAGCATCGACACTATCGAATCGAGCAGGAACGGCACAAAATGGACGTACAAGTCTTTGATTGCCGTAGGGTCGTTGTTGGTCACGTTCAGAAGGTCGCCTGCCGTATAATTCCCGAGCACGAGCGGACTCTGGCGCAGCATGCGCTCGAACGCGAAGTCGCGCGCTCTGTTTTCGCCCTTTATCATCGTGGGGTGCGATATGTTCCAGCGCAGATAATGCGACAGGTATTTGACGAGCAGCATTACCGCCATCGCTATCAGCATTACCGCGAGCATGCCTACGTAATCGTCGGCGGCGTAGCCTGCGATAAGCCACGAGAAAACGTTGCTGTCGCTGTACACCGGCTCGCTGCCGAGAGCCGGGTTTACTATTCTGTCGATAATAAGCTGCGGTATCTGCGGCAACAGCGTACTCGCCAGCGACATCATCAGCATGCAGAAAAACGCCGCCCAGAAACCCCATATATTCTTTTTGAAAAACGGATAAGTTCGCGCTATTACGCCTCGTCGTTTATTCTCCATGAGCTCCGACCTCCCGTAGGTTCGCCTCTCCGTAATGTTCGATTATTTTACCGCGTTACCGCTCCGTTTGTCAACCCCATTCCCCCAAAATTTATAGGAAAAAGTTGCTGAATATAAAACCAAAAACACACAGCAACTTTATACAATTTTTATACGGGGCGGTAATTCGCCCCATTTGCCCCCAATTTATCAAGTAGCGTTATTTTGCGTTAAAGCAGGTAACGCTATTTTTTCTTTTTATTAGTAGTTGTGGCAGATAGTATAGTTTTAATAGTGAAACGGTAGTTTTATTAGCGAGTAAAAGCTCTTCTTTTTTCAAACGAAGAAAAAAGAAGCAAAAAAGTCGCCGGGACACTATCGACTGTGTCCCGGACCCCGCAATTCCTTTAAGGTCGGGAACAATGTATAGCTAGTGTGCCGCGTGACAAACGCAGGGTCATTCGGTTTTTTCACACTTGCGTATGTCACGCGATGCAGTTACTGTTATCCAGTCGCGACATTTAAAGCGTTGCGGGGGGATTAGGGGGACACAGCCGCAAGTGTCCCCCAATGACTTTTTCAAGCTCAACGATTATCATTACCGATTACCGCAATGGCGGATTTTTCGCGCTTTTACCCGTGTGCCTGCTGGACGTACACCCGGTACGCCGTCGCAGTCCCTCGGCTAAAATCATCGCAAAATCCGCTCTTTGCGGCGCGCGCGTTTTTACCTGACAAAAATCAATTAGTTCAAGGTAAACGACCGACGTTGTACGCCAACGTACTACTAGGGAGTTTACCGATGAAATCGTTGATTTTTGTCGGTAAAAATAATCGGTCACGATTATCGTTGAGCTAGCTTTTTTCGTCACCTGAAAAAAGTAGATTATTTCTTTCTATCAGCTATAATTACAGCCGCATCATTAAAACTAACCCTTTCTACCTTATCTAAAAAATTTAAAACAAATGCTACTTAAAAATTCGGGCTTGTGGGGCGAATTACCGCCCTTTTCTTTTAACGTTTTGGGTGATGATTTCCGAAATAGGCTTGCCGGGGCTGACCATGGGGAGGACGAACTCGTCGATGTCGATGTGTGCGTCGATGACGGCAGGCGCGCCTTTAGCGAGCGCGGCGGCGATAGCCTCGTCGAACTCCGCTTTGGTAGACGCGGTATAGCCGTCGACGAAGTACGCTTCGGCGAGCTTTTTGAAGTCGGGACCGCGGTCGAGCGTGGTTTCGGAGTAGCGTTCGCCGTAGAACAGCGTTTGCCACTGCCGCACCATGCCCAGCGTGCCGTTGTTCATGACGACGATTATCACGGGAATCC
Organism: Clostridiales bacterium; assembly: GCA_003533505.1. Taxonomy (GTDB): domain Bacteria; phylum Bacillota; class Clostridia; order Christensenellales; family Pumilibacteraceae; genus UBA10677. The sequence continues at coordinate 14,067 of DQGD01000014.1, read as the reverse complement.
CGTAGTGGCTAATCGTCGACAGCTCGTTGCAGTTCATGCGGAAGCAACCGTCGCCGGCAATCGAAATCACGGGGCGAGAGGGCACGCCCACCTTTGCGCCCATAGCCGCGCCGGTGCCGAAGCCCATCGTACCCAAGCCGCCGCTGGAGAGGAACGAACGCGGAAACGCGTGGCGCATAAACTGCCCTGCCCACATCTGGTGCTGACCGACTTCGGTGACGATAATCGCCTCGCCGCCCGTGCTTTCGTCGATTTTCCTCAGGACGTACTCGGGGTTGAGTCCGCGCCCGTCCTCGTCCATTTTCGGGAATTCGCTCTTAAAGCTCTCGATAAGCCCGAGCCACTCGGCGTTGCGCTTTTGTTTAAGGTGCGGAATGAGCGAGCTCAGCGCGAGCTTCGCGTCGCCCGTGAGCGACACCGCGCAGCCGACGTTCTTGCGGATTTCCGCAGGGTCGATGTCGATATGCACGATTTTTGCGTTCGCCGCAAACTTTTTCGCGTCCGACAGCACGCGGTCGGAAAAGCGCGTGCCCACGGCAATCAGCACATCGCAGGCGTTGACGCCCTCGTTGGACGCCTTGGTGCCGTGCATGCCGATCATGCCCGTGTACTCGGGCGCGGCGGTATCGTAGCCGCCCAAGCCCATAAACGTGCATGCGACGGGCGCGTTGAGCGTTTGCGCGAGCAGCTTTATCTCCTCTTCCGCTTCTGCGGCAATCACGCCGCCGCCGGAAATGATAAACGGGCGTTTTGCCGAGTTTATCAGCTTTGCCGCCGCCCTGACATCCGCTTCGGTAAAGTCCGCCTCGGGTCTTATCTCTCGCGGCGGCTGCGGCACATAGTCGCACTCGGCTGCGGTCACGTCCTTCGGAATATCGATAAGCACGGGTCCCTTTCTGCCGCTGCCTGCGATGTAAAACGCTTCGCGGATAATGTCGGCTAGTTTTTCCACGCTCGGCACGATGTAGTTATGCTTGGTAATCGGCATGGTGATGCCGGTGATGTCCACTTCCTGAAACGAGTCGCGCCCGAGCAGTCCCGAGGCGACGTTGCAGGTGATTGCGACCATCGGCGACGAGTCCATGTACGCCGTCGCTATGCCCGTGACGAGGTTGGTAGCGCCCGGTCCGCTGGTGGCGAAGCACACGCCCGTCTTTCCCGTTGCGCGCGCGTAACCGTCGGCGGCGTGCGCCGCTCCCTGCTCGTGAGCCGTGAGGTAGTGCTTGATTTTGCCGCTCTTAAACAGCGCGTCGTAAACGTTGAGAATCGTTCCGCCGGGGTAGCCGAACACGACGTCCACGCCCTGCTCGATAAGACAGTTTATAATGATTTCCGCTCCGGTCATAGTCTGTTCTCCTGTAAAGTCAAAGTAGATAAAAGTTTCGGTTGTTTTTTGTCAGTCCTCGAAAATCGCGCCCTTGTCGGCGGACGAAACGAGCTTTGCATACCGCCCAAGGTAGCCCGAAACGGGTTTAACCACGGGTTTGAAGTCCTTTCTGCGCCGCTCGAGCTCGTCGGACGAAACCTCGAGCGTAATCGAATAATCGTTCATGTCGATAGCGATTATATCGCCGTCGCGGACGAGCCCTATCGGACCGCCTGCCGCGGCTTCGGGCGAAACGTGACCTATGCTCGCGCCCCTCGTCGCTCCCGAAAACCTGCCGTCGGTGATGAGCGCGACGGTCTTGTCCAGCCCCATGCCGGCAATCGTCGCGGTGGGCATCAGCATTTCGCGCATGCCCGGACCGCCTTTCGGTCCCTCATAGCGAATGACTACCACGTCGCCGGGCTTGATTTTGCCGCCCGTAATCGCCGCTATCGCCTCGTCCTCGCCGTCGAAAACCTTTGCCGTGCCGCGGTTTACCAGCATTTCCGGCGCAACCGCGCTGCGCTTGACCACACAGCCGTCGGGCGCGAGATTGCCCCGAAGCACCGCAAGTCCGCCCGTTTTCGAGTAAGGGTCGGTTATGGGGCGAATGACCTCCGCGTTTTTGACGCGCGCGCCCTTTACGCTCTCGCCTATCGTTTTGCCCGTAACGGTGACGAGCTCGCCGTCTATAAGCCCTGCTTCCAGAAGCTCGTTCATCACGGCGTACACGCCGCCGGCGTAGTACAAGTCCTCCATGAAATGCTTGCCTGCCGGCGCGAGCTTACAGAGGTTCGGCACGCGCTCGCTCACCTCGTTGAAGTCGAAAATCGTGAGCGGCACTCCTGCCTCGTGAGCGATTGCAGGCAGGTGGAGCGCGGTGTTGGTGCTGCACCCGAGCGCCATGTCGGCGGCGATAACGTTCTTAAACGCCGCGGCGGTGAAAATATCGCGAGGACGGATATTGCGCCGCAACGCTTCCATAACCGCCTTGCCCGTTTCTTTTGCAAGCCGTATTCTCTCGGAAAACACCGCCGGCACGCTGCCGTTGCCGCATAGCGCAAAGCCGATTGCTTCCGTCATGCAGTTCATGCTGTTGGCGGTGAACATACCCGAGCACGAGCCGCAGGTGGGGCAAGCGTTGTTTTCATACTCATGAAGCTCCTCCTCGGTCATTCTGCCCGACGTCACCGCGCCTGCCGCCTCGAACATGTCCGACAGCGAAATTTTTTTGCCGCAGGCGTAGCCGTTCAGCATCGCGCCGCCTGCTACCGCAATCGACGGGATATTCACCCGAAGCGCGCCCATAAGCATGCCGGGCACTATCTTGTCGCAGTTGGGCACAAGCACCATCGCGTCGAACGCGTGAGCACGGGCCAGGCACTCCACAGAGTCGGCAATCAGCTCGCGCGTGACAAGCGAGTACTTCATGCCCTCGTGCCCCATCGCTATGCCGTCGCAAACGCCGATGGCAGGCACGACCACCGGGTTGCCGCCGGCGGCGATTACGCCCTCCTTGACCGCACGCGCTACTTCCGTAAGGTGCGTGTGCCCCGGGATAATCTCGCTCTGAGCGCAGACCACGCCCACAAGCGGCTTGCGGATTTCGTCGTCCGTCCACCCGAGCGCCTTCATCAGCGAGCGATGCGCCGCTTTGTCCGTTCCTGTCTTGATTTTATCGCTGTTCATGCCTGTTTCTCCGTTTTTATATTAGGATTGCTTGCCTGTAAATTTTTATAATACCCCACGCTAGTCACGCGGTGCAGTTGCTGTACTTTGTTCCCGACCTAACCAACCTAGCGTTAGTCACGCGATACACAAGCTATTCCCCGTTTCCGACCTTAAAAGCGTTGCGGGGGTTCGGGGACACAGCCGCAAGTGTCCCCGACGACTTTTTTTGCTACTTTTTTTCTTCGCTTGAAAAAAAGTAGTACTATATCCTATCAGCTATAATTACAGCCGCGCTATTAAAACTAGCCTATCTACCCAAAAATAAAAGTAATTTCAGTCCTTTCAAAAATGTAGGACAATAGTGGGCAACAGTGCCCCTTACCTTACTCCCCTTACTTGATTTCGGTGCCGAGCGCCGGGTCATGAGCGGCTCTGCGGAATGCCGCGAGAATCCGCTTTGTCACCTCTCCCTGAACGCCGGAGCCTATCGTCCTGCCGTCCACGCTGGTAACGGCGATTGCCTCGGCGGCGGTGCCCGTCAGAAAACACTCGTCGGCGTTGTAGACGTTGAACAAGGTAAACTCGGTTTCGCGGACGGGAATGCCCTCTTTTTTCGCGGCTTCGATGACCGTTCTGCGCGTGATACCGTCCAGAATACCGACGTACACGGGCGGCGTAAGGATTTCGCCGTTCTTGACGATAAAGATATTGTCGCCGGTAGCTTCGGTGACTATGCCGTCGTGATTGAGCATAATCGCTTCCGCCGCGCCTGCGCAGTTAGCCTCGATTTTCGCGAGGATATTGTTAAGATAGTTGAGCGACTTGATTTGAGGGTCGACAATAGTCGCCTTGTTCCTGCGCTGCACCGACGTAATCACGCTCATGCCCTTTTCGTACTGCTCGTCGGTGTACAGCTTGATGCCGGCGGCGATACAGAACACGGTGGGTTTTTCGCAGTTAATCGGCGAAATACCGAGGTTCCCCTTGCCGCGCGTGATTACCAGACGGATATAGCAGTCGGTAAGCCCGTTCTTCTTGCAAGTCGCCACGACGACCGCGCCAAGCTCCGCTTTCGTCATGGGGATTTCGAGCGCGATAGCCTTTGCCGCCGCGAAAATGCGGTCTATGTGCTCGCCCAGCCTGAAAACCCTGCCGCCGTAGGCGCGAATCCCCTCGAACACGCCGTCGCCGTACAGCACGCCGTGGTCGAACACCGAAACGCCAGCCTTGTCGCTTTCCACAAACTCTCCGTTAAGATAAACGTATTGCATAGTTAAATTCTCTCCTTTAATGCGGAGTAACGGCTTCGCGCCGCCGCGCCCGTAAACCCTCTATTCTATTGCCGCGGCGATAAGCTCGCCCATTTTTCTCGTGCCTACCTTTTTCATGCCGTCCTCGTAAATGTCGGCGGTGCGGTAGCCCTCGTCGAGCACTTTATCGACGGCTTTTTCGATAGCCTGCGCTTCCTTTTCGAGTCCGAACGAATAGCGAAGCATCATTGCGGCGCTCAGCACCGTGGCGATGGGATTAGCGATGTCCTTGCCGGCGATGTCGGGCGCGGAGCCGTGGATAGGCTCGTACATGCCGAGCGAAGTTTCGCCCAGCGAAGCCGAAGCCAGCATGCCGATTGAACCCGTGAGCATGCTCGCCTCGTCGGACAGAATGTCGCCGAACATGTTGGTGGTAATAATTACGTCGAACTGCTTGGGGTTGCGCACGAGCTGCATCGAGCAGTTGTCGACGTACAGGTGCGAATACTCGACCTCGGGATAGTCCTTTGCCACTCTCGCCGTGACTTCGCGCCACAGCCTCGAAGTTTCGAGAATGTTCGCCTTGTCGACCACGCACACCTTCTTGCTTCTCTTCATCGCCGCGTCGAAGCCCACTCTCAGCACGCGCTCGATTTCGGGCACGGAATAGTACATGGTGTCGTAAGCGGAGTTGTCCTCGGCTACTCTGCCGCGCTTGCCGAAGTAAATCCCACTCGTCAGCTCTCTCACTATCAGAATGTCGAGGCTGTCGCCGATAATCTCCGGCTTTAACGGACACGCGTCTTTGAGCTGGCGGTGAAGAAGCGCGGGGCGCAGGTTGGCAAACAGTTTAAGCTCGCCGCGCAGCCCGAGCAGCGCTTTTTCCGGTCTGTCGTTGCCGCCGAGGTGGTCCCACTTGGGTCCGCCCACCGCGCCGAGCAGCACGGAATCGGACTTTTTGCAAGCCTCCACGGTGTCCTCGGGAAGCGGACAGCCGCAAGTGTCAATCGCGATACCTCCGGCAGGCTTTTCGGTGAAGGCGAATTCGTGCCCGTAAATCTCGCCCACGCGGTTAAGCGACACGATTGCCTCGCGAATAATGTCCGGACCTATTCCGTCGCCGGGAACGGTGACAATATTGAATTTCATTATATTTCTCTCCTTGTTAAGGTGTATTTTTACTGTCTGTAAAAAAACTTAAAGTTATTTCCCTCTTTGCTGTCCGTAAAGAGCTGTTTAATATCGATACCCCATAAAGAGCGGATTTTTCGATGATTTTGTGCGAAACCGAGCGACGGCGTATCGGGTTTATACGTCTAGCGAGGTTTCGTGCAAAAGGGCGAAAAAGACGCCTTTACTTTTGACCGTTGACATAGTTGACTAAGCCGCCTGCGGCAATAATACGTTGCATAAACTCGGGATACGGCTCGCCCTTAAATTTCTCGCCGGTAGTTTCGTCGGTGATTATGCCGGTATTGAAGTCGACGGACACGGTGTCGCCGGCGTTGATTTTTTCGGCGGCTTCGGGGCACTCGACGATAGGCAAGCCGATATTGATTGCGTTGCGGTAGAAAATCCTGGCGAAGCTTGCCGCGATGACCACGCTGATGCCTGCGGTCTTGATTGCGATGGGCGCGTGCTCGCGCGACGAGCCGCAGCCGAAGTTTTTACCGGCTACCATTACGTCGCCGGGCTTGACCTTGTTTACGAACTCCGCGTCGGCGTCCTCCATGCAGTGACGGGCGAGCTCGACGGGGTCGGACGTGTTGAGGTAGCGCGCCGGTATTATGACGTCGGTGTCGATGTTGTCGTTGTACTTGAAAACTATTCCTTTTGCGTTCATAGCATTTCTCCTTTTACAGCGTTTCGGGGTTCTGAATCTTGCCGGTAACCGCGCTTGCCGCCGCAACAGCCGGCGACGCGAGGTAAACCTCGGACTCGGGATGACCCATTCTTCCCACAAAGTTGCGGTTGGTGGTGGAAACCGCGCGCTCGCCCTTTGCGAGTATTCCCATGTGACCGCCGAGGCACGGTCCGCACGTCGGCATCGAGAATATCGCGCCGGCATTTATGAAAATGTCGACAAGCCCCTCGTGGATTGCCTGCAAGTAGATTTTCTGCGTGCCGGGAATGACGATACAGCGCACGCCCTTTTTGACGTGGCGGTTTTTGAGAATAGAAGCCGCGACGCGCAAGTCCTCTATTCTGCCGTTGGTGCACGAGCCGATTACCACCTGGTCGATGGCGACGTCGCCCACTTCGTCGATGGTGCGAGTGTTGGACGGCAGGTGCGGAAACGCCACCGTGGGACGGATTTTGCCGAGGTCGATGTCGTAAGTCGCCTCGTATTCGGCGTCCGGGTCGGCTTTGTAAATCTTGTAAGGCTTGGTCGAGTGCTCCTTTATATACTCCACGGTCTTGTCGTCAACCTCGAAAATGCCGTTCTTGCCGCCGGCTTCGATAGCCATGTTCGCCATGCACAGGCGGTCGTCCATGGTAAGGTCGGCTAAGCCCTCGCCCGTGAATTCCATGCTTTTATAAAGCGCGCCGTCCACTCCGATCATGCCGATTATGTGCAGGATTACGTCCTTGCCCGAAACGTAGCCCTGCTTTTTGCCGTAAAGATTGAACTTGAGCGCGGCAGGCACCTTGAACCAGGCTTTGCCCGTCGCCATAGCGGCCGCCATGTCCGTCGAGCCCACGCCCGTCGAGAACGCGCCCAGCGCGCCGTAGGTGCAGGTGTGCGAGTCCGCGCCGATTACCGCGTCGCCGGCAACGACAAGCCCTTTTTCGGGAAGCAAGGCGTGCTCGATGCCCACTTCGCCCACCTCGAAATAGTTGGTTATGTTCATTTTGTTCGCAAATTCTCGCACGGTCTTGCACTGCTCCGCCGCCTTGATGTCCTTGTTGGGCGTGAAGTGGTCGGGCACCAGCGCAACCTTGTCGCAATCGAACACGCAGTCGCAGCCGAATTTCTTAAACTCGCGTATCGCCACGGGGCTGGTGATGTCGTTGCCGAGGACGAGGTCGAGCTTCGCCTCGATGAGCTGCCCCGGCTTCACCTCGCTAAGCCCTGCGTGCGCCGCGAGAATCTTCTGAGTCATCGTCATTGCCATAATATTTTCTCCTTTTGATTGTTTGCTGTTATTCTTCTTTTCCGCGGTTATAACCGCTTCCGCGCGCCTTATGGCGAGTGAGAATTGTGCTACGCACGAGTGATATACGGCTATGCCGTGTGATTTTCGCCTTGCGGCGAGTGATATTCGCGCTGTCACGCGAGTTAAGGCTTAGTATTCGCTCCATGCCCGGGATTTCACGTCGCGAACATCGCCCCGTGGGCTTTGTTCGCTCCTCTGAATGACGTTAATAAACGGAGAGTGCGCGTTATAATCTACACGTTTTTGCCTACACTACCATTAGTCACGCGGTAACCATTCTATACCCATTCTCGACCATAAAGAGTTGCGGGGGGATTAGGGGGGGACACAATCGATAGTGTCCCCCAATGACTTTTTTGCTACTTTTTTCGTCACCTGAAAAAAGTAGTACTATAATCATACGAACACAATCACAGCCGCACTATTAAAACTAACCTATCTACCACAACTAATTAAAATCCAAAAAACCCTTTAATAATTCGGGGTCAGGGGGCAATTACGCCCCTGTCCTTAGCAAGCTTATATTCGATAGCGTCCCTTAGCGCAATCAGCGAAGCCTCGATAATGTCGCGCGACACGCCGACAGTCGTCCACACGTCGCGGCCGTCACCCGACTCGATGAGCACGCGCGTTTTCGCCGAGCTTGTTTCGCGGCTGTCGATAATGCGCACCTTGTAGTCGGTGAGCGAAAACCCTCCGAGCTCGGGATAAAACCGCTCCAGCGCGGCTCTGAGCGCGACGTCGAGCGCGTTGACAGGACCGTTGCCCTCGGCGGCGCGGATTTCCGTTTCGTCGCCCACGCGAACCTTGACCACGGCGGTTGCCGGCGAAAAGTCCTTGCCCGTAGCCTGCTCGCCTATCGTCTTGAACTTTTCCAGCGCGAAGTACGGCTTGTACGCGCCCAGCGACTTTAGTACCAACAGCTCGAAGCTCGCTTCCGCGCCCTCGAACTGATAGCCGAGGTACTCCATTTCCTTAATTTTGTTCACTATATCCGCGGTGACGGGGTTATCCTTTGTGACCGAAGCGTCGATTTTCCGCACCTTTTCCAGAATCGCGCCGCGTCCTGCCACCTCGCTGGTGAGAAACCGCCTGCTGTTGCCCACGGCTTCGGGCGAAACGTGCTCGAAACTGACGGACGACTTGTTCACTCCGTCGGCGTGCATGCCGGCTTTGTGCGCGAACGCGGACTTGCCGACGTAGGGGGCGTTGCCCGGCAGACGAACGTTGGCTATCTCCGCGATTTTTCGGCTCGTTCCCGTAAGCTCCGACATTTTCTCCGCAGTCAGACACTCGTAGCCGCGCTTTAATTGCAGATTGGCGATAATCGTGGCGAGGTTTGCGTTTCCGCAACGCTCGCCGAAACCGTTGAGCGTGCCCTGAACGCCGCGTGCGCCGGATTCCACCGCCGTGACGGAGTTCGCCACCGCCATGCCGCCGTCGTCGTGCGCGTGAATCATCACCGGCACGTCCACCGCGGCAATCGCGGCTCTCGTCATTTCGGCAATCTCGCTCGGGAAACAGCCGCCGTTGGTGTCGCACAGCGCGATATAGTCCGCGCCCGAGTCCGCCGCGGCGACCAGCGATTTAATCGCGTAGTCGGGGTTATGCTTGTACCCGTCGAAAAAATGCTCCGCGTCGAACACGACCTGCTTACCTTTGTCTTTAAGGTACTTCACGGTGTCGGCAATCATGTTAAGGTTTTCGCCGAGCCCCACGCGTATGATTTCCGTCGCGTGAAAATCCCAGCTCTTGCCGAATACCGCCACCACCGGCGTGTTCGCCTCGAGAAGCGCCCTCAGCCCCTCGTCGTCCTCCGCCCGAACGCCCTTTCGGCGCGTCGAGCCGAACGCCGTCAGCCGCGTTTTTCCGAAGTCCTCGCCGACTATCTCGCGAAAAAACTCCGCGTCCTTGGGGTTAGAAGCCGGGTTGCCTGCCTCGATAAAATCAACGCCGAGCTCAGAGAGAGCGCGGCAAACCGCTATCTTGTCGCGAACGGAAAACGAGATGCCCTCGCCCTGCGCTCCGTCCCGAAGCGTGGAATCGAATATCAGTATTTTTTCTTTCATTTAGCTCCTTGATTTTCACCCGTAACGAGTTTTTTCTCATATAACATATTGTTTATTGCCGAAACGTAAGCCATGACGGCGGCGTCGACTATGTCGAGGCTGACGGCATGACCGTTAAAAACGTTCTGCCCGGCGCGAATCTTGACCGTCACCGCGCCCTGAGCGTCGGTACCGCCCGTCACGGAGTCTATCAGAAAGTCGACAAGCTCGAATTCGTCGCCGCCCACAAGCTCGTTAATCGCCTTGTAGCTAGCGTCGATGGGGCCGAACACGGACGAAGTTACCGCCTCGCGCTTTTCGCCGTCGGGGCACACGAGCCGCACCGCCGAAGTGGTGGTAATCGTATTGCCGACGTTGACCACGAAACGGTCGAGCTTGTAGCTCTCGGGAACGCTCGTGCTCTGCTTGTGCGCCAGCGCTTCGATGTCGCGGTCGGAAACGCTTTTTTGCCTGTCGGCGAGCTTTTTAAACTCGTCGAATATGCCGCCGAGCGCCTCGTCGGAAACGGTTATGCCCAGCGTTTTCAGCCTGTCGGCGAGCGCGTGTTTGCCGGAGTGCTTGCCGAGCACCATCTTGTTTTCGGTAAGTCCCACGGACTCGGGCGTCATGATTTCATAGGTTTGCTTGTTCGCGAGCACGCCGTGCTGATGTATGCCCGACTCGTGCGCGAACGCGTTTTCGCCCACTATCGCCTTGTTCGGCTGCACTTTCACGCCCGTTATCGCCGTGAGCAGCCTGCTCGTCTTGGTAATCTCGGCGGTATTCACGCCGCAAGTCGCGTCAAAGTAGTCGCGGCGCGTGTACAGCGCCATAACCACCTCTTCGAGCGCGGTGTTGCCTGCCCTCTCGCCGATGCCGTTAATCGTGCACTCGATTTGGCTTGCGCCTGCCCTGACCGCCGCGAGGCTGTTCGCCGTCGCCATGCCGAGGTCGTTGTGGCAGTGCACCGAAACGTCGACTTTGTCAATGCCGCGCACGTTCTTAACCACATAGCCGATAAGCGCCGCGTAATCCTCGGGCACGGCGTAACCCACCGTGTCGGGAATATTGACGGTTGTCGCGCCTGCCTCGATTGCCGCTTCCAGCACTTTGCACAAAAATTCGGGCTCGCTGCGCGACGCGTCCTCCGCCGAAAACTCGACGTCGGCGCACTTACTCTTTGCGTAAGCCACCGCCGTGCGCGCCCTTTCAAGCACTTCTTCGGGAGTCATCTTCAGCTTGTAACGCATGTGAAGCTCGCTCGTCGCCAGAAAAACGTGTATTCTCGGGTGCGCGGCTTCCCTGACCGCTTCCCACGCGACGTCGATATCCTTTTCGAGCGACCGCGCCAGCGAAGCCACTACGGCGTTCTTGACCACGCCGGAAATGCTTTTGACCGCCTGAAAATCTCCCGGCGAAGCGATTGCAAAGCCTGCCTCGATAACGTCCACGCCCAGCCTGTCCAGCTGCTCCGCCATGCGCAGCTTTTCGCCTATGTTCATGCTGCATCCCGGCGACTGCTCGCCGTCGCGGAGCGTAGTGTCGAATATCTTAATTCGCCGCGTTTTTTCGCTCATGTCCTGCTCCTGTTCTTTTCCTTTTTTGTTGCGGTGGTAATACCGATAAATGTTGCGGAGAGAGTTATATTCGTGCTACGCACGAGTTATATCCTCGCTATCGCTCGGGTGATATTCGCACTGTCGCGCGAGTTAAGGACTAGTATTCGCTCCATGTCGGGGATTCCACGCAAATGCTTGTGCATTTGCTCTGAATGACGAGGGAACACGGAGAGTGCGCGTTTAATTTACACGTTTTCGCCCATACTCTCATTTGTCACGCGGTGCACTAGCTATACCCTGTTCCCGACCTTGAAAGCGTTGCGGTTGTCACGCGGTACACCTGCGGCAACTCATTCTCGACTTTGAAAGCGTTGCGGGGGTTCGGGGACACAGCCGCAAGTGTCCCCGACGACTTTTTTTGCTACTTTTTTTCTTCGCTTGAAAAAAAGTAGTACTCTATCTTACTAACACAATTACAGCCACACCATTAAAACCAACCTTTCTGCTCCCAATCCCCAAAAAAACTAAACCAGAAAACCTTTTAATAATTAGGGGATTATGGGGCGAATTACCGCCCCTTCGGCTTTATTTTTCGGTGATTTCCGTCTGCCAATTCATCATGCTGCGCAAATTCTTGCCCACGACTTCGAGTTGCTGCTCGGCTTCCATTCTGCGCTTGGCGTTGAAGTACGGGCGGTTAGCCTGGTTTTCGAGAATGAAGTTGCGCGCGAACGTGCCGTCCTGAATATCTGCGAGCACGCCCTTCATCGCCTTTTTGGTTTCGGCGGTGATAATCTTCGGACCGGTGACGTAATCGCCGTACTCGGCGGTATCGGAAATCGAATAACGCATGCCTGCAAAGCCTGCCTTATTGATAAGGTCGACGATAAGCTTCATCTCGTGGACGCACTCGAAATATGCGCTCTCGGGCTGATAGCCTGCCTCTACAAGCGTTTCAAAGCCTGCTCTCATAAGCGCGGTCACGCCGCCGCAAAGCACTGCCTGCTCGCCGAACAAATCGGTTTCGGTTTCCTCTTTGAACGTGGTTTCAAGAACGCCTGCGCGCGCTCCGCCGATGCCGTAGGCGTAGGCAAGTCCGATTTCCTTGGCGTCGCCGGTAGCGTCCTGCTGGACGGCGATAAGGCAAGGCACGCCCTTACCCTCCTGAAACTGACTGCGGACGGTGTGCCCGGGTCCTTTGGGGGCAATCATGACGACGTTGACGTCGGCAGGCGGCACAATCTGACCGTAGTGAATATTGAAGCCGTGCGCGAACATAAGCGTCTTGCCTGCCGTCATGTGCGCTGCAATGCTCTCGCGGTAAAGCTTGGCTTGCTTTTCGTCGTTGATAAGTATCATTACGATGTCCGCCCACTCGGCTGCCTTGGCGGCGGTGGTGACTTTAAGCCCCAGCGCCTCGGCTTTTTTCCAGGACTTACTGCCCTCGTAAAGTCCGACGGTGACGTTCGCGCCCGAATCCTTGAGGTTCAGCGCGTGAGCGTGACCCTGACTGCCGAAGCCGATGATAGCGATTTTCTTGTCCGCGATTTTCTTGAAGTCGCAATCCTTTTCATAATACATTACTGCCATTTTAGTGTACCTCCGTTTTAATTCGTTTTTTATTTTCGCGCCGCTCGTTTCCTATCCTTATTCCGCGCGGTCGTGATTGACTTTTTTTTATTCCTTATTTATATATAAGTCCGATAGCCTGCCGCTCGCCGGGTCTACTCGTCCTGCTCGGAAGGGAAGCTCTTGTCGCCGCGCTTGATGCCGGCAAGCCCCGTCCGCACGATTTCCATAATGCCGAACGGCTCGAGCATGCCGATGAGAGCAGACAGTTTTTTCGAGTCGCCCGTCACCTCCAGCACCAACGACGAGGGCGCGACGTCGACTATGTGCGCGCGGAAAATGTCCGTGATTTCCATAATCTCCGCCCTTGTCGAGCGCGTGGTTTTCACTTTTATCAGCATCAGCTCGCGATAAACCGCCTTGTCGTCCTCGAAAATCGTGACGCCCACGACTTCCACGAGCTTGGACACCTGCTTCTTTATCTGGTCGATAATGTCCTCGTCGCCGCGAGCCACTACCGTCACGCGGCTGAGCTCGGGCTTTTCCGCGTCGCCGCTCGAGAGACTCTCGATGCTGTAACCGCGCCGCGAAAACAGACTGCTGATGCGGCGGAGCACGCCGTAGTGGTTCTGTACAAGTATGGATAAAACGTATCTGTTCTGCATTATGCCTCCTCTTTTTGCCGTAGAATACGAAAAAAGCCTTGCCGCGCCTCGGGACGACAAGACTGCCGCGTTACCACCCGATTTGACCGCACAACGGCGGCCCTGCTCAGCAAGGTTCAAAATCTTCTTTGACTCTTCGGACCTGTAACGGTGTCCTTCCGTTCGGTACTTACCGCCTCATGTAGTTGGCTGCTCGCGCCGACTGCTCGGGAATGAGATGGATACGCTAACCGCTTTACCGACTTGCACCACTACGTCGGTTCTCTGCAAAAGCCGCGTTAACGCTCTTTATGTTTCCGTCGCCGCATTTAGAATATATACTCGCATTTTATCATAATATTTTTTTCTTGTCAACGGATTTGCCAAGGAAATTTACGGCTTTTTTTGTGAAATTTTCGCAAATCGCCGATTTTTGCCGATTTTTCGCTTTTTTACGATAAAGCAATTTCTTTTTTACGCTAAAGTGCGCCCGACTGCCGCAATACGACGGAACGAATATAACGTGCCGAATTATTGTAACTCGGCGTGGAATCCCATGCATGAAGCGAATAATACAACCTTAAAAAAAAGTAAAAACAAATGCCGTCCGAGCTTACGTCTGACGGCATTTGTTACGGGCATAGAACCTATAAAATAGATTCTCTTGCTAATGGTGGCGGGAGTGGGACTTGAACCACACGACCTTCGGGTTATGAGCCCGACGAGCTCCCAGACTGCTCCACCCCGCGATATTATGTTGTATATGATATGTTCTCTTCTTCGAAAATATTCTCGAAAAAGA
>DQGD01000011.1:52428-53090 GCA_003533505.1 Clostridiales bacterium | reverse complement strand
CTCGGACTACGGATATTAGCCTGAGCGGCGGCGAGGCGAGCAATCGGGACGCGGTAGGGCGAGCAGGAAACGTAGGTAAGACCGATTTTGTGGCAGAACTCTACGGACGAGGGGTCGCCGCCGTGTTCGCCGCAGATGCCGCAGGACATGCCCGGACGGGTCTTTCTGCCCTTCTCGACAGCCATTTCCATCAGCGCGCCCACGCCCTTCTGGTCGAGGCGAGCGAACGGGTCGGACTCGTAAATCTTGTTCGCGTAGTAAGCGCCGAGGAACTTGCCTGCGTCGTCGCGGCTGAAGCCGAACGTCATCTGGGTAAGGTCGTTGGTGCCGAAGCAGAAGAACTCGGCTTCGGTTGCGATTTCGTCGGCGGTGATTGCCGCACGCGGAATCTCAATCATGGTGCCGACTTCGTACTTAAGTTCGGCTCCGGCAGCCTTGATTTCGGCGTCGGCGGTCTTGACGACGATGTCTTTGACGAACTTCATTTCCTTAACTTCGCCGGTAAGCGGAATCATAATCTCGGGAACGACTTTCCAATCCTTATGCGCCTTCTGCACCTTGATAGCAGCCTTGATGACGGCTTTGGTCTGCATGACGGCAATCTCGGGATAGGTTACGCACAGACGGCATCCGCGGTGACCCATCATCGGGTTGAACTCGTG
>DQGD01000011.1:0-52216 GCA_003533505.1 Clostridiales bacterium | reverse complement strand
CCCATCATCGGGTTGAACTCGTGAAGCGAGGAAATGATTTCCTTGATTCTCGTGACGGTTTTGCCCTGAGCTTTTGCAAGCGCTTCGATGTCGGCTTCGTCGGTCGGAACGAACTCGTGAAGCGGCGGATCGAGGAAGCGGATGGTTACGGGGTAGCCGCCGAGAGCCTCGAACAAGCCCTCGAAGTCTGCCTGCTGCATGGGCTCGATTTTCGCGAGCGCGGCTTCTCTCTCTTCAACGGTGTCGGAGCAAATCATCTCGCGGAACGCGCCGATACGCGCCGGGTCGAAGAACATGTGTTCGGTACGGCAAAGACCGATACCGGTTGCGCCGAACGCGGCAGCCTGCTTAGCGTCCTTCGGGGTGTCCGCGTTGGTGCGAACGCCGAGCGCCTTATACTTGTCGGCAAGTGCCATGATACGTCCGAAATAGCCGGAGTTGGGGTCGGCGGGAACGGTCTTGATTGCGCAGTCGTAGATATTGCCGGTGGAGCCGTCCAAAGAGAGCGCGTCGCCCTCGCGGAACACTTTGCCGGCGAGCTCGAAGTATTTTTCCTCTTCGTGCATCTTGATGTCGCCGCAGCCGGAAACGCAGCAGGTTCCCATGCCTCTTGCAACGACGGCAGCGTGAGAAGTCTGACCGCCGCGGACGGTAAGGATACCCTGAGCGTACTTCATGCCCTCGATGTCCTCGGGGCTGGTTTCGAGACGGACGAGAATGACCTTCTTGCCCTTCTTGCCCTCGACGACGGCGTCCTCTGCGGTGAATACGATAGTGCCGGTAGCGGCGCCCGGGGAAGCGGCGATACCCTTGCCCACGACGTTGTTCTTGTCGGCGTCTTTAAGAGCCTTGACGTCGAACGTCGGGTGAAGCAACATGTCGAGCGACTTCGCGTCGATTTGCATAAGCGCTTCTTTCTCGGTAATCATGCCCTCGTCGATGAGGTCGCATGCAATCTTGATAGCTGCGGCTGCGGTACGCTTGCCGTTACGGGTCTGGAGCATATAGAGTTTGCCGTGCTCGATGGTGAACTCCATATCCTGCATGTCGCGGTAGTGGTTCTCGAGCGTTGCGCATACTTTCTGGAATTCTGCGTAAGCCTCGGGGAACACGCCCTTCATCTGCTCGATAGGCATCGGGGTGCGGACGCCTGCAACGACGTCTTCGCCCTGAGCGTTGACGAGGAATTCGCCCATAAGACCCTTTTCGCCGGTAGCCGGGTTACGCGTGAACGCAACGCCCGTGCCGGAATCGTCGCCCATGTTGCCGAACGCCATCATCTGAACGTTGACCGCGGTGCCCCAGCTGTAAGGAATGTCGTGGTCCATGCGGTAGATGTTCGCGCGCGGATTGTCCCACGAACGGAAAACCGCCTTGACGGCTGCGAACAGCTGCTCCTTCGGGTCGGAGGGGAAGTCGGTGCCGAGCTGTTTCTTGTACTCGGCTTTGAACTGATTGGCGAGCTCTTTGAGGTCGTCGGCGGTGAGCTCGACGTCGAAGGTGATACCCTTCTTCTCTTTCATCTCGTCGATAAGCTTTTCAAAATATTTCTTGCCTACCTCCATGACGACGTCGGAGAACATCTGAATGAAACGGCGGTAGCAGTCCCAAGCCCAGCGAGGATTGCCGGACTTCTTTGCGATGACTTCGACAACCTGCTCGTTCAATCCGAGGTTAAGAATGGTGTCCATCATGCCGGGCATCGAAGCGCGCGCGCCCGAACGAACAGAAACGAGAAGCGGATTCTCCTTGTCGCCGAACTTCTTGCCGGTGATTTTTTCCATCTTGTCGACGTACTCCATGATTTCAGCCTGAATGCCGGGGTTGATTTGCTTGCCGTCCTCGTAATACTGCGTGCAGGCTTCGGTGGAAATGGTGAAGCCCTGCGGAACGGGAAGTCCCAAACCGGTCATCTCGGCGAGGTTCGCGCCCTTGCCGCCCAAAAGCTCGCGCATTTTAGCGTTGCCTTCGGTGAAGAGGTAACAATACTTTTTGTTTGCCATAACGTACTTTCTCCTTTTTTATACTTCTATGGTTTTTAACTTAGGTTAAAACGGGTGCGGACGAGCCGACCCATTGCCGATTATAACATATATTGCGGTTTCAGGCAACTGTTTTTGCCGTTTTCGCACAACTTTTTGACTAAATCACTTAAAATACTTATTCTCGATGGCGGTGATTTTGTCGATGCGCTTGACGTGCCGCTCGGCGTTCGAGAACGGCGTGTCCAAAAACGCGTCGACAATGTCGAGAGCGAGCCCTCCGCCCACCACTCTTTCGCCGAACGCCAGCACGTTGGCGTCGTTATGCTCGCGAGTGGCGCGCGCCGAGAACGTGTCCGAGCACAGCGCGCAGCGTATGCCCTTGACCTTGTTCGCGCAGATGCTCATGCCGATGCCAGTGCCGCAAATGAGAATGCCCTTGTCGGCTTTGCCGCCCGCAACGGCTTCGGCGACGGGCAGCGCGTAGTCGGGGTAATCCACCGAGCCCGGCTCGTTTATGCCGAAGTCGACGACCTCGAATCCTCTGTCCGTAAGATGCTTTTTGACCGCGTTTTTAAGTTCGAGCGCGGCGTGGTCGCATGCTATTGCTACTTTCATCAGTTATCTCCTTTCCGAGGCTTTGCCCCGACTTTATTATCATTGGTTATTGCGCCTGTTTGCCGCCGTTTTTTCGGCAAGCTCCAGCGTTTCGTCCACCGAATAGGCGAGGTATTTAGCCGCGCGGACGTACTCGGAAACGGGTGCGCCGAACGGGTCGGCAACGTCGCCGCCGCCCGTAATATCGCCCACCGTATAGCACTTTTCGAGGTCGATTTCCGCTTTGTGACGGGCGGTCATGCACACGATTAAATCGCTCTTTTTCGCCGCCGCGAGCGTAAGCGGCTTCGCCTTGTGCTTTGCCGCGCGGTAGCCGAGGCTTTTCAGCGCCTCCACCGCCTTTGGGTTAATCTCGTCCTGCGGCTTGACCCTTAGTCCGTAGGAGTTTATCGCGAACTTGTCCTTTAATCCTCTGCGTGCGATTTCCTCTTTGAAAATCCGCTCCGCCATTGCCGAACGGCAGGTGTTGCCCGTACACACGAACGTAATGCGGATTTTATCGGATTTCGCGGCGGTTTTCGGTTTATTCGCGGCGTTTTTTTGCCTTTTCGCCGCGGTTTTTTCGGCTGTCTTTTCCACTAGACGGTCTTGCCTCCGGCTGCCTTTATCAGGCGGTTGGCGACGGAAGCGCCCAAAAGACGCTCGTCCGCGCCCTCGCATACTACCGCTTCGTAACCGTCGGCGTCGGCGTCGCGCAGAAACGCGAACAGGTTGTGCGCGTAGTCGGCGTAGTCCTTGCCGGCAAGTCGGACGTTCCTCTCGCCCATTTCTGCCGCGGTATCCTCCAGCGCGATTATCAGCGTTTTCTTTCCCTCGCCCGTAATCGCGTCGTAAGCCGCCCTCATTCTTTCTTTAAGCCCCTCGCCGGGGAGCGCGACGAACACGTCGGCAAGCGGCGAATAATGCTTGTACTTCATGCCCGGGCAAAGCGCGACTTTGCTGTTTTGGACGATTTCGATTTCGCCTATCGCGGCTTCGAGCGTTTCTATCGGCATGCCGCCGGCTCTTAAAAGCCGAGGCTTTTCGGTGGTAAAGTCGATGACCGTAGACTCGACGCCCACTTCGCAGTCGCCGCCGTCGAGAATCGCAGGGATTTTGCCGCAGAGGTCGTTGTAGACGTGCGCGGCGCTCGTGGGACTGGGGCGCGTGCTTGTGTTGGCGCTGGGGGCGCAAACGGGCACGCCGGAGCGAGAAATCAGCGCGAGCGCGACGGGGTTTGACGGCATGCGCACGGCGACGGTTTTCAGTCCGCCCGTGACCGCGTCGGGCACGACGTCCTTTTTGGGAAGCACTATCGTGACGGGACCGGGCATAAACCTTTCCATTACGATTTGCGCTTTTTCGGGCACGCGCTCCGCAAGCACGTTCACCGTTTCCTTGTCGGCGATATGTACGATGAGCGGATTGTCGGACGGACGGCCCTTCGCCGCGTAGATTTTCTTTGCGGCAAGGGGGTCGAGCGCGTTGCCGCCCAAGCCGTACACGGTTTCGGTGGGGAACGCCACGAGCTCGCCGCTTCTTAAAAGCTCGGCGCAGATTTCAAGATTTTCGGTTGTGGGAAGGTAAATCTCCGTTTTCATTGTTTATACGACCTGATTTTCTATTTTTAGCTTTTTTGTTTATAACGGCGGTTTCCCGTCGATAATCAAAGCATGAAAAGTTTTGCTTATTACGTCGACGGCGCGCTGTCGAAGCTGACTTGCTTCTTTATCGGCGCGTTTATCGGCGGTTATTACGTCAAGGGCTTAGCCGCACTGTTCGCGTTCGCGCTGGTGTTCTCGCTGTGCGTTTCCGAGCTGTATCTGCACTTCCTCTACGGCAAGTCCGACAAAAATGACTCGGCTGCGGTTTCCGCCGTCAAGGCGAGCTTCTGCTACTGCTCGGACGAGGCTGCGCTGGAGTATTTTCGCTCCGCCATCGAGAAAAAGCGGACGGTCAAGCGCGAGGACGGGTTTCTGGGCGTGGGCGACGTCGCGTTCTTTTCGCGAATAAAGCCGTCGTCGCCTGCTCCCGACTATGTGGTGGACGCGGCGGCGCGCGCGAGCTCTCTCGGCTATAAGCGCGTGGTTATCGCGGCGTTTTCGGCGTCGAAAGAAGCTGCGGCTGTCGCTGCAGAAATCCCCTACGTTTCGGTGAGAATACTAGACGGCAACGAAACGTGCAGGCTTCTCTCCTCGCTTCACGCGCTGCCATCGCCGCCTAGCGCCCGGAAGCGCAAGCCGCTGAATGCGTTTTTCGGCGCGGCGGTTGCGAAAAAGCGCGCGAAATCGTACTTTTTAGCCGCCGTACTGCTGTTCGTTTTCTCGCGGTTCGTGCGCGTTTCCGTCTACTACGTCGTCGCCGCCGTGGCTCTGGTCGTCATCGGCGCAATCGTGCTTGTTGTTCCGCGCGGCGAGAAAAAACCGCGATAAGGGAAAAACCCACGCGTGGTTTATCGTGGGTCGGATTCCGTTTCGGGGCTCGATTGAGGTTCTGTGTTATCGCCGTTCTGCTCAGCTTCGCACTCGTTTGCTTCGGGCGAAGCCGCGCGGTCGCTTGCCTCGGGCTCGTCGGGAGTTTTGCTCTTGCCGTCGTAGGGCTCGTCGTCGCTCGCACTGTCATAGTTATCCCTCGACATCCAGATGACGAGGAACAGCGCGATGCCGATGCCGCCCGAAAACAACGTCAGAAAGCCGATTGCGCCGTTAAGCAGCGTTTTGTCCACAAGGTACGCCACCAGCGAAACGGTGAACACCGCCATGAACACGAGCGCGATTATCGCTATTATTCTTTTCAGCTTTTTACTCATACCGAAAGTATAGCACACGCGCGAAAATTGTGCAAGCAATCGACGGTTATATTGCGTTTATTCGCGGTTTTGCCGCGCTTTAATCGCGCTCAGAGGTCGTCGACGTCCTGCTCGGGCACGTCGTAACTCGAGGTCGTGACTATGCCCGTGTAGCTTCCGCTCGGGTCGGTCGCAGGCGAAGCAAGCGTTTTCCCTGCTCCGTCCGCGATTTTCAGTCCGCGTCTTTTCAGTTTTCCGTAATACGTTTTCTTATTCATACCGTTAGTATGCGCCGAGTTTGCTACTTTTTTTCTTCGCTTGAAAAAAAGTAGTACTATTATCACAAGAACACAATTACAGCCGCTTTATTAAAACTAACCTATCTACTACAACTTATTAAAATCCAAAAAACATTTTAATAATTCGGGGTTAGGGGGGGCAATTACGCCCCTGTTTCGCTAAATTATGCCTCTGTTTTTAAAGTACGCTTCGCTGCTTTCCCCATAGGGGCGATTGAACCGCTTGAGTTTGTAGAGCGCGGCGGTATCCCCGGGCGCGAGCTCGTTTATCCCCTCCTCGCAGGTGAGCATCGCTCCGTAACCGTACTCGCGGACGGCGCGCGCGGTGAAGCCGTCGTACCGCCCGAACGGGCAGGTATAGACGACGGCTTTTCCGCCGCACGCGCGAATCAGCGCGTCGCACTTGTCGGTATCGCGAGTAAACCTCGCCTTGTAACGCTCGTAGCTCTCTCCCCAGAGCGGCTTGGCGCCGATGCCGCTGTGGAGCGCGTAGCTGTGATTGCCGATTTCCGCGCAGCCGCACAGCGCGACTTCCGTCAGTTCGTCGGCGTTAAGATAGGAAAAATAACTGCTCCTGCGCTCCTTTCCCGTTTCCTTGTCGGTGAACGCGCCCACTATGCTGACCGTAGCCTTTGCTTCGCGCTCGCGAAGCACGGGCACGACTTCGGACAAAAAGTTGTAATGCCCGTCGTCGAAAGTGAGCGCAATCGCTTTTTCGGGAAGCGCGCCTTTACCCTGCGCGAAATCTATCAAATCGGAAACAAACACCGTCTTATAGCCTGCGTTTTTAAGAGATATTATGTCTTCTTCCAGAGTTTCGGGCGGTATGACGTACTTGCCGGGCGTGCCGCGCGACACCGAATGATACATAATCACGGGCACGCGAGCCGCAGCGCAAACGGGCGGCTGCCCGTCCGGCATCGGCAACGTGGTTATCGGCGAAGCGCACGCAACCGCCGCCTCCGCCGCAAAAATCCGCGCCGACACCAGAAAAAGTAAAACCGCGATAACGGCGGCAAGTTTTTTCGTTATAGACCTGCTCATAAGTTAAGTATCGCGGTTTTTATACGTTTTTATGCGTTTTTACGTTATATGCGCTTCGCGACAAAGCCGCAATCGCGGTTTATTCGGCGGTATCTGCGCCCGAGGCTTCTTCGGGGTTCGCGTTTCGCGCCCCCACGCGTTCGTCGCGGAAAGCAAGCGCGGCGATATAGCCCGACACGAGCGCCGCCGACAGCAGCAATCCGCCTATTATGTCGGTAAGCCAATGCGCTCCCGAGAGCAGTCTGCCCACGACGATTACGACGGCGAGCGCGGCAAACGCGGCTTCGGCGGCGATACGCCACGGGCGGCTGTTAAGCTTGCGGTGCACGACGACAATCGCCGAGCCTAAAACGCAGACTGCCATCACCGTGTGCGACGACGGGTAAGACGCTTCGGGCGCGGCACCGAGGATTATCGGGCGGTAGTTGACTATCGCGAGCTCGAAAAACACATAGAACGCGGCGACGACGATGTAGAACACGCCCAGCGCGAGGATTTCAAAATCCACTTTTTTCAGGCTTTTGCGCCTTATGAGCTGCACGACTCCGATTACGACGAACGCTACGGCAGCCGCGAGCGCGACTACGCCCAGCCAATCGGTGACGTCGTAGAGCGTGCGGTTGAACCCCAAAGCGTCGGACGCCGCCTTGTTGAGCGCGGCGAGTCCCACGCTCGTGCCCTCGGGTCCTATCGGCTCGACATCCACGAACTTTACAATCAGCGTGAACGCGACGAACAGCACGGCGCATGCGCCCGATACTATTACGGATATTTTCGACTTTTTCGTTTTCATTTGCTTCTCCTTGCACCCCGTAGGATTCGCTGCTTTCACGGGGCTACGGGTAACATTATTGCCCGAGCGCGGCGTAAAAGAAAGGGCGCGACATACCTTAAAATACTCGCGCCGCTTATGCTTTTGTCAGTCCTTGTCCTCGTCGCCGCCCTCGTAGAGCTTGTACAGCTTGACGGAGTTTTCAATCGTTTTTTCCTTGGCTTCCCTGCCGTAGCGGTCGACGTCCTGCACGTTCTTGGGACCGTGGTTAAGGCACAGCGCGCCGTTGAGACAGCCGCCGTCGCAAGCCATACCCTCGAAGAAGTTGTTGACGGACTTGTTGAATTTGAGCTTTGTGAGCTCCGCCTTGCACTCCTCCAGACCGTTCATGTACACGGGGCGAATGTCCTCGATGCCCATGTCCGCGCCCACTTCCTTGATGCCCTGCGCGATACCGCCGCACTTGGCAAAAATTCTGCCGTAGAAGGACGCGTTGTCGAGCGGCGTGTCGTCGAGCGAAGCGATGTCCACTTCCCTGGCGTCGAAGAACGCCTGAAGCTCCTCGAACGACATGACGTTATCCACCGCGCCGCCCGTCTTTTCCATGCGGAATTCCAGCTTTTTGGACGTGCACGGTCCGATAAAGACGATTTTCGCCGTGGGGTCGGAGGCTTTTATCAGCTTTGCCGCCTCGACCATGGGCGAGGGATTGTGCGAAATGTACTTGGCGAGCGTGGGGAAATTCTTTTCGATGAACATGACGAACGACGGACAGCAGGACGTGGTGAGCAGTCCTTTTTCCTTAAACTCGTTCGCCTCGTGCCACAGCGTGATGTCCGCGCCGAGAGCAGCCTCCACCACCTGATGGAAGCCGAGCTTCTTTATGCCGGTGACTACCTGCTCTATTCTCGCGTACTTGAATTGGCTGACGATTGCCGGCGCAATCAGCGCGTAGACCTTGTACTTTGTGTTGTTCTCCGATTTTTTGAGAATATCGATTGTATCGAGCACCAGCGACTTGTCGGAAATCGCGCCGAACGGGCACTGATACACGCACGCGCCGCATGCGACGCACTTGTCGTTGTCGATGCAGGCTTTTTTATTCTCGTCCATAGAAATCGCACCCACTTTGCAGCTGACCACGCACGGACGATGCTGGCGGATTATCGCGCCATAGGGGCAAGCCTGAGTACACTTGCCGCACTCGATGCACTTCTCCTTGTCGACGACCGCCTTTTTGTCGACAATCGTAATCGCGCCTCTCGGGCAGACGTTCTGACAACGATGAACGATGCAGCCTCTGCACGCGGGGGTGACGAAAATGCCGTCAATCGGGCACTCGTCGCAGGCAATGTCGATGACCTCGACGATGTTCGGATTATTCTTGTCGCCGCCTAGCGCGAGCTTAATACGCTCCTGAAGTATCGCGCGTTCCTTGTAGATGCAGCAACGCATGCTCGCCTTGGGACCGGGGACGATTTTCTTGGGAATATCGGTGTAAACGCCCGACATATCGCCGTCGTAGGCGCATTTGATTATCTCTTTGAGTACTTCGTATTTCAGTTCCTGTACTTTTGTGTCGAATACTTTTTCCATAGCCCACTAATTATATTCCTTGAGTATACTTTTGTAAAGTGAATAACCGTAAAATTTTTGTAAAATCACTCGGAAATTTCTGCCTCAGTCGTAGTTTACCGTCACGGTTTTGCCCATTTTGATTAAATTCTTGGAAAGCGTTTCCACAAGCTTTAACTTCATCGTCGTGTCAATCGGCAAGCCCTGATGCGCGACGTTGACGCTCTGCCCCACGAAAAACGTGACGGAAGTCGCTTCCTCGAACAGCAGCTGCGCCAGCATGCCGGCTCCGTCCTTTGCCGAAGTGAACTCCTTGGGGCTCAGGTCGGAAACGGACAGGTACTTGTCGCTCAGCTCGCACAGTTTGCGGAGCGTGATTACGCCCTCGGTGGTAAGGTCGATGCCGTCGATATAGCCTATGGGCGGAATTTCCTTATCGATAAACTCGAGCGACGTGGAAACTTCTTTGCCGAGGTATCTTGCGACTATCTGCGAGCTGGTGCCGCCGCACACGATTTTCTTGTCGCAGTCCTTCATAAATCGCGCCACATAGAAGTCGTCGCGCGACTTGTCGAGCGGAGGTCCGACCATGATGTTTATCTTTTCCTCTTCTCTCACGCGCACCGCGGCAACGGTTGTGTCGTCGCCCGGCTCGCCGACGTAAAAGTCGTTGCATGCGTCGACGAGCAGCCACGCCGCGCACCTCGCGCTCATGCCCGGGCGGACGTGCGTGTCCAGAAACTCCTTGATTTCGTCGCGCTGCCAGCCGAAGTTTAGCAGCATACCGATGCCGGCGTGAATCGTGCCGTCGCTCATTATCATCAATATGTCGTTCTCCTCGAGGCTCAAATCGGACTTGTATACGGTCTTGTCCAGCACCTCGAGCTTTTCGCGCCCGAGCTCCACGCACTTGCCGCCGTGCATGTAAATCGCCTCGGGGTTGTCGAACTCGATTAAATAGCCCTTGCCCGTCTTGTCGACGTGAATGACCGAGAACGTGGAGTACGCTAGTCCACGCTCCTTGCACACCGGCAGCGACTGAATAATCGTTTCCACGCACTCGTAGATGTCGATGTCGTTCGACACCATGGTGCACAGAATTTTGGACGTGAGCGTAGAGAGAATGTTCGCCTTTACGCCGCTGCCCATTCCGTCGGCAAGCACCAGCGTGGTGTGCCCGTCGGGCGTGACGACCATTTCCACGTTGTCGCCGCACAGCTCCTCGCCCTTTTTGTTGATTGAAGTATAGCCTGTTTCGAGTACGAGCGCCATTTGTTTCCGTTCTCCGTTTATTTCTTTTCTTCGTTTTCGATGCCGCCGTTCTCGGCAAGCGTCTTTTTAAGTTTCAAAAGCGCAACCTTGGTTTCGGCGGTGGTTTCGCCGAGCAGCGAGGCAATCTCCTGCGCCACGCGCATTTGCTTTTTGATGACTCCGTCGGTGGTAACGAGCGTCTTTTCGGTGAGCTCCCGAATCTGATTTTCCTTTTCTACGTCCGGCGTGATGTCCTTCATTATGCCGAACCACACGTTGTGCTCTTTCAGCGAGGTGATAGTGAGCTCGACATACTTGTCCGTCTTGTCGATGTGCGTTTTGGTCTTATGCACCGCCTCGCCGCTCTGCGCCGCGATGACGAACTCGGTGGGGTTAAACCAATCGAACGCGTTTTCGCCGCGTATATCGCTCCTGTCGATGCCCAGAAATTCCAGCGCGCGGGCGTTTATATCCATAATCCTGTAATCGCCGTCGAGCAGTATTATGCCGTTGGGGCTGTTGTGGATAATCTCGTAGGACATCGCCTCGGCGCGCTCGCGCATGTACGGCAGGCAGATTTCCACGTCCGCATAGCCGTTCGCCACCGCCCAAGCCTTTTCGCGGCAGGTAGAATAACCGCACGCGCCGCAGTTGAGCTCGTCCTCGCGGCGGAACTTGTTGGTCATCTTGAGTATCTTTTCGATTTCGTACTCCGAAACCGCCCTGCCGCCCTGCTTGACGGGCGCGTAAACCGCCGATAAATCCACGCCGTCGTAGTCGACTTTCATGCTCTTTTTGCCGTCAATCGCCTCGCCCGTGTATTTTCTTATCGCCGCCGTCGAGCGGATTGCGTCGTTCTCCTCCAATGTCGAGCACGGTCCGTTGACGCAGGCGAACTCGCAGGCGTTCAGCTCGAGGAAGAAACCCGACAGCGAATCGATGTCGTCCAGAACTTCCTGACAGCGCCTCACTCCGTCGACGCTAAGGTACTCGTAGTCCGCGCGGTAGCCGTCGAAAGACTTGATTATGCCGCGGTTAATGGGAAAAAACTTCGCCTTGTTGCCCTCGGTTTCCGCTATCGGTTCGGACGCGACCTCGGAAACGTCGATACCGGCGCCGCTTAGCATTTTCTTCAATTCCTCGAAGGTGAGCACTCCGTCGACGATACCGCTCTCGTCCGCCTCGCGTTTTTTCGCGATGCACGGTCCTATGAAAACGACTTTGGCGTGCGGCGCGCGATGTTTAATCATTTTCGCGTGCGCGACCATGGGCGAATCCACGGGCGCAAGGAACTCGATAGCCTTGGGGTAATACTCCCTCACGAGCCGCGTGACCGACGGACAAGCCGTGGAAATAAGATTGCGGTACTTGCCGCTCGCGAGCAGCTGGTCGTACTCGGTGACGACGGCGTTTGCGCCGATTGCCGTTTCCTCGACTTCCGTAAAGCCGAGTTTTTTCAGCGCGGCGCGCATTATGCCGAAGTCCGACACGCCGAAGCTCGACACGAACGACGGCGCGAGCGAAACGATTACGTCCGCGTCCGAGGCAATCAGTTTGCTCACCGCTTCCACGCCGCTGTGGACGTGCTTGGCGTTTCTCGGGCACACGTTGACGCAATGACCGCACAGTATGCAGCGGTCGGGAATAACCCTCGCCTGCTCGGTTTCCACGCGTATCGCTTTGACCGGGCAGCTGCGCAGACACCGGTAACAGTTCTTGCAATCGGCTTGATTGAAGTCAAGATATTCTGCCATTATGTATACACCTCATCATTTACGCGGCTATTTACTTTTTTGCGATTCGCGGCAAAACTTCGGTTTCAAACACGGTGCGAACGTTCTCGGCGTTCAGACCCGTGAGAAAATCGTCGTCGGCTTTGGCGCAAACGCCGTCGGCGCAGTGACCGAGGCAAAAGCTTGCCTGCAAGCTCACGTCGTTCTGCACCTTGTACTCGTCAATCAGCTTTTTAAGCTCTTCAATCACGGCATAGGAACCGCGAAGATGGCACGAGCTGCCCACACAAACCTTTAACGTCATTTTTATAACCTCCCCTTAATCTCTTTATCGAAAAATTCGTCTGCGCTGTCCGGGCTTACCGAATACAGCTGTCCGTCCACGGTGACGCAAACGCCCTCCGTGCACTTGCCCATGCAAAACCTGCCGGCAAGTTCTACCTTGTCCTCTAACCCGTAGGTTTTGACCTTGCTCCTGATTGCGTTCAGCACGCTCGTCGCGCCCTTGACGTGGCAGGAGCTGCCGATGCAAATCTCTACTCTTATCATTGTTTCCTCTCCCGGAGTTTATGTAGTCGCGGCAAACGCCGCTTCTTTTACTATTCGTAATCGACCACGTTCACCCAGCGGAGCAGGAATTCGCGCTCCTGCGGCTTGCCCTTGACGAGCTGCGAAGCCGCGACGATGGGTATCCATTTCTGGACGTATTGTTTCGCCGTGTCCGACAGCGCGCAGAACTTGTCGAGGTATTTGTCCGCTCCCGTGATGTCGCCGGCGAGCCAGAACAGTAAATACGTTCTCGCCGCGTCCGCCGAAGCATTGCCCTGCGTGGCGTGCGCCCAATCGATGATATAGTCGCCGTCGCCCGATACTATCACGTTGCTCGGGTTGAAGTCGCCGTGGCACAGTTTGGTGTGCTTGGGCATGCCCTCGAGCCGCGTGTGGAGCTCATAGCGCGTGGTCGCGTCCAGCCCCGTCAGAGAAATCTTGCGATTCATCTTGTCCTTGAGCTTGGTGAGAAGCGGCACCTGCTTTTCGTGCATCGAAATTTGCAGGCGGACGAACCTATATAGGTACTCGTCCTTTTTCTCCGGCTGCTCCTCCATAAGCCGCGCCAGCGTTTTGCCCTCGATGAAGTCGGTGACAATCGCCCACTTGCCGTCGAGCTTGGTCACTTCGCGCACCTTGGGCACGAACAGTCCGCAGTCCTCGACGCGCGCCTGATTAAGCGCTTCGTTGAGCACGTCGGCTTTGCCGTAGCCCTCGTCGAAAACCTTTATCGCCGCGTCGCCGTCGCGATAGACCATCTTGCCGGGGCGCACCGCTATTACGTTATCGAGTTTCATTTTTCCCTCCTTATACCTTCTCGTGCTTGCCGTAGTAAGCGTTGAGATACATTTGCTTGATTTCGCTCATCAGCGGATACCTGGGGTTCGCGCCCGTGCACTGGTCGTCGAACGCCTGTTCGGTCATCGCGTCGAGTCTGTCCAAAAAGTCCTTTTCGTCGGACACATAGTCGCGGATTGTCGGCTTTATTCCCACACGCGCCTTAAGCTCGTTGACCGCTTTTATCAGTCTTTCCAGCTTTTCATCGTTCGTTTTGCCGCCTAAGCCGAGGTAGTCGGCGACTTCGGCGTAACGAGCCAGCGTGTGCGGATAGCCGTATTGGGGGAACGTGCCCATTTTCGCGGGCTTTTCGGAGGCGTTGAAGCGCATTACCTCCTCCAGCATCAGCGCGTTTGCCACGCCGTGCGGCAGGTGGTGGAACGCGCCCAGCTTGTGCGCCATCGAGTGGCACACGCCTAAGAACGCGTTGGCGAACGCCATGCCTGCCATGGTTGCGGCGTTTGCCATCTTTTCCCTCGCCTCGGGGTCGTTCGCGCCGTTGTCGTAGGCGCGCGGCAGGTATTCGAATATCATTTTCAGCGAGCGCAACGCAAGCCCGTCGGTATAGTCGGTGGCGAGCATTGCGGCGTAAGCCTCGAGGTCGTGCGACACCGCGTCTATGCCCGAAGCCGCCGTGAGGCTTTTGGGCGCGGTCATGTGGAAGTCCGCGTCGATAATCGCCATGTTCGGCAACAGCTCGTAGTCGGCAAGCGGATACTTGACGCCCGTTTTCTCGTCGGTGATGACGGCGAACGGAGTGACTTCCGAGCCCGTGCCGGCGGATGTGGGCACCGCGATGAAATACGCTTTTTCGCCCATTTTCGGGAAGGTGTAAATGCGCTTTCTGATGTCGACGAAGCGCATAGCCATGTCCATAAAGTCCGCTTCGGGGTGCTCGTACAGCACCCACATGATTTTCGCCGCGTCCATCGCGGAACCGCCGCCGAGGGCGATTATGCAGTCGGGCTCGAACGAGCGCATGAGCTCCGCGCCGGCTCTGGCGCAGGCGAGCGTCGGGTCGGGCGCGACGTCGTAGAAGCAGGTGTGCTGTATTCCCATTTCGTCGAGCTTGTCGGTAATCGGCTTGGTGTAGCCGTTCTTGTAGAGGAAGCTGTCGGTGACGATAAACGCTTTTTTCTTGCCGAGCACCGATTTGAGCTCGGAAAGCGCGACGGGCAGGCAGCCCTTTTTGATATAAACCTTACCGGGCGTCCTGAACCACAGCATGTTTTCTCTCCTTATTGCGACGGTCTTGATATTGAGAAGGTGCTTTATTCCCACGTTTTCGGAAACGGAGTTGCCGCCCCAGCTTCCGCAGCCCAGCGTCAGCGACGGCGTGAGCTTGAAGTTGTACAGGTCGCCTATGCCGCCCTGCGACGACGGCGTGTTGACGAGAATGCGGCAGGTTTTCATGCGCTCGGCAAACTCGGCAATCTTGGCTTTTTCGGTAATCTCGTTGACGTACAGCGACGAAGTGTGACCGAAGCCGCCGTCCGCAACCAGCCTCTCCGCCTTGTCGAGCGCGTCGGAAAAGTCCTTTGCCTTGTACATCGCAAGCACCGGGGACAGTTTTTCGTGGGCAAATTCCTCGTCGAGACTGACGGAAGTGACTTCGCCGATGAGAATCTTGGTGTCCTCGGGCACCTTTACGCCCGAAAGCTCGGCAATCGTGTGAGCCTTTTGCCCGACGATTTTTGCGTTTAGCGCGCCGTTGACGATAATCGTCTTTCTCACTTTTTCGGTTTCTTCTTTATCGAGGAAGTAGCAACCGCGGTCTTTGAATTCTTTCTTGACCTTGGCATAGAGTTTTTCGTGGACGATGACCGACTGCTCGGAAGCGCAAATCATGCCGTTGTCGAATGTCTTGGAGTGGATAATCGAGTTGACGGCGAGCACAACGTCGGCGCTTTCGTCGATTACCGCAGGGGTGTTGCCTGCTCCCACGCCGAGCGCAGGTTTTCCCGACGAGTAAGCCGCGCGCACCATGCCGGGACCTCCGGTTGCGAGGATTATGTCCGCGCTCTTCATGACGAGTCCCGTCAGTTCCAGCGACGGCACGTCTATCCAGCCGATTATGCCTTTCGGCGCGCCTGCCGCAACCGCCGCCTCGAGCACTACTTTCGCCGCGGCAATCGTCGAGCGTTTTGCCCTCGGGTGCGGACTGATGATTATGCCGTTTCGGGTTTTCAGCGCAATCAGCGTCTTGAAAATCGCCGTGCTCGTGGGGTTGGTGGTAGGTATTACCGCCGCAATCAGTCCGATAGGCTCGGCAATCTTCATTATGCCGTAAGCCTTATCCTCCTCGATTACGCCCACGGTTTTAGCCTCGCGGTAGGCGTTATAAATATATTCCGAGGCAAAGTGATTTTTGATAACCTTGTCCTCGACTACGCCCATGCCCGTTTCTTCCACCGCCATTTTTGCGAGCGGAATACGCGCCTTGTCGGCTGCCGTCGCGGCGGCAAGGAAGATTTTGTCGACAGCTTCTTGCGTGTAGGTCGAAAACTCCTCGACAGCCGCGCGGATTTCGTCGATTTTCGCGGTCAGCGTTTCCACGCTGTCCACTATTCCGACTTCCGTTCTTGCTTCGTCATTTTGCATTTTGCCTCTCCTTTCCGAGAAAATTTATACTTCTTAATCTTTATTGCGTCACTTCTTTACGCGAGCCGATTTAACTATTTTTTGCGCGCGAGCTCGTCGCCCAGCGTCTTTGACAGCAGCGCGAGCGAAGCCGCCAAATCCTCGTACTTGACGATTATGCCCTCGGGCACGGTAAGGTGCGTGGGCGCAAAGTTCCATATCGCCTTTATCCCCGAGCTTATCATCATGTCGCACACCGGCTGAGCCTGCTCTTTGGGGACGGTGATTATGCCGATAAGGATATTCATTCGCTTCACGAGCCCGTGGAACTTGTCTATCGCGAACACTTTTTTGCCGCCGTAAACCGAGCCCTCGATTTCGGCGTTCGCGTCGAAGCCCGCCACGATTTTCAGCCCGTGCGACTCGAAGCCGTCGTAGGACAGCAGCGTTTTGCCCAGCCTGCCGACGCCAACTATCACAGCTTCGCTCGTATTATTATACCCCAAAAAGTCCTCTATATCTCCGATTAGCGCGGAAATTTCAAAGCCGAGCTTGGGTCGTCCCGGGCGGCGCGACACTATCGCGAGGTCCTTTCGCACCTGCACGGGGTTTTGCTTCAAGTCCTCCGCCATGACCGTGGACGAGATAAAAACCTCTCCCTCCTTAGCCCTGTTTTTCAGATACAACAGGTACCCCGGCATACGCCCGAGCGCCGCTTTGGATATTTGTATCGCTTCTCTGTTCTCCGTCATCTTGCTCTCCCGTAGTTTATCGATAAAATTATACCGATTATTTATCGATTTGTCAACCGTTTTATATGTTTTTGTAAAAATAATGGGGATAAAAGCGGCTACCGGACGGCGTTTTTCCACAAATGCCGAAGAAAAAGCCCTTCCGCTGCCGGAAAGGCTTTTTTACGGTTGAAATATATGCGAAAAAACACGAGAATTACCTTATTTTTTACATAAACGTGCACAGCAGCATGAGAAGCGGAATGGTGATTACGCTGAGAAATGTGGTGAGCAGCGTGGTTTTGACGGCGGTTTCGCGGTCGCCGTCGAACATTTCGGCGAACGTGAGCGAAAGCGAAGCCGACGGCATTGCCGTGACTATATACGCGGTGATTGCCACCGAGCGGTCAAGCCCGGGGAAAAGCCTTAAGAGCGCGAAGCCCACGGCGAACGCCGCGAGCGGCGATACGACGAGCTTGATGAGGCAGGTGACGTACACTTTGACGTCGGTGAAGAGCGAGGCGAATTTTACGTCGGCGAGGCGAATACCCAGAATAATCATCGACAGCGGCAACGTCATGTCGGCGAGGTAGCCTACCGCGCTCGACACGGGAACGATTACGTCAACGGGGATATAACTCTTGAAAAAGAACAGCGGCAGCGCGACTACCAGAGCGGCGGTCGGAGGGTTTAAAAGCGCGCGGCGGAAGCTTATGTTTTTCCTGTCGCCCGTCACCTCGTACACTCCCAGCGTCCAGCTTGCGATGTTGAAGCCCAGAATAAACACCGCGGTGTAAATCAGCATTTCGGGGTTTTCGGGGAACAGCGCTTTCATGACGGGTATGCCCATAAAGCCCACGTTGCCCATAAACGCCGTTATCGTGCAGATGCGCTTTTCTGCGGCGAGCTTGTCTATGAGCGGCAGTTCCTCTTCTCCGTCGCCTGCTTTTTTCGCGCGGAAAAGGGCGAACGTGCCCTTGGAGAGGAAATAAGTCGCGGCGTGTAGCAACAGCGACAGCAAAAAAGTCACGCCCATGCCTACCAGAAGCTCGGGGCGATAGTCTTTCTCTAAAAACGAATCGATTGTGAGAAACGGCTGGGAAACGTAAATGAGCACGGCGACGAGCGCGGCGACGGCTTTTTCGGGCAGCATGTTCTTCTTTCTGAGAATAAACCCGGGAATCGCGAGCGCAATCATCGTGGCGACGCTGATGAGCGATGTTAAAAAATCTACCTGCATAACGCGTTTATTATATATTATTTGTCGGCGCAGCGCAACGGTTTTGGGCGTTAAACCGCGAAAAACGCATAATCTGCAATAATTCCGCGACGAAACGCAATCCTCATGCACGGTAACTCGCGGTAAAATAGAAAAAGCCCTGTTCTTCGCACGGGTCAACCGAAACCGCGATGCGAAAGGGCTTTTTCAATGGGGAGAATAAGAAATTTCCAATCGGAATTATCCGACTTTGGAACTAAGTTGATTGCGCCGCTTGCCGCGACGCGTTTTGCCGCGACGTGACCTGTCCGTCATCTCCTTATAATCGGCGTTATCTGGTGACGGTGACTTTGTTCAGCGATTTCGGACTGTCGGGATTGTTGCCGATAGCGCAGCTGATTTTGCATGCCAGCATCTGCGCGTACAGCGCGAACGCGAACATCGCTTCGTTCTCGTCGCCGAACGGCGCGAACTCGTCGATATGCGCCGCGCCCTTATAGCAGTCGTAAGCCTTGCTGTCGGTGACGAGCGTGACGTCGGCTTTCAGCGAGGTGAGTTTGTCGAGACATCTCTTCACGTCCGCGACGTGAGCCGCCGCGAGCTCCGCGCTGCCGCCGGTGTACTCGGGCACATACACGAAAACGTGCGTTCCCTCGTCCACCATTGCCATCGGGCCGTGATAAAAATCGCTCATCGCGTAGCCGCGCATGCGGATATAGCAGGTTTCCTGTAATTTCAGCGAGCCCTCGAACGCAATGGGGTACGCAAGCCCTCTTGCGAGAATAAAGCCGTCCTTTATGTCTTTCAGTCTGTCCGCGTCGGCGGAAGTGAATTTATCGGCTTCTACGGCGAACTTTGCCACCTTTTCGGAAAGCGAAGCATACTTCTTCACAAGGTCGTCGCGGTGAGCGAGCGCGCACGCGAGGTTGAGCATCGCGTAAAGCTGGACTGAGAACGTCTTGGTAGCCGCAACGCTGACTTCCTTGCCGGCGTTAAGGTAGATATGATACTCGGCGGCTTTTGCGAGCGGACTGTCGGCGTCGTTGGTGACGGCGACTGTGACCGCGCCCTGCTCTTTCGCCTTTTCGATGACGGCGATGACGTCGGCGGCATAACCGCTCTGCGAGCAGCCGATGACGAGGTTGGCGGAAAAATCAACCTTGCCGTCGTACATCGTGACTACCGACGGCGCGACGTAGCCTGCCGTGTAGCCGCTCATGATTTCGACGAGGTACTTAAAGTAGAAAAGCGCGTGGTCGGAAGTGCCGCGGCCGGCGAGGCAGACGTTCTTCACGCCGTGCTTCTCGGTATCGGCGACGATTGCCGCAATGGTTTTCGCGTTCACGGCGTTAAAGCCCGCAATCGCGCGCTCGGTTTCGGAAATTTCCTTCCACATCAATGTGTCTTTATAGTTCATCGTAAAACGCCTCCCGTGGGTTTTATTTCGTTTACTTACTCAGCCTTTTCAGGCGGTTCTCTACGTCCGCGCGGAACGAATCGATATAGCGCGCGATAAACTCGAACGGGCTTTCGTCGGTTTTGTCCGCAATAAGCTCGGTCATGTCTACGCCGTAGTTGAGCGCGTTCGCCTCGTCCACGCCGTGGCTTGCGTAGTAAGTGGCGTTGGCGATTCTCCTCGACTGCGCCGCAAGGTCATAGCGCTTGCCGCCGCAAATCTGCGAATCGAACACGCTGATGAGCGCCGCCGAAACGTTGGGGTGCGCGCTCACGTCGAACACCGTCTTTTCGTCGTCGACTACCCAATCGAGGTCGCGCCACACTTCGCAGCCGTACAGCTTCTTCGGTCTGAGCTCCTTCGGCAATCTGCGGATTGCTTCTATCACTCTCAGCGCAACCGCGCAGTGCGTGTCGTGCTTGTCGGCGGGATTGTGCGTGTAGATGATTTCGGGTCGGGTTTCCTCGATGACGCGCATAAGGTCGGCGATAACCGCCTCGTTCTTTCCGTCCTTGACCGAAGCCGAGGTGTATCCGAGCATCAGTTGCGCCGCGTATTCGCCCACGAACGCCGCTTTTTCCTGCTCGACGACGCGCACGGCTTTCATTTCCTCGTCCGTGTAGTCCGCGTACAGCCCGTTGCGCGGACTGCCGGCTCCGTCGGTGACGACTACGCCCGTAAACCACTTGTCCTTTTTCCCGAAGCATTCCAGCACTCCGTGCATCGCCATAAGCTCGATGTCGTCGTGGTGCGCCGAAATCGCAAGGTGCGTCGTGCGCCCGAGCTCCTCGTTTCCGTCGGGGAAAAATACCGTCGCGTTTTCGTTGTTAAGCTTCATGACCAATCGCTTATCCTCCCGTCCGCTTTGCTTTTTTCACTCTAATTATATACCGTACTCTGCCCTAATCGGTGTAACAATAGAATACAAAATTTGCACAAAAGGACAGTTACGCTTGCCAAAAATCCGCGCGTATGATATACTTTACTCATTATGAAAACCGATAAAACCGCAATAGAGCTTACGCCCTACAAAAAAACCGTGCCCTCTTCGCCGATAAACGTCAGGTGCCTGTACACGGTACACTATTTCCGCTACGGTCAGAAGTTCGCTTTCAAGGGCGAGCGGCACGATTTCTGGGAGCTGGTGTACATCGATTCGGGCGCGGCGGAAATTACCGCAGGCGACAAGACGCTCGTGCTCACTCAGGGCGAGTGTTATTTTCACAAGCCCGGGGAATATCACAATATCCGCACCGACGAGCAGTTCGCAAACTCCGTCATCGTGTCTTTCGGCTGCGACAGCGCGGCGATGAGCGTGCTCGAGGACGCGCGGCTCACGCTGGGCGAGGCGGAAAAATCGCTGCTCAACAAGATTGTCAGGGAAAGCAGCGACGCGTTTACCGACAAGCTCAACGACGTTTATCTCAACAAGATGCACCGCTCCCCCGACGCGCCGTTCGGCGGCGAGCAGCTTATCAAGCTTTACGTCGAGCAGCTGCTGATCTTGCTGTGCCGCAGACGGTTTGCAGCCGACGGGAAAACTGAAAGCGGCGGCGAGCCCAAAGAGCGGCAGGCGAAGAATGCCGGCGAACTCGTCGAGCGCATAAAGGCGTACCTTGCCGAGAACACCTACGGCACGATTACCATCGATGGCGTGGCGAACGCCATGTTCTTCTCCAAAACCTACGTCAAGTCCGTGTTCAAAAAGGGCACGGGGCAGACGATTATGCAGTACTTCTCTTCGCTTAAAATCGACGAGGCGAAAAAACTGATAAGCTACAATCGCTATACGTTCACGGAAATCGCGTACAGGCTTGGGTATTCGTCGCTGCACTATTTTTCGCGGCAGTTCAAAAAGAGCACGGAAATGACGTTGTCGGAATACGCGCGGTCAATCAAGGTCGACGACGTGCTGTAAAAAACCGATACGGGCGCGGATTGAAGCGGATAAAAGCCGAAGGCAAAGGCAAAATTGCTTGCCTCTCGGCGATTTTCTTGACAACGACGGCGCGCGCGTTATATAATGAAAAGAAGTTTATACGGAGCGAGCATTATAATGGATTACAAAGCAATCGAAAAAAAGTGGAACGATATTTGGGAAAAGGAAGGTTTGCACACCTTTCACCGCGAGGACGCGGACAAGAAATACTACGTTCTCGAGATGTTTTCCTACCCCTCGGGTGCGAATCTGCACCTCGGGCATTGGTATAACTACGGTCCCACCGATTCGTTCGCGCGGTTCAAGCGCATGCAGGGCTACTCGGTTTTCCAGCCGATGGGCTTCGACGCGTTCGGACTGCCTGCCGAGAATTACGCTATAAAGACGGGTATTCACCCCAAAGACAGCACCGAAAAGAACATAAAGACCATGGAAGGTCAGCTCAAAAACATGGGCGCGATGTTCGATTGGAGCGAGGAGCTTTACACCTGCTCGCCCGAGTACTACAAGTGGACTCAGTGGATTTTCCTGCAACTCTATAAAAAGGGACTCGCCTATCAGAAGCTGTCGCCCGTCAATTGGTGCTCGTCCTGCAACACCGTGATTGCCAACGAGCAGGTCGTCGACGGCAAGTGCGAGCGCTGCGGTACCGAAATCGTCAGAAAGGAAATGACGCAGTGGTTCTTCAAAATCACCGATTACGCCGAGGAGCTTCTCTCCGGTCTCGACAAGCTCGACTGGCCGGAAAAGACTAAGCTGATGCAACGGAATTGGATTGGCAAGTCCGAGGGCGCGGAGGTCGAGTTTACGCTGGAAAACGGTCGCTCTTTCCGCGTGTTCACCACTCGCCCCGACACTCTGGGCGGCGTTTCGTTTATCGTTTTCGCTCCCGAGCACCCCTGGATTAACGAAATCACTTCTGCCGGGCAAAAGGCTGCGGTCGAGGCGTACAAGGCGGCTACGGCTAAGCTCAGCGACATCGAGCGTCAGTCCACCGTCAAGGAAAAGTCGGGCGTTTTCACCGGGGCTTACGCGATAAATCCGCTTAACGGCGAGCGCGTGCCCGTGTGGATTGCCGACTACGTTCTCTCCACCTACGGCACGGGTATCGTCATGGGCGTGCCTTGCGGCGACAAGCGCGACTACGAGTTCGCGACTAAATACGACTTACCGATTAAGCGCGTCATCGAATACCGCGACGGCGCCGAGCACCCCATGCCCTGCGAGGAGTACGGCTATGTGTGCAACACCCCCGGCTTCGACGGCATGAGCAGCGAAGAAGCCAAAAAGGCGATTACGGCAAGGCTCGAAAAGGACGGCAAGGGCAAGCTGAAGGTCAATTACCGCCTGCGCGATTGGTCGGTTTCCCGTCAGCGCTATTGGGGCGCGCCTATCCCCGTCATTCACTGCGAGCACTGCGGCGCGGTGCCCGTTCCCGAAAAGGATTTGCCCGTCGAGCTCCCCTACAACGTCAACTTCACTCCCGACGGCAAGTCGCCGCTCGGCAAGTGCGACGAGTTTATGAACGTGACCTGCCCCGTGTGCGGCAGACCGGCTCGCCGCGACCCCGACACGCTCGACACGTTCGTTTGCTCGAGCTGGTACTTCCTGCGCTATCCCGACGCGCACAACGCGACTGCGCCGTTCGACGGCGAGTACATCGACAAGATGCTGCCCGTCGACAAGTACGTCGGCGGCGCGGAACACGCCTGCATGCATCTTCTCTACTCGCGATTTGTCACAAAGGCTTTGCGCGACATGGACTATATCCACTTCGACGAGCCGTTTAAGTCGTTGGTGCATCAGGGCGTTATTTTGGGTCCCGACGGCACGCGCATGAGCAAGAGCAAGGGCAATATCATCAACCCCGACAAGTACGTTTCCGAGTACGGCTCGGACACATTCCGCCTCTACCTTATGTTCGGTTTCTCGTACATGGAGGGCGGTCCCTGGAACGACGACGGCATCAAGTCGGTCGCGAAATTCCTTGACCGTGTGGAGCGAATCGTGACCAATGAGCACGCGGACGGAGGCGACGACAAGGCAGGTAAGGAGCTCGAATACGCGCTCAATTACTGCGTCAAGAACGTGACCGCGGACATGGAGGCGTTTTCGTTCAACACCGCTATCGCAAGAATAATGGAGCTCGTCAACGTCATGTACAAGGTAGACGGCGCGGCGAAAAAAGAGCTTATGGAAAAGGCTGCGGACGCGCTCGTGCTCATACTCGCGCCGTTCGTGCCGCACATTTCCGAGGAGCTTTACCACGCTCGCGGCGGTAAAGAGCAGTCGGTTTTCCTCTGCCGCTACCCCGTTTGCGACGAGAGCAAGCTCGTCAAGGACGAAATCGAACTCGCCGTGCAGTTCAACAGCCGCGTGAAAACCAAGATTATGGTGCCCAGCTCTGCCGATAACGCCGAGATAGAGAAAGTCGCGCTCTCCGACCCGAAAGTCGTCGAACTCCTCGCCGGCACTCCCGTCAAAAAGGTAATCGTCATCAAAGGCCGCCTCGTCAACCTCGTGATTTAACCTCGGCGGTATATAATAAGGAATAAGAAAAGAGCTCGCGAAAATCAATCGCGAGCTTCTTTTTTCAACTGTATATATTTATTTCAAACCTGTTTGGACAACGCTGTATTCGCCGGTGTCGACGCTGTAATCCATAACACACGTTTTGTTCTTATACTCATACATAAACATTATTTCATACAACTCAAAGCAATCCACAAGTTCGACAAACGCTTCGTCGTCGGATTTAAATCTCACAGTATCGTTACCGTACTTAACGGCTAATTGCAGTTGAATCGTTTTCGTTTTTGCAATTTTCTTGTCTTCGTTATATTCAAAATCCATGCCCAGCAATCCGCCGGTATATAAATTAGCCGTTTCGACCATTTTGTCGATTTCTTCTTGCGTCAACGGTTCGTTTTGCGGATTACGCCCTTTACTTACTATATATTTCCGGATTTTGTCGACGGAAGCCTGATCATCTTTTTGTCTGTAATAAGTAGTAACGCTCTTGTATGAGCAACCGTTTATTCTATTGACTTCGACATGCATGCCGGTTCCGAACCCGGATACGTACTCCTCCTTCACAAACGTGAAATCCTCGTAAAGCGGATATTCTTTCTTTGCCCTGCACGAGCAAAGCACACACACGCACATAATCGCCAGCAATACGCAAACGATTTTCTTAATTCTTTTCATTCGCATTTCTCCTTTAATTTACTATACTCGCATTCTACTCCATCTATAAAATAAAGTCAAGTATTTAACAACATATAATACAGATATTAATAAATTACTTGCCGTGTTTTTCGAGCCAGGATACAGCGTAGGAGCAGACGGGAATCGGGGTGCGCGAACGCGAAGCGATTACTTTTACTGCGCGTTCCATCAGTTTACCGGCGACGCCCTGACCGCGCAGCGAATCGGCTACATAGGTGCGCGTGATTTCGCATTTGTCGTCGCCGCTGTCTGGGAACGTGATTTCGGCAAGCGTTTCGCCCGATTTATTCACGGCGTACACTCGGTTACTCGCCTCGATAAAGGTCAACTCGCCTCCGAACGCGGCGTTTTTCTTAAACTCGAAGAGGTTAAGCCCCACGCCTTCGTCGAATTTTCGGTCGACTTCGCCGTCTATAACGGTCATAAACAGTTCGCAGGTCGCGCCGACGATCGCGCGGTTAAGGTGACCGCCCACCGCCGCGCCGTCCGCACCTGCCGCGCTCATGTGCAGGTGGCAGTAGAACTCGCCGCCGAGGGTGTTTACATTGCCCAGTAGCGACACGATTTCGTAGCAACCGGTGAACGAATGTGAGGCATATTTCTTCTCGTTGAAGTCGAACGCGCCCACCGTAAACTCGCGCACCGCGCCTATCGCGGTTATTTCGGCAAGGCGCACGTTTTCCTTTGTCGCGACTTCTTTGAGTTTGTCGACAATTTCCTCACCACGGTCTATTCTCACCACTATTTTATTACCGAATTTTTCGTACTGCATGTGTTCTTCTCCTTTTATATGCGGGTGGATTAGTCGTTCCACGTCGGGGATTCCACGCGTGGCGTACAGCCACGCTCTGAATGACGAGGTAAGACGGAAAGTTCGCATTGCTTTTATTTGACTTTTTATAAGGATAATTACTTGTTCTATGTAGGGGATCCTCACGCGCTACGCGCTCAGGATGACGAGGGAAAATGAAAGGTTCGCGTTATTATTTTAAAATAGATCGGGAAGCCTTACTTTTACATCGTCATACCGGGCGCGACGCGGCGGTGCGTAGCACCGTAAAAACAATTCACTGAATTGTTTTTAGAAATCTCGGGAGCAATCTATGATTGCGACAGGGCTGAGCGGTTTTCCGCGACCGTAAGTATCCCCTGCTCGAAACAAATAATTATCCTTATTATTCCCCATCAACGCAAAAAGCCGCATGACGGGAACACGCGACTTTTGCATTAAAAGACTACTTGTTGTTGTCGTCGTATTCGAGGACGGCTTTGATACGGCGCACGCCTGCGGACGAGGATTGCTCCTTGACGATGCGGAAGTGACCGAGCTCGCCGGTGCGAGCGGCGTGAGGACCGCCGCAAATCTCTTTCGAGTACTTGCCCATGGTGTAAACCTTGACTTTTTCGCCGTACTTGGCGGTGAAAAGCCCGGTCGCGCCCTGAGCCTTGGCTTCGTCGACGGTCATTTCCTCGCAAACGACGGGCACGTCGGCTTTGATTGCCTCGTTGACCTTCTTCTCTACCTCGGCGATTTCCTCCGGGGTGAGCGCACGAGGGAACGTGAAGTCGAAACGCAGGCGTTCCTCGGTGATATTGCTGCCCTTCTGATTGGCGTTGGGGTCGTTTAAGACTTCCTTGAGCGCGCGGTGCATAAGGTGCGTTGCGGTGTGGAGGCGCGCGGTGGCGACGGTGTTGTCGGCAAGACCGCCCTTGAATTTCTGTTCCGCGCCTGCGTGGCTCTTTGCCTGATGCTCGGAAAAAGCCTTGTTGAAGTCATCGATATTGACTTTGAGTCCGCGTTCCTTAGCAAGCTCGACGGTCATTTCCACGGGGAAGCCGTAGGTGTCGTAGAGGCGGAACGCGGCTTTACCGCTGACGGTGTCGCCCACGAGGTAATGGCAAAGCTTTTCAAACTCGCGCATGCCGCCCTGAAGCGTCTTTTCAAAGCGCGCTTCTTCCATGGTGATTTCGTTTATTATGCGGTCGTGGTTTTCGATAAGCTCGGGATAGACGTCGGCATACTCGCCGATGACGGCTTCGGCAACCTCGATAAGCTTACCTGCCTCGATGTCGAGGTTTTTGGCAAAGCGGATAGCTCTTCTGAGCAGTCTTCTCAGTATATAGCCCTGGTCGACGTTGGAGCAAGCGACGCCCTTTTCGTCGCCTATCATGAACACGGACGTGCGGATGTGGTCTGCGACTATGCGGATAGCCTTGGTAGCCTCGTCGCTCTCGCCGTACTTTTTGCTGCCGACTTTTTCGATAGCAGAGATAATGGGCGCGAACAAGTCGGTTTCGTACACGGACTTTTTGCCCTGAAGTATGCACAGCGTGCGCTCTAAGCCCATGCCGGTGTCGACGTTCTTCTGTTTAAGCGGCTCGTACTTGCCGTCGGCGGTCTTGTTGTACTCCATGAAAACGTCGTTCCATATTTCGAGGTACTTGCCGCAGTCGCAAGCCGGCGAGCAATCGTCGGAGCACTTGGGCTGACCGTTGTCTATAAACATTTCGGTGTCGGGGCCGCAGGGACCGGTTATGCCGGCAGGTCCCCACCAATTGTTCTCTTTCGGCAGGAAGAAAACGTGGTCGGGCTTTATGCCGCACTTAATCCACAGCGCCGCGCCCTTTTCATCGCGCGGACAGTCGCTGTCGCCGGCAAACACCGAAACGGCAAGGCGATTTGGTTCTATTCCGAGGTATTTCGGCGAAGTCAGAAACTCATACGACCAGGGTATCATTTCGTCCTTGAAGTAGTCGCCCAGCGACCAGTTGCCCAGCATCTCGAAGAAAGTGCAGTGGCTGACGTCGCCCACTTCGTCGATGTCGCCCGTGCGAACGCACTTCTGCACGTCGCAAAGCCTTTTGCCGGCAGGGTGCTTTTCTCCGAGCAGGTACGGCACCAGCGGATGCATGCCTGCGGTGGTGAACAGCACCGTCGGGTCGTTTTCGGGAATAAGCGAAGCCGAGCTTATCACCGCGTGACCGCGCTCCGAGAAGAACTCGAACCACATTTTTCTCAATTCTTTTGCAGTTACGTTTTTCATATTAACTCCGTTAAGGTTGTTTTTTTCTTTGTGTTTTGCGATTAAAAATCGCGTTCTCGTTCGAGCAGAATTTTCTTTAAGTCCGCTACGTTTTCGGCGGTGAAATCGGGTTTTTCGTCAATGAGCGCCCGTCTCTCGCCGAAGCCGTACAGCGCGGCTATCGAGCTCGCTCCCACGGCTTTCGCCGCGCGGATATCGAACACGGCGTCGCCCGCCATTACCGAATTCTCGGTAAGCTTTGCCGCCGCCACAAGCTCCTTTTTGTCGTCGGACTTGACTGCGAGCGAGGGACCTACTACCCTGTCGAACGTGCCGTCGAGCCGCAGAAACTCGACTACCACGTCCAGCGAAACCTGCGGCTTCGCGCTGGCTACCGACAGTTTTACGCCCCTTTCTTTAAGCTCGCCTAAAAGCTCGCGCACGCCGTCGTACAGTTTCAGCTTAAAAATGCCCTCGCGCGAATAAGTTTCGCGGTAGTATTCCACGGCGCGCTCGGCGTTTTCGGGACTGAGCCCCGTTATGCGCTGAAAACTTATGAACAGCGACGGTCCGATAAAGCCTTTCAGCGTTTCACGCGGAAAACTCGGAGAGCCGACTTTTCGGAGTGCGTACTCAACCGATTCGATTACGCCCTCGCTTGTATCCGCGAGCGTGCCGTCA
Organism: Clostridiales bacterium; assembly: GCA_003533505.1. GTDB lineage: Bacteria > Bacillota > Clostridia > Christensenellales > Pumilibacteraceae > UBA10677. The sequence continues at coordinate 23,932 of DQGD01000011.1, read as the reverse complement.
AAATCGAAGATTACTCCGTCGAAGCTCATTTCTTGTAGCCGTCCTTTAAGGACACCACCTGATTGAACGTCACGCCCTCGTACTTGCCGTCGCGGCAAAAGTACCCGGTGCGCACGAATTGGTAAGAGGTAAGCGGCGCGGTTTCTCCCAGCATTTTCTCGCCCTTGGCTTTGAGCACAACGCGCGAATTCGGGTTAAGCCGCTCGGAAAAGTCCTCGTGCACTCCGTCGTAAGGAAGAAGCAGGCTGTCGTAGAGGTTGACGGTCATATCCACGGCGGTGGCTGCGTCCACCCAATGGATAACGCCCTTTGCCTTGACGCCGCAGCTGTCCGCTCCCGAAGCGCTGCCCTCGATTACTTCGGCGTAAACGCGCTTTACCTCGCCGTTCTCCTCGTCATAGCCCGTAGCTCTTATGATATACGAGCCCTTGAGCCGCACTACGCCGCCGGGGGTGAGGCGTTTGTACTTGGGCGGCGGAACGACGGCAAAGTCCTCTTTTTCGATATATAATCTCGGCGAGAAGTCCACCTCGCGCGTTCCCTTTTCGGGCGCGTTGGGATTGACGTCGACCGTGACTTTTTCGGTATGGTTTTCGGGTAAGTTGGTGAGCACGAGCTCAATCGGGCAAAGCACCGCCATGGCTCTGTCGGCGGTATAGTTCAGCTCGTCGCGAATACAGCTTTCGAGCAGCGACAGCTCAACCTCGCTGTTGGCTTTGGCTACGCCTATTTTCTCGCAGAAATCGCGGATTGCCGTGGGCGTGTAGCCGCGCCGTCTGATACCTGCAATCGTTGGCATTCTGGGGTCGTCCCAGCCGTCGACAAAATGCTCGTCGACAAGCTTTTTGAGATAACGCTTGCTCATTATCGTGCGCTCGAGGTTGAGCCGCGCGAATTCGTATTGATGCGGAGGATTTACAAACTCGCCTTCTCTCAGCACCCAATCGTAAAGCGGACGATGGTCCTCGAACTCAAGCGTGCAGATGGAGTGCGTGACGCCCTCCACGGCGTCCTCGATCGGGTGAGCGAAATCATACATGGGGTATATGCACCACTTGTCACCCTGACGGTGATGAGTGGCTTTCAGCACGCGGTAGATAATCGGGTCGCGCATGTTGATGTTGGGCGAAGCCATGTCGATTTTCGCGCGGAGCACCAGCGCGCCGTCGGCGACTTTTCCGTTCTTCATATCCTCGAACAGCGCAAGACTCTCCTCCACGGGGCGGTTGCGGTGCTTACTTTCCACGCCGGGCTCGGTGAGCGTGCCGCGCATTTCGCGCATCTGCTCGGGCGTAACGTCGTCGACGTAAGCCTTGCCCTTTTTAATCAGCTTTACCGCCGTTTCGTACATGGTGTCGAAATAGTCGGAAGCAAAGTACACGTCGCCTTTCCAGCCCAGCCACTCGACGTCGGCGACAATCGAGCGGACGAACTCGTCGTCCTCTTTCACGGGGTTGGTGTCGTCGAAACGCAGGTTGCACTTGCCGCCGTACTTGACCGCCGTGCCGTAGTAGTTAAGGCATATCGACTTTGCGTGACCGATGTGCAGGTATCCGTTCGGCTCGGGCGGAAAGCGCGTGATGACCTCGCTCACTCTGCCCTCGGACAAGTCCTTTTCGATGATTTCTTCAATAAAGTTTGCCATATATTCTCTCCGAAAATATGTTTATGGTTGTTTGTTTTTTATAGTTTTTCTAAAAGCGCGGATTTTTCGATGATTTTGTACGAAACCGAGCGACGGCGATACCTAGGTAATACGTCTAGCGAGGTTTCGTGCAAAAGCGCGGAAAAGACGCCTTTAGAATAAACCCGAAACTACGCCGTCTTTAATCGACATTCTCTCGGCGTTGGGCGAACGCGACAGTCCGGGCATAAGCATAATCGAACCGGCGACGGCTACCAGAAATTCCGCGCCTGCCTTGTACATGACTTCGCGCACGGTTATCTTAAAGCCCTTTGGCCTGCCAATGAGCTTGGGATTGTCGGACAGCGAGTACTGCGTTTTGGCGATGCACACGGGCAGGTTCTGCGGATAGCGCGCCATATCCTCGCGCGCCTTGTCGGTGAAAATCACGCCGTCCGCGCCGTAAATGCGCCGCGCAACCGCCTCGATTTTCTCCTCCGTCGTGTCGGACAGCGGATAGCAGAAGCTTAGCGGCTCGGGTTCCGTTTCGCAAAGCCTTGCCACTTCGTCGGCGAGCTCGGTCGCGCCGAAGCCGCCCTTTGCCCAGCACTCCGTGCAGACGGCTTTCACGCCGAGCCCTGCGAGCTTACCTTGGAGCAGCGCGATTTCCTCGTCGCCGTCGGTGGCGAAGCGGTTGATTGCCACCACGCACGGGCGACGGTAAACGCCGGTCATGTTTTCGACGTGTTTCAAAAGGTTGGCTATGCCGTTTTCGAGCGCCTTGTCGTCGCGCTCGGAGAGGTTTTCGGTCTTGCCGCCAGCGCACTTGAGCGCGCGGAGCGTGGCTACCACCACTACCGCCGAGGGCGCGAGCCCCGAAACACGGCACTTGATGTCGAGAAATTTCTCCGCGCCGAGGTCGGCTCCGAAGCCTGCCTCCGTGACCGCATAGTCGGCGTAGGAGAGCGCCATGCGAGTCGCCTGAACGCTGTTGCAGCCGTGCGCGATGTTTGCGAACGGTCCGCCGTGAACGAACGCCGGCACGCCCTCGAGCGTTTGCACGAGGTTGGGCTTTATCGCGTCCTTTAACAGTATCGTCATCGCTTCTTCGGCTTTGAGGTCGCGAGCGGTGACGGACTTGCCGTCGTTATTAAGCCCCACGACTATGTTGCCGAGGCGGCGTTTTAAGTCGTCTATATCGTCGGCAAGGCACAGAATCGCCATGATTTCGCTGGCGGCGGTGATGTCAAAGCGGTCGTCGCGCTCGCAATTCATGCCCACGCCCGAGCGCACCGCACGAAGCGCGCGGTCGTTGACGTCGAGACAGCGGTGCCAGGTGACTTCTTTGATACCTAAGGTGTTGCCCCAATAGATATGATTGTCAATCATCGCCGCGAGCAGGTTGTTCGCCGCGGTTATCGCGTGGATGTCGCCCGTAAAGTGCAGGTTGATGTCCTCCATCGGCGCAATCTGAGCGTAACCGCCGCCTGCCGCGCCGCCCTTTATGCCGAACACCGGACCCAGCGACGGCTCGCGGAGCGCGAGGCACACGCTTCTGCCCGTCTTTTTCAGCCCGTCGGCAAGCCCTATCGACACGGTGGTCTTGCCCTCTCCGGCAGGAGTGGGGTTTATCGCCGTGACGAGCACGAGTTTGCCCTTCTTTGCGCCGAGCTTAGTGACCTTGGCTTTGTACTTGCCGTAGCACTCGAGGTCGCCTTCGTCCACGCCGAGGCTCGCCGCGATTTCGGTTATCGGTTTAAGTACCGCGGAATCCGCGATTTCTATGTCGGTAAGCATTATTTATTACACCCTCCGCATTTGTCAAGATTAAGTTTCCACGAGTCGGCTTTCATGCCGCCGTTTTCCGCAGCCGTAAAGCCGATTTCGATAAGCCTGTCGTCAGTAAAACCCGCAGTTATGTCCCTGCCGCGATTTTTAAGCACGAACGCCGCCGAACGCAAGAGAAAATCGCCGTACTTTTCGTCGGCGGCTTTGTCGGCAAACTCGACTTTCTCGAGCGCCGCGCCGCGAATATATGCGCGCGCCGCCGCTATGCCGCCGTCGTAAAGCGCGAACACGTCGGTTTTACCGTCTGTTTTCTCTTTAAGAAATTCCAGCATCGTGAAGTATCGTTCCTCTTCTTCTCGTCGCGCGCTCGGGCGCGTATGCTAACATTTTAGTCCTAAGTCGGCTTTTTGTCAACGATTTACGGGCGTTACCGCGCGAGCCGTCGCGCTTTTTGCGTTAATTCTCGTCCTCGCCGCTCCCGAACAGCAGCCGCGAGTCGCGTTTTGCCTGCTTGAGAAAGCCGGTGAGCAGCGAATAACGCTTGGCGACGTAGTTGTTGTCCACCATTTTTTTGATATTGTACCGCTCGCCGATGAGCACCACCATTTTTTTCGCGCGCGTGATTGCGGTGTAAAGAAGGTTGCGCGTCATTATCATCGGACCGCCGGAAGTGACGGGCATCACCACCGCGTCGAACTCGCTGCCCTGACTCTTATGGACGGTTATAGCGTAGGCGAGCACGAGCTGATTGTAGATGTCGGGCGTGTAAACCGCCACTCGTCCGTCCTCGAACTCCACCGTCATGTCGCCGCGACTGCGGTTTATCTCGCGTATTACGCCGATATCGCCGTTGTACACTCCCGTGCCCTCGCGGTAGTTATAGCCGCTCGCGATTTTCCACTCGAGGTCGTAGTTGTTGACGACGTGCATTACCTTGTCGCCCTCGCGGTACACATAGTCCTCGTCCTCTATCGTCGCGCCGCCATTGGACGGGTTGAGCCTGTTCTGAAGCAACTTGTTTATGCTAATCGAGCCTGCCGCGCCGTTCTTTCGCGGACACAGCACCTGCACTCTGTCGGGCGTAACGCCGATAAAGCCTGCCGCGCGCTCCACCATGTCGGCGGTTTTCGCGGCTATGCGCTCGGGCTCGGACACCGAAAGATAGAAAAAGTCGCGTGTCTTGTCGTTAAGCTCGGGCATTTCGCCGCGATTGACGGCGTGCGCGTTGGTGACAATCAGGCTCTCGCCTGCCTGACGATAGATGCGGTCGAGCGTGACGCATTCGATTTCGCCCGAGTTCATCACGTCGGCAAGCACGTTGCCGGCTCCCACGCTGGGCAGCTGGTCCTTGTCGCCCACGAGCACCAGCCTTGTGCCCGGCTGTAATTTTTTCAGCAGCGCCTCGAAAAGGAAAATATCCACCATCGAGAACTCGTCGACGATTACCGCGTCGCACGCGAGCGGCTCGCCGTCGGAAACCGCCGCCGCTCCGCCGATTTTACAGGCGCGGTGGACGGTGCTCGCTTCCCTGCCCGTAGCCTCGCTCATGCGCTTTGCCGCACGTCCCGTGGGCGCCATCAGCGTTACTTTTTTGCCGATATGGTCGAATACATCCAGAATACACTTTATAATCGTCGTTTTGCCCGTGCCAGGTCCGCCCGTCACGAGCGCGACGCCCGACGTTATCGCCGCCCTGACCGCTTCGCGCTGGTTGGGCGCGAGCGTAATATTGTTGATTTTCTCGTAAGCTTCGATGTCGCCCGTCACGTCGTAGACGGTGGAGTCGGCAGCCTCTATCAGCCGCTCGAGCAGCACTGCGGCGTTCTTTTCGGTGCGATAAACCCCGGGCAGAACGTACACTTCGGTGTCCGAAGTTTCGGTAAGTTTTATGCGCCGCTCGAGCACGAGCCCGTCCGCGACCGAACGCACAAGCTCCTCGTCCACGCCGAGAAGATTTGCCGCCTCCGCGACCGTTTCTTCTCTCGGATAACAGGTGTTGCCGCTCTTCGACACGCTCTCTTTCAATATATAGATGACGCCTGCGGCTACTCTGAACTCGCTGTCGCGCCCGATGCCTGCGCGTTGCGCGATTTTGTCGGCGGTGATAAAGCCTATTCCGTCCACGTCCTCAATCAGGCGGTAGGGGTTTTGGCGCACCGTGTCCGCCGTCGCTTTACCGTAGACCTTGTAGATTTTAAGCGCAGTACCCAGCGGTATGTCGAACGCCTGGAGCGCCATTACCGCGTCCTGCATTTCCTTGATTTCGCCGTAAGCCTTGGCTATTTCCGCTGCCTTTTGCTTGCTGATGCCGCGCACCGTCGCAAGCCGTCCGGGCGCGTTTTCTATGACGGAAAACGTGTCTTTTCCGAACGTCGAAACGAGCCGCAACGCGAGCGCCGGACCTATGCCTTTTATCAGTCCGCTGCCGAGGTATCTGACTATGCCGTCGATACCGTCGGGCTTTTCTATCTCGCACCGCGAAGCCTTGAACTGTCTGCCGTACTTCGGATGCACGACGTACTCGCCCGTCAGCGTGACGGTCTGTCCCTCGACTACCAGCGGAAAAACGCCTGCGGAAATAACGGGCTCGCCATCTATGTCAAGCACCAGAATGGTAAACCCGTTTTCTTCGTTGCGGAAACGTATCTCGTCGATGTCGCCGCGTATATTCACTTATTTAATCGCCTTTTTCAGGGCTTCCGCTCTATCGGTCTTCTCCCACGCGAATGCAGGGTTTCCGAAGTGTCCGTAATTGGAAGTCGCCGCGTACACGGGCTTACGGAGGTCAAGCTGTTTTATGATGCTGTACGGGCGGAAGTCGAACACGGCGTTTACCGCGGCGAGGATTTGCTCGTCGGAGTACTTGCCCGTGCCGAACGTTTCTATATTCAGCGACACGGGGTTTGCCTTGCCGATAGCGTAGGCAACCTGAAGTCTGCATTTGTCCGCGAGCCCTGCCGCGACGATATTTTTGCAGACGTAGCGCGCGTAGTAGGTCGCCGAGCGGTCAACCTTGGTGGGGTCCTTGCCGCTGAACGAGCCGCCGCCGTGCGGACACATGCCGCCGTAGGTGTCTACGATTATTTTTCTACCCGTCAGTCCGCTGTCGCCCTGCGGTCCGCCGATGACGAAGTTGCCGGTGGGATTGACGTAGTACTTGGTGTCGGGGGTGAGCCACTTGTCGGTAATCACGGGGCGAATAAGTTTTTCGATAATGTCTTTCTCGAGCGCGGCATGCTCCACCCCGGGGTTATGCTGAGTGGAAACCACGACAGTATCCACCGCTACCGGTACGCCGTCGTCGTAAGCCACGGTGACCTGCGCCTTGCCGTCCGGACGAAGGTACGGGATTTCGCTCGATTTACGAAGCTCGGCGAGCTTTTTCGTCAGCTTGTGGGCGAGCATAATCGGCAGCGGCATAAGTTCGTCGGTTTCGCGGCAGGCATAGCCGAACATCATGCCCTGGTCGCCCGCGCCCTCGCTTAGCGCGTCGTCCGTTTCGCCGCCTCTCGCCTCGAGCGCCTTGTTTACGCCCATGGCAATGTCCGCCGACTGCTCGTCGATGGTGGTGAGTACCGCGCACGTCTTGTAGTCGAAGCCGAACCCGGCGTCCGTATAGCCGATTTCTTTGACGGTTTCGCGCACGATTTTGGGTATGTCGATATAGCTTTCGGTGGTAAACTCGCCCATGACGAGCACGAGCCCCGTGGTACAGCACACCTCGCAGGCAATGCGGCTCATCGGGTCGGCGGCGAGCGCCGCGTCGAGCACCGAGTCCGCGATATGGTCGCACACCTTGTCGGGGTGTCCTTCCGTCACCGATTCGCTGGTAAATAACGTTCTGTTCTTGTTCATAATGTCCTCTTTTATCGGGCGCGAAAGCTCCGCTCCCGGCGTTTGGTTTTCGGCTTACGCTCTCACCGCTCGCCATACCGGTTTATTATACCACCGAAGCGCGTTTATGTCAATCCGTTTCGGGGCTGTTGCCGCCCTCGTTCTCGTCCGTTTCCTCACTTTTTTCATGTAACTCGGGCGACGGCTTATCGGTCGCGTTAAGCGGAGAAATAACCGTCGTCGTGACTTCGGCGAGCATATTGAGGACTAGCTCGATATTTGTCATATTGCCAATAAGGTTCTCTTTCTTGAGGTTTTTGAGATTCTTATTCCCGAGAAATTTCAACGACACGGGGCGAGTGCGCGCTTTTTCTTTCGCAATTATTTTCTCTGCCGCGGTCAAGCGATTGACAGGGGGCGCGCGTTTAGGGTATAATGTTGCGGTATATACAGGAGATTTTTGTTTATGGCTAAGGACAAACAGTTCGTTCAGGAAATTGCCGACATCGAAAACGATTTCGCGCAGTGGTACACCGACGTTGTGCTCAAAACCGAGCTCGTCGATTACGGTCCCGTCAAGGGCACTATGGTTATACGCCCCTACGGCTACGCTATCTGGGAAAATATCCAGCGCGAAATGGACGCGCGCTTTAAGGCGACTGGTCACGAAAACGCTTATTTCCCCATGCTGATTCCGTACAGCTATCTTATGAAAGAAGCCGAGCACGTCGAGGGCTTTGCGCCCGAAGTCGCGCTCGTCACGCACGTCGGCGACACGCCGCTCGCGGAAAAGCTGGTCATTCGCCCCACGAGCGAAACGATTATCTGCCAGATGTACTCCAAGTGGGTGCAGTCCTACCGCGACCTGCCGATGCTGATTAACCAATGGGCTAACGTCGTGCGCTGGGAAAAGACCACGCGTCCTTTCCTCCGCACCTCCGAATTCCTGTGGCAGGAAGGTCACACCCTGCACGCCACCCCCGAGGAGGCGCAGGAAGAAACGCTGAAAATGCTGCACGTCTACGAGGAGTTTGCCAAAAACGTGCTCGCTATGCCCGTGCTCATCGGTCAGAAGTCCGAAAAGGAGAAATTCGCAGGCGCGCAGGCGACCTACTCGATGGAAGCGATGATGCACGACGGCAAGAGCTTGCAGGCAGGCACCACGCACTACTTCGGCACCAACTTCTCCGAGGCTTTCGACATCAAGTTCCTCGACAAGGACGGAACTCATAAGAATCCCTACCAGACCTCGTGGGGCACTTCTACCCGTATGATCGGCGCGGTGATTATGACTCACGGCGACCAGCGCGGACTGTGTCTGCCCCCTTACGTCGCGCCCGTTCAGGCGGTGATTATCCCCATTGCCGCGCACAAGGGCGGCGTTATGGAAAAAGCCGAAGAGATTTACAACGCGCTCAAAGCCGCAGGCTTCCGCGTGAAGCTCGACGACAGCGACAATTCGCCGGGCTGGAAGTTCAACGAATACGAAATGAAGGGCGTGCCCGTGCGCATAGAGATAGGTCCGCGCGACATCGAGAACGGCGTGGTTACTTACGCTCGCCGCGACAAGACCGGCGAAAAGTTTACGCTCGCGATTGACGGAATCGAAAAGGAAATGCCCGAGCTTTTGCAATCAATCAACGAGAACATGTACCAAAAGGCGCTCGACCACCTCAACTCGCACATCAAAGTCGTGCATAACACCGACGAGCTGCGCGATGCCGTCGACAGCGGCAACTTCGGCTTGGGAATGTGGTGCGGTTGCCGTGAGTGCGAGGACAAGCTGAAAGCCGACATGCAGGTCACGACGAGAAACATGCCTTTCGACCAGACCCCCGTGGGCGACAAGTGCGTCGTTTGCGGCAAGCCCGCGAAGAAGAAAATCTACTTCGGCAGAGCTTACTAAGATACAGATAACCTACTACGCCGCGGCGGAACGCGTTTTTCGTCGCGGTAAATTATATAGAGGAAAGCCACGAAATGAAGAGCTTTACGGAATACGGCTACGACGGGAATAATTTCAACGAGGCGATGAGCGCGGCGCTCGCAGCCGAGCCCGAGGTTTATATACCGAGCGGCAATTACACGCTCGCAAAACCGCTGCTTATCCCCTCCGGGCGCAAAATCACGGCGGCGGAGAACGCGGTCATAACGGCTGGCGACGGGTGCTTCACGGGCGGCGATTACCGCGCGTGCGTGTCCAACGATTACAACGAGCCCGACAGCCGCGACATTACCGTAGAGGGCGGCGTGTGGGACGGCAACAACGCGCACAACGCTCGCGAGGATTGGCGGCACGGTCCGTGCACCGGCGTGCTGTTCGGCTTCTACGGCGTGACGGGCTTGTCGCTGTCGGGACTTACGGTCAAAAACTCGGAAACCTATCATTTTATTCTCAGCAGAGTTACCGACTTTAAGATAGAAAACCTGATTATCGACGACGAGCACAGGACGCTTTGCCAGGACGGCATTCACATGGGCGGCGGCTGCAAGCGCGGCGTAATCAGGAACGTAATCGCGACGACGGGCGCAACCAACGACGACCTCATCGCTCTCAACGCCGACGACGCCTTCGACTACCGCCACAATCACTACCTGTTCCCCGAGGAGATTTCCGACATTACCGTCGAAAACGTAATCGCCGAAAACTGCTGGACGGCGGTGCGCATGCTGAGCGTCGACTCGCCCATTCGCAACGTCACGCTCAGAAACTTTACGGCAGGCGTGCGCGAAATGGGCTTGAATTTCGACGGAACGCGGTACGCCGGCGACAGAATTTTCGACCCCACGGACTATCCGCACGGCGTTGGTAATATCGAAAACGTGACATTCGATAATTTCCTTTTGTGGAAAACGCACGAAAAAGAAAATCCGCTGTGCGTAATCGAGAGCAACTGCCGCGACGCGGTTTTCAACAACTTTATGCGAGATTTCAGCCGCGACGCGCTGCCCTCCTCGCCCTTCTTCCGCTTTGACAACCTCGCGAAATCTGAGTTGAGCGCGGACGGCGAAACGACTATGCTCGAGCACGGCGAGAAAAAGGAAGAAAGCAAGGCTCGCTACGATAAAATCACCGTAAACCGCGTTTAAGCGGCGAAAACATAAGGAGAAACCATGATGAAAATTGTCAATCCCGTTTCAAAAACCGATTGGGCGGATCCGTTTATGACCTACTGCGCGCGGACGGGCTATTACTACGCTCTGTGCACGCGCGGTAACCGCGTGGAAGTCACTCGCTCGCGGCACGCGGCAAGCATTTGCGAGGGCGAAACGCGCGAGGTTTACCGCATCGACAACAAGACGGTTTTCGGCTGCGTGTGGGCGCCGGAAATGCACGAAGCTCCCGACGGCAAATTCTACATCTACACGAGCGGCGTGACTAACCCAGAAACGCAGGAAAAGCACCTGTTCGTGCTGCGTTCGCTGTCCTCCGACCCGTTCGACGGCTTCGAGTTCGCAGGTTTTTTGGGCGACGAAACCGTGTGGGCAATCGACCCCACGGTCTACACCCTGCCCGACAAGCGACAGCTCATCTGCTACTCGCGACTTACCCCCGGGCACCAGGTGCTGGAAATCGCCTATCTCGACAAGCCGAACGTGCTCGGGAGCGCGCGGGCGCAAATCGCGCGAGCGACTTACCCGTGGGAAACGGTGCCGCCGTACTCGGGCAATTGGACAATCAACGAGGGCGCGTTTTTCGTGGAAAGCAAGGGGCGACTGTTTATCATCTACTCCGGCAACGGCTGCTGGTCGGACGACTACTGTCTGGGAGTGCTGGAATACGTCGGCGGCGACTACGTTTCCGAATCCGCCTGGCTCAAGCACCCCGAGCCGATACTCACCAAGTCCGACGGCGCGTTCGGTCCCGGTCACGCTTCGTTCTTCCGCTCCCCCGACGGCAAAGAACTGTGGTGCTGCTATCACGCGATGAAAGAACACAACGCGAAAACCGAGCCCATGCCGCGCTACCTTAACCTGCAAAAGATTGATTTCGACGAAACGGGCTACCCCGTAAAGACGGTCGCGGCGGCTCGAGGCTTAGCCCTCGATCCGCCGTCGGGCGAACAAGCTTAGCCGCAAAAAACGCAAACGCATACCTATTTTTACTACAAGGAGAATCACAAAATGAATATCGCGCTTATCGCACACGACAAGAAAAAGAACGACATGATTTCGCTGGCGATTAAATACAAGGACGTACTGAAAAAGCACACGCTTTTCGCCACCGGCACCACGGGCACGCTGGTCATGGGCGAAACGGGACTGAGCATTATCCGCATGAAGAGCGGACCTTTGGGCGGCGACCAGCAGATAGGCGCGATGATTGCGGCGAACGAGCTCGACCTGGTGATATTCCTCCGCGACCCTCTCACCGCACAGCCGCACGAGCCCGACGTTTCCGCGCTGTTGAGATTGTGCGACGTGCAGAACATTCCGCTTGCCACCAACCTTGCGAGCTCGAACGTGATGCTGACAGCCGTAGACCGCGGCGAATTGGATTGGCGCATGTCCGTCAACCCCCTCTACGTCGAAAAGAAAGACTGACGGCTTCGGGCGGAAAGCCGCTCGCGCTAAGTTTAAGCACGGCTTTTTGCTCGCCCGAGCGGTTTTGCCTCGCCTTGCCGTAGCTCGCTTTCCGTACCACGAACGCCGAGCCGAGAAAAAAATCGAATTTTTTTCAAAAGACCGTGAAATTTATTTGACAAAATTCTCGCTATTTGATATTATGTATAGGCTGTCGGTCAGTCGTGGGGGTATAGCTCAGCTGGTAGAGCACCTGCCCTGCAAGCAGGGGGTCAACGGTTCGAACCCGTTTACCTCCACCACGATTCTCCTTCCGATTTCATTTGGTTCGAGAAACGCCCGAACGACAGCATTTATAGGAGTGTAGCTCAGCCGGTTAGAGCACCACCCTGATAAGGTGGGGGTCGGTGGTTCGAGTCCACTCACTCCTACCAAAGCTTCGAGCATTGCGCTTCGGAGCTTTTTTGTTGTAGTTTTGTCGGCTTTATTATAATTTTATCGCCGCGAGCGGCGCCTCTCCCCGTAAACTCTCCTCTTTTTCCGCGCAATCGCGATAATTGTTTTACAATTTTCGGTAGACGTGGTATACTTGTGTAAAGCGAGGTAATATAAATGGTTAAACATATCGTCATGTGGGAATTTATGCCCGGGAAGGAAAAGGAAGCGCGCGAGTTTTTGGATAAGCTTCGCGGTCTTTACGGACAAATAGAGGTGCTGCGCTCGGCGGAAGTAGCCGAAAACGCCGCGCCCGGCAACGATTGCAGCGCGGTGCTGATTGCCACGTTCGACTGTTACGCCGACCTCGAGGCTTACAAGACCGACCCACGTCACGTCGCGGTTTCGTCGCTGTGTAAGTCTATTCGCGTCGCTCGTCACGCGGTGGATTACGAGTTTTAAGTCGTAGCCGACCGAGGTGCAAAGCATATGAAAGAAGAAAGGACAAACGTGCTGCGGATACTCGACAAGCTGAAAATCGATTACGTCGTGCACTCATTCGACGTCGACCCCGAAAACTATGTGGGTATCGACGAGGAGAGCGCGCCCGTCAAGGTGGGCTTGCCGGCAGAGCGCGTGTACAAGACGATAGTCACTCGCGGCAAGAGCGGCGAGCATTACGTTTTCATGCTGCCCGTCAACCGCGAACTCGATTTCAAAAAGTGCGCCGCAGTCGTCGGCGAAAAGAACATCGAGCCGCTGCACCTAAAGGAGCTTTTGCCGACGACGGGCTACATTCGCGGCGGCTGCTCGCCTATCGGAATGAAAAAGAAGTTCAGAACGACGGCTTACTACCCCGTCGAAAATCTGCCCACGGTGGTTTACAGCGCGGGGCGGCCGGGGCTTATGACGGAAACCAAGCCCTGCGACCTCATCCGCGCTGCGGACGTAAAGCTGGGCGACATAGTAAAGGATTAGCATGAGATTAGATAAATTTTTGAAAGTATCGAGAATACTCAAGCGGCGCACCGTCGCGGCGGAGGCGGCGGCGAGCGGCAAGGTTCGGGTGAACGGCAGAGAGGCAAAGCCCGGCACAAAGCTGAAAATCGGCGACGAAGTAGCGATTGAATTCGGCTCGTCGGAGCTGAAATTCCGTGTGCTCGAGCTCAACGAAAAGGCTGGCAAAGCCGAAGCGGGGTTAATGTATGAAATCGTTTCCTGAAATAACGGCGGTAGTGCTGTGCGCCGGTAGCGGCGTAAGAGCCGGGCTTGGCTATAACAAGGTTTTGCACGACATTTCGGGCGTGGCGGTCGCGGCGAGGACGGCGGCGAAGTTCGCGCGCTTCGACAGGCTGGTGATTGTGTGCGCCGAGCGCGACATGGACGCCATGCGCCAGATGATAACCTACCCCAACGCCGAGTTCGTGCTGGGCGGCGCGACTCGCACCGAGAGCGTGCGTCACGCGCTGAAAGCGATTGTCGACACCGACATCGTGATTATTCACGACGGGGCGCGCCCGTTCGTCACCGACGAGGTTATCGACGACAGTCTCAAATCCGCGCTCGAATACGGCAGCGGCATAGCGGCGATAAACCCCGTCAACGCAATCAGGGTCAAGCGCGGAAACATGCTGATTCCCATGCCGCGCGAGTATACCTACATCGTGCAAACGCCGCAGACTTTCCGCTACGCAGGCATAAGCTACGCCTATGAAACAATCGACGGCGACTATGCCGACGACAGCGAGCTTTACTCGAAAGCCGGCTATAACTGCATGATTTCAAAGGGCGACCCGGCGAACATAAAGCTCACCGACTTCCGCGATTTCGCAGGACTGAACGACGCTTACCGCGTGGGATTCGGCTTCGACGTGCACCGCCTCGTCGAGGACAGGCGACTCGTTCTTTGCGGCGTTACCATTCCCTACGAAAAGGGCTTGCTCGGACACTCCGACGCCGACGCGCCCGTCCATGCGGTAATGGACGCGCTGCTCTCTGCGGCAGGGCTCCCCGACATCGGCGTCTTGTACCCCGACACCGACCCGAAATACGAGGGCGCGGACAGCATGGAGCTGCTTCGCGACGTCGTAGGACGGCTGAAAAACTATGAAATAATCAACGCTTCGGTGTGTATCATCGCCGAAAAACCCAAACTGTCGCCTTTCGTTCAGCAGATGCGCGACAGTCTGGGCAAGGCGCTGGGCATCGCTCCCGAGCTTGTCAACGTTTCCGCCACCACCACCGAAAAAATGGGCGTTACCGGCGAGGGCAAGGCTATCGCCGCGGCGGCGGACGTGCTGATTCGCGCAAAGTAATCCGCGCTCGGCGAACGTCGCGCAAATAAAACGCAAAGCAAACATAACGCAAAAGCTTCCCCATTCCCCCGGGGAAGCTTTTTTTCTTGCGGATTTACTTGTCAAATTTTTCGTAAGACTTCTCGTCTTTATCTGAATTTGACGTTGACGTCGCAGGTGACGACGAGCTCGGCGAGCATTTTGTCGCGGTCGCCGAACGCCGCATACTCCTTGTTCCTGAAACGGTAAAGCTTATCCGTAAAACCGCCGACGTCCGCTCCCAGCCGCTTCATCGCCTCCACCGAGCTAAGGATATTGCTCTCGATTTTGGCGGCGAACTGCGTTTTCATGGCGGCGCTCAGCTCGTCCTCGCTTATGCCGTCGTACTTGTTGAGGTCGCTCAGCTTGTACCGCTCCTCGAACTTCATCAGCGCGTCAATCTTCACTCTTGCCGTAGGCACGCCGCCGTCGAACCCGACGTCGATATTGACCTTTTTGTCAATCAGCTGGCAGTAAATCTCGCCGACGTCTTTTCCGCCCACCGTGAAATCTTTGACCGTCACCAGCCCCTGCTTGTTGTTCTTGTCCGTCCAATCGTAGCCGCGCGTTTCCACGGGGTCGAACTCGCCCGACAGCACGCCGTTTTTGTAAATCGCTATCTTGTTAATCTGCTTTATCTCGGCAGTGCCCGCGCCGCCCGACTCCGAGCCCTCGCCCGAAGTGCCGGACTCGCCGCTCCCCGAGCCGCCGTCGGAGCCGCCGCCGAAAGCCTTGTCCTTCTTGCCGATTTCCAGCTGCGGCATGTACGCGCAGTTAGTCACAGAAGCGGTGTCGGACAGGAACTTGAGAAGCGTTATCGTGGACATGTGCGTGTTGAGCGCGTTGTGCTCGACGAGCGTGGACAAGCCGTTGCTGCTCGCCTCGCTGAGCGCGTCGGACATTTCGATAGCTTCTTTCGCCGACCTACACTTGGCTTGCACAAGGTACGCGCCGGGGATTATCTTGCCGGACGAAAGCAGGTATTTAAGGTGCGGCAGCAGGCTCTCGTCTCCGAAAGTGTCGCCCACCATTACCACGCCGCAAAGCCCGAGCTCCAGCCGCTTGCCCATTTTCAGGCTGAGCTTTTCGAGTGCCGCGCTCACAGAAACCTCCTCCGCTTCCACTTCGGCGCGAATGGTCGAGCCGTTCTGGCTCTCGGCAGGCATGACGGCGGTTGCCGACACGCGGTAGCCGTTCTCCGTCTTGTCGAGTCCCATCACGGTCAGCAGCAGCTTGGTTTCGATTTCCGGTATGCTCGTCACGCTTCTCGGCAGCAGTACGAGCGCCACGACGAACACCGCAATCAGGATTTTGTAGATTCTAAGCAGTCGTTCTTTGTTTTTCGGGCTTCTTGCGTCCATAGCTCTTCTCCTTTTTCATCAGCGCTTCGGGATAATTGGGCTTGTACTTTGCGAGCGCGGCGAAGTACAGCAGCATGGGCATTATGAACGCCACGGGGCAAAGCGCGTACTTGACGGGTCCGGTGAAAAACAGGTAAGTGACGTTCTCGTTCTTCAATACGAACGCGGAGAGCGCGTACCAAAGCGCGGCGCACAGTCCGGAAGTCAGGTAATTGTTGCGCGTGTTCACGATAAAGCCGAGGTTGCGCGTGAATAAATAGAATATCAACGCGAGCTTGAGGAACACGCTGAACAGCCATATACAGTAGAACATCAAATCGAATCGCCCGTTGTCCTGCGCGCCCATGCTCAGCTGCGTCATGTTGCTGACGTTGTTGCCGTAGTCGATTAGCGTGGAAACGTTGGCGTAGGTCGAAAACAGCGTTACCGAAAACAGCATAACGAGCGCGGAAGCCACCAGCTTCGACAGGTACGCTTTCCACATAAAACCGCGCGTGATTTTGATATTGCCGAGGAATATTAACAGGAACGTTATGTCGCCGAACCACATCGGGAACGTCGCCATGCCCTTTGCTATCGGCGAAAAACCGCCTGCCATGAACGGCAGAAGGTTTTCGGGCTCGATGTCGCCGAGCAGCAGTCCGCTGAGCACCAGCGTGCTGATGACGACTACCGGCGCGATGATTTCCGCCGTGCGCCCGAGGTCGCGCAGCGAGCGCAGCCCGAACGCGAACAGAAGCGCCATCAGCGGAATCAGCATGACGTACCAATTTATGTCGGCGTACATAGTCACGACGAAAAACGTTTTCAGCTCGCTCATGACGAGCAAGCCTTTCATCGCAACGAACAGCGTGAACACGGCTACGATTACGCGCGAGGCGATTTTGCCGAATGCGTCCTTGAGAATGTCATACATCGTCTTGTCGGGGTTGCGGCGCGCGAGCAGCAGCACGAACGTGAGGTCAATAAACTCGAAGGCTATCCAGGCGAGCATCACGATATAGCTGTCCTTGCCCACCACCCGAAGCATCAACGCCGGCAGCATGAACATTTTGACGGCGAGCGCTACCAGAAACTGTACGACGACGAACTGCCGCGTGCTGACTTGTTTTGCTGTCATTTTTCCTCCTTTTGGCGGTGCGGATTGATGTTCTTTATCGATTTTGGGCGTTCGTTCATGCGAAGCAGCGAAGCGCGGTAGAACGAGTCTTTGAGGTCGCCGGGCACAAACGGCGCGAGCGGCGCGAGGTACGGCGTGCCGAATCCGCCCATCGAGCACAGGTACAGCACGAGGTACAGCATGCCCACGAGCATAAAGTACATGCCGCCTAAGCCGCCGAGCGCGGTAAACGCCACGCGCAGCAGCGTGAGCGTGCCCTCCTGATTGGGCGCGACGTACAGCGCAATCGAGCTTAAAGCGGTTATCATCACCGCCGGCGAACTGATTATTCCGGCTTTTACCGCCGTTTCGCCGAGCACGAGCGCGCCCACAATACTCATCGCCATACCCACGGCGCGCGGCATGCGCACGCTGGCTTCCCTGATAACCTCGAACAGCAGAATAACGAACATGATTTCCAATAACGGCGGCAGCGGTATGCCGTTCACCGCCGTCATTACCGTGATAAGAAACCGCAGCGGTATCATGCTGTAATGGTATTCTTGAAGCGCGACGTAAAACCCCGGCAACAGCACAGCGAAAAATATCGACACTAAGCGCAAAATTCTCAAAAACGTAGACAACGACGGACGCTCGTAGTAGTCCTCGCTCGATTGGTAGTCCTCGATTACCATAAACGGCACGGTGACTACCATCGGCGAGCCGTCCACCACTATCGCGACTCTGCCCTCTAAAAGCTTCGCCGTCACTATGTCGGGCTTTTCGGTCACTCCCGTCTGGTGGAATATCGAAAACGGACGTTCTTCGAGGTACGGCTGAATATAGTGACTGTCGGTCAGCGCGTCGATGTCGATTTTCTCCAGCTTGTCGCGCACGGCGTTCACCACCTCGGGCGCCGCGACGTCCGCGAGATACACCAGCGCGACAGTGGTCTGCGACAGTCTGCCTATCGTCATTTTCTCCACCGCGAGCGACGGGGATTTCAGCCGCCGCTCGATGAGCGACAGGTTGGTTTTCACGTCCTCGATAAAACCCTCGCGCGGTCCGCGCATTACCGTGGAGGTAGGCGGCTCGGCTATCGCGCGCTTGTCCCACTTCTTGACCGAGCATATAAGATAGCCGTCCGTTCCGTCCACAATCACTACCGCGTCGCCGCCGAGAATCGACTTTTGCACTTCCGCCGCGTCGTAGATAACCTCGCTTTCGGCGATGTACACCACCGATTCGAGCAACGCGTCCGCGGTCGGCTTTTTGTCCTCGCACTTTTCCAGCGCGCGCACGATTTGCCCCGTCAGCAGGCTGTCGGTAAGGTCGGGTTTGTACAGCACCGCACCCTCGCGATATTTCGTCTTAAACGCGCGTTTTACTATCGTTTCGGGCGTAGCGAATGCCCGAAGTATGTCGTCCGCTCTCTTCATATACACGCTTAGGTTGCGCCGCGAACGCGCTTTTTATTGCATATCGGCGGAAAATCGCGGAATTTATTAAGGGGAAAATATCCGCTCCATGCAGGTGATTCCGCGAAACAGCCGAGCGGCTCTTCTTTGCTGTTTCGCGGAATGACGAGGTAATGCGGAGGCTGCGCGTTAAGGTTTTAAATCTTAACCTCGGCCTCCGTTATAGAAGAAACCGGCGAATGCAAAAGCATTTGCCGGTTTCGTAAAAACACATGCTATAAAGATTGTATTATCCTTAACTCGGGCGATAGCCCGAATACCACTCGCCGCTCAGTCCGTTACCGACAACTCGTCCAGCGACAGCTTGTAGGCTTCGACAAACGTTTCGAGGAAATAATCGACGGATTTCGCGCCGTAGCTCTTTAATTCGCGATAAATCGACTCGCTGGCTTTTTTGAACTCGCCGTTGCCGAACGCCAGCTCTTCCACGCACTTTATGTACGCGGTCAGCTTGTCGGCGCACTTGACGAGGCGTTTTTCTTCGGCGGTAGGCCTAATGAGCACGGCAAAGTCGTCGTACAGTTCGCCCGGCAGCGTGGACAAGATTCTGTCCTCGGCTACCTTTTCCACCGTCTTGTAGGCGGAGCTTATCTCCGGCGAGAAGTACTTTATCGGCGTAGGCATATCGCCCGTAATCACCTCGCCCGTTTCGTGATAGGCGGCAATCATGCCGATTTTGTACGCGTCGAACGAGCCGCCGTAGTACTTGTTTTCTATCACCGCGAGGGCGTGCGCCACCCAGGTCGCGAACAGGCTGTGCTCGGCGACGTTTTCCTTTTCCGTGCAACGCATCAGCCCCCAGCGGTCAATATATTTCATTCTCGATAAAAATGCGAAAAAGCGCGAGGTCATAGTTTCTCCGTAACGTGTGCGGCAAAATCGGACGTTAAGCCGATTTTACGGGCGCGGACTTATTTCTTCATTACCGACTTTGCGACGGCGACGACGTTGTCCGACGTGAAGCCGAAATGCTTCATGAGCACGGAAGCCGGAGCAGAAGCGCCGAACGTGTCGATGCCCACCACCGCGCCGTCGATACCGACGTACTTGTACCAGGTCGCGGTCGAGCCTGCCTCTACCGCTACTCTCGAGCGGACGAACGACGGGAGCACCGTTTCGCGATAACTGTCGGACTGCTCGTCAAAGAGCTCGCAGCACGGCATGGAAACCACGCGCACCTTGACGCCCTCGGCTTCGAGCTTGTCCTTTGCCTCCATGGTAATGCCCACCTCGCTGCCCGTCGCGATAAGAATAACGTCGGGGATACCGGCGCAGTCGTAGGCGACGTAGCCGCCCTTGAGCGCGTCCTTGCCGCCGGCGGAAAGCTGGACGAGGTTCTGGCGCGACAGCACAATCGAGGTCGGGCACTTAGCCGACAGCGCGCTGACGTAAGCCGCAACGGTTTCGCGGTAGTCCGCCGGGCGGAATACGCGCATATTTGGCATGGTGCGCAGCGCGGCAAGCTGCTCGATGGGCTCGTGCGTGGGGCCGTCCTCGCCTACGCCTATGCTGTCATGAGTGAGAATATACATGACCGGAAGCTTCATGAGCGCGCTCATGCGCATGCCGTTTTTCATATAGTCGGAGAACACAAAGAACGTCGAGCAATAGGTCTGCAAGCCGCCGTGCAGCTGCATGCCGTTGCAAATCGCGCTCATTGCGTGCTCGCGAATACCGAAGTGCATGTTTCTGCCGCCGCGTTCGGCAGCCGAATAGTCGCCGAGTCCTTTCATGTACGTCTTGGTGGACGGAGCGAGGTCCGCCGCGCCGCCGACGATGTAGGGCACTTTCGCCGCGATTTCGTTCAGCACTTTGCCGCCCGAAACGCGCGTAGCCTCGGGCTTTTCGGCAGCCGCCCACAGCTTTTCGTCGTGAATGAAGTCGGGCATTTCGCGCTTTATCGCGTACTCGAACGCGCGGTAATCCTCGGGGTATTTCTCCTTATAGGTCTTGACTAAACGCTTCCACTTTCTCTCATAGCCGGAGAAGCGGCGTTGACGACCTGCGATGTGACGGTAAACGTCCTCGGGCACGGTAAACGGCGGATAGTCGTAGCCCATGTCTTTCTTCATTTTCTCGGTGACATCGGTGCCCAGCGGCGCGCCGTGGCTGTCCGCGCTGCCTGCTTTTGCCGAGCCGTGACCGATAACGGTGTTGATGATAATCAGCGACGGTTTGGTCGTTTCCTTTTTCGCACGCTTAATCGCCTTGTTGATTGCGTCGATGTCGTCGCCGTCGGTAACCTTGATTACCTGCCAGCCCTGCGCCTCGTGACGCTTGCCCACGTTCTCGGTGAACGCCGCGTCGGTGTCGCCCTCGATGGTGATGTGGTTGCTGTCGTAAAGCACAATCAGCTTGCCGAGCTTCCAGGTGCCGGCGAGCGAAGCCGCTTCGCTCTCGATGCCCTCCATCATGCAGCCGTCGCCGCACAGCGCGTAGGTGTAGTGGTCGACGATGTTGAGGTCGGGCTTGTTAAAGCGCGCCGCAAGCATGGTTTCGGCAACTGCGAAGCCCACTGCGTTGGCAATGCCCTGACCGAGCGGTCCCGTCGAGGTTTCCACGCCGGGGGTATGCCCCACCTCGGGGTGACCAGGGGTGCGCGAGCCGAACTGACGGAAATTCTTTAAATCCTCTATCGTCACGCCGTAGCCGAAAAGATGCAGCAACGTGTACAAAAGCGCGGAGCCGTGACCTGCGCTGAGAATAAAGCGGTCGCGGTTGAAAAAGGTCGGGTTCTTGGGGTTGTGGACGAGGTTGTCCGCAAACAGCGTGTACCCTATCGCCGCGCAGCCGAGCGGAAGTCCCGGGTGACCGCTGTTAGCCTTGTCAATCGCTTCCGCAGATAATACGCGGATTGCGTCGACCGTCAACTTTTGAATGTCGTTCATTTGTTCTCTCCTTTTTTCATAGCCGCTTTCCGCGACCTCGTTTTTTGAGTGGTTTTCTCAGTCTGCCGATAAAACAGCCTTACCTTCTAATTTTATAACTTTTACCGGGGTTTTGTCAAGGAAAAGAAGGACAATTAACCGTCTATCGCGCTTTTCCGCACGCGGACGATAAAAGAACACAAAAAACCGGGCTGCCCGAAAATAAGCAGTCCGGTTTTTATATGTCCGGGTTAGATGAGTAACCTTTTGTGTTTAAGCCTGCGCAGACGGTGCTGTGTAAACCGAAAGTCCGAGGGTAAGCGACGCTCCGAAGTTATCCGTAAGCGTGAGTTTGATAGTCTTTGCCGCGTTGACGTAGAATTTGTTTTCGCCGCCGAACGCATCGGTTTCCGTTTCTTCCGTCCAGCCTGCCGCAACGAGTTTTGCCTTGTATGCGGTCACTTCGTCGGCGGTATACTTGGTAATATCGGTAGAGTACTCGCTGAACATATCCTGGAATTTCGTAAACCTACCTTTCGCGGTCTCGAAGAACGGAATATCTTTATCGATGTCCGCGTCAGAGCCGAAGATTCCGCCGTAAGCAAACGCGTCGCTGATGTCCGACCACTTGGTAACGCTGTATTCGATGTAATCGGTAGCAAGGTTATAACCGAGCTTGGCGGTGCCGAAATCGGAGAGCGTGACGGTAATCGTATTGAGATTGCTGCTCAGAAAGACGGGTGCCTTGTAGGTATAAGTTACGGTAAACGGATTTTCGTTGATGGTGAACACGATATCCGAGGACATGGACATAAGTTCGAACATGCCGTCGGGAATAAGGTCGCCGATTGCGTAATCGCCGGGGATGAGCGCGTACTTGTTGTCGTCGATCTGACGGAACACGTCGACGCTGAAGCCGCCCTTGGGGAGCTTCATGCTTGCGAGTGTTTCACCCTCCCACTCGTTGCCGTTGCCTTTCAGTATCTTTTTGCCGTCCTTATCTTCGGTAAGGTCGACTTCGACGAGGTTCCCGGATTTGGGATCGTTAAGATATCCGAACGCCGCGACGGAACTTGTCGACCATGCGCACTCGGGCGTCACGACGCCGTTCATAACGGCTTCTTTTCCGTCTTTGTATGCCGCGCTGTACTTGACGAAACTGAAGTTGTTCGCCGCCATTTTGTCGAGAGCGGTTTTAAGCAGAGCTTTATCGCCCTTTGCCGGGCAGGGATACTCGGGAACATTCAGCGCAGCCTTTTCCACGAGGTTGCCTTTGTATTTGTAGGTGTAGTCGTAGGTCTTTCTGCGCACCTTTTTGCCTTTTACTTCTACCGTGAACTCGAAAGAAACGGGTTTGAAATCGTCGTCGAGTTTGATGACGATGTCGCGAGCCTTGTCGGTCATCGTGGCGAACATCGAGTCAAGCGCTTCGCCGAAAGTGATTGCGCCAACGGGCACGTCCGCGTCGATTACGACCTCTTTGTCGTTCTGCGTCATTTTGTCGGTGGTCACGAACGAGAACGGGTTGACGTATATCTTGGAAAATTCGTGGGGACTCGTGGTCTTATCGGCGTTCTTGAACTGTACTTCGGTTTCTTTGAGCACGTTAGCCTTGTCTACGGTTCTCGTGCTGACGTTGCCGGCGGCGTTCTTGAAATAGTGCCCCACAACCTTGGTGTTCTCGTCATACTTGGTGGCGACATAGTACTCGTCGGACGATATGTACGCGTCCGTTTCGGTAGTCGTTTCGCTCGCAATCGACGAGTCGGCGGTGTCTACCGCCTTGGCGTACAGCGTCGCGTCCACCGCGAGCGCGCCTTGCAGCTTTTCGAGTACCGCAGCAGCGTCATAAGCAGCCGCAGGCTCCGGCGTAGGTTCCGGCGTAGGCTCCGGCGTGGGTTCCGGCGTGGTTTGCCCGGGCTCGGGGGTCGTCGTCCCCCCCCCGGCGTTATCCACATCTTCGCCGCATGCTACCAGCGAAGCCAGACACATGACCAGCGCAAGCACAATCGAGATAAAGATGCTTTTCTTTTTCATTGGTTTAGTCTCCTTTTTTGTTTTACCAAATTTCATACTTTATTTAGTATGCGTAGATTGTAGTACTTTATTAGAATAAAGTCAAGTGTTTTCACGCAAATTTCACAGAAAATTTTTTAGTCAAATAACGTGTGGCTTAATCGGTCAAAGTGAAGTGTAATACGATAAAAAATATAAATATGATTATGCGCCTTCGCCCGGATTCTCGGGGCTGCGCTACCGCTCTACTCGGAATGACAATAGGATTATTATTCGTTCCATGTCGGGGTTCCTCACGCGCGCGGAAAGCCGCGCGCTCAGGATGACGTTTTAGACGGAGAGTGCGCGTTCGTGATTTGATTACCCTGCCTTATATGTCATTCCGAGCGAAGCCCCGGGAATCTAGCGAAGCGTAAATAATTATATTAAATGCGCCTTCGCCCGGATTCTCGGGGTTGCGCTATCGCTCCGCTCGGAATGACAATAGGATTATTATTCGTTCCATGCAGGGGTTCCTCACGCGCGCGGAAAGCCGCGCGCTCAGGATGACGTTTTAGACGGAGAGTGCGCGTT
>DQGD01000010.1:34357-91806 GCA_003533505.1 Clostridiales bacterium | reverse complement strand
TTCTATTCTCTTTTCAATGTGCTTCGCTGTCCGCTCTCTCACGCGACAGCCTACTTATAATACCATACCTCTTTACCTTTGTCAACTGTTTTACAAAAGCTTTTTAATTTTTTTTGAAATATTTTTCCTTTTATTTTAGGGCGCGATTTTTGACTCCCCGATTCGCCGTTTCTAAGGCGCGGTAAGGACAAAACAAAGCGGAGCTGCCGACTTGCCGCTCCGCTCCGTACCCTTACGGTTACTTGTTTTTAAATATCTTTTTGAGAAATTGCCCTGTGTAACTTTCCTTTACCTCGGCGACCTCTTCGGGCGTGCCCTCGGCGATAACCGTTCCGCCGCCGTCGCCGCCCTCGGGACCCATATCTATTATATAATCGGCGACCTTGATTACGTCGAGGTTGTGCTCGATGACGATTACGGTGTTGCCGCCGCTTGCGAGCCGCTGCAAAATTTCCAGCAGCTTATCGACGTCCGCCATGTGTAGTCCCGTTGTGGGCTCGTCGAGAATATACAGCGTTTTGGAGGTGGAGCGTTTGCTGAGCTCGGTGGCGAGCTTGACGCGCTGAGCTTCGCCGCCCGACAGCGTGGTAGCCGGCTGACCGAGCTTGATATAGCCCAATCCCACGTCGACCAACGTCTTGATTTTGCCTGCAATCGACGGGATATTTTCAAAGAACGAATACGCCTCCTCCACCGTCATTTCCAGCACTTCGTAGATGTTCTTTCCCTTGTATCTCACGGCAAGAGTTTCGCGGTTGTAGCGTTTGCCACCGCACACTTCGCATGGGACGTACACGTCGGGCAGGAAGTTCATTTCGATTTTGATTATGCCGTCGCCCGAGCAGTTTTCGCACCTGCCGCCCTTGACGTTGAATGAAAACCTGCCGGCGCCGTAGCCGCGCTCCTGGGCGTCCTGCGTCTTTGCGAACAGCTCGCGGATTTGCGAGAACACGCCCGTGTAGGTAGCCGGATTGCTCCTCGGCGTTCTTCCGATAGGGCTCTGGTCGATGCAGATTACCTTGTCGATATTCTCCGCGCCGTCCACTCTTTCGGCGTCGCCCTCGGGAATACGCGTGCGCATAATCTTATTGGACAGAGCCGGGTACAGAATCTGATTGACGAGGCTGGACTTGCCGCTGCCGGAAACTCCCGTGACCGCCGTGAATACGCCCACGGGGAATTTGACGGTGATGTTTTTGAGGTTGTTCTGCCTTGCGCCCGCCACGGTAATGAATTTGTCCGTGGCTTTGCGGCGGACAGCCGGGATTTCGATTTTCTTTTTGCCCGAAAGGTACAGCCCGGTTATCGAACGCGGCTCGCGGATAATGTCGTCCACGGTGCCTGCCGCCACGATTTCGCCGCCGTGCACGCCTGCGCCGGGCCCCACGTCGACGATATAGTCCGCGCTGCGCATGGTGTCCTCGTCGTGCTCGACGACGATAAGCGTGTTGCCTAAATCCCGAAGGCTCTCGAGCGTGGCAATCAGCTTGTTATTGTCGCGCTGGTGAAGCCCGATGCTGGGCTCGTCGAGGATATACAATACGCCTGTAAGTCCCGAGCCGATTTGCGTGGCGAGCCTTATTCGCTGAGCTTCGCCGCCAGACAGCGTAGCCGCGCCGCGCGACAAGGTGAGGTATCCTAAACCCACGTCCACGAGGAATTTCAGCCTTGCGCGGATTTCGCGGAGAATGGGCTGAGAAATGATTTCGCTCGACGGCGAGAATTTAAGCCCGTCGATGAACTCGCGGATTTTGACTATCGGAAGGTCGCTCAGCTCCGCGATGTTCAGCCCTCCCACGGTGACAGCAAGCGCTTCGGGGCGCAGGCGTTTTCCGTGGCAAGCCTCGCAGGGGATTTCGCGCATATATTTGGAAATCTCGCTCTTGATATAGTCGCTGGTACTTTCGCGGAAGCGGCGTTCGAGGTTGTTGACTACGCCCTCGAAGCTGCGGCGCATGCTGCCCGAAAAGTTTGCCGATTGGTAGGTAAGGTCAAGCTTTTCGCCGTCGTTGCCGTAAAGCAGAATGTGCTTTATGTTTTCGGGCAATTCGCGGAACGGCGTGTCGAGTGAAAAGCCGTAGCGCGCCGACAGAGCTTTGAAGAACATACTGCCGATTTGGCTGGTATCGAAGTTCCACGCGCTGACGTTGAGCGCGCCCTCGTTAAGACTCTTACTACCGTCGCCGTAGATGAGCTCGGGGTCGAGCTTTTGCTTGAAGCCTAATCCCGTGCACTCGGGGCAGGCTCCGAACGGCGAGTTGAACGAGAACAGCCGCGGCTCGATTTCGCCGATGGAAATTCCGCAATCGGGGCAGGCGAACTTGGTCGAGAAAAGCTGTTCCTCGCCCTCTCTGTCGATGACCACCGTGTCGGAAGCGAGCTTTAATGCGGTTTCCAAGCTGTCGGTAAGGCGTTTTTCCACGCCCGGTTTGACGATAAGCCGGTCGACGACGACGCTTATGTTATGCTTGATTTGCTTATCGAGGGTTATTTCTTCGTCGAGCGAGTACACCGTACCGTCAATCTTGACGCGCGGATAGCCGGCTTTGCGAAAAGACTCGAGCTCCTTTTTGAACTCGCCTTTCTTCCCTCTCGCGACGGGCGCGGTGACGAGGATTTTACTGCCCTCGGGGTAAGCGGTGATTTGGTCGACAATCTGGTCGACGGACTGCCGCGTGATTTCCCTGCCGCACTTCGGGCAGTGCACCACGCCGCAGCGCGCGTACAAAAGTCGCAGGTAGTCGTGGATTTCGGTGACCGTTCCCACCGTGGAGCGCGGATTGCGTGCGGTGGTTTTCTGGTCGATGGAAATTGCCGGACTCAGTCCCTCGATGCTCTCGACGTCGGGCTTTTGCATTTGCCCCAAAAACAGCCGCGCATACGACGACAGCGACTCGACGTAGCGGCGTTGCCCTTCCGCGAAAATCGTGTCGAACGCGAGCGAGGTTTTGCCGCTCCCGGACAAGCCCGTGAACACTATCAGTTTGTTTCTCGGCAGCGTGAGATTTACGTTTTTAAGGTTGTTCTCGTTCGCGCCCTTTATGATGATTTCGTCCATTGTGATTACTTTTCTCCGATGTAATGCTTAGATTATGTTGCCGCCGCGCTTGCCCGAAAACTTGGTTTGCAGCTTTTTGAGCTCCGCCATGCGGTCGCGCATCTTGATTGCCGTTTCAAAGTCGAGCGACTTTGCCGCGACGTTCATCAGCGCTTTCAGCTTTTCGAGCTCTTTCGGAATGTCCTTTATGTCGACTTTTTCGGAAGCGGCTTTGGTGATTTCGATTGTGTTGGTTATCTTTTTTATTATCGTTTTCGGGGTAATGCCGTGCTCGGCGTTGTAGCGCATTTGCTTTTCGCGGCGGCGGTTGGTTTCGTCAATAGCCTTTTTCATCGAGCCCGTCATATTGTCGGCGTACATCACGACGTAGCTTTCGGCGTTTCGCGCCGCTCTGCCTATCGTCTGAATAAGCGACGTTTCGCTCCTCAAAAAGCCCTCTTTGTCCGCGTCGAGAATTGCCACGAGCTTGACTTCGGGAATGTCCAAGCCTTCGCGCAGGAGGTTTATGCCCACTACCACGTCGAACTCGCCGGCTCTTAAATCGTTGACTATCGTTATGCGCTCCATGGTGTCGATGTCGGAGTGCAGGTAACGCACTTTCACGCCGTTCTCGGCAAGGTACGCGGTCAGGCTTTCGGACATTTTTTTGGTGAGCGTGGTGACGAGCACTCTGCCGCCCGAAGCCACGGTTTCGCGTATGCGCGTGAGAAGGTCGTCGATTTGCCCTTTCGTGGGTTTTACTTCGACGGGTGGGTCGAGTAGCCCCGTGGGGCGGATTATCTGCTCGGCAACCGCGCCGCCGGCAAGCCCCAGCTCGTAGGGCGCGGGCGTTGCGGAAACGTAAATCACCTGCCCTATCCGACGGTTGAACTCGTCGAAGTTGAGGGGGCGGTTGTCGTAAGCCGCAGGGAGCCTGAAGCCGTAGTCGACGAGCGATTTTTTCCTCGCGTAGTCGCCGCGGTACATGGCGCGGATTTGCGGCACGGTCATGTGGCTTTCGTCGATGAACATAATGAAGTCGCGCGGAAAGTAGTCGAGGAGCGTAAACGGCGGCTCGCCGGGTTTCCTGCCGTCGAAGTACCGCGAATAGTTTTCGATGCCGCTGCAATAGCCGATTTCTTTCATCATTTCCACGTCGTAGGTCACGCGCTGCTCGATGCGCTGTGCTTCGATGAGCTTGTTTTCGTCGGTGAAGTACCTGACCTGCTCGTCGCGGTCGCGAAGTATAGCCGTTATCGCGTGCTCCAGCGTTTCGTGCGCCACCGCATAGTGCGAAGCCGGGAAAATCGCCGCGTGGTTAAGCCGCGACACAATTTTGCCCGTAAGTATGTCGAATTCGGACAAAGCGTCGATTTCGTCGCCGAAAAACTCCACCCTCACGCCGTGGTCGGAGGACGATGCTATGAATATGTCCACCGTGTCGCCCTTGACGCGGAAGTCGGTACGCTCGGGCGCGGTATCGTTGCGCTTATAGTTGATGCCGACAAGCTTTCTTATCAGCTCGTCGCGGTCGAGTTTGTCGCCCGGGCGCAGCGAAACCGACAGCCGATAGTACTCCTCGGGCGCGCCCAAGCCGTAAATGCACGACACCGAAGCCACTACTATCACGTCGCGGCGCTCGTGCAGCGAGCAGGTAGCCGAGTGGCGGAGTTTGTCTATTTCGTCGTTTATCTGCAAGTCCTTTTCTATATAGGTATCGGTACTCGCGATGTAGGCTTCGGGCTGGTAGTAGTCGTAGTACGACACGAAAAACTCAACGCGATTGTTGGGAAAAAACTCGCGCATTTCGTTGCAGAGCTGCGCCGCCAGCGTCTTGTTGTGCGCGAGAATAAGCGCCGGTCGCCCGACGTTTTTGATTACGTTAGCCATAGTAAACGTCTTGCCGCTGCCCGTCACGCCCAGCAGTACCTGCGCGCACAGTCCGTCCTCTATGCCCTCCGTGAGCTTCGCGATTGCTTCCGGCTGGTCGCCCGTAGGCTTATATTCGGATACTAGTTCAAATGAGTTTTCCATGCGTTTGCCCTTCTGTATATAATTATATCACAGCCGCTCGAAAACAATCAAGCCTTTTGCCACGACAATTTTTGCCGCCCGGGTCCGCAATGCGCAAAAGAAAATCGAGCCCGACAATCGTCAAGCCCGATTTTTTAAGCGTTTACCCGAGCACCTCGAAAATAATCGCGTCTATTACACGATAGGTTTTGGATATGAAATCGGCAAGCGCCTGCTCCGCGTTTTCGCTGGTTTTAACCGTTCTTTTATTTTGTTTTATTAGGTTATTTATTCGCCGTTATTTAGTCTGTTTCGTCAGTTGACCTTATAGTTCCAATTAACTTTTACGGCGTTTTCGGCTAAGCCCGTCCAATTAATATACCAACCGCCACTAACTGCGTTCCACGATTCTGCTTCGCAGTTTATTTTGGTCAGTTTGGTGCAACCGATAAACACTTCGTTGTCCATTCTCCTTACGCTGAGCGGTATCGTTATTTCGGTAAAGCTCGTGCAGTAAGCGAACGCCTGAGCTCCGATAGTCGTTACGCCTCCGGGTATCGTCACGTTGGAAAGGTTTGCGCAACCGTTGAACGCCCAATTGCCGATATACGTTACGCCTCCGGGTATCGTCACGCCGGAAAGGTTGGTGCAACCGTTGAACGCGTTGTCTTCGATACGCGTCAAGCTCGACGGTAAAGTAATATTGCTCAATTTCTTGCAGCCGTAAAACATGTAAGCGGGAATTTTTGTCAGCGTGCCCGGAAGCATTATGTCGGTGAGCTCATTGCAGCCGTGGAACGCGTGTTCGCCGATTGTCATCACGCCGCCGCACCCCGTGACCTTTGCGAGACACTGGCAGTACTGGAACGCATATTGTCCGATGTCGGTTACACTGTCGGGTATCGTCAAGCCTGTCAAGCCGATGCAGGAGGCAAACGCTTCCTGTCCGATTGTCAGCAAGCCGTTGCTCATGGTAGGGTTGGACAGCTCGCCGCAACCGCTGAACGCTAACGCGCCGATATCGGTTACGCTTTCGGGCATCGACACCGTCGTCAGATTTTCGCACCTATAGAACGCCATATCCGCGATAACCTTCGCGTTCGCGTTTATGTCATAGGAGGTTATCGCTTCCTTGTCCTTCGCCTCGATAAGCACGAGGTACCTGTTGCCGCTGTTGCCGAGATACCTTGCTCCGTTGTCCTCGGTGAAGGTCAAGCCGGTACCGTTAAACGCGGTTACTCCCACCGCTCTTATCGAATTCGGTATTTCTATGCTCGTAAGGTTCGGGCAATCGACAAACGCGCCCATTTCGATTTGAGCTACGTTGCCCGAAATAGTCACGTTCGCAAGCTTCGTGCATGTACTGAACGCGTCCTGCCCGATAACCGTTACGCCGCTGCCGATTGTCGCGCTCGTCAGCCCCGTGCAATCGCGGAAAGTTTCATCATCGATTTTCGTCAAGCCGCTGCCGATAGTCGCGCTCGTCAGTCCCGTGCAATTCCGGAACGCTTTGTAACCCATTTTCGTCACGCTGTCGGGAATAGCTGCGGTAGTAAGTCCCGAGCACCCGTAAAACGCTTCGTTGCCGACGGTCGCCACTCCGTTCGGGATAGCTGCTTCGGTCAGGCTTTTGCTGCCGTAAAACGCACGATTACCGATGCTCTTTACGCCCGTTCCGATTTTAACGCCGGTAAGATTCGGGCAGTCGTTGAACGCGCGGTCGCCGATTTCGGCAACGTTGTCGCCCATTTCCACGCTCGTGATAACTCTGTTGCCGGCAAACGCGTCGGCTTTGATTCTCGTAACCCTTTTGCTGCCTTCCATAGACGGGATATAGACTTCCGCGTCCGTTCCTCTGTACCCCGTTACCTGCGTGGTTTCGTTGTCGATAAACCCGAACTCAAGCCCCTTGGTCGCTTTCCTTTCGGCATTCTCGTCGTCGGTCTTGCCGTCGTCGGTCTTGCCGTCGTCGGTTTTTCCGCCGTCCGTAGCGGAATTATCCTTGTTGTCGGTCTTGCCGTCGTCCGTGGTGGTCGTGCTCGAGCCGCCGCCGTT
Organism: Clostridiales bacterium; assembly: GCA_003533505.1. Lineage (GTDB taxonomy): Bacteria > Bacillota > Clostridia > Christensenellales > Pumilibacteraceae > UBA10677. Next base: position 84,701 of record DQGD01000010.1, on the reverse strand, counting down.
GTCGACGTTGCCGCCGTTATTGTTGTTTTTTCCTCTGCAAGCCGAAAGCGTGAACGCGGAGGTTATCGCGACGCACAGGCTGAGCAGAATTACCAACAGCTTCTTTTTCATTGTTTGCTATCTCCTTTTCAAAACTATTTACTTCCGTAACAATAAAATTGTACCGCTTTTGTCGGCAAATTTCAAGCAAAATCGCGGACAAAATCGATATTTTCGATATTTTAAAGTGGGGAGCCGCGCGGGGAAAGCGTTAAAATCGTTGTGCTTGCCGATAAATCGTGATATAATTATATGCGATGACGACTCGGCGCGCGCGCAGCGCGAAAAACTACAAACCGTACCGAGAAATCAAGGACGCATAACGGACGGAGCGAAAAATGAAGGACAGACTGATATTACACAGCGATTTGAATAATTTTTACGCTTCGGTGGAGTGCGCCCTTAACCCCGAGCTTCGCGACGTGCCGCTGGCAGTTGCCGGCAATCCCGAGCGCAGGCACGGCGTGGTGCTGGCGAAAAACGCGATTGCAAAAAAAGCCGGGGTAAAGACGGGCGACGTTATATGGGAGGCGGAAGCGAAGTGCCCGGGGCTGAAAATCGTGCCGCCGCACTTCGATTTGTACACGCGCTACTCCAATCGGATTTTCGAGCTGTACACGCGCTTTACCTCGCAAGTCGAGCCGTTCGGTCCGGACGAGTGCTGGCTGGACTGCACGGGCTCTACCCGTCTTTTCGGCGACGGAGAGGAAATCGCGAAGCGTATTCTCGCCGAGGTCAAGAAAGAGACGTTCCTCACCGTTTCGGTGGGCGTAAGCTTCTCGAAGCCGCTGGCGAAGCTGTGCAGCGACGCCGCCGAGCCCGACGGGTACTTCACGGCGACGCGCGACGATTACCGCGAAAAGCTGTGGAAGCGCGACGTTGGCGACCTCATGATGGTGGGCAGAAAGACGGTGCCGACGCTGAATCGGCTGAACATTCATACGATAGGCGACCTCGCGCTCGCGGACGAGAAGCTACTCTCCTCCGTTTTGGGCGTGAACGGCGTCAAACTTAAACACGCGGCGCTCGGCGACGACGGCGAGCCCGTGCGCGAATATGACAAGCGGCGCAAGACCGAGAGCGTAGGTCACGGTATGACTGCGGTCAAGGACCTACTTGACCCCGAGGACGTTCGGGCGGTTATCTGCTATCTGTCCGAAAAGATTGCCGCGCGAATGATTAAGTACGGCGTAAAGGGCTCGGGCGTACACGTCGATTTGAGGAGCTTCGAGCTCAGACACGCCTCAAAGCAAATGAAGCTGAGCCGCCCCACGCTTTCGAGCGCGGACATCGCCGACGCGGCGTTTACGATGGCTATGAGTTTACAACGCGAGCACGCCGTGCCGCTGCGCACGATAAGCGTGAGCGTATTCGACCTCTCGCCCTCGGACGGCGCGGTGCAGCTGTCGATGTTCGACGAAAAACAGGTTAAGCGCGAGAGCCTGGAAAAGGCTATCGACGGCATCAAGCGCAAGTACGGCAGGGACACGATAAAACGCGCCAATCTTATCGCTCGCGACTTTATCTACGACAAGGACGACGACGAGGACTTTTTGCCGTTCAAGCGGTAGCCTGCCGCTCTGTGCTTTAAGTAAAGAAAAACGCCTTCGGAAAGTAAATACGCCACGAACGAATCCCACTCAACGGAACGAAAAAACCGAGCCTTTTTACATGCTCGGTAATTTTCGGGTTGTTTCGATTGAGTTGTCTTTATTTGCTTTAATCGATTTCCGCGAATTAGCTACTCTTTTTCCATGCCGTTTCGGAGCGAGGCTAGTATCTTTTCCACCGACGAGGCGACTTCGGCGAGCGCGCCGTCCTCGAACGGCGAACGCAGTCCGGCGAGCGTTACGAGCTTACCGAACGGATAAAGACCGCCACGCTTGCAATGCTCGAGGTAGCGTTTCAAAGCTTCGTCGTAGTTTTTCTCGGACAGCTCCAAAAACTCCAACGCCACGACTTGGGCGAGGCAATAATCGATATAATAGAACGGGGTTTCGTAGATGTGCATCTGGTACTGCCAGCGCGTGCCCTCCTCAAGGTACGGAATGCCGTCGAACGACAGGTACGGTCTGTACTTTTTCTCGAGCTCGAGGTAAGCCGCGTCGCGCTCGGACGGGGTCATATCGGGGTTTTCGTAGACTATGTGCTGGAATTCGTCGACAATCACGCCGTAGGGAATGAACGACAGCGCGTCGGAAAGATGCTTGTACTTGTACTCGTCCGGGTTACGGAAAAATTTGTCCATGAATTTCCACGCCAGAAACTCCATGCTCATGCTGTGCGTTTCCGCCGTTTCATTGGAGCCGATGCCCACAGACCTGTCTTCGCGATTCATGGCAAAGTCGAAGGCTATGGTGTGCCCGAATTCGTGCGTTACCACGTCGACGTCGCCCGACGAGCCGTTGAAGTTGGCGAGAATGAACGCCTGCTTGTAGTTCTCGAACGTAGTCGCGTAACCGCCGCCCCACTTCCCGTCGCGAGCGGTGGTATCAAACGCTTCGGTAGCGAGCATCTTGTCGTAGAATTTGCCCGTAAACTCGCTCATCTCGTGGTACATTTCCTTTGCCGCGAGAAGTATACCCTCGGCGTCGGGATAAGGCTTCGGGTCGCCGCAATCGGTCGCTCCGTCGTCATAGAATCTGAAGTCGGTAATGCCGAGGTTAGCCGCGATTTGCGCCTTGAGTTTCGCCACGACGGGCACGATGTCGGTGAGAACGTTCTTGCGGAACGCCTTGACCATTTCCTCGTCGTAGTCTATTCTGCCCATGCGGTTGTAGCCCACTTCGACGAAGCTCTTGTAGCCCATGTCGCGCGCAATGCGAGTGCGCACCTTTACCAGGCGGTCGTAGATGTCGTCGAGCTCGGCTTTGTGCTCGCCGAGTGCCCTGCCGATTGCGCAGCACGCCTCGCGTCGCACCTCGCGGTCGCCGTCGTCCATAAAGCCGCGGACAAAGCTGAGCGGTTTTTTCTCGCCGCGCCAACTCACTTCGATTGTCGACATGAGCATCGAATACTCGGTGACGATTGCGTTCTCCTCCTGCTCGCCTGCTACCGTTTTTTCGTTGTGAGCGCGGCGCGCGCATTCGAGGTTTTTGAAAAACGTTTCGGGGAACAGCTTTTCAAGCTCGGCGCGGAACGGGCTGTCCAGCATTATGTTGCCGATTTCCGTCGAGGTCGAGGCGGCGACGGGTCCTATTTCGTCGTAGTAATTCTGCTCGCCTATATAAAACTCGTCCTTGGTGTTCAGCGTGTAACGCGTGTACGCGAGCGAGGCGAACGTGTAGTACTTCTCCTCTTCGGCGAGGTACTTGCGGTACGCCGCTTCCACCGCTTTTGCGTCCGAGGCGTTAGCCGCAGAACGCTTGAACTCCTCTGCTGCGGCTTTCAGATTCTCGATTTCATACCTTTTGTACGGCAGGTCTTTGCATTTTACGATTTCACTCATTTTAATTGCGCTCCGTTTGTTTTTTTTCGCGTCTATTGTAGCACCGTTTGACCGTCTTTGTCACTCTTTTGAGCGCGTCAGCCGCGGCTTATCGAAAATTTATAGTCTTTTTGCGGTGCCGAAAGCAAAAGAAACGCCGTCCCGAAACGGAAACGGCGCATTTTAACGGATTTATCGGCGGCTATGAAAAGACGGGCTTCAGGTAGTCGCAAAGCCGAACGAGATTAGCAGCGCGCGCTCGACCTTGCGCATTTTAATCAGTGAGGCTTCGCCGACGCGCTCTTTCAGTCTGCGCTTGTCGAGGGTGCGAACCTGCTCTAAAAGCGCGACGGAATCGCGACTGAGCCCTGCTTCGCCGCGCGCGAACTCAACGTGCGTGGGGAGCTTGGCCTTTGTCATCTGGCTTGTCACGGCGCACACTATCACGGTGGGCGAGTACTTGTTGCCCACGTCGTTCTGAATGACGAGCACGGGGCGCACTCCGCCCTGCTCGCTGCCCACGACGGGGCTTAAATCCGCGTAATAGATTTCGCCGCGTTTAACGTCCATGTCACTCCTTGAAACCGAGCTCCGCCCACTCGAGGTTTACGTCGCCCCAATCGCGATAGCCGCTCTTCAATCGGCTCTCGTCGGCTTCCCCGTACATTGTATGCAATGCGGAAAGCGCGGCGTGCAATATTTTTGCGGCGGCTACGGCGGCGGTCATTCCTCGCGCACGGGCATAGTCCGTCAGCGCGTTTTCCTCAATCGAATCGAGCTCGATAATGTATTTACCCATTATTTATCTCCTCTAAGCCTAGGCTTATACGTTTAATATCGATAAAAAATCGCGTTTATATGTATCACTGCACATAAACGCGACTTTTTCGACAAAATATTACGTTTTTCGCTGACAAAAACGCGGCTTGACTCTATTATTCGGCGTACTTAATCTCGACTATCACGTCGCCGGCAAGCACGCTGGTGACCGTATTCAACCTCTTCGCCGCTCTTTCGCCCGACTTTCCGAAGTGAAAGCAAGCCGCTTTGAGCGCGGCGAGCGGCGGCAAAACGCAGGCGAACGCAGCCGTCATGCCGCCCAGCACGTCGCCGCTGCCGCCCTTTGCGAGCGCGGGCGTGCCCGTAACGTTAAAGAATACGGCTTCGCCGTCGGTTACCACGGTGGTTGCCGACTTGACGGCGAGGCAAACTCCGTACCGCTTCGCAAACGTCCTTATTATTTCCGTCCGCGGCTTTTCGACGTCGAACTCGGGGCAAAGCCGCCTGAACTCCGCGACGTGCGGCGTGAGTATTATTTCGCATTTTTTCGCAAGCAGCACGGACGGATTAAGGCTGAGCGCGTTAAGTCCGTCGGCGTCGATTATCAGCGTTCCGTTGTAGTTTCTTATCAGCCACTCGACGATTTTATAATTGTCCTCGCCCTTGCCCATGCCCGGTCCGATAACTATCGCGTTCGCTCCGTCCGCAAGCTCGGCGAGCGCGGTTTCGTCAAAACGCAGCTTTCCGTTTTCGGACGGTAAAAATTTGAGCATGGTTTCGGTGACTCGCGACTGATAGGCGGCTTTCATGCAGTCGGGCACGCATAACGTCACGAGCCCTGCGCCCGAGCGCGAAGCGGCGACCGCCGACTCGAAACACATGAGCGGCGCGCCCGGCATGCACTCGCTGCCGCCGATTACGCGCACTCTGCCGTAGTTGCCCTTATGGGAAACGGGTCTGCGCGGCGGCAAAACCGCCTCAAACTCGTCGATTATTCTCCCCGTCGCTTCAAAGTCGATGCCGATGTTCGCGACGATAATTTCGCCTGCGTAGTTTCTGCCCTCGCCGAGCAGCAGTCCGCTCTTCACCGCCGTGAAAGTCACGGTGACGTCGGCGCGCACGCAATGCGAGTACGCGTAACCCGTGTCCGCGTCCAGCCCCGAGGGTACGTCGGCGGCGATTACCAAAGCTCCCGAAGCGTTGATTTCGTCTATCGCGCGCGCATACTCGCCGCTCGGCTCGCGGCTCAGCCCTATCCCGAACACGCAGTCGACGATTACGGCATAGCCGCGCTCGATTTTATCCGTAAACGCAACGCCCGAGCGTTTAAGCCCGGCAATCAGTTCCTCGTTCCTTGGCGAGTTTTTGTCGCCTACAGGCATGACTGCCGCAGAAAAGCCGAGCTCACTCAGTTTTTTCGCCGAAGTCAAGCCGTCCGCGCCGTTGTTGCCGCCGCCCGTCACAAAAAGGATTTTGCCGCGCTTGTCGGTGCGGCGGATTACCTCCTCCGCAAGCTCCGTCGCGGCTTTGTCGATAAGCTCGTCCTCCGTAACCCCGGCTGCAATCGCTTTTTCCTCGGCGGCGCGGATATTCGCCGCGGAAGCGACGCTTTTTCCGTATAACGTATCGTTCATTTCCCGACCTCCGCCATACAAACCGCGGTCGCGTTGTCGCCGTCGTGGGAAATGGAAACGTGCAACTTTGCGCCGTCGGCAAACTTTTCCGCTTCGCCGTGAAGCGCAACTTTGGGCGCGCCGTTTTTGCCGTGGGTTATCTCCAAGTCGTGAAAATTAAAGTCGGTTATGCCTGCTCCGAGCGCCTTGACTACCGCTTCCTTAGCCGCGTAAATGCCGGCATAGGAACGCGCCGGCACGGTCTTGCCGTCGCAGTACTCGCGCTCGCCCTGCGTAAACACGCGCTCGACAAAGCGTTCGTTGCCGATTGCTCGCGCTATTCTCGAAATAAGACATACGTCTACTCCTATCATATTATCCCTCCCGTCTGCTCCCTGTCAGTCGTAAATCTCGTCGGAATCGGAGAAATCGTATTCCTCCTCAACACGCGCCGCGGCGGCTGAAATGTCGCTACCGTCAAACCCTCTCGCGTACAGGTGCGCCTTTAACTTGCGCATGTCGAACTTAGGGTGAGTGCGGATATACCTCTCGGCGGCGGCAAAAGCGGCTTCCTCCTGCTCGTCTATCTCCTCCAGCGCGGCTTCAATCGCCGCAGGTTCGGCGCCCAGCCTGCTCAAATCCGCGCGAAGCTTGTTCACGCCGTTTTTCGATTTGTAGGCGGCGACGTAATCGGCGCAGAACCGCGCGTCGTCGCAAAAGCCGTATTCGGCGAGCTTATTCATCGTTTCGTCGATTGTTTCCTTTACATAGCCCTTGTCGCGCAAGAATTTTCTGAGTTCTTTCTTCGTGCGCGGACGAACCGAGCATAGCTTTACCGCGCGCTCGAACGCCCTGCCGCCTTCGCTCTCGCTCTGAATCGCGGCGAGCTCGGCTTCGTCGATTTCCATGCCCGCTTCGAGGCGGTTTTTGACGACGGTGAGCGCCTCGAGACCGCACGCGAAACTGCCGTCGATATAGACGTTTACGCGCGCTTTGTTCTTTTTCTGGTGCGAAATTTCGGTGATTGTTCCCATGCTCCGATTATAGCACGATTCGGGCGGTTTGTAAAGATTTTTCGTCAAAGCGCGGCGGCGCGGCGCGCAAAAGTGCGATTTTACTCGGCGAAACGTTTAGAAAACGCAAAAGTCGCGAATAATGTTATTACCATTCCAAGGAGGATTATATTAAAATGGCATCGAAAATGACGACCAAGACCCTGCAAGAGCTGTCCGAGCTGCTTAACAGCGAGGAGCTTTGCTACAAAAAATGCTGCAATTATGTGTCCGATTGCAGCGACCCCGTGCTGAAAAGCAAGCTGGGCAGTTACGCCGATAACTGCAAGTCGCGCTTTCAGACTCTGCTCAATTATCTGAACAATCATCAATAAGGAGGAAACAAAAATGCCTACTAACGCAAGCACCGCTAAAAAACAGACCGCCGCGGCAAAGCCCAAGACCGCTTCCGCCACGACAAAGAAACCCACTGCCGCTGCCGCAAAGCGCGGCTCCGTAACACCCAAGACCGCAGCTAAGACCGCCGCGAAATCTACCGCAAAGTCGACTGCGAAAAAGACGACGACCGCCAAAAAGCCGTCGCCGATAAAGACCGAAGCCGCGCTGAAAGCCGGCGCAAAGGTGCGCGCAACCGAGTTTGCGCAGGAGCAATGCAAGCTTAGCGACTACGACATTATTTCGGACGTGCTGGGCTCGCACAAGAACCTTATCAAGCTCTATGGCACTGCGCTGTGCGAGATTGGCTGCAAGGACCTTCGCAACGTGGTCACGAGCAAGATGACCGAGTGCGCCGAGGACCAGCTGGACGCGTTCACCTATATGAATCAGCGCGGAATGTACAAGACCGAACCGGCTCCCGTGCAGAAGGTCAAGGAAGCTCGCCAGCGCTTTTGCGGTTGCATCAAGAACATCAAAAAGTAAGCTTCGGCTTAACGCGAAAAATATCCGTCCCGAATAAAGGCGGATATTTTTTTATGCGATTGCGTATTTACTTTCCTTGCTTTTCGGCTGCCTCGAACAAGCCGTTGAGGTACGCCGCGCCCATTGCTCTGTCGTACAAGCCGTAGCCGGGCTTGCCGCGCTCGCCCCACACGTTTCTGCCGTGGTCGGGACGGACGTAGCCGTCGAAGCCATTGTCCGCGAGCGCCTTGACTATGCCGTACATGTCCAGCGAGCCGCCTGCCGACAGGTGTCCGGTTTCGGCGAAGTCGCGCTCCCCGGAGTACTTGATATTGCGCAGGTGCGCGAAGTAAATTCTGCCCTCTTTGGCGTACTTTGCGGCGAGGCGAACGAGGTCGGGTCTGCCGGCTCCGAGGCTGCCCGTGCAGAAGGTCAAGCCGTTGCGCTTGCTCGGCACGGCGGCGAACAGGCGGTCCAGGTCGGCTTCGGTCGACACTATGCGCGGAAGTCCGAACAAATCCCACGGCGGATCGTCGGGGTGCACCGCCATATTGACGTCGCACTCCTCGAGGACGGGAACGAGCTTGTTCAAAAAGTAGACGTAGTTCTCGAAAAGCTGCTCGTGCGTGACGGTCGAGTACGCGTCGAGAAGCGAGCGCAGTTCGTCCTTGGTGTAGCTTTCGTCCCAGCCGGGAAGCGACAGGTTCGCCGGGTCGAGCTTTAAGATGTCCTCCTCGCGATAGGCAAGGCTGACGGAGCCGTCGGCGTTGACGTGCCCCAGCACCGTGCGCACCCAATCGAACACGGGCATGAAGTTGTAGCAAATGCACTTCACGCCGTTTGCCGCGAGACGGCGGATGTTCGTCTTGTAAGCCTCGATGTACTCGTCGCGCTTGCCGCGTCCGAGCTTGATGTCCTCGTGGACGGGAACGCTCTCGATGACTTCCATCTCAAGCCCGTTGTCCGCACACATTTTGCGCATGGCGGCGATGGATTCGTTGCTCCACTCGTGCCCGGGCGCAACGTCGTAGACCGCGGTCACGACGCCCGTCATTCCGGGTATCTGGCGGATGTAGCTAAGCGGTATCGAATCATTGGGTCCGTACCACCTGAACGTCATTTTCATAATTCTATTCTCCTTGTTGGCTTTTTCGTTTTACAGTTTGCTCAGGTCGAGCTCCACTCTTTTTCCGCAGCTTCGGTACAGCGCGAGTATAACGCTGACCGCGCGGTAAGCTTCGCTCACGCCTATCGGGAATTTGCGTCCCGATTTAAGACAGTCGTAGAAGTCGCGGACAAGGTGCAGATGCCCGTTGCCCCAATAGTCCTTGGCGATTATGTCCGTCTTTTCGTTGACGACTACGGTGTCGCCGGCGCGGTCGAACACTTTGTTTCCGAACGCCGTGTATCTGTCGCTTTTGGTCGTCAGCGAAATTATCACGGGCGTGTCGCTCACGGCGGCGGTGGTTGCGTAGAAATTAGCCTTTGCGCCGCTCTCGAACTCGATGTAGAGCTCGGCGGTGTCCTCTTCGTCAATCGTGCCCACCAGGTGATTGTTGGTCACGGTGCCCGTGACGGCTACGGGATTTCCCAGCATCCACAGCGCGAGGTCGAGCGTGTGAATCGCCTGATTCATCATTACTCCGCCGCCCTCGGTAGCCTTGCGGCCGCGCCAATCGGTGGACAGGTAATAATTCTCGTCGCGCGACCACGGCACGGCGGCAAAAATCCCTTTTGCACCCTCTTCGGCTGCAAGCGCGCGCAGCTTCTCGTTGGTTTCGAGGTAGCGGTTCTGAAAGCACACGCCCATTACCGCCGCGCTGTGTTTTTCCGCCGCCTTGATTGCAGCATACTGCTCGGGGCTGATGCACACCGGCTTTTCGCAAAGCACGTTTATGTTACGCTCCAAAGCGGCTATGCTCATTTTCGCGTGCTCCCAATGCGGCGTGCAGATATGCACTACGTCGGGCTTCGCCTCGTCCAGCATCTTTTCGTAGTCGGTGTAAATCGTCGCCGTGACTCCGTGCTTGCCAAGAAGCGCGCTCGCCTTGTCCTCGCTGAGGTCGCATATCGCGACAAGGTTAAGCCCCAGATGTTTTATTACGTCTATGTGAGTGTTTGCGATTGCTCCGCAACCGATTATAGCGGTTTTCATTTTCTCCTCCGTTGTGGTTAAGGGCGCTCATTGCGTTCACTCCCTACAGCGATATTTTACCACGGAAAGGCGGAAAAATGCAACGGTATGCGATTGCAAATACCGCTTTATTTTCCGTAATCGGCGAATTTTTTTGCAATGCTCCGTCACAATTTGCGCCAAAAGGTTGCATCATCCGCAATATCTCTGCCCGATTTCCTATTTAAACGACTTAAGCCCACGGGAAAAACCCACGGGCCCAAGCCGAGAAGTATGATTAAGAAGTCGGCAAAGCGAAATTAGATATTTCTAAGCGCAAGCACGTTTTTGTCGGTCATTGCGCCGGAAATAAGCATTACATTATCAATGGTGTGCGTGTTGTCTTCATACCACTTGAATGCGCCGTCGGTATAATCGGTACCGGTCGAACCGCTGATTTCTACACCTTTTCCGATGCCGAAATAGCCGTCCTTTTCGGAATTAGCGAGCGAAACGGTATCCGCAAGACTGAACGCGCCGCTGGTCGCCGCAAGAGCGTGGTTGAAGTACACGTTGATCGTGCATTTGCCGTCTGCTCTTACAACCGCTACGGTAACGTTCGTCCATTTACCGGTATAACTATCGGTGTTTGGCGCCAAGAACTTAGTCTCACCGTTAATACGAACTCTGAACGTATTCTTACGGATAGTGACTGCAATACCGCTAGCCGAGCCGGGGTCGGTAGTCGCAAACAGCACTATACCCGAGCCGTTCTCAGTAAGCGCGGTCGAAAAGTCCATTTTAAGGTCCATAGAAACCGCGAACGAGCCGGTGGAAACGTCAAAGCCGTTTACGTCGTAGTAAGCCGATTTCGAGTTAATCTTAATAGCCTTATCGGTTCCGCCGTCTTTACCGTCGGCAATCGTTTCGGTAGCATTCTCGTTTTTCGTCATAGTCACGCTGCTGTCCGCAACGGAGTTTGCAGTCGTGCCGTCGGCAAACGTGAATTTCGCCTGAAGCGCGTCGGCAGGAAGCGTCATGCCGTCGAGATAGTTTTCAAAGTAGGTCTGAACTGCGCCGATCGGAGCGACGCCGCGATAGATCGTAACGCCTGCAGCCGAGAGATTGTACTGGTTGGTATTAGCCATAGCACCGGTTTCAGCCCACATTTCGCCGTTGATGGATCCGACAACGAAATTCTTGCTCTCGCCGTAGGTAAACGTTTCGTCGGTCGTGAGCGACTGCGTGGTCGAACCGACCTTGACGTAGTTGACGTATGCGGTAATCGTGAGTTTATTTGCAACCGAGCGGTCGAAAGTAAACGCAAGGTGCGTCCAGTCGGTGTACTGCGCGAGATTGTGAGCAATCTGGAAGTTACCGGACACGCCTGCGCATCTGAAGCGGAACCTACTGGAGTTGGCGTAAACGTTTATACCCTTACTTACGTCGGTATTGCCGGTAGAGAACAGGATATATCCGCCTCCGCCGGAAGCGATTTTGTTGAGGTTATCAGCCATAAATGCAACGGTGAAACTGTCGGTACCGAGGTCAATACCCGTGAACACCTGACCGCCCTGCTTGTTGCTGCTCTTGGTCGAAACCGTATCGATATTACTGTACACTGCGGTATCTTTTAGGATTGCCGCGTTGTAAACGGCAGTTACGTTGGCGGTTACGCCGTCGTAAGAAACGGTTGCGGGAGAAGCAACGAGTTCGTTGATCTTTGCCGTCGGAACGGTGAGAACGTACTCGCCTGCGGTCGAACCTGCCGCCACGGTCACGCCGTCGGGGAGATTGTCGAACGTTGCGCCTGCGATACTTACGGTACCCTCTGCGTCTGCGCTGACCTTAACCGTTCTGGTCACTGCCGCGCCGGCGTCGATTTCGTATTCGTAGAAGTTGACGGTACTTGCATAGAGAGTATCGAGCGGAACGTATTTAACCGTAAACGTTCTCTCGATTACGCCGACCTTCGCGGTGACGGTTACGCCAGTTTTAAGGTCGCCGAGTTTCTCGTAAGGAATAGTAAGCGTGTATGCGCCTGCGGTTTCGCTAATTGTCACGCCCTCGGGGAGCCCCGTGAACGTTGCGCCCGTCGTGATTGCGCCGGCAGCGTATTTCACGATATTGAGGTTGACGGTCTTGTCTTCGCCTGTAATTACTTCGTCGAACTTGACGGTCACGTCGTCGACCTTCCAACCTGCAATCGCGGAGATTTCGGTGTAGTAACTGTCGAGAGCTGCAATTTCGTCTGCGGTGATAACGCGATTTATCAGCATGAAGTCGTCGATACCGATAGCCATGTTGGTGTAACCGCCGCCGGTGCCGTCGCCGTCTAGATTGCAACCGGGTGCGCCGATACCGAGCGTGTTGAAGCCGCTGACGTCGAGCGAACCGGTGTAAGCAACGCTATCGTTGGCTACCTGCACTCCGTCTAAGTAGATTGCATACTTGACGGTACCCTCAGTGGAACGGTCGAACGTCATCGTCCAACGTTGCCAGTCGCCGGTAATTTTGTTAAGTTGTGCGCTGTGATCTTTACGAGTCGAGCCGATTTTGACCTGGAACGTGTTGCTTCTCACGCGGACGGAGAAGCCCGAGTTGCCATCGACGTTGCCCGTACCTACTAGCACGAACGCGTAGCCGGATTTTGCATAGCTCTTGATGTCCGCGCCGTTGACGAGCATGGATACGGTGAAGCTGCCGGTGCCGAGCGTGGTTGCGAGTTTGACGGAAGTATTTTTCTGATTAGCCGCGAAGTACTTGTCGCCCTCGTACTTGGTTGCGTCGCCGTAGATAGCGGTACCGCGCGCGACGGAAGCATTGCTGCCGATTGCGTCGGTGACGTCGCCGTCGAAGTCGATATATGCTTTCGCGTCCTTAGCGATTGCGTTAATCTCGTCCTGAGTGATGTACTTGTACTCGAACTCGAACTCTGCGGTCGTCACGCCCTCGCCTCTGCTTGCAACAATGTTCTGCACCGAGGTAAGTGCTTCGACGTCGCTTGCAAGTACGCTGAACGTGTAGATACCGTTGCCGCTGTAGGTTACGCGATCGTTCCACTTGTCGAACGTCACGCCGTCGAGCCCGATAGTGTGCTCGCTGTCTGCGTACACGCCCACGGTGAACTTGTAGGTGTTGTCGGTCGCCGTCTTTTCCTTTTTCCACATAGACACGGAGGTCTTGTCAAGGTAAAGCTTGTCGAGCGGCGAGTATTTAATGGTGAACTTTCTTTCGACGTCGCCGATTTTCGCGGTGACGGTCACGGCTTCCTTAAACTCGTCGAGCTTGTCAGTCGGAACAGTGAGCGTGTACACGCCTGCGTTCTCGCTGATATTAACGCCTTCGGGAAGTCCTGTGAACGTTGCGCCCGTAGTTACCGCGCCGCTGCCGTTAGTCGTGAAGTTGACGGCGGTGGTGAACGGCGTGCCTTCGGGGAGCGTTGCCACGTCGGTGAAGTCGAACGCCACATTGTCGACGTACCAGCCCACCGACTTCAGAACGTCGCCGTAGTGGCTGTCAAGCCCCTCGATTTGCTTGTCGCTGAGCGCTTTTCTCACGAACATGAAGTCGTCAAGTCCGATAGACTTGTCGGTGTACGAATATTTGTCAGTCTCGCAACCGGGTGCGCCGATACCGAGCGTGTTGAAGCCGCTAACGTCGAGCGAACCGGTGTAAGCAACGCTATCGTTGACTACCTGCACTCCGTCGAAGTAGATTGCATACTTGACCGTTCCTTCGGTCGAGCGGTCGAACGTTACGCTCCAGCGCTGCCAATTATCGGTAATCTTGGAAACAGCAGAACTATAACCCTTACTTGTACCGCCGACCTTTACCTGAACCGTATCTTTTCTGACGCGGACAGTAAAGCCGTTTGCACCGTCTACGTTGCCCGTACCGAAGAGTACGAACGCATAGCCTGCTTTTGCTCCCGGTACTCCGTTGAGATAATCGTCGAGAGCGTATTTCCTGACATCTGCGCCGTTGACGAGCATGGATACGGTGAAACTGCCGGTGCCGAGCGTAGTAGCGAGTTTAACGGAAGTACGTTTCTGATTTGCCGCAAAGTACTTGTCGCCCACGTACTTCGCGCCGTCGACAATGTTTGCAGCTTCGCGGTCGGCAACCACATACGCTTTGTTTTGAATCTTGTCGATTACTTTGCCGTTATCGAAGTCGATGTACGCCTCGGCATTGTTCGCGACGTCCGCGATTTCCGCTGCGGTGAGGTACTTGTACTCGAACTCGAACTCTGCGGTTTCCGCGTCGCCCTTGCTTGCGGTTACGGTCACTGCGGAAGTCATATTCTCGACGTCGCTTGCAGGCGCGCTGAACGCGTAGGTCTTGCTTGCGGAGTCGTAGGTCACGCTGCTGTTCCACCTGTCGAAGGTTACGCCCTCGACTGCGATAGTGTGCGCGCTGTCGGCATACACGCCGATGTTGAACTTGTAAGTGTCGTCGCTCGACTTATTCTTCAGCCACATGGGCACATAAGTCTTGTCGAGGTACAGTTTTTCGAGCGCGACGTACTTGACGACGAACGTTCTCTTCACGCCGCCGATAGTCGCGGTGACGGTTACGCCGCTTCTCAGTTCGCCGAGCTTAGCGTAGGGAACGTTAAGCGTGTACGTGCCGGGTGCCGATATGCTTTCGGTGATCGTGACGCCTTCGGGCAGTCCCGTAAAGGTCGCGCCGAAGATGTTCGCGCCGCTGCCGTTGGTAGTGAAGTTGACGAACGCGGTGAACGGAGCGTTATCGATGACTTCGGTGAAGTCGAACGTCACGTTGTCGACGTGCCACCCTGCCGCCGTTGCGATTTCCTCGTAGTAGCTGTCGATACCCTCAATCTCTCTTGCGGTGAGCGCTCTTCTTGCGAACGTGAAGTTGTCGATTTCGGAGGTCTTGCCGGGAGTCCAGGTCGTGTTGCCGCCGAAGTACAGTGTGCCGTTGCCGAGCACTGCGCCCTTGGGCATCGAACGGGTCTTGCTCTCAATCATGACGCCGTCAAGGTAAAGCGTGGTTCTCACGGTTTCCTGAGTTTCGTCGTCGCAGGGCAATCCGCGTTCTACTACGAACGTGAATCTCTGCCAATTATCGAGGTTGAGTTTACCCTTTGTATTATTGTAATAGAAGTTCGGAACGTTGTCGCCGATTTGGATACGGAGCACTCCTCTGTCGCCGTGAGCGGAGAATTGGAACACGTCAGTAGCTTTGGAATTGCCGACGTTTACACCCGAAGAAACGAGCTCGTAGCCTGCGTTGCCGTTGAAGAACTCAGAGTAAATCTTAGCGTCGAAGGACATCGTGAAGTCGCCGGTACCCAGCGCGATGTTTGCGCCGACGGTGTTTACGTTGGTGGTGAGTTTCAGCGCGGTATTCTCGTCGTTGTAAGCCACGGAGCCCTTGACAGCCGCGGTCTTGGCGTTGCCGATTCTGTCGGCAATATTGCCGTTGAAGTCGTAGTAAGCTTCCGCGTCGGTAGCGATAGCCGCGATTTCCGCGTCGGTGAAGCTCTTGTACTCGAAGTTGAAGTCCGCGGCGGTCGCATTACCCTTGCTTACGGTAATGTTCTTGACCGAGCTCAAGCCTTCTACTACGTTTGCAGGAACGGTGAGCTCATATACGCCCTCGTCCTTATCCGTGGCATAGCCATTCCATTCGCCGAAGTTTGCGCCGGTAACGATAGTGTTGTGCTCGCTGTCGCCGTAGACGCGGACGGTGAACACATAGTTGTCGCCGACCTTGTTCTTCTTCCACACGGAGATTTCGGTAACGTCGAGGTACAGCTTTTCGAGCGCGATGTACTTGACGGTGAACGTTCTGGTCACGCCCTTGTAGGTGTAGGTCGCCCTGACTCCCGCCCTGAATTCGTCTGCCTTGTCGGCAGGAATTGAAAGCGTGAAGTAATCTGCGCCCTCTGCTCTCGTAATGTAGTCGGCAATCTCCGCGCCGAAGGTTACGTCGGTCACGTTGACGGATGCGCTGCCGTCCTCGGGGTAAGCCACTACTCTCAGCTGCTGAGCGTAGCCGCTCTCGGTCACGTCGTTGAAGTCGAATACTACGTTGCCGGTCGAGAACGCGTACTTGGCGTTCGCTTCGTTCGCCCATGCAATCATGTCGAGCATGTCTTTGAAGTCGAAAGTGCCTGCCATGTAGACGTATTCATCGAGTCCGATAGATTTGTCGGTATAGCCGCCGCCCGTGCCGTCGCCGTCGAGGTTGCAGCCCGGTGCGCCGATACCGATGGTGTTATAGCCCTCTACGTCGAGCGAAACGTCGGACGCGAGGCTGATTGTCTTTTCGATAACCTTGTTGTTGTCGAGGTAAAGCGTGTAGGTAAGCTTGCCGGCGGTTTCACGGTCGACAAGGAACGTCCAACGCTGCCAGCCGCTCACGTTCATGAGCACCGCGTCGTGCTGGTTGCGCTGACCGAGGAACTTAACTTGAAGCGTGTCTTTGCGCACTCTCAGCGAGAAGCCGTTGTTGCCGTCGACGTTGCCCGTGCCGAAAATTACGAACGCGTAGCCGCCCACGGTTTCGCTCTTGATATAATTCTTGATGTCGTCGCCGTTGACCATAGCCGACATCGTGAAGCTACCCGTGCCCACGGTTTCGTTGAGCTTGACGGAGCCTTTCTTCATGTTGGCTGCATAGTAGCCGTTGATTGCGGAGCCTGTGCCGTACTTGACGAGCTCGGGCGTGCCGCGTCCGACAAATGTCGTGCCGTCGCCGATAATATTGTCGATGCCGCCGTTGAAGTTGATATACGCCTTTACTCTGCCGGCGTCAAACCTCGAGGAATCGACGTCGATGTATTCGATGTTGAAGTAAGCCTCTATGTCGTCAGTCCTGAACACAGCCTGCTTGCCGCCTATGAGCTTTTTCGCAGCGTCTTCGGAAACGGTCATGGTGAAACTGCCGTCCTCATTTTGCGTGAACGCGTCTGCCGTGATTTCGGGAACGCCGGGAACGCCGAACGTGCCGCCGACAATCTCTTTGGTTTCGGTGGTGAACGCCGAAGAAGTGACCGCGTCGATATATCTCGGGCTGAGCGTTGCGGTGAAAGTACCGTCGGCGTTTTTAAGCATTACCGCGTCGGGAACCTCTACTCCGCAGAACACGAAGCCGTCATTTTTGGTGAAGCGGAAGAAGGACTTTTGCGGATTTACTTCGGCGGAGCCGTTGCCCCACACTTTCTGCTCTGCAGGCGCCAGATACGACCAGCCGTCCGCTCTCGCCTCGGTATCGTTATTGTACGCCGTGTCGCCCTTGCTGAGGTACAGGTTGTTGTAAACGGCGATTTGCGATTTCTGCTCGGGAGTGGTAGCGCCGAACGCCGACCAGGGAACAAAGATTTCGCCCTGCCAGCCGTCTACGCCGTTGTAGCCGTTCTCGGTGTCGACGGCTTTGTTGAATTCGCCGCCGTTCTTGACGGAGCCCGCGATTTTTGCCGGGACGTAGGACGAGGTGTACGGATACACGGCATTCGGATTAGCTCTGTAACGAAGCGAGTTGCCGCCTACCGCAAAGCGGAATTGGAGCGCGGTGTCGGAGGACAGCACGGTGTTGCCGAGCGCGCTGATAAAGACTTCAGCGCCGGTGTTGTATTTGGTTGCGCGTTCCGCGTTGTACCAGACTTCTTTCGCGTCGCTGTCAAGACCGATATACACGCCGTTTTCGCCGAAGTGCACATAGGTGGTGAGCGTGATACCCGAAGCCTTGTGGGTTATGGTCTTGCCCTTACCCTCGGCGATGAGCGTCTGCCAATTAGCGTCGTCGAGCTTGCCGTCGACAGTCATGTCCGCGTCGGTGACGACGTAGTTTTCGTCGAGGAAGTTATACTTCTCGTCGCCGCGTATTATGCTGTTCTCGGTTACGCCAATCCAGCTGCCGGGCTGGAGATAGCTCGTGCCTTTAAGGAAGGTGTTGTCAAGGCGTTCGTCACGCTCGAGAACGCGCGACTGAATGAACGATGCGGTGTACTGAACCGCGTTCGTCTTGCCGCCGATAAGGTCATAGGAAAGCGCGAGCTCTACGGTGTAGCCCTTTGCGCCATTTCTGGAGTTTATTTCTCCGTCGATATAGGTTGCGGCGGCATACTTGCCCTTTGCGGTCGTTTCGCTCCAGGCGTTGCCGCTGGGGATGTAGTAGCCGATAAGTCCGCCGCCCCTGCCGTCGGGCGTGACGCGAACGGATATTGCGCCATTGCCGAACGTGAAGTTGTCGATTGAGGACAGGTAAAGCTCTACGCCGGTGTTACGCGACTGACGACGTCCCGTATTGAC
This sequence comes from Clostridiales bacterium, assembly GCA_003533505.1. GTDB lineage: Bacteria > Bacillota > Clostridia > Christensenellales > Pumilibacteraceae > UBA10677. The sequence continues at coordinate 66,531 of DQGD01000010.1, read as the reverse complement.
GAAAATCGTGTTGTCGGTAACGTCAAACGCGAAATAAAGCGCTTTTTCGCCGAAGTGCGTGGTGACGTTCATCACCAGCGGCTCTTCCTCGGTGGAGTGCGGACTCGTCGCGGTCAAGGTGTTGTCCGCCTCCGCCCACGCGGTTTCGTCGAGCTTGCCGTCGAGCGTCATGCCTTCGTCCAGCTTGAGCTTGGGCGATGTGTCGTCGCCCGTAAAATCGGTGTAGTCGTCGAACTTGTAATCGCCTCTGCCGCCGTTATGGCTTCCGCCGCCGGCGCAGGCAAAAATCGATAACGACATCACAAGGACGAGCAAAACGATAATAAAACTCTTTTTTCTCATTTTTCCCTCCGTTATGCGGTCTTGCCGAGAACGACTATCTCGTTCACTTTAAGTCCGTCTCTCTTTTCACCTTTCTTTATGGTAAATCTGATTTTATTGACGCTGATTTCGTTAAACTCGGCAATCGCCGCGCCGCCGGAACGAATCGTATAGTACGTTTCGTCGATATCCTCAAGCTCATCGGGGCTGTAAATGAAGTCGAGCGGTACGATGTTCGCGTTCACGCAGAAGCCGAGGTTATCGATGGTCGCGATGCCGGTCTTGCCGTCCTTGTCGCGGAACATCATTTCGATTTTCTCGACGCCGGTAAACGTGTACATGAAGTTGGACGCGTTGTACACCATAATCGCACGCGCGGTCACATAGTCGTTAAAGTCGAGCGTGATTACGGTATGGTCGCCCTCTACCTCGAACTCGGGAATCTGGTCGTTGAGGAACGAGTCGCCCTCGTGCATCAGAATCAGATTGTCGTTCAGCCATTTTGCGTCGCTGCCCTCTGCCGCGCCTGCGGCGGTGACGGTCGCGAGCGGAGCTATGTTCTTATAGCCGCTGACAACCTCGGGAAGCGGTTGAATCGTCTTGGTGGGTCCGTTTGCGTGGAGCACCATCTTGCCGTTTTCGTTGGCATGCAGGAACACGCGGTCAAAGCCCTGACCGCGGTTGCCGATAGAACCCGAGCTGCTGACGGGATAGCTGTGGTAGACAATCCAGAGCTCGTCGCCCACTTCGACAAACGAGTGGTGACCGGACGAGTTCATATCCCAATCGCTGCCGGGCGAGCAGACTATGCCGCCGTCCGCGCCCTGCACCTTGGTGTAGGGACCGAGAGGCGAAGTCGCGAGCGCCTGACCCACGGGGTAAAGCTTGTCATTGGTCGATCCGATAGAGAACGTCATATAGTAGGTGCCGTCCTTGTAGTATGCGAACGGACCTTCGTCAATCTTCAGCGTGTAGCCCTTGACGTCGTAAACCTGGTTTCTGTCGCCGGTCTCCGCGCCCTCGACGGTAAGGAAGCCGAACGCGGTTATACGGGTGACCGTGGTGTAATCGGGCGTAACCCAATCCTTCATCTTCACGCCCCAAATCTCGTTGGTCGTGTCGGCGCAACGGTTACGGCAGAAGAACATGTACTTGTCGCCGGTAACGGGGTCGATAAACGGCGCCGGGTCTATAAACGAACGGCCTTCGCGGTAAAGTTCCCAGCCCGAAACGGCGTTGTCGTCCAGCGTGGTGCACAGCGCGTCGGGGTTTGCGGGATTTATGTATTCGATATTGAAGAGCGGTACGGACGCGTCCATGCGAGTGCCGTTGAGGTTGGTGCCGACGTACTCGGTGTACGGGCCGCCCGGCTGAGTGGCAATCGCCACCGCAAGGTAGTTGGTACTCTTTTTGAGCGAGCCGACGTACTCGGGAGAGGTTTTTGCGCAGTAGTACATGAAGAACAAGCCTTTCTTGTCCTCCTCGCCCTCTTCTCCCTTGTTATAGTCACCCCAGCGCGCGTCCTTGTCGTACATGAGCTGCGGCGCCCAGAAGCAGTCGTAGCCGAAATGGTTCTTTGCCGGGGTGTAGCCGTCGCCGGCGAGCTCCCAATCGACAAAGTTTTTCGACATGCTGATGTTGTACGACTTGCCGGTGCTGGTGCCGCTCGTGAAGAACGTGCCTGCCCATTCGCCCTCGTCGACGTAGATGGTAGTCGGGTCGCCGTACTTCACCTCGAGGTCGTTGCGGTAGAACAGGTTACGGTTGTAGTTCCCGTCCTGCGCAACGTCTGCGTAATTGTAGTTCGGCAAAGCCACCGTGCCGTAGTCCGATTCACCGAGTGAATCGATTTTGTCTTCTCCGCAACCGGTCATAATCCCTCCTACGGAGCAAACGCACATCAAACACGCCAGAAGCCTTTTCAGTTTTTTGTTCATCGTTTACCTCCTTAATATTCTCAAAAGCGGTTTCGCGCTTTATTGCCGTCCGCGCCGTGAAATCGTATTTGCGCGGTAGCGGCATTATCGCCTCGCAAGCGAAGCGTTAATTCCTCATTTTAATAAATGGTTTTATTTCTTTTCGCCGTAGCTGCCTGCGGTGTCGAGCACGGTTTCCTTCGCGGTTTTGAGGCGCGAGGTCGCTATGCGTTTCTTTAGTTCCTCGTAGTAAAGGTCGTCGTCGAACGGCAAATCCACGGTCTTGTCGAGCCAGGTCGACAGAAGCATTGCGTCGGCAAGCTCAACGCCTTTGATACCCTCTTTGCCGTCGATAAACTGCGGAGCGATTCCGAGTACCGCGTCGGCAACGTTGTTTATTACGCGGACGTGCTGTTCTACGCCGTCGTCCTCGACTTCGACGTCGATTTTTTCCCATTCGGGCGAGCCGAAGCCCTTTGTCCAGGTTCTGTTGAACTCGCGCTCGTTCTGTTTGAGCTTTTTGTATACGAGCTTGTCGTCGTCGAAGATAAGTTCGCCGCCGTCGCCCACGATTTCAAAGCGGTTGGAGCCGGGGGCGTCCGCCGTGGTGGTGATGAACACGCCGGTTGCGCCGTTCGGGTACTCGAAATATGCCGTCACGTCGTCCTCGACTTCGATGTCGTGCCATTTGCCGAAGTGGCAGAACGCGCGTACTTTCGAGGGCATCATGTCGGGAATCCATTGGAACAAGTCGACGTTGTGGGGCGCCTGATTGAACAGCACACCGCCGCCCTCGCCTGCCCAGGTCGCGCGCCAGTTGCCGCTGTCGTAATAGGACTGCGAGCGGTACCAATCGGTGATTATCCAATTAAGACGCTTTATGTTGCCTACCGCGCCCTCTTTGACCATTTCGCGCATTTTGCGGAAAATCGGACGGGTACGCTGATTGAACATCAGCGCGAAAATCTTGTCGGACTTCGCCGCGCGCTCGTTCATTTCCTTGACCTGCTTGGTGTACACGCCGGCAGGCTTTTCGCAGATGACGTTGAGCCCTGCGTCGAGAGCTTTTATCACGAGTCCCGGGTGGTCGTAGTGCGGCACCGCGATAATCGCGACGTCGATAAGACCGCTCCCAAACATTTTTTCGGCGTCGTCGAAGAACGTTACCGCCGAAGCGTCGGTGAGCTGCTTCTTTATGTTCTCTATTTTCTCGGGGTTAATGTCGCAAGCCGCGGTGAGTACGCCGTTCTTTACGCTTTTGCCGTCGTTGAGCCATTTGCAATGGCTGCTTCCCATGTTGCCGATGCCGACAACGCCGAACCTTACTTTATCCATGCTCCGTTTTCTCCTTCGGTGTAACCGCTTTTAGTCAATACTTCTTTGAGCGCCTTTACCGCCGCGTCGAACGATTGGTCGCTGTTTTCAAACGAGAACAAGCCCTTGAGCTCTTTCTTGTCGATGTCGCTGTAGCCCACGAATTTGAACAGGTGCGGCTCGAGCGTGACGGTGGTGTCCTTTTCGAGGTTTTTGAAAATCTTTTCGTACAAGCCGTCGCCGTAGCCGAGCGGCACAATCAGCTTGTCGCTGTAACGCGAGTCTTTGGCGTGGATATAATCCGCGCGCTTTATCAGTTTGTCGTAGGCGTAGCCGATGTTCTCGTCCCACTGAATGAAGTTCGAGGAGTCGAACACGCTGTAAATGCCGTCAACGTTGTCGTAGATGTCGACGCAGTTATCTACCGTCGCGCCGTAAATCGCCGACTCGTTCTCGTGGCACAGCATATAGCCGTCGGCAATCTTTACGAGGGCACGCAGTCTGTCGATTACCTCGTCACGGTACTTCTTATAGTCCTCTCTGCCCACGAAATAGCTGAACATTCTGATGCGCTTCGTGCCGAAAATATCTGCAAGCGTCATAAGTCTATACAGCATTTCTTCGTGCTTTTCGCGCGGCTCGGTAATATCGATTTTGCCTAAGGGGCTGCCGAGCGACCACACGGTTATGCCGTTGTCTTTGAGCGTCTTTGCGTAAGCCCTGGCTTCGTCGTCGGTCAGCGCGGAAACGTTTTTGCCGTCTAAGCCGCGCAATTCTATATTATATATGCCGTTGCGTTTGAGCGCGGCGATTTGAGCGTTAAAGTCCTTGCTCGCCTCGTCTGCAAACGCGCTGAGCGTTACCTTTATCATTATTTAAGCCAGCCTCCGTCTTTGAGATAATCCGCGCTGATTGCCATTTGTCCGAACGGGTCGGGATAGGTCACCGCGTCGTCCTGCTCAACGAACGCGTACTTCGCGCCGGCTTTTTCCATTGCCGGTATCACGTCGCGGAAATTGATTACGCCGACGCCCAGCGGCGCGAACTTCTGTCCGCCCTCGGCTATGGTCATCATATCCTTTAAGTGCACGCAGTCGATTCTGCCCTTCATCTTGTCTATGTACTCGAGTATCGACACGCCGCCGCGTTGCAACCAATAGGTGTCGAGCGTGAACATAAAATGCTCGGCGCGTTCGGCAATGTAATCGAAAATCGTCATACCGTTCTCGAGTTTCCTGAACTCGAAGTCGTGATGATGATAGGAAAACTTAAGTCCCGCGTCGCTGATTTTCTTCGCGACTTTCTCAAAATCCGCGATAAACTCGTCTACTTCTTTCAGTCCGCCGGTGAACGGGAACGCGTTCGGCATCGCTCCCAATCCGATATAGTCGCAACCGATTATCTTGTGCTCCTCGACAACCTTGTCCGTATCCTCAAGCAGCCTCTGCGCGGGAATGTGCGTGAGGTTTACCGGCAAATCGTATTTGTCGATAGTTTTCTTCAGCGATTCCGCGTTAAAGTCCGCGCCCGAAAACTGAACGTTGTCGTAACCCATCGCTTTGATTTTCCCAAACGTTTCGTCTATGTCGCTCTCGGTCTTTATAAAATTCCTGAGCGAATAAAGCTGTGCACCGAATTTCATGCTTCTCCTCCGATCCTTAGTGCATAGTATGCCCTTATTTTCGGCATACCTTGTTAGATACAGTATATCACAGTAAATTTATTAAAACAATATCAAAAAAAATCAAAATAGTTTGCAATTTTAGCATTTGTGTGCTATACTATAATCGCGTCGGGTAGTCACGCCCGAGCAATAGCGCAAGGAGAACCTCAAATGGGCGAATTATCGATGCCCGTTCAGCTTCAGGGCGGCTGCTACAGCAGCTACTCGTTGAACGAGCGTTGCAAGGCGAATCAGTTTGCAAAGCACTTCCACGACTCTGCCGAGATACTTTTTATGTTCGACGTGCAGGGCGAGTATGTAGTCGAGAGCCGCAAGTATCAGCTTGCGCCCTTCGATTTGCTGCTGATAAAGCCGTCGAAATATCATTACATGATTCTAAAAGACGATACCAATTATTCGCGCTGCGTGTTCAACGTGTCCGCAGATTATCTGCCGAACGACCTCGTTACGCGCGCTTTTTCCAAGGGCGAGTTCTTTCACCTGGGCGCGGCTTCGCAGATTACCAAGAATTTTCAGCGGATTATCGAGTACCGCCGCACTCTCGACGAGCGCGATTACAGGGTTGTCGAGCGCGCTCTGCTCACCGAAAACATGATGCTGATTTGCATGACCGACGCCGAAAGCAACCGCGACGAATTCAAGTACCTCGACGAGTTTAACTCGCGCGTCATGAAATATATCCGCGAAAATCTGACGAGCATAACTTCGCTCGAACAAATGGCAGCCGACCTTTACGTTTCTAAGTCCACGCTCTACCACTCCTTCAAAAAGGCGATGAAGATAAGCATAATGCAATACGTCCGCAATAAAAAGGTCATGTACGCGCACAATCTCATTCAGGGCGGCGTTCGCCCCACAAAGGCTTACGTCATGAGCGGCTTCGAGGACTACACCACATTCTACCGCAGCTATAAGATGTTTTTCGGGCGTTCCCCGGGCTCGGGCGACTCGAACGGAAATGAATAAGTGATATTTTTACTATGCAAAAACGCACGCCTAAAACGCACGCATTAAAAAAACGGAAGCGACAATAAATCGTTTCCGTTTTTCCTATTCCCTGTATTATATGGCGAAATATCACTCGGCGAAGCCGAATATAACTCCCCTACGGGCGCACGGTGGCGGCGATTGCAGCCGCTTCGCGAGAGAGGCGCTCGATTTCGTCGAAGCGTTTTTCCGCGACGAGCTTGCCGTCGACCATCCAGCTGCCGCCTACCGCGTAAATCTTGTCGCAGGCAAGGTATTCGGCGAGGTTAAGCGCGTTCACGCCGCCGGTCGGAACGAACTTGACGCCCACGAACGGCGCGGCGAGAGCCTTTATCGCTTTCAAGCCGCCGTAAACCGAAGCCGGGAAGAATTTGACTATGTTTATGCCCTTGTCGAGCGCGCGAATGATTTCCGTGGGGGTTACGCAGCCGGGAAGGTACGGCACCGACGAAGCCTCGCAGAACTCCGCTACCGAATCCGACCAGCCGGGTCCGACGATAAACTCCGCGCCGGCGTAAACCGCCTGCTCGGCTTGTCTGACGTTGACCACGGTGCCGGCTCCCACAATCATTTCGGGAAAATGCTCGCTCGCGTACTTGATTGCTTCGGCGGCGCAAGCGGTGCGGAACGTGATTTCCGCGGTGGGTATGCCGCCTCTTTCCAGCGCGCCCAGCACGCCTTCGGTATCTTCTACTCTCTCGAGTTTAACCACGGGGACGATTTTCGCCGCCGCGATTTTTTCCATATCGGTCATGATTTTATTCTCCTTGTTTGTAGTAATTTTTTACGTCGGTTATTTTCTTTAAGTATACGAACGCCGCCGATCGCGAACAATTTACCGAGCGGCATACTGACGGACGGAAAATCCGCGCCGTCGTAAAAAAACTCTGCGACGATGCCTTGAAACCCGACCGGCGCGCAAGTCACCCAAACGTGTCGCACCTCGCCGCTACCATTTATGTCGCAAACGGCAAACGTAGACTTTTTCGCAATAATAGCGCTGGGGGGGGAAATCTTGAACGTCTGACCTAAATCCGCGGAAACCGCTTTACCGGTTCCCTCGGTCGCCATGCCGCCGCGCCCCTTTTCGCCCGTAAAATTTTCTGCGGTAATCGCGTGGGACTTTATTTATTACACGCCGCTGTATGCCGCGAAACCGCCGTCGACGGCGATCACGCTGCCGGTAACAAAGCCCGAAGCTTCGTCGCTCGAAAGCCACAAAAGCGTGCCGATAAGGTCGTCGACTTCGCCGAATTTCTTCATAGGGGTCGCGTTCAGGATTTTGCCCGTGCGCGCGGTGGGCGTGCCGTCGCCGTTAAACAGCAACGCGCGGTTCTGATTGGTCACGAAGAAGCCGGGAGCAATCGCGTTGCAGCGAATCTTGCAGGGCGCGAAGTGCACCGCGAGCCACTGCGTGAAGTTGCTGACGCCTGCTTTTGCCGCGCTGTAAGCCGGAATCTTGGTGAGCGGACGGAACGCGTTCATCGACGAGATGTTGATGATGTTGCCGCCCGTCTTTACCATGTCCTCGGCAAAAACCTGCGTGACCAGAAACGCCGAGGTTATGTTAAGGTCGAACACGAATTTAAGACCGCTCTCGTCCAAAGCAAAGAAGTCTTTTACTCCTGTAAGGTCGGGAGTCATCGTTTCGTTGTCGCAAGTAGCTTTCGGATTGTTGCCGCCGGCGCCGTTTATAAGGAAATTAACCTTTCCGAAACGCGCGTTGACTTCCGCTTTCGCGCGCGCGATGTCCGCCTTATCCAGGCAGTTGCACTTGACCGCCATGGCGTTGTCGCCCAAGCCCTCGACTACCTTTTTGACCGCTTCCTCGTTGATGTCGAGGAACGCTACCTTTGCGCCCGACTTTACCAGCGCTTCGCCGAACGCCGACATCAGCACTCCGCCGCCGCCCGTCACAACCGCCACCTTATCGCTTAAATCTACTTTGAACGGTAATTTCATTGTTTGCCTCCGCTAGTCTTTTTCTTTAATAATACCGCTTTTAATCGCATTTTGCAACATTTTTACAAACATAAAGTACGTTTTGCAATATACCTTGCAATAATAGCACCTTATCGGCGCGTTTTTCAGTACTTTGTCATCTTGTCGGCGTTCAGCTCGAAAATCGTACAGCCGCCGATTTCCGATTCGACCGGCACTCCGCCCACCGTTTCGGCGTTGTGCGCCAAACCGCTGCTTATGTTAGCCGTAGAATTGCCGATGCCGATTACTCGCCTGCCGGCGGTCTTTTTCAGTATTTCCTTGGCGCGCTTCACCTTGTCCTCGGTCGTGCCGATAAGCAGCGTGACGCTCTTCTTTCTCAAAAAGCCGCCCGTCGAGCCCATCTCCGTCAGCATGTACCCCTCTTTCGTCAACGCGCGCTCCGCTTCGGATTTGTCGTCCTTCGATATTATCGCCATCAGTAGCCTCATCTTTTCCTCCGATTTGCCTCCATATTTAAATTTTACCATATTATAGCACGCGCGACGGTTTTTTGCAACCGCTTGCGAGCATCTGCCGCTTTTTCCGCCTCGGCTTTTCTAAATAATTTTAAATATTACGAGAAGTCAGGTAAAAACGGTTGACATATTTGAGCGAAATACATATACTAGTATTGAAAACTAGATAACGAGGAGGTCAAGTATGGATAACGAATTTATAAAAAACCACGTGGCGATTGCGAAAACGGACGGCGCGGAAGAAATAAAGCCGCAAAAGTCCAAGGGCGCGGCGATGGTTTTTGCTCGGATAGTGCGCGTGCTGACGCTACCGACGCTGTTGTTTTTCGCGCTGATAGCGACGTTGTATTTCGCTCGGCGCGAGGCATTTTCCGCCGCTGGCAGCGTGGCGGTGCCCGTTCTCGGAATCGGGGTGTTTCCGCTTCTGTCCTATCCGCTGTCGATGTTGCTGCCGCGTAAAATCCGCGGACGGAACGCTCAGCGCGTTATGGCGTTTGCGTTCAGCGCGGTGGGCTACACCGTTGCGTTCGTTCTCGCGGCGCTGTGGAATCTCGGCGACGAGGTGACTCTGATGTGCGCGACCTACTTCTTCTCCGTGTCGCTGCTCATCATGTTCAATCTGTTCGGAGTGAGAGCCAGCGGTCACGCGTGCGGCACCGCTGGACCGCTTGTGTTCCTGTGCTACGTCGTGGGGCTTTGGTGCATTATTCCCTGCGCCGCGCTGTTCGGCTTGTCGGCGTGGGCTTCGGTTAAGCTGTCGCGGCACACTCCGAAAGAGTTCTTTTTCGGAACGGTGTGCGCCGTGCTCGCCTTTCTGATGGCGTTAGCGTTGATTTCGATTTAGTAAAAGCTCAAGCGTATATAACTACAAGCGGCTGCGAGTTTTTTCGCCGTCGCTTTTTATAATTCCGCGCGGATATGCTAAAATCTCTCGCCGTCGCTTGACTTTTTATTCCGATTGTGTTAATCTACTTGTGCGTGAGGGCAAGCGCGACACTTCTCCTCTCGCATGTCCGTGCTTCCGTAGTTAAACGGATATAACAGCCCCCTCCTAAGGGGCAGTTAGCAGTTCGATTCTGCTCGGGAGTACCATTACTTAAAACGCCGCACACGGAGCTTAATAATTATGAAGAGAAAAAAGGGTATCATCGCGGAGTGTATCGACGGCGAGGACAGCCTCGTTTCGCTTGACCGCATTGCGGCTTGCGGATTCGAGAGCACCTTTACCGGGCGGTATGATCTGCCGTCGGTGGAAAAACTGGTCGCTAAATGCGAGCGGCTGGGGCTGAATATGGAGTTTATACACGCGCCTTTCGGCGGCATCAATAATATGTGGCTGCCCGGCAACGGGTACGAGGCGATTTATGGCGGTATGTGCGAGTCGATAGACAGCGCGGCGGCGACGGGCATCGGCGCTATCGTCGCGCATATAAGCAGCGGTTGGAAGGCTCCCGAGATTTGCGACGAGGGCTTAAAACGCTACGACGCGCTGGTCGAATACGCCGCGAAAAAGAACGTCGTCGTCGCGTTTGAAAACCTGAGAAAGGTGGGCAACGTCGCCTACTTCGTCGACAGGTACGAGGACGCGGACAACGTGAAGTTCTGCTACGACTGCGGTCACGAGCACTGCTATACCGAAACGGTGTGCTTCCCCGATATTTTCCGCTCGCGCATGGCGTTCACTCACATTCACGACAACCTCGGCAGGGACAAGAACAACCCGATGGGCGACCCCGACATGCACGTTCTGCCCTTCGACGGCAATATCGACTACGCGCGCATGATGCGCAAGCTTGACGAATACGATTATCGCGGCTCGCTGATGCTGGAGGTTTCCTCCCACCCGTACCCGGGAGTCGAGCCCGACGCGTTCGTTGCCGACGCGTACTCGCGCATAGAAAAAATTTCAAAAATGTAACCGCGGCTTTCCGCAAAGAAAAAACACTCTCCTAAGCGGAGGGCGTTTTTCTTCTTCATACGGCTTAAATACCCTTTAATCTTTCTATTATCGTGTGTAAAGTCGCGGCTTGCATACGGCATGCTACTCCACTCTGCGCACCGCGGCGCGTTTCGCGATTTCGGCAAGGTCGGATTTTTCGGGCGGAAGCGTGCCCTCGCGCATACATGCGGCAGTGCCGTAAACCATGGCGTTGCGCAGCGATTCGGAGGGGCTTTCTCCCCTCGCGAAAGCCGCGATAAAGCCTGCAATCGAGCTGTCGCCGGCGCCTATCGTCGACGCAACTTTGACCTCGGGCGCATTGGCTGCGAACGTTCCGTCGCGGCAGGCGAGCACCGCGCCCTTGCCGCCCAGGCTTATCATCACGTTTTCGATGCCTTTTTCGTATAGCTCCGTCGCGATTTTCGCCGCGCTCTCCGCGCCGCCGACTTCGACGCGAGCGTAGTCCGCGATTTCCTCCTCGTTGGGCTTTATCAGCCACGGCTCGGCTTCGATGAGGTCGGCAAGCGTAAACGACTTGGAGTCGATAACGCTCTTTATTCCCTTGTCTTTCAGCTCGCGTATAAGCGCGATTATTTCTTTTTTGTCCGCGCCGTCCGGAAGCCGCCCGGTAAACGTGACGACCGCTCCCTGCTCGGCGTTTTCAAGCACGACTTCGCGCACTTTTTTCGTAAAGCCGCCGTCCACCGAAAAGCCCTTGAAGCTTATTCGCGTTTCGGGCGCGTCGTCAGTGTGCACGGTTATATTCTCGCGGATTCTGCCGGGCACTTCGATTTTTTCGTACTTCACGCCGTCCACGTCCAGCCTTTTCAGAAACTCCGCGCCGTTGTCCGCTCCCACCGCCACTATCGCCAGATTGTCCGTGCCGCCTGCGTTGAGCGCACGGGAAATGTTTACGCCCTTGCCGCCTGCGTCGAACGCGGTTATATCGGCGGAATTTTCGTGAAACGGCTTGAAACCGCGCGTAAAGCAATGCAGGTCGAACGCCGGGCACAACGTCAATGTGATTATTTTCATACCGTCCTCTCTCGCCCGCAGTCAGTTCTCGAGCTTGGGCGCGTGAGCCAAAAGGTAACGCTCGGCTTCGGCGTTCCACAGTCCGTCGTGTTTTCGGACGAGGCGGTGAAGCTCGGCGTACATTGGATCGGTTTCGCCTAATTTTTCAAAGTCCTCGAGCGCAACGAGCGGCAAATCGAGCGACGGGTAGCAAACCTTTTTGAGCCCCGACGGACGTTCCATCGCAAAGATGGTTTCGGGTACCGCCCTAAGTCCCAGAATGTGCGACACCAGCGCGCCGCCGTTGACCGTCTTGTTTTCCAGAAGCTTAATCGTGTCCACGGTGTCCTCGGGAATACTGCCGGCGGTACCCACGACGTGGATTCCGTCGTAGTGTATTCTGTAAAGGTTAATCGCGCCGTCGATGTGATGCACGGCAGGACCTGCGAAGAAGTTGATGCAGCCGTCCTCGCGGCAAATGCGCTCCGCCATCGTGAACAGCGCTGGAATAGGCACCATTACGAACACGTCGTCGAAGCCGCCGTCCGACATCTTTATGAGCTCCGCTTCGGGGTCGGACATATCTGATGTGTTTACGTACACAAGCTTTGTGCCGCGTTTTGCCGCAGCTTCGGGCGAGCATTTTTTCGCGGCGTAGGCAAGACGTTCCGCGTTTACGTCGGTGACGACGGCAAGCGAAGCGTTGCCATATCCGGGGGCGAGCTCGGCAGTGCCTATGCCCATCGGACCGGCTCCGCCGAGAATCGCGATTTTGCCGCCTTTTTTCGCGCCGTCATAGCGCGTGTACGTTTCGTAGTCGGTATGGTAAAGCCCCTTGTAGCCGCGGAGCACGCAGCCCAGCGACTCGACGAGCGAGCCCTCGAAAAAGCCGTCGCCCTCGTAGTGGACGAGGCAGCCGCGGTCGAGCACGATTTTGGGCACGACCACATAGGTCGAGCAGCCTCCGATATAGCGGTAGGAATAGCCGGGGTCGTAGCCGCTCTCGAGCTTGAGCGCAGGCTGAATCACCGCGTGCTGTCCCTCTTTCCAACCCGTCACGTTCTTGCCGACTTTGACGATTTCGCCGCACATTTCGTGACCGATAATCACGGGGTGCTCGGCGATGTCCGGGGGAACGCGCTTGTGCGCCGTGCCCTGCTTGACCGCCTTGTAGGTGGAAGCGCACTGCGAATCCGTGACTACTCGCATCAGTATTTCGTCGTCGGTTATTTCGGGAAGCTCGAACGTTTCTATTCTCAAATCGTTCGCGCCGTACAGTCTTACTGCCGTGGTTTTCATATATTCAATCTCCTTTACGATTTCCTTGGATTTCAGCCTTTTTACGGTTTAAGGCTGCCGGTCGTTTCGATTATTTCCGCGCCGAACGCCTCCGCTCGTTCGCGCTCGTCCTCGCGCGAGAGAATCCACACGCCGAGCTTACCATAGCGTTTTGCCCCGGCGCAGACCTCCGCCGTAGCCTTTTCTCCCTTGAACCAGCCCGTGAGCTCATTGTCGTAGCACACCCAGACGTAAAGCTCGCGATTGCCGGCACTAGCCCTGACCGCCGCAAGCGACGCCTCGTCGAGCGCGCCGTCGTAGTGGATGGCGCCACGCGTCGTATGCTCTACGGCGTAACGGACGTGCTCGGGCGTATTGCAGGTTATTCCCACATCCGCGCCGCTCGCGCGAAGCTCCGAAAACAGCTTTTCCTTGATGTTCTCTGGGAAGCCCTGCCACACGTTGTCGAGCTTTATCGGCATGCGGCGAGCAGTCGAAAACTCCAGCGTTTCTGAAAGAGTGGGGGCTTTTTCGCCGCGAAACCTCTCGTCTTTCCACAATCCGAAGTCGAGCTTGCGGAGCTCGTCGAACGTCAAATCGGAAACGGGCACGTCGGGAGCGGCGCTTCCGTCCGCGTTTCTGCCCGTGCGCCCGGTCGTGCGGTCGTGGTGCATTACTATCACGCCGTCCGACGTGTACTTGGGGTCGCACTCCACTATCGCGTAGCCCTCGTCTGCCGCCGCGTTGAACGCCGCGAGCGTGTTCTCGGGATAGTCCGTGCTTACTCCCCTGTGCGCCTGTAATTTTGCTGTCATTCGTCGCCTCTCAGCTTTTTATCGTTTACGCGGATTATCTCCGCGACTACCGCACTATAATACCGCAAACGTGCAAAATAGTCAATATTCGCCGCTAAAAATAATCATACGCTCACAATATTGATAAAATTACCGCCAAAAATCGCTCAAACGCTCAACATTCGATTGACGGCGGCGGCAAAGCCGCGGTATAATCGTCATAACGATAAAAGCCGCGGGCTAACGGAGGATGAAAATCATGCGCGAACGCGAAACGGAAATACTGAAAATACTGATTGCCGAAAAAAAGGTGACGGTCAAGGAGCTTGCCGTAAGGCTGTATTCGAGCGAGCCGTCGGTGCGGCGCAGCCTCGCGGAGCTTGAAAGGCAAGGGTATCTGAGGCGCACTCACGGCGGCGCGGTGTTCACTGCGGACTCTGCCGGCTCGAAAATCCCGTTTGCGCTCCGCGAGTACGAAAACCTGCGCGAAAAAGAAATCATGGCGGAGGAAGCGGCGAAGCTTCTTTCCGACAATTCGCTGATTATGCTGGACGGTTCGTCCTCGTCGCTGAAGCTCGTGCCGTACATAGCCGGGAAGCGTAACGTGCGCGTGCTCACGAACGGGCTGAGCGCGCTCGTCGAGCTGGACAGGTTCGGCGTGCCGGCGATTTCCACGGGCGGCAGCCTTATTCCCACGCTGCGCACGCTGTCGGGGCAGGACGCGCTGAACACTATCTCGTGTTACAACGCCGACATCGCGTTCTTTTCCTGCCGGGGGCTGACGGAAACGGGCGAAGCGACGGACATTTCCGTCGAAGAGGACGTCGTGAGGAGAGCGATGATGTTGCGCGCGAAAAAGCGCGTGCTGCTGTGCGCCCACGAGAAAATCGGCAAGACGTATTATCATCGGCTCTGCTCGGCAGACGAGCTTACGGCGATTATCAGCGACCGACCGCTCCCCTCTTCCGTCGCGGAGCTTACGGGCAGCCCGAATTAACGGCGAACGGGCGCGAAAGCCGACGAGCGCGGTATTCAATTGTTGACATCGTCGAAAAACTTAGGTATACTATAAGCGACAAAACTATTTTTAATCGTAGGGAGCGTTATGAAAAAAATAACGAACAAGGTACTGTGGATTTTTGCCGTCGGGCAGTTCGGCTGGAGCCTGCTATCCGGCATTATCAGCAGTTGGATGGTGTACTACTACACCGGCGAAAACGCGGCTTTCTCGTCGAACATCAGCACCCAGCCGCTGTTTTTGGGGCTTACTCTGTTCGGCATCATCACCGCCGTCGGGCGAATTTTCGACGCGGTAACGGACCCGTTGATTGCAGGCTGGTCGGACGGAAGCAATTTCAAGGGCGGCCGCAGAATACCGTTCATGAAGGTGATTGCCGTGCCGTTCGCGGCGATAACCGTGGGCGTTTTCGCTCTTCCGCAGACGGGCAGCGTGATTGCAAACGACGCGATACTTTTCGTCACGCTCATGCTGTTCTATCTATTTATGACCATCTACTGCACGCCGTACAACGCGCTGATTGCGGAGCTCGGCGACACGCAGAAAAACCGCATAAACGTGTCCACCTACATTTCGTTCACATATATCGCCGGCTTTTCGGTGGCTTACCTTTTGCCTAATCTCGCAGGGCTTTTCGAGTCCGCCGTCGGTCGGGCAAGCGCAGTCAGAATAGCGATAGCGATACTCGCGGCAATCGCCGCAATCGCGATGCTAGTACCGTCGTTTTTAATCAAGGAGCGCGAGTATATCTCGTCGGAGCCCGTCAAAACCAAGGCTTTCTCGTCGCTCTTTAAGTCATTCAAGAACGGTCAGTTCCGTCGCTTCGTATACTCGGACGTCATTTATTTCTTCGCCGTAACGCTGTTCCAGACGGGACTTGCGTTCTATATCACGCGGCTGATGCACGCGGACGAGAGCAATTCGTTTATTCTCACCGTTATCATGACGGCGGTCAGTCTGTGCCTGTACCCTGCCGTCAACAAGCTCGCGCCGAAGTTCGGCAAAAAGAAACTGATTATCACGGGCTTCTTCGCTTACGCGGCGGTCTTTCTGATTACCGTGTTCTGCGGCGAGGGCATGGCGTGGGGCTATATCATAGCCGTGGTGGCCGGCGTGCCGATGGCAATCCTCGGCATTCTGCCGCAAGCGGTAGTTGCCGACATCGCCGAGGCGGACGCGCGCGAATCGGGCGAACAACGCAGCGGAATGTTCTTCGCCGCCCGCACCTTTGCCATGAAAATGGGTCAGGCGATTTCACTGCTCGTCTTTACGTCCATGACAGTGTCGGGCAGCGAGTTTTCCTATCGCGCGACCGCGATAGTCGCAACCGTGTTCTGCGTAATCGGCGCGGCGCTGTTCTTCCTCTATAACGAAAAGATGATTATGTGCAAAATTTCCGCGGAGACGGCGACAAGCGACCTCGAAGCCGCAGGCTTGCCGTGCGCCGACGAAAACGGAGCGGAAGCGAGCGTTACGGCGAGCACGGACAACGAGTCAATCGGCGACAAGGAAGAACGGAGCGAGGAGTAAAGCATGGACGAGCTTGACAAGATTTTCGCGGACGAGGCGAACTACGCCGAAGAAATGCAGACGCGCGTCATGCCGTATATCAACGCGCGGCGTTACGACGGCTACGTTGCCGGTTACGACGGTAAACCCCTGCACTACGTCCGCTACCTTGCCGACTCCTCGGCGGCAACGGTGATTATCTCGCACGGCTTTACCGAGTCGGCGGAAAAATGGCACGAAACGGCTTATTACCTTCTTAACGGCGGTTATGACGTTTACATTATCGAGCACCGCGGACACGCGTTGTCGTACCGAAGCGTAGCGGACAAAACGCTGACGCATATTGACAGCTTCGACGAGTACGTCCGCGACTTCGGCTTGTTCGCGGAGTTTGTAAAAGCCGAACGGCAAAACGAGCAGTACCTTCTCGCTCACTCGATGGGGTGCGCAATCGGACTGCTGTATCTCGAAAAGCGCCCCGACGCGTTCAAAAAGGCATTCCTCTCCTCGCCTATGATTATGCCGAGCACGGGCGGCATACCGGCTTGGTGCGGCAGAATGATAACGCGCGTCGCAATCGCGTTCGGCAAGAGCAAAAAGCGTGCGTTCGTGTCGAAAGCCTACCCCGGCGACGAGAGCTTTTCGGACTCGGCAAAGACTTCCGAGGCGCGATTTGACGAATATAACGCAATCAAGCGCGCGAATCCCGACTACCAAAACTATTCGTGCACTTACGGCTGGGTGAACAATTCACTGAGAGTAAAAAAGAAAATCCTCAAACGCGGCGAACCCGAAAAGATTAAGGCGAAAGTTTTTATCGCCATCGCAGGACTCGATAACGTCGTCGAGCGTAAGCCGCAACTCGAACTTGCCGCGCGCCTGCGTTCGTGCGAATACAAGCTTTACGAGGGCGCGAAGCACGAAATTTACGGCTCGAACGACGCCGTCGCAAAAGAATATTTTACCGACCTTCTCTCCTTCTTCGGGAGCTGAAACGAATAAACCGTTTGAGAAGCCGATAACCGACGTATCGGTCTATATTGCTATCCCGAAGATTATTTTTTGTATACGCTTTTAAGCGTTCTTACAAACAAGTCGGTAATTAAATCCATGCCTTGCCCGGATTCCGTAAGGTCGGAAACGAAAGGCTATACGCCGCCGTCGAAATACTTGAAGACGACGGCGTCACTATTTTATTTCAGTTTGTCATATAAGTTCCCCTGAAAAGTCTTGAAAACGTTGCTCCCCCTGTTTTTAGCCGTTTTCTTTTCGCTTATTGCACCGTTACGCCGTCAATCGCGTTTTATCACGGGATATTCGGCGACGTCCTTGGGTTTTCTCGTCACCCACGCGCCGCCCGTGAAGTCGGGAAACGCCACGGGTGCGCCGCCAAGAGCTATCGACTGCTCGGACAGCGCGGAAACCGCCATCCATGCCGCCGCGTCGTACACGTCGATTGGCATTTCTTCGCCGTCGAGCAACGCGGAAACAAACTTCTCGAACTCGATGAAGTCCATGCCGCCGTGACCGAGCTTCAGCTGTTCGTCGGTGATGTCGCGCCACTCGCTCGGCAAATACTCCTTATAATTGTCGGCGTTGTTGATAAAGTGCCCGATTGTGAGATGCGGCTCCCAATACTTATGCCCCGAGCCGTCGTCGAGAATAATCATGTTCGCTTCCTGATTGCAGGTGCCTTTGGTGCCGCGCACGGTGAACTCGCGCGAATAGTAGCCCGGCAATGTTGTGTTGAGCGTGAGCGTTATCGTTTCGCCGCCGGCGCAGGTAATGACGGTGGTCACTACGTCGCCCTGACGGAATTTCGCACCCCTGAGAGCGGAATCGGGGTTTTTGTCCGAATAGGAAAACTCGGTTAGCCCCACCGCTTTCGACGCGAACGACGACAGCGTTACCATACGGTTGCCGCGGTTTATGCCAAGAATTTTCGCTATCGGTCCCAGCTCGTGCGTGGGGTAATTCTCGCAGTTGCGGTTGAGGTAGTTTTGGAGGCGGTAGTGGCGGTTGACGTTGCCGCCGAGTATTTCGTCGCGGAGGTCGTGACTGTACGCGCCGTGGCAGTGCACGATTTCGCCCAGCACGCCGTTGCGGACGAGCGAGGCGACCAGCATCTCGAACCTGTCGAAGCAGCAGTTTTCCATAAACATGAACGGCACGCGCGTTTCTTCCCACGCCGCCACCAGCCGATAACAGTCGTTTACGTCGTAAGCTCCGCCCACTTCCAGCGCAACCGCCTTGCCCGCTTTCATCGCGGCGACGGCAATCGGAACGTGCATCGCCCAGCTCGTGGAAATAAGCACCGCGTCCACTTCTTCCGACGAGAGCACATCGCGGTAATCGCTCGTACCTTTCGGCGAAGCTCCGCGCTTTTTCTCAACCTTTTCGATTTCGCTCTTCACCCTGTCGTTGTAGAGGTCGCACACATACGTTATGTCCGCCCTGTCGATTGCGAGCAGCGTGTCCGTAAGTCCGCTGCCGCGCTGACCGAGCCCTATTATTCCGATTCTCGCTTTTTTCATCCGTTTTTCCTTTTCGGCGCGTGCCGAAGCTATGATAGCTATATTATATTACGTTTTTCATGTAAAATCAATAGGCTATTTTTGCGTAAAACTTAATTATATTGTGATTTCGATTGACGGGAGCGGCGACTTCGGGGTATAATTGCGGCATGGACGAGATGAAAAACAAGCCGATTGCGGTGGATAAGATTTCCGAGGACGTGGACACGCTGGAGTTTTCCAACGTGATTTTGAGCCACGTCGGACTGCTCGCCGACCAGCCTTATCAATACTACACCACCGACAAGCGGTACGACTACTGTATTCAGTACGTTTGCCGCGGCAAGGGCGAGTTCTTTGTGGGCGACGTGCTGTACAAGCTGGGGCGCGGCGCGTTGTTTCTTCTGCCGAAGCAACGCTACCACTACTACAAGTCCGACGAACACGACCCCTACTCCTACTATTGGGCGTGCTTTAACGGCGACGGCTTCGAGCGGTTTTTGCGCTCGATAAACCTTACCGACGACAACCCCGTGATTTTTTTAGACGAAACCACGCTCGTGGAAAAAGCCTTTATCAGGCTTACCGAGCTCGCGCCCGAAAAGGACAAGTTCGCCTCGCTGAAAATGCTGTCGGCGTGCTATGAGCTCCTTGACGCGATTGCCGTCGCATTGCCTTCGCCTTGCCGTGAAACTCGGATTAAGGTAAACCCCGCGGTGAAGGCGGTCACCGATTACATTGCCGAAAACTATATGCGCGCGGTGACTCTCGACGATTTGGCTCGAGTCGCGCATGTCGACAGATGCTATCTGGTCACGCTTTTTCGGCGGCACACCGGCATTTCGCCCATCCGCTACCTCATCCGATACCGCGTGTCCGTCGCATGCAAGATGCTGGGCGAGGACTTGTCCGTCACGGAAACGGGAATAAGATGCGGCTTTTCCGACCCAACAAACTTCTTCGTTCGCTTCAAGCAGGTAACGGGGCTTACCCCGTCCGCCTATCGCAAAACCATGCTGCGCGGAACGGACTTCCGCCGCTGACCCCGTGCGGATTGCGAACGCACCGCAGCGAATTAACCGGCATAAGATTAAATGACGGTTGCGCGCGGCGCGAAATATTTTGCCGCGGCGGTTGACAAAAACGTTTAACGCTGATATAATATCGAAGATACCGAATTCGGAGGTTACGATGAACAAATTTTTCAAGTCGGTCGCATCATATAGCTGGGGCGTTTTGCTGTTTGCCCTGCTGTTCCTTGCTGCCGGTATATGCCTAATAGCGTTCCCGGGCGACGCTCTCGAAACAGCCGTTTTGACCATAAGCATCATAACGATTGTTTTCGGCGTGGTGCTAATCCTCATGGCTCTGCTCGACAAGAAGCGCCAGGCAAAGTTCTTTTTCTTCCTGCTGGGCGGCGCATGCGCGCTCTTCGCCGGCATTTTCCTGCTGATTAAGCGCAACGACGGCGCGGTGCTGCTGCTCGCGCTGTTTATCGGCGCGGTGATGATGATTGACGGCTCGTTCAAGCTTCACGCCGCCGTTTCCACCAAACAATTTAAAAACGCCGTGTGGTGGATTCTGCTCGTACTCTCGCTGCTTACTATCGCCGGCGGCTTATTCCTGATTAAGTGGCCGCCCGAGGACGTCAAAGCCTGCTCTGTCATGATGGGCATCTTCATGATTCTCGACGCCATTCAGAACGTGTTTATCACCTTCTACACCCCTGCCGTGGAGCGCAAACTCAAGCGCGAGTTCCTGAGTGAAGCCGCAGATCAGGCTAACGCCGAAAAGCAAGCGGACGAGACGCAGAACGCTGAAACCGCGGCTTCCGACGAGCCTGCCGCCGAGCCCGAAAAAACGAAGAACGCGGACGACGACGTGAAAACGCAGGCGGCCGCCGAACCCGAAAAAACGAAGAAAAAGCGCGGCTTCGGTCTGTTCGGTAAGCGCAAAAAAGCGGAAACCGAAACGAGCTCTGACGCGAGCGAAGCAGAAGCCGACGAAGCGGCGACGAGCGATCAGCCCGAGGAGGTTGTCGACGCCGAGCCGGACGTGGTTATTCCCGGGGAAACGGACGACGTAATCGAAACCGTCGTAGTGAAAGACAACGCCGACGAAAACGCCGAAAACTAATCGGCTTCAAGAAAACGCGACGTATAAAAAAGGCAGCCGTACAAAACACGGTTGCCTTTTTCGTTAGTCGAAATTCAGTGGTTAAAAGCGGCGTTAAGCCATCGTAAATATCTCTTCTGCCCTCGCAAGGTCCGCTTTGGTCGCCTCGCGCTTGTCCTCGTAGGGGTACCGTAATCCGAGCTCGGCGTACTTGTTCGTGCACATTTTGCGGAACGGCAGAAACTCGACTCCGCGCGCAGACGGAAACGCTTTTTTCAGCTCTTTAAGCGCGGCAATGGCTTTTTCGGTATCGTTCACGCCCGGGACGAGCACGTTGGTGAGCGTGACGGGAACGGTAAATTTTTGGCACGCGGTCAAAAAGCCCGAATATCGCTTTATCAACGCTTCTCCGCCCTCGCCGCCGAAATTCTTTACGTCCGCTCTCGCGCCGTCCAATCGGCTTATCAGCCGCTCGTCCGTTATCGTGCCGTTCGTTTCTGCGATTACGTTCATGCCCTCGCGATGCAATTCGTCGGCAAGCTCCGCGCAGAACTCCGCCTGAAGCATCGGCTCGCCGCCCGACAGCGTTACGCCGCCGTCGCGGTAGTAGGTCTTATAGCGGAGCACCTTTTTCACTACCTCGTCCACGGTGTATTCCGTGCCGTAGCCGTACAGCGTTTCCGGGTTGTGGCAAAACGGACAGCGCAGGTTGCAGCCCGAGAAGAATATCACGCTCCTCAGCCCCTCGCCGTCAAGCGCAGAGCCGTGGTAGAACGAGTCTATCCGCGCCTTACAGGCTGTCATGGTAGGTACGGGCAAGCACTTCGAGCTGCTGAGCACGCGACAGCTTGTGGAAGTTGACGGCATAGCCCGAAACCCTAATGGTAATATTCGGGTAAAGGTCGGGATTTTCCATTGCCGCAACCAGCTTTTCGCGGTCGAGCACGTTCACGTTGAGGTGATGCGCGCCCTGTGCAAAGTAGCCGTCGAGCATGTTGACGAGGTTACGGTCGCGTGTTTCCGCGTCCTTGCCGAGCGCGGACGGAACAATCGAGAACGTATTTGAAATGCCGTCGCGGCAGCATTCGTAAGGAAGTTTCGCCACCGAATTGAGCGAAGCGAGCGCGCCCGAGTGCTCTCTGCCGTGCATCGGGTTTGCGCCGGGTGCGAACGGCGCGCCCTTTTTCCTGCCGTCGGGAGTATCGCCCGTCTTTTTGCCGTAGACGACGTTGGAAGTAATGGTCAGCACGCTGAGCGTGTGCTTGGCTCCGCGGTACGTCGGGGTCTTTTTCAAGTCCTCGTAGAAGTCTTTAAGAACGCCAACCGCAATTCCGTCCACCCTGTCGTCGTCGTTGCCATACTTTGGGTAGTCGCCCTCGATTTCAAAGCGTTCGATAAGCCCGTTCTCGCCGGTCACGGGCGTGACGGAAGCGTACTTGATTGCGGACAGCGAGTCGGCGATAACGCTGAGCCCTGCCACGCCGCACGCCATAAAGCGCTCGACTTCGGTATCGTGAAGCGCCATCTGGATTTTCTCGTAGGCGTACTTGTCGTGCATGAAGTGTATCACGTTGAGCGTGTTTATATAAAGGCGGCTGAGCCATGCGCGGTACTTGGCAAACTCGCGCATTACTTCGTCGTAGTCGAGCTTGCCGCTGAAAGTCTTACCCACGGGCGCAACCTGCATGCCGGTGTTCTCGTCCCTGCCGCCGTTGAGCGTGAGCAAAAGGAGCTTCGCAAGATTGCAGCGCGCGCCGAAGAACTGCATTTGCTTGCCTATCTTCATTGCGGAAACGCAGCACGCGATGCCGTAGTCGTCGCCGTAAATCGGGCGCATGAGGTCGTCATTTTCGTACTGAATGGAATCGGTGTCCGCAGAAACCCTTGCGCAGAACCGCTTGAACGCGTCGGGAAGATTTTTTGACCAGAGTATGGTAAGGTTAGGCTCGGGCGCGGAACCCAGCGTGTACAGCGTGTTGAGCATACGGTAAGAGTTTTTTGTGACCAGCGTTCTGCCGTCCTCGCCCATGCCGCCCACGCTTTCCGTCGTCCAGGTGGGGTCGCCGCCGAACAAATCGTTGTACTCGGGCGTGCGCAGCTGACGGGTTATCCTCAGCTTGATGACGAAATCGTCCATGATTTCCTGAGCGCGTTGCTCGGTAATCACGCCGTTTTTGATGTCGCGCTCGAAGTAGACGTCAAGAAAAGTGCTGACTCTGCCGAGGCTCATCGCCGCGCCGTTTTGCTCCTTGATTGCGGCGAGGTAGCCGAAGTACAGCCACTGCACGGCTTCCTCGGCGTTTGCCGCCGGGCGCGTAACGTCCTTGCCGTACATAGCCGCCATTTTCGTCAGCGCTTCGAGGTGGGAAATCTGCTTGTAAAGCTCCTCGCAGGCGCGGATATTCTCCTCGGTCATGTCGCGCTCGCCGTAGCGCTTCTTGTCGGCTTTTTTCGCCTCGATGAGCGCGGCGGTGCCGTAGAGCGCAACCCTGCGATAGTCGCCGATAATCCTGCCTCTACCGTAAGCGTCGGGAAGCCCCGTGATTATGCCGACGTGGCGAGCGGCGCGCATTTCGTCGGTGTACACATGAAAAACACCGTCGTTGTGCGTGGTTTTATACCGAAACTCCTCTTCGATTTTGTCGGAGAGCTTGTAGCCGTAAGCTTCGCACGCGCTTCTCGCCATTCTGATACCGCCGAACGGATTGACCGCGCGCTTGAGCGGAGCGTCGGTCTGAAGTCCCACGATAATCTCGTTTTCCTTGTCGATATAGCCGGGATTGAAACCGAGCAGCGACGAAACGTTTTCCACGTCGACGTCGAGCACTCCGCCCTTTTCGCGTTCGGCTTTGAGGAGCGCGTTGACTTTCTCCATGATTTTTTTCGTGCGCGGCGTGGAGCCTGCAAGAAAACTCGCGTCGCCGTCGTAGGGCGTGTAGTTGTTCCTTATAAAGTCGGCAACGTCGATTTCGTTCTCGTACCTGCCGGGGTTAAAGCCCTGCCATTCCTTGTTAGTCATATTGCACCTCCCGAAGTATTTTTGCGTATTTTCTTATAGTTTTTGTAATATCGTCCGCTATTTATCCGCAGCGGTATAAAAAACGGGCAGAAACTCACGATTTCTGCCCAGGTGGTCGGCTGTTCCGAAATCCCTCCGTTTCCTTGCGGTAAGCTCCGCGATTTCCACCGGTAGCGGAAGGGCTTGTTTTCAGTTTATGAAGCGCGACGTCGCCGTCTGCTGTTTCAACGAGTATATTGTAACCTATATCTTGATTTTTGTCAACAGTTTGACCACACAATATATTGCGTTTTTAGTCAATATTTTTTCACTTTATGCCAACATATTGCGTTTTATGCTTTGACGTCGGCGGCTATGGCTGCGGCGAGCGCGTCCAGCGCGGCTTCATCTAAAACCGAACCGCGCACGGTAAGCGTTTCGCCGACGTAGCGCACGGCTTTCAGCGCGTCAAGCTTCTCTTTCATCTGCCTTGCGGCGCACGGAGCCCAGCTGCCGTTTTCTATGAGCGAGAACGCGCGGTTTTGCACGTTGAGCGCTTTGAAATCGGCGAGAAGCGCTTCGATCTTGGGGTAAAGTCCGCCGTTGTAGCTGACTGAAGCGAGAGCCATGTGCGAATACTTGAACGCGTCGGCGACGACGTAGGACACGTCGGTGCGGCTGAGGTCGCGGACGACGATTTCCTTTACTCCGCGCTCGGCAAGCCGCGCCGCCAGCTCGAACGCCGCGCGCTTGGTGTTGCCGTACATGGACGCGTAGGCAATCGCGACTCCGCGTTTTTCGGGCGCGTAGCTGCTCCACTTGGAATACAGCTCCACCGCTTCCGCGATGTGCTTACGGATAATCAAGCCGTGAATAGGACAAATTGTTTTCACGTCGAGCGCGGCGACTTTTTTGAGCACGGCGGTAACTTGCGCGCCGTACTTGCCCACGATGTTAGCGTAATAGCGGCGCATTTCGTCGATATACTTCTCGCCGAAGTCCGCTTCGTCGTCGAACACGCAGCCGTCGACCGAGCCGAACGCGCCGAACGCGTCCTGCGCGAACAGTATTCCGTCAGTCGCGTCATAGGCTACCATCGATTCGGGCCAATGTACCATCGGCGTCATGACGAAACTGAGCGCGCGCTTGCCGAGCGACAGCGTTTCGCCTTCCGCCACCACCTGCATTTTTGCCACTCTGTCGGCGTCCAGATAAATCGCCGCCATCGCTTTGGTCTTGGCGTTGCCCACCAGCGTTGCCTCGGGATAACGTGCGATAAGGCAACCGAGCGCCGCGCTGTGGTCGGGCTCGAGGTGGTTGATTACGATGTAGTCCAGCGGTCTGCCGCCGAGCGCCTTCCCTACGCCCTCCAAAAACTCGCTCGCAACCGCCGCGTCCGCGCCGTCGAGCACCGCCGTCTTTTCGTCCGTGACGACGTAGGAATTGTACGCCGCGCCGTCTGGCACCGGGAACAAATTTTCAAAATACTCTATTCTTTTATCGCTCGCGGAAACGACGAATACTCCGTCCGCTACCTTTCTCACTGCCATAAACTGCCTCCGTTTTTTCGGCGCTCTGTCTGAAATCCACGAGCGCCACGTTTTCTGTCAATCAGTATAGCACACTTTCCTGCCGCTAGTAAAGCGACAAAGCGTGAAATTCAGATAAAATATCGCGAGTTAATTATACTGTCGTATTATTTACTATACTTCCGTATATTTACTTGACAGTAGTATAATTATATGCTATCATTTAGCAAAAATCGGAGGATATTATCATGCCGAAGTATCCGATTGCAACCGCCGTCAAAGAGGACGCGCGGATAATGCGGAGCAAGCGCGACCTCAGAGCCGCGCTTATGGAGCTACTGAAAAGCACTCCGTTCGAGAAAATCGCCGTAATCGATATTTGCAACAAGGCGATGATAAACAAGGTCACGTTTTACAAGCAT
This sequence comes from Clostridiales bacterium, assembly GCA_003533505.1. Classification (GTDB taxonomy): domain Bacteria; phylum Bacillota; class Clostridia; order Christensenellales; family Pumilibacteraceae; genus UBA10677. The sequence continues at coordinate 40,721 of DQGD01000010.1, read as the reverse complement.
TATGCTGACAAATACGATTTGTTCGACGACTGTCTGAAAGACATCGGACAGGATATTTTCGCGCGCGTCAACGCTCGGCACCCTCACAGCTTCTTTCTCGAAAACCCGACGGAGTTTTGCCTCGCGCTGTTGGAGGAAACCACTGTCGAGTGCGTAAACCGCAGGGAAACGCTGCTCACGCTCGTTTGCAGCGACAACGCGCTGAATAATTACATAGTGCACAACTACATCGAAAAAATAATTGTCGCGCTGATTGACGAGATTTCCTCCTCTCTCACGCTCAAAGTGCCGGCAAAAAGCCTCGCGGCGTTCCTGACCGGCGGCTTTTCAATGATAATTTACGAGCAGATAAACAACCCTGCCGCGTTTAATCGCGCAGAGTTCATGGGTTATTGCCGCGAAATCTTTACCGACATCGTTCGCTACGACGTACTTGTAAGAAAGTAATTGTGGGAATGAAAAATAGGATTTATTCCTTTTCTCCCGTCGGGGATTCCACGCTTCGGCTTCGCCTCGCTTCTCGGATGACGTGGTAAACGGAGAGTGTGCGTTTAGATTTTGATTACATTAACCGCCTTATACGTCATTCAGGGGCTCAGCCGAGGAATCCAGCGAAGCGCAAAAAAATTAAAACAAAAAACCCCGAGAAAGGTTTTGTCCTTTCAAGGGGCTTTCGTTTAACGTTTATTAAGCGTTATTTTGAGTTTCACTCAGCGAGTGAATCGGATTACTCGGGTCTTACGGTTTCGTCGGCGGCAAAAGAACCATCGACTTTCTTGAAGCCGGCAATCCACTCGCCTGCAGCATCAAGCACATACACGGTGTCCGCGGTATAAATCTTATCGGTATCGGTAACCATATTCCCTTCTGCGTCCTTTGCGACGAATGTAACACCACCATAAATTCTGCCGTTATAATAGAACGCGTTTACGGTAGTAGTTTCGTCACTGTAAGTGCAAGTGATAGCTTTGATCTTACCGCCGTCCCAAGTGCATGACTTTGCCGATTTGGGAGTCAGGCTGCCCTTAACAATGAAATAAATGTTAATGTCAGTCCACGGAGCAGTCTTGTCGGTCTGGTAATCTTCATACGCAACGCCGCTGTTAAAGTCGATATTGCGATTTGTATACGTATAAATATCGCCTTTTTTCGTCGCCTTGCCAGTTCCTCTGCCAGATACGTTACCGTCAGCATCAACGGTCATCGTCGAAGCCATGCTGGTAGTGTTATCGGTTCCGCTGGTCGAGTCGAAATTAGCGCCCTTATATGTTCCAATACCTATGAACGCCGTTTTCCACGTTGCGTAGAGCGTGGTGTCGACATCAATCGAGGTCGCGGTGAACTCGGCCGTGTAAGCGTTGTCGGTATAAAGCTTGTCGACAACGTACAACTGTCCCTCTTCGGTATACTGTTTGCCTTTAATCTCGGTAAAGTCGATAGTCTTACCGGGACCGACTTTCACGGGGTCAATGGTCGCCTTGGCGTCCTTGTAGACAACGGTAAGCGTAACCTTTTGCTTCCACAGCGCGACGAAAGTAACGTCGTTTTCGCCAGTAAGCTGATAGGAGCTCTTGATAACGGTCTTGGTTTCGTCGCCCTTTACATACCAGCCGTAGAACGCGTAGTCCTCGGTGTCGTCAAGCGTCTTCAAATAGTACATACCGACATACTCGCCCTGCTTGAACACCTCACTCTTGGGTGCTTCGCCGTGCTCGGTTTCAAACGTAACCGTGATAGCCTTAGCCCACTTTGCATAAACCGTAGTATTCTCGGTCGGAGTTAGCTTCGTAACGCTACCGGTGTAGGTTACGTTGCCATCGTCGCCGACGGTCTTGCCGGTGTACCAACCCTCGAACTTGTATCCGTCGTAGGTGGGGCTCGTCAAAGCGTATTCGATATTCTTGTTTATGCTCACAGAAGCCATATTGCCCTTTCCGTCGAGATCGAAACTGAGCGTAACCATAGGTTTGTTCAGCGAGTAGGTTTTTGCTTCTTTATCGATGGTAAGCTCGTAGTAGACATTTTCGCCGCCCTGCGTGATGTACAAATCGTAGGTATAGCTGCTGCCGTCGGCTGCTTTGGTAACAGTGCCTTCGTCGGTGCCGATAGAAGCTACGCCCGTTCCGGTAAGCACAAGGTTTTCTCCGCCGTCGAGCGTGTAAGTACCCTGCGAGCCGTCGAGTTCAACCATCTTGGAGCCGTTCTTCATAAAGTCGCCGATAAGGTTGCCGCTAAGGTCGTAAATCTTAAGCACGTTGGTCTTAATCGAGCCAGCGCTCCAGCTGCTCGTCTTTACCGAGAACAAATCGGACACATTGGTCATGCCTTCGTCGGCAGTCCAGGTGACCTTCTCGACCTTCTTATCGTGGAAGTAAATCGTAAAGGTGCTCTCAACGCCGTCAACCGTAACGGTAACGTCGATAAGTTTCTGCGTGCCGCCGTCGGTAATGATGAAGTACTTGGCTTTCTCTGTTACTACGGAAGTTGCTCCCTTGAAGAGGATGTACACGTCATTCTGCGCACCCGTGCCGGTCGAATCGTTATACACGAGGATTTTGCTTACTTCGTCATAGTAGCCGTAGTAGTTGCCGAATTTGAAGAAGCCGTTGCTGTAATCCGAAACCGTAATGCCGGAAATTCTGGAACCGGAGGTTGCCTTGCCGTTTACGTCGATTTCTGCGGATTTTCCGTTGGTCAAATACGGACTGTCATAAGTTCTTCCATAAACTTCAAAGCCGAGGTATTTGCCGTAAAGGATGTTCGCGTCTACCCAAGCCGCGTAAATCGTGGTGTCGGCGGTGATTGCGGTGCCCGTAGCATACCTTGCAGTTTCGGTTGCGCCGTTATCGTCGGAGGTGTACCAATGGTCAAAGTTCTTGCCGCCGGTGTACGGAGGCTCTTTCGGATTGGTCGCCGCGCCCTCGAAGTAGGTTTCGGTGGCGTTCGCAAGACCGTTGCCGTAGACAAGGGTGAGCGTATACTTGACTTTCCAGACCGCGGTTACGGTGAGGGCGTCTCCGCCGACAGTCCAATCGGATCCGACTTCGGTCGGTTCGCCGTCAACCTCAATAGTCCAATACTTGAATTCCTCGCCGTCGAGAACGGTCGTGGTATTCTTCGCGATAGCCTCGAGGAGGTTTTCGTCGGCGCCTGCATAGAAGTCCTTATTGTTGGCGGTGTTCTTTGCGTCGACAACAGTAATCTTGACTTTCATCTGCCAGATTGCGGTGACGGTGGTGTTCGCCTCGAACGCAACCTTAGCGCCGGGCTCGTAGACATCGCCGCCTATACTCCAGCCGCTGAACATGTAAGCTTCATTGTTGGGTGTGGGAGCCGCAGGAAGCGTGAACGTCACTTTCTTGCCCTTCGTATCGGTATAGGTGGTGCCGTAATCGCCGAGGTCGTAGGTTACGTCGATGCTGGGCTCGCTAGACTCATAGGTTTTATTCTCTTTATTTGCTTTGACTTCGATGTAGTGGATTACGTCGCCGTCCTCGTTTACATAGGTTACTTCGATGTTGTAATCCTTGTCGGCGACTTCGACGTAATCGCCCTCGCCGTAGGGAGTGGTAATCTTGCCGGTGCCCCAAACTGTAACGGTGCCGGCTGTGCCTGCGTACTTACCTGCCCAATCGTCGAGCTCGACAACCTGGGTGTCGTCGTAGCCGTACTTTGCGAGTACGTTGCCGGCTTTGTCTTTAACGATCATTGCTTTCGCGGTTTTGATAGCGGCAGGAGCAACTTCCGCGCCGTCAAAGTCGGTTATGGTAGCATCAATCGCGACGACAACCGGGGACTTGCTTGCGTCATAGTAGACGGAGTGAGCTTCGGTGCCGGTGTACTTGAAGAAGATTTTGCCGTACATTTTGCCGCTGGTATTGAACGCGGAAGCGACAACGTCGGCTGTCGTAACGGCGGTATCGGTCGGAACAAGCACTATGGACGTGCCGTAGCCCTGCGGAATGAAGATAAAGCCGTTGGTGGCGGTAATATAACCGTCGTAAGTTTTTTCGGTAAGTTTCGGCGTACCGTACTTGCCGTAGGAAGAATACTTCGTCGCTTTATAATAAGAACTTACGAACTGAATCGTACCCTTCTCTTTGTCGACGTAACGGATATAGACGGAAGAATCGGTAATCTTATAATACTCGGTATCGTCCCAACCTTCGTCCTCGTATTCGCCGTTCTTCTTGATGATACCGACAGAGCCGGTTACGCCTTCCGCTTTGCCGTTCGCGTCGAAGGTGAGGAGCGCGTTTACGGAAGTATCGACAGTGCCGGACGCGTTTACGGTAAATGCGGAATAGGTCTTGCCAAATACCGCGTTAGGAGTTTTGCCGCAGACGGTGCATTTGCCGTCGGCGCCGAGAACGTGGTCGGCGAGGTCGCCGTAGCCCTCGTGGCAGACCGTGCACACGGCTTGCGCCTTGCAGGTAGCGGTGCCGCCCGTGTGAGCCTCGGTTATTTCCTTGTTGCACTTAGCACATTTATGCGCATGGTTGGTTTCGTCCTTTTTCGTCCACTCGCCGAATTCATGGTGTTCGCGATGCTCATAGTTACATACCTTGCAGTTGACGTAATGTTCTTCTGTGCCGGCAGGATAGTATGCCTGTCCGGTATAGTCGTGCGCTACGGTTTCTTTTTCGGTGCAACCCTCGGTCGTGCAAGCGCGGAAATGTCCGTTCTCGTCGCCCTTCTGCAATTCGCCGTAGTTATGCGCGCCGAGAGGAGCTTCCACGGTTTCAAGCACGGTGGTCTTGTCTTCCGCGAAGTTCTTTTCGCACACGGAGCAATGGTAGTATGCGACGTTGCCGTGGGTCTGGCAGGTCGAAGCGACTGCAGCCACTAAATCGCCGAACGTATGAGCTGCGAGAGGAGCTTCGATGGTGTCAAGCACGTTCTTGTCCGCGTCGAAATCCTTGCCGCAGATCGAGCAGTGATAGTGTTCGACGGTGCCGTGCTCGATGCAGGTCGAAGTCGTAGCTTCGATAAGCGTGCCGTAAACGTGGTCGGCAAGAGCCTTCTCTACACTTTCGAGCTCGGTAGTCTTGTCCTCGGCGAAGTTCTTTTCGCACACCGTGCAGTGATAGTATGCGACGTTGCCTTTTTTAAGGCAGGTAGAATCGGTCGCCGCGACTAAGTCGCCGAACGTATGTTCCGCAGGGATTACTACCTCTACGGTGCCGTACTTGGACGTGTAGACCTTTTTGCCGTCTTCCGTGCAGGTGGCGGCGGTGGCGGTCATCGTCCATACCGAATCGTCGGTCAGTTTCGCGACGTCAACGGTCGTGGTTTCGTTGCAACCGGTGCATTTCGCGGTCGCTTTGCCGTCTGCGGTTTCACTCGGAACGCTGCCCTCTACCCATGTGTATGTAACGTATTCATGAGTGTGAGGAGCCGGAGTCGGAGTGGGCTCGGGGTCGGGAGTAGTCTCGCCGCACGCCGCAAACGCAAAAGAAAGCACAAACGTTAATATCGCAACTATTAACAGACTTTTCTTTTTCATTGCTTTGTCCTCCAAAAAAATTTTTATACGAGCGCAATCCGCTTTTCGGCTGTTATCCCTAGCCATACTTGCGGCTCGCGCTTCGTATATTACTGCTTTATTTCGCTACATCGCTTTGCGGCGTATTTTTATGCAACCGTTATTCGGCGGCTTTTTCCGCTGCGATTTTGACGAATTTTAATGAAAATTGCTCGTTTATGCAATTTTACAACTTTCATTGTATCACATTATAACTGTTTACACAAACTTTGTCTAGCGTTTTTATATAGTTTTTCAAAACTTTCAACTACTTTTCTTACTGCTTCTCATTGTTTTTAGGGGTTAGTCGACGTTTTCAAAGCCGATTTGCGTTTTTAATTTATAAAATGTCGATTTTATACAGAATATGCGCCAATTTTTGCATAAATATACAAATGCCGCTAATATGCAAATACCGCTATGGAAAAATATTTTTTATTTTTTCGTGCGTTCGGCGCGATTTTCCCTGCGCGGAGGGATTTATTTAGCCTTGCAGGGGTTCCTCACGCGCGCGGAATGCCGTGTGCTCAGGATGACGGCAGAAAACGGAGGGGCACGTCAGGGTTTAGATTACCCTACCTTATACGTCCTTCGGAGGCTTGCCGAGGAATCCGGCGAAGCGTAAGAATTTTAATAATGCGCCTACGGCTGGATTCTTCGGCTACGCTATCGCTCCGCTCAGAATGACAATAAGGTTTTAATGTTCTTACACCCGTCGTTTCCGTATTTGTTCCGCTCAGAATGACATAAGGCTTTATTGTTCTTAAACTCGTCGTTTCCGTATTTACTCCGCTCGGAATGACAATAAGGTTTTAATGTTCTTAAACCCGTCGTTCCCGT
>DQGD01000010.1:2132-34144 GCA_003533505.1 Clostridiales bacterium | reverse complement strand
ACCCGTCGTTCCCGTATTTGCTCCGCTCGGAATGACAATAAGGTTTTACCGTTCTTAAACCCGTCGTTCCCGTATTTGCTCCGCTCGGAATGACAATAAGGTTTTATAATGTTCTTACACCCGTCGTTCCCGTATTTGCTCCGCTCGGAATGACAATAAGGATATAGTCCGTTTCTCCCGTATGGGATTCCACGCAAATGCTTGTACATTTGCTCTGAATGACGTTCTAAGGGACAAAAAAGCAAACTCCGCCCACGGGTCGTCGCCGTTGACGGAGTTTTACTTATTCAGCTTATTGCGCCGATTGCGCTTTATGCCGATTGCGCTTTATGGGAAACGTGCGGTAACGGTTTTGGTAACTCCACCCTGTCCGCAAGCTTCGCCGAAAGTTCCTCTTTACTTTTGCAATACTTCGCCCGAAGAGAGCCACGGTCCGGTGTAATCATCGACGGTATTCGCAGGCGCGGAATCGACGCGGAGCGACGTGGGATTTACGGGGTCGAGCACGGTGAACTTGAACGTGTACGTTTTCGTGTTCTTGGTCGCGACTACGGTGAGCACGTCGCCCCTGAGCGTGACGTTGGCTGCGGTTGCAACCGCGTCGGCATACTCGGGCATGCTGCTGAGCTGTTCATCGTCGGCTTTATCAATCTTGTAGGTGATTTTAACGGTGCCGTCGGCGTTGAACATGAAGGTCACGGTGTCGGTCAATAATTCGCTGGCGCCGTAGTAATCGAGCTTTGCGACGTAAGAGCCTCTGATGTTCTCAAGCGCAAGCGGCGAGCCGGCGTCGGTAAACGTGCCGTCGGCGGTCGTGTCGATGCGCGTGATTAAGCCTGCGTCAGAGCCGGCGGAATACTTGAACACGACGCTGCGGTCGTCGATTACCGCGTAGGTGCCGCTGGCGCCGTTGTAGGTGCCCTCGCCGAAACCATTAAACACGACGGTATCTGCGCCGGAGGTGAACGTACCGACAGGACCGCTTGCGAACGAAATACCGGTTTTGTATTCGCCGAGCTTGTCGATACGCACTATTCTCTCGCTGCCGTTCTCCGCAACCGCGAGTATCGCGCCTGTAGAAAGCGAAGCGGCTTCGGTACCGACGTAATTACGGACGGAAACTTCTGCGCCCATTCCTTCGGGAGTCGTGGAGAGGAAGAATTCGGTGCCGGCAATGGTCGTAACCGAGCGCAGCACATAGTACTTATTCTTCTCATACATGATGCCGGCGTAATCGGCAGAGCCCTTGGTGAAGTATGCCGTTACGTTTTCCGCGCCCGTGCCTGTGACGAAAATCACGTTGTCGGAGTACACGCTGCCCTTGACGGTAAGCTTGTGTCCTGCCGCCGAGTATGCAAAGCAGATAAACGAGTTGTCGGTGACGTCCGCTACGCCCGTGTACACCGTGTTGCCGCTGGTGAGCTTTATCATGCCGTGCACGTTCATTTCAAAGGCGGCGCCGGTTTCGGGAATAGCGCTCGTAAACTTTCCTACGAACGGGTTAGCGAGTTCGTACTTCGGAACGATAATCTGTACCGCATAGTAATTCGTCACGGTCACGCCGTCAACCTTGATGGACACGGTAGCCTCGTAGAAACCGTTGAGCTTGTATGATATCTTGGTCTTGATTGCGTTGGTCTTGTCGGTGCCGGTAAGCTCGCCGTCCTTGGTTATAATCGTGAAGCGCGACATGAGCTCTGCTCTTGCGGCGGTCGTGTCGATTGTCTTGCCGTCGGCGCCGGTGGGCACGGAAATTCTGAGGTCGCCTACTCTCACAATCGCACCGCTCTCGATGTAAGCGTTCTCGAGCGCGGTTCCGCCCGTGATGCCGTCGTTGGCGGCAACGGATTTTGCGGTGACGATGTTCTTCCACACGTCGATGTAGAATTCTGCGGTCCTGTTGTACTTGAACGAGCCGTCCGCGCCGACGTAGTTGACGTGGATATTGTTGTTTTCGAGCTCGTATTCAAGCGAGTAAACGTAGTAGCTCTTGGTGTCGAAGCACACCACACCCTCGCCGTAGCCGTCAAGGAAGATGTAGGCATTACCGTTTCTGTACAGTCCGAACACGTCGTCCTTGGAAACGTAAGTGAACGTGCATGCCTCTACGTCGAGCACGAACTTGTAGGAAACGGGGATAACCTCTATCGTTTCGTAGTCGGACTCGCCCGTTTCGTATTGGAAATTCGGCTCGTAGCTGTAGCTGACGTTGCCGCTCGACTTGTTGGTCGACTTGATAATCGAGCCGTACATCGCGAAGGTCTTACTTACGGAATCGAAGCCGCCGTACTTTTGCGCGTGCATTCCGATTGCATTGAGCGCGAATACGGTTTCGGTACCCTTCTTCAACGTGGGATGGCCGTTTCCGTTGAACGTCAGCGTGTATGCCACTCCGTCGATGCCGCCGGTGAACGACTTGCCGTAGTAGGACGTATCGGCATACTCGGAGCTGATTTGTCCGTGTTTAATTGACTTGATGCCGAACGCGTAACGCGCGCCGCCGAAAGTAATGTTGCCGGTCTGTCCGACGTTGACGATTTTGTGCGCGAAGCCCTTGTTGAAGGTCGCCTCGCCCCAGGTGACGTCGTAGTAGTAGTCGCTGGTTACTTTTGAAGTGAGCGCGGTCTTTAGTGCGAACCACTTGTTGACGGAGCCGTCGAGGCTTGCGATGCGCGTGCAGTCGATCGAGAAGCCGACGTACTCGTCGTTGAGAATATAGCTGCTGCGCGAGTTGACCGTGAAGAAGTCGCGGATTTCCCACATTTCGGTGTTGAAGTAGATGAGCGAGCGCGTTCTGTCGTTATACTTCATTTTGACCGAGTTGTGCGGCACGAGAATTACTATGCCGTCCTCGAAATGCAGCGTGTAAGTGTTGCCCTCTCTCGTGTAATCGAATGTAAAGGTGTTCTCGTCTACGCCCGTGACGTTCATAGCTGCGAGTCCGCCGATGGTTATGTTCATGTCCTCGTCGATAACGAGGTCGCCGATGGGTTCGGAATCCTTGCCGCCCACGACATAGCCCTCGTCGTCCTCGGAGGAAGCTTCGGCAATCGTCGTAAGCCTGGTCTTGTAGGTGCCGGCGAACTTGGCGTCGAACACGGTGACAAGCGTGGACTTACTGAACTCTGCTCCGCCCTCGTCGCGATAAGTAAGCGTTACGGTGTAGGAACCCGGGGTGAAGAAGTCGACGTAGCCGGTAATCATGTCGATAGTGACTTCTACCTCTTCTCCGCCGTCGGTGACGGTGAACAAGTCGGGCAGGTAAACGCCTTTGCCCACGAACGCCGAGCCGCCGGTCGCGGTTATCTTCACGTCGGAATTGACGACGAGTATATAGCTGAGACGGACGGGATCGTCGGAATCGGGTCCGTTGACGTAAACGTCGATTACGATATTATAGGTGCCGGCTTTGTCGAAGTCCTTTTCGACTTTGCCGGGTCCGGAAACAATCTCGACATAGCAGGTAAGTCCGCCTGCGTACTCGGGATTGTCGGTAAACTGCTGCTCATAGCCGTTAATCACGACGTTGAGGTTCCTGACAAGGAAGTTAAACAGGTTCTCGCTCGAGCCCTTTTTGATTGAAACTTCGTTGTCCTTGACCGCGCAGGAGTATTCCCTGTCGCGGACGGCGTAGGTAATCGTAAGCTCGGTATAGGTGAATTTAACACTGCCTGCCGCGAGAGGCTTTTCGTTGTAAGGCACCTTGAGCGTTGCCGTATAATCGCCGACGGTATTAAAGTCGACAGCCGTCGTATCGATAAACTCCCGAATGTCGCGGTAACGCATGCCGTTGATGACCACGATGAAGTCGGAAGCGAAGTCGTAGGCGCTCTTGTCGGTACCGCGTCTTATCGTTACTTTTTCGCCGCGAGCGTACTTGACGATTGCGCCCTGACGCACGGTCACGGTGGCGGTGTATTGCTGCTCGGCGTAGGTAAGCGTGATTGTGTAGGTGCCGACCTTGGAGTAATCAACCGAGCCGATAATCATGTCGGAGGTTACGGGAACGTTTACTCCGTCGCGCGTAATCGTGAACAGCGTGGTAAGGTCAATCGGCGCGGCATTGGGATAGGTTTCCTCGTTTCGCGCGTTTACCGCGACCGTGCCTTGCGGCACGATTCTGACCTTCATTGTGGCGGTCACGGGCGTTCCGTTGTTGTCGTAGGTGAACACGACGTCGTAAGCTTCGTTCTCGGTGAGTTCGCCCTCGAGCGCGCTCGCGTCAATCATTTCGGCGGTCACGGGAGCCGCAAGCTTGTCGACGTACAGCCAGAAATCTTTGGTGTAGTCGTGGGTCTTCGCTTCGGCGGCGGTCAGGCGCAGCTCGTTGTACGCCTTGCCCACCTCCACCTCGTGAGCGTCGGTTACGATGACGGTGAGCGTCTTGAACTGGCGGTTCTTTCTGAATGTCACCTGATATTCGCCGGGTTCGGCTTTGACGTTGCTCTCGAGCATATCCTCGGTCACGTCGTAGTCCTTGCCCTCGCGCTTGACCGTGAACATGGAAGCGAAGCCGACTTTGCCCACTCTCGAAACGTTGAGCGTGACGCTGTCGCGTTTAAGCGTGATGTCGTACTTGACCTCGGTAATTCTGACTGTGAGAGTCGCCCACACGCCTTCGTAGGCGCAGTAAACCGTGTACGAGCCCTCTTCCTTTTTAACCTCGGAGTAGTCGACCATGTCGTCGGTGACGGTCACTCTCGTTCCGTCATGCGAGTTTCTCTTGTCGATAATCGTAAAGCGGCTTTTAATACGCGTCTTGAAGTCGTCCCACAGCTCGTCGGTGCAGGTTTCTACCGGTCCCAGCGGCGTGGTAATGATAATCTTCTCCTCGAGCGTGGACTTATTGACGTGCACGACGAGTTCGGCGGTTGCGCCCTCGTAGGTGCAAGTGACCGTGTAGGTGCCGATTACGTTCTTTACCGCGCTCGAATCAATGTATTCGGGCTTGACTTCCACGCTCGCGCCGCCGGCGTTTATCATGAAGTACTGCGTGTAGTCGTGCTCCTCCGCCAAATCGCGCGGCAGCGAAATGCCGTTGACTTCGTACTGCGACGAGATAAGATAAACGGAGGCTTTTTCGTAGACGTTTACGTTCAGCGTAGCAGAAGCGTTTTTGTAGGTGCAGGTAACGCCGTAGGTGCCGTTTGCCGCCTGTACCGCGCTTGCGTCGATATACTCGGACTTGACCTCGACGTCGTTGCCGTCAACCTTAATCGAGAAGCACGGCGTGTAGTCGTAACCCTCAACCTTATCGCTCTTTAAGTACAGTCCTCTCGTGCCGTAGTCGCCGGTTGTGACGACTTCGACCTTCTCAATGCCCGAGGAGGGCTCGGGGTTTTTATTTCCCGAGTCCTCCTTCGGACCGCAAGAAGCGAGAGAAAAAACAGAAATCAGGGCGATAGCAAATATGAATAATGCCGTTAGTCGTTTTTTCATAGCTTCCTCTCTATTGTAAGTTCGTTAATTACTTGTTCGCTCTGTACTCGCCGTACTTGAAGATTTGTATCCAGAAGTAACGGGAATTGTTGTTCTCGATTCTAATCTGGAGTCCCTTTGCTTCGCTTGCGTAGACGACGATGTATCTGCTGCTGCCGGGTTCGCCTTCGCTGTTGCCGTGGTCTATCTTGAAGCCCAGTGCGGTAAGCGCGGTATCGAGCGCGGTCATTTTCTCGCTGAGGTCTGCGATTTTGCCGTTTTCGTCGGCATTGTCGCTGGACGCGTTGATTTTGAGCGAGAAACGAATTTTATCGTTTCCGTCGGAATCGGTGCCCATCCTGTCATAGTTACCCCACGGACCGTAGACGTTGTCGTCGAAAATCGTGGCAAATACGGACGGCGAAGGAACGTTGGCTGCGACTTCGGCGCCGAACAGCTTTTCGAGTGCGGCGTAGCCGTTGACCTTAACCTGATTGACAATCGTCTTGCCATCGGAATCCTTGCCTGCGATTTCATAAGCCTCTACTTCGGCGTAATCGCTCCAGGACTGCGGAATGACGCGCGCGACGTAGTTGTTGAAAGTGCCTTCGGGAAGCTCGGCGGTGCCGATATTGGTGTAGACGGTGTTATAAGCGCCGCCGTAGATGCCGGCAATCTCGTAGGCGAACTTGACGTTGGAAAGTCTGGGATTGGAAATATTACCTTCCTCGTCAACGTCAACGGTGACCGTAATAATAAATTCGCTTTCTGTGCTGCCCACCGCATAACGAGCGAAGTCGCTGAGGCACAGCGCGTTGGCTACTTCTGCGATAATCGCGGAATCGCGGAGCGCGAAGTCCGCCGAGTACTTCTTATCATTAGTACCTTTAATCGGTCCTGCAGTTCTGTACTCGAAAACTTCCTTTGCCACGTCGAAGTCGGGAAGCTTGCTCGAAATGTTGCCGGTCTTCTTTCTCTGGCCCTTGAGCGACTTGGTGTCGAAGCTGAACTCGAACTCGTCGTAGGTGCCGTCGTCGTTCTGCTTGTAACCATACGGGTCGGTGCGGTAGAGATAGTCGTCCATTGCCATATCGTACTTCATCGTTTCGTTGATGAGGATAGCGCCATCGGTGACTACGCCGAGGTAGCCGATGTCGCCCGAGGTGGACTTGTAGTAATAAGGCTTAATCTTTCCGTCGTACACGCCCTGATAGCTCGTAGAAGCGCTGCCGCTTCCCGTCTCGCCCGAGGTACCGGAGATGTCGTAGTCGTCGGGGTTAAGCGACGGAGCGTAAAGCGAGGAATTGGTGGTCTTGAACGCGTAGTTGTTCATGCCCTTGGCTGCATTGATTGCCTGACCGAGCGCGTCGTACCAGCCTGCGTTCAACGGGTTAGTCTTAATGACGTAAGGCTCGGGGTCGCCGACCTCGGTACTGCCGATTTCGGAGAAGTACAGGACAGCCGTGGTGAAGCTGTAGCCCTTAATCTGGTCCTCGATTACATTGCCGTCGTCGTCCGTCGCGTAGATTGCCTGCGGATAGGTGTTGGCTTCTATTCTGTCGATTGCCGTGTTATCCTCGTTGAGCACAACGTACACGTCGTAGAATTGCTCGTCGAGCACGGGGTTCATCGACCAGGAGAGATACTTTAAGAGGTAATCGTCCTCGCTCGGCTTGTAGACGTTCTGGTACGATTCAATGTCGAATTCGATAGTGCCGTAAACCGCTTCGTAGCGATAAGCACCCGCGAGGTCACCGTTAATTCCGGTGTAGCCGTCGTCGAACTTGAATTTCTTGACTTGGTTTGCAAGTCCGTCGATGTGGTTCCAATAGTGCTGATTGCTCCACTTGATCGGTACGCTGTCGCTGTCCTTGACGGTCTTGGTGGTGGCGACGTTGTTCTTATTGATATACGCCTCTTCCACCGTGTCGTTAGTGCCCATCTTGTAGATGACGGACTGAACGTTCTTGTTCGCGCTGCCGTCGGCGTTCTTCTTGCTCCATGCGCCGTACCAGCTGCCTGCGGCAGTGTTGCCGTTTTCGTCAAGTTCTCTCGACATCTTCACGGTGTAGTCGTAGGTGGTCTTATCGGCGAGATAAACGTCGGTGAAAGTGCCGGTTACGGTAATCTTGTTGTTCGTGATTTCGCGGAGCATGTCGGAAGTAAGGTTGCCGACCTGTCCGTCTACCTTGTCGGGATTGACGATGAGGTTAACCGTAGCGGTCTTGCGGCTGTCGGCATTTGCGGTGACAATGACGTCGACCTGCTGAGCGGTAGCGATTTGCTCTTTTTTGGGCTCGCCGTTCTCCATGACGACTTTGCCGTCCTTCATGACGGTGTACTTGCCCGTGGTGGAAATCGCGCCGGTGGCTTCGTCGTAGGTAACGAGGTCAGCCATGCCGTCGGGGTTCTTAACGCTGACGCGATAGCTCTTGTCGTCGTTCTGGCTCTCTACAGTGACGTTGAGGTAGAGTTTCTTCTGGGTGTTGAGAACCTTATCCTCGCCGGTGGGTTCGGTTGAATAGGCAAAAGCCTTAATGCTGACCTTATTTTCCGGCTCGGGCTCAACCGTCTTATTTGCTTTGACGGTAATGTCCTTGGTTGCGGTAACGCTTGTGTCCGCGCTCGCCGTTGCGGTTACGGTAACCACTACGTTATCGTAGGTGTCGGCAATGACGGAAAGGTAATTCTTGCCGTTTTCCTTTTCAATCTTAACAAGCTCGTCGTGGTTGGTCGTAAGCGTGTAGTCCTTATTTGTCGAGTTCGTAACGCTGACCGCGATTTCGATTCTGTCATCGCTTATGCCGCCGACGATTTCGTATTCGCTCGCCGACAGCCCGATACCGATTTTAGTATTGCCGCTTCCTCCGTTGTTGTCGTTGTTGCCGCCGTTGTTGCCGTTATCCGGAATGGTTTCCGGTCCGCAAGCAACCATGGCAACGGACATCACGAGGGCAAGAAGAAGAGCGAGCATAGTTCTGATCGACTTTGCAATTTTTTTCATGTTGTCTACCGTCCTTTTAATATTTCAAAAAAATTTTGATTGATTTTGTGCCGCGTTTGTTCTTTGCGGCGGTCGCGTTCCGCCTCTTCTCTCGCCGCCTCCGGCAACCTCCGAAAACGCTGCTCGCGAGCAGCACGTTTTTACTTCAGTTAATCAAAGCACGGCGTGTATGCCGAAATAACGTGTTATTTTAATGTATGTATTATACACGAATATTCGCGCAAAATCAAGCGATTTCGGAAAAATCCGGCAACTTTCACTTTCTTTCACAAAAGTGCGGCGAAGCGACTTCGCACCGCCGAAAAGGGTACGTTTTCCTTTTCGCACGGGGCAAAGCCGCGCCGCGATTTACGTTTATTCAGCTTTACGCTTTGTTCTCGACGTACATATATATGTTGAGGTCGAGCGAAGCGTCGACGGGAACAATCACGAGGTTATTCCCGGGGTTTCTGTACGCACCCTTCTTGTCGGGGGTGTAGCCGAGGGTTCTGAGGTACGCGTCGATTTTGTCGAGCGACGACTGAATGCTGTAGTTGATGTCGAGCGGTACGTCGTAGTACAAGAGGATTGCATACTTGGGGGCCTGGTTCGTCTCTACCCTGTATCTCGTGGTCTGACCGAAGCCGTAGGTATCGCCGAGGCATTCTTTCACTCCGAAGAACGGGATTTCCGTGCCCTCGGTAAGCGGAGTATTAGCCGACGTAAAGTAGCTCGGGATATACTCGGAAGCCTTGTGGAACACGTCGACGTCCTTGCCGGTTTCTGCGTCCTTTTCGGTCACGACGATGTTGATTTCGTCCCACGAAGCCGGGAGGTTGCGCACCGGAGTGGCGTCGATTGCGGCGGCGATTTTGCTGTCGATGACCGCTTTTTCGGCGTCGTTCACATCGTTGTACTCGACGAGCATCACTCCGTACATGTAGCTCATATTGTAGAAGAAGCCTGCGCCTACGAGCGTACCGTTCTTGTCGACGGTGACGAACGGCTTGAATTCGACGTTGTTGACGTAGCCCATGGTGGCGAATATGCCGTAGAGTGCGATGTCGTTTCCTAAGCCCTTATAGAAGGTAGTGGCGACGGAATACATGTTTTCGTCGACGTAGTAGGTGGTCGAGCCGTCCTCCTCGTCGTTGGCGTAGCTCGTGAAGATTGCTTCGCTGAACGCAAACGAGGGCTTAGCTTCCCTGAAGTCGGCGGCGAAGGCGCGCGTTGCCGAGAACGAAACCGTTTCGTCCGTGCCGGTAGCGCCCTCCTCTTTGCTGCTCTTATCGTTTACATAGAAAGAGTTGTACAACTCGTTGCTGACCTTGCGGTAGCCGTACTGTTTGTCGCGATAGATGTGCTCCTCGGTCGCGGTGCCCTGACGGCGAATGTCGTATTCGCGGAAGTAGCACTTGTCGGGAGTGACAACCTCTTCATATCCCTCGATTATGTTGAGCGAAGAAGTAAGGTTGGAGTTCTGGACGTGAGTTATGCGGACGTTGTAGCGCTCGGCGTTTCTTGCTTTCTCAACCGCGTCGTGGAGCTTTTTGAGCACGTTATACTCGGCGGAATCGATTGCATAATCGTTGTAATTCTTGTACTTGCCGATAGTGGGAACGTTTACGTTCTCGCCGGCGTCGATGACCGCGTACAATCTCGGCTCGGTGATGTAGCCCTGCGCCATGTTGAGGTCGTCCTCGGCAAGCGAGTAGATACCCATGATTTCGCCGTCGTCGATAATCAGCTCGAGCGTCTTTGCCGTCATCGTGTACGGGTTAGCCGCAGACGCCATTCTCGCGATGGTCTTGTCGTTGCTGTCCTTTGCCTTATACTCATAACGCCAGCTGTCCGTGTTGAATTCAAAATCGCTGACAGTCAAGCCGATAAAGCTGTTGTAAAAGCCGGACGCTTCCCAGGTGAGCGCGTTGCCGCTGTCGTCGCGCATCGTGTAATTCTGCTCCTCGTTCATAAGGTTTACGCCGATTTGCGTCGCGATGCCGTTCTTGTTTTCGCTAAAGATGTTCTGATTGACGCCTGCCGACATATTCATGTACTGCGCGAACCAATGCGAGCCGTCCATTGCCGTTCTCACGGTGGACATGTACGTCGAATTCAGCTTGCCTTTCACGCCGAGTCTGTTCTCGTAGACGTCGAGACGAACAAAGCCCTCGAACGCTACCTTTTCCTTGGCTATGGCGTCGAGCATAGCCTGCGTGAGCTCGGTCTTGGCGGCTATCACAATCGAAGTGGTCGCGGCATAGGTTTTTCCGTCGATTGTCGCGGCTGCGGTGACTTCGATGATTTTATCGCCGGTCACTTCTCCGGCGGTGAGCACGCCGTCGCCGTTAATGCCGGCATAGTCGCCGCCCTTGGTCACGCTCCATTCTACCCTGTTCGTCTTTTCGCCGTCGACGAGCGCGGAGAGCTGTACGCGCTTGCCGCTCTTGACGTTGTCGGGCGCGCTGATTGCGACTGTATGCTCGGGCGTGGGATCTACCGGAGTGACCGGAGTTTTCTTTGCCGTAAATTGGGTTTTGGCGGCGTCGGAGTTTTTATAACCGTCGGCGGTGGCGTAGACTGTAATCATGCAGTCGACGGTGGTGTCGGCGAGCGTGAACTTCGTTTCGGTCGTCGCGTTTTCCTTGTCGCCTACCGTCACGACGTAGCCCGTCGCGTTCTCGACCGCTTTCCAAGTGACAACGCCGGCTTCCGAAACCTGAAGCTCCTCGGGAGCCGCGAGCTGCTTCTCCTCATCGCCGCAGGAAACGGCAAGCGAGAGAGTGAGCACCGCCACGAGTAAAACGCTGATAATTTTTCTGAGTTTCATTTGCGTTCTCTCCTCAATAAGTGTAAACGTAGGTTACTTCCGCGTTTCTCTGACGCTCGGTAACGAACGAGTATTTGACGAGGCTGACCTTTCCGTTCTCGAACTTGACGCTGAACGTCAATTCGCCGAACACGGGTATCGAGTCGCCCACGAACTGCTTGATGTTCTCCTCGCCGCTGACGTTGCCGCTGACCTCTTCGTTGCTGACGGTGTAGCCGACGTCCATAAGGCTGCCCTTGAGGTTGACCGCAACCATATCGGTTTTCTTGACGTCCTTCACCGCGGCGCTCGTCGTCTGCTTGTTTTCGAAAGCCATCATGTCGAGCTCGGTCACGGTTTCGGTGACGTTCGCTTTGTCGTCGGCGGTAAACGCGTAGACGGTTTCAGCCGAGTAGACGGCGGTTTCCCCGTCCTTATAAATTACGGTCGAGGTGACGGTCTTGACGCTCGCAACCGAGGTCGTGTAGTCGCTCGCCAAATCCTCGAGGGTTTTGGGCTTGTTGTCGGGCTTCACGTCGTCCTTGGGCGCGCAGGCAAGCAGCGCGAATAACGCCGTGACGGCGATAAGCGCAAGCGCAGCCGCTCTTACTATTTTGTCGCGTAAAAATTTCGTTTTCACTTTACGCCTCCTTAAAACAATACTCTTTTGAGCACAACCACCGCAGCCGCTGCCGCGCCGGTGAGCACCGCAGCCATTGCGGCAGCCGCAGCCGCGCCATTGTTCGCCGTATTCTTAATCGCGGTAGCTTCGTCGTTTACCGAAGCTACATAGTTGCCGTAGGAATCGACGAGCTTGTTGTACTTGGTAAGGTCGAGCAGCACTCTGTCGGAAGCCGAGAGAGCGTCGATTTCGGCGGAGATGTTTCTCAAAAATTCGAGCTTGTCAATGGTGAATCTCGTCGGGAAGTCGGCGGCGGTCAGTCTTGCCGCGAGGTCCTGAACGCTTGCGGAAGCTTGAGAAAGCTTGATTTCGGTGATTTTCGCTTTTGCCGCGAATACCGCGTCGTGCATTGCGTTCCACTCCGCCGTCGTGTAACCGAACTGCGTGGGGTCCTGCTTGACCGCGTTGTAGGCGGCGACTGCGTTGTTGATAAGCGTTTCGTCGGCGAGCGTAACGTTTTCCGCTCCGCCAAGCGCGATAACTCTCTGCGCGTAGTCGATATACTCGGTCATGTTCCTGTCCATCGCCTCGTAGCTGCTTCTTCTAGCCTTGGAAACGCTGCCGAAGTAAGCCTCGTAGACGAGCGAGTCATAGCCCTCGAGCGTATCGTTCTTCGGAAGCGTCATGCGGATAGCCGCGCGCTTGCCGACGAGGTCGATAAAGTTCGTGTAGTTGAGCTGCTCGCCGAAGATGTCGTAGACGGGCTTTAAGAAGTCGTACTGTGGGTCGGTTTCCTTGAGCTTGAGCGCGTTGGGCGCGCATTCGAGCGCGGGCGCCGCATACGAACGGAACTCGACTTCGCCGAGGTTATCATAACCGTAGAACGCGAATGCGCCGATAAGCTTCATGGACGACGGGAGAACGATGAGCTCGACAAACGTGTTTTCGTTGCCGGCATACGTTTCGACGCGCGTCGTACCCTCGCGCACGACCAGCGTATCGATTTGCATATTCGAGGGCACGCCGGCAAGCTGCCAATCGCCCGACGGCATCTTGGTGTACAGAATGCCACCCACTACTTCGGCATAGCCGTTGATGGTCTTGGTTCTGTTTCCGTAATAATCGGTGAACTCGGTCAGCGAGTTGCAACCGACGAACGCGGCTTCGCCGAGCTTGGTGAGCTTGTCGGAGAACCTGAACGACGCGAGTCTGCTTGCGTTGTTGAACGCGAACGTGCCGATTTCCTCTAAGACGGGCGCGTCGAAGCCGGCGATTCTGGTACCCATAAACGCATAGGCGCCGAGAGTTTTAAGCGAGCTTGCGTCGACGTCGGTTGCGTTGCCGCTTGCGTCAACGTTTACGACAAGCGCGGTGTTTCTCGCAAAAGCCGCTTCGCCGATAGTGACTACCTTGGAGATATCCACGGTAATCAGCGACGGACCGTTTTTGGGATTTGCAACCTGAGTGAACGCGTAGTCGCCGATTTCGGTGATATTGCCGAGGTTGATTGTTTTCAGCGCTTCGCAGGTGGCGAACATATAGTCGCCGATGCGAGTGACGGTCGACGGAAGCTTGACAGAAGCAAGCGCCGTGCAGCCGTAGAACACGAAGTTGCCGTTCTCGTGCAGCATCGTCGGCTCGTCCGTTTCCTTGGTTTCGCCGTCAACGAACGCCACTCCCTCGGGGATTTCAATCGAGGTGAGCTTTTTGCAGTTCATGAACGCGTTGTTGCCGATGTGGCGGAGCGAAGTCGGGAGCGTGATTTCGGTGAACACGGGCGAAGAGCCGGAGTTGCTGTAATTGCCGAACGCGCCGTCGCCGATGGTGGTCAAGCCCTCGGAAAGCGTAACCGAGCCGAGCGCCGCGCAGTCCGCGAACGCCGCGTTGCCGATTGCCGCAACTCCGGTAAGGTCAACCGCTTTCAACGTCACGCAGCCGTAGAATGCCTGCGTGGGCACTTCGTTGGTGATGTTTCTGAGGCTGAAGTTATCGCCGTCGCCCGTTGCGTACAGCGCGCCGTCGTTGGCAAAGCATGCGATGCCCAGCGTCACGTTTGCGTTCTCGCCGTCCGCAAGCGTCGGGAAGTTGACTCTCGCGAGCGCCTTGCAGTTCTGGAACGCGCCCATGCCTAAGGAGGAGTTTTTACCGATAGTCAGCGTGATTACGTCCGACTCGAAGAACGCGCCCTCGCCGCAGGTGAGTCCGTCGCCCAGCACGATTTTGGTCGCGCCGATGCTTCTGAACGCATAGTCGCCTATTTTCTTGACGTAGTTAAGGTTCTGAATATCTTTGAGGTTAGACGCATACGCGAACGCGAATTCGTCGATTTCGACGTTGCCGTCCACGGGAAGAATAAGCGTTTCGATGCTCGTGTTGTTGGCGAACGCGTACTTGCCTATCTTCATATTCTTGTTCTTGATTTCGACGGTCTTGACGTTGACGCCGGCAAACGCGCCGGGCGCAATCTCCGCATACTCTTCGCCGAGCACGAGCGTGCCGTAATCGTAGCTTTGCGCAGCGACGTTGCTTGCGTCGCCGAGAGCTGCGAAGATTATCGTCTTGCCGTCTTTGGAGAGCAGCAGCCTGCCGTCCGCAGACACGCTGTAATTAGGATTGGCAGCGGAAACGGTGAAGGTCGAAAGGTTGGTATCCTGGAAAATCGTGCCGCCGATGCCGGTGATGCTGCTGTTTGCGTCAAACACTATTTCCGAAAGGTTTTCGCACTTGTAGAAGCAGTAGCCGCCCAGAGTAACCTCGTTGTTCGGGAGCTTGAATCTGACGAGCGAGGTGTCGTTGTAGAACGCCTGCGCGCCGAACTCGCCTACCGTCACTCCCTCGTCGTAATTGAACTCGGTGAGCGACGTGCAGCCGCTGAACGAGCCGAAGCCGATGGTGAGAATAGGATTCTTTACGGTGACTCTTCTCAGCTTGTCGCAGTTGGCGAAGCAGAATTGCGGCACCTCTATTCTCTCGTAAAGGTTGAGCTCCTCAATCGCCGTGCCTGCGAACATTGCGTAGGACAGGCGGGTGTTCTCGGTCATTCCTATGGTTTTGAGCTTGGACGCGCCGCTGAAAATCTGCGTGCCCGCGTTACGGAGCGTAACGAGGTTGACTTCTTCAAGCGAGGTGCAGCCGCGGAACGCGCTGTCGCCGATTGCGTAAACCTTGCTGAGGTCAATGCTCGTGAGCGACGCGCAGCCGCGGAACGCATTAGCGCCGATTACGATTGTATCCTTTTTAAGGTCTACCGCGCCCAGCTTCTTGTCGCCGTAGAACGCATATTCTCTGATATACTTCAGCGATTCGGGAAGCGTTACTCTCTCCAGCTTCTCGCAGTTGTAGAACGCGTACTTCTGGATTTCCTGAACGCCCTCGGGGACGGTCACGCTGGTAATCGTCTTGTTGCTTTCGGGCACCTTGTTGGCGTCGTAGTCGTCCTCGGTAAGCTCGACGTTACGGTCGGTGGTGTACAGACAGAACGCGAACGAACCGATGTACAGTATGCCCTCGTCGTCGGGGATTACGACGTCGCCGCCCAAGCCCTTGTAAGCCACGAGCGTGCGGTTTTCGATAATGAACGGGTTTTTGACGTTCACCGACAGGCTGGCGCGGATATTGGAATCCCTGCCCGTCGTCTTGTCGGTCGCAATCAGCGTGACGGTAGCGCTACCCTCGCCGAGTGCGGAAACGTTGCCCTCGTTGTCGACTTTCAAGACCGATTCGTTGCTGGAAACGTACCTTAAATCGTATCTCGACTCGGCGTACCACGGGTTGAAGTCATAGCTGAGCAGGAATTTTTCGCCGGGGTACAGGCTGACTCCGTTCATGGAAAGCAACGAGTTGTATTCGCCGGTCTTGCCGATTTCGCTGGTCTGCGCGGCTCGCGCGAACGCGTAAGTCGTCTTAAAGCCGGTAAACTTCAGGCTTTCGATGCGAGCGTCGGAAACATCGGTTATCTTGTTCTCGTCGCTCGTGCCCTTCTCTCGCGACTTGACATTGATTATCATTACCGCCTGTTTCAATTCCATGCGCTCGGTGACCGAAACGGTCGCTCTGCCCACGGCTTTGGCTTTCAGCAAGCCTTCCTCTACCTCGATGATGTCGGTGTTGGACGACGTCCACACGAGGTGGTTAAGGTACGACTTGTCCGCGTCGACGGAAGCGTCGGCGGTGTAAAGGTACTTCGTCAAATCGATTACCTCGTCCTCATAGCAGGACAGGATAATCAGCTCGCTGCCCGTGTCGGTGCCGTCGTTCGTAAACTTGAAATCGCCCTTGGTGCCGGGGAGCTGGCAGAGGAAGATATTGGAGTTGAGCGCGTAGTCGTCCACGGAGAACGCGAGCGCGCTGGTGATAAGCTGGTCCTCGTAAATCGCGTCAAGGTAATCGGTTATCTCAAAGCGCACTACCGTATCGCTGCCGCGCTGACTGTAAACCGGTATCGGGTTCTTGGACAGAATGCTGTAGCTGCTGGACGAGGTGAACAGGATAGGCGTTATCGACATTGCGTATTGGTTGTCGTAGACGGTGAGGTTAATGTAATAACGGTCCTTTTTCAGCGTCTTGTCGTAGATTTTTTCATAAGTAGCGTTTCTGATTACGGGCGCTTCGTTGTCGAAATAGAAGTCGAAGTCAAACGTGTTGCGCTTGTTAGTATTAACGCCGCCGTCCTCGCCGTAGTCGAGCTTGCCGCTCATCTTGAATTCGTACTGACGGTTGTTGACGAAGTTCTGTTTCTTGGACGTGAGCTTAAGGCTCTCGTGATAAGGCATCGGCGTGTTGCCGTAGCCGTAGGACTTGGTCGCGTTGTAGTCGGTGTACGTCCACACGGTTTCGCCCGTTACCTTGTCGGTAATGGTGAAGTCCATTTGCTTTGCGCCGCGCAGCAGTCCCGCGTAGACGGTGGAAATACCGTCGATTGCGCCCAGCTTCTCGCCGATAGCGATGTGCTCCTCGCTTGCCGGAATTTCGTCGTACTTGCTCGTGTCTATATCGTAGAGATAGGTGCCGAGCGGTATAAGATAGTTATACACATAGGAGCCGTAAGGCGTGGTCGCGTAGTAATCGGCTTTGAGCTTGTCCTCCTCGTCGATTGCCGCGTCGTGAGCCTCGCTCTCCACTTCGTAGTAGGTCTTGTCGAACATGGGGGCCTCTGTCCAGTCGCCGTAGAACGCGAGGTACGGGATGTTAAGGTCGATTTTCTTCTCCTCACCCGTCTTTACGTTCACGTCTTCGAGCTTGACAAAGCCCTCGACGTACATGCCGTTCTCGAAGTGCGAGTCGATATACTTCTTGTCGGCGTCGTTGAGCGTGAGAATGAGCGAAAGCTTTACGGTGCCGTTCGGCTCTACCGTAATCTCATTGCCGTTTACCGAGCCGTTCGAGCCGGTCTTGGCTGCAAGCACGAAGTTCGTGCCGTCGAGCATCGTCGGGGTTTCGGCAACGTGGCGCTCGTCGGACGAGGAAACGCTTTCGGTCATGGTGTCGAGCGAAAGATTGTACTTAAGCACTTCGTTCGACAGGTTGACGAGGTTGAATTCCATTTTATAAACGCCGCTGCGCGTCTTGTCGTCGCCGAGCTCGAGCTTGGTGCGGTCGCTGCCGTCGACGGTTATGTACGCTTTGGTGTTTACGGTGTTATAGAGGTCGGCAAGGCCTGCGCCCTGCTTTCTCGGGGAGTACGGATTGTTCTCCTCGTTCTTGACAATCTTAGCCGACGACATCATGAGCTGGTTAGCCATGTTCATCATTTCCTGCGGCGTGAGCTCGGGATAGGTGTCCTTGAGGTACTGACGGATAAGCACGACTATACCGCAGAGGTTAGGCGTTGCCATCGACGTACCGGACAGCTCGTCATAGCGGTAAACGGTCTTGCCGTTCTCGTCGGTGTAGCTACCCGGGATAGCGGACTTGATGTTGCCGCCGTGAGCGGTGATTTCGGGCTTGAGCTCGAGCGAGGGCGTCGGACCCCAGCTGGAGAAGTCGGACATGAACGGACCTGCGGCGTAACCGGCGCTGACGGTTATCGTTCCTCTCGACTTCTGCGCCAGCTTTTCGCCGTCGTCTTTCGAGATGGAAATGGTCGGAACGTGGTCGGTCTTGCCCATCGACATGAGAATGTCGCCGTCTATATTATTATAGATAATGCAGGCTGCCGCGCCGTAATCCCTTGCGAGCGCCGCTTTTTCCTCGAACGTGTTGGTGCCGCGGCGGACAAGCGCTATCTTGCCCTTCAGCGGCTTGCTCTCTTTCGAGCCGAACTGCGCGAAGCTTACTCTGAGACCTACGCCCGGGACGGTGACGTACTCGAACGTCTTGGTCTCTTCTGCGCCCATCTCTCCGCGGTCGATAAGTTCCTGAATGAAGTTGTTTTCCTCGGCGGTTATGGAGTTGGATTCCTTATAGAAGAAAATCTGTCCGTCGTTGCCGTCGTCGCTGATATTGCCCACGAGGTAATGGCTCTTCGTGCCCGAAATGGAGGCGACGGAAAGCGCGGACTTGTAGGTGGACGGCGCGCCGACGGTGCCCGAGTCGGGGTTGGTCACGAAGTTGGTGTCGCCCTGCGCGCCGCCGAAGCTTGAGCTGTAGCTGTTGCTTGCGGCAGTGATAAGGCTGATGCCGCTCGCTCCGATGCTCTCGTAGACTTTATTGAGCTGTTCGTTGTCTTCCTCGGTGGTGAAGCCGCAGGACGTGCCCAGCGACATGTTGATTGCGTCGACGCCGATAATCACCGCGTCCTCGAGAGCCGCGAGAATATCCTCGGTTTTGCCGCCATCGTCGAGGTCGGGGAAAACTTTCATAAGGACAAGCTGAGTATCGGGAGCGATACCCTGTATTACGTCATCTTGTCCGCCGATGATGCCGGCAACGTGCGTGCCGTGCTCGGAATCATAGGGGAAAACGTCGGCGTCCTTGTCCGCGTAGTCGTAGGAGAACGGAATTTTATTGGAGAACCATACGTCGGAAAACTTGAGCCCTGCCGTGGTCTTGACTGCGTTGAGCTTGTTGTCGGTGGCTGCGAGCGCTTTTCTGACGTCGCCCTGCTTTATCATGAGCTGAGAGTCATCGGTGACGTGGGGCAGCGACGAGAACACGGAGTGCGTCTTGTCAAAGCCCGAGTCGAGCACCGCGACGGAGGTGCCTACACCGGTGTAGGAAACGCTGTCGGCTTTGTAGATACCGGTATCGTAAATGTCGACGGGGTTAAAGGAAACTTTGTCCTCTATGCTCTGCGTTTCCACCCTGTTGAAGGTGTCGGAAAGTATCGTGCCCTCGACTCCTGCGATTTTTTCGATATCTGAAATCTTACCGTACTCGGTCTTGACCGCGACGGCATTCATAATCGTGGAGTATCTGTATTCGATTCCGCTTATCAGACCTTTTGAGTAGAGCGAGGAAACGACGCGCGACTGACGGCTCTTGATTTCGCTCGTCTTTGCCTTACCGGCTGCGGAAGCCGCGTATTCGCTCACACTGTACGCCGAGGTTGCGCCGTCGTTGTACACGTCGATAAGCGAGTCGCCCGCTACCTTAACGATAGCGACCACTTCGTCGTCGTCGCGGTAACCGTTGTTTTCGATAAGGTACTTTGCCTTAATCTGAGAAGCAACCTGCTCCTGCGTAAGCTTATCTTCGCACTGAATGACGCGGAGTTGGTTATCCCCGCTACCCGCGACGGTGACCTCAGAGCTCGGCTTGGAAACAGTTCCGCCGCCCACGGACGCTATGCCGAGGGTCGCGCCGGTGATTACTCCGGCAAGCAGGACCATTACCATCAATGCGGATACTATTTTTGTACGCATTTGTTCTCCTTTGCGCAGCGTATGTAGTGTATGTAGTGTATGTAATTCAGTATCTGGTATTCAGTTTATACACTATTAATGAATTTTATTGACTGCGCTTCATTTTGCTATATTATATCATAACGAATCGGGGCTGTCAAACGGAAAAATTTTCGCAAAAAATCCGATAAATATATAAACGGCGTGAAAATCGCGATTTTTTTGACAAAAAAGTGTATTTTTCCGATTTATTTGACAAAAGCAACTATGTGAATAAAAATGAAAGTTTAGTGAAAACGTTTATAAATCCCGACAAATCGGCTTTTTTACGGTAAAGTGAAACGCATGTATAATTACACCGATTTTATGTATAAAGAGCATATACTTATACATTTATACGTTTCGCCGCAGTTTCCTTTCGTTTAGTTTCCCCCTTCTCTCGTCTTTTTATTTTTCAACCCGTGCGGTTTGTATTTTGACCGTTTTATTGCAGTTTTATTGCAGTCCGTGCGTTCGTGTTCTCTCTTCGCGGCATGTCAATGCGCCGTTATACAAAAAAGTCGAAACGCGGTATGCGAATCGACTCTTGCGATTATTTTTATGTTTTGATTGCAGCTTTGTCCTTCAAACGTCAGCCTACTATTTAAGCCACAACCATAGTAGTACGGCGGTGAGCGCGAAACAAGCCACGGCTATGCCCAATCGCGGCAGGTAGTACAACAGCGCGGCGCGGCGCATTGCCCTGCGCTCCTTGCGCGTGGTGCGAAAGCCGTCGTCCCTGCCCGTCTTTCCGGTGCGCGACGGGACGTTTTCCATGCTGTAAATCGTTCTTCCGTCGTCGACAAACTTCGGCTTTTGCTTCTTCGGCTTTTTTTCGGACTTATCGGACACAATCAGTCACCGTTTTTCGGCTCTTCGGAGGACTGTTTTTCCTCGGCTGCAACGGTATTCGTTTCGTCAGCCGACTTGTCCTTTTTCTTAAAGAGCGATTTGGTCTTATCCCAAGCCTTGATAAACGGGTTTTTTGCCCTTCTCTCGGCTTTGCTTCTCGCTTCCTCCTCGGCTTTACGAGCGGCTTCCGCTTCAAGTCGAGCGTACTCGACGTCGTAGTAGTCGAGTTTCGACATTATCTCGCTGTCGTACAGGTGGCAAGCGACGAAATGACCTTTACTCACCTCGTGGTACGACGGCTCGACCATGCGGCAGACGTTCATACATTCGGAGCAACGGGTGTGGAATTTGCAGCCCTTAGGCGGATTTGCGGGCGACGGAATATCGCCGGCGAGAATTATGCGGTTCATCTTGACGTCCGGGTCGGGCACGGGCACTGCGGAGAACAGCGCTTTGGTGTACGGGTGCATCGGATTGTCAAAGATTTCGTCTGTGTCGCCGAGTTCCATCATGTTGCCGAGGTACATGACCAAAATCTGGTCGGTAATGTACTTGACAACCGACAAGTCGTGAGAAATAAAGACGTAGGTGAGCCCCATTCTCTGCTGCAATTCTTTCAAAAGGTTGATTATCTGCGCCTGAATGGACACGTCGAGCGCGGAAACAGGCTCGTCGCAGATGACAAGCTTGGGCTTGACGGCAAGTGCGCGCGCGATACAGATACGCTGGCGCTGACCGCCCGAAAACTCGTGCGGATAGCGGTCGTAATACTGCGGCTGCAAACCGCATTTCTTCATCGTGTCGAGAACGTAGTCGTGCACCTGCTCTTTGGGTACGATATGATGCACTTTGACCGCTTCGGAAATTATATTGCCGACGGTCATTCTGGGCGGAAGCGACGAGTACGGGTCCTGGAAAATCAGCTGAATATCGGTGCGGTACTTGCGCATTTCGCTGCGCTTAAGGTCGGTTATGTCGTCGCCCTCGAAGAAAATCTTGCCGCCGTTCGGCTCGTAAAGCTTTAGTATCGTTCTTCCCAGCGTGGTTTTGCCGCAGCCGGACTCGCCGACTACGCCGATAGTCGTGCCGGGTTTTACGGAAAAGCTGACGTTGTCCACGGCTTTGAGGTAAACCAGCGGCTTACCGAACATCGATTTCTTTATCGGAAAGTATTTCTTTAAGTCGTGCACCTCGAGAATGTACTCGGGGTCGGGAGTATACTCGGGCACGATTTGCGAGGTTTCACCGCCGCAATCGGCGCAAGCTTCGCCTCGGTTTTCGCAGACAGCGCAAACGGTATCGGTAACGATTTCGCAACCGTTGCAATTCTCTTCCGAACGCGTTTCGCAGCTCGCGCAGACAGTTTCGGTGACGGTTATTTTATCGCAAGCGGCGCATGCCTCGTCGGACTTGACGTCGCAAGCGGCGCACGCGGCTTTGTTTTTCTTGTTCTTATTCTCAGTCATCGTTGCGCTCCTCGTACAAATAGCACGAAACGTAGTGCTCGTCGTTGTACTTTATTTCGTGAGGATACTCGCCGTTGCACTTTGCGGTACATTTCGAGCATCTGTTCTTGAAGTAGCAGGTGTTCGGGAGATTTATGGGGTTGGGAACCTGACCGGGAATGGAGTACAGCGGCTCGTTGGAGTCGGAAGTAATCAGCGGCTTGCTCTTTTGCAGACCTATCGTGTACGGGTGCAGCGGATTGTGGAAAATCTCGCTCGCGGTGCCGCGCTCGATGACCTTGCCTGCGTACATGACGACAACCTCGTCCGCCATTTCGGCAATAACGCCGAGGTCGTGGGTTATCAGCATAATCGAGCAGCCCTGATTGCGCTGCAAGTCCTTCAAAAGCTCGAGAATCTGAGCCTGAATGGTGACGTCGAGCGCCGTAGTCGGCTCGTCGGCGATAATCAGCTTCGGGTTGCCGGCAAGCGCCATAGCTATCATGACGCGCTGGCGCATACCGCCGGAAAGCTCGTGGGGGTAAGCCGAATACACGCGCTCGGGCATCGAGATGCCGACCTTATTCAGCATTTCGATACTGTAAGCTTTAACCTCCTCTTTGGTCTTTTCCGGAGTGTGGAGGAAGGAAACCTCGTCCAGCTGGTAGCCGATGGTGAACACCGGGTTGAGGCTGGTCATAGGCTCCTGGAAAATCATGGTGATGTCCTTGCCGCGAATTTTGTGCATGACTTCGGTGGGCATTTTCGCGATGTCGTAGCCCAGCTTTTTGCCGTTTTCGGAATAGCCGAGCGCGTCGGAATTGAAGCGGATTCTGCCGCCCGTTACCTGCCCTTGCGGCGCCTGCACAAGCTGCATAATGGACAGCGAAGTAACGCTCTTGCCGCAGCCGGACTCGCCGACAACGCCCAGAATCTTATTTTTGGGTATTGAAAACGAAACGCCGTCGACGGACTTTACGGTGCCGCGGTCGGTAAAGAAGCTCGTGTGGAGGTCGTCGAGCTCGATGATATTGTTTTCGTCGTTCATCTCGAGCGTATACTCGCTCTCGTCGAGTTTGCGGCGCTTCAAAGCCTCGTAGTACTTCATCTGCTTGACGTTGTGCTTGATGATAGCGCGGCTTTCCTTGATGGTAAGATAATCCGACTTCTTTTTTTCCTTTTTAATCATTGCAAAAATCCTTATCCTGCTTTCGCACGCACGAAACGGCTGCCTTAAAAGCGTTTTCTCGCGCTCTCGCCGCCCGAGCGAAAAAGCGCGCGGAGCTTTCGTTTACTTTCTCGCCTTGGGGTCCATTGCGTCTCGCAGACCGTCGCCGACGAAGTTGAAGCCGAGCACGGCGATAACTATCATGATACCTGCCGGCAGCCACATATTCATGTGGTAGCTGAGCACTATCGGGTCGTTTGCGGTGGCAATCATCGTGCCCCAGGCGGCTTTCGGAATCTGAACGCCGAGTCCGAGGTAGCTGAGCGTGGACTCGTAAAGTATTACGCTGCCTAAGCCGAGCGTCATGGAAACGATGAGCTGCGGCATTACGTTTGGCAGCAAATGCAGGAATATTCGTCGCCAGGTAGGTATGCCCATGACTTCGGTTGCCGTCATGTACTCCTGCTCTCTGAGCGAAAGTATTTGCCCTCGGACGAGCCTTGCCACGCCGCTCCAGCTGAATATCGTGATTATCGCCATAAGCAGGTAAATACGCTTGTCCGCAGGGATATTCCACGAGTCGATGACCGCGGAGGCGATAAGCAATATCGGGAGCGTGGGAATACAGTTGAATATATCGACTATACGCATTATCAGCTGGTCGACCCAGCCGCCGAAGTAGCCGGATATGCCGCCGAGGATTACGCCTACCAGCGTTTCCAGAATAACGACAATAAAGCCGATTGTCAGCGAAATTCTGCCGCCGTACATAAGGCGCGCGAACACGTCCATGCCCTTATCGTCGGTGCCCAAAAGGTGGGTAATCGAGGGATTGGCGAGCGAGTTTATCGAGCCGACGTAGGTGACGACTTCGGTGACTTCAATCTTTTCGCCCGACTCGGTGGTAATGGTGTAGGTCTGCGAAATCTCGCTGATCGTTTCGGAATAGTCGACCGTTTCCTCTCCCCACGCGCGGTAAATCACCGGTCCCATAAACGAGAACAGGAACAGGAACACAATCATTACAAGTCCTACTATCGACAATTTCGAGCGGAAGAAGCGGCGCATGACGAGCCTGAAGGGGCTCATTTCCTTATAGGTTATTTCGGCGCTTGCCGCGTCGGCTTGCTCTTCTCTCAGCGCTTCGTCGCCCATATCGCCCATCAGGTTCTCGTCGGTGACGGAAGCCGCTTGTACTTTATCGTCGATATTTTCGGTTATCGGTTCTAAATTCTTTTCTTCCATACCGTTAATCTCCAAGCTTGACTCTGGGGTCGACGATCGAATACATAATATCCGAGAACAGCGTGCCAATGACGGTCAGTATCGCCAGAAACATATTGTAGCCCATGACGAACGGGACGTCGCCTTCTCTCAGCGCCTGATACGCAAGTCTGCCGATACCGTCGATGCCGAACACCTGCTCGGTAATCATCATGCCGCCGAACAGCGACGGGAGAATACCTGCAAGCAGCGTTGCGAGCGGAATGAGCGTGTTGCGGAACGCGTGCTTGTAAATGACGGTCTTTTCGGAAAGACCCTTTGCCCTTGCCGTTCTTATGTAATCGGACGACAGCACTTCGAGCGTGTTCGTCCTCGTGTAACGCATAAGTCCGCCGATTGACAGCAAGACGTTGACGAGAATAGGCAGGAACATGTGATGCAGTATGTCGCCGAACTTGACAAAGAAGCCCGCAAACGTCGCCGGATAGTCTTTGCCGGCGTAAATCAAGCCGTTCGCCGGGAACAAGCCGAGGTCCACCGAGAAAATCTTAATCGCGATTGCCGCGAAGAAGTAGGTCGGGAGCGAAATGCCAATCATGGTGAACACCGTGACGAGGTAGTCGCGCACGGAATACTGATGCGTAGCGCTGGAAATGCCGAGCGGAATAGCGATAAGGAATTGCAGAATGGTGGCGACGAGCGCGACTGCAAAGGAAATCCACATGTTTTTGCCGATAACCTCGGCAACAGGCAGATTGTATTTGAACGAGTATCCGAGATTACCGCGCAAAAGGTTGCCGATCCAGGTAAAGTAACCTGACATTATCGCGCCGAACTTCTGCCAACCGCTCGCTACTTTGTATCCGCTGTCCTTGGACACGGCAACGCCGCTCGAGGTAACGGTAACGGTAATTTCGCCCGTTTCGGTATTGATTTCGGCAGAATACGCACCGGAAAAGACAACCTCTTTGCTGTTGTTGTCAATTATCTGCGCGCTTTTTACCGCGTTTGTCAGCCTGAGCGTCCAATCCTTATACGAATAGTCGCCTGCGACAAACTCGTCGAAAGCTTCGGCGTTGAGAAGCGCGGTTTCGTAGCTATCAATCCTTACCTTTTTGGTAAACTTACCCTCTACTCCGTCCGCGCCGGTATCGACCTCGACGTCGAGGTAAGCCTCGGGCATGGCAAGCCCGTACAGCTCCTTGAAGCGGTCTATATCGTCTTGAGTAATCGTACCGCTTTGCAGCTGCGATGCGTATTTGATTTCGATGTAGTCGTTCGGCATCATACGCACCAGCGAATAGATGATAACCGATACACCCAAAAGAATTATGACGGAAATGCCCAGTCTTTTGAGAATGTATTTTAGCATATAGTACCCTCATACGGCGTCGCGACGCCCGACCATATTCCTATACCGTCGGGCGTACGCGAGAATGATTGTTATTTTATTGTTGCCAAAGTCGCTTTTCGGCTTCTGTTACATCAGGGAAATGTCGGCGATGCGGCTGGTAAGTCCCTTATACGGAGAAAGTTCTCCGTCGGGCGTGAACGTCGACGCGTCAATCTTGTTCTGATTGTACGCGTACAAATCGCTTCTCTGATAGGTCGGAAGCTCTACCGCGAGCTCCATAACAATATCGAGCGCTTCCTTGTAGTCGCGCTTACGGACGGACTGCGTTTCGGTCTTACGAGCCTTGTCGATAAGTTCGCTGAGCTCGTTGATGAGGTCTCTTTCGGTCATATACTTATCGGTGGTATCGTTGAGAATCTGCTTGTAGCCCCAATTCAGCACGGAGGTCGCCTTGGAATCTTTGTGGTAGACCTGGTACATATCGGGGTCAATCGTCGAGCCCCAGGCTGCCGCCCACACGGTGAGCGCGCCGCTGGAAAGCTTGCTGAGCGCGTTCGCGTCCTTGGTAACCGTAATATCGAAGCCGTACTTATTCAGCGTAGTGCGCGCCTGGTTGAGCGCGGAGAACGCCGGGTGGTCGTCGCTGTCACCTGCAATCGTGAAGGTATATTTCAGCTTGTCGGCTTTGCCGCTGCCGGACTTCTGGTAAACGCCGTCCGCGCCGAGCGTGTAGCCGCCCGTCTCAACGAGTTCCTTGATAAACGCTTCCTGCTGGCTTGCGGTAGGCGTTTGTCCTGCACTCAGTCCGTGTGCCTGAACGAACGTCTTATAGTCGGGGTCAACAACGTCGAGGTTAGCCGGGACGGGACCGCCGATGTAGGGATAGTAAGGCGTGCAATCCTCGGGATATGCCCAATTTGCCCTGCTCATCGAGCGGTAAATCGGAGTAGCCATCGTCTTGTAGTACTCGATGCACAGTCTGGTGTCGATGCAATACATAATCGCGCGACGGACGTAAATCGAGGGAACCTTGCCGGCGTTGATGCCGATATAGCCGTAGCCGGAGGTTTCGACTGTCTTGTTACCCACGCCCTTTTCTCCGAGCTCTTGAATGGTCTCGGGCTTTGCGTTGGGCTCGGCGAAGTCGATTTCGTTGTTATAGAGCGAGTCGAGCATACGAGCCGCCGCAACTACCTGGTATCTTACCTTCTTGATTTTCGCGACGCCGTTCTCGCCCTTTCCCATGTTGTAATAGGGGTTGCGCTCGAAGTAGATGACGCCGTTGTTGTAGAAGTCGCCGAGCTGCACGTCGTTGTTCTCGCCGTCGGCAATGCCGCCGCTCGACTTGCTGGCAGCATACGGACCTGCGCCCACGGGCACGCCGATTTTATTCGACGCCTTTACGACTTCGTTCATAAAGGTCTGCGAGCCGTACTCGACGCCGAAGTTTTCCTTATAGTCGAAAGCCTTGATGTGCTCCGCGTCGGAGTAGTAATACATCGGGGAAACGGTAATCGAGAAGTTCCAGATTGCCTTGGGGTCGACGCCGTTAATCGTGATGGAAAGCACCTCGTTGCCGCTGACGACCTGGTTTCTGTTCGCGTCCGCATAGGTCGGCACGGCGTAGGTCACGCTCTTGCCGCTCTTGTCGGTGAAGGTCACGGGAGCGTCCATATTTGCGAATTTGATACCGGAAATGCTCTTGTACTCGCGCGAAGAACCTTCGCCGGCAAAATACTTTTCCATTTCGTCGTTTGCGATGAACTCGGCGAGCTTAGTAGACGTGGTAGCCCAATAGTAAACTACCTCGTTGAGCTTACCCGGCATATTGGCCTCGCGCACAGCATTGATTGCGGCTTCTTTCGACATATTCTTCGTAATTTCTTCACCAAGGGCCCATTCAAAATCGTTATCCTCGGCGTTCCACGTGATAAAACCTTCCGTATAGAGGAACATTTCTACGTCGGAGCTAAGTTTCTTGTCGCTCTTTGCCTTAACCTTGTTTATTTTGTCGGTGTAGTAGTAAAACTCCTGCTCGCTGTAGGTGCCGACGCAGTTGTTCCAATCAGACTCAAGTTCCTCGTTGAAAAATTCCACGGCTTTGTCAAAGTCCGCGTCGATATTCGCATAAGCCTTGTCGGTGTTGGTCGCTTTATATTCGGTAAGCTTCTGGCGGAATTCGGCAATTTCGAGGTTTCCGACGGATCCGCCGCTCTTTTTAAGGTCGCGGTCGATGTCGTTGTACGCTTTTACAAGCGAGTTGATACGGTTCTGCGCCGCCGTCTTGAACTGCTCGGTAAACCCATCCTGCTCCTGCTCGCGGTTCGACTGCGTGCGGTACTCTTTAAGTCCCACGATGTCGGTCGAGTAAATGGTGCTGGAGCCCGAGTACACGGGGTCGAGATACACATAATAGTTGAAGAGGACGTCCTTGATGGTAACGTAGGAGCCGTTGGGATAGCGCACGTTATTCTTCATTACGAAATAATAGGTGGTGGTATCGGTAGCGTCGTCGCGGACGATACCGAGGTTTTCGGTCACAACGTCCTCGTCGGGACCGTAGGTGTAACCGCCGTTCTTATCGTTGCCAATCATGCCTATCTGGGTAAGACCCATGACGTTGCCGTCGGCAGCCGAAGTCGAGAAGAACGGGCTGAACACCTTGTCAACCTCCTGCGAGGAAAACACGAGCGGCGTGTTCTCGTTATCGTACTTCTTATTGTCGTTGTTGCCGTTATCGTCGTTCCTTTTACCCGAGCAACCTACAAGCAGCATGCCGCCCAAGCTCATGACAATGACGAGTATCAACGAAATCGCATATTTTCCGATTGATTTTTTGATTCTCATACCTGGTATATCTCCTTATGAAAATTGAAAACTAATTTATCAGACCGTACCCTCGGTCTTTTCGCAAACGCTGAACGTGCACCCCGAAACCACGGTGCCGTCGTCTTTCGTATAATAAACGAATTCCGAATCCTTGAAGTAATCCGCGTCGCTAAGCTCGTGGTCCGAGAATACGACGAACTTCGTGGCGGTAAAGGTTACGTTTGCAAGCTTTGCGTTTTTCGCTCTCATGCACAGCGGAGCGAAATAAACCTGCCTGATGCTGTCGCCCTGCGCTCTTACACCTATCGACACGTTCTCGACGGTAACGTCGGTAATCTCGCCGCCGTCGATGTCGCCGAACATGCTGACCTCGACAAAGTAGTTCTCCGAGCCGTCGAAGTTGCCCTCGGTCTTTCTGTCGGTAACCCTAATCGTGAAGTTTGAAAGCTTATGACCGTTGCCCTTTATACCGTTATAAATCTTAAAGTCGACGCGCGCGCCGCCAAAATCGACGTCGTTCATCAGGTACAGCATTCTGTTCGCTTTTTTGTCGACACTAGCGTTGGAAGTAATGTCCTTTGCTTCGCGGACAACTCTGTAATCGCCCTTTATGTAGTCGGCTACGATGTCGAGCGAAACGTCTTCCTTGCTCTGTTCGAGCACAAAGTCGTCGGTAAGCTCCTCGCCCTTGCCGCCCTCTGCCGCCGCGTCGTACTTGTAGTATCTGCCGAGAGAGGTGTAACCCTCGCGCTTGTCGAGTTCTTTTTTCTCAATCGTGCTCTTCTCTTCGCCGAAGGGAATATCCACAAGGGTTTCGACGGTCTCGAGCTTGACGAAACTGCCGTTGTCGTCGACGTAACCCACGTTGTACTCGTAACTGACGTTGGTTGCCCAGCATGCATACAGGCGGACAAGGTTTTCGTCGCCGGTCTTGCCGCTATATGAAACCTTGCCGTCGGCTTCAAAAGTCACCTTGTCTTTTTCAAAGTCCCATTTTCCGTCGTAAGTGACTACGCCGTCGGTTTCCGTCCTCTGCGTGTACCAGCCCTCGATGAAGTAGCCGGTGCGCGTAACCTTCTTGTTGGATACTTTTTCGATGTCGCCGATTGCGTACTCACCGCCGCGCGCGTAATTATAGTAGAAGTCGACGGGGCGCGTGCTGTTGCCGTAAACGCCGCCCTCGAGCTCGTACACCACCCTCAGGTTATTCTTATATTCGGCAACGGCGTTTGAACAGCCCGCGACGACAGCCGCCGCGAGAAGCAGAACCGTAATTATACCGAATAGCTTTAGCTTTTTCATTTTGGGAATCACTTTCCTTAAACGTTACGTTATGTATTTTTATCGGCGATTTTGTATATTATTCAACAGAGTGTATACCGCCACATAGTAAAATACACTAAAGTATTATAGCACCTTACAGGTGGCAAGTCAAATAATTTTCGCGTATAATGCCCCGAAAACGCAGTTTATTATGCGAAAGTTTTGTGAAAACAGCCGCGGACTTTATGCAGTATTTTGCATAAACTCGTGCATAAATCGAATACGTCGTTCCGTAAAATTCGCTAAAAAAACGCGATTTTACTTTATTACACTGATTGATAACGGGTTTTTGGCAAAAAAACGCGAAAAAAACGCAAAAACGGCGCAAATCGGGAATACGTCGTTCCCGGTATGCGCCGTTGCATAAAATTACCTATAACGCGCATAAAGCGCTTTTTGCCCGAAAGCTTACGCCGTGATGCGCTTGAAGAGCTTTTTGACGTAGGCGCGTTCTTTCATCGACACTTTACCGTCGACGGAAACCGCGCACAGGCACAACGTTACCGCGTCGGTTTTGAGCTCGTCGTCGCCCTCGGAGAGGATTCTGACCAGCTCGTCGGTGCAAGCCTTTATCGTCTTTTTGCCCTCGCCTTTCTTGAAGCAGGCCTTGACGGCGTCGAAGTCGAAGCCGCTGCCGAACACCTGCACGAGCGACGGGTACACAAGAAGGTACTCCACCTCGTTGATTTCGCCGTCGCATGCCACCGCGCCTATCAGAAAGGTCGCAAACGTGTTGGTTATGTCGACATCGGAGTGGTTGAGCCGATTAAGACCGGCGATTACGCCCAGCGACTTGTCGGCAAGCACGGCGGCGCGCTCGATTGCGGTCATTTTTTCAAAGCGATTGCAAAGCTTTATAAAATCAAACATTGCTTTCTCTCCCGTATTTATTCTTTGTTTTATTATACATCAATTATTCCGATTTGTCACCGATTACGCGGCAAATTCCGATATTTTTACAGCGGCAAGTCCTTTTTCACGAACTTCGCCGAGCCGACGATATAGCCTGCCATGCCTAGCGCGAACAGAATCGCGAGCTTCCTGATAAAGGTTACGGTGCCGCCTAAAATCGACACTACGTCGAACAGCGAGATTATCGTGACGAAGTTGAAGCTGTTGAGAGCGTCGAGGCGCACGACCGACGGAATGACGGGGCTGCCGAACAGTCCGAGCATGGCGGCGACGAGCGCGAAAATCGACAGTCCGCCGCCTATCGCCATCGAACGCTTGCTGCGGTCGAACCGGCACGACGTGAGGAAGTTTAGTCCGCTGAGCGCGAACATAAACCGCGGCACCTTCTACTCACACTACGACGACATTTACGGCGTTGTGGAGGACTATGAAAACGAGCTTATCGAAAAGTTTTTCGACAACGCGCGGCTGCTCGCCTCGGACAACTTCGAGCAGTTTCTCGACTCGTTCTTCGACTACATAAATGAGAACGACGAGAATTATAAGATGATTTGCCGCTCGGACGACTTTATTTTCACCGCCAACAAGCTCGTCATTCTCGCCGAAAACAAGCTGCTCGAGCTGTGCAACCGAAATCCGAATCTCAAAAACAGAGAATTTATCGCGACGGAAATAAACGTCTTTATCGAGGGGCTTATATACGAGTACATAAAGTACTGCCGCGGAATTAGCTCGATTACGCCCGAATATATGTACGCCTACACTAAGGAATGGCACCGCCGATTTACCGAGTACCATTTGTAAAAAGTCGTGAATTTTGTCGAAAACGGCGAAGTACCCGTGTTCTTTTCTCACGGGTACTTTATTTTTCTTAGTCGTTTTTTGTCGAACGCGGCGAAGTACTATGCAAGTTGCGCGGCGTATTTATTATACTCTTTACGCTTCGCCGGATTCCTCGGCTGAGCCCCTGAATGACGCATAATGGCTAAGTATTCGTTCCATGCCGGGGATTCCGCGTCAAAAAAACAGTCCTCTATAAAAGGGACTGTTTTTTCTCCTCCGAATGACGAGGAAAAACGGAGGCTGCTCGTTAGGTTTTAAAATAATAACGTGCACTCTCCGCTTTCTGCCGTCATCCTGAACACGCGGTTTTCCGCGCGCGTGAGGACCCCCGACATGGAACGTATAATCAACTTTATAAAAAAGGTCAAAAACGTTTTTTTAGCATGAGATTATTACGGTCGCGGAAAGCC
>DQGD01000010.1:0-1980 GCA_003533505.1 Clostridiales bacterium | reverse complement strand
GATTATTACGGTCGCGGAAAGCCGCTCCCTCATAATGACGATGTAAAACAAAAGCGGCTTGCTAAATCTAAATTTTAACGTGTACTCTCCGTCTATAACGTCATTCAGAGGAGCGAACATAGTCCACCTGTGGTGGCGGTGTTCGCGACGTGGAATCCCCGACGGGAAAAAAGGAATAAACCCTCATGTCATTCTGAGCGGAGCGATAGCGTAGCCGAAGAATCTAGCCGTAGGCGCATAATTATTATATTTTTACGCTTC
The DNA here is from genome assembly GCA_003533505.1 of Clostridiales bacterium. GTDB lineage: Bacteria > Bacillota > Clostridia > Christensenellales > Pumilibacteraceae > UBA10677. The sequence goes on along the minus strand of DQGD01000010.1, from coordinate 1,719 downwards.
GCCGGATTCCTCGTCTGAGCCCATGAATGACATATAAGGCTAGGTTTTCGTTCCATGTCGGGGATTCCACGTCGAAAAAAACAGTCCTCTATAAAAGGGACTGTTTTTCTCCTCCGAATGACGAGGAAAAACGGAGGCTGCGCGTTTGAGCTTAACCCTAACGCGCGCTATCCGTTTATAAACGTCAATCGGAAAAACGGACGAACGCTTTTGCGCTCGCCCGTTTCGTGACATCTTGTATTTGAAATAAAATTATCTTTATGCAACTTCCATTGCTTTAATGCCGCCGCCGATTACTTTACTGCGAACGTCACGACAACCGTTTCCGTGGTTTCGACGTTTTCGGGCTCGACGGAAGCGCACTTCGCGGAAAGCGCGACGGCGCGCGACTCGAAATTCACGTTGGTGTTCGAGCGGAAATCGTTGCCGCGATTGCAATTTTCCACGCTCGTTATTCCATCGAGCTTAACTCCTGCAGCTTCGGCGATTGCGCTCGCGCGCATTTTCGCGTCGTCCACAGCCGCGGCGAGCGCCAGACGGACAAAGCCGCTCTCGTCGGCGAGCGCGAACTCCACGCCCAGCTCGGGCTTTGCGTTGCTAGCGGCAAACGCCGACAGCACGTTGCCCAAAAGCGTAGTGTCGAAACCGAATTCGACTTTTAGCGAATGGCGGCAGCGATAACCGACGAATTCCTGACGGTACTCGCCGCTCTCGTTCCGCACGCTTCTGTACTCGGAAGCCACCGAAAAGTCGCAGGTTTTCAGTGCGTTCTTCCCTAGCCCCACGCCGCATGCGAGCGCGTTAAGCTCGTTCATCTTTGCGTCGGCTTCGGTTATTACCTTGGCGTAATCCTTATCAAGCGCCGACACATTCAGCGTCACGCGGATAAGGTCAGGCTTCGCGCTCGCCCTGCCCGTGCCTTCAATTCTGATAGTTCTGTCCATAGCTTTCTCCTTGAAATCATTGCGGCTGCCGTGTGAGGTAATCAGCCGCGGCAATTTTGCAAAAAAGCCCTACCGTCCTTTGTATTTCGCGTTCGGTAAGGCTTTTCGTCGTTTTTAAGTCGTGATTAAATTACTTGCGCGGACCTGCCGGAACAAGGGCTTTGCCTGCGGCGTTGCCTTCGTACTTGGCGAAGTTCTTGATAAATCTGCCTGCGAGGTCCTGAGCCTTGGTTTCCCACACGGTCTTGTCGGCGTAGGTGTCGCGCGGGTCGAGGATTGCCGAGTCGACTCCGGGCAGAGCGGTCGGGACTTCAAAGTTGAAGTACGGAATCGTCTTGGTGGGAGCCTTCTCAATCGAGCCGTCGAGGATTGCGTCGATAATGCCGCGAGTATCCTTGATGGAAATACGCTTGCCGGTGCCGTTCCAGCCGGTGTTGACGAGGTAAGCTTTCGCTCCGCTCTTCTTCATCTTCTTGACGAGCTCTTCGGCGTACTTGGTCGGATGCAACTCGAGGAACGCCTGTCCGAAGCAAGCCGAGAAAGTCGGCGTGGGCTCGGTTATGCCGCGCTCGGTACCTGCGAGCTTAGCGGTGAAGCCGGACAGGAAGTAGTACTGAGTCTGCTCGGGGGTCAGAATGGAAACGGGCGGAAGCACTCCGAACGCGTCGGCGGAAAGGAAGATGACGTTCTTCGCTGCCGGAGCCGCGGAAACGGGGCGCACGATGTTCTTGATGTGGTTAATCGGGTAAGAAACGCGGGTGTTCTCGGTCACGCT
>DQGD01000003.1:193730-236925 GCA_003533505.1 Clostridiales bacterium | reverse complement strand
GAATTCATAGCGCTCATAGCCGATAAAATGCTGCTTGAAAGCGTGTGATAAGCAAAAACAAGTCGAAAATAAACCTAATAATAACAATGTAACAATATTGCTGAAAGCCCCCTGTGAGCTAAATCTCAAAGGGGCTTTTACGTTGTAATGAATAGTAAATAAATGTGCAATGCGCAAAGCCGCATTATTTAATACTCGTTTTTGACGATAATGAGGTCATTGTCGGAAAGGCGATAGTAAATCAACGCTATAAGCCCTTTGACGGTACAGCCGTAATCGTAGTCATAACATGCGCCAGGGATATAGCGGTCTATGTATTTCAATCCGCCGTTTTTCTCGGCTTTCTCGACAGCGCGGCGTAAGCGTATCGCTATCGCCTTATAGCTTACGCCCGTGAATGACGAGGGAGAACAGAGGCTGCTCGTTAGTTTTTTGACGATCTCTCCGTCATGCTAACGCGTACCACCGCCCTTATGCTACACGGGGAGGCTTTAATAAGGATAACGCTTCCTTGCCATTCTGAGTTCCGCTCTGAAAATACGGGTCGCAAAGGGCGTTTTTTCGGTTAAGCCGTTGGTGTTTGTCGGGTTTGTTTAAGAGTTGCGGTCCATTGAAATCGGGGGGCGATTTATTTTTCGATTACGAGGGTGCTTAGAGTGTTTTCGCCGAGGTCGAGCTCGAAAAGAGCGTTGCCCATGAGGACTTTTACGCGCTTTGCCGCGCCGCGGTTGTAGACGACGGTCGCCACGCTGCCGTCGGGGTTGAGGGCGGCGGTGACTTCTACGTCGCGGTAGGGCTGAGAACAGCCGATAATGCGCGCGCCCCTTGCGATAAACTTCGAGAAGTGTCCGATTGCGTAGAACGACGGGCGGAAAATCGCCTTGCCGTCGTCGCCCACGATAACGGGCGCGTCCGCCATCATCGGGCGATTGTCGCGGAAGTGCGACGGACCGCGCCGCTCGTCAAGCACGAGGTTCCAGTCGCAGAACGCGTTTGCGCCGCCGTTGAGGTCGCCGATAATGTCATGGGCGTACTTGTCGAGAACGACGCCGTCGTAATCGGACGCGGGCTTGTCTTTGCGCATCGGCACGCAAGCCTCGCTGACGATGATGTCCTTGTCGGGAAAGCGTTCGCGCGTCATGCGCAACTCGTCGAAGTAGTCGCCCGAGTACCAATGGCAGGCGATGCCGTCGACGTCGGAGGAAGCTCCGAACGCGTAGGAAGCGCGAGAGAACACGCGCTCGCGGCAGTGGTCGTAGACGTAGATTTTCACGCCGAGGGGTTTAAGCTCGCGCGCGAGGTAATTGACGGCGAAATCCAGCTCCTCCTCCTTCTCGTACAGGCAGGACTCCCACACCTGAGCGTGACGGAGCTCGTTCTGCACGGTGACGGCTGAAATGCGCACGCCGCGCTCGGCATAGCTCAACACGAACGCCGCGACGTAGCGCGCCCACAGCGAGTAGTACTCGCGCATGAGTTTGCCGCCCTGCCATTTTTCGTTGGTTTTGAGGTGCGGAGGCGGCGACCAGGGCGAAGCGAACAGCGTGATTCCGGGGTTTTCGGCGAGCGCGGCTTTGACGAACGGCAGCGTGTACTGCTCGTCGCGCGCGACGGAAAAGCTCCCCAGGTCTGTTGCACCGTCGGGGATATACGAGTAAGCCGACAGCGAAAAATCGCAGCCGCCTATACTCACTCTGCCGTAATTATATCCGATGCCGTTTTTCCCGAAATAGCCGTCTAGTATCGCGGCTTTGGTTTCCTCGGGCGCGGTCGCGAACACATAAGCCGCGCTCTCGGTAAACGCGCCGCCGAAGCCGTGGATTTTCTGGCGCTTCACCTCGGGGTAAAGACGGATAGTGTCCGCTTCCACGTCGCCGGGGTGGAAGCCATTGCTGTCGGCGACGGGCAGAACGTCGTAGTAGTCGGTGTGATTGATTTCCGCGGTTTTTGCAAGCCGCAGGCTTCCGTTGTCGGTCGTGTATACGGTCAGCTTCATAATTCTCCTTTTCGGGCGGACGAGCCGTCGCGCCGTTTACTGAAAGCGTAATCCGATAGTAACGCCGTAGCCCCGAGGTTGTCAAGGGAACGGCAGGGCATAGCTCGCGAATAATCGGATTATCAAGAAAAATAGTCGATATTTCACACAGGGTAGGCTGTTTCGTTCATCTTTCGGTATTCTTTCGGGGTAAGCCCCGTGGCGCGCTTGAAAAGCCGACAAAAATAGTAATAATCTGAAAGACCGCAAAGCGCGGAGATCTCGGACGAAGAAATATGATAGTCGCCCGAAAGCAGTTCTTTCGCGCGATCGACGCGCAGTCGGTTTATATATTCGACGGGAGAAACGCCGTAGGTTTCGGCGAAAAGTTTCCTCAGATAGACCTCGCTGATTCCGCAAGTCGTCGCAAGACAGGGAATCGAAATCTTTCCGAACGCATAGTTTTCATGGATAAAATCGACGGCGGGACGAATGGTTTCGCGGTGCGACGACGGAGAGTAAGCCGCCGACTTCATCAAAGCAATCGCGCCGTACAGACATTCCAGACATTTTTCCGCAAATCCCGGTCGCCGCTCGCGCCACGCCTTTTCGGATTTTACGAAATACGTTTCGACGAGCGACGGAAGTCTGACGTCGAATGCGAACGGTTTGACGCCGTCGAGATTCGGACAGGCGAAGTTGATCGCATAGCAACCGTCCTCGTCGCGCTGATCCGATACGTCTATATCGTAAGTACTGTTTTCCGGAAGATAGACTACCTGACCGGATTGCGGGCGAATTACCGTGCCGTCCGTAAAAGTAAGTCTGCCGAAAGTCCGCGCATAGTAGACGAGTCCGTGACCTTTACGGTTTATTATGCGGTTTGATGTCAGTCGTTTCGTTACGAATAGGACAAGATCGATATTCGCGCCGACGAACGACGTATCCAAAAAATTATGAGTATTTGCGTTCATAATTGTGAATTTCCTCCTATCGATTATAACTTTTAGTTTCGGATAAGTCAATAGTTTTCAATTGTACATTGTTTTTTCGCGGGACACGGCTTATAATAAACGCGGAAGGAGAGGAAACATGTTCGACGACGACAGAAAGATTATAGAGAATAAGTATCATATCGCAAGCGAGCCGTTCGATCCGTACAATCGCATGGCATATCACGGCTATGATTTCGACGAAACAACGGGGCAAAGCGACGAAGAGATCCGCAAGGGGCTGAGGAAACTAAGCGAGGAAACGGCAGGACTTGCTCATCCGGTAAGAAAAGCGGAAGCGGTGAGGTACGCGCTGGAACATACGCGGATCGACGCGGGCGAGCACGATTACTTTCCCGGCATTTACTCGCTGAATCGTCTTGCAAACGATACTACGGTATACGAGTGGCAACGAAACGTGTTCGACGTGTTTATACCGGGTATTCGCGACGAAATGCGCAGAATGAACGAAACCGGAGCGGCGCCGATATGGGCGGACTTTGATCACGTAGTACCCGACTGGGATTCAGTGCTTACTTTGGGGTTTACGGGGCTTATGGAACGCGCGGAAGGTTACCGTGCGCTCCACGAGAGGAACGGAGCGCTTACGGATGAGAAACGAGCCTTTTTCGACGGAATAAATATCGTCTATTCCGCACTAATCGGGCTTATGGAAAGAATCGGAAACTACGCCGGAGAAAAGGCAAAGGCTTGTCCCGGGGGCAAAGCGGAAAAAATCGCGCGGTGCATGAAAAGCCTGACGCAAGGCGCGCCAAAGAATATTTACGAGGCGATGACGACGATTTATATTTACTTTATAGCGTCCGAGTGTTTCGATTCGTATCAGGTGCGTTCGCTCGGAAACGGTTTGGACAATAGTCTTTACGGTTTTTATGCGCGCGATATCAAAAACGGAACATTCACGCAAGAAGAGGTCCGCGAGATTACGAAGTATTTTTTATTTCAGTGGTCGGCGATCGGCAATTACTGGGGACAGCCGCTGTATCTCGGCGGCACGAACAAGGACGGATCGACGAAATTCAACGCGCTTTCCCGGCTGATTCTGGACGTTTACGACGAGATCGGAATTTACAATCCTAAAATCCAGATCAAGATCGGAGCGAGCACGCCGCGCGACGTGCTCGATAAAGTTTTGGACATGGTGCGCCGCGGCAGAAGCAGTTTCGTTTTCGTGGGAGAATACGGCATGCGCCGCGCGATGATGAGTTACGGTGCGACCGCGGACGAAGCGCGGGAAGCAGATATACGCGGCTGTTACGAAACGGGAGTCAGGGCAAACGAGGTGTCAACGGTGACCGGATACGTCAACGCCGCCAAAGCCGTGCGCTATGTCTTTACGAACGGCATAGACGAAGTCACGGGCGAAATCTTCGGACAGAAAACCGGCGAGGCAACGGGTGCGAATTATCCGGCGTTCGAGGATTTTTACGGCGCGGTTTTGCGGCAATGGAGCACGCTCATAGAGAAAACGATCGCGGTTGCGAACGAATACGAAAAATACCTGTCGTTCATAAACCCTGCGAATATGTATTCGGCGACTGTAGAAAGTGCGCTGAAAAAGGGCGAGGACGCATACCAGAGCGGAGTGAAGTTCAATAATTCCGCGATACTCAATTGCGGATTCGCCACGCTCGTCGATTCGGTCATGTCGGTCAAAGAGTTGGTATACGACAGGCGCGAAGTAACGCTGGAAGAAATGGGCGCGGCTCTCGAAGCCGACTGGATCGGGTACGAACGACTTCGGGCGAAGGCACTGAAAACTTCGGGAAAATACGGTAACGACGATCGCGAAACGGACGAATATGCGGCGGCACTCGCGGAGTACTTTGCAAACAGCGTCAACAACCGCCCGAACGCCCGCGGCGGCGTTTACAAAGCGACGATGCACACGGCAATGCAGTTCGTGTGGGAAGGCGAAAAAACGGGTGCGACGCCGGACGGAAGAAAGCGCGGCGACGAGATCGCGAAGAACGGATCGCCGTCCGTCGGCGCAGACAGAGAAGGAGTTACCGCGCTCATAGAGTCGGCGCTTAAACTCACGCCGTCCGATTATCACGAGAGTTTTTGCGTCGACATCATGCTGCATCCGTCGGCGTGCGAGGGCAGCGACGGACTGGCGGCTATGCGCGCTCTGGTCACGGCTTACGTTCGCGGCGGCGGCATGGCTGTCCAGTTCAACGTTTTTGACGAGAGAACGCTTCGCGACGCGCAGAAACATCCCGAAAAGTATCGCAATCTTCAGGTGCGCGTGTGCGGCTGGAACGTGCTGTGGAACAACCTCAGCGAGGCGGAGCAGAACGCGTACATACTTCGCGCAAAAAATTCGAGGTGAACGTCATGGACGAAATTTTTGCGAACATAGTCGACATAAAAAGGTTTGCGGTACATGACGGCGACGGAATACGTACCGCCGTGTTTTTTAAGGGGTGCCCGCTCCGTTGTCGCTGGTGCCATAATCCCGAAACGCTGTCGGACAAACCGCAGATAGGGTTTTTCGGACATAAATGCACGCTTTGCGGCGAATGCGTGCGCGTTTGTCCGCGCGGTTGTCACGAAACAGAGGGCGGCATACACCGCTTTGACAGAGCTGATTGCGTGCTTTGCGGCAAGTGCGCGGACGCTTGTCCCGCGGACGCGCTGAAGAAGTATGGCGAGCGGAAAACCGTGGCGGAAATTCTCGACGTTCTTTTGCGCGACAAACGGTTTTACGAGGAGAGCGGCGGCGGAATAACGTTGTCGGGCGGAGAGTGTCTTATGCAGAGCGGCGCGTGCGCGGAGATTCTGAAATCGGCAAAAAGCCGCGGCATAAGTACTGCCGTCGACACTTGCGGCTTTGTGCCGCGCAAAGCCATACGGGCGGTTCTGCCGTTTACGGACGTATTCTTGTACGATTTGAAACATATCGACGAAGCCGCGCATGTCGCCGGAACAGGGCAATCGAACGGGATTATTCTCGACAACCTGAGGTTTCTGAGCGAAGAAGGGGCGGCGTTGGAGATCCGTTATCCGCTTATACCGGGATTTAACGACGGCGAGGACGCGGTGACGGGTGCGGCGGAGTTTCTCGCCGCGCTTCGCGGGATAAAAAAGATACGCGTACTGCGATATCACGACTTTGCGCGGTCAAAGTACGTTTCGCTCGGATACCGCGACACGATGCCCGATGCGGAGAAAGCCGAGGATCCAGACTTTGCCCGTCGTATTTTTGTTTCGATAACCGGTGTGGAAACGGTATAAGCAATCCTGAGGATTATCTTATCGAAAACGCCGTTTCGTCAATCGGGTTTAATAGTTCTTCTTTTATACGTTTTATTTTCTTTCTGTTTCAAATCGGAACAGGGAGAGTTTTTTATACGTTAAATCGGTATAGAATCGGGGACGGGATTATCCCGGGTAAACGTTGTTGTTCATCTTTCGGTATTCTTTCGGGGTAAGCCCCGTGGCGCGGCCGAAGCAAAGGCTGAAGTACGATTGCGAGGAAAAACCGCAGCCGTAGGCGACTTCGGACAGCGTTTCGCGCGTGGACGTGAGCTTGAGTTTCGCTTGCTTTATGCGGTAGTCGGCGACGTACTGCTGCGGAGTTTTGCCCACGCACGCCGTGAACAGGCGGTGGAAGTGATTGGGCGAGTAGCCGACTTCGGCGGCGAGCGCGGTCAGCGACAGCGGCTCGGCATAGCGCGCTTCTATGGCGGCAATCGCCTTGTCGACAGCCTCGATACTGCGGTAGCTTTCGCCCGTCGCCGCGGTTTCGTTTCTCGCCCTGTCGCGGTCAAGGAGCGCGAACAGCGTCAACAGCCGCGCGTTCACCATCAAGTCGCACGGGTCGTTCCCGTCGGTGATTAACCCCGACACCAGCTTTTCGATGGCTAAGCGGTACTCGGCGGCGTCGATAAAGCGGTAGTAGTCGGGCAGAGCCGACAACACGGAATAAAACTCGCTGTCCGGAGAAACGGAAACGTGCACGAAGTAGCATGTGAACTTGGGCTCGCTGTAGCTCACCTGCCCGGGCTTTCGCACCACAAACGTGTTCGGGCGCAACAGATATTCCTTGTCGTCGATGTAGGTCTTTCCGCCGCCCGACACGATGTACTCGAGCTCGAAGTCGGGGATTTCGCGCTTTGCCGTGGTGGTAGCGCCGTAGTAGCGCTCGGCGGCGTCGAACACGCCGAACGAATCGATTTCGCCTGTTTTCATTATTTTCCTCCGCTTGGGTTTTAACCGAAGTTTTAATAAGATTATAGCCGTTTATTGGGCGGTGGTCAACGAAAATCGTAAGATTTTGAAAAACTACGGCGTGAAAATTGTATATTCGGCGGCGGCTCGGGCGGTATAATTTAAGAAAAGACTTCAAACGGGAGGAGCAAATGAAAGTAACGGACGTAAAAACGTTTATAGTCGATTGCTACCGCACGAATTGGGTGTTCGTGAAGGTGTACACCGACGAGGGGATTTCGGGAGTGGGAGAGGGCACGCTCGAGTACAAGGAAAAAGCGCTCGAGGGCGCGGTCGAGCACGTTAAGAGTTATCTTCTCGGCAAGGACCCTCGCGACATAGAAAAGCACTATCACGACATCTATCGCGACGCGTATTGGCGCGGCGGTGCGGTGCTGATGAGCGCGCTGTCGGCGGTGGAGACGGCAATGTGGGATATTCTCGGCAAGTCTTTGGGCGTGCCCGTGTACAGGCTGCTGGGCGGCAAGGTGCGCGACGATTGCCGCATTTACGTCAACGGCTGGTTTGCCGGCGCGAAAACGCCCGAGGAGTTCGGCGCAAAGGCAAAAGAAGCCGTCGGGCGCGGCGTGACCGCCATGAAGTGGGATCCGTTCGGCAAAAATTACATGCAGATTTCCAATCGCGACCTCGATACCGCGCTCGAATGCGTGGCGGCGGTGCGCGAGGCGGCAGGCAGGGACGCGGACTTGCTCATCGAGGGACACGGCAGATTCGACGTGGCGACGGGCGTGAAGATTGCAAAAGAGCTCGAGCAGTTCAGACCAAAGTGGTTCGAAGAGCCCGTGCCGCCGAACAACCTCGAGGCGCTTGCTGCGGTGCGCGACAAGTCGCCCGTGCCGATTGCGGCAGGCGAGAGGCTGTACACGCGCTATGACTACAACGAGCTGTTTCGCCGCCGTGCCGCCGATTACATTCAGCCCGACGTCAGCCACGCGGGCGGCATCATGGAGCTGAAGAAAATCGCGGCGATTGCCGAGGCGAATTACATTCCGTTCGCGCCGCACAATCCGTCGGGGCCTGTGGCGAACGCGGCTACCTTACAGCTCGCGGCGTGCTGCCCGAATTTCGACGTGCTGGAAATCATGTACTCCGACGTCGACTATCGCAAATACGTCACGAACGAGAATCTGGTCTACGAGAACGGCAGAATCAAAATCGGCGACAAGCCCGGGTTGGGGCTGGAGCTCAACGAAGAGGAATGCCTGCGCCACCCCTACGTCGAGCATAACCTGCGCCACTACACGGGCGCGCTCACGGACATTCGTCCGCCGAAAACGGAGTTCTATTTTTAACGAGGCAAGAGCATGAACAGACTGAAAAAAATCGGTAAGATTAAGACGTATAATTCGGACGAAATTTCGTTTATGAAGTTCGGCATAGGCTTAGAGAAGCTTGACCGCAATATGTTCGAGCCGAAGCAGACCTACGAGCCGCTGCAAAAATCGGGCGTGAAGTACGTCCGCCTGCAATCCGGCTGGCAGCGCACCGAAAAGACTAAGGGCGTATACGATTTCGGCTGGCTGGACGAAGTGGTGGACGAGCTCGTTTCGCGTGGCATGGTGCCGTGGCTGTGCCTTTGCTACGGCAACGAGTTGTACACCGAAGCCGCGAAAAAGCAGTTCGGAGCGGTGGGCGTGCCGCCGATATTCGCCGACGAGGACAAAGCGGCGTGGAGGGCGTACTGCCGAGCCGTCGCCGAGCACTATAAGGGCAGGGTTTCGCTGTACGAAGTGTGGAACGAGCCCGACGGCGTTTGGTGCTGGAAGCACGGTCCGTCGGGTACCGAGTACGGCAACTTCGTCATCGAAACGGCAAAGGCGGTAAAAGAGGGCGACGGCGACGCGAAAATCGCCGCGGGCTCGATTTATTCGGTTTACCACAGCCCCGGGTGGGTGCACGATATGTGCGAAACGGGCGCGTGCGACTATATCGATTATATCACCTATCACGAGTACACGCGGCGCGAAAAGGAAGTGCCCAACACCGTCAATTACCTCAGCGCGCTTCTCAATCGCTATAACCCGAGCGTGAAAATCATTCAGGGCGAGTCGGGCAGTCCCTCCGAGCCCGAGGGCAACGGCGCGATGTGCCGCGGCAATTGGTCGCAGGACAAGCAGGCGAAGCTGCTTTTACGCCGACTTGTCGTCGACCTCAACACCGAAGTCGAGTTCACGTCCTGGTTCACCACCGTCGACATGTCCGAGGCGCTTTACGGCGAGAACGGCAACGTCGCCAGCTACCTCGACTACGGCTATTTCGGAGTTTTGGGGGCGCAGTTCGACGCCGAGGGTAAGTCCATCGGCACGTTCGAGCCCAAAAAATCGTATTACGCGCTGAAAAACCTGTGCGGCTTGTTCGGAAAAACGGGCGCAGAGCCGACGAAACTGCCCGTATTCCCGATGGGCGAACACTACACCGAGCGAGTGTTCGGCTATACCGTGGCAGGCAGAGAGCTGACGGCATACGGCTTCCGCAAGCCGAACGGTTCGTCCGCGCTGTTTTACTACAAGTCCACCGACCTTATGACGGAAACGTTCGAGGGGCTGACGTCGCTCATCGTCGACATGCCCGAGGAAAAAGTGCGGCTCGTCGACCCAATGGACGGCTCGGTGTACGAGCTCCCGAGCGGCATGAAAAAGCAGGACGGCGGCGTGTATCTTCTGGACGAAATCCCCGTTCGTGACTATCCGCTGGTTCTGACGTTCGGCGACTTTTTCGAGGAGGAGTAAGTTATGGAAAGATTTTCTCTCATTACGGGCGCGTGCGTGAATACGGGCGTGGCGATAGTGGAAAAATTTGCCGGCAGCGGCAGGAACGTGATTTTCACGGGCAGAACGCCGGAAAAGGTAGCCGAAGCCGAGAGTAAGTACCGCGCGGCGTTCCCGAACGTGAAGATTATCGGCAGAACGCTGAATTCGCTGATAAACGAAACGACCGTCGACGAAGCGGCGGTCAAGGCGCTCTATGCCGAGCTCGACGAGAAGGGTATACTTGTCGACACGCTGGTGCTCAACGCCGCCGACCAAGGGCTTCACATGAAGATTTTTGAAAATCCGATTACCGATTTCATGCGCGTAATCAATACCAATATGACATGGAATTACCTCATGGTAGAGGAAGCGGCACGTAGAATGAAAGACAACGGCGGCGGCAGCGTGGTGTTCGTCAATTCCAATACGGCGTACCGCGTTATTCCCGACCGCATAGCCTATTCCGCGTCAAAGAGCGGTCAGCTGGGACTGATGCGCGCGCTGGCATTCGACCTCGGTAAGTACAATATCCGCGTAAACGCCGTGCTTCCCGGCATGATTCGCACCGACCGCTGGGTCAAAAATCCCGAGTTCTACGCGCACGTTCCGTCCAAATACACGCCTATCGGCGACGTGGCAGACGGCAGCGACGTGGCAGACGCGGTGTGGTATTTTGCCGAGCACGCCAGAGTGACTACGGGCGCCGAGCTCGTCGTCGACGGCGGCAATACCGTTCAGCTTTACCCGATTATACCCGACAAGGATCAGCGCGGTAAATAAACAATACGACTATAATGAAAACGCTTGCGACGACATAAGCCGCGAGCGTTTTTTTGTTTCGTTTGACGAATACCGACCTTATTAAACAAAAGGCGAAAGGGTGCGGTTGCGCGTTTGCGAAGTAAAATTATCGTGTTTGCGAATGGAGCAACGGGCGGCTATGCGGCGAATTTAAGTATGAACACGGCGGCAGCGGCGAGAAGCACGGCGATAACGCGCTTTACGGTGATTTTCTCGCGAAAAACAAGCGTTCCCACGACGAACGACGACAAAAGAGTGACTACCGCCACAGTGGGGAAGAGCACCGAGCCCTGCGCCGAGCCGCTGAGCAAAAACGTGATAAAAGCGCTCGCGGCGGTGGTAAAGCCGGCTATGCCGCCCGAAATCGCCGTCTTTACCGATTTCGGTACGGCTTTTACGGTTTTCTCGCCCTCGGGATTAGGGGATTTTGCGTTTCCGTTATCGGTTTTTTCGGTTTCGGGAGCTTCGCCGTCCACCGAAGCAATGTCCGAGGGCGACAGAAGAGCCGCCTTGTGCTTGTCCGCGACAGAGCTTACCGCGAACGCGCCGCCGAACGCGAGCGTAGCCACGACGTAGGAAAAGGCGGTAAACCAACCGCCGCCGCTCACGCCGTAACTCGAGGCGAGCGTAATCGTTATCGAGCACGCGGCGTTGAACAGCAGCGTGAGCAGCGAGAACAGCAGCCATTTTTTCTTGTGCGGATAGTCGCGGTCGGGCTTTTCGACGTTCATCACGACCAGAGCGGCGACGGCGAGGCAGATACCCACGACTTTCGGCACGGTCAGCGGCTCGCGGTATACGAGCACGCACCACAAGGTGACGGGAACGAGCGAGCACTGCGCAATCGCGCCGGTGATACCCATCGGTCCCAGCGACAGCGCGGTGTAGCCCGTGCGCGTAGCCGCCGTCATCGCCACGCCGTAAATCGCGCCGAAAAGCACGGCGAGAGGGGTCAGGCTTTCGCCGCTCACGGCGGCAATCAGCGCAAATGCCGCCAGCGGTACTAACGCGCGAACGAGGTTGAAAAGCGCGGCTTTGCCGCCGATTTTCGTATTGTATTTGGTGGAAACGCTTGCCGCGGTGTTCGAGATTGCGGCGAGCAAAAACGCGAAATATATCATATCGCGCTCATTATAAGTCAGGATTCGGGCTTCGGCAACCCTTGCCGCGCACAAAAAGGTGGACTTTTCCGTCATAACGGTTGACGGGAGCGCGCCGCTCGTCTACAATATAAGAAGAAGCCGCGAGACGATGGAGTAAAGCCCGATTGCGGCGGCGAGGAGAGAGCTATGTTTTTTGAAAAAGCGGACTTTGCGGCGAATCTGGTGACGGTGGGGCGCATGCGGTGGGACAGCCGCAAAATCGCGGTCAGGGCGCGCCCGTACCACGCGCTGTCGCTGCGGCTTGTGGGCGAGGGCGTAATTGTCATGGACGGCGAGCGGAGCGAGCTTCACGCCGGCGAAGTGCTGTTCGTGCCGGCGAACAAGGAGTACGAGGCGGACTATTCGGCGACGGAGATTTCGGTGTTTCACTTCACCGCCGCAATCGACGAAAGCGACGCGCACCCTGCGGTTTTTCGCGGTTCCGAGCGCATAGCCGAGCTGTTTTCGGGCGCGGTCACGGCATTTTCCGTGAAAGAGCCCGGGTATAAAATGCAGGCGACGGCGAGGCTGTACGACGTGCTGTCGTGCTTGGGACGAGCCGCCGATTCCGACGCGGCGCTCGTGCACGCGACTTCGTACATCGGCGAAAACTTCCGCGATCCGGAGCTGAAAATCGAGGGCGTTTGCAGAGCTGTGGGATTGAGCGAGTCCACGCTGCGGCGGCGGTTTTTCGCGCGTTTCGGAATGTCGCCCGTCGACTACATAATAGAATTGCGGCTTGACTACGCGCGCGACGAGGTAGTCGTGTCGGGCTGTTCGGTGGCGGAGGCAGCCGAGCGCGCCGGATTTTCCGAACCGAAGTACTTTTCGCGGCTGATGAAGAGCCGCAGGGGCGTTTCGCCGTCGGAGCTGCGCGTCAAAGTGATTTAAGCCGCGTTTTTCTCAAAAATATACCGAAAAATCCAATCGGGTAAAGCAACGTCGCGGCGAAAAAATTGACATAACGAGCGGAATCGGCTATAATATATACGGAACGGACTTTATTTAAGCAAATCAATAAAACCGATTTCAATACGGCAGGCAAATTTTCAGGGAGCTTCGGGAGCGGGAATAAAGAGAATGAAAAAAACGAAACTGATGCAGGACTTATCGCTGAACAAAAAACTCGGAGAAAAATTTTCCGAGGCGTTTTCCTCAGTGCTCCCCATTACGGTGATAGTGCTGATTCTGTCGATAACGTTCGTGCCGCTCGAACCCGGTCCCGTGGTGCTATTCATGTTCGGCGCGCTACTGCTCATTCTGGGCATGGCGCTGTTCACCTTGGGCGTGGACATGTCGATGATGCCCATGGGCGACGGCATAGGCTCGTCGATGGCGAAGTCGCGGCACAAGCTTATCCCCGTGCTTCTGTGCTTTGTCCTCGGCGTGCTTGTCACGATTGCCGAGCCCGACCTTACCGTGCTCGCCACGCAGCTGACGGGTATACCCAATATGACGATAATACTCGCGGTGGCTGTGGGCGTAGGCGTATTCATGGTGCTGTCGCTTATGAGAACCGCGCTCAAAATTCCGCTTTCCTACACGCTTATTTTCTTCTACGGCGTAGCGTTCGCGCTGACGATTGCGGTCGCGATAATCAACCCGAGCTTTATTCCCGTGTCGTTCGACTCGGGCGGCGTGACCACGGGACCCATTACCGTGCCGTTCATCATGGCGCTCGGCATAGGTCTTGCCTCTATCGGCGGAAGCCGCGGCTCGCAGTCGGACAGCTTCGGTATGGTAGCAATGTGCAGCATAGGACCCATTCTCGCCGTGCTCGTGCTGGGCATCGTGCAAAAGGACGTAACGATCGTGCCCGAAACCGCCACCGTGCCCGAAATAGTCACCGTCAAGGACGCGGCGATAGAATTTCTGACCAAATCCCCCTTGTATTTCAAGGAAGTCGTAATCGCGCTCGCGCCGATTGCGCTCATGTTCCTGCTGTTCGAGCTCGCGACGAAAAGATTTAAAAAGCATCAGCTCATTCGTATAATCGCAGGCTTTATCTATACATACCTAGGGCTCGTGCTGTTCCTCACCGGCGTGAACGTCGGCTTTATGCCCGTCGGTCACAGTATCGGAGAAAAGCTCGCCGGCAGCGCGTACAAATGGCTGCTCATTCCCGTGGGCATGGTTGTCGGCTACTTTATCGTCGCCGCCGAGCCTGCCGTCCACGTCCTCAAAAAACAGGTCGAAGAAGTCAGCAACGGCTCGATTTCCCAGCGCTCGATGGGCATCGCGTTGTCCGTCGGCGTGTGCGTTTCGGTGGGAATAGCCATGCTGAGAATACTCACCGGCATTTCAATACTGTGGTTTCTGGTGCCCGGCTACGCAATCGCGCTCGGCATGTCGTTCTTCGTGCCTCAAATCTACACGGGCGTTGCGTTCGACGCCGGCGGAGTCGCCAGCGGACCTATGACCGCGACGTTCCTGTTGCCGCTCGCCATGGGCGCGTGCACCGCGCTCGGCGGCAATATCCTCAGCGACGCGTTCGGCATAGTCGCCATGGTTGCCATGACGCCGCTCGTCACCATTCAGCTACTAGGCTTCTACGCCGTTATGAAAAAGAAGATTGCCGGTCGCAACTACGAGAACGTGCTCGGCAAAGCCGACGACTGTATCGTGTACTTTGACTAAGGAGGCAGGACGGTGAACGACGAAATCAAAAACGACGAAGCATTAAGCGAAACCGCGCCTGCTCCCGAGACGGAAAGCTCGGTTAAAGGGGCAAACGCCGAAAAGAAACCGACAGCGGCGAAGAAAACCAAAAAGTCGGGACACGGCGGTCAGGTTGCGGAGATAATTCAGGACATAGTGCGGCCGCTCTCGCGCGGAAGAAGCAAAAAGGCGGCAGGCGAAGCGCCGACCCCCGTGGCTCCGCGCATGCTGGCGGCAATCGTCGAGCGCGGCAAGAGCGTGAGATTCCGCGAAATACTGCAAAAGAACGGGATATTCCTGTCCGAAGTGTTTATGGGCAACGGCACGGCGAGCTCGGACATTCTGGATATTCTGGGCTTGGAGAGCACCGAAAAGGACGTGGTTATCAGCATAACGGACGCCGAAAAGGCGCACTCGATGATGAGCAAGCTGTCCGACCAGCTGGCCGGCAGCGTGGGCAGCAAGGGAATTGCGTTCTGCATGCGGCTGGGCGCGGCTCCGAATATTCTCATAAAGGCTCTGGAACTCAAGTCCGGTAAAACGCCGCAGGAGGGCAAAAAGAAAATGAACGAAGCGTACACGCTAATCTTAATATCGGTAAATCAGGGCTACGCCGACGAAGTGGTAGCCACGGCGAAAAAGGGCGGAGCTCGCGGCGGCACGCTGCTACGCGCGCTGCAAGCCTCCAACGAGGACTCGGACAGTTTTTTCAGCGCAAGCTTCTCGTCCGAGCGCGACGTGGTGGCTATTCTCGCGCCCAAGGACAGGCGCGCCGACATCATGGAAGCGCTTAACGCCGAGCACGGCGTGAGAAGCGAAGCCAACGCGATAGTTATTGCGATGCCCGTCGAGAGCGTGGCGAAGCTGTCGTAATTTATACGGATTTTAAATTCAGTATACGTTTTGAATATTTTAGCCGTCGATTGATTGACATCGCTCGCTATTTGGGAGTAGAATAGAGTCGATAAAATAATTTTGGAGGAACAGAACAATGAAAATGCTTAAAAGATTTGTTTGCCTCGCGCTTTCCGTGACGATGATTTTCTCGCTCGCGGCTTGCGGCGGAACGTTCGACGGCAACTACAAGGAAGTCACCGGCGAAGAGTACAACACCGTCGTCGCCGACGCACAGGCCGCATTTGGAAAGGGCGGTATCGACGGTTTGCTCAGCCCGAAAACCGAAAACAGCAAGACCATTCGTCTTGCCGCCGCAAACGAAGCTGCCGCTTCGGGCGCGAAAGCGGAATACAAATCGAGTTTAGGATACAAAAACAGCAAGACCGGCGCGGAAGCCAAACTCGACACGAAGAGTTCGGAAGAAGTCTGCGTGAACGACGGTAAAGTCGAAGCCGCCGTTAAGAGCGACTTAAAAGTGAAATCCAAAGCCGGCGACAAGTCGATAGACAGCACGCTTAAAACCGAGGCTTACGCTAAGGACGGCGATTTCTACCTCGGCGTAAAGGCTGAAAACAAAGGCGACAAAGAATTCGAACCGACCGACAAAAAACTTAAATTTTCCACCGCGCTCACCGGCGCGATCGGCGTCGACGTGAACAGCGTAGTAAGTTTCGGTATGCTTAACGAATATGCCGAAAGCATCGTTATGGAGTCTGCGGACGAACTTAACAAAGCGGGCGTTAAAGTCTACATGGACAACAGCGGCGACACTATCAAAGTTAAGTACGTTGTCGACCTCAAAGCCTATGGCGATCTTGGAATCGGTACGGAACATGCAAGTTACGATCTTAAAGACTGCTACGTTATCGTAGTTCTCAACAAAAACAAAGGACTTGTCGGTGTAAAAGTCAAACTCGACGTTACCGCAAAGCGCGACTTTGAAACCATCGTTACCAAGGTGGAAGGCTCCGTCGAAAAGACCGACAAGGGCGTTAAGTTCCCGGCTCTCGGTAAGTACGAGGAAGCGACGCCTGAGAGCGGCATGGGGCTTTTGAAAGATTTGACCGAGTTCGCTTTCTCCATTGCGGGAAGCGTCGGCGACTATTTCGACTAAAATACCGTAGCGCATATTAAACAGTACGATAAAAACCGTAACCGCAAGGTTGCGGTTTTTCGTTTGCCCGGACTTATTGCCGCGATACCCGAAAAACCGTTGACAAACGGGCGTGATAGTGTTACAATAACGACACAAACGAATATCCGTTATATCGGTTTACGGATCTACGCTTGAGAGTTTGAGAGTCGCGGAGATCGGCAAAACGCGTGTTTTGTCGCGCCGCGATTTTTTTGCGCCCGATCGGAGCCCTCACAGCGTAGAAAAACCGAAACCGAGGGATAATACTTACGGAGGCGGCAATGGCAAAAATCATAGTAATCGGCGGCGGCGTAATCGGCTGCGCGGTAGCTCGCGAGCTGACGGCGTTCGACGCGGAAGTCACGGTGCTCGAAAAGAGCAACGACGTGGCGACGGGCACAAGCAAGGCGAACTCCGGCATCGTGCATGCCGGCTTCGACGCGCACCCCGGCACGCTCAAGGCGAAATTCAACGTCCTCGGCGCACGGCTTATGGAGAGCGAAGCGAAAACGCTGGACTTTCCGTTTCGGCGCAACGGGGCATTCGTGCTTAACTTCGACGCGGACGGCAATAAAAAGCTGGAGGAGCTGAAGGCGCAGGGCGAGGTAAACGGCGTGGAAGGTTTGCGCATAATGAGCGGCGACGAAGTCAGGGAAATGGAACCCGAGGTGTCGGGCGAAGTCGTTTCCGCGCTGTACGCGCCCTCGTCCGGCATCGTAGGACCGTATGAGATGACGATTGCCTACGCCGAAAACGCCGCGCATAACGGCGCGAAATTCGCGTTCGGCGCTTGCGTCACCGGCGTTGAAAAGGCGGCGAAAGGCTTTACGGTGACTACGGCGGACGGAAAAGAGTACGAGTGCGACGCGGTTGTGAACTGCGCCGGCGTACATTCCGACGACATAAACAACGCGATTTGCGAGGAAAAGGAGCGGATTGTCGGCAGAAAGGGCGAGTACATGTTGCTCGACAAGAGCTGCGGAGGACTTGCGTACGCCACGCTGTTCCAGCTCCCCACCGCAATGGGTAAGGGCGTACTCGTTTCGCCCACCGTCCACGGCAATATAATAGTAGGACCCACCGCGCTGGACGTTCCCGACCGCGACGACACGGACACTACGCCCGACGGGCTTAACTCGGCGTGGAATCAGGCGGCTAAATCGGTGCCGTCGCTTAACCGCAGAATGATAATCACGCAGTTCGCAGGCGTGCGCGCGCACAACCCCAAAAACGATTTTATCGTGGGCGAGTCGAACGTTCCCGGCTTTTTCAACGCGCTGGGAGTAGAGTCCCCGGGACTCACCTCCGCGCCGGCAATAGGCAAGTACCTTGCCGCCGAGGTTGCGAAGAGACTGAACTTAGGCAAGAACGCCGCGTTTAATCCTTACCGCACGGGCATCAAGGCGTTTTCTTCGATGACCGACGGCGAGCGCGAAGCTGCGATAAAGAAAAATCCGCTTTACGGCAGGGTGGTCTGCCGCTGCGAAGTGGTTACCGAGGGCGAAATCGTGGACGCGATTCATCGCACGCCGGGCGCCGTCGACCTCGACGGACTGAAACGCCGCACGCGCGCAGGCATGGGCAGATGTCAGGCAGGCTTCTGCACGCCTCGGCTTATGGAAATTCTGGCTCGCGAAACGGGCATGGACTTCACCGAGATTTCCAAGAAGGGCAAAGGCTCGGAAATCGTGGTGGGCAAGACGGGCTCGCTCGGGGCAAAGGAGAACTGACGTGAAACGTAACATAGTGATTATCGGCGGCGGTCCTGCCGGGCTTGCCGCGGCAATAGGCGCATACGACGCCGGAGAGCGCGACATTCTGATTCTCGAGCGCGAGCAAAACTTAGGCGGCATACTCAATCAGTGCATACACAACGGCTTCGGTCTGCACACTTTCAAGGAAGAGCTGACGGGTCCCGAATACGCCTCGCGGTTTATCGACGAAGTGAAAAAGCGCGGCATCGAGTACAAGACGGGCACGACGGTCATTCGCTTCGGCAAGGACAAGCGCGTGACGGCGGTCAACGATACCGACGGGCTTATCAATATCGACGCTCGCGCGGTCATTCTCGCCTGCGGTTGCAGGGAACGCCCGAGAGGCGCAATCAACATTGCCGGCAGCCGCGTAGCCGGGATTTTCTCGGCGGGCACCGCGCAGAAGCTGGTCAACATGGAGGGCTATATGCCAGGGCATGAAGTCGTTATTCTCGGCAGCGGCGACATCGGGCTTATCATGGCGCGCCGAATGACTTTCGAGGGCGCGAAAGTAAAGGCGGTAGTGGAGCTCATGCCGTATTCGAGCGGTCTTAACCGCAATATCGTGCAGTGTCTCAACGACTTTAATATTCCGCTTAAATTCTCGCACACCGTCGTCGACATCAAGGGCGAGGGCAGAGTGAGCAGCGTGGTCATCGCGCCCGTTGACGACAAGCTTCGCCCCGTGATGGACAAAGCCGAGGAAATTAAGTGCGACTGCCTGTTGCTGTCGGTGGGCTTGCTTCCCGAAAACGAGCTCGCTAAGCAAGCCGGCGTGGAGCTTTCGCGCGTGACCGGCGGCGCCGAGGTGGGCGAAAACATGATGACCAATCTCGACGGCGTGTTCGAGTGCGGCAACGTTTTGCACGTTCACGACCTCGTGGACTTCGTGTCGGAAGAGGCTAAGCATGCAGGTGCGTGCGCCGCGGAATATGTGGCGGCAGGCAAGGCGGAGGAGTGCGACAAAGTGCGCGTCGAAACCTACGGCGGAGTGCGCTACACCGTACCGCAGTACTTTATGAAGGACGGCATTTATTCGCCTGTCGGTATCAAGATGCGCGTCGCCAACGTCTTTAAGAAGGTGCGAATCAGCGTTACCGCCGACGGAGAGGAAGTCGCCGGCAAGAATAAGCAAATAGTCACGCCCGGCGAAATGGAAACGCTTACGCTGGACAATGCGGCGGTCGAGAAGATCAAGAACGCTTCCGTCGTCCGCGTGGGGCTGGAGGAGAGATAACGATGCGCGAAATGATTTGTATCTGCTGCCCGATGGGTTGCAGGCTTACGGTGGAGAAAACCGCCGACGGATATTCCGTCACGGGCAATACCTGCCCTCGCGGCAAGGCTTACGCAATCGACGAGATGACCGAGCCCAAGCGCATGGTCACGTCGTCCGTCCCGGTGGACAACGGAAACTACAAGACCGTTTCCGTCAAGACTTCGGTTTCCGTTCCCAAGGAGCTCATTTTCGAGGCGCTTAAAACGCTCGGCGGCGTCAGACTCGACGCGCCCGTCAAAATCGGTGACGTAGTGGTCAAAAACGTTCTGGGCACAGGCGCGGATTTCGTCGCGACCAGAAACGTCGACCGAGCTTAACTTAACCAATCACGGACAAGAGTATTTAAGGAGTGAAGAAGCGCGCTTGTCCCTACGGGTAAACGCACCCGTCCGTTTCGGTCGGGCGATATAGAGAAGTATGATTTATCCGTATACGAAGCCTTGCGACGGCATTGACCCCCACGCAAGGCTTCTTTTTTATGTAAAAGCGGAGGGGTGACATCTTCGCCGAAAAACGACGGAAAGATTGTCAAAATCAAACGTGCGCCTTGCCGTTTAACGAACGTGGCGAGAGGACGAAAAGGCGCAACTATTTAATTTTTCTCGATTTATGCCGCAAATCCGTTGACCGACGGGAAAAAGTATGCTATAATCGCTTTACACTTTATTACGATAAAGAGCAAAAACAACAAAACGGCGAAAGCAGAACGCGATGGCGGAAAGAAGGAGAAAGAACGTGCCGAACGACAAAGAAGAAAAGTTAAGAGCGAGCGTGACGGGGCTGTTTTGCGGCTACGGGTACGAGCGGTATCGCCCGGCGAGGTTCGAGTCCTACGAGGTATATCGCAGGAATAAGGACTACATCGACGGCGACAGAATAATAACGTTCACCGATTCGACCGGCAAGCTGCTTGCGCTGCGCCCGGACGTCACGCTGTCGATAATCAACGATTTGCCCACGAGCGGAGGAGTACGCAAGTATTTTTACGACGAGAGCGTATTCCGCAGGGACGGTGACGGCGAGTACCGCGACCTAAGGCAGATAGGCGTGGAGTATGTGGGCGGCGCCGACCTTTACCCCGAGTGCGAAATAGCCGCGCTGGCGGTCAAAACTCTGGAGCTGTTGGGCGGCGACTGCGTGCTGACGGTGGGCAATATGGACGTCGCGGAAGCTTTAATCAAGCCGTTGGGGCTCACTGACGACGAGCTTGTCAAGGTTTTAAGCTGTATTCGTCGAAAGGCGTTTCACGAGCTTAAAAAACTGCTCGGCGGCAATGGCGCGGATAAAGAGAACGCGGAAAGACTGTTGAGGCTGACTGCGGTGGAGGGCGAAGCGGACGCCGCGCTCGCGGAGGCTTACCCGATAGTCGTCGGCAACGCGCAGGCGAAGCGTGCGGCGGACGAGCTGAGAGAGCTGACCGAAGCGCTGAAAAAGTGCGGCTACGCGGACAAAATACGGCTGGACTTTTCGCTCATCGACGATTTTCGGTACTACAACGGCGCGGTGTTCCGCGGCTATGCTCGCGGCGCGGCAAAAGCGGTCATACGCGGCGGCAGGTACGACAATATGCTGAAAAGAATGGGCAAGCCGGGAAGAGCCGTGGGGTTTGCGCTTGATTTCGACGCTGCGAGCTCGCTCATGACCGAAGCGGCGGTAAAGCCCACAATCATTGACAGACAAGGGCTGAGCATAGCCGAGGCGCTTGCGGCGGCAGAGCGCGTCGCGGCGAGCGGCGGCTGCGCAATCGTTTGCGAGGGCGGCGGCGAAGGAGAAGAGCGATGATACGAGTTGCGTTACCTAAAGGACGAATGGGCGACAAGGTTTATTCGGTTTTTGAAAAAATCGGCTACGGCTCGAGCGGCTACGGCGGCGATAACCGCAAGCTGGTGTTTGAATCGGACAACGGCGGCGCGAGTTTTATTCTCGTAAAGCCCTCGGACGTGACGGTGTACGTCGAGCGCGGCGCGGCGGATCTGGGCGTTGTCGGCAAGGACGTATTGATGGAAAAAAGCCCGGACGTGTACGAGATTTTAGACCTCGGCGTGGGCAAGTGCCGTATGGCGGTGGCGGCGAAGAACGGCTGGCGCGACGACCCGTCGCAGCCGCTGAGGGTGGCGACGAAGTACCCTAATGTAGCCAAAAGTCACTATGCCGAAGAGGGCAGGCGCATAGATATTATAAAACTTAACGGCTCGATTGAGCTCGCGCCGATACTAGGCATGAGCGATGTCATCGTCGACATCGTGGAAACGGGCGCAACGCTCAGGGAGAACGACCTCTGCGTCGTGGAGGAGTTTGCCGAGTCCAGCGCGCGGCTTATCGCGAACAAGAGCTCCTACAACCTC
The DNA here is from genome assembly GCA_003533505.1 of Clostridiales bacterium. Lineage (GTDB taxonomy): Bacteria > Bacillota > Clostridia > Christensenellales > Pumilibacteraceae > UBA10677. The sequence continues at coordinate 214,943 of DQGD01000003.1, read as the reverse complement.
GCCTCCGACGAAATGCGCTCGCTGATTGCGCGGCTGGAAGCGGAAATGTAGGGCAAGGAGAAGCAATGATTAAGATTTACCGTGCGAGCGAGCTGGCTCGCGAAGAAATATTGAAGAGAAACAATCTTCCCGACCTTAAAAAAGCCGAGGCCGCGGCGAGCGAAATCATCGCAGACGTGCGCAGTCGCGGCGACGACGCGCTGAGATTTTACAACAGGAAATTCGACGGCTGCGAAACCGCCGAACTCAGAGTGAGCGAAGAGGAAGTAGAAGCGGCTTATCGCGAGGTGGGAGAATACTTTTTGCAGACTCTCGCCGAGGCGGCGGCGAATATCCGCGAGTTTCACGAGCGGCAGCGGCGCGAGGGGTTTTCCTACACTCGCCCGGACGGCACGCGGCTCGGACAGCGCATAATGCCGCTTGCGCGCGTGGGCGTGTACGTTCCCGGCGGCACGGCGGCTTATCCCTCGACGGTACTGATGGACGTTATTCCGGCAGTAGTGGCAGGCGTGGGCGAAATCGCGATGGTCACTCCGCCCGGGAAAGACGGCAAAATCAAGGCGGAAATCCTGGCGGCGGCGAAAATCGCGGGAGCCAATGAAATCTACCGCGTGGGCGGCGCGCAGGCGATTGCCGCGCTTGCTTACGGCACCGGTAGCATACGGCGCGTCGACAAGATTGTGGGACCGGGGAACGCGTTTGTCGCGGCGGCGAAGAAAGCCGTTTCGGGCGAGGTGGGCATAGACATGTTCGCAGGGCCCAGCGAGATACTGATTATCGCCGACGGCACGGCTAACCCCGACCACCTTGCCGCCGACATGCTGTCGCAAGCCGAGCACGACAAAATGGCTTCGGCGGTGCTCGTCACCACGTCCGCTACGGTCGCCGAAAGGACGGCGGAGCTTATCGAAAAGCGGCTTGCGGATTTGCCGCGGCAGGAAACGGCGCGAGCTTCCATCGAAAACAACGGCAAAATCATTGTGGCGAGCAGCCTTGTCGAGGCGGCGGAAATATCCGACGAGCTCGCTCCCGAGCACCTTGAAATCGTCACGCTAGACCCCGAGTCGGTGCTGGACATCGTCAAAAACGCCGGCTCGGTGTTCCTCGGCGATTACTCGCCCGAGCCCGTCGGCGACTATTTCGCAGGTCCCAATCACACGCTGCCGACCTCGGGCACGGCTCGGTTTTCCTCGCCGCTCGGCGTGGACGACTTCGTAAAGCGTTCGAGTTATATCAAGTATTCGCGCGAAGCATTGGAGAGAAACGGCGCGAGGATAGCGGACTTTGCCGAGCGCGAGGGTTTGTCGGCGCACGCACGTTCCGTCACCGCGCGGACGGAGGCGAAGAAATGAGCGACGAATTTTTTTCCGAAAAGTACGTTGAACTTACGCCCTACGTTCCCGGCGAGCAGCCGCGAGGGTTGAGGGGACTTATAAAGCTGAACACCAACGAAAACCCGTATCCGCCGTCGAAAAAGGCGATAAAAGCCGGCGAGGAAGCCGCGAAAAGGCTTAATCTTTACTCCGACCCCACAGGCGCGGAGCTCAGACTGACGATTGCGACCTATCACGGCTTGAGCCCCGAAAACGTAGTGCTCGGCAACGGCAGCGACGAGTGTTTGTCGTTGCTGTTCGCAGGCTTTTGCGACGGCGGCGCGACGTTTCCCGACGTCACCTACGGCTTTTACCAGGTGCTCGGCGGCTATTACGGCGTGAAAATCGACGTTGTGCCGCTTAAATCCGACTTTACGGTGGGAGTCGAGGACTACGAGGGCATAAAGCGCACGGTGTTTATCGCCAATCCCAACGCGCCGACGGGTATCGCGCTCTCTGCGGACAAAATCGCCGTGCTCGCGGCGCAGGACGAGCACAGGCTCGTCGTGGTGGACGAGGCTTACGTCGACTTCGGCGGAGAAACGGCGGCAGGATTGATTAAAACCGCCAAAAACGTAGTCGTCGTGCGCACGTTTTCCAAGTCGCGCTCGCTTGCAGGCGGCAGGCTGGGGTACGTTCTCGCGCCCGAGAACATAGCTCGCGACCTCGAAAGATTGCGCAATTCCCTGAACCCGTACAACGTAAACTCGGTCACGCTCGCCATGGGCAAAGCTTCGGTAGCTGACGACGCGTACTTCCGCCGCAATCTCGAAAGAGTGATTGCCGAGCGCGAAAAAACCGCCGACGGGCTGAGAAAAATCGGCTTTAAAGTGCTGAAAAGCGCGGCGAATTTCCTGTTCGTTTCGCCCCCCGATGGCGACGGCAAGCGGCTTTACGAAGAGCTGCGCGCGAGGAATATCCTCGTAAGGTACTTCGATACCGAGCGGCTTAAAGCGTTCTGCCGAATAAGCGTGGGCGACAAAAACGCGACGAACAGGCTTCTTGCCGCCGCTCGCGAAATTTACCGCGCGGAGTAAACGCCGGGCATCATTAAAAAGGAGAAAAATCATGCGGACAGCCACGATAAAGAGAAAGACGAACGAAACCGAAATCGAAATCGCATTGACGATAGAGGGCAGCGGACGGGCGGATATTACCGCCGACTGCGGTTTTATGAAGCACATGCTTGAGCTTTTTGCGCGGCACGGGCGGTTCGATTTGGCGGTTAAGGCTCGCGGCGACAGCGAGGTGGACTTTCACCACACCGTAGAGGATACGGGCATAACTCTCGGAAAAGCGTTTTCCGAGGCGCTCGGCGACAAGCGCGGAATAGTGCGCTACGGCTCGGTTGCGCTTCCCATGGATTTGACGCTCGTGCTGGCGGCGGTGGACCTCTCGGGGCGCACCGCGCTCAATTACGACCTTAAAATCCCTGCCGAAAAGATAGGCGACTTCGACACCGAGCTAAGCCGCGAGTTCTGGGCAGGCTTTTCGCGCGAGTGCCCGGGCGCGTACCACTTCGTGCAGCTGTCGGGCGACGACAGTCACCACATCATAGAAGCGGCGTTCAAGGGAATGGCGCGAGCGCTCAGAGCGGCGGTAGCCGTCGACCCCGAGTTCGCGGACGAAATCCCGTCGACAAAGGGAGTGCTGTGATGACGGGCATAATCGACTACGGAGCGGGCAACCTGTTCTCGATTGCCGGCGGCGTGAGGGCAGCGGGCGGCGAGGCGAGAGTCTGCGGCGAAATATCCGAGCTGAAGAAGTGCGACGAGCTGATTTTGCCGGGCGTGGGCGCGTTCCGTCCTGCCATGGAGCGGCTGGCGGCAAAGCGGCTGGACGGATTTATCCGCGATTACGTTCGCGGCGGCGGCAGACTTTTAGGCGTTTGCCTCGGAATGCAGCTGTTGTTCGAGCGCAGTTTCGAGTTCGGCGAAACCAAAGGGCTGGGGCTCATCGGCGGCGACGTAGTGCCGCTCGCGGAACAGCCGGCGGTTACAGAGAACAACCTCAAAGTGCCGCAAATCGGCTGGAATTCGCTGAAAATCCTTAAAAATCACGCGCTCACGGAAAGTATCGCGGAGGGCGACTTCGTGTATTACGTCCACTCGTTCTACGTTCCGAGCGGCGAGTTCACCGTCGCGGAATCGGACTACGGCGTTGCCGTCAGCGGCATTGTCGCCTGCGGCACGGCTTCGGGCTGCCAGTTCCACCCCGAAAAGAGCGGCGAAGTCGGCTTAAAAATCCTCGGCTCGTTCGTGACGAAAAGGAAATAGGGTTTCGGGGCGAGCACGAACGGCGGCGGCGCGGACAGCGAAAGCAAGGAGAAAACGCAATGATAATTTTACCTGCAATAGATTTAATCGGAGGACGAGCGGTGCGGCTCACGCAGGGCGATTACGCCGCCGTCAGGACGTATTCGTCCGAGCCTGAGGAAGTAGCGAGGGCTTTTGAGTCGGGCGGCGCGGAATGGCTGCACGTCGTCGACCTCGACGGCGCGAAAAAAGGCGAGCCGCAAAACTTCGCGGTAGTCGGAAAAATAGCGAAAAGCAGCGGCTTAAAGGTGGAAATCGGCGGCGGAATCAGGACGGAGGAATCCGTAAAGCGTTATCTCGGCATGGGCGTGCGCCGCGTGATTCTGGGCACGGCGGCGGTGAAAAACCGCGCGTTCACCGAAAAGATGATAGAAAAATACGGCGACGGAATAGCCGTCGGCATCGACGCAAAAGGCGGCGCGGTCATGCTCGAGGGCTGGCTGGAGCGCAGCGGCGAGGCGCGCGGCGACGAGTACCTGCGGCTTGCGGAGGCGTTTGCCGCGACGGGCTTGAAAACGCTGATTTACACCGACATTACGCGCGACGGCATGCTGAGCGGCGTGGACGGCACGGCTTATGCCGAGCTTATCGCGGCGACGGGCGGCAAGGTTGACGTCATCGCGTCCGGCGGCGTGGCTTCGGTAAACGATATAGTCGCACTCAAAGCGGCAGGCGCGACGGGCGCAATCGTCGGCAAAGCGCTTTACGAACGGAAAATCACGCTTGACGAGTGCCTTAAAGCGGCTAAAGGCGGTGAAAAATGCTGACGAAGCGCGTTGTGCCCTGCCTGGACATCAGGGACGGCAAAGTGGTCAAGGGCGTGAATTTCACGGGAATACGGGAAATCGGCGACCCCGTGGAGCTCGCAAAAAGGTATTCCTCGGGCGGCGCGGACGAGCTCGTCTTTTACGACATAACCGCGTCCAGCGAGGGCAGACGGCTGTTTACGAGCGTGCTGGAAGCTGTTGCGCGCGAGGTGTTTATTCCGCTCACCGTGGGCGGCGGCATAACCTCGACGGACGACTTCGACCGCGTGCTGAAAGCCGGCGCGGACAAGGTTAGCGTCAATTCGGGCGCGATTCGCGACCCCGACCTAATCGCGAGGGCGGCGGACAAGTACGGCAGTCAGTGCGTGGTGCTGTCGCTGGACGTAAAGCGAGTAAACGGCAGGTTCACGCTGTTCGCACGCGGCGGCAGAGAGGACACGGGACTCGACGCGGTGGAGTTCGCCCGTCGCGGCGTTGAAAGAGGCGCCGGCGAAATAGTGGTCAACAGCATCGACGCCGACGGCGTGCGCGGCGGCTTCGACCTCGAAATGCTTCGGGCGTTTGCGGCGGCGTGCGCGGTGCCGATTGTGGCTTCGGGCGGCGCCGGGAGCCCCGACGACTTTGTAAAAGTATTCGACGTTGACGGTGTGGACGCGGCGCTCGCGGCAGGGATTTTCCACGAGGGTAAAACCACCGTGGCGGCGGTAAAACAGGCGATGAAAGCGGCGGGAATCGCCGTGAGATTATAAAACGGAGGCAGAAAATGCTTGACATAACCGAACTCAAATTCGACGAAAACGGACTTATTCCCTGCATAGTGCAGGACGCAGGCACGCGCGAAGTGCTGACGCTCGCGTACATGAACGCCGAGAGCCTTGCCGTCACGCTGGACAAGGGGCTGATGTGCTTTTACTCGCGCTCGCGGAAAAAGCTGTGGCTGAAGGGCGAAACGAGCGGCAACTATCAGCGGCTTGTGTCGCTGACCGCCGATTGCGATTGCGACGCGCTGGTTGCGCTCGTCGAAAAGGACGGACCGGCGTGCCACACGGGTAGCGAAAGCTGTTTCTTTAACCCCGTCCGCGGCGAAAAGGACGCGTTTTCGCTGGAAGGGCTTTACAAACTGTTGCTGGACAGAAAGAAAAAACTCCCCGAAAACAGCTACACGACCTACCTGTTCCAAAAGGGCAGGGAGAAGATTCTCAAAAAGGTGGGCGAGGAGTGCACCGAAGTGGTGATTGCCGCGATGAAGGGCGACAAAGCCGAAACCGTGTTCGAGATTTCGGACCTGTGCTACCACGTCCTCGTGCTGATGGCGGAAGAGGGGATTACGACGGGCGACATTCTGCGCGAGCTAAGCAGCCGTCACGTCGTCGACAAAAAGGTCAAGCAGGAAACGATGAAATGATAACTTGTTCGCTTCACAATCACTGCACGCTGTGCGACGGCAGGGATACGCCCGAGAGCATGCTCGCCGCCGCCGAAGCCGCAGGCATAACCGATTTCGGCATGTCGTGTCACTCTTTTTGCGACTTTGACCCAGAAATGTCGATAAAATCCGAGCGCGAGTACATCGACAAAATCAACGCGCTGAAAGCGGCTTATTCGGGCAAAACGCGGCTGTACCTCGGCGCGGAGGAGGATTATTTCGCGCCCGTCGGCATGCGCGCCGAGTACGACTATATAATAGGCTCGGTTCACTTCGTCACGGCAGGCGACGGGCTCGCCGCGGCGGACGTCTCCGCCGATATTCTCAGGGAAACCGCCGATAAATTCTACGGCGGCGACGGCTACGCGCTCGCGGAGGAGTATTATAGGCTCGTAACGCTCGAAGCAAAGCGTAAGCCCGACATTCTCGGGCATTTCGACCTCATAAAGCGTTACGGCGGCGGCATAGTCGACCTCGGCGGAAAGAGGTACCGCGACATTGCGCTCGCCGCGCTCGACGAGTGCGCGAAAACGGGCATAATCTTCGAGCTGAATTACGGCGGCACCGAAAGCGGCGCGATTTCCTCGCCGTACCCCGACGCGTTTCTGCTTGAAAGAATACGCGAGAAGGGCGGCAGAGTGATTGTTTCCACCGATTGCCACGACGTGAAAAACATCGCGAACGGACTGACGGACGGCGAAAAATACCTTGCCGCGCTAGGCTACAAGTCCGTCGCGGCGATGAGAAACGGCAAATTCGCGAACGAGCGGCTGCGCGGAAAACGCGCCGCGGCTTCTATTGTGAAAAAAATTTAACAGAACGGCGCGCTTTTTCGGTTGCAAAATTTTTTCCGATATGCTAGAATGTAGCCATGACAAAGAGGTTGAACTTCAACGCGTGCCTTACTCGCCGCCGAATCAAGCAAAAGTACCGCTTCGGGATTAGTGCGCTCGTAGTGCAGTTTCAATCGGAGAATTGCGCCTTATCGGGGCATAGTGCATAGTCTATCGACGCAAACGCAATCAGTGCGCTTGCGTTTTTCTTTTTCTTCGGGGCTCCCGAAAATCCATTAAAATCACTTTTCTACGGAGGTATATATGGCAAAGGTACTTATCGCAATGGGCTCGAAAAGCGATTTGGACGTCGTAAAGCCGGCGGCTCAGATACTTACGAAGCTCGGCGTGGACGTGACCGTGAGGGTAATGAGCGCGCACCGCACCCCCAAAACGGTGATGGACTACGCGACGGGAAAGGAAGGCGACTTCGACGTGTTTATCGCGGCTGCCGGAAAGGCGGCGCACCTCGCCGGCTTTATCGCCGCGTTCACCCCCAAGCCCGTCATAGGCTTGCCCGTCAAGAGCTCGACGATGGACGGGCTCGACAGTCTGCTCTCGACCGTGCAGATGCCCTCGGGCGTGCCGGTGGCGACGGTTGCGATAAACGGCGGACTCAACGCCGGGCTGCTCGCCGCGCAGATGCTGGCGATTTCCGATTCGGATCTCGCCGAAAAGATAATAGCCTACCGCGAGGAGAACGCGAACGGCGTGATAAATTCTAATATCAATTTAACGGAGGAATTATAAACATGGAAAAACGCGAACTTTTGTACGAGGGTAAAGCCAAAAAGGTTTACGCCACCGACGACGAAAAAGCGGTGCTCGTGTCCTACAAGGACGACGCGACGGCTTTCAACGGACTGAAAAAAGGTCAGATTGCAGGCAAAGGCGTGATTAACAACCGCTGCACCAATCTCATTTTCCGCATGCTCGAAAAACACGGTATTCCCACGCATTATATCGAGGAAGTTTCGCCTACCGACACCTTCGTCAAAAAGGTTCAGATAGTGCCGCTCGAAGTGATAGTCAGAAACGTGGCGGCAGGCTCGTTCTCCAAGCGTTACGGCGTGGAGGAGGGAACGCCGCTGAAAAGCGTGGGCTTCGAGTTCAGCTACAAGAACGACGCGCTGGGCGACCCGATGATAAACGACTTCTACGCTCTCGCGATGGGGCTTGCGACCAAAGAGGAAATCGAAACCATCCGCGCCATGGCGTTCAAGGTCAACGACATACTCAAAGACTTCTTTAAGAAAATAGGTCTCGACCTTATCGACTTCAAGCTCGAGTTCGGCAGGTACGACGGCAAAATCATTCTCGCCGACGAAATCAGCCCCGACACTTGCCGTCTGTGGGACAGCGTTACTCACGAAAAGCTGGACAAAGACCGCTTCCGTCGCGACCTCGGCGGCGTGGAGGACGCATACAAGGAAGTAATGAAAAGACTTTCGGGAGCGGCGAATGACTGATTCGCTTATACTTCCGGCTTGCGAATTCGAGCGGCGCGAAGAGTGCGGAATCATCGGTATCGCCTCGCGCGAAAAACGTGAAATGGCGCACGACCTGTACTTCGGCTTGTTCGCGCTCCAGCACCGCGGTCAGGAGAGCGCCGGTATCGCCGTCGCCTACGAGCCGCGAAAGATTTACTACTACAAGAAAATGGGGCTTGTCAACGAGGTTTTCGACGAGGACAAGCTCGCGGCGTTTCCGCATTCCCGTCTGGGAATAGGTCACGTCCGCTATTCGACCACGGGGTCGAGCAACGTCGTCAACGCGCAGCCCGTGGTGTTCTACGGCAGATGCGGCAGAATGGCGGTGGCGCACAACGGCAACATCGTCAACTGCGACGCGATAAAGTCGCGGCTCATTCGCAAGGGACATATTTTCCAGAGCTCGATTGACAGCGAGGTAATCGCCGCGCTAATCAATCTTTACGCCGACGAAGGCATCGAAAAGGGCGTCATGAGGGCGTGCGCCGAGCTCGTGGGGGCTTATGCGCTCGTGGTGCTCGCCGACGACAAGCTTGTCGCGGTGCGCGACCCCATGGGGCTCAAGCCGCTGTGTGTCGGCACGCTCGGCGGCGACATAGTGTTCGCTTCCGAAACCTGCGCGCTCGACGCGTTGGGCGCGACGGTAATACGCGACCTGTCCCCGGGCGAAGTCGTCACCGTGGACGAGGGGCTTAACATGAAAAGCGAGTTTTTACCCGAGGCGCACCGGCGTTCGTGCATTTTCGAGTACGTTTACCTTGCTCGCGGCGATTCACGCATAGACGGCGTAAACGTGTACGACGCGCGCTACGAGTGCGGAAAAATGCTTGCCGAGCGGTTTAAGATAGACGCGGACGTCGTTGCCGGCGTGCCCGACTCCGCGATAGTGTCGGCGCGCGGTTACAGCGAGGTTTCGGGCGTGCCCTACGTCGACGCGCTGAGTAAAAACCGCTATATCGGCAGGACGTTTATCCAGCCCAGCCAATCGATGCGCGAGAACAGCGTGAAGATAAAGCTGAACGCGATGCGCTCGAACATTCGCGGCAAGCGGCTTATTCTTATCGACGACTCGATAGTGCGCGGCACCACGAGCAGAAAGATAGTCAGCCTGCTTCGCGAAAACGGCGCGAAGGAAGTGCACATGCTGATAGCCTCGCCGATAGTGGCGTTCCCATGCTTTTTCGGCGTGGATATGGAGTCCAAGGACAGGCTTATCGGCGGCTATAAAAACGAAGAGGAAATCTGCAAGGCAATAGGCGCGGACAGCCTGCATTACTTGCCGCTCGAGTGTCTGACAAAGGCTTGCGGCGGCTGTAAAAGCGATTTCTGCACCGCGTGTTTCGACGGCGATTACCCCATCGAAGCGGACAAGTACAACTGCGGCAAGTTCGTCCTCGAGATTTAGAAAAAGGAGAAGATTATGGCAATCGATTACAAGAGCGCCGGCGTAGACGTGGAAGCAGGCTACAGCGCGGTCAGACTTATGAAAGAATATGTGCGCTCGACCTACGACAAGAACGTCGTGGGCGACCTCGGCAGTTTCGGCGGCTTTTATGCGCTCGACGACAGCCCCACGGGCGACGTGCTGGTTGCCGGCACCGACGGCGTGGGCACCAAGCTCAAGTACGCGTTCGCGACGGGAAAGCTCGACACCGTGGGCATCGACTGCGTGGCAATGTGCGTCAACGACATCGTGTGTCAGGGCGCAAGACCGCTGATTTTCCTCGACTATATCGCGCTCGGCAAGCTCGTGCCCGAGTCCGTCGCCGAAATCGTCAAGGGCGTTGCCGAGGGCTGTCGGCAGGCAGGCTGCGCGCTCATCGGCGGCGAAACGGCGGAAATGCCCGGTTTTTACCCCGAGGACGAATTCGACCTCGCCGGGTTTTCGACGGGTATCGCAAAGCGCGACAAGGTGATTAACGGAGCAGGTATCAAAAAGGGCGACCGCCTCGTCGGCTTGCGCTCGTCGGGAGTGCACTCCAACGGCTATTCGCTGGTAAGAAAGCTTTTCCCCGTGGACGACAAAGCGACTTTCGAGTACTCGGAAGCGCTGGGCGGCGTGCCTGCGGAGGTTCTTTTAACCCCCACGAGAATTTACGTCAAAACCGTACTCGCGCTGATAGAAAAGGTTAAAATTATGGGCATTGCACATATTACGGGCGGCGGCTTTATCGAGAATATCCCGAGAATACTCCCCGTGGGGCTGGCGGCGAAAATCGACAGAAACTCCTACGAGCTTCCGCCGCTGTTCAAGGAGCTCCAAAAGCGCGCCGATATTTCCTACGAGAAAATGTGCAACACGTTCAATATGGGTATCGGCATGGTGCTTGCGGTCGATAGAAACGACGAGGAAGCGGCGATTAAGGAGCTTCGCGCTTTGGGCGAGGACCCCGTGCGCCTCGGCGAAGTAGTCGAGGGCGAGGGCGTGATTTTATGAAAAGGCTGTGCGTGTTCGCGAGCGGCTCGGGCACCGATTTCCAGAGCGTAATCGACGGCGTAAACACGGGCAAAATCGACGGCAAAATAGTGTTGCTCGTCGCCTCGCGCCCCGATATTTACGCGGTAGAGAGGGCGAAGAAAAACGGTATCGAGGTCGCGGTTTTCCGCAAAAAGGACTATGAGAGCGCGGAAAAAATGTACGACGCGCTCATACCCGTGCTGAAAGAAAAGGGCGTGGAGCTGATTATCCTCGCCGGCTATCTCACGGTGCTCACGCCAAATATCGTGGCGGCTTACCGCGACAAAATCATCAATATTCATCCGTCGCTTATACCTAAGTACTGCGGCGACGGCTACTACGGCATGCGCGTTCACGAGGCGGTCATCGCCGCCGGCGAAAAGGAGTCGGGTGCGACGGTGCACTTCGTCGACGAGGGCACGGACACCGGGAAAATAATCGAGCAGAGAAATGTGCCGGTGCTTTCGGGCGACACGCCCGAAACGCTGCAAAAGCGCGTTTTGGAAGTCGAGCACGAGCTTCTGCCCGACGTGGTGGCGCGGCTTTGCAGGGAATAAATCGGAAACAGGAAAAAACAACAATCAATCGTCGAAATTAACGGACAGGAGGAACAATCGCAATGGAAATGAAAAAGAGAGCGCTCGTCAGCGTATCGGACAAGACGGGAATAGTGGAGGCGGCGAAGCGACTCGTGGCGCTCGGCTATGAGATTATATCCACGGGCGGCACCGAAGCCGCGCTGAAAGCCGCAGGCATAAGCACAATCAACATCAGCGAAATCACGGGCTTTCCCGAGTGCCTGGACGGCAGGGTCAAGACGTTGCACCCGGCGGTTCACGCAGGACTGCTCGCGATGCGCTCCAACCCCGAGCACATGGCGCAGCTAGGCCGGCTCGGAATAAACACGATTGACGTGGTGATAGTCAATCTTTACCCGTTCAAGCAGACGATTATGCGCGGCGCGGACTTTGCCGAAGCGGTGGAGAACATCGACATCGGCGGACCCACTATGCTGCGTTCGGCGGCGAAGAATTATCAGGACGTGGCGGTAATCACCGACCCCGGCGACTATGAAAGAGTGTTCTCGGAAATGGAGAACGGAGGCGTGACCCTTGACACGCGCAAGTACCTCATGTACAAGGTTTACCGCCATACCGCGGTGTACGACGCGCTCATTTCGGGCTATCTCGAGAGAGAATTGGGCATCGAGTTCCCCGACCAAATCGCGCTCGCCTACGAGAAAAAAGAGCAGATGCGTTACGGCGAAAATCCGCATCAGAAAGCGGCGGTTTACGGCGAAGCGCTGCCCGTGAAGAACTCGCTGATAAACGCCGAACAGCTTAACGGCAAACAGCTGTCCTACAACAACATCAACGACGCCAACGGCGCGATAGAGCTTCTTAAAGAGTTCGACGAAACCACCGTCGTGGCGGTCAAGCACGCCAACCCCTGCGGAGTGGCTTCCGCGCCCACAGTGCTTGAGGCGTACAAGGCGGCATACGACGCCGACCCCGTGTCCATTTTCGGCGGCATAGTGGCGGTAAACGCTACCGTGGACAAGGCGACGGCGGAGGAGATGGTCAAAATCTTCCTCGAAATAGTCATCGCTCCCGACTTCACTCCCGAAGCTTTGGACGTATTGAAAAAGAAAGTCAACCTGCGCGTATTGAAGCTTAAAGACGTGGCGAAGAAAAATCCGTCGGGCGTAATCGAGTTCAAGAAAGTTTACGGCGGTCTTATCGTGCAGGAAGCGGACGGCTCCGTCTACGACAAGGCGGAAGCGGTCACCGAAAAGGCTCCCACCGCCGCGGAAGAAGAAACTATGCGGTTCGCCATGAAAGTGGTCAAGCACTGCAAGTCCAACGCCATCGTGCTCGCAAAGGGCAAGCGCACTTTGGGTATCGGCGTGGGGCAGACCAACCGCATCTGGGCGACGGAACAGGCAATCTCGCACAGCAACGAGGACACAGTCGGCTCGGTGCTCGCTTCCGACGCGTTCTTCCCCTTCTCCGACTGCGTCGAGGCGGCGGCAAAGGCAGGCGTGACGGCAATCGTTCAGCCTGGCGGCAGTATCCGCGACCGCGAGAGCATAGACGCGTGCAACGCTCACGGCATAGCGATGTGCTTTACCGGCGAACGCCATTTCAAGCACTGAGCCGCCGGCGGCAAAACGGACAAAACCCGACTAAAAACAACGCATAGTTCGACCAAAAGCAACAAAATCCGACCAAAAGCAACGCAGGGTTCGACTAAAAAACAACAAAAACCGACCAAAAGTAACGGAGAATAGTAATGAAAGTTCTGGTAATCGGCGGCGGCGGAAGAGAACACGCAATCGTCAAAAAACTGAAAGAGAGCAAAAAGGTAAGCCAAGTCTACTGTCTGCCCGGAAACGCAGGCATTGCCGAGGACGCGATTTGCGTCGGCGGCAGTCCGACCGACTTCGAGAAAATCAAGAAAACGGTGTTCGCGCGCGGCATCAGGCTGGTTGTAGTCGCGCCCGACGACCCGTTGTATCTGGGACTCGTGGACGAATTGCACGACCACGGCGTGCGCGCGTTCGGACCGGAAAAGGCGGCGGCAAGGCTGGAGGGCAGCAAGGTGCACTCCAAGAATTTCATGCGCCGCCACGGCATACCTACCGCCGACTACGAGTACTTTGCCGACTATTCGCTGGCGCTCAACTACGTCAAGAAGTGCTCTTTTCCGTTGGTAATCAAGGCGGACGGGCTGGCGCTCGGCAAGGGCGTGTTCATCTGTCATTCGCTCAGCGACGCCGACGCCGCGCTGAAAAAGCTGATGCTGGACGGCGTGTTCGGCGAGAGCGGCAGCGTGGTTGTCGTCGAGGAGTTTCTGACGGGCAGAGAAGTCACGGTGCTGGCGTTTACCGACGGCAAGACGATTAAGTGCATGCCGTCCTCGCAGGACCACAAGCGCGCCTACGACGGCGACGAGGGACCCAATACGGGCGGCATGGGAGCGTTCGCGCCCTCGCCGTACTTCACCCCCGAGCTGTTTGCCGAGGCGGAAAAGAACATCATCATTCCCACGCTGAAAGGCTTGAAAGCCGACGGCATTAAATACAAGGGCGTAATCTACTTCGGGCTGATGCTGACGAGCAAGGGCGTGAAGCTAATCGAGTACAACGCGCGCTTCGGCGACCCCGAGGCGGAGGCGGTGTTGCCGCTGCTGAAAACCGACCTTTTTGAAATTATGACCGCATGTATCGAGGGGCGGCTGGGCGACATTGACATCGAGTGGGAGAACAAGACGGGCTTTACCGTCGTCGTCGCGAGCGGCGGCTATCCCGACAATGTGGTCAAGGGCTATCCGATAACTATCGGCGAGCTCGAGGGCGTTACGCTTTACCACGCCGGCACCGCGATAAAGGATAAAAAACTTGTCACGAACGGCGGCAGAGTGTTCGACGTGACGGCGGTTGCGGACAATCTCGAGGAAGCGCGGAAAATCGTTTACCGCGAAATCGACAAGATTCAATTCAAGGGCGCGCGCTATCGCTCGGATATAGGAAAAGTCTAAACAAGGAATGGAGAAAAATACAGATGGTTTATCGTGTTTATGCGGAAAAGAAAAGTCAATATTCGGCGGCGGAGGGGCTGAAAAACGAGCTCGTTTCGCTGCTCGGCGTAAAAATCGACAGGCTCAGAAAGCTGATACGCTACGACGTCGAGGGACTGGAAAAAGCCGACTTCGAGCGCGCCGTGACCTCGGTTTTCTCCGAGCCTATGGTGGACGAGGTTTACGAAACCCCCGATTTTACCGGCGGTAAAGCGTTGGTTACGGAGTACCTTGACGGGCAGTACGACCAGCGCGCGGACTCGGCGGCGCAGTGCGTGCAGTTTCTCACCGGCGGCGTGCGCCCGATTGTCAGGTGCGCCACGGTTTACGTCTTTTACGGCGTGACGACGGACGACCTTGCGAAAATAAAGAAGTACCTTATAAACCCCGTGGACAGCAGGGAGGGCGACTCTACGGTGCCCGAAACGCTGAAACGCACCGCGCCCGAAAAGACGAAAATGCGCGTCGAGCTGAGTATAATCGACCTGTCCGACGAGGAATTGAAGAAGTTTTACGACGGATTCGGGTTCGCGATGACCTACGCCGACCTTCAATTCGTGCGCGACTATTTCAGGTCGGAAAAGCGCAATCCCACGCTGACGGAAATCAAGGTCATCGATACATATTGGTCCGACCACTGCCGTCACACCACTTTCCTCACGCGCCTGAATAAAATAACGATAAAATCCAACAATCCGCGTATCCGCGCGTCGCTCGCCCGTTACCGCAAGATTTTCAAGGGGTTTTACAAGGGGCGTCGCGGCAAGTACGTCTGCCTCATGGACGTGGCGACGATTGCGGCGAAAGAGCTGAAAAGAGAGGGATACCTCGATAACCTCGACGAGTCGGACGAAATCAACGCATGCTCGGTCAAGGTCACTGTGGACGTGGACGGCAAGCCGCAGGATTGGCTGATAATGTTCAAGAACGAAACGCACAATCACCCGACGGAAATCGAGCCGTTCGGCGGCGCGGCGACCTGCCTCGGCGGCGCGATTCGCGACCCCCTGTCGGGCAGGACCTACGTCTATCAGGCGATGCGCGTGACGGGCGCGGCGGACATAACCGAGGACTTTGACAAGACGCTCCCCGGCAAGCTTCCGCAGCGCGTGATTTCCAAGACCGCGCTCGCCGGCTTTTCGTCCTACGGTAATCAGATAGGGCTGGCGACCGGCGGCGTTTACGAGATGTTTGACGAGGGGTATAAGGCGAAACGGCTGGAAACGGGCTACGTCATCGGCGGCGCGCCTGCCGAAAACGTCCGCCGCGAGCAGCCTCTGCCCGGCGACGTAGTATTGCTCGTCGGCGGCGACACGGGGCGCGACGGTTGCGGCGGCGCGACGGGCAGCAGCAAGTCGCACACGGCAAGCTCGGTGGAAACCTGCGGCGCGGAAGTGCAGAAAGGCAATCCGCCCGAGGAGAGAAAGCTCCAGCGGCTGTTCCGCAATCCCGAAGCGGCTAAGCTCATCATAAAGTGCAACGACTTCGGAGCCGGCGGCGTATGCGTCGCGATAGGCGAACTAAGCCCCGGGCTCGACATTTACCTCGACAGAATAATCAAGAAATACGACGGGCTCACCGCCACCGAGCTCGCGATTTCCGAGAGTCAGGAGCGCATGGCGGTAGTCGTCAAGCCCTCGGACGCGGACAGATTTATCGAGCTCGCCGCGAGCGAAAACCTGAAAGCCGTCAAGGCGGCGGTCGTCAAGAGCGACGAGCGGCTGACGATGTACTACGGAAACGAAACAATCGTGGACATAAAGCGCAAATTTCTGGACACGAACGGCGTAAAGCAGACCGCGGACGCGGTTATCGTCGACGAGAGCGAAAACTTTATAGACGAAATCACGAGCGAGTACTCGGCGGAGTATTTCAAAAACGGCGACTACGCGAACGCGCTGAAAGCGGAGCTCAGGCGGCTCGACGTGTGCTCGCAAAAGGGCATGGGCGAAACGTTTGACGGCAGCATAGGCGCGGCAAGCGTGTTCATGCCGTTCGGCGGCGCGAACAGGCTGACGCCCTCGACGGTGATTGCCGCAAAGCCGCCCGTGGACGGTTTTACCCACACCGTGACCGTTTCGGCTTACGCGTGCTATCCTCGGCTTATGAGGCACTCGCCGTTTATCGGCGCGGTGCACTCGGTGCTGTCGTCGGTGGCGAAACTTGTGGCGGCGGGCGTAAAGCGCGACACGATAAGGCTGTCGTTGCAGGAATATTTCAAGCGGTTGGGCTCCGACCCCGAGCGTTGGGGCGAACCGCTGGCGGCGCTTCTCGGCGCGATGGACGCGCAGCTCGGGCTTAAAACGGGCGCAATCGGCGGCAAGGACAGCATGAGCGGCACTTTCGAGAATATCGACGTTCCGCCCACGCTGATTTCGTTCGCGACGGGCGTCACAACCGACGACAAAATTATCTCCGACGTGTTCGATTGCCCGGGCAAGCTGTACCTCATCGACCTCAGGCGCGACTACCACGGCTATCCATATTTCGATTGGACGCTCAAGCAGCTCGATAGTGTTTCGGAGCTGATTGAAAAGAAGAAAATCCTGCGCGCTACCGTCGTTGAAGAGGGCGGTTATGCCGTCGCGATTGCGAAATCTATCATGGGCAGCGGCTACGGAATGTGGCTCACGGAATGCGTGGATTTGTTCTGCCCGATGTACGGCGACATCATCGCGCTGGCAGAGGACGACATCGGCGACTGCGGAATTTATATCGGCGAAGTCATGCCGGGCGGCGAGGTGACAATCGCGCGCAGCAAAACCACGACGAGCGAGCTTATCGAAGCTTACACCTCGCGGCTCGAGTCGGTTTACCCCACCTCCGCAAAAGCCGAGGGCGAGGCAAAACCCGTCACGTTCGACGCCGGCGTTAAATACAAGGCTAAGACTTCCGTTGCGGCTCCTCGAGTGTTTATTCCCGTGTTCCCCGGCACCAACTGCGAGTACGACATGGCGCGCGCTTTCGAGCGAGAGGGCGCGAAAGCGGATATTTTCGTCATGAAAAACCTGACGGCGGCGGACATCGAATACTCGGTTGCCGAAATGAAAAAGCGCATAGACGCGGCGCAGATTATCGCGTTCCCCGGCGGCTTTTCGGGCGGCGACGAGCCCGACGGCAGCGGCAAGTTCATCGTCAACACCTTCCTTAACCCCGTGCTTGGCGAGGCGGTGGAGAACCTTCTTTACAAGCGCGACGGTCTGATTCTGGGCATCTGCAACGGCTTTCAGGCGCTCGTTAAGCTCGGACTGCTTCCCGACGGTCACGTTTCGGCGAGGACGGCGAACAGTCCCACGCTGACGTTTAACAACATCGCCCGTCACGTTTCCGACATCGTCAACGTGCGCGTCGCCACGAACAAGTCGCCCTGGCTCCGGGACTTCGAGCCCGGCGAAACGTTTGCCGTTCCCGTCAGTCACGGCGAGGGCAAATTCGTGTGCTCGCCGGAGGAGTTTGAAAAGCTGGCGGCAAACGGGCAGATTGCCACGCAGTACGCCATGGCGGACGGCACGGTCACTATGCGCTCGCCCTTTAACCCCAACGGCTCGTTTATGGCGGTGGAGGGCATAATCTCGCCCGACGGCAGAGTGCTGGGCAAGATGGGGCACACCGAGCGCTGGCAACCCGGCTTGTACCAAAACGTTCCCGGCAACTTCGACATGAATATTTTCCGCTCGGGCGTGAAGTATTTTAAGTAACCGCCACGGAAAGTAATCCCGAAGTAAGACGATAAAGACGATAAAAACAAAAGCGGCGGCAATTCCGTATCGGATTTGCCGTCGTTTTCATGTGTTCGCGTCATATTTGTTTAATTGAAGCCGCCTGCGCCTATTCGCTTGCCGCCTTTTTCAGAACGACGACGGTTTCGACGTTCGCCGTCTGGGGGAACATATCGAACGGCGTGACGGAAGCGATTTCATAGCCGTAACCGCAGATAATCTTGAGGTCGCGCGCGAGCGTGGAGGGATTGCAGCTGACGTACACGACGTTTTCCGCGCCCGAACCGCCCACCGTTGCCGCCACGGACGGAGAAACGCCGCCGCGCGGAGGGTCGAGGATGAGGAAAGTACCGCGATTGTCGCCGCGCTTTTCTATTATTTCGCCTAAGACTTTCGGCAGCATTTCGGCGACGTCGCCGAGCACGGGCGTCATGTTGTCTATGCCGTTGTCGCGAGCGAGTTTTACCGCCGCTTCGTGAGCCTCGCGATTGATTTCTATGCCGTAAACCTCGTCGGCTCGCTTCGCTACCAGCGCGCCCATAAGCCCGGCGCCCGAATACGCCTCGACGGCTATGCCGCCCGAGCACAGCGCCGCCACGAACGAGTACAGTTTTTCGCGCACGTCGTCGTTCACCTGAAAGAACCCGGCAGGGTGCAGACTCGTCTTCAGCCCGTCAACGACGACGGGCGAGTCGGGGCCGCAAACCTTTTTCCACGCCGCGCCCAGAATCACGTTGTCGCGGCGAGCGTTCACGTTCAGCCACACTTCGGCGTCAGGCGAGAACCCGAGCACGGCGGAAGCGAAACCGCCGAGGTCGATGGAGCGAGTAGCCACAACCGCCACGCACAGTCTGCCGCCGATTTCGCGCGCCACGAGGTGACGAATATCGCCCGAAAAGTCCTGTTCGTCATAACCCTCATAACCCTCGCTTTCCATAAAGTCGCGAAGAGCCGCGATGAGCAGCCGATTGTTTTCGTATTGCAGCAGACAGTCGGAGGTTTCCACCACGCGGTGACTGCCCTTTGCGAACAGCCCGATTCTGCCGCCGCGCCTGACGGGAAGCGACAGCTTGTTGCGATAGCGAAAGACCTCGTCGCTCGGGATTACCTCGCCGACTTCCGCGGAAGCGAAGCAGCCGATTTTTTTCAGCGCGTCGATGGCGAGAGTATGCTTGAAACCGAGCTGCGCCGCATAGCGCATGTGCTGAACGTCGCAGCCGCCGCACTTTCCGAAAACGGGGCAGAGCGGAGCTACGCGGTCGGGAGAGGCGGCTATGATTTTTTCGAGTATCGCCACGTCGAAGCGCGGCTTCACGGAAATCACTTTCGCGCGCACACGTTCGCCCGGCAGCGCGCCGCGTATAAACACGGTCTTGCCGTCCGCGCGCGCCACGCCCTCGCCGTCCATGCCCTGACCGGTCACGCTCAGCTCGATAACGTCGTTTTTGCTTATTTCGTCCATACCGCAGTACTCCGATAAATAAGGTTGAAAACAAAGAAAGCCCCGTGCCCGTCGGGCAAGGGACTATCCGCTCTGGTTTTACGCGATTTTCCCTCGCGGCTTAGTCTACGATGTAGTCCTTAAGCTCGCCGAGAAGGTCGTCGCACTTGTCGGAGTGAACCTCGAGCACGACGGGCTTGGATAAATCCAGGCTGAAGATGCCCAAAAGCGACTTTGCGTCGATGACGAAGCGGCCGCTGTGAAGGTCGATGTCGTAGGGGTACTTGCTCACAATGGCAACGAATTTCTTTACGCTCTCTGCCATGCTCAGAAGAATTTTAACGGATTTCATAGTTGTTTTGCTCCTCCCTTAACATAAGGATTTGATTTACAGGTATTATACTAAATCCGCCGGGTAAAAGCAACCGTTTTGAATATATTTTCCGTCTACCGAATTATTTTGTGCGAAATAACCAATGCGCGGAGCGACATAAGGCGGCGTTTAACGCAAAAAACCGCCGTAAAACGCTTTAATTTCCGCTTTGAGCCCGTAAAATCGTTGACAAGCTCCCCCGAAACCGTGTATAATGGTCGGGTGCGGAAAATTTACACCGCACAGGCTTTCGTTGCGGCGAACGCCGAAAAGTCCTGCTTTTTGATATAAGAGCGGGCAAGACTACTGAAAGGAGGTAGAGTAATAATGCCAACTATTAACCAGTTGATCAGAAAGGGTCGCGAGAAAGTGGAATTCAAGTCGATGAGTCCTATTCTCGAGAACAATCCGCAGAAGCGCGGCGTGTGCTTGTCGGTTACGACCACGACCCCGAAGAAGCCTAACTCGGCTCTTCGTAAGATTGCGAGGGTTCGTCTTGTAAACAAGATGGAAGGTACTGTTTATATCCCGGGAATCGGGCACAATTTGCAGGAACACAGCGTCGTGCTTATTCGTGGTGGCAGAGTGAAGGATTTGCCTGGTGTACGTTATCACATCATCCGCGGCGCACTCGACACCGCAGGTGTGGCTAAACGCAAGCAAGCTCGCTCTAAATACGGCGCAAAGCGCACGAAGTAATCGGCGCGGCCCGAAAAGCAGGAGCCGTGACGATATAAAAGCCCTTATCCTATAAGTTTACGGGGCGTTCCGCGCCGCAAAGCGGAGTAAAGCTCCCCGGGTTAAACGGGAAAGGCAGGCAAAGTAAAGAATCGGCTCCTTACTCACAGCGACCCATACGGGTCAAAAAATCAGAATAAGGAGAAAACAATTATGCCAAGAAGAAGCGGGGTTCCGAAGCGCGACGTGCTTCCGGACCCGATGTATAACAGCAAGGTTATCACGAAGCTTACTAACCAGGTCATGCTGGACGGCAAAAAGGGAACGGCTCAGAGCATCGTCTACGAAGCCTTCGACATCGTTAAGGAAAAGACGGGCGGCGCTCCCGAGGAAATCTTCCTCGCGGCGCTTGAAAACGTCAAGCCCGTGCTCGAAGTCAAGGCGCGCAGAGTAGGCGGTTCTACCTATCAGGTGCCTATGGAAATCCGTCCCGAACGTCGTCAGACGCTGGCTATTCGCTGGATGGTCGGATTTGCGAGAAAGCGCAGCGAGAACACTATGAAGGAAAAACTCGCCGGCGAAATCCTCGACGCCTACAACAATACGGGCGCGTCCGTCAAGCGTAAAGAAGAAATGCACCGTGCGGCCGAGGCGAACAAGGCGTTTGCTCACTACCGCTGGTAATCATTCGGAGAAACGACTATGCCAAGACAATACAGTTTGGAAAACACGCGTAATATCGGTATTATGGCTCACATCGA
>DQGD01000003.1:189944-193455 GCA_003533505.1 Clostridiales bacterium | reverse complement strand
ATGGAGCAGGAGCAGGAGCGCGGTATCACCATTACCTCCGCGGCTACCACCACCCAGTGGCGCGTCGACCGCAGCGCCGGCAGCACCGAGCCGTTTACCCGTATCAACATCATCGATACCCCGGGTCACGTCGACTTCACCGTAGAAGTCGAGCGTTCGCTCAAGGTTCTCGACGGCGCGGTCGCGGTATTCTGCGCTCGCGGCGGCGTTCAGCCGCAGTCCGAGACTGTCTGGCGTCAGGCGGACAAATACGGCGTTCCCCGTATTGCCTATGTAAACAAGATGGACCGCGACGGCGCGAACTTCTTTAACGTCATGGATATGATGCGTTCGCACCTTAAAGCCACCCCGGTTGCGATTCAGCTGCCTATCGGCTCCGCCGACACGTTCGTGGGCGTCATCGACCTCGTAACCATGAAAGCCGACGTCTACAAGGACGACCTCGGCACCGTCATGGACGAGTCCGACATCCCTGCCGAATACGTCGACCAGGCCAACGAGTATCGCGCAAAGCTGCTCGAAATCGTGGCGGAAGCCGACGACGCTCTCATGGAGAGATACTTCGAAAACGAGGGCGCGGACTTCACCGTCGAGGAAATCAAGAAGGCTATCCGCAAGCTCACGATTGAGATGAAAATCAACCCCGTGACCTGCGGCAGCTCGTTCAAGAACAAGGGCGTGCAGAAGCTGCTCGACGCTATCGTCGACTACATGCCGTCGCCGCTCGACGTTCCTCACGTCAAGGGCACGCTCATGGACGGCGTTACCGTCGAAGAGCGCGAAACCAGCGATTCGGCGCCGTTCTCCGGTCTTGCGTTCAAGATTATGGCGGACCCGTTCGTCGGCAAGCTGGCGTTCTTCCGTTGCTATTCGGGAACGCTTCAGGCTGGTTCCTACGTTCTTAACTCCACCAAGGATAAGAAGGAACGCGTCGGACGTATTCTCATGATGCACGCGAACAACCGTTCGGAAATCGAAGAGATTTACGCAGGCGACATCTGCGCGCTCGTAGGTCTTAAAGATACCACCACCGGCGACACGCTGTGCGACGCCGCTCACCCGATTGTGCTCGAGAGCATGGAATTCCCCGAGCCGGTCATCAGAGTCGCTATCGAGCCCAAGACCAAGGCAAGCCAGGAAAAAATGACCATGGCGCTCGTCAAGCTCGCAGAAGAGGACCCGACTTTTAAGACCTACACCGACCAGGAAACCGGTCAGACGATTATCGCCGGCATGGGCGAGCTTCACCTCGAAATCATCGTAGACCGTATGCTCCGCGAGTTCAAGGTCGAGGCTAACGTCGGCAAGCCGCAGGTTGCTTACCGCGAGGCTATCCGCAAAAAGGTTGACGTCGAAGGCAAGTACATTCGTCAGTCCGGCGGTAAAGGTCAGTACGGCCACTGCAAAATCTATATGGAACCCCTCGAGCCCGGTTCGGGTTACGTCTTTGAGGATAAGACCGTCGGCGGCTCGATTCCGAAAGAGTATATCCCTGCTATCGACGCCGGCATAAGAGAGGCGAAGATGAGCGGTATCCTCGGCGGCTACGAATGCGTCGATTTCAAGGTCACCGTCTACGACGGAAGCTACCACGACGTCGACTCGTCCGAAATGGCGTTCAAGATTGCAGGCTCGATGGCTTTCAAAGAGGGTATGCGCAAAGCCGACCCCGTGCTTATGGAGCCTATCATGAAGGTTGACGTAACGCTTCCCGAAGAATACCTCGGCGACGTTATGGGCAACATCAGCTCGCGTCGCGGCAACCTCATGGGTATGGAAATGGTCAACGGAACTCAGGAAGTTCACGCCGAGATTCCTCTCGCCGAAATGTTCGGCTACGCGACCGACCTTCGTTCGCGCACGCAGGGCAGAGGCAACTACACCATGACGTTCGACCACTACGCAGAGGTCCCGAAGGCTATTGCCGACAAGGTTATCGGCGAGAGAGCCAAAAAAGACTAAATAATTTTTGATTTTTACGTCAAAACGATTGTAAAAAAACAAAAATTCATTTATAATATGAGAAAGGGAGCGGACAAGCCGTCATAGCGGCGCGTTCGCGGCAACACTTCGGGCGACCGAAGAATAAATCGAAATCAAAAAAAATTATTTCGGAGGAAAAATAACAATGGCAAAGGCAAAATTCGACAGAACTAAGCCCCACGTTAACATCGGTACCATCGGTCACGTCGACCATGGCAAAACCACCCTTACCGCCGCTATCACCATGACCCTTGCGGCAAAAGGTCTTTCTCAGAAGATGCGCTACGACGAAATCGATAAGGCGCCTGAAGAGAAGGCAAGAGGCATCACGATAAACACCGCTCACGTCGAGTACGAGACCGCTAAGCGTCACTACGCTCACGTCGACTGCCCGGGCCACGCCGACTACGTCAAGAACATGATTACCGGCGCAGCTCAGATGGACGGCGCTATCCTCGTCGTTGCAGCTACCGACGGCGCAATGCCCCAGACCAAAGAGCACATCCTGCTCGCTCGTCAGGTCGGCGTTCCCCGTATCGTCGTATTCATGAACAAGACCGACCAGGTTGACGATCCCGAGATGCTCGACCTCGTCGAAATGGAAATCCGCGAACTGCTCAGCCAGTACGACTTCGACGGCGACAACACCCCGGTTATCCGCGGCTCCGCCCTCAAAGCTCTCGAGGCTGCTACCGCAGGCAACGTCGACGGCCCCGAGTGCAAGTGCATTTTCGAGCTTATGGACGCTGTCGACAGCTATATCCCGGACCCCGTCCGCGATACCGACAAGCCCTTCCTTATGCCTGTTGAGGACGTGTTCACCATCACCGGCCGCGGCACCGTTGCTACCGGCAGAGTTGAGCGTGGTACCGTTAAGATTCAGGACCCCGTCGAAATCGTCGGTCTTAAGAAAGAGAACAAGACGTCCGTCGTTACCGGCATCGAAATGTTCCGTAAGTCCCTCGACTTCGCTCAGGCAGGCGACAACGCAGGTATTCTTCTCCGCGGCATCGACCGTAAGGACATCGAGCGCGGCCAGGTTATCGCTAAACCCGGCACCATTCATCCGCACAACCACTTCACCGCTCAGGTTTACGTCCTGAAGAAGGAAGAAGGCGGCCGTCACACCCCGTTCCTTAACGGTTACCGTCCGCAGTTCTACTTCAGAACCACCGACGTTACCGGCACCATCGAGCTTCCGAAGGGAGTCGAAATGGTTATGCCCGGCGACAACGTTGCTATGGAAGTTAAGCTTATCGCTCCTATCGCTATCGAGAAGGGACTCCGCTTCGCTATCCGTGAAGGCGGCAGAACCGTTGGCTCGGGTACCGTTGTCGACGTCCTTCCCGACGAGGCTTAATCGAGCCCTTGGGTTAATCGACTAATCGAAATAAAACGCGCTTCTCGCAAGAGGGCGCGTTTTTTCGTGCCGCCACGTTGTGCCGTGCCGCCACGTTGTGCCGTGCTGCCACGTTGTGCCGTGCTGCCACGTTGTGCCGTGCCGCCACGTTGTGCCGTGCCGTCACGT
>DQGD01000003.1:140313-189629 GCA_003533505.1 Clostridiales bacterium | reverse complement strand
GTCACGTTGTGCCGTGCCGTCACATTAAGGGGTGTCGGTGCGCATGCCGAAATGCTGCATTGCTTTGTGCTGTGCCGTCATATCGCCGAGTTTTTTATGCCGCCGTCGGTTGTGTCGTTATGTTTCTACCGTTTTTTCGCGGAGCAAAAACTTGTAAAAGCTATTGCGCGGCTAAAAATAAAGCGAAGAAAGCTCGTTGAGTTTGCAAAAAAGCGGCGCGGCTTGATTTGCAAACGGAGTCGGCGCGGCTTAATAAACGAAGCTTATGCGGCTCTGCGGTCGCAAAATCTCGAAACCGTATGTCGAAATCGCGGTTTTTCGCGCTATTTTTCCCGTGAAAGTATTATATGCCGCGCAATCCGTTGACTATTTTCCCGGATTATGGTATAATTCGTGTAACAAACTCAGGAGGTTTTTGTTATGAACAAAGGGGAATTTATCAAGGCAATCGCTGCTAAGGCAGAAGTAACCGATAAGGACGCCGCAAAGGCTTTCGACGCGCTCGCAGAGGTAGTTAAGGAAACTCTGCTCGGCGGCGACAAGATTCAGCTCGCAGGCTTCGGCACGTTCGAGCTCAAGGAAAAGCCCGAGCGCGACGGCATCAATCCGCTTACCGGCGAAAAAGTGACCATCAAGGCGAGCAAGGCTCCGTCGCTGCGCTTCGGCAAGGCTTACAAGGACATGTTCAACTAAGCAGCAGACGGCGTTTCGCGTGAGCGTTGCCAAGCACAGGCAACCGCCACCCACTGACATAACGTCTACGAAAAGCGACGGACTTACCTCCGCCGCTTTTTTCTTTTGCCTGCCCGTGCCGTTAATCTCCCACGGGAGAACAGTAATAACCCTTATTGTTATATCGAGTGAAGAGGTGGCGCCGAAGCGGCTGTATTAAGAGGAATAATCCTATTCGTTGCTTTGAGCTGAGCGAAGCACGGAAACGATGGAATTAAGAACAATAAAACCGCATGTCATTCCGAGCGGAGCGGAATACGGAAAAGAAAGGTTAAAGAACAATAAAACCTTATGCCATTCTGAGCGGAGCAGAATGCGGAAAAGAAAGGTCTAAGAACAATAAAACCTTATGTCATTCTGAGCGGAGCGCAGCGCAGTCGAAGAATCCAGGCGTAGCCGCATTTATTATTTCTTTACGCTTCGCCGGATTTCTCGACAAGCCCCCGGAATGACAAAAAAGGATTGTTGTTATCAATCAAATGGGTTCGTCTTTTGCTCCGCTCGGAATGACGTAAAAGGTTGGCTATTTCTTTATTGTGGGGGATTATTACGGTCGCGGAAAGCCGCTCCCTCATAATGACGGTTAAGGACGTGAACTGCGCGTTAAATTATAAAATCGAACGAGAAGCCTGCGTTTTCCCACGTCATCCGAGAAGCGAGGCGGCGCGCCGCGCTCACGCCGAGCCGCTACGCCCATTCTCTCACGGAGTACAAAACGCAGATGATGAACAGGCTCGGGCAGCTTCCCGACTGAATTTTCGAGGTAAAAAACGGTCCCTCCGAAGCTCGGCAAAGACCGCGATTTCACATTTTCCACAAATAACGCCGCTTCGCTTAATAATATATCAGGCGAAGAAATAATACGACCGTATAGTTATTTCGGTGACACAGCGCGACTTTTATGACAAAATTCGACACCAAATGTGAAAAGTAGGTAAAATTTTACATAGAGTTCTAAAGACTGTTGACAAAACGTATGCACTATTGATAGAATATGTATGTTAAAAGAACGCCTAATATATTATCAGAGGTCATTTGTGTGTGAAAATAAGCACTTATGCGGTAACAGGTTTCAAACGGACGTTTGAAGCTTTTTTGGTGCAATCCGCGATTGAAAGCGGCTGCCGAGCGTGACGGACAAAAGTCCCGTGGCGGCGGCTCGCGGACAAGAAGCGGCTTTAATATTAAGAAATACATTTCAAAGGAGAAGGTATTATGGATACAATAGCAATCATTGCAGTGGCGTTTGTGTGCGCAATCGTCGTCGTGGGGCTTGTCACCGCGATAGTCGCGCTTCGCGACGCGGTCAAGGCAAAGCATGCCCGGGAGGCGATGGAGACGGCGGCAGCCGCCGAAAAGCCTGCGGCGGAGGAAGAGGTCGCAGCCACCGTGGAGGAAAGTAAGCCCGAAGCGGACGTAAATTTTTCCACGGACAAGCTTACGCTCGAGGAAAAGTACCTCAAGCTTCCCACGGAGCTGAGGGCTTACTATGACGAAATCGTGCGTTACGCAATGTCGATTGAGGGACACAAACGTTATAAGAGCGCGAACTATGAGGAATACAAGGTCGGCAAGAACCGCATTGTGAGAATCAGAATAAAGAACGACGTCATCACCTGCGAGCTCGTCGTGCCCAACCTCGACTTCAGGAACTACGTCAGCGACAACAAAATCGACGTGCGCCAGGCGGCTACCGTAATAAAGGTAGTGGACGGAGCTTCGCTCGAAGCCGTCAAGGGCTGCATGAACATCGTGCTCAACGAAATCGAAAAGGAGCGCGAGTACAAGAAAGAACAGGCTAAGGCTCGCCGTCGCGAACGCCGCGCCGGGACAAGGACGGCTTCCGCCCTCGTCAAAAAGACCGAAGCCGCCGAAACCGAAGAGGATAACGCAGAAGCGGAGGAGAACGCCGAAGAAGTCGCAATCGAAGTGCCCTCCGAAACCGCCGAAACGGTTACGGAAAACGCGGAGAACGAAATCGAGGAATAACCTTATCTATACATAAAGGAAAACGATTATGAAAAAATCTAAGAAATTTATAAACAAGTTGGCGTTCTCGCTGGCTGCGGCTGTGCTCTGCGCGGTTGCGGCTGTCGCATTCGTCTTTACGCCCGGCACCGCGGCTTACGCGGACGAGACTTATGCGGTTTACCTTTTTTACAATAGTGATTATACCGGAGGTAATAGCTATAATAGGGCTACTTCTACGTTTACGTCCGTCAACGCTGTGTATCACTCGATGCGATATAATCACGACGGTTACGTCGTGCAGAGCGGATTTACAATAGACCACGCAATGCATGTTGACCTGAACGGCTGTAGGTTGAAGGGCTCCGACATAAACGTTACCGGAGGGACGGTAGTCTTTGAGGATTTGAAAGGCCATGGCTATTTTAATGTTGATGTTAAAAGCGGCGGCACCGCCGAATACCGTGGCAACACATACACCCTCGCCGACCTTGCAGTGTACAACGACGGTACGCTAAAGGTTTACAGCGGACAAATCAATTCGGTGGTTTGTACCGACGGTACAATTTACAACGCGCACAGGATTACGCAGGTGCTGCCCGAGGGCTACGCTTTCGTCGCGCATTACAAGAATGGCGGCGGCTCGGCGCTGTGGTCTTATGCTTCCGCGAATAACAAGGATACATACTCCACCAATGACAGCGGCGAAACCATAGATTACCTGACCGTTCAGAAGTGCTCGCATACGAGCATTACCGACGGCGTGTGCATGTTCTGTAACGCTACCGTCGACGGCACCGAAGCGTTGAAAACCGCCAGAGAGGACCTGGCTGCCGCCAAAGCCGAGCTCGAAGCCGCTATCGCCGCTAAAGCCGACACCGCTACGCTTAACGAAAAGGTGACCGAACTCAATACCGCTATTAAGAACGCCGAAAAAGCAAGCAAAGAATATGCGGATACGAAAGACACGGCGTTGAAAGAAGAGCTTACCAATCTGATTAACAGCGGCGACAGCGCGCTTCAGACCGCAATCGACGCGGTATCGACAAACCTTAACCAAGCAAAAGCCGACCTCGAGGCAAAGATTAAAACCAATGCCGACGGTCTTTCAGCGGCAAAAGACAAGTACGACAAAGAAGTGGCTGCAATCAAAAAGCTTATCTCCGATATTCAGGCTACAGACACCACGCAGGGCGAGGCTATTAAGCAACTTCAAACCGACCTTGCCGCCGCTGAGAGCGACCTGCAAACGCAGATAACCAATGCGATAAGCAAAGCAGAATCGGATTTGGCAACGGCAAAGAGCGAGCTCGAAACCTCGATTGCTAAGAAAGCCGACGCGACCGCATTAGCGAGCGCAATAACCGACTATGACAAAAAGATAAGCGACATCAACGGTCTTATTACGGCAATACAAGGCGTAAACACCACGCAGGGCACGGAAATAGAAAACCTTAAAACCGCGCTTAACGATGCCAAGACCGACCTTGAGGGCAAAATAACCGCAGCAGCAGCTAAGGCAAACGAAGATTTGACAAAGGCAAAGAGCGAGCTTAACGCGGCTATCGAAAAGAAAGCCGACGCGGCCGCATTAGCGAGCGCAATAAGCGAGGTTAACGAAAAAATAACCGCCGCGAACAATCTTATCACGGCAATACAAGGCGTAAACACCACGCAGGGCGAGGCTATTGAGCAACTTCAGACCGACCTTGCCGCCGCCAAGACCGACCTTGAGGGCAAAATATCCGCAGCAGCAGCTAAGGCAAACGAAGATTTGGCAACGGCAAAGAGCGAGCTCGAAACCGCGATTGCTAAGAAAGCCGACGCGACCGCATTAGCGAATGCGATAACCGACTATGACAAAAAGATAAGCGACATCAACGATCTTATCACGGCAATACAAGGCGTAAACACCACGCAGGGCGAGGAAATAGGAAACCTTAAAACCGCGCTTAACGATGCCAAGGCCGACCTTGAGGGCAAAATAACCGCAGCGGCAGCTAAGGCAAACGAAGATTTGGCAACGGCAAAGAGCGAGCTTAACGCGGCTATCGCTAAGAAGGCGAACGCGGACGATGTTAAGGCAAAGCTCGCCGCACTGCAGACCGCGCTCGACAACGCGAACGCAACTATCGGAGTTTTGCAGGACAACAGAGCCACCAAGTCGGAGCTCGAAAGCTCGGTTTCGCAGGCTAAGACCGAAGTGGGCAAAGCGGCTTCGGACGCGCTGGAGGCGGCAAAGAGCGAGCTTAACGCGGCGATTGATACCAAAGCCGACGCCGACGTCGTAAACGAGAAGATTGCGGTGCTCAGCCACGCGGTAGAGAACGCGCAGGCGATAAGCGACGCTTCCACCGACAAAAAGGACGAGGCTGTCAAGCTCGAGCTTCAGAGCGGCATTAAGAACGCTAAGGACGCGTTGCAAGCCGCTATCGACGCGCTTGCCGCTCGCGTGGACAAGGCAGAGGCGAGAATAGACGAGAACGCCGGCGAGATTAAGAACCTCAAGAACATAATGTACTTGTCGCTGGGCGTGATGTTCGTGGTGGGCGTTATCGTGATTCTGATGTGCGCCGCCATGAGATGCACAATTAAGGCAGGTATGGGAAAGAACGGTAAGAACAAATAAGCGCAGGCTTTACATAAGGCGAAACAGCCGCTTGAACGGGCGGTTATGAGAAAAGCAGGCTCGGGCGATTTGCCCCGGGCTTGTTTTTGTTTTGGGGGCGAGCAGGGTATCGGCGTAAAGGCAGTGGTTTTTGCTCGCAATACTACATAAAAGGAAAAATTTATCCGTCTGCGGTGGATAAATAAAGTGTACACAAAAAGCGCTTCGCGCGGTGGATAAATAAAGCCCGCGCTCCGCGCAGGCGGAAACAATTTTGAAAATTCCGCCGCGTGTGCCGGTGGGGGTAAATAAGGTCGAAACGAAAAGTTAATAAGGTGGGGCTATTGACTACGGGAGAAAATTACTATCCTTATGTCATTCTGAGCGGAGCGAAGCGCAGCCGAAGAATCTAGCCGAAGGCGCATAATTATAATTTTTACGCTTCGCCGGATTTCTCGGCAAGCCCCCGGAATGACAAAAAAGGATTGTTGTTATCAATCAAATGGGTTCGTTTTTTGCTCCTTCCACCACAAATAAAAAAACCACTCGGCTGTGCGAGTGGTTTTTTATCTGTGGTGGAGCTAAGGGGATTCGAACCCCTGACCTTTTGAATGCCATTCAAACGCGCTACCAACTGCGCCATAACCCCACGAGCGATTACCGACATAGGATAACATATTTTTCGGATTTATGCAAGCGTTTTCGCACTTAAAAGTAAAAGCCGCCCGAAATTGAGCGAGCTTATGCGACGTTCGGCGAATACGAGCGAAAGCGCATGTTGCGTTTTTAGCGCGACAGCATGAGTTTACGAGGGCTACCGGCAGGGGCGGCTCAGCCGAACATGGCAATTAAGCCGTTTACTATGCACACGGCATGCACGCAGCCGTAGGCGATGCAAAACAGGAGCGAGAAGAGGTTGCTTCTGTCGATTGCGAGAGTGGTGAGCATTACGATTGCAGGAAGCGTTACGAATACGACGGCGACGTACCCGGCAACGCTCATGTAGTAGAGCAACCAGCCGACGTAGTACATACCGCCGAACGCGAGCACGATAATCGAGCCGACGCCGAAGTGCGGCTCGCGACTTTCGAGGTTAATCAGTAAGATTGCCGTCAGCATGGCGAGCAATCGCAGCACGGTGGAAGCGACGCCTAATGGCGAAGTGAACGACACGTTGTTGCGCAAAAGGTCGGTGGGAGCCGGAATAAAATACCATATTAAGTTTGGCAAGAGTATCGCAATCGACAAGACAAAAGCGCTGAGCTCGAATCCGGGTCTGTAATTTCTGATATCAAACATTACGATGACAATCCTTAAATCGCGCAGTGGCATGCGCCTTGCTGCGTTTAACGTATATAGTAAGTGTACTATATTTCACATATTATGGCAAACGAATTGAACGCAAATATTTTATTGTGGTAATATTTTAAGAATATTTTCTCGTAATTTTAACAAATTTCGACAAATTGGGATATCATTTTACAAATGCGCCGTTCTTGCGGCGGAATAAAAGCCTGCTTTATATAAAAGCCGTTTGTCCGCGCGTTCGGAAATTCTTTGCGGAAAGAGAGAAGTGCGGCGCGTTTTGTCCGATTTTTTCGCGCCAAGCTTTTTTTCGCGTTACACGTTGCGATTTTGCGGCTTGTTTTAAGCCTGACGGGTGGGGATTTCGGTGATTTCGACGGAAGTGCCGCGCTCTTCGAGGAGGGATTTAAGGTCGGCGGAGTTCAGCCATACGGAACGAGTAATTATCCTTTTATTATAGAGGTTTATTTTACTTCTTAACGCGGTTAATCGCGGAGAAGTCGGGAGCGCCGTACAGCGCTTCGTAGTCCGCGCCGAGATAACAGGCGAACGAGGTAACGTTACCAACGCCCAGCGAGCGGTAAAACTCGATTTCGCGGGCGATGCGTTCGTTGTCGGGCGTGAACTTTTTGGGCGGTTTTTTCCAATTCGAGAACATGGAGTTGTCGTACCAATACTCGAGGATTTTCGCTTCGCCGGGCTCGAAAACGTCGAACAGCGCCGCGAGCTCGCGCTTGACCGTTTCGTCCTGCCACACGGGTATCGAGCGGTCGCGCTTCATCGGCGCATACTCGAGAAACACGCCGGGAGCCGGCTTAACGGACTTCGGCGGCGTGAGCGTAGCGAGGTACGCCAGATAGCATACGCGTGCGCTCGAATCGAAGCGGCGCAGCTCGTCTGCTATGGCATTCGCGACGATAAGCGATTGGTCGGATGCGGAAAGCGTTCGGCATTTCTCGCACTCGCAGCGGCTGTTTTCCGCGTCGTCAAGCCAGAAATAATAGTCGTGAGTGTCGGGGCTTAGCACACGCCCGAGCGCGGCGGCGTTTTTCGCCATCAGCCGCAGCATTTCGTCCGAGGAGACACAGAAATTATAGTCGTTAGTACGCATGCCGTTTGCTTCGCGGAAGTATTCGGGGTGGGAAGAAAACATTTCGCGCGGAACCAAAAAACTTGCCGCGTGCATTTCGTATTCGATTTCAAGGCCCAGCGACCGCGCGTAAGAGAGCAGCCTGCGTCCTTTGTCGGTTTTCAGCCATATAAGTAAGTTTTCGAGCGAAGAAGTCGCCTTATTTCCGCCGACCGGGTGTAGCCCCAGTACGTCCGCGCCCGCCGCCCTGAACGCGGCGATTTCGCCTTTCGTCAGTTCCTCCGGATGCGCGATAAGTCCGATTTTCATTTCGTTGTTCTCCGAATTTATAGTCGATTTTCAATCAAATTTTACAGTAAATTTTACAGTAAATTCCCGCCGTTGTCAATATCGAATCGAACGATAAATTTATCCTATTTAACCGGTATGTCGGTGATTTCGACGGAAGCGCCGCGCTCTTCGAGGAGGGATTTAAGGTCGGAGGAGTTCAGCCAGACGGTGGCGGTGTTCTCGTTCGGGTGCACGCCGATAATGCCGCTGCCGCCGAAAAAGTCCGCGTCGAGGAAGACCTTGACCTCATGCCGTTCGTCGCAGAGCGCGCCCAGCGGCGAAACGGAGCCGGGGAGCGTGCCGAACAGCCGCATAAGGTCCTCGGGCGGCGCGAAGTTGAGCGGCCGCGTGCCGTGAGCGCGGCGGAATGCTTTGATGTCGACGCGCTTGTCGCCCATCACGGTTATGAGGTAGTAGCGTTGTTTTTTGTCGTCGAGGAGAAACAGGTTTTTGGCGTCGCGGTCGGGGTACGGGAGCGGCACGGAAGTCAGTTCTTTCATACTGACTACCGCTTCGTGTTCGGTGATTTCGTGCGCCACGCCGCGGCCTTTGAGATATTCGTAAATTTCCGGTTTATTCATAATCGTCCTCGCTGTTTTACGGCGATATTATACAATTTCTCCGCGCGGTTGTAAAGCGAAACGCCGAGTAGGAAAAGTTGACCTTGCAAAATCTGAAAAGAAAATCAGCGCGATTTACAATCGGAATGCGCTTGTAGCCGCGCGAAAAATATGCTATTATAATAGAAACGGCGGCAATGCCCCGAAACGAGCATTTTTTTGGAGAAAAACGATGAAAATTACGGTACCCGTATATCCCGATTACGAGCTGAGAGAGGAATATTTGCGCGAGTTTCGCCGCGCCGACGTCGACAGGATTTTGTTCGTCGTTGACCGTGAGTTCGAGCCCGAAGCCGCTAAAAAAGCTGCGGATAACGTTCGCCGTTGCATAGAGTTTTACGGCGGTTTCGGCTACTCGTGCGCGGTGTGGATAGGCTCGACGATAGGTCACGGCGTGTACCTCGTAGGTCGCGGCGCGGAAGAAGAGCGCGAGTACACTCTGATTCGCGGCGTTCACGGCGAGGAGCGCGGCGAGGCCTACTGCCCGTTAGACGAGCGATTTCGCCGCGATATATCGAGGTTTGTGGCGGCGTTCGCGGACGTGGGAGCGGAGTTTATACTGCTGGACGACGATTTCCGCCTCGCCCATGACTTTGTGGGGTGCGCATGCGAGCTTCACCTCGCGGCGCTCGGGAAGGAAATAGGACGTCCCGTGACGAGAGAAGAAATCCGAGAAAAGGCGCTGTCGGACGGCGCGAACGAGTACAGACGGGCTTGGGTAAAGGTGCAGGGCGATTCGCTGCGCACGCTTGCTCGCGACATTCGGCGTGCCGTCGACGAAGTCAATCCCGATTGCCCCGTGGGCGTGTGCGCGGTGGGCACGGCTTGGAGCGCGGACGGCGTGGATTCGATAGAAATCACCGAAATTCTGGCAGGCAAGAACAAGCGTTACATGCGGCTGCACGGCGCGCCGTATTGGGTCAGGTATCTTACGGGCTATGTGGACGAGAGCTTTGCGCATGTCACCGAGCTCGAGCGCGCGCTGGCGCACTTTGCGCGCGGAAAAGGTTTTGAGCTCCTGTACGAGGGCGACACCTATCCGCGCCCCAGCGACTACATACCTGCGGCGCACCTCGAAGCGTTTACCGCCGCGATGACGGGTGACGGCAAGGCGCAGGGCATACTGAAATATATGTTCAATTACATCTCGAAGCCGTCGTTCGACTGCCGCTACGTCGACGCTCACGCGCGCAATAAGCCGTCGCTCGACCTGATAGAGGCGCATTTTAAGGGCGGCGCGAATCTGGGAGTGAAAGCGCTCGAGCATCCGCACCTTTTCGACGAAACGGACTTTGCGCTCGCGCATACCGACGGCACTAAATTCTACTTCTCTTCGGACGTAATCGGCGGCGCAGGAACGCTGCTGACGGGCTCGAATATCCCCGTGATTTACGACGGCGAAGCGGAAGTCGTCGCGATTTTCGGCGAGAACGCGCGGCACTTTTCGCTCGCGGACAAGCCTCGCGCGGTCATAGACGCGCTTGCCGCCGCGATTTACCTTAAAGCCGGCGAGGATTTGGGAATAACCGCCGCCGCGGAATTAAAGACCGCCGCAGTCGCCGCCGTGCGCGGCTTCGGCGACGAGTACCGCCTGCCGCAGCGCGCCGCCGCGGACTACCTCGACTTCAAGCCCGGCGAGAACGTCAGGGTGCTGACTTCAATGAAATCGTCCGACGGCGAAATACCGCTCGCCTGTGAAATCACCACCCCGGGCGGCGCAAAAATTCTGCTGTATAACATAAACGCCAGCCCTACCAAAATATCGTCGCGCTCGTTCCTCATGCACGGCTATGTGACGAGCAGAACGCTCAAAGAGGGCATAAACGGGTTCTTAGGCGCGAAAATGCCGAGAATAACGGGCGAGTATGCAGACATGCAGGTTTATTGCCGCCGCGAGGGCGACAAGCTGGGTTGTCTGTTCGTCAACTTCTACGACGACGCGGCGTATGACCTTGTCGCGGAACTTGACGGCGACTACGAGCTCAGCTTCGCCGTGGGCTGCGAAGCGGAGGTAAAGGACGGAAAACTCGCGATTACCACGCCCGTGGCGGCGTTCGGCTACGCGTTCGCGGAGCTTAGAAAAAAGTAACGCGAAAGCATACGACAGAAAAAACGACAAATGCGGCTCGGACGGTAAAATCGATATAGAGTCGACATGGAGTCGCTTCGGCTTAATCCGGGGAGCGGCGCGTTTACGCATTACCCCGACAAAGCTTTGACAAAACCGCGCGCGTTTGGTATACTGATAGGAGCGATTTAATCGGCAAGATAAATTTCGAGGGCAACCGAAATGTTGGCATTGTACAGAAAATACCGCCCCGTCGTTTTCGGGGACGTCATAGCGCAGGAGCACGTCACGCGCACGCTTATCAATCAGGTGAAGCACGGACGCGTCACTCACGCTTATCTTTTCACGGGCAGCAGGGGCACGGGTAAAACCACCTGCGCGCGTATTTTCGCCAGAGCCGTGAACTGTCTGAGCCCCGTAGACGGCTCGCCCTGCGGCAAGTGCGAAGCGTGCCGCGCGCTGTCGGGAGCAGGCAATATCGACATTATCGAGCTGGACGCGGCGTCGAACAACGGCGTCGACCAGATTCGCGACATCGTGGACAACGTGCAGTATCCGCCCGTCGCCGGCAAGTACAAGGTGTACATCATCGACGAGGTACACATGCTGACCGCTTCGGCGTTCAACGCACTCTTGAAAACTCTCGAGGAGCCGCCCTCGCACGCGATTTTCATACTCGCGACCACCGAGGTGCACAAGCTGCCTGCCACCGTGCTGTCGAGGTGCATGCGCTTCGACTTCCGCCTGGTGCCGCAGCCCACGCTGAAAGAGTACTTAAGACGGGTTTACGCCGCCGAGAACGTGACCGCGGACGAGGAGGCGCTGGACCTTATCGCAGCCGCAGCCGAGGGCTCGGTGCGCGACATGCTGTCGATTGCCGACAGGTGCATGAACTATTCCGACAAGCTCGGCTACGACGACGTTGCCGGCGTGTTGGGCGCGGGCGGCAAGGAGAGCACGCGCGAGCTTTTCGGCGCGATAGCGCGCTCGGACATAGCGGCGACTCTGGAGCTTGTGGACGGAGCGTGCGCGGCAGGCAAGAGCGTGGGACTCATCGCAAAGGACGTGGCGGCTTACGCTCGCGACTTGCTTGTGCTCAAAACTTCCGAAAAGGCGAGCGTTCTCGGGTCGCACGACGAAATAGAAAGAATGAGAAAGGAAGCCGAGGACTACTCGGTGGAGCTGCTTGTGTCGGTTGTGACCATATTCTCGAGCGTGGACGCGGAGCTAAGGTATTCGGTATCGCCGCGTATAGTGCTGGAATGTGCGGCGCTCAAAGCCGCCAAGCTTGCGGTTGCGGACTATTCGGCGATAGAGGAGCGGCTGACGAGGCTGGAACGCGCCGTCAAAGAAGGAGCGGTTGCTCAGCCTGCGGCGATTCAGCCCGTCCGCGCGGCGCAAGCCCCCGAGGCGGCGAGAAGAAGCGTAAACAAGGACATGGACGCAAAGAGCGTTTGGGGACGGCTGCTGACCTGGTTCCGCACGCACGAATCCGCGCAGGTTTTCGCGCTGATAAACCGCGTGACCGACGTCGAGGTGCGCGGCGACAAGCTGATTTTGTGGGCGGAAGCGGACAGTTTTATGCGGCTCAGCGGCGACGACGTGAGGGCTTCGATCGAGCGCGCTCTCCGCGAGGACGGAGCGCCGTATGCGCTCGTCATCAACAAGAAGTCGGGCGGCGTGGACATGGACAGCGAGATTGCCCGAATCAAAAAGATGATTGGCGACGCGAAAGTGAACGTCAAGAAGTAAAAGAAAGGCTTAAAACGGAAATAATCATCGCGTACAGGCGCGAAAGGAGATATAAACTATGGCATACGGCGGCAGAGGCGGCTTCGGAATGGGCGGCGGAATGAATATGCAGGCTATGATGAAGCAGGCTCAGAAATTGCAGGAGCAGATGAAGCAGGCTCAGGAAGAGATTAAGACTACCGAGGTCGAGGGCTCGGCAGGCGGCGGCATGGTCACGGTGACGATGACGGGCGACAAGCGCGTCACGGCGGTGTCGATAAAGCCCGAGGCGGTTGACCCCGACGACGTGGAAATGCTGGAGGACCTCGTTGCGGCGGCGTTCAACGCGGCTTGCGACAAGGCGGACGAGCTGTCCGCTTCGCTTATGCCGGCAGGCGTGGGCGGAATGCTGTAAAATACCATGCGGCAACCCGATTCCATACAAAAGCTGATTGCGCGGTTCATGACGCTCCCGGGCGTGGGGCAAAAGACCGCCCAGCGCTATGCCTACGCGGTCATCGGCATGAACAACGAGGACGCAGCCGAGTTTTCGGACGCTATCCGCGAGGTCAAGGAAAAGATTAAATTCTGTTCGGTGTGCGGTAACTTTACCGAGGACGACGTGTGCGAAATCTGTAAGACGCGCGACCACTCGGTAATTTGCGTCGTCGCCGAGCCCAAGGATATTCTCGCGCTCGAACGCGTCGCAGGCAGGACGTTCGTCTATCACGTCCTCGGCGGCACGCTCAATCCGCTGGAGGGCAGGGGACCCGACGAGCTCCGCATAAAGGAGCTTTTGGGCAGGCTCGACGGCGTAAAAGAAGTAATCGTCGCCACAAACCCCGACGTTGAGGGCGAAGCTACCGCCGTGTATTTAGCGAGGCTGTTAAAGCCCATGGGCGTAAAGGTCACGCGCATCGCGCAGGGCGTCAGCATGGGCAGCGAAATAGAGTACGCCGACGAGGTTACGCTCTCGAGAGCGCTCGAATCGCGTACCGAAATCTAGTTAAAGTAAACTCAAAATAGCAACAGGCAACGAAAAAATCGCGATGTAACGTCGCGATTTTTTGTATGCGTATGCGCCTTTTTTGGGCAGTAGATATAAACCGCCGTTTAATTACCACTTAAAGGCAGGATTGCGCGATTCGGGCTTGTACTTGCATATCTCGCGCACGCAGCCGCAGCGGTCTATGCAGTTGTAGAACATCGTGCCGTCGGGATTGACTACCTTCCGCACCTTGACGGGACGTTGCGAGGCGGGGCAAACCCTGCCGTAAATCTTGTTGTTGCCCTCTCTTAAGTGCGACACGTCGTAGAGTATCACCTCGTGATAGGGCGGAAGCTCGTCTTTCCACTCGGTATTCTCTTCGTTTTTCTCTTCGCGCTTTTGCTCGCGCCGCTCTTCGTCCAAACCTGCGGCGATATTTTCGTTGTTTTCGCTATCCTTCATTCTGTACACTCTCCCTTGATTTTTACAAATCCTCCGATTATCCCGAATACGGATATTTTTATTATACCGTTTTGGTATAATCTTGTCAAAGGATTTTATACTAAAGATTATGCGGTTGAAGGAACTACGCGAACGAAAGAATATGACGCAGACCAGACTTGCGATGGACTTGTCGCTCAGTCAGAACAGCGTCAGCCGGTACGAAAACGGCACTCACGAAGCGGACTATGCGACGCTCATTCGTATTGCCGATTATTTTAACGTATCGCTCGATTACCTTTTAGAGCGCACCGACAACCCAAAAATCAATCGCTGACCCGTGCCGACAAGCACGGTTTTTTCATATTAAGCATATTTTACTATCCGATTGCAAATACATAATACATCACTTTGTGGTGTATGTCAAGCGAATTTACTTGCTTTGTTATACATTAAGAGTATGGAAATTGCAAGAGCGATAGGAGAGAATATCAAGGCGGCGCGCAGGAGCAAGGGCTTGACGCAGAGCGCGATCGCGGAGAAGCTGTTGATGACTCAGCAGCAATACAGCCGTTTCGAGAACGGCGTGTTTGAGCTCAACTACGAGCAGATTTTGCAACTTTGCAAGCTTTTGGACGTCACGCCCAACGAGATTTACGGCATCGGCGGCGAATACGACTTTAACTAGTCGCGCCCGAAAACGCAGGGACTTTACGAGAGAGAATACGGCAAATTCCGCGATAAACGGGGTTTGCTTTTTGTTTATGGCGGAGTTTGTGGTTTTTGGTCGGAAAACGTCGAAAAAAACAACCGATTTTTTTAAGGGAGCGACGAAAACGGCGCGTTTTCCTTGACAAGCGCGGAGTTTTGTGCTAACATAGTCGGATATAAAATTAATATACATATTGACGGGAGTTGTATGGAGAAGTTTTACGAAAAATTACAAATCGCGTCACCTGTTTCGGTAGTAGTGCTTTCGATAGCTATAATACTCGCCGCAGGCTTTTTGCTTACCCGAATAACCAAGTTGTTGAAGCTGCCCAACGTGACGGCTTACGTCGTAGCCGGCATTATCATCGGTCCTTTTTGTCTTAAAGCCGTACCTAAGAGCGTAATCGACGGGTCGGCGTTCGTGTCCGACATCGCGCTCGCGTTCATCGCGTTTTCGGCAGGCGAGTTCTTTCGCTTTTCGTCGTTTAAGGGCAAGGGCAAACAGCTTGTCGTAATCACGCTGTTCGAGTCGCTGATGGCTTCGCTGTTGGTATTTTTGCTCACCTATTGCATATTGCGGCTGGGCATGGCGTTCTCGCTGGTGCTGTCGGCGCTCGCCTCCGCAACCGCGCCTGCCTCCACGCTGATGACAATCAGACAGACAAAGGCTAAGGGCGACTTCGTGGACACGCTGATTTCGGTGGTTGCGCTGGACGACGTGGTGTCGCTGCTGGCGTTCTCGGTGGCGATTTCGGTGGCTACGGCTTCGGTCGCGGGCTCGGTCGACGCCAAAGCGGTCGCGCTGCCCATTGTTTACAACGTGCTGATGATTGCGCTGGGCGTGGGCGCCGGGTACCTACTCAAGCTGCTGATGACGAGAAGGTCGACGGATAACCGCCTCATCGTGTCGGTAGCATTGCTGTTCGTGCTGTGCGGAGTCGGCGCGGCGCTGGGCGTTTCGCCGCTAATGGCGTGCATGGTAATGGGCGCGGTGTACATCAACGTTTCCGACGACGACAGGCTGTTCAAGCAGCTCAACTATTTCTCGCCGCCGTTCCTTTTGGTGTTCTTCGTGCGCTCGGGCATGAGCTTTCGGCTCGACACGCTGTTCGACGCTTCGGCGCGAGTGGCTGGAGTACCGCTGCTGCTCATCGGCTGTCTGTACTTCTTCGTCAGAATCCTGGGAAAATATCTCGGCGCGTTCCTCGGCTGCAAAATCTGCAAAAAGCCGAACCGCACGACAAACACGCTGGGGCTTGCGCTGATACCGCAGGCAGGCGTGGCGATAGGACTTGCCGAGCTCGCCGCGAGAACAATCGGCGGCGAAACGGGCATAATAATTCAGACGGTGATAATGTCGTCAAGTATTCTTTACGAACTGATTGGCCCTGCGATGGCAAAGCTCGCGCTGGTGCTGTCGGGCTCGATTGGCGGCGGAGAAAGTCTGCCGATTAAGGAGCCGGGGCAGTCGCGGCGCGACGAGCTTATCGAGCGCATGAACGCCATTCAAGCGGAAATCGACAGAGAAAACTATGCTCGCAGCGAAGAGGAGAAGGCTTTTTCCGCGGCGGCGGAGGAGGATATTCCCGAGTATGCGCCGCGCGACAGAAACAGAAAATTCATTAACCGGAGGTAAAACTTAACTATGAACGACGCAATAGCGAACTTTCTCGGAGATTGGTGCAGGGGCTTTAATCTCGGGGGCGTAGCGCTTAAAATAGGACTTTCCGTGCTGCTCGCCACGCTCGTGGGCTGCGAGCGCGCGACAAAACGCCACGCGGCGGGACTGAGGACGTTTATATTGGTGGCGCTCGTTGCCACGCTCGCCGCGATGGTGGACAACTACCTCGTGACGGTGGTGGGCGCAGGCGTGTCCGTAGTCATCGGCGCGACGATTATCGGCATCGCGATTGTCAGCTCGAACACGATACTGTATAGCTCCAAAAGCCAGATTAAGGGGCTTACCACCTCGGTCGCGCTGTGGGGGATATGCCTCGTGGGCGTGCTGATAGGTCTTGACCTCTATGCCGCCGCGCTCATCGCGTTCGCCGCGTACATGATTTGCCTCACGCTGTTCATGAGTGTCGAGTATGCCTTCAAGCGCCGCTCGAACCATTTCGAGATTCACCTCGAGCTGAACGGCAAGGAATCGCTGCGCGACTTCATCGCCGCCGTGCGCATGCTCGGGCTCAAGGTGGACGACATCGAATTCAACGCCGCATATCAGAACACGGGACTGTCCGTCTACACCGTCGCGCTCACGATAAAGTCCGGCAGCTTCAAGAAATTCGTCCGTCACGACGACATAATCGCCGCCGTGCAGCAGCTCGAATACGTCAACTTCGTCGAGGAGCTTGACTAAACCGAAAAAGCCGCGCGGCAACGACCGCCCGAAACCTTATATAGACAGGAATACATAAAATCCGAATATTGAAAACACTTAAAACGCGCCGCAGGCAGATTTGTCCGTCGGCGCGTTTCTTGTTGTTCGGGTAATATAATAATAGTGGGGAAGAACGGGAGCGGTTAATTATCGCGCGGCGCGGCTTATGCGGCAAAACTCACGCGGTAAAACTCACGCGGTAAAACTCACGCGGCAAAACTCACGCGGTAAAGCCCGACGAATTTTTAAGCAGCCGTTCGAACTCCTTGGCGGCGACGGACAGCGAAAAGTCGGCGCGCTTTATCAGGCAGACCTCGCGCGGAGTAATTTCCTCCTCGGTTTCCAGCCGAAAAACCTCGCCGTTCGCGATTTCGTTTTCGGCGAACGAAGCCGGGATAAAGCCTATGCCCAGATTGTTTTTCACGATGGGCAGAATCTGATTGGAGGTGGAAACCTCTATTTCGGGCGCGAATTCCAGCCCGTAGCGGCGGAACAGCGTGCGGTAGTACTCGTAGGTTTTGGTTGTCTTGTTGACGCTGACGATGCAAAGCCCGGTAAGCTCGCGGAAGCTCACTTTTTCGCCGGTGAGATAGCGGTAACGTTCGCCGCACACCACTATGTCCTGAAAACGCTTTATCGGCACGGACTTTAGGGACTTGTCGAGGCTGAAGGGCGTGGAGATGAGCACGAAGTCCACCGCCTGATTCTTGACCGCGCTTATCGCCTGCGTGTTCGTGAGGTTGACCAGGCTGAACTTGATTTTCGGGTACAGCGCGTGGTAGCGAACAAGCGCGGACAGTAGCACCTCGTGCAACGCCGTTTCCGATACGCCTATTCTCAGCAGTCCCTCCTCGAAGCCGTTGTGCCGCGACAGCTCCTCTTCGGCGGCGGCGATTTGCTCGTAGGCAATCGCCACGCGTCTATACAGCATTTCGCCCTCGGGAGTGAGCGTTACGCCCTTGTTCGAGCGCGCAAACAGCACGCAACCGAGGTCACGCTCGAGGTTTTTAATCGCGCGCGTCACGTTCGGCTGCTCGGAGTACAGCGCTTCCGCCGCCGCCGTGATGTTGCCGTACTTCGCCACAAAGTAAAACGTCCTGTAGTTTTCAAAATTAGTGTTCACGTCGCCGCCTCCGTCATATCAAAATCGCATATCGAGCATTACAAATATATATTATACAGATACTTGCGAAAGGATTATACTGTAATGCGTCAAATATGTCAAGGAAGTTTTTATGAAAAGGACAAAGATTCAGATTTCCCAATCGCTGCCGATGCTCGTGCCGATAATAATTTCGGGCGGTTTGCAGGACGCGTACACTTATTTTTGCCGCGACGGCGTTTTTGCCAACGCGCAGACGGGCAATATAGTGTTTTTGGCGGTCAACATCGTCAACGGCGACGGCGCCGGGGTGATTAAATACCTCGTGCCCGTGCTGTTTTTCGCACTTGGCGCGATTGTCGCGAAAACGCTGTTTTTCGCATTGGGAAACAAACGGATTTTCTGGAAGCAAATCGTGCTGCTCGTCGAAACCGCCGCGCTGCTGTCGGTGGGCTTTATGCCGCAGAGCATGAACCTTTATGCCAACGCGCTGGTGTCGTTCGCCTGCGCGATGCAGGTTTTGGCGTTCGAGAGCATTTACGGCAACGACTTTGCCAGCACGATGTGTATCGGCAATATCGTCCGCATGTCGGGCTCGCTGGTCACCGCAGTCGCAAAGCGCGACAAGGCGGCGGCAAAACGCTTCGGCTTGTACTTCGCGGTCGTGGCTATCTTCGCCGTCGGCGCGAGCCTGGGGTACCTTTTGGAAACCGCCGTGAGCGAATACGCGATAATTTTCTCGGCGGCGCTCACGTTTGCCGCGTCATTCGCGTTTATCGGCAGAGAAAAGCGCGAGGCGGCCGGGGAAGGCTGCGCTACAATAGACGAGCCCGTGAAGAACGAAACCGAGGAAGTAATCGGAACTGCCGACAATAAAGAGGCTGATTTATGAAAGAGGCAAGCTTATGAAAAGGACAAAAATCATAGTTTTGGCGACGGGGCTTAGCATGATAGCCATGCTGCTCGTCGGGATTTTTCTCATTCCGAGTCCCTCGGGCGGCGAGAGCATAAACGATGCTATGCGCGACTCGGTACTGCACGAAACGAACAAAATTAACTTGTTCGGGCTGGAGGTAAACCCGGCGGTCATATCGGCGTTTACCGTCACGGGAGTGATATTCGTGTTCGCGCTCGCGGTCAGGATTTTCGTTATCCCGAGGTTCACGCTCGTGCCGCGCGGCTTTCAGCTCGTGCTGGAAACGGCGGTGGGAACGTTTGACGGCATGGCGAAAACGAGCAGCCCCGGCAGAAACAAGTTTTTGGGAGCGTACATCTTCACCGCCGCCGCCTATATTTTCATAGGCACGCTGTTCGAGCTTTTGGGCTTGCAGGCGGTGACTACGCTCGGCAGGTCGGTTTCGCTGCCGGCTCCGCTCGCCGACATCAACGGCGCGATAACCATGGGCTGCGTTTCCTACGCCGTCATATTGGGAGGCGGAATCGCGACCAACGGACTAAAAGGCATGGGCAAAACGCTCAAGGATTTTTCGCTCCCCGTATCGATGAGCTTCCGTCTGTTCGGCGCGCTTCTGTCGGGCGCGCTG
Organism: Clostridiales bacterium; assembly: GCA_003533505.1. GTDB lineage: Bacteria > Bacillota > Clostridia > Christensenellales > Pumilibacteraceae > UBA10677. The sequence goes on along the minus strand of DQGD01000003.1, from coordinate 170,008 downwards.
GTCACCGAGCTCGTCTACTACTACACGGCGCTGTCGTTCGTGCTGCCCGTGCTGGTGGGCGTGATGTTCACGCTGCTGCACGCGCTCATTCAGGCGTATGTGCTCACAATGCTCACCTCGCTGTTCTACGGCGAAGTGACGGAAAAGAAACCCTTAACGGCAAAAAAAACTATAATGACAAAGAGAGGTAAATAAAAATGCTGAAATCGTTGAAACGTATTTCGTTCGGAATTTGCGCGCTTGCGCTCTTGTCGGCAATCATAGTGCCGTCGGTCAGGACCGCCGCCTACGCCGCGGACGCGAAGTGCGCCGCCGAAGGACAAATCGCGGTTACCGCCGAAGCGGAAGCCGATACCGCCGCGGACAATACCGCGGACAACACCGCTACGGTAAACGCCGAGGAGCAGTCCAAGGGCAGTAAGGCGCTCGCCGCCGGCATTTGCGTGGGGCTCGCCGCGGCGCTCGGCGCGATTGCAATGGGTATCGCGATTGCAAAGTCCAACGAGGCGATTGCCCGTCAGCCCGAAGCTGCTTCGAACATAAGGTCCGGGCTTATGCTGGGGCTGGTGTTTATCGAAACGGCAATCATTTACGCGCTTATCGTGGCGATACTCGTAATCTTCGTGTTATAGGAGAACAAGCATGTACAAGCTGTTTCTCAGCGGTATTCCGCTGAATATCGATTGGCGGCAGATTCTCCTGCACCTGCTTAACCTTGTCATACTTTTCCTCATTCTTTACTTTTTGCTGTACAATCCCGTGAAGAAGTTTATGGAAAAGCGCAAGAAGCTTTACGAGGAGCAGGACGAACGCGGAAAAGCCGCGCTTGCCGAAGCGGAGGAAAAGAAATCGACTTACGACGAGCTTATGAGCAAAGCCGACGAGGAGATTTCCGAAAAGAAACGCCTCGTCATCGCAGACGCTCGCGGTGAGAGCGAGAAAATTATCAAGGCTGCCGAGGAGCAGGCTTCCGCCGTACTCAAAAAGGCGAACGCGCAGGCGGAAGAGATTAAAAAACGCTCCGAAGAGGAAGCGAGAGAAGCGCTTTCCGACGTCATTGCGCGCGCGGCGATAGAGAAAATCGACGCGGCTTGCACCGTGGACGGTTTTTTGGCGGAGAACAAGCAAAATGACAGATAATCGCGTTATCGGCGAGTTTTTGTCGGCTGTCGAACCCACCGAAGCCGAGAAAAGCAAGCTCGCCGTATATTTTGAAAGCAAGCTCGGTTGTCCTGTCGATTTCGTGTGGGTAGAGGATACGAGCCTTAAAAAAGGCTTTGTTTTAAGGCTGGGCGGCGAAGTCTACGACAATACGCCCGAGGGGCTTGTGCGCGGACTCAAGGCGAAAATCGACGAAATCGACAAGAGCTCGGACGACTATGTTTCGCTGATTAGGGAAAGCGTGGAGAATTGGCGGCCGCGCGTTTTGCCGGAGGAAGTGGGGCTTGTCCGCTCGGTTGCCGACGGCATCGCGAGGGTGACGGGGCTTCACGGCGTGAAGTACGGCGAAATCCTTACGTTCGAGTGCGGAGCAAAAGGGCTCGCGCTCGACCTCGACGAGGACGAAACGGGCTGCGTGCTGTTCGACGACGAGGACGTGGTTGCCGGCGAGAACGTTTACAGGACGGGTAAGACCGCAGGCGTGCCCGTGTCGGAGGAGATTATCGGCAGAGTGGTGAGCGCGCTGGGCGAGCCGGTTGACGGCTTGGGTGCGTTCGCGGCGGACAAATACATGCCCGTCGAGAGCCCGGCTCCGGCAATAATCGACCGCAGCCCCGTGAACGAGCCACTTAAAACCGGCATACTCACGATTGACTCGATGTTCCCTATCGGCAAGGGTCAGAGAGAGCTCATTATCGGCGACCGCCAGACGGGCAAAACGAGCATCGCCGTGGACGCGATACTCAACCAAAAAGGCAAAAACGTGCTGTGCGTTTACTGCGCAATCGGGCAGAAGGCGAGCACGGTCAAACGGCTCGTGAGCGTGCTTCGGGAGAGCGGCGCGCTCGCCTACACCGTCGTGGTGTTCTCTTCGGCTGCGGATTCGGCTTCGCTGCAATACGTCGCGCCGTTTTCGGCTTGCGCGATTGCCGAGTACTTTATGAACGCAGGGCGCGACGTGCTCGTCGTGTACGACGACCTAAGCAAGCACGCCGTCGCTTACCGCGCGCTTTCGCTGCTGCTCGGCAGGAGCCCGGGAAGAGAAGCTTACCCCGGCGATATATTCTACCTGCACTCGCGGCTGCTCGAACGCTCGGCGCACCTCAGCGAAGAACGCGGCGGCGGCAGTATGACCGCGCTGCCTATCGTGGAAACGCTGGGCGGCGATATTTCCGCGTATATCCCCACGAACGTTATTTCCATAACCGACGGTCAGCTGTTTCTGGAAAGCGAGTTGTTTCTGTCCGGTCAACGCCCTGCCGTAAACGTCGGTCTTTCCGTTTCGAGGGTGGGCGGCAGCGCTCAGACCAAGGCGATGAAGAGAGCTGTGGGCGCGCTCAGGCTCGAGCTCGCGCAGTACCGCGAAATGAAGACGTTCGCGCAGTTTTCGGGCGACCTCGACGATACGGTGAAAGAGCAGTTCGCGTTCGGGCGCGCGCTCACCGAAATCCTCGTGCAGCCGCTCCGCCGTCCCTACGAGGAGTGGGAGGAGGTAGTAATTCTCACCGCCTCGCTCAAAAAGGTCACCGTGGGGCTCGACCCCAAGGAAATCCGCCCGTTCTTCGACGGCTTCTTAAAGAACTTCAGGATTCGTCACACCGCGGTGGTGGCGAATATCGAAAACGGCAAAACGCTGTCGGACGAGGACGAGGCTATTATCGTCGCGGAAGCGAAAAAGCTTCTCGCTGAGAAAAATGTCTGAAATCAACGAAGTAAAAAAACGCATAAACGGCGTTGCCGCCACGCAGAAGATAACCAACGCGCTATACCTCATTTCCTCCGCGAAGGTCAGAAGGGCGAGAGAGGAGCTAGGTAAAACCGCGCCGTACTTTCTGGGTATACGCAAGGAAATCAAATCCGTTTTCAAGACCATCGGGCACATCGACAGTGTATATGTGTACCCCGAAAACGACCACATGGAGAGCGCGCCCTGCGGCTATCTCGTCGTCACGGCAGACAGAGGGCTCGCAGGCGCCTACAATCATAACGTGTACAAGCGCGTTGAGAACGAACTTCGCGGACGCAATGGCTCAAAGCTGTTCGTGGTGGGCGGCTCGGGCAGAGAGTACCTTGCGTCAAAGGGCTACGACGTAGTAAATAGTTTCGACTTCGAGGCGCTTCGCCCGACCTTGGCGGACTCGCGGAAAATGGCGGATATGCTGCTCGATGGCTTTGCTCGCGGCGATTATTCCAAGCTTTTCATTATCTACACCGACATGGCGGACGGCGCGACGGTGGTCAAGTCCACGAGGATTTTACCCTTTCACACGGCGGAGTTTACGGACGAAAAGGACAAAATCAGAGAAGAGTTCGAGTTCGTGCCCTCGCGCGAAGTGGTGCTGGAAAACCTGGTGCCGAGCTATGTGTGCGGCTATGTTTACAGCGCGCTGGTGGACAGCTATTGCGCCGAACAGAACGCGCGGCTGGCGGCGATGAAGTCCGCTTGCGACAACGCGAGCGAGATATTGTCGGGGCTCAGGCTCGAATATAATCACGCAAGGCAAGACCGCATAACGACGGAAATCGCCGAGGTTTCCTCGGGCGCAAGGTTTCAACGGAGTAATAAAAAATGACAGGTAAAATCACTAAAATCAACGGCTCGGTGATAGAAGTCGGCTTCGCCGACAAGGGGCTGCCTAAAATCAACGCTGCGCTCAGGCTGGACGCGGACGGGCACGCGCGTTACGCCGAGATTGCGGCGCATACCGGCGAGCGCACCGCTTTGGCGGTAATGCTGTCGGAAAGTGAGGGGCTTTGCGTGGGGCAGAGTGCGACAGTGCTCGAAAACGGCATAACCGTGCCCGTAGGTAAGGCGGTGCTGGGCAGAATGTTCAACGTTTTCGGCGACGTCATCGACGGAGGCGAGCCGCTTCCCGAGAGCGTCCTGCGCGAGAGCATTCACAAAAAACCGCCGTCATTCGTTTCGCAGTCGCCTTCCGCGGAGATTCTGGAAACGGGCATCAAAGTCATCGACCTGCTCGCGCCATACGCCAAGGGCGGCAAGATAGGGCTTTTCGGCGGCGCCGGCGTGGGAAAGACCGTGCTCATTCAGGAGCTTATTCACAACGTCGCAATGGTGCACGGCGGCTATTCGGTGTTCGCAGGAGTGGGCGAGCGTTCGAGAGAGGGCAACGAGCTTTTCGGCGAAATGAAGCAGAGCGGCGTGTTCGACAAGACCGCGCTGGTTTTCGGACAGATGAACGAGGCTCCGGGCGTGAGAATGCGCGTGGCTTTTTCGGGGCTCACCATGGCGGAGAGCTTCCGCGACAGAGAGCACAAGGACGTTCTGTTCTTTATAGACAATATTTTTCGCTATGTGCAGGCAGGTAGCGAGGTGTCGGCGCTTCTCGGGCGCATGCCGTCGGCTGTCGGTTATCAGCCCACGCTCGCCGAGGAAATGGGCAAGCTCGAGGAGCGGATTACCTCCACCGGCAACGGTTCGATAACGTCCGTGCAGGCGGTTTACGTTCCTGCCGACGACCTTACCGACCCGGCGCCTGCAACCACGTTTTCGCACCTCGACGCAACTACCGTTCTGTCGAGAAAAATCGCCGAGCAGGGCATATATCCGGCTGTCGACCCGCTCGAGTCCACTTCGAGAAACCTCGAGGCGAGCGTCGTAGGCGAGCGGCACTACCGCGTGGCGATTAAGGTAAAGGAAACGCTGGAAAAATACAAGGAGCTTCAGGACATTATCGCGATACTCGGTATGGAGGAGCTGTCCGACGAGGATAAACGCAGCGTTTACCGCGCCAGAAAAATACAGAAGTTTCTGTCGCAGCCCATGCACGTTGCAGAGAGATTTACGGGTCTCAAAGGCGTGTACGTCGGGCTCGGCGACACCATCGGTGGCTTTGAGAAAATCGTCGACGGCGAGGTTGACGACCTGCCGGAGAACGCGTTTTTCAACGTCGGCACGATTAAGGAGACTTACGAAAAAGCCGAAAAGATAAAGAGAGGCGAGGCATAATGAAGACTTTTCGTCTCAAGCTGCTCGCCGCCGACAAGGTTTTCTTCGACGGCGAGTGCGCTTCGCTTGTCGCTCCCGCCGTCGACGGGCAGTACGGAATACTCGCCGGGCACTGCAACGCCGTCGTCGCCGTCGTTCCCGGGGTTGCCGAGCTCACTCCGCCGGGCGGCGAGAAAATCGTCGCGTTCGTCGCCTCCGGCATAATCAAAATCGAGAACGGCAGCGTGCTGATGCTCGTCGAAGCCTGCGAAAACGGCAGGGACGTCAACGAAGCGTGGGCGAAAAGCGCGCTCGACGAAGCTCGCGACGAGCTTGCGCGGAAGGAAAGCCGCTTCAACGCCCTGTCCGCGGAAATCAAAATCGCCCGCGCCCTCAACCGCCTTAAAGCCCGCGACCATGTAAACTGACCGCCGTTCGTCGCGGCACAGCGCCGTAGACGACAGCCGTAGATGACAGTAACGTTAATCTTAAGAAACAGCCGAGCGCACCATTGCCCGGCTGTCCGTTTTAATATTTATCTTTTTATTTTTATACCGAATTACTTTTAATTCGAAATAATCGTTAAAAAAGAATAATACGAACTCCAACTCATCGCTGGTGTTCGTATTATTCCCTTCTGGCAGAGAAGTAGCAACCTAAAACGAATAATAGTCACTCAACACTAACCAATCTAAACGTGAATTCATTCCATATTATTTTCGGTATCGAATCTTTTTTTATCAAATATTGCACGTTCACCGTATACAAGAATAGGAACAAGCGTCATTTGTTGTAAGTTTTCATAAATTTTTTGACTAACTTGCTCTTGACTTTCGCATAAATTGCCGGAATCGTCCGTGTATTCAAACTTTAAGTTATATATCGTGTAATTAGAAACGCAACCGTTATTATTTTCAGTCACTTCCGTTTCGGTTAAGTCTGTTATTCTACCGTTTTCGGAATGACCTTTATGGGCAACCTCAAGTGACTTTTTACCGTCGATAATCATTTTTGCTCCGTTGCCAATGAAACCTATTGCCGCAATAATCATTATTCCGCCAATTAGGCACATAAATATTGTTCCAAATTTATCTTCAGGGTCGTATGACTTGATTCCCGAACTAATTACAATAATAGCAATTAGCACAGCAATTAAGGCGATTACAATTCTTACAATACCACCAACCATAGTTCCGCGATTGAAATTTTTCTTTTCCATTGAATTAACCTCTTTACATTTTCGGCAAAACTGAATTATGCATTTTGACATACTTGTCTTGCTTGTTTATTATTATAGCATAAATTGCTAAATTTTTCAACCGCTATTAAGTTTGCGGACGTAGAATTTCGGAATAAACTTCAAATGGCACTTTGGTGGGTTCTTGACCTGAGTCTCTCAGGAGCGTGTCGGTAGGCAAATAAACCGCCAACCGACAGCCCCGAGGGGCTTTTCGTTTGCCTTTGGCAAGATAGCCTGACACACTCCTTTCTGTCGCCCACGAACCTTTCGCGGCATAAAAAACTATCTAATGAATAACGAAACATCAATACTGTTAAGCGTTAATGCCATACTATGAACTTCATCTGAAAATCGTTTTGGATTTATAAGATAAGGTTTTTCTCTATAAAGATCATTATTATTTGAGGTGGAATAACGGAAATGTGAACCGTCATTATCCAAAGAATTCAATACCTCGACCAATACAGAAATGCGTTTAATAAAGCATTGCTCTTCCTCAAATATATAAGTTTTATTCTTTTTAACAAATACATCCCACAATTCTTTAATATTATGCGTTGGTCTCTTAATCTCAATATTTGTTAATTCCAATGCGTTTTTTAAAGATAATTCAATTGCCTGTCTGCACAAGAATAAGAATGGAATCCAAACCGACCTTAACGAAACGATTTTAAAATTTTGGTTATATGAGCCATTGTATGAGGGATTGGAAAGAATATCTATAGCGTGTAAATATGATTGGACTATCTCAAACTTTGCACCGCTATACTTGAACTCATTTTTCATAATAGTAGAAGCCGAAATCAGTTCCCATCCTTTTGACCTATCTAAATCAATGCTGTTGCGAATAAAGTCCTCTTTTGTCGGGATATCATCGCTCATTTTAATGCCAGAAAACATAACAAATCTCCTATAAATTGGAATATCTAAATAATAGCAAAAGCAAATACTTTTATCAATAAAAAAACCTAAACCAAACACTTTCGTATTCGATTTAGGTTCATCTTTGCGGAGCGTTAGTAACGTAAATCGAATTTTAATCACGCCCAAAATCTTTCACCGCTTGTATTCTCACTTTTTCTAATGCATCGCAAACATCTAATAGTCGTCCATTATCATGTGCCAATTTACGACATTCGTCTGCATACTCTTTACTTTGTAAAAACTGTTTATTATATAAGAAATTTTGATATGTTTGATGACACCAATGATTTCGCTTTTCTGTCATTTGTTTTAAGAAATTATAATCGTTTGCAGAAATATAATGACTTTTACTGTTAAAATCGAGTTCTTTTAATTTTTGAACGGTTTGTCCAAGTGACCATTTTTTGATTTTGTCTAAATTCTCATAAAAATCGCCGACGTGCATTGCGGCATATATGTGTTTTACATCGTGTTCTATTACTTGACAATACATTATTGTTTGTCCAACCATAAAATGAAAATCATCTAATGTCATACTTTACCGCCTCGACATCCAAGATCTCATCATTACATAGTGAGTTTTTTGCGCCTGCATATATTTTTGAAACACTAAAAAGGTTGATGTTGCAAAAAATAATAGCATTTCTAAATCTTGGTCGGGAGCATATACATTTAATTTTGCCACGCCCAAATCGGATTTTTTTTCGAGAATATCCCATTCAATATCGGCAAGTAACCTCTTGGTATCAATAATATCGGTATCGGCTAAACTGTCTATGTATCTACGGTCATATATACCCACAAAATCTTCATATACAACAAGGTCATACGGCGTTAAGTTGTTTTCTAAAAATATTCCTAAATCTTTACTTAAAACTATATTGCACAAACAATCATTGCGATGATTAAATAATTTCATCTTTGAGGAAGACATTTTAGAATATTTTATGTAATAATTTCCGTCATCAAAAACAGTAAAACGTCCGCCCTCAAAACCCAAAGCAAATATTTCTTCATCAAACGAGTAGCTTGCCACGAAAATCTCTTTAACTTTTTTGTTAATGCCATTAGTAATGAAATATGTTCCCAATGCGTCATCATCTGATACAACTGAAATGAGTGAATTCCCTTCGTAATCATATTCATTAAATATTGATAATTTTCTATCAAACATTTTCTCAATTTTAGTCCATTTTTTAAGACAAAATTGATACATACGAACGGCATCTATTGCATCCGATAAATCTTTACAATGCGTTAATGTCCTAGCGGCGGCCTTCTCAAATTTATCAAAATTCAAACACCGTTTTTCGTGATAATTTAATTCATCAAAAGCGTCGTGAACTTTTGCGATAAATCCTTGTGTTATCATAATAAATTTTCCCCTTGTTAATTTATTAAAAAGCGCGTTTCATTGAGAAACACGCTGAAAAACGCGGTTCTCAATGTTGCTACACATATTCTAATATTAAGGCGAGAGTGTACATTTTTACCTATATCACGCCTTAACATTAGGAATATTCAAATGGTCACATAAATATTGTACTATATTTTGCACTTGTAGTCAATTGAATTAAATCCGTAAAAAAGATTGTATAGCGTTTTGGCAAGTGCTTGACCTGAGTCTCTCAGGAGCGTGTCGGTAGGCAAATAAACCGCCAACCGACAGTCCCGAGGGGCTTTTCGTTTGCCTTTGGCAAGATAGCCTGACACACTCCTTTCTGTCGCCCACGAACCTTTCGCGGTATAAAACCGTCTGCAACTGCTACGGATAAAGCGATACGAACACGCCATACGAACCACGAAAAGACTGAAACAACGGCACGCGACAATCGAAAAACGCAGATAAAACCTTAATTTTTGTAAAAGCAAAACCTAAACCAAACACTTTCGTATTCGATTTAGGTTTTGATTGTCAATGACGAACAAAAATGAGCGTCTTTTTAAGCCCCAAAGGGGGGCAGATGTCCACGGGGATTTGAACTCAAAACCTATAAAAACATTAGGGGAAGCGGCGGAGAACAGTTAAAAAAGAAGAGAAATATGCTATAATAATATAACAATTACATCGGTTGAGCGTAAGCGGTATATAATCGACGATATGAAAGAGGGTTGGGAATACTATGAAATGATTTTGCTTTTGGATTCAGAAAGGATTGAAAAAATCGAGAAAATATGCTATAATAAAAAGGCAAAGAGTTTGATTGTAGAAAGTCGAACCCGCAAAAAATAGTCGAAAAAATAAAACGACAGTCATCTTGGAGGTTGTAAATAAAATGCTAAAAAAGAAATTATCTATGGTTGTTTGCGCAGTGCTTTTAGCGATAACTTGCGTCGGTTTAGTTGCGTGCGGAAATGACAATGGTGACGGAGAAACTCAAAAACCGCTCCGCGACAGCACGAAATGGTTTACCGAAGAAGAATTGTCAGCAAAAGGGCTTGCCGGATTGACTGCTCCGACAGGGTTGTCCGGAGAGATGAAATCAAGCGATGCATGGTATAACGACGGATACTCGTTTTCGCAGGTTTGTCCGGACGAAGAGACGTTCAAGGCGAATGCAGAAATATATTTTTCGTATTTAAAAACGCATTATAACGGTGCGTTCGGCAAACCAAGAAGCGAAAAATTCAGCATGGATACAAACGAAAATTGGTATATTATTGAACAAAAGGGTAATTTGTCTGACTATTTCGACGATAATCCGAGCAAATTGTATAAGTTCTATTACGTAAGGAATAACACTTTGGATAACGGCTATTTTGCAAAAGGTTCGGTCTGGATTTTTGAAATTCGTTATGAATTCGATACCGATTCCGATGGATACAAATTCAAACTGTTTATTGAAAGCGCAGACTCGTCACATAACGGAATTTACACGAACTATTACAAAATGAGATGAAACCGATATATAATCGGTGGGGCAATGGGCATCGGCAAGACAACAATCAGCCAATGCAGCGCTAATGAAAACATCATTTCTTGTCGGGTGATGCATGAATAATCCATCATCGATCATAAGAGAAACCTTATAAGCAAACGACCGACTGTGTTCGTAAGAGTGCGGTCGGTCATTTTTTCGCTGATTAAGGAAGTGAGAACCATACGCTCCTTATCGTGCAAAAATCCTTTTTGTGCAACCGTCAGCGGTTTGAGATTTTCCAAAGCGAGTGAAGAACAAATCCCTACGGCGATACGCGAAGAAACAACAAAAAGGGTAAACTGCCACAAAAGCGACAATTTACCCCTGTTTTGCATAGAAAAAGACACACGCGGCGGAGTTTTATACGCTCCTTTTGCGTGTGTCTTGATGGCGGAGAGATGGGGATTCGAACCCCAGTACGGTTTCGGCCGTAACACGATTTCGAATCGTGCGCATTCAACCGCTCTGCCATCTCTCCACGGGTGCGGCTTTCGCCTTGGCAGCCTTATATTTATAGCACACAACGCGGCGGTTTGTCAAACGATATTGCGGTATTTGCCGTTATGATTTTGTAAAAGCGGCATAAAGTCGGCTATACTTCGGCAAAAACGGGCATGAAGTCGGGCACCGTGCGCTGCGGTATAATCTCGACTCAGCTTCGGGATGCCGAAAACCGGCGCAGGTTAAGAAAAGCGCCTTGGCTCGGTTCGTTCAAATAAGAAGCGGCGCAAAGTCGGCGGAGTTTTGGAAACGCGGCGCGGAGTCAAACAGCAAAGAGGGGGCGTTTTTGTAGGCAAGACGGCTTTACGGGTAATCTGCGCAAAAGTCGGAGATTATTCATGGCAATAACGGCGATATTAAACGGTTATCGCGCGGCTGTTTTGCGATTAAATCGAACTCGTTTTTTTGCATGGTAAAATCTCCGACTGCGCGGTGATAACGCCGAATACATAAATGATTTTCAGTCGTAGCAACATAGTGCGCAAGCGCAGCGTGGGGAAACGATAGGGCGGTTGCGCTTAGCTACGCTCGGCGTTTTGTGCGTGCGACGAAAGCCCGGCGAACGACGGACGGGTAGGGGAACGGCTTATGAACGGGCACAAGCTAAAATTATACTAAGGCGAGGCAAGCGGCTTGAAAACTTACAGACAAACAAGTTCGCCGCCTGCAATTAAATTTGTCCGATAATGGCTAATTTTCACTGCGCAAAACCAATAATAGCCGACTGACCGATAAGCCGAGCTCAGGATTTACGTTTGGCGTAGCGAATAAAGAAGGCGTCGCGGCGTTCGCGCAAGCGGCGCAACAGCGTTTCGCGGTTAAGCTCGTCGAGGTAAGCGAGCGAAATATGTACTTTGTCCGACGCGGAAAGCAAGGCGCGCTCGTAATCAGCGCACGCCTCGTCGAAAATCGATTTGTTCATGGTATTTCTTCCTTTATTAAATTGTCGGCGTGCCGTGCGGAGCGATTAGCGCTATAAGCCCGACACATAAGCAAATTGTATCACGGAGCGATGAGTATTGCAATACGTTTTTCGGTGTTTTACGCTCGAAAAATCGCTTGTTTTGTCGAAATCGCCGCCATGTGGCTCATAAAGCCATCCTCGGGAGGGAGGAAGTCAGATATCGCCGTCTGAGAGAATAATACCAGGTGAGTCGTCAAAAAGGCTGGCGCGGAGCGTTTTTAGTTGACACGGGCGCGGCGTTCGTATATAATAGCCTCGTTGTCGCGTGGCAGAAGAAGCGCGGCGTTTCTTTTCGCTTGAGAAGCATGCGAGGGAAAGCAAAGGACAGAAAAATGGTAAAGAACGAAGAGGCTTCCGCGCCGAACGGAAGCGACGTGAAGAATACGGGCTCCGACCGCGGTCATGCGGCGGTCAAGCTGACGGTGCTGTGCATGGTTATGTACGCGTGCTCGTACCTGTGCCGCAAGTCGGTTGACTCGAACGTCAACGAAATCATGGCGTTTTACGGACAGGCAAAGGCGGCGGTGGGGCTTATCGGCACCTGTTTTTTCGTGACCTATGCGGTGGGTCAGGTTTTCCACGGCGTGATGTGCAAGTACTACAAGCCGCGCCCCGTGATGTTTATCATGGCGGCGGCGATAAGCGCGCTGAACGTGATAATGGGCGTAATCCCGAAAACCGGCTTTACGGCGCTTAAATATGTGTGGGCGCTCAACGGCTTGCTTTCGGCTTCGCTGTGGTCGCTGCTGATACTTACGCTGCACTCGTGCACGGCGAGCAAGTACCGCCCGATGATAATCTTCGCGTGCACGCTGCCCGTCACCGCAGGCACGTTTTTGGTGTACGGCACAAGCGCGATAATGTCGCTTATAGGCAATTTCCGACTAACTTTCTACGTTTCGGCGGCGGTATTCTTCGCCGCGGCTCTCGTGTGGCTGTTCACCTCGAAAAGCCTCATCGACCGCTGCAAAGCCGAACGCGCCGAACTCGACGGAGCCGAACCCGATAAATCGACTTCAGAAAAAACGAACGACGGCGTCGTTAAGGAAAAATTCAAAATCCCGGCTAGCTTTTACGTCACGTTCGCGTTCCTTGCGCTGTTCGCAATCGCGCACATGATAATCCGCGACGGCGTGAACACCTGGATGCCCACCATTCTCACCGAGCGTTTTCACATGGCGAATTGGGCGAGCGTGCTGCTTACCACCGCGCTGCCGCTTGTGGCGTTCGTGGGCTCGTTTACCATGATACGCGTGGATAAAAAGATAAAGAATTACGTCCTCGAGTGCGGCATGGTGTTTGCGCTCGCAGGCGTGTTCCTGCTTGTGCTCGTGCTGTGCGGCAACGCCGGCGGCTGGCTCGTCACGTTCCTGCCGCTCGTCATCGTGTACTGCATGATGTGCGGTATAAACGGTCTGATAACCGCCATTTATCCCATGAGCGTGGACAAGCGCATAAACGCAGGCATGGTGGCAGGGCTTGTGGACGGCTTTTGCTATGTCGGCAGCGCAATCAGCGGTTACGGTATCGGCGCGATTTCCGACGGCAGCAACGGTTGGGGCACGGTGTTCGTGCTGTTCCTCGTCATTGCGCTCGCATGCGCGGCGTTCGCGTTCGCGCTGACGTTCATCGTCAAAAGAAAAACCGCTCCGACGGCTGTCGTTCCAGAAACGGCGGCAGCCGACGAAACCCTTGAGACGAGCGAGGGAGCGGCGTTTGCCGAGGCGAACAGCGAGAGCGTGGCTTCTACGGAGCAAAGCGGCGGAGAAGAACCCCCGAAAAGCAACGGCGAAAGCGCGGCAGAATAGTAAAATAACATAATATAATAAAACGCGCAAAAGCTTCGCGCCGTCTTTTCGCCGCGGAGTTTTTTTGTGCAAATTTTGCCGTTCTGTGTGAGTTTTTTGCGCAAATTTTGCCGTTCTGCGTGAGTTTTTTTTGCATAGCGTTATATTTTTTGTATGAGTTTTTGCGCGGCGTTTTGTCGTTTTGCGACGGTTTTCGGTTTTTCGGCATAAAACGCGGACTTTTTCGGGCGAAGTCGGCGGAGTAGCGGCTTCACATCCCCGTCCGCGATTGACAAACGCCGCTATAAATGCTACAATACGAGCGTTATGACGAGCAAGGACAAAACGATAATAGCGATAGCGACCGCAGCCGCGCCGTCGGCTATCGGCATCGTGAGAATAAGCGGTGCGGACGCGCTTCGCGGCGTTACGGCGGCTTTTGCGCCTTTTCGGAAGAAAACGCCCGAGCCCAACCGCGTTTATCACGGCGAGCTGCGCGCCGGCAACGTCACAGACGACATCGTGGCGGTGTACTACAAGGCGCCGCGCTCGTACACGGGCGAGGACTGCGTGGAGCTTTTTTGCCACGGCAGCCCGGCGCTTCTTCGCGGCGTAGTCGATTATTTTATTCTGGAGCAAGGCTTTACGGGCGCGGAGGGCGGCGATTTTACGGCGCGCGCGTTCGCAAACGGCAAGATAGACCTCACGGGCGCGGAGGGAATTTACGACGTGATTAACGCCGAAACCGAAGCCGAAATTCGCGGAGCTTATTCGCAGCTCACCGGCGAGCTTCGCCGCAGAATCGAGCGGCTTCAATCGGCTGTGATTGCGGCGCGCGCCAAGACGGAGGCGGCTATCGATTACCCCGAGGAGGACGTAGAGGAGCAGACCGCGGAGCAGCTTTCGGGCGATATAGAGGCTATCCGAGCAGAAATAAACGCGCTTATATCGTCGTTTTCGACGGGCAGAATAGTGCGCGACGGCGTGCGAGTGGCGCTCGTCGGCAAGCCCAACGCCGGCAAGTCCAGCCTGATGAACGCGCTTCTCGGCTACGACCGCGCGATAGTCACCGCCGAAAAGGGCACGACGCGCGACACGCTGACCGAGAATTACGTCTACAAGGGAATGAAGTTCGTGCTCACCGACACGGCAGGCTTGAGAGAAACGGAGTCGCTGCCCGAAAGGCAGGGCGTCGAGCGCGCGAAAGCCGCCGCGAACGAGTGCGACGTCGCGGTTGTGGTTGCGGTCGCGGGCGAGCGCGACTTAGGGGTTTTCGAGCTTGAAAAAAGCCTTGCGGTAAACGGCAGACGGGTGATTGTCGCCGAAAACAAAGTCGATATTGCCCCGTCGATAATCCCGGGCGCGGTTGCCGTCAGCGCGGTTACGGGCGAGGGAATAACGGAGCTCAAGGACAGGATTTTCGCGGCTTGCGAAGTGACGGCGACGGGCGGCGCGGCAATAAACAACACTCGTCAGCTCGGTTGCGTGACGGAGGCGAAAGCGGCGATTGACCGCGCGGCGGAGGCTCTGGGCGCGGTTCCGCCCGAGCTTATTTCGGCGGATTTATACGAAGCCTATGCGGCGCTCGGGCGCGTGACGGGCGTGACGGGCAGCGACGCGCTCGCCGAGGAAATTTTCAAGAAGTTTTGCGTGGGCAAGTAACACGCGCACGGAGATAGAACAATGGGTATCAAAGAGGTCGCCGTAAACAAAAAGGCGAGGTTCGATTATTTTATAGAAGAAACCGCGGAAGCCGGAATTTCGTTGTCGGGCGCGGAGGTCAAGTCCGCCAAAATGGGTCACATCAACGTCGCCGACAGCTTTTGCTTTATCGAAAAAGGCGGCATAACGTTGAAAAATTGCCGCATCGCGCCCTACGAAAAGGGTTCTGTGTTCAATCTCGACCCCCTTCGCGACAGGCAGCTTTTGCTGCACAAGCGCGAAATTTCGCGGCTTATCGGCAAGGTTCGCGAAAAGGGCTACACGCTGGTGCCGCTTCGGGCGTACTTCAAGGGGCGGTACCTGAAAATCGAGCTGGGGTTGTGCAAAGGCAAGCACAACTACGACAAAAAGAACGTAATCCGCGAGCGCGACCTCGACCGTCAGGCTCAGCGCGACATCAAGGAATACAACATAAAGTGACGATAAAGTTCCTCCCCGTGCGGAGGGATTTTATTTTATCGGCTTTTTATCGGCGGTTTTGGAGACGTAAGGGCGCATTCTGCGCGAAATTCGTTGATTTTCCGCAAGGTCTGTGGTAAAATAACCGTGTATGTACATCACTCGCGTAACGCTGAATAACTACCGTAACTACGGTTCGCTCGGGCTGGAGCTTTCGCCCGGGCTAAACGTGTTTACGGGCGAGAACGCGCAGGGCAAGACCAATCTGCTCGAAGCGTTGTACTTCACGGGCGTGGGGCGGAGCATGCGCACGCCGCGCGACAAAGAGCTTATACGTTGGGGCGACGACATGGCTAGAATCCGCGCCGACGCCGCAGGCAGGTACGGCAAGTCGCGCGTGGAAATCGTGCTCGACAAGCGCGAGAACAAGCGCGTGGCAATCAACGGCGTGCCCGTAAAGAAGCTGGGCGAGCTGATGGGCGTGATTATGGTCGTGCTGTTTTCGCCCGACGAGATAGCGATAATCAAGGAAGCCCCGGGCGAGCGGCGGCGGTTTATAGACATCGCGATCAGCCAGATTTCGCGCACATATTTCTATCTTCTCATGCGCTATAACCGCATACTTTCGCAGCGCAATCGGCTTCTTAAAGCCGGCGGCGGCGCGGATACGCAGGACGTGTGGGATTTGCAGCTTGCAGACGTCGGCGCGAAAATCATAAAGACGCGCAAGGGCTTTATCGCGCGGCTGAACGGGCTCGCGGACAAAAATCACGAGTACCTGACCGCCGGGCGCGAGCGGCTTACGCTGCGCTATGAGAGCATTGAGGGCGAAAACGAGCAGGAAATCCGCGAGAATTTTCTTGCGGAATTAAAGCGCACGCGCGAGAGGGACGTTATTCAGGGCTTTACGCACGTCGGCGCGCAGACCGACGACATGGCGGTGCTTGCCGGCGACCTCGACATTCGCAGGTTCGGCTCGCAGGGGCAGCAAAGGACGGCTGCGCTCAGCCTCAAGCTCGCTCAGCTCGACCTGTTTTACGAGGAAACGGGCGAGTACCCGGTGCTGCTTCTCGACGACGTGTTCAGCGAGCTGGACGAAACGCGCCGGAATAAGCTAATCGAGCGGCTTTTGGGACATCAGACGATAATCACCTGCACCAACGCGCAAAAGGGACTCAGAGAAGCGTTTGAGGAGGCGGCGTTTTACCGCGTGGAGAACGGCACGGTCACGCGCGAGAGCTAGTTAAACAAGTATTCGATTTCAAAAAGGAGAAATAAATGCTAGGACTAACCACTGTTACGAAAGATTACAAAGTAGCGGACACGGTAGTACACGCGCTCAAGAGCGTGTCGCTGTATTTCCGCAAAAACGAGTTCGTGTCGATACTCGGTCCCAGCGGATGCGGCAAGACCACGATGCTCAACATCATCGGCGGACTCGACAAGTACACTTCGGGCGACGTGAGCATAAACGGCGTCAGCACCCGCAAGTTCTGCGACGGCGATTGGGACGTATACCGCAACCACCGCATAGGCTTTATTTTCCAGAGCTACAACCTGATACCTCACCAGACGGTGCTGGGCAACGTCGAGCTCGCGCTGACAATCGCGGGCGTAGGCAAAGCCGAGCGCGTCGAACGCGCGAAAAAGGCTCTCGACCGCGTGGGGCTGTCGGGGCAGTACTACAAGCGCCCCAATCAGCTTTCGGGCGGACAGTGCCAACGCGTGGCGATTGCGAGAGCGCTGGTCAACGAACCCGAAATCCTGCTCGCCGACGAGCCGACGGGCGCGCTCGATACCGCCACCAGCGTTCAGATTATGGATCTTATCCGCGAGATAGCCGACGAAAAGCTGGTCATCATGGTCACGCACAACCCCGAGCTCGCCGAAAGGTACTCGACGCGTATTATAAAATTACTCGACGGCGAAGTGGTGGGCGACAGTAACCCGTACACCAAAGAAGAGGAAGCGAGCGAGCCGCGCGTGGACTATTCCGCGGCTGCGACGGAGACGGACGAAGCGAAGGAAACAACCGCCGCAACCGACGAGATTAAACCCGTCCGCAAGCCCAAAAAGCGCGCGGAAAAGGCGAAAATGTCGCTTTTCACCTCGTTCAGGCTTAGCGCGCAGAACCTGCTCACCAAAAAGGCGAGAACGATACTCACGAGCATTGCCGGCGCAATCGGCATAATAGGCGTTTCGCTGGTGCTCGCGCTTTCCTACGGACTGCAAACGTACATAACGGACATGCAGAACGACATGCTGTCGGGCAACCCGATTACCATTTCCGAGAGCGCCTACGACATGAGCGCGCTGATGAGCACGATGACGCCCGAGCAGAAAAAGGATTTCGTGCGCGAAAACGGCTACGTCAACGTCAATTCGATGGTGGACACGCTGGTGGGCTACTCGAAAACCGCCGACAAGCTGATTGTCAAGAACGACATCACGCAGGAATATATCGACTACGTTTCCGCCATTCCCGAAGAGGACGCGGCGGCGGTGTACCTTAACTACGACCTCGACATCGGCGGCAATATCTACACCGACTTTTACACCGAAAAAGACAACCGCGACAGCAAGCAGAACATGTCCGTCGCGGCAATCAGGAACATGTACATTTCCGTGCTTAGCAAAACGGTGTTCGACAAGTACTCGTCCTACGTTTCGGCGCTCGTCGACGACTTCCGTCAGGTGCCTGCAGGTAAAGACTACATCGAGCAGCAGTACGACGTTCTGGCAGGCAAAATCGCCACCGAAAAGGACGAAATCATGGTGGTGCTCGACGGGCAGTCCGCGCTGTCCGACGTGTTGCTCGCCCAGCTCGGCTACTACACGCAGGACGAATTCCTGCACGTCGTGTACGACTCGTCCGTCCGCGCGTTCGGCAAGGAGAACGTCAGGAACATGGAAGCCTACGAGTCGGACGACCTCGCCCGTCCGCGCTTTACCTACGACGACCTCATGAAGGACAAGGTTTTCACCTATTACCCCAACGACGCGGTGTACACGCGCGTATACGACAACGCAAACGGCAAGCCCTGCTTCTATTATTCGCACGTTTCCAAGCCCGACGAGTGGAATAAGGACGAGAAAACCAAGGGCATAGACCTCAAAGTCGTGGGCATAATCGCGCCCAAAGAGGGCACGAGCTACGGCTGCATGGAGAACGGCTTTTACTACACCGAGGCACTGACGAAGTACATTATCGAGCGCAACACCGATTCTGAAATTGCAAAGCTCGTCCGCGAGGAATCGGCAAAGAACCGCGAGGGCTGGAGCGTCTACGACAACAAGCTTAATTCGGGCGTGGACTATATAAAAGACCCTACCGACGATAAAAAATCTATTCCGTCGCCTTACGGCATTTATTACTTCTATTCTTACAACTATAACAACTCAAAGTACGAAAACACGCCCGGGTTTATCGGCGAAACGACGATATTCTCGGCGCAGACGGGCTCGCTGTCGTTCTCGCTCAACAACATGGGCGGCAGGAACGTCGCGGCAGGGATTTCGGTGTACCCCGTCGACTTCGAGCACAAGCAGAACGTACTCAGCTACCTCGATAAATGGAACGACGAGGGTGACATTTACGTCGGCGGCAGTACAAACCGCACCGTGACTTACGCCGAACGTCAGCAGATAACCTACACCGATTCGCTATCGGTGATTATAAACATGCTCAGCGAGTTTATCAACATTATCACGATTGCGCTCATCGGATTCACCGCGCTGTCGCTTGTCGTGTCGTCGGTCATGATTGCAATCATCACCTACGTTTCGGTGGTGGAGAGAATAAAGGAGATAGGCGTTATCCGCTCGCTGGGCGGCAGAAAGCGCGACGTCAGCCGTCTGTTTATCGCCGAAACCTCGATTATCGGACTTGCTTCCGGTCTTATCGGTATCGCCGTGACCTATCTGTGCTCGCTGATAATCAACGTGGTGGTGGCAGGGCTCACGCCCGTCGCGACGATTGCCGTGCTGCCGTGGTACTACGCCGTCATGATGGTGGGAGTATCGGTAGCACTCACGCTGATTTCCGGCGTATTCCCGGCAGTTTCCGCCGCGCGCAAGGACCCCGTCGTCGCCCTCCGCTCGGAGTAAATAGCGGCGAAGATTACAATAACAATAACGAAGATTACAACAACAATAAACAAAAATACGGAGAGAAGATAAGTATGGCAATTTATTTCGACGAGAGAAGCAAGGCGTTTTATCTCGAAAGCCGCGATTTAAGCTACGTTTTCCGCATAAACGAGCATGGATTTTTGCAGCACCTTTACTACGGCAGGCGTATTCCTCGCGAGGACGTCGGGTTTTCCGTCGCGCTGCCCGACCGCGGTCACGGCTGCTGCCTGCCCGGTTCCGACCGCCGTCAGAGTATGGACGAGTACAGAAACGAATGCCCGATTTTCGGCAGGAGCGACTTCCGCGAAAGCATGGTCGATTTCACGTTTCCGAACGGCGTAGTCGGCGATTTCGTCTACGACGGGCACAAGCTTTACGACGTAAAGCCCGAGCTTAAGGGCTTGCCGTCGGTCAGAGGCGGCGAAACGCTGGAAGTCAGGCTTAAAGATATGGCGCACGGCGCGGTAATCGGGCTTTATTACACGGTGTTCGAGGATTTGCCGGCGGTGCTGCGGCACGCCGAAATTGAGAACGCGAGCGGCGAGCCGATGAAGCTTTGCCGCGCGTACTCGTTTGCCGTCGATTTCCCGGGGAAACGCTATGACGCCGTAACGCTGCCCGGCGCGCACATGCGCGAGCGGCAAACCGAGCGGACGAGGCTCGGTCACGGCACGTTTATAGCGGGGAGTAAGCGCGGCGTTTCGTCCTCGCAGATGAATCCGTTTCTGGCGATTGCGGACTATGCCGCCACCGAAACGCAGGGCGAAGTGTACGGCTTCAATCTAATCTACAGCGGCGACTTCGCGTTCAGGGCGGAAGTGGGGCAGTGCGAATATCTGCGCGTTATCGGCGGACTTAACGATTACGGCATGGACAAGACGCTCGCGCCCGGCGAAACGTTTGTCACGCCCGAAGCGGTCATGGTCTATTCGGACGAGGGCTTCGGCAAGATGAGCCGCGCGTTCCACGACCTTTACCGCGATTACATTATAAACCCTTTGTGGGCGAAAAAGCCCCGTCCCGTCGTCATCAACAATTGGGAAGCGACGTACTTCGACTTTGACAACGACAAGCTCAAGGCGATTATCGACAGCGTGGAGGGCACGGGGATTGACACGTTCGTGCTCGACGACGGCTGGTTCGGCGCGAGAAATCACGACCGCGCGGGGCTCGGCGATTGGGTTGTCAACGAGAAAAAACTGCGCGGCGGACTGAAAACCGTCATCGATTACGCGCACTCGAAAGGGCTTAAATTCGGCTTGTGGTTCGAGCCCGAAATGGTCAACGCCGACAGCGACTTGTACCGCGCTCACCCCGATTGGATAATACGCGCCGAGGGCGTAGAGCCCTGTCCCGGGCGCGACCAATATGTGCTCGATTTGTCAAGACCCGAGGTTCGCGACTTCGTGGTAGAAGCGGTGTCGCGTGTGCTGAGAGAAAACGCAATCGACTACGTCAAGTGGGATATGAATCGCGCGCTCAGCGAAATCCGCTGGCATCACGACTATGTGCTGGGGCTTTACGAAGTGTTCGAGCGCATAATCGGCGCGTTCCCGAACGTGATTTTCGAGGGCTGCGCGAGCGGCGGCTGCCGTTTCGACGCGGCGATTCTGCGGTGGTTTCCGCAAATCTGGACGAGCGATAACAGCGACGGCTACGCTCGCACCGCCATTCAGTACGGCACTTCGCTGTGCTATCCGCTGTCCGCGATGTCGTGCCATGTTTCGGTGTGCCCCAATCACCAGACGGGCAGAAACACGCCGTTCGCTTCACGCGCCGCGATTGCGCACCTCGGCGCTACAGGCTACGAGCTGAACCCGAATAACCTTACCGCCGCCGAAAAAGCCGAAATCAAGTCGCAGGTGGACGAGTATAAGGCGATGGAAGGGCTGGTGCTGGGCGGCGACCTCTATCGACTGCATAACCCCGTGGAAGAAAACCTTTTCGCCGAAATGCTTGTCGCCAAAGACAAGTCGGAAGCCGTGCTCACCGCCATGCGGCCGCTGTCCGTGGCTAATGGCGAGAGCGTAATCCTTTACCCCGAGGGTCTGGACGAGAACGCCGACTACGAGGTTTTGCCGCAAAAAATCGTCAGAAAGGGCGCAACCCTTATGCGCGCCGGGCTCGTCGCCTATTTCCCCTTCGGCGACTTCGGTACCGTAACGTACCGCTTCCGCAAAGCGTGACAAGGTTAAGGTGACATCATTCCGTGCGGCGAGGAACGCCGATTATTCTTGCCTTCCCCCTCGGGGGAAGGCAAGAATAAGGATAACGATTCGGTGTTATTTATAACCCAAACGTGCACTTTCCGTTTAGAACGTCATTCAGAACGAAGAGGTCATTGCCCGAACAGGGCAATGACCTCTTTTTGGTGGAATACCATACTATAATAGTTGTAATCGGTCTTAACTCGCGTATGGCGCGAATATCACCGGCTGAATCCTGCCGTTATCTGTTTCTTATCGCGTCAATCGGGCGTTTACGGGAAATTCTTAGCACGGGCAGGAAGGTGGAGATAAACGCCACGAGTATGCCTACGCCGAGGATAAGCGCGAATTGGCGAATACCGACGTTGAGGAGCGTGAGCGTAAAGCCGGTGCCGCCGCGCAGGGAGTTGTTAATCGCCGAAGCGCCCAGCACGGTAGCGACGGAAGCGAGCACCCAGTTGATGAGCGTGATGATCATGCTTTCGTTGAAGAAGATACCGAACACGTCTGCGCCTCTTGCGCCCACGGCGCGCAGGATTCCGATTTCGCGTTTCTTGTAGGAGATGGACACGGAAATGAAGTTGAACAGCATCAGCGCGGCAAACACGGCGAAGCCGATGCCTACGTAAAGGAATACCTGCGACAGCGTTTCCACCATGTTGTTCATAAGCTCCAGCATGTTGCTGACCTCGTTGTTCAGCTCATAGCGGATTCTGCCGAAGTTGGTGTAGTTAAACTTGACGATTTTTCGCACCGCTGCGGCGTCGTCATAAGGCATTTTGCCGACGCAGAACGAGTAGATGGCGTTACTCTTGGAAATCGTGCCGTAAACCTCGTCGCTGACAATGAGAGGCATATTGCCACCGCCGGCAATCGTGCCTAAGTCGTAGTCGGAACCGTAGTCGACCACGAAAGCGGGCGACGGCAGGTAGTAACCCACAACCGTGTAATCGACTTTGCGCGACGAGCCTCCGTTGTTTTCCGAAACGTACATCGTGCCGCTTGTGCCGATTGAGTCGTTGTTCGCGCCGAAGTAGTCCACGATGACTTTCAGCGCCTGCCGTTCATAGCGGTAGCCGGGGTTGCCGTAGGCATTTCTGACGTAGCCGCCGTCTTTGGCTGTGTTTGCCAGCCAATCGCGGTAGTACGAAGCGATTTCGCTGTCGGGCAAGCCCGAAGGCATCGAGCCTTTACCAACCGCGTATTCCGCGAACTCGTCGGGGTAGCCCTTTCCGGGATAATCGTCGGCGGTGCCCTTTTTAACGGCTCGCGGTCTTATGTTCCAGATTAAGTCGCGGAGTAGCGTCGACGTTATAGAATCTGACTCGTAGCTTTCGTAATAGCCTGCCGCGATAAGCCTGTCGGCAAGCGCCTGCGAGCAGTCGCTCTGCGCTTCGATGTCTGGAATGTACAGCGGCGCAATCACTTCGCCCTCGGCGAGCGTCGACTTTGCGCCGTTAGTCCAGATTATCGCTTCGCTGTCGTTTCCTGCGAGCGCGGAGAGATTGGCGACGTAGTTAAAGTTCGAGTACTTTCCGGAATTCGAGCCGGAATTCGACTCGAGCGACAGATTAAAGTTCGCTGAGCCGACGTCCTTGGAATTCGAGGGAGCATAGCTCACGCTGTTGCGGCTCGCTTCAATCATATCGACGGTGCCGGGCACGACGAAGCCCAGCGTGTGATAGCCGTACCGCAGGCGCGTTTCCAGCTCCTGCGTGGTAATTATGTCGGTAATATTGGCGTCCTTTTTCTGCGCGCCGGGGAGATAGTCGGCGTATTTCGTCGTGTCGAATTCGGTGTCTACCACGCCGCAGATTCTGAACGTCATTTCATTTGTGCTGATAGAAACGTTTATCGTCTTGCCGACGATTGCAGCCGGCGAAGCAGGCTTGAATTTCGGGTCCGAGACATCCGTGCGCAGACCTGCGATTGCGAAATGGTCGTAGATAACTTTGGTTATCATCATTTCGCCGGTTGTTTTGGGAACGTCGCCGGCAACAATCATGAGCCCCGTTTGGTCGAATTGGGCGCGAGTGATTTCGCATAGCCCTGCCAGATTGCCGTTGTACAGCGTTCCGTTTTCGGAGGAGAGGGCGCTGTTATCGGCGATAGAGTTTCGGAACGACGGGCTGTTCCACAAGCCGCCGGAATAGACGGGCAGCATGTGAATGCCCAGCTCGTTCTCGATTTTCGCGGCGTCGTCTTTGCCCATGAGCATGTCGTTGAAATAGCCGCGTTTTTCGTCCTTGATGGGAGCGTCGTCGTCCACGACGGCGTCGTAATCGTCGTCGTAAGAGCGGAAGCGCGACTTGGTAAACGCCGCGGCGTTGATTTTCGAGTCGGCAATCGAGTGTTCGTAGGTGGTGTACTTGTCGTAAGCCGCCATGGTGTCGGTCAGTCCGAACATCGCGAACGCCACCACGCACAAAAGTATCGTGAAGATAAGGCGGAAGGGCTTGACCTTGAGGCTGCTTGCGCCGATGCGCAGCGAGTTTCTGAAGGGCAGGTGCGAGCGGACGAGCTTGCTGTCCTGCGGCGTGTAGTTTTTCAGCTTCACGTCATCGGGGTTGGTATCGGTGAAAGTGTCCTTGCCGCCGTTGTCGTTGATTTTCAGCACCTTTTTAATCTCGACGTTTTCCTTTTCGTCGGTGCTGATAATCGTGTCGCCGTCGGCCTTGGCGATATAAGCGTTAATGAGATTGAGGTCGCGCGGAGTGAGGCGGTAGCCTTTCTTTATGTGCAGCACCTTGTCGTCCACCGCGCTCACACCCTCGGAAAATTCCGCGGGGTTCGTCGACGTCTTGGACACGTCGGAGATGACAACGCCGTCCTTAAGCTCGATGATGCGGTCGGCGTAGAGCTCGGCAAAGTCGCGGTCGTGCGAAACGATGAGCACCAGCTTGTCGCGCGACAGCTTTTTGAGCGTGTCGAAAACCTGCTTGCCCGTCTTGCTGTCGAGCGCGCCCGTGGGCTCGTCCGCCATAATCATTTCCGGATTTTTGACGAGCGCTCTCGCGATTGCCACGCGCTGATTCTGACCGCCCGAAAGCTCGTTGGGCTTGCGGTTGCCTTGGCCCGTGAGGTCAACCTCGTCGAGTATCGCGTTCAGTGCCTCGGGCGTCGCCTTTTTGCCCTGAAGCTGCATCGCGAGGGCGATGTTCGCGCCCACGGTGAACTCGGGCAGAATGTTGTACTCCTGAAAGATAAAGCCGATAAACGTGTTGCGGTAGCTGTCGAAGTCCGACTGCGAAAAGTTATTGCTCGACTTGCCCTTGATGATAAACTCGCCGCTGTCCGCGCGGTCGAGTCCGCCCAGGACGTTGAGGAGCGTCGACTTGCCGCTTCCCGACTTACCGAGGATAAAGACCATGCCCTTGTCCTCGAATTTCAGGCTCACGTCGTTAAGAGCCTTGACGGGGACGCCGTGCTTGGGCGTATAGGTTTTGGTAACGTGCCGTATTTCCAGCAACTGTGTTGTCCTCCTTTTTGGGGTTTTTACTATTATATATCGATTCGGCGCATTTATCAAGCGATTTGCCGCGCTTTACGCTCGCCTGTAATTGACTTTTCCTGCCGAATAATGTTATAATCGCCGTAAAGGAGCAAAGACCGATGCAGACCTACGACGAAATCACCGACAACCCCGAGCGCGCGGCGGCGTTTAACCGCTACGCCGAAATGCTGCGCGAGCGCAACGAAAAAATCAATCTTACGGCAATCACCGAACCGGAGGAGGTCAAGGTAAAGCATTTCCTCGACTCGTGCTCGGCAGCCGAACTTTTGCCGGGCGGCGCGAGCGTGCTCGACATAGGCAGCGGAGCCGGCTTCCCGGGATTGCCGCTTAAAATCGTTCGCCCCGATCTGACCGTCACGCTGCTCGACAGCGTAAACAAAAAGGTCGCGTTCGTAAGTGACGTCGTCGCCGAGCTTAAGCTTAGCGGAGTGACCGCCGTGCACGCGAGGATAGAGGACTTTCCGCACAAGGGCGAGTACGACGCGGTGGTTTCGCGCGCCGTCGCGGAGCTTAGTACGCTCGCCGAGTACGCCTTGCCGTTCGTGAAAATCGGCGGCGCGTTTATCGCCTACAAGTCGGAAAAAGCCGAATCGGAGGCGGAAGCCGCGGCGAGCGCGATAACGCTTCTCGGCGGCAGAATCCGCGAAATCCGCGAAGCTTTTGTTGCTGCCGGGCTTACGCGGAAGCTGATTATAATCGACAAAATCGCCCCGACTCCGCCGAAATATCCGCGCGGAAAGAACCTGCCGAGATTAAAGCCGCTTGGGAAGTAGCTGGCAGGGGGGGAACATAAGGCATTTTCCATTTAATATTAAGCGGAGAAAAGTAACGCGCCCCGTAAGGCGAAAAGCCATCGGAGCGCGTTTTTGTTTTGTCTTATATTAAAGTTTGCGGCGATTACTTGAGCTCGGCGCGCAAGTCGATTTGCGTTGCGGCGGAGCAGGTGATGATGCCGTTGTACTTTTCGGCGAAGTAGTCGGCAACGGCTTTGGAGAGCATGACGTCGGTCAGCGCGTCGATTTTCGCCTTGTACGCGGCGTTGTTTTTATAATCGTCCGCGCGCGCGGCAATCACGTTCGCCTTGCCGGCGACTTCCGCCGCGTCGTCCTCGACCGCCGCGCGTTTGTCCGCGCCCACGTTGCCCGTGTAGGCGGTATTGCAGGGGAGCAGCGCAAAGTCATAGTCGCCCATCGACGACACGAGCAGGTTTTCGGCTACCAGCGTGACCGTGACTTTCTTGTCCTTGCTCGTCCACTTTTTGTCGGTTTCGCCGATTGCCAATTTTTCGCCGTCCGCGCTTACGGGGTAGTTGTCGCCCTCGGTTTCGCGCGAAATCACGCCCTTTTTCTCGAGGAGATTAAACGCGCGTACCGCGTTCGACTCGTCGTCGCACACCTCGAACGTCTTGCCGTCCGCGAGCGCGCTGCCTGCCGCCGCCTTGCCGTAGTAAACGCCCAGCGGCTCGTAGTGCACTTTGCAGGAGGCGAAAAGTTTGGTCTTGCCGCCGTACAGACTCAGGTACGGGACGTGCTGAAAGTAGTTGGCGTCATAGTCGCCGTTAGCCACCGCGTCGTTCTGCTCCGTCCAGTCGAGCACCTTGACTTCGAGCTTGTAGCCCTTTTTCTCGAGCTCGCTCTTCACGACGCCGTTGAGGACTTCGGCGTGAGGAGTGGAGGACGCGCAGACGGTAATCGTCTTGTTGTCGTTTTTACAGGCGGTCGCGGTGAGGCAGACCCCGAGAGCGGTCAGGGCGCACAGCGCGACGAGCAACAGTTTTCCGAGTGTTTTTTTCATTTTAACAATCTCCTTTTGTCTAATTTTTTTGCTATTCTGAGTCCTGCCTCTTGAATGAGTTGGACGATGAGCACCACTAAAAGTATCAATAGCCACATCCACACCGACGACATGTAGTCGCCCGTATGGCGAGTGTAGTAGGTGTAAATCCCCGAGATAAGTCCGCCTGCTCCGATATTATACGCAAACGACGTGTAGCCTATTATGCTGACGGCGACTACCGCCGCGCCGGTTATCAGCGAAACGCGCGCTTCGGGGAGAAGCACCTTGGTTATCAGCTGAAAGTCGGTTGTGCCCAGCGAGCGCACGGCTTCGATTTCGCCCGAAGGAACTTCCGCGAGCGATTGCTCGACCATGCGCGACACGAACCCGAACGCGCACACGGTCAGCGGAATGAGAATGGTGTACCATTCGCCCGTGCCGCGTCCCAGCCATGCCCTCGTCCAGGGAATACACAGCACTATTATAATAAGACAGGGTATCGAGCGCAACACGTTGACGATAAATCCCACAGCCGCGTTCAGCCATTTGCACGGCTTGATTCCGTTCTTGCTCGTCACCGACAGCAGAACGCCGCACGGCAGTCCCAGCGCGTAGGCAAACGCGGTGGAAATTATCGTTATCAGCAGCGTTTCGCCCGTCATCACGGCTATTTCAGCAAAAGTCATCGCTGTCTACCTCCTCGTAAGCCACGCCCTTTTCGTCGAGGTAAGCGCGCAGTTTTTCTATATCCTCGTCGTAGTAGGGGAGCCTGAAAATTATCTGACCGTAGGTCACGTCGTTTATCACTTTCGTTTCGGCGTAGAACACCGACAAAAGTATGTTGCATTCCTGAATGATGTGCGTTATCACCGGTTGGTCGGTCGTGCCGTCGAACAGCAGCTTCACCAGCTTTTCGCCGCGCACCGCCGCGTTCACGCGCCCTGAGTACACCAACCGCTTGGTTATCGGCATTTTGGGCGAGAGGAAAACGTTTTGAAGCTCGCCTTCCTCGACGATTTCCGCGTTGTCGATTATCGCCACTTTGTTGCAAATCGCTTCGATTACAGACATCTGGTGCGAGATTATCACGATTGTCAGCCCGAGCTTTCTGTTCAAATCCTTGAGAAGCGCGAGTATCGATTTTGTCGTTTCGGGGTCGAGCGCGCTCGTCGCTTCGTCGCACAGCAGCACTTCGGGGTCGGTCATCAGCGCCCTCGCGATTGCCACGCGCTGCTGCTGTCCGCCGGAAAGCTCCGACGGGTAGGAGTCGAGCTTGTCTTTGAGCCCCACCGTGGTCAGCAGCTCGATTGCCTTTTCGCGGCGGCGCGGATTCTTGTCGATTTCCCCGGCAAGCTCCACGTTTTTCAATACCGTTCGCTGTTGCAGCAGGTTGAATTGCTGGAATATCATCGAAACCTTGCGCCGCATCGTCCTAAGCTTAGCCTTGTCGGCGGTCGTCAAATCCTCGCCGTCGATGATTATGCTGCCCGAGCTCGGTTTTTCGAGTAGGTTAATGCAGCGCACCAGCGTGGACTTGCCCGCGCCCGACAAGCCGATGATGCCGAATACGTCGCCGTCCGCGATTGCGAGGCTGACGTTATTGAGCGCCGTAAACGCCCCTTGCCGCGTTTCGTAAATTTTGCTTACGTTCCTGATTTCTATCACGCCTTGCTCCTTTGAACTATGGTAAAATAAAAGCGATAAGCCCCGGAAAGACTTATCGCCCGATTTTTATCTATCGATTGACTTCGGCTGTCCGACCGGTGCTA
The DNA here is from genome assembly GCA_003533505.1 of Clostridiales bacterium. Classification (GTDB taxonomy): domain Bacteria; phylum Bacillota; class Clostridia; order Christensenellales; family Pumilibacteraceae; genus UBA10677. Next base: position 141,043 of record DQGD01000003.1, on the reverse strand, counting down.
ATATGAAAATCCGCGCATGCCCTGCATACGCATCATACCGCACATAATCATGTTGCCGCTAAACTGTCGCATCGCTATCTCCTTTTGTAGGCATTATATAGGAAAATCCTCCCGTTGTCAACGATTTTAGCCCGGTTTCGCGAAAAAAAATTTATCGTAATAAAGCGAAAGGAGTTTAATTTACGGTTTAATGGGTCGAGCGCGCCTGCAAAAACTAAAATTTATAAAAAATATAGCGAAAACGTTTGCCAAATAATTAGTTTTGCGGTATAATACCGATTGTGTCAGACGATTTCCGTCATGTACGGAGAGAGAGTGCATCTATGCGATACGGCTCGGAGGCAAAGGCACGTCCTTGGCGCGACGCGTTAAGCAAAAGCAACAGTGTTGCTTTTGTAACCAAAGCGGACGCGATTTATAATCGCGGCAGGCGGGACGAGGTCCTCGAGGGACCGACAAAACTAAATATGGATAAAGCATGTTTATGCTGATATGGCTCAGAGGCAAAGGCACGTCCTTGGCGCGACGCGTTAAGCAAAAGCAACAGTGTTGCTTTTGTAGCCAAAGCGGACGCGATTTATAATCGCGGCAGGCGGGACGAGGTCCCCGAGGGACCGACAAAACTAAATATGGATAAAGCATGTTTATGCTGATATGGCTCAGCAGGTAGAGCACGTCCTTGGTAAGGACGAGGTCCCGGGTTCGAATCCCGGTATCAGCTCCAAAAGAA
>DQGD01000003.1:139865-140020 GCA_003533505.1 Clostridiales bacterium | reverse complement strand
TATCAGCTCCAAAAGAAGAAAGGTACCCGGAAGGGTGCCTTTCTTCTTTTCGTAGTCTGGGCAAGGGATAGAACGTGCCTGAAAGGCACAGTTCGCGGTGGCGCAGCCACCAAGGGAGCGAAGCGACTGCTCTCCCGGTATCAGCTCCAAAAGAA
>DQGD01000003.1:34251-139610 GCA_003533505.1 Clostridiales bacterium | reverse complement strand
TATCAGCTCCAAAAGAAGAAAGGACGCCTGCAAGCGGCAAAAGGCTCGAAGTTGTTGAACTTCGAGTCTTTTGTCAGTCGGATAAGTAAGGGAGAAAAGCGAACGCGCGTTTTCGGCATAGCGGCGTTTGCGCTTGCACGGTTTCGGGAAAAATCGCTGCGAGGACTTGAAAAATTTTGAGAATGGTTATATAATTAAGAATATGCGTTTGGAAAGCGCCGCGCCGATAGGACCGCGGCGGCTTCGGTGGAGGTCGACACGAAATGTGGGATGTCTTGCTCGACGCACTTATCGACACGCTCAAGCTTGCGCCGATAATCGTCCTGACATACTTTTTAATAGAACTTATCGAAACGAGGTTCGCCGGCAAAGTGGCGAAAAACCGCGCTTTGTTTTCCGACGCCGCGCCGGCAGTGGGAGCGGTAGTGGGCATAGTGCCGCAGTGCGGCTTTTCCGTGGTGTCGGCGAACCTGTATTCCGCCGGTAAAATTTCGCTCGGGACGTTGCTCGCGGTGTTCATCGCCACCAGCGACGAGGCGGTGCCCGTGCTGCTCGCCGACTACCGTAACGCCTACAAACTTTTGCCGCTGCTCGCCGTCAAGTTCGCCCTCGCGCTCGTCGTGGGTTACGCGGTGCATTTTCTTTTTCCGCGCGGCTTCAAGTTCGGCAAAAAAGCTCTTTCTTCCGAGCATTCCGACGGCTCCGACGCAACCGAAAAAGCGCAGAGCGAGGATATAAAATCGCCCGAAACCTCGGCAGACGGTCGTGCGCCCGAGATGACTGCGGTTTGCGAGGAAACTTGCGAAACAGCGCATACCGAAGAGTGCGAGGAACACGAGGAGCATGAAGGGCACGAGGAGCAAGAGGCGCGCGGCTCGGTGCACGGTTGTCACGGACACAGCGTGACGGGCAAGCCGAGCGTAAAGGAAGCGGTGCTGCATCCGCTGTTGCACTCGCTGACGGTGCTTGGGTTTATTCTCGCGGTAAACGTGATTTTGGGCTACGTCGTGTATTTCGTGGGCGAGGACAGACTGACCGATTTTTTGGGCAAGACGGCGATAATCCAGCCGTTCGTCGCCACGCTTATCGGGCTGATACCCAACTGCGCGGCTTCGGTAGTGATTAGCGAGCTGTACGCGATGGGCGGACTGACGTTAGGCTCGGCGGTGGCAGGACTGAGCGCAGGCGCCGGAATAGGCTATGCGGTGCTGTTCAAGGAGAATAAGAACCTTAAAGAAAACCTCGCGATTGTCGGCTTTATGTACGTCGTATGCACCGCCGCAGGACTAGTGACCGACGTCGTGGCCGCGCTTTTCTAGGACGTGGTGAGGATTTTGTCGGCGTTCGTCCGCAAGCCGTTGACAACACCCGACTATTATGATACAATAGAAATCGTCGATTACGTTATATATCATAGTCGTGCCGATGCGCGTCGAGTCATTGTCGCGTAGAGGCGACCGGGGCGGCGTTCGCTCGCTCGGGCACACGGAGGAGAAATGAATAAGAAAGAAAGGTGGCTGTCGTCAATCACGCTGCTCGTCAACGTCCTGCCGATAAGCCTGATAGCGATTGCGCAAAGCTTCGTCAAGGGACCGTTTCAGGTGAACGACCCGTTGACGGGCGCCGTCCAGCTCGAATTCGACGTGTGGCAGCTCAATTTCATAGGTTTGTTCTGCATTATTCCGTTCGCAATCGTCACGGTTGCGAGGATTTTGCGCAACCGCGGCTACATCGCTCGCAACTTCATGGTCGTTCTCATCGCGGCGCTCGTAATGAACGTCGTCTACCTCATCAACATGTGCTGGCTTGTCGTTTCCACGGCGAGCAAGTACGACGTTTCGCTTGTGTTCGCCGACTTCGACTACATTTCGTTCGTCTGCGTGCTGGTGAGCATAGCGTTCTGCATGCTGTCGAACTTCCTGCCCGACCTTCCGCCCAACCCCGTTTTCGGCATCAAGAACAAACGCACCATGGAATACCCGGCTGTCTGGAACCGCGTAAATGCCGCCGCGGCGAGCGCGCTCACATACATATTCCTTATATGCACGGTTGCCGCAGCCTACGCTCGCGGAGTGTACGCCGTGGTAGTGTTGCTGACAGGAATTTTCGTCTACTACATCTGGGTTACTATCTACACGCGCGTCGCCTACAACCGCTACGTCGCCGAGCGCCAAGCCGAAATCGCGGTAATGCTCGCCGCCGAGGAAAACAAAGACTGATTTTGTCATCTGAATAACGACACAAGCCGCTCCGTTCGGGTATAGCCGAGGGAGCGGTTTTCGTATATTATCGAGCCCGTAGGGGCATCATAGTACCGTGGCGGAGAAGCCGCAAACCACGAACGCGCCGAACAATAAAAAAAATTTAAAATTTTTTTCCGAAAAGTATTGACATTTGAGAAGAGCGGTGCTACAATATTAGCAGTTGAAAGGGAAGAGTGCTAACAGATAAAAAGCACGATTGCCAATCAGCCGAAATTAAAAAATAGGTACGGAGGTACGAATTATGAGAAATTATATTGTTAAAAGGAATCCTATGGGATTGTTCGACGAAGCGTTCGACGAGTTTTTCAAACCCACGTTTTACAACATGGACAGCACGGTCATGAAGACCGATATAAAAGAGAGCAAGGACGGCTACACGCTGGAAATCGAGATGCCGGGCTATGACAAGAACGACATTCACATCAGCATGGAGGACGGTTACGTTTCGGTCAGCGCCGCCAAAGAGGAAAAGGAAGAGGACAAGGAACACCGCTACATCAGAAAAGAGCGCAGCGTTTCTTGCTCGAGGAGCTACTACGTCGGCGACGTCGAGGAAAAGGACGTCAAGGCGAAATTCGAGAACGGCGTGCTCACGCTCATGTTCCCGAAGCCGCAGGAAAAACTGCCCGAGAAGCATCACATCGCCATCGAATAATCGGCTGTTAAGCCGCGCGGCTTAACCGCGAGGCTTAATCTACAAGTAAATATACTTTACGCGACCTTTGCCCGTTTCCGAGCGAAGGTCGTTTTCGTCTAAAACGGTTTCGATGCGGTGCGTTACGCCGTCAACCGCGTCGAAAACGCGTGCCGAGCCGCCGTAATGCGCGGAAATCATGTCGGCGAGGTAGTAGTAATGCGTGCAGCCGAGCACAACGCTCTCGATGTCCTCGCCGTCGTAGGGCGCGAGAATATCGTCGACCACGGGCTTAAGCTTGCTAAGAGCCGCAAAATTCAGCTCCACGTCACGGGCGAGAGAGGGCTGCGGCGCGACGATGACGTTACCGTCGTCCCATTTTTCGAGGAGCCTATGGAAATTAGCTTGCTCGGCGGTGCGGCAGGTGGTCAGCACCAGGATTTTGCCGTGCGTCCTTGCGAGAGCGGCAGGCTTTACGGGCGGCTCCACGCCCACGAACGGCGCGCCGAATTTGCGGCGGAGGTAGGTTATGCCCACGCCCGTGGCGGTATTGCAAGCCGCGACAACGACTTTCGCGCCCTTCGACAGCAAGAGCTCGCTCACTTTTTCCGCTCTGCGGCGCACATACCTGTCGCTGCGGTTGCCGTAGGGCGAGTGACTGCGGTCGAAAACATAGATAAAGTCCTCGCCGCGCAGCCGCTTGACCGCCGCCCCGAGGATTTTCAGTCCGCCAACGCCGCTGTCGAATATTCCTATTGCACCGCTATTCATAATCTCATTATATTCGTGGGCGCGGCTTCGGGTTACGGCGGCATTAGCATATAATGCCGGAATAAACCGCGCAAAAAAGCGTTCGCGGTTTTGAAAGGACTGCGGACGCTTTCGTTGTATTTGCCGTGCGATTATATGCCGGTCGGCGCTTCAGAAAATCTCGCTGACGATAAACAGCTTGTACAGCTTGTCGAGGTACGGGGTCAGTTTTTCGCGAATCATGCAGGAATTGACGGTGTTTTTATAGCCGGTGAGGAGCGGTTTTATGAGGTCTATGCGGTTGGGCGTCATTGCGCTCTCGATTGCGCGCGCGATGAGGAACAAGTCCTGCTTGGTCGCCATGGTAATCACCGTGCTCTCGTTGACGGCGGCGCTCATTTCCTGCAAGAGCTGCTTTACGGAATCGCGCAGCGTGCCGTCGACGGCTTCGTCGTCCTCGAGGTAGGAGTCCGCGCCGTTGTAGTAGACGTACTCGGTCACGTCGCGGAAGGGCACGATGAGCGTCGAGCAGAAGAACGCAAACTCCTCATTCGGGTTGGTATTGTAAAAGTACTCGTCCAGAAACTCGCGGAGCTTGACGCGCCCCGTGTCGAGGTCGAGCAGTATGCAAAAGACGTAGGAAATGAATTTTGTCTGGTTCTGCGGCGGCACCAGCTTGCTGCGAGTGCCCACTCTTACCTGCGACTTGCGAAACTCCGCGTGGCTGTTATAGCCCGACAGGGCATCCTTGAAAATATCCATAAGCCGAGGATAGCTCGCGATTGTCTTCATGAGGGCGGAAATCTTGCGCTCGCCGAGCAGATATTTTGCCTCGCACATGACGTTGCACGCGTCGATAAACGCCTTTATGGGCTCGTCGCCCTCGGTGTAAGCGATGTTCTCGTTTGTCATCTTACCGTTTCTCCGTAAATTTTCTCTTCATACGCTATTCTAGCACAGTTCTCGGAATTTCGCAACAAAATTCGCGCCGAGGGCGGCGGCAGGGCGATTAAAACGCGCCGAAGCCCGGAATTTTGCAATAAAAAACCGTTATGCGGCGGCGAATTGCTTTACCCGAAGTCCGGGATTGTGCTAAAATATACCCGTAGCCCGAACAGAAAGGAAACGGATAATATGAAGATAACGCAGGATGAAATAGAAAAGTACCTGACGGGAACGGCTTACGTCACCGCGGAGAACGGCAAGGCGCGTCCGCACCGCTTCACGCCCGAACAGGAGCGCGCCTACGACGGCACCGATTACTCGAGAAAGCTGTGCTGCGGCTCGGGCGTTTGCCTGTCGGTAAGAACGGACGCTTTGGCGGTCGCGATTGACTTCACCGCGAGCGAGGGTAGTTCGCGCACTTATTTTTCGATGGACGTCACCGCGGACGGCGTGGGTGTGGGCAGCATAACCAATCACTCGGGCGACATGCCGCACGAGCATTACCCCGGCATTCGCAGGCTGCTCGGCGACTATCGCGGATTATTTCCGCTGCCCGAGGGCGAGAAAACGGTGAGAATCTATTTCCCGTGGTCTGTCACCGTCGACGTTGCCGAGGCGGACTTTAAGGGCGCGACGTTTATCGCCCCGGCTCCGAGAGAAAAGACGTTTTTGTTTTTCGGCGATTCGATAACGCACGGCTACGACGCGACGTTCACTACCAAAAAGTACTCCACGCTGGTTGCCGAGGCTTTTGGCGCGGACGAGCACAACAAGGCTATCGGCGGCGACTTTTTCAAGCCGGAAATCGCGGCGATAAAGGAAAGCTACACGCCCACCGCGATATTCGTCGCCTACGGCACCAACGATTGGAGAGCATGCACGCGCGAGTACACCCAAAAGCGCGCCGACGAGTTTTACGCCGCGCTTCATGATAATTACCCCGACGTACCCGTGTTCGCGATGTGCCCGATTTGGCGCAGGGATTTGGAAAAATCCGAATGGAGCAAGTGCGAGTTCGGCGATTTCCGCGGAGTCGCGGAAGTAATTACAGCCGCGGCGAAATACGAAAACATGCACGTTATCGACTGCTACGACTTCGTGCCGCACGACGAGAAGTATTTTGCCGACGCGTGGGTGCATCCGTCCGACGAGGGCTATCGGCTCTACGCCGACGCGCTGATAGACGCGGTTAAAGCCACGGGCGAGAAGCTTTGATATTTACCGACTAAGGAAAGAAAATGAACGTAACAGAAGAACTGAAAAAAAGCGGAGTGGCTGCGGCGGTCAAGGACGAAAACGGTTTTCGCAAGGCTCTTTCAAGCCGCGCAGGCGTTATATTTCTCTTAAAGAGCGAGCTCCTTACCGTTGCCGAAACCGTGGAGCGCGCTCATGCCGCAGGTAAGAAAATACTCGTCCACGTCGACCTCACCGAGGGCATAGGCAAGGACGAAGCGGCGATTCGCTATATCGCCGAGCGCGTCAAGCCCGACGGAATAATCACCACCAGACCGAATATCGTGAAGTGCGCTCGGGCGAACGGGCTTTACACCGTGTTCCGCGTGTTCTTAATCGACACGCAAGGATTGTCCTCCGCGCTGACAAACGCCGACAAGCTTTGCCCCGACGCGGTGGAGCTGATGCCGGGTTTGATACCCGGGCTCGTGGGACGGTTTCTCGCGCCCTCGCGCGCGGTAATCGCAGGCGGACTGATTTCCACCCGAGAGCAAGCCGAAGCGGCGATAAAGGCAGGGGCGGTGGCGGCTTCCACTTCCGCGCCCGAGCTGTGGTAAACGCCGCGCGAGAAATTTTTGCGAAGAGAAAAATTTTTGTGAAGAGGAGAATACATTATGGATACGATAAAAATAAACTTTAAGAACATAGTCGCGCACCGCGGACAGAGCGGACTCGAGCGCGAGAACACGGCTTCGGCGTTCGTCGCCGCCGGCAACCGCCGCAACGTCGGCATCGAAACGGACGTGCACGTCACCGCCGACGGCAAGTACATAATAATCCACAACGACGATACCGAGCAGGTCACGGGCGTGAAAATGTCCGTCGAGGGCTCGAGTTTCGACGAGTTGCGAGCACTGAGAGTTATCGATATGGACGGCACGCGCGACCGCGCCGATTTGATGCTGCCCACCGTGAACGACTATATCCGCATCTGCAAGCGTTACGACAAGCACTGCGTGTTCGAGCTGAAAAACGCGTTTACAAAACAGCAAATTGCCGAAATCTGTAGGATTTTCGAGGACGAGGGGTACATGGAGCACGTCACTTTCATCACCTTTGTCTATCAGAACCTCGTGTACCTCCGCGAGCTTTACCCCGCGCAGTCCGCGCAATACCTCGTGTGCGAGCTTAACTCCGAGGTTATCGCAAAGTGTACGGCAATCGGCGTCGACCTCGATGTGCTGCACACCGCGCTCACGAGAGAAAACGTAGCCGCGGCTCATGCGGCGGGGCTCGTCGTCAACTGCTGGACGGTAGACACCGTTGCGGACGCCGAGCGCGTAATCGCTTGCGGAGTCGACTACATAACCTCGAACATTCTGGAGACGGAAGCATAAAGAATATCGCAATCGACGTCGACGACGCGCTCACCGAGTACAAGGCGGAGAAAATCGATCTTAGAACAGTAATCGATTTGACGGAGATATATAAAAGCGGCTGCACTTTACATACGGTGCAGCCGCTTAGCTTGCATTTTACAGCCCTCTGTGGAGCAGGGCGTACTTTTTGGGGGTAATGCCGACGTGCTTTTTGAATTGGCGAATGAAGTGGAACTCGTTGGAGTAGCCGCACTTGAGCGCCACGTCGAAAATGGGCATGGTGTTGTTTTGCGACAACAGGCGTTTGGCATAGTCCATTCGCGCGATAATCAAATCCTGATTGGGCGTAGTCTTGAAAATCGCCTTGTAAAGGACGTAAAAGCGCGATTCGGACAGGTTTATTTGCTCCGCCATGTGCCTTATCGTCCAATTCTTGTCGAGGTTGGAGAAGATGCGGTTGCGCAGCATCTTGAAGTCCACCTGCGTCTGGTAATCGATGTTGAAGTCGTTTTCCGTTTCGTCCTCGTGGCGGTCGATAAGCCTGAAAAGTATCGCCATGTACGACAGCATGATTTCCTCGCTGTGCTTTTCCGCGCCGAACAGCTCGCCCTCCATCGTCTTTACGATGTCGGTGATGAAACCGCAGTTTTTAGGGTAGTAAACCGTGTCGGTTTTAAGCCCCGAAGCCGCGATAAAGTCGAAAGCGTCCTCGCCGTCGAAGTGAAACCAATCGTGCACGAGGTCGGTGTCGGGCGAATAGAAGTGGTGAGGAACGTGCTTGCCGATGATAATCACGGCGTTGGGCTCGGTGAGTATAGTTTCGCCGTCCACCAGCATGTACACGGGCTTCCAAAAATGCAGAAATGTGTATTCGTCCATGCCGTTTCTGCGGTAAAGATTAAAGCCTTTCTTTTCCGGCCAGGCGTGGCGTATTCTGCTGATTTCCATTGCTTACCCTCCAAAGCTGTCCATTTATTAACATTTTATCACGCGTAAAAGGAAAAGTCAATTTTTTGACGATAAAAAGCGAGAATTTTGATTGCGTTTTTTTCGGGTTTACCTTATAATAGTGAAACAAGGCACGCGCACGGAGCGGACGACGGAGCAAAGCCTCTGCGGATTAGCGGCTGCGGCGGCGTGACCGACGATAATTTTTCGGAGGAAAAATCAATGAAAAGAATCGAAACCGGCGCGGACGTCAAAAGACTGCTCCCTGCCTATCCGCTCTTTGTAAAGGACCCGTTCTTCTCGGTGTGGTCACCGTCCGACGAGCTCAACGGCGGCGACACTATATTCTGGACGGGCGCGCGCAGGAGAACGCTGGGCGCGGTTTACGCCGACGGCAAGGCTTACGCGTTTATGGGGCTTATCCCCGGCGCGGAGAAGCTGAAGCAGAAAAAGGTTACGCTGACGGCGTTTTCGACCGAGTACGAGTTTACCTCGGACGCGTTCGATTTGACCGTGCGCTTTACCTCGCCGCTGCCGCCGAACGACCTTACGCTTTTGTCCTGCCCCGTGTGCTATATGGACTACGAGGTGAAGCCCAAGCATAAGCTCGGCAATGTGTCCGTGGGTTTGTTCGTGCACGAGGAAGCCTGCTACGACCGCGTGCCGATGCCCGTCAGAGGCGGCGTAATCGAGCTCCCCGAAGGCGAGTGCGCCTGGTTCGGACTCAAAAAACAGCTTGTAATGTCGCAGGCTTATGATTCGAGCGCGGCAGAGTGGGGATATTGGTACCTGACCGGCGACGAAGCGTTTATGATGTCGAGCGAGGGACTGACGTCCTTCCTGCTCACCGGCAAGCCCGAGTTCGTCTGCCGGGAGGGCAGCGACAAGTATATCGCGGCGTTCGGCGAGTACGAGAACGTGAATAAAGCCGTGAGCGGCAAGTTCGCCTACGCGTTCGACGACACCGTGTCGATTTCCTACTTCGGCGATTGGCTCAAGGGCTATTGGTTCGAGGAAGGCAAGACGATTTACGACGCAATCGCGTATTCTTATAGCGAATACGACTCGATAATGAAGAAGCTCGACGCGTTCGACGGCGACCTTAAAAAGCGTGCCGAAAAGTACGGCGAGGATTACCTGCTCGTACTGTACGCAGGGCTCCGTCAGTCGGTGGGCGCGCACAAGCTCGTCAAGGACAAGGAGGGCAACGTGCTGTTCCTGTCCAAGGAAAACCACTCCAACGGCTGCATCGCCACCGTGGACGTAAGCTATCCGTCCATTCCGCTGTACCTCATATACAACCCCGAGCTCGTCAAGGGCATGATGCGCCCGATTTACAAGTTCAACGATATGCCCGTGTGGAACTACGACTTTGCTCCGCACGACGCAGGCACCTATCCGTACTGCTGCGGACAAATCTACGGGCTTAACGGCAGGCGCGAGGAGCGCAGCAAGTACGTCGTCGACTTCACCAACCACAGAGTGGGAAATCAGCTCGACGTTGCCTACAACTATCCGCCCGTCTACGGCTTCCCGGCGATTTCGGACATGTACCTTATGAAGTACCAGATGCCCGTCGAGGAGTGCGGTAACATGCTCGTCATGACGGCAGCCACCTACCTCGCCGACAAGGACGCCGCGCTCATGAGCAAGAACTTCGACACGCTCACCACCTGGGTCAAGTACCTCGTCAAGTACGGCTTGATGCCCGGCGACCAGCTGTGCACCGACGACTTCGCCGGTCACCTCGACAAGAACATTAACCTCTCCGTCAAGGCTATCGTGGGTATCCGCTCGTATGCGATTATCGCCGAAGCGCTCGGAAAACGCGACGTTGCCGCCGAGTACAAGAAAATCGCCGAGGACTACGCCAAGGAGTGGAAGAAAATGTGCGTGACCGCCGGCAAACAGACTCCGCTCGTGTTCGACGGCGACGAAAACACTTTCAGCCTCAAATACAACATGGCGTTCGACGTGATGTTCGGCACCGGTCTGTTCGACGAAGAAACGCGCGAAACCGAAACCGACTACTATATCGCCAACGCCAACGAATTCGGTATTCCGCTCGACAGCCGCTCCGCCTACACCAAGTCCGATTGGATTCTGTGGTCGGCAACTCTTACGAAAAACACCGAAAAGCGCAAGAAAATCGTCGCGCCCGTCGCCGAGTTTTTGCGCAAGTCCGCTTCGCGCGTGCCCTTCACCGATTGGTACTTCACCGACAGCGGTCTTATCCGCGGCTTCCAGAACCGCACCGTGCAGGGCGGCTTGTTCACGCTGCTGCTCGACGACGACGGCAAAATGAAGCTGAACTAAACGCGCGGCAGGCGTAAAAAGCCGCACTATAAAATGAAGGAAACAGCCCCGGGGCACGATTGTCCCGAGGCTGTTTTTTTCGTTACTTTTTTGTCGAATGCGTTACTTTTTGTCGGTAACTGCGTTGTTTTCGGTCGGTTTTGCTCGGAATTTAACGTCGATGGTGCGGCAGGCGTTTTTGACGAGCGAGAGCGAAACGGTCTTATTGCCGTTTGTCAGCTCGTAATCGCCGTAAAAGCCGCACAGCGTCGCGCAGCCGTTTTCGTCGGTAGTGACCGTGGTATCGGTGCGCCACTCGCGGTTGATGAGGCGGTCGAGCGTCTTGTACGCCGGCTTTTCGCTGAGGCCGTAGCGGAGCAGTCCGCCGCGGTAGTAGTTTTCGCCTTCGGTCATGTTGCCGGGTGTGGTGAACGCCGCATAGCCGTCGGCGAGGTTCCAATAGACTATCTGTTCGACGGCAGGGTGCGAGAACCACAGCTTGTACAGCTTTTCGATTGTGTCCGCCTGAAGCTGCTCGTCGGCGGCGTTGTCGGTAAACGCCGGCACGGTGATTTCGGTAATCTGAATGGGCTTACCGAGTCGCGCGAAGTTATCGAGAACGCGCAGCTGCCGTTCGGGGTCGTATTGACGGCGAGTTTTTCGGTAGTACTCCTCCTCGCTGTAGAACATGTGGAACTGCATGCCCACGGCGTCGATTCTCGCGCCCTTCAGAAGCGCGTTCTCAACCTGCATGAAGTAACGGTCTACGCACCGTCCTTCGCCCTCCCACATTTCGCTCCACTCGTTTATGCACAGCTTGTTTTCGGGGAAGTATTTTTCGGCGGTCTTAAAGCACCACTCGACGAACTCGGGCGAGCGGTAAAAATCGGTCACGCTCTTTTCCCAATAGCTCTCGTTCGTCACCTCGATGGTGGGAATCTTGTCGGCGTAACGCTCGGAAATTTCGCGCATGCGGCGAGTAAGCGCGCGTTTGACCTCGAAGTCAGACTTGCCGGACAGCCACGTCGGGAAGAAGTGGTCATAGCACAGCGCGTGCTCGCGCGGCTCGATGCCGTGAGCTTCGCAGAACGCCAGGCAGCGGTCGGGAGCAGGGCGGCGGTAGATTTTCTCGGAATCCGCGGCGTAGCGCGTGTGCCCGGGCGTGGGCTCCAGCGCGTCCCAATAGAAGGGCAGCGTGGCGAGATTGAACAGCGCGGCAAACTTTTCCTTATATATAGCGTTCTTTTCGTCCGTCGGAAGCTCGTCCAGCATAAAAATATTCGCGCCGAAGCGGAATTCGTGCGTCTTTTGCTTTAACCTCAGCGCGGCGTTTTTGACGGGATTGCCGTTTTCGTCGCGAACGACAGCCTTAAACCGCCCTTTGCGGTTTTGCTCGATGCCGCGCTCTACAGCCGCGTCGATTTCGGGCGTGTAAAATTCCAGAACTTTCCTGTCCACGATTTTCTCCTTTTTCCGCCGAAAGTCCGTGGGGCGTTATCGCCGCCGCTTCCGCGCGTTTTTCTCTCAGTATAAGCGCCTAGGGTTCGTTTTTCAACCCGAATAGCCGCAAAAAAGTGGACTTTTCCGTCATATTTTTCATAAAAGCGCGCAAAACCCGACCGTCAAAGTCGCGAAAGCCTACCTAAAACGCTTGATTTATCGCGAAAAAAGCAATAAAATATAAAGTAGACCGACCGAAAAAGTCGGCAGGATCGCGCGGAAAAGCGAAAAAAACGAGAGTAGACCGTCCGCGCGGAAAGGAGAACACATGAGAAAGTTTTTCAAGGAATTCAAGGCGTTCATAACGCGCGGCAACGTCATCGATATGGCTGTCGGCGTTATCGTAGGCGGCGCGTTTACGGCTATCGTCACCGCGCTCACCAACCAGATTTTCAAGCCGCTCGTCAATTGGGCGCTGTCGGGCGCGGACGGAGGGCTGGAGCAAGCCGTGACGATGCTTAAAGTCGTCAGGGACGATACGGGCGCAATTGACATGACGAAATCGATTTACATCGATTGGGGCGCGTTCATTACCGCTGTTCTCAATTTCTTCATTATCGCGTTCATTCTGTTCGCAATCGTCAAGGCAATCAACGTCGCGAGGGGAGTCGCCGAGGAATCGGTAAAGGCGAAGTACTGCGGTTACAGTCGCGACGAGTACTATGAGATGCGCTTGTCCGGCATGAACAAGAAGCAGATTAAAGCCGCCGCCGTCGAGCGCGACCGCCTTGCCGCCGAAAAAGCAGCCGAGGAAGCCGAAGCCGCAGCCAACGCTCCCGCGCCCGAAACGCAGGAGGATATCTTACGCGACATCCGCGAGCTTCTGAAAGCGAACGCTTGCCGCGACGACGCGGAAATCGACAAAAAGTAACGCTTTAATCGGCGCAAAGCAACGAATAATCGCCGCGAGTATCCGAAACCAAAAGTATTCGCGGCGGTAGTTTTAAAAAGCGGTGGTAAAATCAATGATTGAAAAGGACATTATAACCGAATACGTCTTTCCCGTTGCGGTGGCGCACGCCGAAAACGCGGAGAACGCCGGGGCGCTTACTCGCGAAACCGAGCTTCAGATTACGCTCGTCGAGCCGCGGCTCGCGACGATAAGAAAGGGCGGTTTCGTCGTGCTGGACTTCGGCAGGGAAACGGGCGGCGGCGTGCGTATTCTCGCCAAAAGCTGCGGCGCGAAACTTAGGCTACGGCTGGGCGAGAGCATGAGCGAGGCTTATTCGGAGCTCGGCGAGCACGGTTCGACCAACGACCACGCGCTGCGCGACGGCGAGTTTTTTGTGCCCGACCTTTCCGACCAGACGTACTTCGACTCGGGTTTTCGGTATCTGAGAATAGACGCGGTAGAAAAGGACGTGACGTTGAAAGCCGTCGTCGCGGTATCGAAAAGAGTGGGGTACGAGCGCGTGGGCAGCTTCAGACATGCGGACGAGCGGCTTACGCGGATTTTCGACGTCGCCGCCGACACCGTAACGCTGTGCATGCGCGGCGGCATGCTGTGGGACGGAATAAAGCGCGACCGCCTCGTGTGGATAGGCGACATGTACCCGGAGTTTCTGGCAGGCATGGGGTTGTACCGCGAAACGGGCTACCTCGCGCGGTGCGTCGACTTCGCGCGCGAAACCACGCCGCTGCCCGAGTGGATGAACACCATGCCGTCGTATTCGCTGTGGTGGATTATTTCGCTGTACGAGTATTTTCTCCGCACTCGCGATGAAGCAACGCTTGCGCGTAATATCGATTACCTGGAGGGGCTTACCGAGCTTTACGACGGCTTTGTGACGGAGGAGGGCAGAATAACCACTCCGGGGCTGTTCCTCGATTGGCAGAGCGCAGGGAGCGCCGACGAGGAGTACGGCGTGCGCGCAATCGCCGTCATCGCAGCCGTCCGCGCGGCGGAGCTACTGACCGCTTTCGGAAAAAACACCGCCCACGCGCGTTCGATAAAAGCCAAGCTCGAAAAAGTCGACGGGCAGCCGACGATAAAGAAACAAGCCGCGGCATTGTCGCTGCTGGCAGGACTGAAAGCCGACCCGAGATTGCTGACAAAGGGCGGCGCGAGCGGAATGAGTACGTTCACGAGCTGGGCGATTCTCGAAGCCGCGCACGACTTTGCATCGCCCCGTGCCGCGCTCGACATGTGCCGCGACTACTACGGCGCGATGCTCGATAAGGGCGCGACAACGTTTTTCGAGGACTTTGACTACGACGCAATGAAGGACGCCGCGCCGATTACGAGGCTTGCGAGGGCAGGCGAAAAGGACGTCCACCGCGATTTCGGCGCGCACTGCTACAAGGGCTATCGCCACTCGCTGTGCCACGGCTGGTCGGCAGGCGTAATCGACTATCTGTTCTCGCGCGTTACGGGGATTCGCGTGCCGGAATCGCTCGCCGACGATACCGTCACGATAAAGTCGTGCCCGGGACTCGGCGACGTGCAGGGCGTGTTTCCCGTGCTGGGCGGCAGCGTGTCCGTGTCGGTGCGCGGCGGCAAAACGGAGGCTTGGGCGAGCGGCGGCGTGAAGCTTCGCGTGGAAAAGCCGTGATTGCCGAAGAGGCGGAACTAAGTCTTGCCGACGGCGCGGTTGAAAAATGGGTGAAATTTAAATTTTACGGTGTTTTGAATTGACAAACCTACAATTACCTGCTATATTATATCACAGTAAAGGAAACTATTTTTAATGGTTTTCAAAAACAGGTGGCGAAAATCGCCGCCCGAACGCAACAAAGGAGATTACATCGATGGAAGCTTCTGTAAAGAATCTTTGTGAAAAAGTGAAAGACTTGATGAGATTACCGGCTACCGGTGACCTTACCGAATACTTAAAGGGCGAAACCGCGTTTCTGGTTTTGCTGAAAAACAGCGGCAAAAAGACCGTTACCCCGTCTTATCTCAGCGACGAGCTGGGCGTGACCAAGGGCAGAATTACCGCGATTATCAACAGCCTCAGCGAAAAAGGCATGGTCACGCTGGGACAGGTCGAGGGCGACCGCAGAAAGGTCGACGTGCGCATTACCAAGGCAGGCGTCGAATATATCGACAAGAAGCTCGATAACATGGGCGCGTTCGTCAACGAATTCTGCAACAAAATGTCCAAGGACAAGGTTGACGAGCTCATCTCTCTCATTGACGACGCTATCGCCGTCATGAAGGACATGAGAGTGTCTGAGGACTGACGTTTTCGCCTGCGGCATAGTGCAGGGGAGCAGATTTCACACGCAAAAAAACAGTCGTTTCTTTTTGTAGGAAACGGCTGTTTTCTGTTTTTTCGGGGCGCGGCTTGTTCGGATTATTCCTTTCTGCCCACGGTAGTATTGTCGCGAGTGCGGTTTCTCAGCCGCTTGACGGGGTGCGGAGCGTCCTCCACGCGGTAGTCCTCGCCGAACTCGGCGATATAGTCGCTTATTACGCGGTGGCTGGCGACGGAAGCGGTCGAGCCGTTGACGCGCTCGTTATAGCGGAAGAACTCATAGTCCTCGGGAAGCGCGGAAATCGTCGTAAAGTCCTCGAGGATTGCGGCGGTGTTTTCGGTATTTTTGAGAACGCCGCGGATATATTCCTTGTTGGGCGCGGAGCAACCCGTAAACGCGATGGGCTTAGGGAATTTGCCGACGGGAATGACTTTTTGCCAATCCTTTTTCTCGTATTTTTTCAATAGCTCGACAGCCTTGTGAAGGTGCGAGATTTCGTCGGTGAGATGTCTGTCCCACAGCGCCTTTACGCGCTCGTCGGTTTCGTCCTCGTACAGCGAGAAGTAAAGATAACATTCGGTGTACTCGTGGCAGAGCAGCATTTCAAGCCAGGTCGCCGACGAATCCATAAGCGACTCGTAGCGGCTGACGTGCTGTTCCTCAATCATCGCGATTTCCGAGTAAAGCCGCCTGCCGGCTTCCGACTCGTAGCCGGCTCCCACGTTCATATAGTAATTCATCGTCTGCTGTTCGGCGGCGGTGATAATCGCGGTGTGCAGTCGGGTTTCGGGCGCGGCGAGCGAGGAGGGAACGGCGCGCGCAATATCGTCGAACGGGTAGCGGTGCTCGGAAATGGTAGGTCTGCCGGGCATGATTTCCGTCAGTCCGCCGGTAAGCGTTTCCGCGCTGACGTTCTGCTCTACGTCCAGAAGGTCGGCATAGCGGTAGAGGTGGTCAAAGTCCTCGGTGAGCGCAAAGTCCAGCGACGCGCGCACATACTCGTCGGGCTCGTTTCTCGCCATAATCGCCGTGAGGTCGACTGCAAGCTGCTCGTAGCCTATCGTGTGCATCAGCACCGTTTCGTCCATGGGCTTAAGCGAAGCGATAGCCTTTTGCTGCTGCTGTTCGACGCGGCGCGTAAGCGCGAGCTCGCGGCGCAAATCGTTGTCTATGCAGTGGCGTGCAAAGGCGTGGGAGAACCTTACCGCCTCGAACTCGGCGCCGTCTGCGAGGATTGTCCTCACGCGCGTGTATGGCTCGACTTCCATGGCGTTGTAGGGCGCTCGTATCACGTCCTTGCGCGCGAGGAAAAGCGAGTCGGGCTTTTCGGGGCGTATCTCAAAGGGATTCATTGTTGCCATTATCTATATAATACCTCCGTATTTTTTGCGGACGAGCCGCGGATTACGAGATGAATTATCGACAGACGGGCGGATTTTTATGCCCGAAAATTTTTTTTTAAAAAATGCCTCAAAACGTTTGCATTATTTTTGCGCTTATGATACAATACGAAAAGTTAAGCACAAAAGGAGCGAGCGAAATGAGAACCTCGACGGTCAATTCCAAGTTGAAACTCAAGTATTACGAAGCCGTCGCCGTTTTGTTTCCTTTTCCGATTTGTCTTTTCAATATCGCCTGTTAGAAGTTTCCGTTTCGGAGGCTTCTTTTTTTTGGGTAATTTACTTTTCGGAGGTATAAACAAATGGCAAACAACCTAGTGTACGACGTACATCAAAGACCGCCGTTCGGCAAGAACCTCGTCTTCGCCTTCCAGCAAATGATTGCGATTATGGCGGCGACGCTGCTCGTCCCGATTCTCATCAGCGGCACGCCGATTCAGTACGAGCACGAGGGCGTCAAGTACGTCGCGTACCTTACCTGCGACCCGGCTGCGGCGTTCTTCGGCGCAGGTCTGGGCACGATAGTGTACCTGCTGTTCACACGCTTTAAGAGCCCTGTGTTTCTCGGCTCGTCCTTCACCTTCCTCGGCGCGCTGTGTGCAGCCGCAACCAGCAACTTCGGTTATTGGGGATTGATTATCGGCGTGGCGTTCGCCGGACTTGTGTATGTAATCATTGCCGTTATAATAAAGCTCGTCGGCTCGGGCTGGATTAAAAAGCTCCTGCCGCACGTCATAATCGGACCTATCCTCGCAATCATCGGACTTTCGCTCTCCGGCACCGCAGGCAGCTGGATGATGAGCAACGGCGGCGGAAAATACAGCCTCTGGTATGTGTTCGTCGGTCTGTTCACCTTCGCGGCTATCGTGGTAGCCTCTGTCAAGGGCGGCAAGGGCGTCAAGCTCATTCCCTTCATCGTCGGTATCGGCGCAGGTCTTGCGCTCGCGCTCGTAATCACCGGCTTCGGCTACATAAACGACAGCGAATTCTGCAAGAGCATGAGAATAGTGGACTTCGCCCCGATTGTCAACTGCTTCAGCCCGTTCACTTTCAGAAGCATACTCGATTACCCCAAATTCACTTTCCTCGAAGCAATCACCAAGAGCGGACTGACCTACACGTCGGAGAGCGGCGCGACAATCGTCCGCGACTTCGTGCTCGACGGCGCGGCAATCGGTAACCTCGCGGTGCTCTTTATCCCCATCGCGGTGGTAGAGCTCGCTCAGCACATCTCCGACCACGAGAACCTGTCCAATATCGTGGGCAGAGACCTTCTCGAGACCCCCGGTCTTCACAACACGCTCCTCGGCGACGGCGTAGGCTCGATGGTGGGCGCGTTCTTCGGCGGCGCAGCGAACACGACCTACGGCGAGTCCATCAGCTGCGTGGCGCTCTCTAAAGACGCTTCGACCTTCACCATACTGACCACCGGCATCATGTGCATGGTAGTGTCCTTCATCTCGCCCTTCGTCGCGATAATCAATATGCTGCCCAAGTGCGTAATGGGCGGCGCGTGCATCGCAATGTACGGCTTCATCTCGGTCAGCGGCTTGCAAATGCTTAAAGACGTCGACCTCTCCGACAACCGTAACCTCTATCCCGTCGCGGCAATCCTCGTCATCGGTATCGGCGGAGTAACGCTCAACTTCGGCGTCAACTCGCTCACCGGCAACCCGCTCATTCAGGTGACCTCGCTCGCGCTCGCAATGGTGGTGGGTATCTTAATCAACATGCTTACCCACAGCGGCAAGGACAAGGACGTCAAGGTAGAGAACGGCGCAATCCAGGAGAACCTGCCCGACTTCGGCTTCGAGGGCGAGAATAAACCTGCCTGCGAACAAACCGCGGAAAACGAAGAAAAGGCTTCCGAATAATAAGTAAAAGCAAATAACTTTACACCCCGGAGAGCGACTTTCTTCGGGGTGTAAAAATATTTTCGCCGCTTGCCCCGTAACGGTTGAAATCGCCGCGGAAAAGTGGTATAATTCTATGAAGAACAAGAGAGGTACAGAAAAATGCAGGATTATATGAAGAACGTAACCGTCCTTAACCATCCGCTCGTCGCGCACAAGATAACGCACCTTTGCGACGTGACCACCAGCACCAAGGAATTCCGCGAAATCGTTTCCGAAATAGCGATGCTCATGGGCTATGAGGCGTTTCGCGACCTGCCCACGAAAATGGTGACCATTCAGGCTCCGCTGTCGAAATTCGAGTCGCCCGTCGTGGACGAGCCCATCGCGATTGTGCCTATCTTAAGGGCAGGGCTGGGCATGGTGGACGGACTTACGGCGCTGTTCCCCAACGCGAGAATAGGGCATATCGGACTTTACCGCGACGAGAAAACGCTGCAGCCGCACGAGTACTACTGCAAACTGCCTAAGGACTGCGTGGACGGCACCTGCATCGTCGTCGACCCGGCGCTCGCTACCGGCGGCTCTGCGGCGGCGGCAATCAACTTCATCAAGGAACGCGGCTTCAAGAAAATCAAGCTGTTGTCGCTCATCGCCGCGCCCGAGGGTGTGAAGAGAGTGGCTACCGCTCACCCCGACGTGCAGATTTACGTCGCGCACTACGCCGACGCGCCGCTCAACGAGCACGGCTATATCGTCACCGCGTTCGGCGACGCCGGCGACCGCATTTTCGGCACGAAATAATTATAACGGCATAAAAAAAGAACGAGCTCAGAGCTCGTCCTCGGTGTACACCTTGAATCCGGCGGCGAGAAGCCGCTCGGTTGTAAGTCCGTTGCCGCAGGTTTTGCCGCCGGTAAACGTTCCGTCGTAGATTACGCCTTTTCCGCAGGACGGACTGTTCGCTTTCATGATGCAGTAATCGACGGCATTGGCTTTGGCGACGGCGACCGCGAGGTCCGCGCCCAGCGAGTACTCGCTCGTCACGTCCGTGCCGACGTCGGAAATCACTTTGTCGCCCACGCGCTCGGCAGGGTGGCGCGGAGTGGGCAAGCCGCCCAGCTGTTCCGCGCAGACGGGAATAATTATATGGTGTTTACCGAGCTCGGCGACCTTGGCGTTAAAGCAGTCGTCGCCCTTGTAGCGGCACTTGTTGCCGTAAAGACACGCGCTTACGAGAATTTTTTGCATAGCAACCTCCCTGGTGGCTATTGTAGCATATTCGCCCGAAAAAAGCAAGGCGCGTGCGAGCAAAAACATAAAAACACAGGAAAAAGGAGATACGCAAAATGAAGGATTACAAGAACGTAGTGATTTTCGACCATCCGTTGATTCGTCACAAGATTGCCATTCTCAGGGACGAGAAAACCAGCATGAAGGAATTTCGCGAGCTTATCGAGGAAATCACCACGCTGATGACCTACGAGAGCCTTAAAGAGGGAGTGCCCACCGTTGAAAAAGAGGTGAAAACGCCGCTCGAAACCTGCAAGCAGCAGGTGATTAAGGACAATTCGATTGCAATCGTGCCTATCTTGAGGGCAGGGCTCGGCATGGTCAACGGCATTCATGTGCTGTTCCCCTCCGCGAGAGTGGGGCACATCGGTATGTACCGCGACGAGAGCACGCTCGAGCCGCAGGAATACTACTGCAAGCTGCCCGAGGGTATCGAGGACAAGTTGGTGCTTTTGTGTGACCCGATGCTCGCCACCGGCGGCAGCGCGTGCGACGCGATTGCGCTCCTTAAAAAGCGCGGCTGCAAGAACATCAAGTTCATGGCGATTATCGGCGCGCCCGAGGGAGTAAGCAAGGTTGCCGAGGCTCACCCCGACGTAAACATCTACGTTTCCACGCTCGACCGCTGCCTCAACGAGAACGGCTATATTCTCCCGGGGCTGGGCGACGCAGGCGACCGCCTGTTCGGCACGAAGTAACCTGAGGCGAATACGGAATATTATCAAAGAAAAGAGAAAGCGTCCGAGAGAGAATTCAATCGGGCGCTTTTTTTGAGGGGGGGAACGGCTTTGTGGCAAGATTGTTATATCGGAAAGTGCAACGGGTATGATATAATCGGGAAGCAGAAGCGCGGCCGAACGCCGCGCGGCTATAAAAAATCATTGCGCCGAGGAACTTACGCCGGAGCGGATTGCGGACTACTTCGGGCTGAGCCGCTACTACCTCAGTCACATATTCAAGTGGCAGACCAACGTTTCTCTCATGCGGTTCATTTTGCTTGCAGGCTGTACAAGGCAAAGAAAATGCTCGTCGAAACGGACGAGAGCGTGACGGACGCTGGCTACGACTGCGGCTATACCGATACCGCGTATTTTATAAGGCAGTTCAGAAGCCGTGAGGGAGTCAGCCCCGGGGTCTCCGAAAAGCGTTGCGCAAACAGACGGTTTCCGGCAATTTAGTTTAATTTTCTTGAAGTAAAAGTACAAGTATAATTTTACGCTATGGCGCCGCGCTTGACAAAAAGCGCGGCGTCGACTATAATTTTCGGTGTCGACGCGGTAGTATCGGGCGCTCGCTTAACCGAAAGCCGAGATATGCCGCAAGAAACGGAAAATCCTCTACGGGGGTGTGAAATTATGAGCAAATACATTCTGTCGCTCGACCAGGGCACGACCAGCACTCGGGCAATACTGTTCGACGGCTGCGGTAAAATCGTCGCGACCGAGCAGAAGGAATTAAAGCAGCACTATCCGCTCGCCGGTTGGGTGGAGCACGAGCCGCGCGAAATCTACGAGAGCGCGGTGAGCGTCATTCGCGGCGTTATGGAAAAGACGGGAACCGCCGCCGGCGACGTCGCCGCAATGGGCATAACCAATCAGCGCGAAACGATTATCGTGTGGGACAAGGCTACGGGCGAGCCGGTGTACAACGCCATCGTGTGGCAGTGCCGCCGCACCGCGAGTTTTACCGACAAGCTCAAAGAGAGCGACCGCGAGCCGTTTATCTACGCGAAAACGGGCTTGACGTGCGACGCCTACTTTTCCGCTTCCAAGCTGAAATGGATTCTCGACTCGGTGCCGGGCGCGAGGGCGCGCGCCGAAAACGGCGAGCTTGCGGCAGGCACGGTGGATTCCTATCTTTTGTGGAAGCTCACGGGCGGCAAAGCGCACGCCACCGACTATACCAACGCTTCGCGCACGATGCTGTTCAATATCCACGAAAAGAAATGGGACGACGAGCTGTGCGAGCTGTTTCGCGTGCCCGAGAGCATGCTGCCCGAGGCGTACCCGTCGGGGCGCTTCTTCGGCGAAACCGAGCCGGGGCTGTTCGGAGGCGCGATAAAGATTTTCGGCATTGCCGGCGACCAGCAGAGCGCGCTTTTCGGACAGAGGTGCTGGAAAAAGGGCGACGTCAAGAATACCTACGGCACGGGCTGTTTTTTACTGATGAATACGGGTGACGAAGCCGTTTCGTCCACGCGAGGGCTGGTAACCACGCTGTCGGCGTGTCTTGACGGCGAAACGCCCGACTATGTGCTCGAGGGCAGCGTGTTT
This sequence comes from Clostridiales bacterium, assembly GCA_003533505.1. Taxonomy (GTDB): domain Bacteria; phylum Bacillota; class Clostridia; order Christensenellales; family Pumilibacteraceae; genus UBA10677. The sequence goes on along the minus strand of DQGD01000003.1, from coordinate 117,705 downwards.
GTGGGCGGAGCCGCCGTTCAGTGGCTGCGCGACGGACTGAAAATCGTTTCGTCCGCCGCCGAAACGGAAGCGCTTGCCCGTTCTGTGCCCGACAGCGGCGGCGTTTACTTCGTGCCGGCGTTCGTGGGCTTGGGCGCGCCGCATTGGGACGCGAGCGCGAGAGGACTGATTACCGGCATTACGCGCGGCACCGGGCGCGAACACATAGTGAGAGCCGCGCTCGAGGGCATAGCCTATCAGGTTTTCGACGTGCTGCACGCGATGAAGCGCGACCTCAAAACCGAAGTGAACGCGATTAACGTCGACGGCGGAGCGAGCGCAAACGACTTTCTGATGCAGTTTCAGGCGGATATTTCGGCGTGCACCGTTCGCCGTCCGCAAACGATAGAAACCACGGCGCTCGGCGCGGCGTACCTTGCCGGGCTTGCCTCGGGATTTTGGAAAAGCCGCGAGGAAATAGACGGCGCGTCCGACTTTACCGTGTTCCGCCCGTCGATGCCCGAGCAAAAGCGCAGAGAGCTGCTGATAGGCTGGGAAGAAGCCGTCGCGCGTACAAAAGCGAGATAAAAAGGAGATACAATGAGATTCGAGCAAAAGTGGAAAGCCGCGATTTCCGAGGGCGAAAACGCAGGCAAGTATTTTGCCGCGACCGTGCCGGGCAACGTCCAGCGAGACTACGCCGAGTTTATAGGGCTCGAGGATTTACAGCGCGGCTGCACGCTGCGCGAGCTGGAAAAGACCGAGGACGCGGAGTGGAGCTACAAGACCGCGCTCGAGTTTTCGGCTAAGCGCGGCGAGAGGGTTTTCTTCGTCGCCGAGGGTATTGACTACGCCTACGAGATAAGGCTTAACGGCGAAACGCTGTGCTCGGGCGAGGGCATGTATACGCCCGTCGCCGTCGATATTACCGAAAAAGCCGCGCCCGGTGACGAATTGGAGACGATTATTCACGCGCACCCGAAAGCCGAGGGCGGAGCGAAGGGCACTCGCGACGAAGCGCGCGAGTCGTGCAAGCCGCCGTTCTGCTACGGCTGGGATTGGAATCCGCGTCTGCTCGTGTCGGGGCTGTGGCTGCCGGCTTACGTCGAAACGCGCGGCAAGGGCTACATAAGCGCGTGCGAGCCGTTTTACACGCTGAACGAGGCGAGAAAAACCGCTTCCGTCAGGTTTGAAATCGAAGCCGCGGAGCAAGCGGAGGTCACGCTCCGTGACCCCGACGGCAAGGTCGTGTACAGCGGCGACGGGCGCGAGTTTACCGTGGAAAACGTGCGGCTGTGGTGGTGCAACGGTCACGGCGAGCCTGCGCTGTACTCGTGGACGGCAAGGACTTCCGACTGCGAGAGGAGCGGCAAAATCGGCTTCAAGACCCTGCGGCTTGTGCGGAACGAGGGCGATTTGGGCGAGGAGAGGGATTTTCCCAAGGGGCCGTACTCGTCGGCAATCACCGTCGAGCTGAACGGCAGACGGATTTTCGCAAAGGGCTCAAACCTCGTCAGCCCAGATATTTTCCCGGGGGTTGTTTCCGACGAAATGAGCGCCGAATACGCCGTCGCCGCGCGCGAGGCGAACATGAACGTTCTGCGCGTGTGGGGCGGCTCGGGACTGATGAAACCGGCGTTTTACGACGCCTGCGACCGCGAGGGCATACTCGTGTGGCAGGAATTTATGCTCGCCTGCAACGACTACCCCGACAAGGACGGTTACCTCGCCGTTTTGGAAAGAGAAGCGAGTTCGGTGATAAAAAAGCTCCGCTCGCACGTGTGCCTTGCCTTTTGGTGCGGCGGCAACGAGCTGTTTAACACCTGGTCGGGCATGAACGACCAATCGCTCGCGCTCAGGCTGCTGAACAAGCTGTGCTACGAGCTCGACGCGCGCCGTCCGTTTATTCCCACTTCTCCCATGCCGGGCATGGGGCACGGCGGCTATTCGTTCCGCGAGCCCGAGGGCAGGGAGATTTTTAAGGTGTTCGGCGCCGCGCGCCTTACCGCATATTCCGAGTTCGGCGTGCCGTCGCTCGCCGCCGAGAACGAGCTGAAAAAGATTATTCCCGAGTCCGAGCTTTTCCCCGTTCGCCCCACAGACAGCTGGGCTTATCACCACGCGTTCGGCGTGTGGCAGGAAAACTCGTGGGCTTGCATAGACGTAATCGACGATTATTTCGGCGAGAGCAAGTCGCTAAGCGAGCTTACCGAACGCTCGCAGCTGTTGCAGTCAATCGGCTACAAGGCGGCGTTCGAGGAGGCGCGGCGGCAGTGGAAGCACTGCTCGATGGCGGTGAATTGGTGCTTCAACGAGCCCTGGACGACCGCCGCAAACAACTCGATTATGAGCTATCCGCTCGTCAAAAAGCCGGCGTACTACGCCGTCCGCGACTCGCTGAGAGCGGTGATGGCGAGCGCGAAATTCGAAAAACTTTGCTACACCGGCGGCGAGGAGCTTAGCTTCGAGTTGTGGTATATAAACGACTCCGACGCGGCTGTTTCCGACGTCGTGACCGCGTGCGTACAGGCAGGCGGCAGGGAGCAAATACTGCTCGAATGGCAGACGGGCGAAGTTGCGGCGTTTGACGTGCGCCGCGGCGCGACCGCACGAGTGACGCTTCCGGGGGCATGGCAGTCGGGGCTTATTAAAATCACGCTGAAAACTGCCGGCGGCGCGGCGGACAGCGAGTATACGTTGCTGTACAAAAAGAAAGAGGACAAGACGGTCAAAGCCAAAACGCTGAACATGTAGCGGTCGGAGAGAGCAAGCCGAATTAACCGTAATAGTCCGCAATAAATCGAAGAAAAGGCTTCGTCCGTTGTTTTCGGGCGAAGCCTTTTTGCGTGAATTAAAGCTTTTTGGTTCAACTCTTTGGCGCGGCGGCAGGGCGGGCGGAGGGCTTGCCGTAGCCGTAGCGTTTACGGTAGGCGAAGATAAAGGCCAGCGAGAGAATAGTCGAGGGGATTTCGGCAAAGACTATCGCGCACCACACGCCGTCGAGCGCCAAGAAGAGGGGCAGCACGATTACGGCGATTGATTGGAAAACGAGCGTGCGCGAGAAAGAGATTATCGCCGAAATCAGCCCGTTGTTGAGCGCGGTAAAGAACGCCGAGCCGAACATGCCGAAGCCCGTCATGAGGAAGGAAATCGAGTACAGGCGGAAGCCGCGCAAAGTCATCGAGTACAGCTCGTCGTCGCCGCCCGAGAACAGCATCGACAGCGGCGAGGCGCACGCTTCGGCGAGTACGGTCATCGCCACGCCGAGAATAAGGATAATCCACATGCTTTTACGGTAGACGTTCCTCAGTTCGTCCTCGTTTTTCGCGCCGTAGTTAAAGCTTATGACGGGAGAAACGCCCATCGAATAGCCGAAAAGTATCGCGCCCAGCAGCATCGCGACGTACATAATCGCGCCGTAAGCCGCCACGCCCGTTTCGCCGGCAAGGCTGAGGAGGCGGAAGTTATAGAGCAGCGTGATTATCGAGGCGGCGATGTTGGACAGAAACTCCGACGAGCCGTTTGCGCATGCTTTCAGTAGGGCGCGCATGCTCATCAGCGGTTTTCCGAGCCTCAGGCGGCTGTCGTTTTTGCGGAGGAAATACACGATGGGGAACGCCGCGCCGAAGATTTGGCTGACGCAGGTGGCGGCAGCGGCGCCGGCGAGCCCGAACTTAAAGACCGCGACGAACAGCGCGTCCAGCACTATGTTCATCACGCCGGCTATCGCGGTGACAATCAGCCCAAGCCGCGCCTTTTCGGCAACTACGAAGAAACTCTGGAAAATGTTTTGCAGGATAAAGAAAGTCTGCGTGGCGAGCATAAACCTGCCGTAGAGCACGCAGTAGCCCAGCGTTTCGCCGCTCGCGCCCAATAACCGCGCGACGGGCACGATAAAGATTTCGCCGACAGAGGAGAGAATAACGCCCACAATCGCCATGACGATAACCATCATCGAAAACAAGCCGTTTGCGCGTTCGGGGTCGCCCTCGCCCAGGGTCTTTGCAACCAGCGCGCTGCCGCCCGTGCCCAGCATAAAGCCCAGCGAGCCCATGATAATCAGCAGCGGCATAATCAGGTTGATTGCGGCGAATTGATTTTTGCCCGCGAAATTAGTGACGAAAATGCCGTCGACAATGCTGTAAATCTGCGTGAAAATAATCGTGACCACAGTGGGCAGGACGAATCGCAGCAGTTTTTTTAATGTAAAATGTTCGTTAAGTCCTATTCTCATGGTTGTTTCTCCGAAAAAAACAATAAAAAAGACCCGATTAAAGCGTTAATCGAGCGCACTCGACGTCTTGTCCGACTTTGCCGCTGCGGCGACAAGCCCTCCGGCGACCGTAAAATTACTTTTCTTCCGCGTTTTTTTTTGCGAGAGTAACGGTATTATAGCAAACGAAAAATCTGTTGTCAACGATTATTCCGATTGTTTACGAGATTTTCGGCAAAAAGAAACGCAAGCGACGGTTATAGTAAACGGTGTAAAAATATTTCGCGTTTTTATAGTAAGTTTTTGTTGATTTTTGCGCGCAATCGTGGTAAAATCGAATTAATATTCACAACGAAAAAACGGAGAGCTTATGAAAAAAGTGGCGATATTGACGGACAGTAACGGCGGAATGACCGCGCAAGAGGCGCGCGACCTCGGGGTCACGGTGCTTCCCATGCCCGTGTATATCGACAAAAAGCTATACTTCGAGGGAGTCGACCTCAGTCAGGAGCGGTTTTTCGAGCTGTTGCCCGGGGCGAGCGAGGTACGCACCTCGCAGCCGTCGCCTGCCACAGTCACCGATATGTGGGACGAACTGCTGAAAACTCACGACGAAGTGGTGCACATTCCGATGTCGAGCGGACTCAGCGGCTCGTGCGACAGCGCGAAAATGCTTGCGCGCGAGTACGGCGGCAGAGTGGAAGTCGTCGACAACCATAGGATTTCCGTGACTATGCGCCGCTCGGTGTTCGACGCGGTGAAGCTGAAGGGCGAGGGCATGACCGCGGCGGAAATAAAGAAAAGGCTGGAGGAAACCGCCGCCGTTTCGTCTATTTATATCACGCTGGAAACGCTTTATTACCTTAAAAAGGGCGGCAGAATAACGCCGCTCGCAGCCGCGGTGGGCACGCTCCTCAATATAAAACCCGTATTGCAGATTCAGGGCGACAAGCTGGACGCCTACTCCAAAGTTCGCGGCAAAGCCGCCGCTCGCGCCGTGATGATAAAGGCGATTAAAAAGGACTTTGAATCGCGTTTTCACGGCGAAGTCGAAAGGGGCGAGATGCGCCTCGACGTGGCGTACTCGGGAAACCTTGCCGAAGCCGAAGAATGGAAAAAAGAGGTCGAAGCGGCGTTCCCGGGCTTTACGGTGGGAATAGCGCCCTTGCCGCTGTCGGTTGCCTGCCACATAGGAGCAGGCTCGCTCGCGCTCGCATGCGCGGTGGTGCTGTAGGGCGCGGATTGCGGAGCGCGCCCGAAAAAAATCGGCGAAATGCGGTTTTTCTCGTTTAGGACGGCGATAAAAAATAATTTTTCGCAAGCCCCTCGTTTTTGTTGATTAAACGCGCGGATTGTAGTATAATCACTATATTGATATTATTTACCGACGGGAGAGAAGCTTTTGGAAACGTCGTATTACATAAGCGTTGCCATAAAAAAATATCTCGACGAGCACGGCATGAAGTCGTACAAGCTCGCCGAGGCTTCGGGTTGCAATAAAACCGCCGTCAATAATTGGCTGTATCAGCGGCAAATGCCGTCGGCGCGCGCGCTCATTCAGCTTGCCGACTATATGAACGTGCCGATGGATTACCTGCTCGGGCGCAGCGAAAACAAGAGCATAATCCGCAGCGGCTCGCCCGAAAAGTTCGCCCGTCGCATCGCCGCGCTGCAATCGATGACAGGCGTGTCGTCCTACCGCGTCGCCAAGGAGTGCGGAATGGGTACGTCCGCGGTGTCGAAGTGGAACGACTTTAAGCGGCTGCCGAAAATCGAAATACTGATGAAGCTCGCCGATTTGTTCGGCTGCTCGGTGGATTACCTCGTGGGCAGAACGAATTTGCCGGGCTGAGTGGTTGCAGGTAACCCGGGCTGAGTATCGCGGGTAAAAGCGACTAAACGTAAATAAAACGTAATAAAAAAGCAAACCGTCCCCGTGGTTTCGAGCCGTAGGGACGGTTTTTTATCGTTGTTTTTTAGTTTTTCCGGGAATCCGAGCCACCGTTTTTTTGCGGCGCGTCAGTCTACTTTCAAGCCGTCCGAGGTTTTAACAAAGCTTGCCGAGAAGAATGCGGTCATCAGCTTTTGCATTTCGGCTATGTCGTCGTAGCCCACGGTTTCGAGAGCCGAGTGCATCGCCAGCTGCGCAAGCCCCACGTCGCATGCGCCGAGCCCCGTTATCGCGCTCGCCATGGGTCCCAGGGTGCTGCCGCAGCGCGCGTCCGAGCGGTTGTAGTATTCCTGAATCCGCACGCCGCGAGTTTTTGCCAGGATTTTGATTGCCGCCGAGCTCAGTCCGTCGGTGGCGTAGTTGACGTGGTGCTTGACGACTACGCCGCCGCCAATCACGGGCGCAATCGCCGGGTCGCTCTTTTCGGGGTGAGCCGGGTGCACGGCGTGACCGTTGTCGGCGGACAGCAGCATGCCGTTGTCCACGGCAGACAAAAAGTCGTCGTCCGTCTTGCCGAGAGCGCGGTTGAGCTTGCGAAGTACCGAGAGGAGAAGCGACGAGCGCGCGCCCTGACGGGTCATGCTGCCGATTTCCTCGTTGTCGAAGCACGCGCACACCGCCACGCCCGATGGGTCGCAGTCGATAATCGCGCGGACGGAGGCGTACACCGACGTCAGGTTGTCTATGCGCGGCGAAACCAGCAGCTCGCCTTTTGCGCCCGAGCGGTAAGCCTTGACGGCAGGCACGGCGTATAAGTCCGCGTCCGCGATATTGCCGCCGCCCACGAGAGAATACACGTCCTCGGCGTCGCCCACCAGCGGAAGCATGTCGGTTTGCGTGTTAAAGCCGCATTTGTCGTTTACCTCGCGGTTCTGGTGAATAGCCTGCCCGGGAATATTGAACAGCGCTTCGCTCGCGACGGTTTTCGCGGTCAGCTCGCCGCCGTTTTCGTACACCGCGCGCCCGGCGATTCTGAGCGGAATGTCCAGCATGCTGTACATCACAAGTCCGCCGTACTCCTCGACGTTCAGCCGCTTGCCCTCGCGGCAGGAGAGGAGCGCGTTGCCCTTGACGTGCAGGCAGGGCGAATCGGTGTGCGAGGCGACCACGTTGAAGCCGTAGCTGCCGAGGCTACCCACTCTGAACGCCACAAGCGCGCTGTCGTTTTTCACGACGTAGTGTTTAGACCCGGGTTTAAGCGAGAGCGGCGCGCCGAGCGAAACGCGCGTAAAGCCGGCTTCGTCCAGCATTTTCGCGGCGTTCTCGCACGCGTGGAATGCGGTGTAGGAATTGTCTAAAAATTCGGTTACGGTCATCATAATTTTACCTCATAATAAATAATTTTACGGAGCGCGTCGGTTATTCAGCAGCTTGTCCGTGAGCCGCGCGATTTCGTTTGCGCCAAGCCCCAGCGCGCGGCAGTAGTCGACGGCGGCGGACAGCGCTTTTTCGCCCTCGACGAGCCGCCTGTCCATCAGGGATGAGGGGGTTTCGGGAGAAACGAAGCAGCCCTTGCCGGCGCGCGTATAAATATAGCCGTCCTTTTCCAGCGCGTCGTAGGCGCTCTTGACGGTTATCACGCTGATGCCGAGCTCGGCGGCTATGCCGCGAATGGACGGCAGCGTCGAATCGGGCGCGAGCTCGCCCGATAGTATGCCTGTAGCGATTTGATTGTAGACCTGCTCGTAAATCGGTCTTTCGCTTTTTGGGGAGATTACGAGTTTCAAGCGGTTTTCGTCCTCACTTTCACGCTCTGACGATAATTATATTATTAAAGGCTGATTTTGTCAAACTTCTTTTGCCCGAGCTTCACGCCGATTGCGGTCAACGCGCCCATGAGCAAGAGCCCGACAGCGAGCGCGATTGCGCGCGCCCACAGGTATTCCGCGTTCAGTCCGTCGAGCGCGGCGGTGAGAGAGGGAATAACCTGCACAAGCGTTTCGGCAATTCCGTACAGCGCGAGATAGCCGAGAACGCCGAACAGCGTGGGCAAGCCCGACTTGTAGCCCGTGCGATAAAATCCGGGCAGGAAAATGAGGTTAAACGCGCCGTAGCCTGCCGCCGCCACTCCGAACAGCGTGAGGTTGGGGTCGAGCCCCACGACGTTGCCGCCCGGGGAAATAACGAAATCGGCAATCGCGGCGAACGCTCCGCAGGAAACGAGAGTAGCCGCTTCGAACGCGACGACGAGAATCGCCGAGCCCGTCACCACGTCTTTGCGGCGGACGGGGAGATTGACGGTAAACTCTAAATCCTTGTTCGCCCTTGCGACGTTAAAGACGTTGAATATCGCGAGGAAAATATAGCCGGGAGCCACAATCATCGGGTAGTTCGGGATAAGAATCAGCGCCGACATCAGCACGAACAGCCACATCGCCGGCGGCGTGGTGAAGAACAGATTTTTCTTGACGAGAGTGAAAAGCGCGGAACGCTTTTTTTGCGGTTTTTCGACTGTCATAGCGAGTTTTCTCCTTTGCCGCCCCGGCGGTAATAGTAAAGCATTACGTCCTCGAGGTCGGGCTTTTCGGTGACGAAACGCGAGGTATCGATTGCGCCGCGACCGACGAGCGCGGAGAACGAGTACGAGTTGGACTTATAGCCCACGGCGGCTCGTTTTATCTCGTCCGTCAGCTCGTCCGCGCCGCCGCGAACGATTATATGCCCGTCCACCAGCTCGTCGCGACCGCCGAACGAAATAATCCTGCCCTCGCGGATAATCAGTATTTTGTCGGCGCACTTGTCGAGGTCGGACGTGACGTGCGTCGAGAAAAGTATGCTCTTTTCGCGCTCGTATGCAATCGCACGGAACACGTCTAAGAGCTCGTCGCGAGCCAGCGGGTCTAGTCCGCTCGTCGGCTCGTCGAGGAACAGCACCTCCGCGTCGTGCGACAGCGCCAGCGAGAGCGAAAGCTTTACCTTCATGCCTGCCGAAAGGTCACGCACGCGCTTGTTCTCGTCGAGGTCGAATTTTTTTATAAGCTCGCGGTAAACGTCGTCGCGCCACACGGGGTAGAATTCGCTCACCATTTTCGCCACCTTGCCTACGCGCGAATAAGGGTAGTATTCAAATCCGCCGGAAGCGAACGCCACGCGGCTCTTTATCTCCTCCTCGTGCGTTTTCATGTCCAGCCCGAACGCCGTGACCTCGCCCGAATCGGGGCGCACGACGTTCAGCGCGCACTTCATCGTAGTCGTCTTGCCGGCTCCGTTCGCGCCGATAAACCCCGTTATAATCCCCGGGCTCAGCGAAAACGAAACGTCCTCGATGCCTGCGTTTCCGTATCGCTTGGTAAGCCCTCTCGCCTCGAATAAATCCACTTTACGCCTCCCTCGCCGCGCCTGCGGCAACTGTGCATATTCTATATACACAGTATATTCGCGTTCGTATCGCTTGTCAAGCGTTTTCGCGCGGTTTTAGGGCGAGTAGAGGATAGTAATCGAATAGTAGGAAAAGTCAATATTTATAAGGAAAAATACATTGATAAAGCATACAAAAAATGCTAATATACTAATAAGGACATACTAAAATCGGTATATCGAGCCCGAAGCAATCGGGGCTATGGAGGAAAAGTATGAGAAAATGGTTAAAAACCGCGTTGACGGCGGCGCTGGCGACGAGCTTCGCGCTGACGGCTGCGGCTTGCGGCGGCGACAAGGTAAAGGTTGACGCGGCTGAGCAGTATGCGCTGCCGTACTACGACCAATCGGCGGACGACGTTTACAACGACGATTTGTTCTACCGCAACGACATGAAAGCGGCTTGCGCCGACCCCACCGTAATCTATATCGACGACGAGTCCGACCCCGATTACGGCTGGTTCTTCATGTACCCGACGTCGGACAGCGACTTCGGCTGCCACGGCTATTCGACTTACAGGAGCCGCGACATGGAAACGTGGGAGTACTTAGGTCCCGTGTTCGAGCCCGAAATCGCGAGCTGGTCGCACAGGAACATGTGGGCGCCCGAAGTAATCCGCGACGAGGAAACGGGTAAGTACTACCTGTTCTATTCGGCAATCGACGACGAGCGCACCGACGAGCGGTTTTTCGACAGCCGCGCGGAGGAAAAGGAATACCACGCGACGGAGAAAATCGTCAAAGCCTATTCCGCCGACGAGGCGATAGCGGCGATGGACGCCGAAATCGAAAAGTTTTCGGGCGACGGCGCGTTTGGCGACTATACCGCGGAGCAGAAAAACAATATCCTCAACGAGATAAACAATTACGGTTCGCGCAAGACTCAGGTCGAGAACAACGCGCAGATGACCGACGGACAGAAAAAGAACGCTATCGGCGACTACGCTCGCGAAGCTACGCTCAAAATCCGCACCGCGAAGATACATTACAGCACAAGCGGCAAAGGCTATTCGATAGGCGTCGCGGTTTCCGACAGTCCGAGAGGACCTTTCCGTCAATACGTCAACGAGGAGGGCAGCGACGGCTACAATCCGAATAACCGCGCGCTTTCGATTTCCGACGCGTTTATCCGTCACGAGGACTTGTTCGTCGGCACCGTCGGCAAGTACGGCTATCACGACGTGTTCGTGCCGATTGACGTGCACCCCTACGTCGACCCGGCTACCGGCAAGAAATACATTTACTTCGCCAACACGCACATGGGCAACAACGTTTACGGCGTGGAGGCAGGCGAGAAGTGGACGGACGACCCCAAGTGGGAAACGCTGACCTACCTCGCGCGCACGGGCTATCAGACGGTGGACGGAAATACGCGCACAGACTATGGCGACGACAACATCAACGAAGGTCCGTACATGTACTACGACGCCGAAACGAAAACGTACTACCTCACGTTCTCGATAAACGGCTATCCCAACAAGATGTACGCCGTGGCGCAGGCGGTGGGCAAGAGCCCGTTAGGTCCCTTCACCAAAATCAACCGCAAGGACGGCGGTCTTATCATTTCGTCGCAGCCCGAATGGGACCACGCTTCCGGCACCGGTCACCACTCGTTCGTCCGCTATGACGGCAAGCTGTACATCGTCTATCACGCGCACTACAACCGTCAGTACGGCGGCAATGGTCAGCGCGGCAGCTGCGTGGACGAAGTGCGTTTCTTCACTCGCCCCGACGGACAGAAACTGATGATTGCCAACGGTCCCAGCTATTCGATTATGCCCAAAATCGGCCGCGACGCGCAGTACAAGAACATCGCCGGCGACGCGACGATTACCGTCACCGAGGGCACGGGCGCGGAGTACCTTAACGACGGGCTCATCGCCTTTACCACCTTCCACAACTATATCGGCGGCTTCGACTTCGACAAGCAAACGACCATTACGCTGAAATTTTCCGACTACCGCGCGATTCGCTCGGTAATGATATTCAATAACAACGACTTAGACACGATGTTCGAGAACGTGTCGAGAATAGAATTCGACTTCGTAAAGACGGACAAGGACGGCAACGAGCAGAAGAGCACCGCGTATATCGCCGACCTCAAATTCGACAAGAATAAGTTTACTACCGCGTGGGACCCAGAGGACAACGACGAAAACTTTGCGCGTCCAGGCGGTTCGGTAACCGTCGAGTTCGACGAGCTTAAGGTCAATGAGATCAGAATAACCGTCCCGACCGACAAGTCGGTTCGCATTTCCGAGATTTACGTTCTCGGCAGGTAAGGAGGGAAAATCATGAAAAGAAAAATAATTTCTCTCGTAATAATCCTCACGCTCATGCTGTCCGCGCTCGCGCTGGTCGCCTGCGGCGGCACGTCCGCGGTCAAGCGCGACGACTTGTTCGACGACTACGTCCGCAAGCCCGAAACTCCGCCGGCAGAGCGCAACGCCGACGTCGACGCCGACGAGGGCGTGGTGTTCGACGGCAAGTTCGACGAGGAAATATGGCAGGGGCTCAGCTGGGTGGAAATGACCTCCACGCGCAGCCAGCGCGACGACCGCTACACGATGCCCGACCTCGTGGACTGCACCGTCCGCGCGACGGGCACCATGACCGAAAAGGGCATGTACTACGCGCTGATAACCGACGACCCCGTAAATTGGAACGGCAACGAAACCTCCGACAAGCGCGATTCGTTTATGAAAACGGGCATGTCGGTGTACATCGCCGATTGCTCCTACCGCTCGATTGACGACGGCGCGTTCGAGTTCGGCTTCGCTTCCGACGGCACCTGCATGCTGAGAAAGCGCATGCTGGGCGAATACATGCTCTATCCCGTCATGGGCGTGGGCACGGGCGTGAACGTCGACGGCAAGCTGAACACCGCCGCAACCGGCGGATACAGTATCGAGGCGTTTATCCCCTGGAAATCGCTGGGCTACGACTCCAAGCCCGAAGCGATAATGAGCATGTTCACGATAGAGCGCAACGAGTTTGCTCGCGAAAAATCGCCGTTCGTTTGGGAGCTTGTCTGCAAGTCATACGGCGTCAGTTTCGCCGCGCCCGGCACCTGGTTCAGGTTTAACGAGGGCGGAAGAGTGATTGCGCCCGAGGGCGATAATTTCGGACACCTCGATTCCAAAACCTACTATTCCGAGGGCTTTGACCTCAGCCACGACAACGGCGACAACCCCTACGTCGATTCCACCGCAGGTCCCGACGCGAAGCTGTACTTCAAGAATTTCAACGAAACGAAGTTCTACGTCGAAACGAAAATCAAAGTCAACGAGATTTATAACGGCGACGAGTTCCCGAAAGCAGGCATGATGTTCATGGGCGAGCCCACCGCCGCAAACGGCGAAACGCACTACCGTTCGGTAATGGCGATGGTGGACGTAAGTAAAGACGCTTCGGTGGTCAAGAATTTTATCTCCACCGAAACGAAAATCGATACTCTTTCGGGCTGGGATTGGCAATCGTCGAAGTCGCTAAACGCAGGCAACGACATGAACTTGCGCCCGGACGACGTCAAAATAGGCGTTTACAGGAACGGCAGCCGCTTCCATTACTTCGTCAACGACGTGTATGTGGGAAAGAGGAGCTACGATTATATCGGCGACGGCACCAAAACGCGCGGCGCGATACTGTCCTTCAACGTGGGCGCGAGGTACTTCGACTACAAATTCCTCACCGGCGAAGCTGCAGTGACGAAAGGCGAGCAGATGATTAAGACCGAGCCCGTCAGCTACAAAATCGACGGCGACGAGTCCGATTGGGCGGAGTATTCGGGGCGCGTGCTCGGTTCCTACGCCTACGACGACAGCGGCAAGGAATTCACCGCAAAGGCAATACTGAAAGATGACGGACTGTTCTTCCTCACCAAGGCTAAGCACGCCGTGTACCTCAAGGGCAGAACGAACGATTGGTCGCATAACACCAGCCTGGAAATAGGGCTCACGACGGACAACGGCAACGGTAGCGTGACGCTGCACGTCACTCCCGACGAAAGCTATATGTGCACCGCGGTTATGAGCACCGCAGACAGCGGAGAAGAGGGCTCGAGCACGCGTTACACCACCGTTACCGAGGGCTTTGTGCCGATTTCCGTGCTCAAATCCTTAAAGGCGGTCACGGACGGCAAGGTGCGCGTGGCGTTCTCGTGGCGCACCGGTACGGGCAAGAAGAACGGCAACGATTGGGATTTGACCGAAAACGACGTCATCAATTCGCTGGGGAGATTAAACGACCAGCCGTATATCTGGTACCAGATGGATACCCCGGCGTGGGAGAAAGGACATCGCAGCTACGTCGACGGCAGCGGCATTACGATGTCGGGCAAAGCTACCGAGCGCGTACTCGACGGCAACGACGACGATTGGGCGAGCTGGAACGGCAAGAAAGCGATTGCTCTCGGCACCGGCTCCGACAGCGGCAAGGGCTTTGTGGCGCGCTTCTACAAGGGCAGCGACGGACTGTACTTCTACGTCAAGGCGCTTCACCGCAAGTACCTTGCTAACGACAGAGAAGGACACATGATTACCAACTTCGTCATCGAAACGGGCATTACTACCGCCGATAACGACGCGGCTACCGGTACACGTCAGTTCTTCTTTACGCCCGTCGGTTGCATGCGCCAGGGCGACGCCGTGGACTATGTGATGAAAACCACGGGCACCGACGGCAATTACACCACGGTCGTCGAGGGCTTTATCCCCAACGCCGAAATCTACAACACCGACGAAGTGCGTTTCGATAAGTCCACCGGGCTTGCTAAGGACGGCTACGTCCTGCGCCTCGGCGCGGCGTGGAGAACGCGCGGCGACTATATCGAGCACAAGAACAACAATACCGACGAGTATTGGCAGCCTCAGGACGCCAGCGGATATAACGTATACAAGATGTATTGTCTGACCGCAAACGGTATCGGGACTCCGCTGGAAACGGCGTAACACGGCGGCTTTACGACAAGTAAGCAGAAAACTTAATGAGGTAAATCGATTGCATTCCCGATACGCGAGAGTGCAATCGATTTTTGCTTGCCGCAGAATTAAAAAATTTCGTAAAAACGCTTGCATTCCGTGTGACCTTGTGCTATAATAATAACCCGAACGGAGGAAATCCGTCCGAGTATCTGGGTGTAGCGCAGTTCGGTAGCGCGCTTGAATGGGGTTCAAGAGGTCGGAAGTTCAAATCTTCTCACTCAGACCATAAAAACGTCGTCCGGTTGTAGTTCGGGGTGGCGTTTTTCTTTTTTGTGTCCGTTTTGCCGCCGTTCGATTGACAGCCCGAGCAAAAAGTTATATACTATTCGTAATCCGTGCGGAAGTGGCTCAATGGTAGAGCGTCGGCTTCCCAAGCCGAATGTTGCGGGTTCGAGCCCCGTCTTCCGCTCCAAAAAAAGAGTGCCCCGTGGGCGCTCTTTTTTTTGCGCGAAAGACGGGGCAGAACTCGGGTTGTTCCACAACCCGAGTTCGCGAACCAACGCGTAAGCGTTAGTTCCAAAGGTTGCCCGAGGAGGCAACCGCCGCCCCGTCCGGAACAACCACCGCCAAAAGCGGCTAAGACAACCCGAGTTCGCGAACCAACGCGAAGCGTTAGTTCCAAAGGTCGGCGTAATGTCGCCGACCGCCGCTATAAAACTCAAACGTGCAAACTCCGTCCTCCCACGTCATTCAGAGGAGCGGACAGAGCCCACGGGTGGGTGATGTTTGCGACGTGGAATCCCCGACGGGAGAAAAGGACTAATCCTTACAATCGTCGAAACCATGTACCAAACGGGCAGGGACCTCGGGCGCGGCTATCGCGAAACGAGCGAGAACGGTCTTGCCAAACTCTACCGCGAGGGCGACGGCGCCTGCGACTAAAGCATAGGCTAAGGCGCAATCGGCGCGCCGTAATAAACGCCTGAATCGACAAAAAGCAACCTTAAACAATGCGCGCCGCGGCGAGCGCACTATGGCGTGGGTGAAATTTTGTGATAAAAGTTTCACCCCGTTTTTTTACTATTCTCTTGACAATAATTACCCTTGCGAGTAAAATAGTTATCACGATAAGTAATTTTCGGAGGTCGTTATGATTAAGTTTTCCGAAGAAGTGCACGGGTATATGCGCGCGATACACGGCGGAATCACTAAGATATTGTTCGCGCCGTTCCGCGACGCCGGGCTCACGCCGCCGCAGGCGTTTACGCTCGGTTGCATACGGCAGCTCGGCGACGGGGCGACGGTGGGCGACGTTTGCAGAGAGCTGAAAACGCCGCTGTCGAATACCACCAACATAACGCTCAGATTGGAGAAAACGGGGCTGATTACTCGCCGCCGCGACGAAAACGACCGCCGCAGAGTGGTGCTTACGGTGACCAACAAGGGCAGAGAGGCATTTAAGAGAGCGGACGAGGTCTACGAGAAACTTAACGAGCGGATTGACGCGGTGTTCACGCCCGAGGAAAAGGCGAACATACTCGCCGCGCTGAAAATGCTGGAGGAACGAGTGGGCGAGGACGGCGAGCAAGGAGAGAGATTTAATGGAAAAAACTAAACGAAAAACGGTCAAGGCTTATTACCTTAAATATTGGTATCTTATTCTGGCGGCGTTCGTGCTGCTGGTCACCGAAGCGCTGTGCGACCTTCAACTTCCGGACTACATGAAGAACATAGTCAACACGCTGACCAACCTTAACGCCGCGGACAAGACGCGCACGATACTTTACTACGGCGGAATAATGCTGGGCTATGCGGCGGCGACCACCGTGTGCGCTGTTGCCGTGGGGTACATCGCGGCGATTCTCGGCTCGAAAGCATCGCGCGACCTGCGCCGCGATTTGTTCGCGCAAGTGTCCGGGTTTTCGGCTGCCGACGTCGACAGGTTTACGGTGTCGTCGCTTATCACGCGCAGCACCAACGACGTCACGCAAATCCAGAACTTTTCGATTATGCTGGTGCGCATGGTCATGTACGCGCCCGTCATGGCAATCGGCGGCATAATTAAAGCCGTGCGCCTGACCGCCGACATGAGTTACTTGCTGTGGGTAATCGTCGCCGCCGTGGCGGTGGTGCTCATTGCGATTGCCGTGCTTATGGCGATTGTACAGCCGAAATTTATCAGGTTGCAATCGCTGATAGACAAGATCAACGGCGTGGCGCGAGAAGGGCTTAACGGCATGCTTGTCGTGCGCGCATTCAACGCCGAGGGGCGCGAGGAGCGGCGTTTCGACGAGGTGAACCGCGAGCTCACCTCCGTCAACCTCTTCACAAACCGCGTGATGAGCGCGCTTTTCCCCGTGATTAACGTCGCGATGAACGGCGTGTCCGTAGCCGTCGTGTGGATTGCGTCGTACTTTGCCCAAAACGTCACCGACGTAGCCGCGATGATGGCGTTTATGAGCTACGCCGTGCAGATTATCATGTCGTTTATGGTTATTACCATGGTGTTCGTGCTCGCGCCGCGCTCGATTGTTTCGGCTAAACGCGTGGGCGAAGTGCTTAACCGCGAGCCTTCCGTCCGCGACCGCGAAAACGCCGCGGAACTTGTTGCGCCGCGCGGCGAAATCGAGTTCGACAACGTGAGTTTTGCCTACGAGGGCGCGGAAGAGAACGCCATCGAGGGCGTGAGCTTTCGGTGCGCTCCCGGCGAAACCACGGCGATTATAGGCGCGACGGGCAGCGGCAAGTCGACGATAGTAAAGCTCATTCCGAGGCTGTACGACGCGACCGGCGGCAGCGTTAAGCTGGACGGCAGGGACGTGAGCGAATATACGCTGCGTTCGCTGCGCGAGGCGATTGCGTTCGTGCCGCAGAAAAACCTGCTGTTCTCGGGCACGGTTGCGAGCAATATCAAGCTAAGCGACGAGAAAGCCCGGGACGGCGACGAGCGAATGAAAAACGCCGCGGAAGTGGCGCAGGCGACTGAGTTTATCGTCGGCCGCGACGGCGGCTACGACGGCGACATCGCGCAGAGCGGCGGCAACGTTTCGGGCGGACAAAAGCAGCGGCTCGCGATTGCGAGGGCTCTTTATAAGACCGCGCCCGTGCTCGTTTTCGACGACAGCTTTTCGGCGCTGGACTTTAAGACCGACGCCAAACTTCGCGCCGCGCTCAAGGAGTACGCCGCGAACAAGAACGTGATTATCGTCGCTCAGCGCGTGGGCACGATTATGAACGCCGACAGAATAATAGTGCTCGACGACGGCAAGGTCGTGGGCGAGGGCACTCACCGCGAGCTGATGAAGTCGTGCGCGGTTTACGCCGACATCGCGCGCTCGCAATTATCCGAGGAGGAACTGGAAAATGAGTGAACAACGCAGTATGAATCGTCCTCCGCGCGGTCCTATGGGCGGTCACGGTCCGGGAGGGCCCGGAATGCGCCCGGGCGAAAAAGCCAAGGACTTTAAGGGAACGCTTAAAAAGTTAGTAAGGTATATGCGCCCGTCGCTGTTCGCGATAATCATCTCGCTGGTGTTCGCGGTGGGCTCGGTGGTGCTCACGCTAAATATCCCGGGGCTGCTCGGTGACAGCACCGACAAGCTCATCGAGGGCTTTATGCAAAAGCAGATTTACTCCGAGCTTGACAAGACCGTGCGCGACAGCGAAATGCCCTTCGACGGGCTGGCTTCGCTCTCGCGCGGCACGGGAATAAGCACGGTAGAGGAGCTGTTTTCCGCGATGAAGGAGAGCGGCGCGATTACCGACGAGCAGGAAACGCAAATCCGCGAAAAATTAGGCAATTACGCCGACGGAGTGCTCGCCATGAGTCTCGCTTCGCCGCCGTCAATCGACGTCGACGCGATTATCGGGCTGCTCACCGTCATATCGGTGCTGATTTTCGTGTCCGCGCTGGTGTCCTATGCGCAGTCGTTTATTCTCGCCGGCGTCGCGCAAAGGACGTCGTACAGGCTGCGCCGCGACATCGACGAGAAGATAAACAGGCTGCCGCTGTCGTACTACGACAAGACTACCAACGGCAACGTGCTGTCCTATCTCACCAACGACGTTGACACCGTGTCCACCACGCTCAACCAAAGCCTGTCGCAGCTCGTCAGCTCGCTTACCACCGTCGTGGGCGTGCTCGCGATGATGATTAAAATCAGCTGGCTGATGTCGGTCGTCGCCGTGGCTATCGTGCCCGTGTCGCTCGTCCTCATTATGCTCGTCGTCAAGTTCAGTCAAAAGTACTTCCGCCGCCAGCAAACCGCGCTCGCCGAAGTCAACGCGCACATCGAGGAAGCGTTTGCCGGCAATTCGGTATTGCAGCTCTACGGCGCGGAGGACGATTCGGTGGATAAGTTCCGCGCGCTCAACGACGAACTCGCCGTCACCGCGCAGAAATCGCAGTTTTTAAGCGGACTGATGATGCCGATTATGAACTTCGTGGGCAATATCGGCTATGTAGCAACCTGCGTGCTGGGCGGAGTGCTCACCGCTTCCGGTATGATTACCGTAGGTAATATCCAGGCGTTTATCACCTATATCCGACAGTTCAACCAACCGATAGGTCAGCTCGCCAATATCGTCAATACGCTCCAGTCTACCGTTGCCGCCGCCGAGCGCGTGTTCGGCTTTCTGGACGCAGAGGAGATTAAAGAAACGGGTGAAGCCGTACCCGAAAACGTGCGCGGCGACGTCGAGTTCAGAAACGTCCGCTTCGGCTACGAGCCCGGGCAAATCGTCATCAAGGACTTTTCCTCTGAGGTCAAAGCAGGGCAAAAAATCGCTATCGTGGGTCCCACGGGCGCCGGCAAAACAACTATCGTAAAGCTGTTGATGCGCTTTTACGACCTCAGCGGCGGCGAAATCCTGCTCGACGGCAGGGATATTACCGAGTTCTCGCGAGCCGGGCTCCGCGACAGCATGGGCATGGTGCTTCAGGATACCTGGCTGTTCGGCGGCACGATTATGGAGAATATCCGCTACGGCAAGCCCGACGCCACCGACGAGGAAGTTGTCCGCGCGGCTAAGCTCGCTTGCGCCGACCACTTTATCCGCACGCTCGACGGCGGCTACAACTTCGTCATCAGCGAGGACGCCGACAATATTTCTCAGGGACAAAAGCAGCTGCTGACCATCGCTCGCGCACTCCTGTCCGAGCCCCGGGTGCTGATTCTCGACGAGGCGACGTCCTCCGTCGACACTCGTACCGAGCGGCTTATTCAGAGCGCAATGGAAACACTGATGCAGGGCAGAACAAGCTTTATCATCGCGCACCGACTGTCCACTATCACCGGCGCGGACAAAATTCTGGTGCTAAACGGCGGCGACGTGGTCGAGCAGGGTACCCACGCCGAGCTCATGGCAAAAAAGGGCTTTTACGAGCAGCTGTACTCCAGCCAGTTCGCAGGCTAGACGAGGAGGGCTATTGCCTCCGCGGCTTGAGTCCGACCGTTGCCTGGGGAAGAAAAGCCCTAATCGGACGCGAATAAATCGAATCATAAAACCGCAAGCGGCGCATACCGTTTGCGGTTTTTGTCGCGGCAAAATAATAATCTTAAAATTTTTTTGAGAAACCGCGCCAAATTTGTTGCATTATCGTTTTGTTTGTGGTATTATATCTTAGCGGTTTTGCGGCGGCGTAGCTCAGCTGGCTAGAGCATTCGGTTCATACCCGACAGGTCGATAGTTCGAATCTATTCGCCGCCACCAGAAATGGCCCCTTGGTCTAATGGTTAGGACACCACCCTTTCACGGTGGTAATATGGGTTCGAATCCCGTAGGGGTCACCAAAAACACCCGATACACATCAGTGTATCGGGTGTTTTTTATGACCCATCGGGACGAACCTGCCGCAGTGAATGACGAGGAGCACGTGAAACGAAGAAAGAAACGGAAAGACGAGAAGCGCGGCAGGTTCGCGGTGGCGAATCCACCAAGGGAGCGAAGCGATAAAATTTCAATACAAAGACTTCGACGCATTGCTAATCGGGCGGCGAGGGGCGATATTGCCGTCGGTCGGGGCGGAGTTCGTTTTTATACAGCCCTTCCTTTTGAGTATGTAGTAGTGGTAGTAGAAGTTCGAGCGCGACATCTTGGCGGCGTCAAGCGCTTCGGGGAGCGCGACAAGCTTGTTGTGGAACGCGGAAACCAGCTCGAGAAAGTCGGGCGAGTATTTTTTTAGACGGACGTCCGAATTTGATTCCTCGGGCTTTGGCGGCGGCGATGCCCTCGGCTTGGCGCAGTCGGATATTGGCGCGTTCGTTTTCGGCGACGAACGACAGCACCTGTAAGACCACGTCGGAGATAAACTTGCCCACGAGCGAGCTTTGCTTTTCGCGAGTGTCCAGCAGCGGCATGTCGAGCACGAGAATATCCGCGCCGATTTCGTTGACTATTTTTCGCCACTGTTCGATAATGGCGGTGTAATTTCTTCCCAGCCTGTCGATGGACTTAATCACGAGTAAATCGCCCGGTTTAAGTCGTTTCATAAGGCGCGAGTAGCTTTTGCGCTCGAAGTCCTTACCCGATTGCTTATCGGTGAAAATCGAGCGTTTGTCGACGCCGAAACTTACGAATGAAGCGATTTGTCTGTCGAGGTTCTGGTCCCTGGAGGACACACGCGCATAAGCATAAATCATAATAAAACTCCGAAAAAACGTTATGCGAACATATTAGCAAAAACGCACGGAGGTTGTCAAAAAAGAGCGGCGGCTTGCACAATGTAAGTCGCCGATTTAAAATCCTAAAAAATTCTACTTTTACTAAACGCACGTCGGGTTCCCCGACACATGGTTTCCATTATTTATAATAAAACTTTTTCGGAAATAATGCAAGCGTTTTGCCGTTTGTAAAAGTAGGATTATGTAGGATTGAGGTGAATGCTATGGAAGGAAAAACAGTAATAGAGCATCGAAATTCGTCGGACTCGCCGATTTTTCGCTACGGCGAGAGCGCGCTCGGCGGCGCAACGCTGCTGGTTGCGGAAAATCAGCAGGCGGTAATCGTCAAGGGCAAAGAGGTGAAAAGCGTTTTGCCGACAGGCATGTACACTTTGGGCGCGGACGGCTTGCCGATACTGTCGAGCGATACTCAAGCCGTTTCCGCGAGCGGTGGCGGCGAGCCGGCGGTAGCCTACTTCGTGAGCGAGGGCGAAACGTCGTTCAAGTGGGGAACAGCCGAGCCGATTAAGCCGACCGGTATCGGAAGCGCCGCAACGAACGGCTTTTACGGGCGCGGCAGGATTTCCGTCAAGGCGACTGACGCGGCGGCGTTCGTGCTCGAATGCGAGAAAAGAAGCATAAGCGACAGACCGGGCGTGGCGGGCTTTTTGCGCGAAGTCGTTTTCGCCATGCTGAAAAGAATCCTCGACGCGTGCGTTTGCGGAGGTATACCCGTCGATAAACTCGCTTCGTTCTCGGAGAAAATCGGCGACATCGTTTGCGAAAGAGTGGGCGACGAGCTGAAAGGCAGCGGTCTCACCGTCACGGACTTTCGGCTCGAAAGTCTGGAGCCTGCCGCCGGAGAGCAAGCCGCGGCGCGCGAGACGACGCCTAGGGAAAACGTTCGCGAGCATAACATGCCGACGGAACAGCGCGTCGGTGAGCGCGTCGCCATGACGGCGAAAAGCTCGGAGCCCGTTGCGATAACGCAGAAAAACGTCGGCGAAATACAAAAGACAGCCGACCACGCGGTTGCGGAGACGAAACCTCAGATGTCGGAAGCGACTGCGCCGAGGCCGTCCGTGCGCTTGCAGCCGATGACTGCGGCGGCGAGCGGCGGAGACGGGACGTGTCCCGAGTGCGGCGCGAAACTGACCGCAGGCGCTAGATTCTGCTCGGAGTGCGGCGCGAAAATACCCGTAAAGAGGTTTTGTCAGAATTGCGGAACGGAGCTCGAGGGGAACGCGAAGTTTTGCCCGATGTGCGGATTCAGACAGGATAAATAGGAGGAGAGACAAGGAGAACATGGAAACTAAAAGTTTGAAGTGCCCGAACTGCGGAGCGTACCTCAGTCTGCCGCCGGGCGAAAACAGAGTGGTGTGCGAGTATTGCGGAAAGGAAGTTCACATAAGCCTGAGCGAAGCGGAAAGGCAGGACGCGGCTGCGGCTCAGAACAGCGATAAGAACCTTGCGGACGCATATAACGAGTTATTGGCGACGCTGATGAAGAATAACGCGGCAGCTGCGCCTGCCGCCGCTCCCACGCGTTGCGAAGACGTCGACGACGATGACGAAGATGACGACGAGTATCCGTCGGCAGAGGATGAGTACGGTGAAAACGGAAGCGCCGAGAGTACCGGGAAAAAGAAGAAAAGCAAGGGCATGATATTCTCGATTATTATCACGCTGCTGTTCGCTTCGGTGTTCGCCGCAGGCTTACTGCTGACGTTGATGATGAAAACTAGCGTTGGTGATATAATCATGCTTGTAAACGGCGTCTTTGGCGCGATAATGGGCACCATACTGTATAAAATCGTTGACTACC
The DNA here is from genome assembly GCA_003533505.1 of Clostridiales bacterium. Lineage (GTDB taxonomy): Bacteria > Bacillota > Clostridia > Christensenellales > Pumilibacteraceae > UBA10677. The sequence continues at coordinate 94,796 of DQGD01000003.1, read as the reverse complement.
GCGACAGAGTTATCTGCCCGGTATGCGGAAGAAAACGCGAGCATCACAGGCATTGGGTAAAGACCGTCAACAGAATTGTAAACGACCGCTCGACCGGCGACCAGCTGGTCTATACGCATTATTATAAGGATACATACGTTTGCCCGAGGTGCGGCGAAACGAAGTGCGTCGACGTGAAAAAATCCGGCGGAAAGATATACGAGGACAATAACGGCAGAACGCATGATACGCGCAATGAGCCCGTTGAGTTTTGAGGTGACCGAACATGGGAAAAAGCTTTAATAGAAAGCAATTTCAAAAGGGTCAGAAAGCGGCGATATTGTGCTCGGTTATTATCTGGCTGATAGCGATAGCGTCGATTGCATGTTCGTTTTTTGTGACTCCGGACGGCAACGGGCTCGAGGCTTTAGTGTTCGGCAGCAAGGGCGACGACCCGAAAGATTACTACGGAACCTACTACGGAGTGAAGGACGAGGAATATTGGGAATTCGAGTTTACGGAGAAGCAGTGCAGAATGACGCAGTCCTGCGGCTTGTCGTTGAATTCGGTCACTACGCGGAACCGGTACGATTATGTAACCAACGAGTATGCGAAGAAAAAGATTGAAAACGCCGCGAACTATGCCAACGCCGACAAGAATTACCCGGCGATACTGATATATTCGTCCGATAATAAAAGCGCGACGGTGCTGTGGGTGACGTCGACCAAGCCGTATAAATTTGAAATCGCCGCGAACGAAACGGAAGTGACTTCGAGCGAGATAAATTTCGATAAGCGCATGGGCGACCCGAAAAATTACTACGGGACTTATCGGCACGGAAATAATTACCTCGAGATTTCCTACGACAATACCGCGAGATATTGTCAAGACGGCGACACGGAGGAATATAAGTGCGCGTTTGTCAATAACGAGTGGATGAGGACATGGACGAAATACTCCTACGTCGCCGCGCTGATATTGTATCGGGATAACGAACAGAATTTTTATATATTCCAATATGTCGACGGAAAAAGGCTGATTACGCCCGGAGGTACTTATTACGACCGCGACGGCGCGGCTATTGACAGCAATGCAAGCGACCCGAAAGACTACTACGGCAAGTACTACGGCGTTTGCGACGAAACGTACTACACGTTCGATATAGGCGCGAACGGTTGCACTACTACCGTTTCATGCGGTTTTCCGCTTAAAAAAACAACCCGACAGTACTCGTATAAGTACTATACGGCACCCGATTTGAAAGGCAAGCTCGGAACGCCGTATTATTCGTCGAAGCCCGGCATTATCCTGGATGACGGCGACGCGCAAGTGGTGCTCTACGTCATGGGCAAAAATCCGTATTATTTCAACGTAATCACCGTCGACGGTCATGTGATGAGCGTCGACAAGAAGGAAATAGATTTCGCTTCCGGAATGGGCGACCCGAAAGACTACTACAATACTTATCGCTACAACTCGAGCAACTATATCAAGCTGTATTCGAGCGGCATGGCGGACTACTGCGAAAAAGGCACGACGAAAACATATTCGTATGCTTACGTCAACTACGCATGGCTGAGTGAATGGACGACGTATTCCTATGACGCCGCGATTGTTCTGTACACTCCCGGCAGCAGCTCGTTTATCATCTTTGAGTATATAAGCAATCAGAAGCTTCGTTCGCCCGGCGGCATAAGCTATACCAAATCAAGCTACTAGAAGAGAAAAGACAGTCTATAACAAAAAAAGCTCCGCGTGAGCCGTTTGGTGCGGCGGCGGAGATTTTTTTGCCTTTTTTGCGTGGATTTTATCGTTGTCCGTTGTTATTCGTTGTTATCTGTTTTTTGTTTAACGTTTTTGCCTGTTTTCGCACTGAATTTTAGTGCGGCGTTTTTCGCTGTCGTTTATTGCGAAGTATTGCGGTATTTTAGGCGGATTAGTCGGCGAGCTTATAGTCGGCGGAAAACAGTTCCAGCGACTGCGAGTTGCCGGGCTTAGCGAAAGTTTCCTTGCAGTCCGCGTTCACGGCGGTAATCACATAGACTTTGCCGTCCGCGGACAGGTGCGTGCCCGCTGCGATTTCGTCGTTGCGGAGGTTGAGCACGGTGCCGTCGCCGTCCTTGCGGAAGAGAAGCGAGCCGTCGCGCACAAGCGCGTAACGCGCTTTGCCCGTTTTCACGTCGGTGAATTTCTTTGCTTCATCCTCGAAAATCGAGTTGAGCGCATTGACTTCCTGCTGAGAGGAAAAGTAATTGCTCACTGTATTCGCCGAATCCTTGACGAACTTTTTGCTCTTGTTCCACAAGTCGCCGAATCCCTTTTTGACGTCCTTCCAGAAGCCGCCTTTTTTCTCTTCGGACTCAACCTTTTCGCTCTCTACCGCGTCGACCTCTTTGACTTCCTCCGGGGCTTCGGGAGCGGCGTTTTCGGCTTGCTCCGCGCCGTTATTCGTTTTATTCTCTTCGTTAATCATAATATTATTATCTCCTTTTTCGGAATGATTATCGGTTTCGGGCCGACTTTTTTCGGGCTCAGTCAAATTATACGCCGCGATTTCCGCTTTGTCAAAGCTTTGCGGCGTTCTCGCCGTAAATTCGCGTTTTCGGGCGGCATTTCGGCGGCGTTGGGCGAAAAGTATTGACATTATCGCGAAAATGGTTTATTATATGCGTGTAAACAGCGACTTTAACCCATGGGAGAAAGAATGAAAAACACCGAAAACGAGATTTTGTTTCGCAAAAGGCTGGCGCATTTCGGCGCGATAACCGCCAAGCTGTCCATAGTCTCAACGGCGTTCGTCGTCGTGGTGAGCGCAGGATTGATTCTGCATCAGATGACGTCGGCGATTTTGCTTATGCTGTGGTTCACGGTGACTGTATGCACGGTGGGGCTGCTGCTTCTTAACCCCGTGTGGCGCGGCGCGCCGGGGCGGATTATCGGGTCGCTGGATTTCGTCGCCTCGCTGTTCGCCAAGCTTTACTCCGCGTTCTGGCCGCTGGCGATAATCGCGATAGTGTGCGCGGCGTTGTCGATTGTGCTGGGACTGATTGAATCGGACAAAAAGCCGACGGGGCGCATAGTCCTGTGCGTGATTTCCGCCGTCGTTGCCGTGATAACGATGATAGCGACAGGGGGAGCGGCGCAATGAACAGGCTGATTATAAGATACGCCGGCTACTCGGCGAACAAAGCCCTCGTCACAGTCGACGGGCAGAAATTAAAGTATGACAAAAACGGCGCGTGCGCCTTTGAAACGCAGAAGTCCGCGGTGACGGTGCGCGTGTTCAACGTGCTCGAAGCCTCTCGGCGGACGTATTACCTGTGGTCGCTTTTGTACTTTTTCATAAGCTTTTTCGGCATCTTCGACAGCTATCGCGACTACTCGTGCCGAACGGTCGACGCGGAGTTTATCGTCAGGATTTCGGGCGAAACGCGGCTGACGATAAGGAACCGAGCGTTTAACAAAAAAGGCGAGAGCGAAGCTGTGACGGTCGAGTGCGACGGCGATTACGAAACCGTGCGGAACGTGCAGCGCGTCGACGTTGCCGCAAAAAGGCGGACGCGCATAATGACGGCGGTGAGAATAGTATTGTTTATAGGCGTTATCGCGCTCGTTGCGGCGGTCGCGAGCATGCTGTAATATCTTAAAATAAAGGAGCGATAAAATGAGGTTTTGGGTAAAGAACAAGATAATGACGTTGGGCGGCTCGTCGTTCGTCACGGACGAGCAGGGCAACAAGCTCTTTAAGATTAAGGGCAAGATTATTTCGCCCACGCACAAGAAAATCGTGTGCGACCCGAGCGGCAACAAGCTGTTCGTCGTGCGCAACAAGTTCTGGCACTTTTTCCGCAGGTCGGCGTTCGTCATCGGCGCGGACGGCGAAAAGCTGCTGAAAATCACCAAGAAATTCTGGACGAATCATTTTCTGGTGGACAACTACGATTCGGAAATAGTCATCGACGGCACCTGGACGGGGTGGAATCTCGACGTGGTGAGAGAGGGTAAACTCGCCGGTAAGATAAGCCGCAACCTGACCCTCGTCCGCGACTCGTTCCAGGTGGACAGCGCCGCCGACGAGTACAACGCGCTGCTCGCATCCATAGTAATCGCAATCGACAACATTTTCGACGCGAGCAAGCCGAGAAACTAACGTAGAATAAACGGATACAAAATCAAAGGTCCGCAGACGGAAAATCATCTGTGGACCTTTTTGCCGCGACTTTACAAAAATTTTACATTTATTTTACAATGACTTTATGAGTTTACGAAAAACAGAGGAAGCTGCGGCATAAATTTTACAATAGGGCGGCGCGAGCGTTGACTTAAACCGAGTTTAAGAGTATAATTAGAATGCGGTGAAGCGGCTTATGCCGCCGCCGCACGGATTTTAGGTCAAGAGAGATTAAAGAGTTAGGAGACCGAAAGAGTAATGGAAATTTTGACGTGTATAATGATGCTTCTCGCCGGTTGCGGCGTCTTTATGATAGGCATGAAGATGATGAGCGACGGCTTGGAGCGCAGCGCCGGCAAGGAGATGAAAAAGCTGTTCAATCATCTCACGGGCAACCGTTTCGCAGGCGTAGGCATAGGCGCGCTGGTGACGGTCATCGTCAACAGCTCGTCGGCGTCCACCGTTATGACGATAGGACTTGTCAACGCCGGCGTAATCACGCTGACGCAAGCCGCGTCGATAATCATGGGCGCGAACATCGGAACGACGCTTTCCGGCTTCGTGATTTCGCTGTCGTCGCTGAATATAAACCTTTACGCCTCGCTGCTCGCCTTCGTCGGCATCATGATGACGTTCTTCAACAACGACAACGTCAAGAAAACAGGCGGCATACTGTGCGGTCTGGGACTTATGTTCGTGGGACTCGAGTCCATGGGCAGCGCGTTTTCGGGCGAATCGGCGATTAGCGATTCGGTCAAGCACGCGTTCGAGGTCGTTGACTTTCCGCTTCTTCTGATACTTATCGGCATGGCGTTCACGGGCATTATTCAAAGCTCGACGGCGACCACCAGCCTTGTAATAATAATGGTGGGAGCGGGCGCCATGCGCGTCGACAGCGGCTTGTTCGTCATTCTCGGTACCAATATCGGCACCTGCGTGACGGCGATAATCGCGTCGATAGGCACGAACACCAATTCGAGAAGAACGGCGTTCTTCCACCTTTTGTTCAATGTCGTGGGAACGGTTGTGTTCACCGTGATTATCTGGATTTTCCGCGACCAAGTGGTGTGGATTCTCTCGCATCTCGGCGGTCCGCAGTGGCAGATTGCCTGGTTCCACTTCGCGTTCAACCTCATAACCACCGCGATGCTGCTGCCGTTTATCAAGCAGTTCGTGAAAGTTACGGAGTTCGTTGTGCGTGACAAGCCCACGAAGAAAGAGGACGATTTCCGCTTTCGCTACATTGACGACCGCCTGCTTTCCACTCCGCCGATTGCCGTGGCGCAGGTGCAAAAGGAGATTATGTACGCCTCCGAGCTTGCCAAGGAAAACCTCGAGCTGTCTGTGGGCGCGCTCGTCAAGGGCGATTACATAAACCGTCAGAAGCTGGAGAAAAACGAGTCTCACATCAACCGCATTTATCACGGAGTGGTGGCGTACCTCATAAAGCTCGCTTCGACGAGTCTGTCCGAGCACGACGAAAAACTTGTGGGCGCGTACCACCACGTTATCAGCGACCTCGAGAGAATAGGCGACCACGCCGAGAACTTTGCCGAGCAAGCCGAGGAAATGCAAAAGGAAAACGTGACGTTCTCCGACGCAGCCAACGCCGAGCTTCTGCAAATGTACAACAAGATTATGAACATGTACGACCTCAGTCTGCATGCGTTCGAGCACCGCGACTACGTCGTGCTCAGCCGCATTTCCGCGATTGAGAACGAAGTCGACGAAATGAAAGACGACCTCGGCGTCAGTCACATCGAGCGGCTTAACCGCGGCGATTGCGCGGTGGAGCGCGGCACCTATTTCTTCGCGCTGATTTCCGCGATGGAGAGAATAGCCGACCACTTAGTCAACGTGGCTTACTCGATAAAGAACCCCACGGGCTCGCAGTCGCATAGACCCGAGCTCAACGAGGTTTCCTACTAATCGGCATATAGTCAGCTCAAACGAGCGACAGGAGAAAACAAATGATTTACGTTTTGGGCAGTATCAATATGGACATGGTGGCGAGAGTGCCGCGCATGCCCGTGGGCGGCGAAACGCTGACCGCGGACAAGTACTACGTCAATCCCGGCGGCAAGGGCGCCAATCAGGCGGTGGCGATTGCCAAGCTCGGCGGCAAGGTGGCGATGATAGGCAAAGTGGGCTCGGACGAAACGGGCGACGCGCTGAAAAACAACCTCAAAGCAATGGGCGTGGACGAGAGTATGGTCACTCGCGCGGACGTCCCGAGCGGCATAGCGATGATTATCGTCGAGGGCGGCGAAAACCGCATTATTCTCTACAAGGGCGCAAACCACTCCGTAACCAAAGCGGACGTGGACGAGGGACTTAAAAACGCGAAGCCCGGCGACGCGCTTGTCATGCAACTGGAGATTCCGCTCGAAACGGTGACTTACGCCGCAGCCGTAGCCAAACAAAAGGGCATGCTGGTGCTGCTTAACCCTGCGCCTGCCGTGCCGCTCGGCGAGGAATTACTGAAAAACGTCGATATTATCGCGCCCAACGAAACCGAAACGGAAATTCTGACGGGCGTCGGACTCGACAGCGACGTGCACATCGCGCTCGCAGTCAAGAAACTGTATCAGCTCGGCGTAAAGCGCGTGATTATCACCATGGGCAGCCGCGGTTCGATTGTCGCCGAGGGGCAGACGATTACGCCAGTCGAACCCAGGAAAGTCAAGGCGGTGGACACGACTTCCGCCGGCGACACGTTCGTGGGCGCGACGGTGCTACGGTACCTTGACGGCGACACGCTGGAAGACGCGGCGAGATTCGCGTCGGTCGCGTCGTCGATTACGGTCACGAGAGAGGGCGCGGCTCAAAGCATACCTACGTTAGAAGAAGTAAAGAAGGTCATCGAAAGCGAAAAATGAAGAAAGTAGAAACTCACCTGCACACCAGTCCCGTCAGTTGCTGTTCGCGACTCACCGCCGAAGCCGCCGCCGAAAAGTATCGTAAGTGCGGATTTGACGCGGTAATGCTCACGAATCATTATTCGCGCTCGTATATTGAATGCACGCCCGCCACGGAAAAAGAATGGCTCGACCGTTTTATCGAGGGCTATTACGAAATGAAGAAAGAGTGCGAAAAGCGCGGCATGGAAGCGTGGCTGGGCGCCGAGGTTACGCTGTTCGCGCCGTATGCGCAGTACGAACGCGACCGCTATCCCATGGACGTACTAGAGAAAAACTTTGCCGACTATATCCTCGTGGGCGTGACGGAAAAATTTTTGCGCGAAACGCCCATGCTGTGCGACCTCGACCTTAAAACCCTGCACGCGATATGCCGCGAGCATAACGTTTTGCTAATTCAGGCGCACCCGTTCCGCACCGAACAGCACCATTCGCCCAAGCCCCCGGAGGACGTGGACGGATATGAAATCAACGGTTGCGTGGGCTTTAAGACGACCTGCGAAAAGGAAGTGTTGGAGCTTGCCGCGGCGCATAACCTCGTCGTGACCTGCGGCGGCGACACGCATTACGACTGGCACAAGCTGAGGAGCGCGACCTTCGTCCCCGACGAAATCCACGACAGCGTGGGCTTTGCCGAGTACCTAAGAAAAGTGCGAGTGCCCAAGTATTCGCTGACCGAAACCGACGAGTTCGCCGCGTCGAGCGAAAGCAAGTAAATCGCCCGTCCGCAAAATAACGTTTGACATATTTGGCGGATAGAAGTATAATTAAGAAAAAAGCTCGCCGAAAATACGGCGCAACGGAGAAAAATATGGATATTTTAGCTGAAATCAACGAAATCGCCAACGAGTATGTGGGCGACGTAAACCTCAAGCTCGACGACACGTTCGACTCGCTCGACTTCGACTCGCTCGACGTGGTGCAGATCGCCATGGCAGTGGAGAAAAAGTACGGCATCAAGTTCCCCGACAAAATCGAGGCTAAGACAGTGGGCGACCTCGTGAAAATGGTGGAAGAGCTGACGAAATGAGGCTTCCCTCCGAAATAAGAGAAAGAATGAACGGCGCAATCGACAACGGTTACGCCGTTTTTCAGCGCAAGCTCACGCCCACTTCCTACAAAATCGAGGGAATACGCCTGCCGACTTTGCGCGCGCTCGTTAAAGAAGTCGGGGAAGAGGGCAGAGCGGCTATACTTGCCGCCACCGAGTTTACCACGTTCGAGGAAGTGCTCGTCTACGGCTTTGCGGCAGGGTACGTCGGTGACGCAACCGAGCTGATGGCGCGCATAGACTTTATGCTGCCGCTGTTCGATAATTGGGCGCACGTCGACACGATTACCTCATCGCTTAAGGCGATAAAGAAGCGTCGCGAGGAGTTTCTTTATAAGTACGAGCCGCTTAAGAGCGACGAGGCGGTTTTCTCGCGCAGGTTTTTGGCGGTGATGCTGCTCGACCATTTCATGACGGACGAGTATTTCGACCGCGTTATCGGGATTTATCGCGAGATAACGCCGGGCGATTATTACGTCGACATGGCGGTGGCGTGGGGGCTCAGCGTGCTACTCGTCAAAAACTTTGAAAAGACGTTCGCGGCGCTGTCGGGCGGCGATTTTACCCCGTGGATAAGGCAAAAGACGGCGCAGAAGGCAATCGAGTCTTGGAGGATAAGCGCGGAAAACAAGGCGCGGCTTCGCGAGCTGAAGCGCGGATAAAATCGGAAAAACGGTAAAGATTTGCGCCCGATAAGCATAAGTATAACTAAAAATGCGTTAAAACCCTTGATTTTTCCGAATTTCTATGATATAATCTTGCACAAGGTAGAATTCTTGCAATGACAACTCAAAGCGACAATCAAGGCGACGTTCCCTTACGAGGGTGCGTTGCGGTAAATAAAATTAACGAGGGTACGACTTTTTAAGCGGCGTTTTTTGCGCTGCGTTTTTTCGTTGTAAAATCATAATTCGCCTTTCGGAGTAAATTCAAATTATATGGACGGGTCACAAATAGGCATACTAATCGCTATTATCGTTTGCGTACTTTTTTCCGGTTATTTTTCCGGCGCGGAAATGGCTTTCACGTCGATCAACAAAATAAGGCTTCTCAACATGTCGCAGGAGGGCAACAAGCGCGCCGACGCCGTGTTGAAGCTTAACGAAAAATTTGACAAGCTGCTCTCGACCATACTCGTCGGCAACAACATCGTCAACATTCTCAGCGCGTCGCTCAGCACGGTGTTTTTCAGCAAGCTGATTACATCCGACGCAGGGCTCGCGACCACGGTTTCCACGATAGTCATGACCGTCACGGTGCTGATATTCGGCGAAATCACCCCCAAGCTGTTCGCCAAGGAAAACCCCGAAAAGTTCGCTATGGTTTTCTATCCGTTGCTGCGCGCGCTCATGTTCGTGCTCACGCCGATTAACGTGATTTTCAGCGGTTGGAAGTGGCTGCTCAGAAAGATATTCAAGTTCCAAAAGTCCTCGACCGTCACCGAGGGCGAGCTTTTGACAATCGTCGAAACCGCCGAGAACGAGGGCGAACTTAAGGAGCACGAATCCCAGCTTATTCGCTCGGCAATCGAGTTCGAGGATTTGGACGTCAAGGACGTCATGATTCCGAGGGTCAACGTCGTTGCGGTTGAGGAAACCGCCAGCATGGAGTCGATTTACGAAAAACTGACCGAAAACGGATTTTCGCGCATGCCGGTGTACAGCGGCTCTATCGACCAGATTGTGGGCATAATCCACGAAAAGGACTTCTACGCGCTCATGCACGACGGCGGCAAGTCGATTAAGGGCATTATTCAGAGCAGCGTGTGCGTTTCGCCGTCGATGAAAATTTCCACGGTGCTGCGCATGCTTCAGAAAGAAAAAGTGCACATGGCTATCGTCGTCGACGAGTTCGGCGGCACCGAGGGCATAGTCACGCTCGAGGACATTATCGAGGAGCTTGTGGGCGAGATTTACGACGAGCACGACGAGGTGGAAGTGCTGTTCAGAAAGGTCGCGGATAATACCTATATCGTTTCGGGCAACGAGAACGTCGAGGACATGTACGAGGACCTCAAGCTCCCCACGCCGCAGGACATCGACGCCACTACCGTTTCGGGCTACGTCACCGAGCTCATGGATAAAATCCCCGAAGCCGGCGAAAAGGTAGAAGTCGACGACATCGAAATCGAAGTCACCAAGGCGAGCGCAAAGCACGTTCAGGAGGTCAAGGTCACCGTCAAGGAAAAAACCGAGGACGACGAGGATAAGGATAAATCCCTGTTCCGCCGCCACCGCGACGACGAGGACGAGGATAAGGGCGACAAGGACTAGCCGCGCGCAATCAAGGAATTACGCAAGAATAGCGTTAAGGAATGTTATAAACGAAGCAGCCGGGCAATACCGTTCGGCTGTTTTTTGTTATGGGTGGGTAAGGCTAAGTATTCGCTCCATGCAGGGGGGGGAAGGACTAATTCTTATATCATTCTGAGCGAATATGTAGGGGCAGTTGATGTGGATAAACACAGTAAATCGCATTCGTTCTGGTTGGCGTTATCTATTGGTTCCGAATTAAAAAGTACTCGCTTAAAATAAGTGAGTACTTCTCGGTATAATTTTCCGTTTGTCGTCAGCTTCCCTAGTGCTCGAATTGCGAGTTGTAGAGGTTGGCGTAGAAGCCGCCTTTTTCGAGGAGCTCGCGGTGCGTGCCCTTTTCGATGACGTTGCCCTTGTTCATGACGAGGATGAGGTCGGCGTTCTTTATTGTGGACAGGCGGTGAGCGACGATAAACGAAGTCTTGTTCTGCATAAGCTTTTCAAACGCCTGCTGGATTTTGATTTCGGTACGGGTATCGATTGACGAGGTCGCTTCGTCTAAGATCAGCATCGGCGGATGGGTGAGCATCACGCGCGCAATGCACAACAGCTGCTTTTGCCCCTGCGAAATATTGCTGCCGTCGCCCTCGAGCACGGTGTCGTAGCCGTGTTCGAGTCGCATGATGAAGCTGTGAATGTGCGCAGCCTTGGCCGCGGCGACGATTTCCTCTTCGGTGGCGTCGGGCTTACCGAACGCAATGTTTTCGCGGACGGTGCCTTTTTTGAGCCAGGTGTCTTGCAGTACCATGCCGTAGGAGAGGCGGAGCGAGCGGCGCGTTACGCCCGTAATGTCCTCGCCCTCGACGCGGATTACGCCGCTGCCGGGGTCGTAAAAACGCATGAGAAGGTTAATGAGCGTAGTCTTGCCGCAGCCCGTGGGACCCACGATAGCCACGCGCTGACCGCTCTTTACCGACAGCGAGAAGCCCTGAATGAGCGGCTTGTCGGGAACGTAGGAAAAGTAAACGTCGTCGATTTCGATATTGCCGTGCGCGTTCGTGAGCTCGGGCAGCCCCTCGTCGGAGCTCTGTACGGGCGCTTCCAGAAGCTCGAACACGCGGTTTGCGGCGGCGGTAGCGGTCTGGAGTTCTGTGACCACGCCGGTGATTTCGTTGAAAGGTTTGGTGTACTGATTGGCGTAGGAGAGGAAGCAGGACAGTCCGCCTACGGTGAACGCGCTCATGCCGAGCACGCCATCGCCGCGGATTACCAGAAACGCGCCGAGCACGCACACCGCGACGTATACGACGTTGTTGACAAAGCGCGTGCAGGGGTTGACCATAGCCGAGTAGAAGGCGGCGTTCTGACCCCACACCTTGAGTTCGCCGTTGATGTCCGAGAAGCGTTTTTCCGCGCGTTTTTCATAGCCGAACAGCTTGACTACGCGCTGATTGGACAGCATTTCGGTAACGAGCCCCGACAGCTCGCCACGCTTTTTCGCCTGCATTGCGAACATATTGTGGCAGCCCTTGGCGATAAAGTACGCCACGAACAGCGACAGCGGAGTAATCAACACCACGACGAGAGCAATCAGCCAATTGACCGACAGCATGAACGCGAGCGTGCCGACTATCGTGACGACGCCGCTGAACAGCTGCGAGAAGCCCTGAATCAGTCCGTCGGAAATCTGGTCGATGTCGCTGCCCACTCTCGACATGAGGTCGCCGTGCGAGCGGCTGTCGATGTAGCCGAGCGGCACGTCGCTAAGTTTGTCGAAAGCGTAGGTTCTCAGGTCGCGTATCGTGCGGAATGAAGCGAAGTTGATACACATCGACGAGAGGTACTGAAACAGTATCGCCGCGGCAATCAGTCCGCCCAGAATCCCGGCGTTCTTGAAGATTACGCCGAAGTCCACGTTGTTTTCGCCGATAATGTAGTCGACGGTTCTGCCGATTATCACGGGCGCGAGCAAGGTCGCCGCGATTTGGATTACCGAGCACAGGAGCGCGACGAGAATGACGGGAACGTAGGGGCGAGCGTACTTTAAAAGACGTTTAATCGCCGCGCCGTCCGTTCTCTTGTCCTTGGTTTTTACGATTTTTGCGGAGGTTTTCATTGTTTCAGCTCCTCCTCTTTGTTTTGCGACAGGCATATTTCTCTGTAAACCTCGCACGAGTCAATCAGCTGCTCGTGCTTGCCTGCGCCCGCGATTTTGCCGTCGTCCAGCACGACTATGAGGTCGCAGTGTTTGACGGCGGTGGCGCGTTGGGAAACGGTGACGGTAGTCAAGCCCTCGTCGCGGCTCATGGCGCCCAGAGCTTTCCGCAAACGCGCGTCGGTGGCAAAGTCCAGCGCGGACGAGCTGTCGTCGAGAATGAGAATATCGGGAGCGGACACGAGCGCACGGGCAATCGTGAGTCGCTGCCGTTGTCCGCCCGAAAGGTTTTTGCCGTCCTGGGCGATTTGGTAGTCGAGCCCCCCGGGGAGCGCGTAAACGAACTCCGCCGCCTGAGCGGTTTCCAGCGCGCGGCGGATTTCCTCGTCGGTCGCGTCCTCCTTGCCCCAGCGCATATTGTCGCGGACGGAGCCCTGAAACAGCACCGCTTTTTGCGGTACCACGCCGAAAATCGAAGCGAGCTCGGCGTTCGTATAGGTTTTGACGTCGTTGCCGAACACCTTCAGCGAGCCGCTTCCCACGTCGTATAGTCGCGGCAAAAGGCTGACGAGCGTGGTTTTTCCGCTGCCCGTGCCGCCCAAAATGCCCACGCTGTCGCCGCGGTTGACCGTCATCGAAATATGTTCGAGAGAGGGAGAAGTGGCGGAAGAGTAGGTGAACGAAACGTCGCTAAGCTCGATTGCCGGAGCCGAGTAGTCGGCGGTTGCTCCTTCACCCTCGGTCATCGACGAGGACACGGCGAGCACTTCGTTGATTCGCGCCGCCGAAGCCGAAGCCTTGGTGAACGTGACCAGAAGATTGGCGAACACGACAAGCGCGTTGAGTATCTGCGTCATGTAGTTGATTAAGGCGATTACCTCGCCCTGAGTAAGAGTGCCGTAGTAGACGGTTTTGCCGCCGAAGTACAGCACCGCGATAATGCCGAGGTTGAGCATCGCGTAGGTCAGCGGATTCAGAAGCGCCGACAGCGCGCTCACGCGGATAGAGGACGAGGACAGGCTTTCGGCGGCTGCGGAAAACGCGGACTTTTCGCGTTCCTCCGCGCCGAACGCGCGCACGACTCTCGCGCCCGACAGGTTTTCTTTCGTCAGCCTCGTCACGTCGTCGAGCTTGGACTGCACGGTCTTGTATTTCGGCAGAGTGCGCGACATGATAATCCACAGCACCGCGCCGATGACCAGCGTCACCGCGACGAAGATGAGCGACAGCTTTATATCGATCAGCATAGCCATGACGATTGCGCCCACGACGATAAACGGCGCGCGGAGAATCAGGCGGATAAACATCGCCACGCCCTGCTGCGCCTGATTCACGTCGGCGGTGAGGCGCGTAATCAGCGAAGTGGTGGAGAAGCGGTCGAGCTCGGTGTAGGAGAACGTATTGACGTGGCGGTACAGTTCGCGGCGCAGGTTGGTGCCGAAGCCCAGCGACGCGCGCGAGGCAAAGAACTGCGCGGTGAGCGCGAAGCCCAGCCCGAACACTCCCAGCCCCAGCACGATAAGTCCGCCCGTCACGAGCCCGGAGTAATCGCCGTTTTGTCCCATGGGGATAGCGGTGTCGATAATCCAGGCGACCACGAGCGGCGTGATGAGCTCGAAGACGGCTTCCAGCAGCTTGAATAGCGGTCCCGAAATCGTCTTGAACCAATAGCCTTTGAGGTATTTTATCAGTTTCAGCATAGATTAAGTCCCATAAAGTATAGTTCGCGCACGCGCGCGCATATATTCTAGCACATCCCGGCGGCTTAGTAAACACAATTCTGCGCATTTGTGCGATTTTATTTGAGTCATCAGCCATAAAAGGCGTCACGAAAGGACAGAATTTATTGATTTTTGCGCGCGAGCGGCGGTAAACGGTTGCACTTTTTCCGCGAGAATGGTATTATTATCCGGTAGCAAACGAACGGCAGCGGTTTTTACGCGCCTTAGGAGAGATTATGAACGAAAAAGAGCTGGAAGTATTGATTAAGAGCTTTGCCGTCGGCGGCACGGCTAAGTCCGTTCGTCCCTACGGCGACGGGCACATCAACGACACTTACCTCGTCGAAACCGACGACAAAAAGTATATTCTTCAGCGCATCAACGATTCGATTTTCTGCGACGTCGACACGCTTATGAGCAACATCGTCAAGGTGCTCGCCCACGCGAAGAAGAACATCGCGGCAGAGGGCGGCGACCCCGACCGCGAAACGATGACGCTTATCCCCACGACGGACGGCAAGCCGTACCTGCGCGCGGACGGCGGCTGCTGGCGCGTGTACCTGTACATCGACAACACCGTTTCGCTCAACCTCGCGCGCAGCGACGAGGACTTTTACGAGAGCGGCGCGGCGTTCGGCAAGTTCGCGCGCATGCTCGACGGCTTCGACGTGGACGAAATCCGCGACGTTATCCCCGATTTTCACAACACGGTATCGCGTTATCGCGACTTTGTCGCCGCGGCGGAAGCGGACAAGGCAGGGAGAAGGGCGAACTGCGAGGACGAAATCGCATTCGTGACGAGCCACGACTACCTCGCCCCGAAAATCGTAGATATGCTCGGTAGCGGCAAGATTCCCAAAAGAGTGACGCACAACGATACCAAGCTCAACAACGTGCTGCTGGACGCAACCACGGGAAAGGCTGTCGCGGTAATCGACCTCGACACCGTTATGGGCGGCTCCGTCGTGTACGACTTCGGCGACTCGGTGCGCTTCGGCTGCTCCACCGCGCTCGAGGACGAGGCGGATTTGAGCAAAGTGCATTTCTCGATGCGGCTGTTCGACGTGTATTCGCGCGGCTTTATCGGCGCGATGAAAGGCGTGATTACCCCTGCCGAAGTGGACGCGCTTCCGCTCGGCTCGGTGATGATGACCTACGAGTGCGGCATGCGCTTCCTCGCCGATTACCTCTCGGGCGACACTTACTTCAAGGTCGCAAAGCCCGACCACAACCTCATCCGTTGCCGCACGCAGTTCCGACTCGTGGAAGAAATGCTCGGCAGCTATGACGAAATGCTGGCAGTCGTGAGGAAATACGCCGAGTAATCTCAGGGCGTTCGCAGGCGATATTACATACTATGATATGAAACGCAAGGCTCGCAGGACACAAAGCCCCTCGCGAGCTTTTGTTATTTTAAGGCATATTGTGTAATAATTCTATGCCATATTCTGTAAATTTAACGCCGCCGAATGTTAAATCGGTAAAAAATTACTTATTGACGGAAAATCGTTGGCGATTTTGCGATTTCGGGGTATAATATGTTTGTCGCGGAAGGGCTTGCGGCGAGACGCCGCCGATTTTCGGCGAGAAAAACAATCGAAAAGGAGAGTAAAATTATGAGAATGGTGCTCAACGAAACGAGCTACTTCGGCGCAGGTTGCAGAAAGGAAATCAAGGGCGAGCTGGCGAGAAGGGGCTATAAAAAGGCGTTCGTGGTGTCCGACCGCGACCTCGTGAAGTTCGGCGTGGCGAAGATGGTCACCGACGAGCTGGACGAAGCGGGCGTGGCTTACGTCGTTTTCGACGAGGTAAAGGCTAACCCCACGATTCACAACGTGCAGACGGGCTTCGGCAAATTCAAGGCGTTCGCGCCCGACGTAATCATCGCTATCGGCGGCGGCTCGGTAATCGATACGGCAAAGGCTATCGGCATTATCGCGACCAATTCCGATTTCTACGACGTGCGCTCGCTCGAAGGCGTTGCCGACACCAAACATAAGGCGTTCCCGATCATGGCGTTCGCAACCACTTCCGGCACGGCGGCAGAAGTCACGATTAACTACGTCATAACCGACGAGGAAGCAGGCAGAAAGCTTGTTTGCGTCGACCCCCACGATATTCCCGTAGTCGCGTTCAACGACGCCGAAATGATGACCAGCATGCCCAAGGGCTTGACCGCGGCTACCGGCATGGACGCGCTCACGCACGCAATCGAGGGCTATATCACCAAGGGCGCGCACGCGCTTTCCGACCTTCTGTGCTGGAACAGTATCAAAATGATTGCCGAAAACCTTGCAACAGCTACTTTCGACGGCAAGAATGCCGAGGCTCGCGAGGGCATGGCTATGGGCAGCTACGTTGCGGGTATGGCGTTCTCCAACGTGGGCTTGGGCATCGTTCACTCGATGGCGCATCCGCTCGGCGCACGCTATGACATCGCTCACGGCGTGGCAAACGCGCTGCTCCTGCCGTTCGTAATGGAGTACAATATGTCCGCCGCAATGAAGAAGTACGGCGACATCGCAAGGGCTATGGGCGTCAGAACCGAGGGCTTGACCGAGGAGCAAGCCGCGCTCGCCGCTATCGACGCCGTGCGCACGCTGTCCAAGGCTATCGGCATTCCGCAGCGACTCGGCGAAATCGGCATCAAGGAAGAGCAGTTGCCGCAACTCGCCGCCGACGCGCTCATCGACCCATGCACCGGCGGCAATCCCAAGGACGTAACAGTCGAGGATATTCTCGCCATCTATAAAAAGGCGCTGTAACCTCGCATAGGTTACGCCCTTACAACTTTAAGTAAATAAAACAAAACCGCTTGCGACTATACGGGCAGTTGCAGGCGGTTTTTTGCTGTTTATGGGGGGGTGATACTAATCTTGCAATGGGTAATATTTTCGTGTTGTACTTAAAAGCGAAACGCGGCTATCGGTGTATTTTAACAGCCTTCCGCCGAGTGGGGGGGCTATTTTTTCGGCTTTTGATTTTATAATAACGAAAAATTAGTCCAGCTCGAGAATGTCGGGAGAGAAGAGCGCGTCGTCGAAAAATTCGCCCACGGTTACGTCCAACGCTTCGGTCAGCTTCATCACAACCGCGACGGTCGGGCTTTTCGTGTGTCCGCGATACAGGTTCTGGAGCGTGGAAACGGGCAAACCTGCGTCCGCGGCAAGCCTGTAGAGGCTGATTCCGCGTCGCGTCAGATAAAAATCTATTCTTTTCGCGATTGCTTCGCCCACAGTCATCGCCGTTTTTCCTCGCTCAACCAGATTTCTCCGTATTTTCATTATATCAACCGTCGGTTGAAAAAATATACGTCAATTGACACTTATGACTCAATTAAGTTGCTTTTTGCCGCAAAATGTGCTAAAATCGGGTAGAAGCAAGGGAAAAATCAGCTCGATTCGGGAAATTCAACCAAACGTAAAGCAAATTCAACCGCTCGTTTAGTTGTGAGTCTTTACTAATTCGCCGACAAGTGCTATAATCGTCGTAGACCTTGAGAGAACCATGCGGCGCGATTGTCGGCGGAGTTTCTTGAAAGAGGTCAATCTAAAATTATTCGGAGGAATAAATGAATAACGGTGAAAAGATTGCTTCGCTGAGAAAAGCCAAGGGCATGACTCAGGCGGAGCTGGGAGCGGAGCTTAACGTGACGTTTCAGGCGGTGTCGAAGTGGGAGCGCGGCGAGTCCTATCCGGACTTCGACACGATGTCGAGGTTAGCAAAACTGTTCGGGGTGCCGCTCAGTTACTTTGAAAACGACGAGGACGGCGCGCAGGAAACGGCAGCCGCGGTTACGTCGGCGACGGCAGCCGAAACCGAGCCTCAAAAGGTGATGCTGGGCGTGTGCAAGGAGTGCGGCAGGACGGTTTACGAGGGCGAGGAAGCCGCGGTAAGCCCTGCGCTCGTGTGTAAAAAGTGCGCCGAGCGCAAAGAACAAGAAGCCAAACGCGCCGAGGAAGAAGCGATAAAGCAGCGGAACGCCGCCGAGCAGGCAAAGCTCGACGAAACTCACAAGATTCGCAATCGCGGACTTATATGGGCAGGAATTATTATCGGGCTGATTACCGTATTTTGCATAGTCGGAATGGTGGCAAGCCCCGAAAACCTTATGTACACGCTTATAGGTCTGGCGGTCGTTATATTATTCGGATATACGTTTGTCGCGCAGCTTTTCTGGGACGGCGTGATATGTGAAATCGTGATGTTCGGAGGAAAGATTGTCGGCATGCCGGGCGTGATTTTTACCCTTGACCTCGACGGAATGATATTCCTTATAGTGGTGAAAATTCTGTTTGCCGTCATCAAGTTTATTATCTGGCTCGCGACTTTCCTTGTAGCGGCAGTCTTTGCGCTGATAATCTCGCCGTTTACGTTCCCGTTCGCGCTTCGGAAACTTAACCGCGGCGAAGAGCTGTAATTATTTTTGTTGCATCGCGGCTACATAAAGATTTCTGCCGCTGCGAATAAATTTACGGGCGGCGCGAGCGTTCGCCCGAGAGGAGAGGAGTAAAAATGAAAAAACTGATTTGCGCCATCGTTGCGATTATGCTGACGTTCACGGTGGCATTGGGACTGTGCGCTTGCGGCGAAACCGAAACGCCGAGCGGCGGCAACGAAACGCCCGGCACGGAACAGCCGAGTACGCCCGGCACGGAACAGCCGAGTACGCCCGGCGGCGATACCGAAAAGCCCGGCGGCGAAGCGGAAAAGCCTGCCGACCCTGCCAAGGCGAATTTCACGGGGTTGACCATGAACGACGTCACCGTGACCTACGACGGCACGGAACACGTCGTGACGATTAGCGGCGAAGTGCAGGGCGGCGCGAGCGTGGTCTACGAAAACAACAAGGCGACTAACGCCGGCACTTACAACGTAAAGGCGACGGTTACCAAGGACAACTACAATACGCTTGTGCTTAACGCGAAGCTCGTGATAAACAAGGCGAATATCGCCGACGGACTGCTGACGCTGTCGGACGAAACGGTAGAGTACGACGGACTCAGCCATACGCTGGCAATCGTGGGCAACGTGCCCGACGGCTGCACCGTGACTTATCTGTATAACGGCGAAAACGTCGACGGCGTTACCGACGGCGGCGAGCATATCGTGGCGGCGGTCGTGGAGGGCGCGAACTACAACAAGCGCACCTACACCGCGAAGCTCACGATAAAGACCACGCAAAAGCAGCTGTATTCGGCGATGCTAGGCGGCGCGGTGTACTTCCAGAATCCGCTCGACGGCGACACGCTGTACAAGTACTACGGTACGAGCCTCACAAGAGTGAACAAGGACGAAGCGGAGTACATGACGGTGTCGGGCGACGCGCTTTACTACACCAGCAAAGGACTTTTCGGCTCGAACATCAAGAAGCTTACCTCGTCGGAGAACACGGCGGTGTACTCGGCAAGCGGCGAATACATAACCGTTTCCGACGGCTATATCTACTACGCGGTCAACGGACTGCTCGGCGGCGAGAAGAACGGCATTTATCGCTATTCGCTGTCGGCTGCCGCGGATGAAACCGCAACGCAGCTTTATCAGGGCAAGGCAAGCTGGCTGACTGTCTACGGCGGCAACGTCTACTTCGCCGCAGGAGCAAGCAAGGGCAAGCTCATGAGCGTACCCGTCGGCGGCGGCACGGCAACGTCGGTTGCGGACAAGGACGGCTTGCTTGCCGAGAAGAACGTCGCCGAAATGACTCTGTCGGGCGATACGTTGTTCCTTAATATCGGCACGACTACGAGCGGCTATGCGATTTTCCGCATTAACCTTGCGGATGCGAACAAGACCGCAGTCAAAATGACCACCGACGCAGGTAAAAACCTGACCGTTATCGGCAACAACCTTTACTATATCAATAACGACCTTCTGACCTCGAACGTGTTCGGCAAGGGCGTATGCACGGTCACGACTTCGGCTTCGGGAAGCCTGCCCGGAACTAAACTCGTCGACGAAAACGTGTACTCGCTTACCGGCGACGGAAACAGTCTTTACTATTACCGCAATACCGACAAGCACCTTATGAAGTACTCGCTGTCGGCTAAGACCGCCGTCGACGTCATGGAAAACTTTGTGCCTGTCGAGGATAACAGCGTCATGGGCTATGCCGTGACCAAGGAGTACAAGGGCGAGATTTACTACGTCAATCCTCGCGACAACGGCGCAATCTACAAGTACAACTCCGCGACGAGAGGTAACTTCAAGGTGATTGCCGACTCCTGCGCGGATTTCTGGTTCGACGGCGACTATATGTATTACAGCACATACAACGTAACCAACTACGACCTTTACAGGCGCGAAATGAAGTCGGGAGCGGAAGCGGTGCGCGTCTCCAAAAACCGCGTCGACGCGCTTACGTTCGCCGGCGACTATATCTACTACGTCGATAACGGCGGAACGGCGAACAGAATCCGCAAAGTCGCGAAAACTTCCTCGGACTTCGATACCGATTCGGTGCAGGTTGGCAAGGATAACGTGAACTGGCAAGTGCTGGAGGTGGTAGGCGATAAACTGTACTACTGTAGCAATCCGACTGTCGGATATAAGAAGTTCTGCTATATCGACGTGAACGCCGGCGAAAAAGTCGCCGGAACGGAAGTGACTTACGGCGAAACGTTTACTTATCTTAACGGAAAGTTCTACGTTTACAATCAGAAGGATAAGAAGATTTACTCCTATGATCCGAACGGCGGCGCGACTGCGATCTTGGCGAGTAACGTCGAAATCGTCGATATGATAAGCGACGGCAAAGACGTTTACTACGCAAGCAACACGAAGAACAACGAGGGCTTGTATAAACTGACCGTCGCGACGGGCGAGTCCACGAAAATTCACAAGGGAGCGGTGGACGGCTTGGGAGCTACGAGCAAGGGAATTACGTTCCTCGGCGTAAAAATCACCTATGGCTCGGAAATGCCGGTTAAGGGACAGGTGACGGGCACGGGCTACCTGTACCTTTACAACGGCACCGGCGTAACCGCACTCGTCAAGAGATAAAGGAAAAGCGAGAGACAGATATATAAATCACCCCACAAAGGCGGCGGCTCTTGACGAGTCGTCGCTTTTGGTGTATAATGAAAGCGTAAAATATCGGGCGGCGTTTTTGCCGCAGTCAGGGAACAGCATGGACTATTTATTTTTCGATACCGAATGCAGCGACGGAACGCACTTGTGCGAGTTCGGCTACGTCGTGACGGGCGAGCACGGCGAGGTCAGGGAAAAGGACGTGATACTCGTCAATCCCGAGCACCGTTTTTGTCTGAGGGGCAAGGAACCCGGTGACATCAAGCTTCACTACAAGCCTGCCGTATACTACAAGGCAAAGCCGTTCGGCGCGGCTTACTCGCGCATAAGCGAGCTGCTGACCGCGCCCGACCGCATGATTTTCGGACATTCGCTCGTCAACGACGCGAAGTTTATACGCACGGCTTGCGAGGACCACGACCTGGCGATACCGCCGTTTCGCTATTGCGACAGTCAGAAGCTGTTTCGCGAGCTGGACGAGGAAAAGCGCGTGGTCAACCTCGAGAGGGCTTGCGAAGAAATGGGCGTGGCGACGGAAACGCTGCACAAGTCCGACGACGACGCGCTGATGACGGCGCGACTCACGCTGGCGATTGCCGAAAAATCGAATACGACTCTATCCGGGCTCGCGGCGGCGCACCCCGGCTGCTGTGGCAGACTTTGCGCCGACGGCACCGTCGAGGACGACGCCGTGGTCACGCTTTTCGACCGCGTGAATCGTGCGCGAGCGGACGAGAGCAACCGCATGAACAACAACGGCAGAAAAGTTTTTGACGCGTTTGTTCGCGCATACAGACCTGCGAAAAAAGCGGAAAAACAGCCGCTAAGGCATAAACGCGTGGCGTTTTGCAAGAGCTATGAGACGACTCACCTTAGAGAAATGCTGTCGTTTGTCCGGCTTATCGCGGAGGCAGGCGGCAGGTACACGCCCAAGACCGCCGACTGCGATTACTATGTGACAGACGAAATGGGCGCGGAGAACGCCTGCTCGCGTTGCCACGGCGCGGAAGGACTGAAAATACTCGCGACGGACGAGCTTTCGGCTAAGCTCGGGATCACTCGCGAACAGCTTGAAGCCATGCCGTTCCCCGATAACGACGAGTTTAAGACTCGCGAAGTCGGCTGGTGGGAGAGCACCGAGAAGCGCCGCCGCTACGCCGCGGAGGTTGCCGAGCGCGAACGCCGCGAAGCCGAGCGGCAGAACAGGCAAAACAAGCGGAATAAATAAAGATAAATCGGATTCGGACGTAAACCGATTACGATTTTCGGGAATATAAAGTAGGGTTGCTGCGATAAAACGCATGGACGGCGATTGCCGAAGGAGGCGAAAAATGCTGAAGGAAATAACCGTAAAGGGTCTTTTCGGGCGGTTCGATTACCGCGTGAGACTGCGCGGCGAGGGCGTGACGGTGCTCACGGGGCCGAACGGCTTTGGCAAAAGCACGCTGTTTTCGCTTGTCGAAGCGGTGGCAAACGGCAATCGCGGCGCGCTGTTTTCGATGCCCGGGCGCGAGCTTTCGCTGGAATTTAACGGCGGCGAGCGATTTGATTTCGTTAAAGCCGCGAACGGCGGTTACACCGAAAACGGCGAGGAAGTTTCGCCCCGAGGCGAGCTCACGGCAGCCGAAAAACGCGCGGCGAAGCTGCTGGGCGCGGTCAGGCGCGCAGGCGGCGACGGGCTGAGCTCGGCGGTGCGCGGCGGCGAGGAGAAAATCCGCGAGTACGCGAATAAGCTGCGCTCGATTCCCGACGCGGCAGGCAGGGCGTACAATGCCGGCGGCAGCGACAGGGCGAGGGCGGAACTTTTGAGAGATCTGCTTTCCGATAAGCTCGCGTTCAAGACGGCGACTATCGGCAGCGGCGGCTTGGAATTTACGGACGACGACGGCGAGAAGCTGGATTTTCTCGCGCTGTCCGCAGGCGAAATTCGGCTGACCGAGTTTTACGCGGATTTATTGTTCGGCACGCCCGACGGCGCGTTGCTGCTCATCGACGAGCCCGAAGTTTCGATGCACATCGCGTGGCAGTTCACGCTCGTGGACGACGTAAAGGAGATTTGCCGCGCGCTCGGCGGCGCAAGCGCGATTATCGCCACGCACTCGCCGCAGATACTCGGCGGTCACCGTGACCTTCAGGTTGACCTCGGAGAGCAGTATGGGGAGTAACTCGATTTTTTCCAATCTCACGGCGGAGAACACCGCAGCCGAAATCAGCCTGCTGCTGTCGGCGGATTTTCGTCGCAAAAAAACCGTCGTGCTGCTTGAGGGCGAGGACGACGTAAAGGCTTTTCGGTTTCTGTTCGACAAGTCCGTCACGCTTATCAAGGCTTACGGCGCGTGCACCACGATAGATAAGTTTCTGCCGTCGGAGTTCCCGGACGAGCCGCGCGTATTGGGAATACGCGATCGCGATTATCAGACGGCAAAGCGGCACGAGCGCATTTTCTACTGCGACGGTTGTTGCTGCGAAACCATGCTCGTTGCCGACGACGAAACATTTGAACGCGTAGTCGTCAATTTCTATCGCGGAAAACTGCCGCCATTGAAGCTTCGGTACGAAATACTGCGCTCGCTGTTTCACATTTCCGCAATTCGACTGTGTTCCGAGCGCTACAAATGGGCGCTCAAAATTTCCGGCACCGACCTCAGCCGCGTAATACGTCCCGGTAAAACCGTTACCAGAAGCGAGGCGGTCGGCTTCGTCAACGCTTATAACCCCAAAAACAAGATAAACGGCGAACGGCTGAAAAAGCTCGCCGCCGTGCGCGACACCGGCAAAATCGAGGACTACCTCATGATTACGAACGGGCACGACCTCGTCGCCGCCATGCGTATTTATTTCGACAGGGCAAGCGGCGACCGCCGCTCGGTGGGCGACAAAACGCTCTCGAGCGCGCTCCGCTGCGCCTATTCGCGCGACGCTTTTCACTCGACCGAGCTTTGTCGCGAACTGAAAAGTTACGCCGCCGCCCACGGTCTTACGATAGTCGCGGAGTAGAGAAATATGACGTATTTAGGGGGCTTGACAAGGATAGTTGGTGAACGTGCATTTATAGAGCCCGATTATCGGAATTATCCGAGCGAGGAGGAACAAAATGGAGAAGAAGTATAACCCTATGGAATATAACAACGCGATTGCGTGTGAAGTTTGCGGCGGACTGAATTACTCCGACGATTTTGGCAACAGCGACAGATGTCCAAATTGTGGGTGGAAGCAAAGCAAAAATAGCGAAGCCGATGAGGAAATGTACGGCATAAGTTATCCTATGCTTGTATCGCTGTCGCACGCGAGAGAACAGTACAAGTCGGGTAAACCGTTTAAGGCGAACTTCGAAGAATTTATCAACGGACTATTATTCTATGCAGAAATGCTGTTTTGGCACGACGGAATATGCTACGAGGTTTTCAGACGTGCCGACGGCGCGGTGCTGGCGAGCAAAGATATAATGCAGACTTACGCCACGATCGATGATTTCAAAGCGCAGGCAAACATTCACGGAAGGCTGCTTGTCGATATCTGGGACGAAGTAGTGCACCCGTGCTTTATGTACTGCGGCGACCCCGAAACCGATTACGACGTTCCGCCCGAGGACTGACGGAATAATAGCAAATGGATAAAAAATATCACACTATGGAATATAACAACGCGATTGCATGCGAGGTATGCGGCGGATTGAACTATGCGGACGATTACGGCAACAGCGCAAAGTGTCCGCATTGCGGTTGGCAACAATGCGGCAGTAATGAAACGGAAGAAAAATGGCACGGAATAAGTTATCCTATGTTGGTGCCGTTATCGCGCGCGAAAGAGCAATATAAAGCCGGTAAGCCGTTCAAAGCGACTTTCGAGGACTTTATTAACGGTTTCAATTTTTACGGAGAGATGCTGTTTTGGTATAACGGCAGACCGTATCAAGTCTATGGCGAGAATAACGGCGTGCAGTTATACAGTCGGGGCGAAGAAGCGGATTACGACACCCTCGACGACTTTATAAATAACGGAAGCGTCGAGGGTAAACGTCTTAAAGATATTTGGGACGACGTGGTTCACCCGTGTTTTATGTATCCGGTCGCGTCGGACGAAGATTACGAAGAACTGCCCGAAGATTACGGCACGGTATAGAGGGAATTTTACGGTTATTATACAGAGGGGCGTTGCCCCTTTTTTGCTATTCGCCGAGCAGAAAAACGCGCGAGGGTGAGGTGTAGAGGACGGGGAGAGAAAACTCGTCCGACAGCCCGGTTATCGCGGCTTCGGCGGAGGGCGAGTAGGTTGAGTCCACAGCGACGACCGCGTCGCAAAGCCCGACGATTTTACCCATAATCAGTCGCGATGCGGCGTCGCGCCCGGGGCAGACGGCAAAGCTCAGCCCGTCGGTCGCGATTATCTTGACGGTGCCGCCGCGCACAAACGGCTCGGGAGCGGTGCACGAGTCGGCTACGTCCTCCAATACTCCGCGGTGCGCTATCGCCGCGCTCAGCCTGCGGATTTCGCCGTAGCGGACGAGCATGCCGGCAACCAGCGTGGAATCGAGCCGCTCCGACAGCGCGCACAGCCGCGACAAAATCTTGTCCTCGCCGCGAATTTCGCGGAAGAGGTCGACGGGCGCGGACAGCGCGGCGTGAGTGAGCACCGTGACGAGCGCGCCCTTATCCGCTTCATGAATTTCAAAATCGTCCAACGAGCCGGCATAGACGGCAAGCGTCGCGCCGCGAAAGCAAAACTTTTCCATAGTCCATGGTATGCGGCGGCGAGGGAGGCGGTGACGGTGCAGCCGTTACAGGATTTACGGAAAGCCCGACCGCTTATGTAACGGTGGAAAATGCCTGCCGTTTTCTTGACAACGGCGGCGGTTAGGAGTACAATAATGCCCGAGGTGTCGTCGCGCGGACAACTGCGCGGCTAAGATTTTAAGGAGTTAAAGAAAAATGAGCATCGTAACAATCGTAGGCTCGGGCATGATGGGTTCGGCGCTGGCGTTCCCGGCGAGAGAAAACGGACATGAGGTGCGCCTTGTGGGCACTCACCTCGACCGCGAAATCATCGACGCGTGCAAGGCAACCAATCGTCACCCGAAGTTCGTCAAGGATTTTCCGAGAGGCGTGAAGTTCTACCAAATCGAGGAGCTTGAGCGCGCTCTCGACGGCGCCGACCTCGTAATCGGCGGCGTGTCGAGCTTCGGCGTGGAGTGGTTCGGCGAAAAGGTTTTGCCTGCCGTCAAGGAGGAAACCCCGGTACTCACCGTCACCAAGGGTCTGCTCGACGACGAGAACGGCAATCTTATTCCCTATCCCTACGTCTGGCGCGACATGTTGAAAAAGAAAGGGCTTAAACGCAATCTCAACGCGGTCGGCGGACCGTGCACGAGCTATGAGCTGGTGGCGCACGACCAGACCGAGGTCTATTTCTGCGGCGAGGACGTAGAAACGCTGCGCTTTCTGAAAAAGACGATGCAGACCGACTACTATCATATTTCGCTGTCGACCGACGTCACGGGCGTGGAGAGCGCGGTTGCGCTCAAGAACGGCTACGCGCTGGGCATCACGCTGACCGTGGGCGTAAACAAGCGGAATTTCGGCGAGAACAGCGAGCTTCACTACAATTCGCAGGCGGCGGCGTTCGGTCAGGGCGTGCGCGAAATGATTAAGCTTATCAAGCTTCTGGGCGGCGCGGACGACAAAATCGTGGTGGGCGCCGGCGACCTTTACGTCACCGTGTACGGCGGCAGAACGCGCCTTGCCGGCATACTTCTCGGCAAGGGCAAGACGATGACCGAGGTGAGAGAGGAGCTTAAGGGCGTAACGCTCGAGTCGCTTGTCGTGGCGACGCGCGTCGCTCGCGCGGTCAAGGTGCGCGCGGCAAGGGGCGAAGTCGACCTCAAAGACTTTCCGCTACTTATGCACGTCGATTCGATAATCAACGACGAGCAGCCCGTGAATATTCCGTGGGAAGCGTTTACCGAAGAGGACTTTCACTAAAATCGGCGGCGCGGCTGCCGCGAGGAGAATGACAATGACAAAGGACAAAGTTTGTATAACGCTGACGGACGGCAGGAAAATCAACCTCGAGCTGTTTCGCGAGTACGCGCCCGAATCGGTGGAGAATTTTATGCGGCTTGTGCAGGACGGCTTCTACGACGGTCTGTGCTTTCACCGCGTGATTCCCGGGTTTATGATTCAGGGCGGCGGATTTAAGGCAGGCAAGGGCGAGCTGATTCACAAGCCCGCGCCTCGCACGGTGCGCGGAGAGTTCGCGGCTAACGGCGTGCGCAACGCGCTCCGCCACACTCCCGGCGTGGTGTCGATGGCGCGCACTCCCGACCCGAATTCCGCTTCGTCGCAGTTCTTTATCTGCGTGGAAGATTTGCCGTACCTCGACGGTCAGTACGCCGCGTTCGGTCAGACCGCCGACGAACAGAGTCTGAAAACCGCGATTGAGATTTCCGAGGTGAAAACGTGTTCCGTCGACGGCTTCCGCGACGTGCCCGTCGAACCCGTGGTTATCGAGTCGATTAAAGTCGCGGAGTAGGAGGGAAATATGAAGTTTGACAAGGACAAATTGAGAATACGCGACCCGTACATACTTGCCGAGGACGGCAAATACTACATGTACGGCACCAACAATATGGCAAACTCGGCGGCTTACGGCGGCGACGGCAAAACGCCGGGCTTTTCGTCGTTTGTTTCCGACGACCTCGTTACTTTCGACGGTCCCTATCACGCGTTCGACCGCCCCGACGGCTTCTGGGGCGAGAAAGCCTATTGGGCGCCCGAAGTGCACAAAGTGGACGGAGTCTACTACATGTTCGCCACGTTCTTCTCGGAAAAGGACGGTAGACGCTGTCAGATTCTCAGGAGCGACAATCCGCTCACCGGCTTTACCGTGTGGTCGGAGCCGATTACACCCGAGGGCTGGTGGTGTCTTGACGGCACGCTCGTGCAAAGCGGCGGCAAATTCTATTGCATTTTCTGTCACGAGTGGCTTCAGGTTCACGACGGCGAAATGTGGATAACCGAGCTCACGCCCGACCTCAAAGCGGCGAAAGGCGAGCCGAAACTGTTGTTCCGCGCGTCCGAAGCACCCTGGAAAAACGCGCGCAACGACAGCGGCAACTACGTCACCGACGGTCCGTTCGTGCACAGGAATAAGAACGGAGCGCTGGTAATGCTGTGGTCGAGCTTCGGCAGCGGCGGTTACACGCAGGGCATGCTTCGCCACGAGGGCGACGACGTGACTACGGGCTGGTCGCAGATAGCCGAGCCGCTATACTCGGGCGACGGCGGTCACGGCATGGTCTTTGAAAAGGACGGCAAGCCGTATCTTACGCTCCACGCGCCTAATTCGGAGAACGAGCACGCGCACTTTATCGAGCTGCGCGAAACCGCCGACGCGCTGGAAATCGCGAACAAAAAATAACGCTTCGTATAACGTTCCATATAATATAATAATATAAAGCAAAAAAGCCCACGGCTCGTTTGGTGCAGCACTCGAGTCGACGGGAAACAATCACCCGGGCAATCAAATGCCCGTAAAACGGAGGACATTATGAAAAAAACCACCAAATTTTTGGTGCGCTCCGCCGTAATCGCTGCACTTTACGCCGCGCTTACGTTCGTTGTCGCGCCGATTGCGTACACGCCCGTTCAGTTCCGCGTAAGCGAGGCTCTGACGATACTGCCGCTGTTTTTCACCGAGGCAATCCCGGGGCTTACGATAGGCTGCTTTATCGCCAATATCCCGGCAGGACCGTGGGACATGCTCATCGGAACCGCGGCAACGCTTATCGCCGCCGTTCTCACGCGGCTCAGCCGTAAAATCTGGCTGGGGATAATTCCGCCCGTGCTGTGCAACGCGTTCTTGGTGCCCGTGATATTTCTCACCAACCCCGAAATCACCGAGCCGTATTTTTTCAACGTGCTCACGGTGGGCGGGGGCGAGCTGCTGTCGGTTGTGGCGCTCGGCGTGCCGCTGTACTTCGCGATGGCGAAGCTCGCGAAAAAACGCCACTCGCTTTTCGGCTTGCAGCCTGTCGGCGGTAAAGCCGACGACGCGCCGCAGATAACGGAAGAGCAGAGCGCTGAAAACCCGTGCCCGACAAAAACCGATGCGCCGGGCGAGAGCGAGCCGCGCGAGCGAGATGAGGACGGCAAAATCCCCGACCGCCACGTGGAAGGCGCGGATACAAGCGCGGACATAACCGCCGATAAAAGAGAATAAACCACCTGTCGCCTGCCGTCAGCTTCGGCAGGCGTTTTCATTTTTGCCGCGGCAACAGGGAACTGCGGCGAGCTTTTACGATTATTGCAAATTTATTTCAAAATCAAAAGAAAATATTGCGTTTTTGGCAAAACGGTCGGCAAAGCTTGCGACCGTGCCGCAAAAAAGCGCGTAAAATTTGCGAATTAATGAAGGTAAAATCGAAAATACCTCTTGACAAGTCATACTAAATAGCGTATAATCAATACGATAAGGTTAGCGGAAGGGGGAACTACGCCGCTGAGGGCGTGGCTACCTCGAAACGCTACGACAAAAATTAAAATTCCTTTCAGGAGGGACTATGAAGAGAAAACCGATAGTTGTTTTACTCGCGCTGTTGCTGGCTTTGACTACCGTGATTTTCGCTGCTTGCGGCGGAAGCACGGTTACTGCCGAACTCAGCGCAAAAGACGGCTTCTTTACGGTTGACGAAGCCACCGGAGCATTCTCCAAGGTGGTGGACGCGGACGTCGAAGAGGTCGACGTTCTGGGTAACGTCGCCGTAAACGAAGGCTTTACGCTCAGCCTTTACAAGGACAAGGGTTTGAGCGAGAAACTCGAGGACGGCAAGGCAAAGATTGTCGACGGCATCAATACGTTCTACATAAAAGCCGAGCCTTCGACCGATAAGGGCGAGGCAAAGACGTTCGTCGTCAAGATTACACGCAGCTCCGTGTACGCCGTTACTTTCAAGAACGGCGACGAGGAAAAAGTAGTGACGGTCACCGCCGGACACAAGGTCAAAGAATCCGACGTGCCGACGCCGGCTGCAAAGCCCGGCTACACGTTCGTCGGCTGGGGCGATTTCGATTTCGACAAGGCTCCCACCGAGTCCGTTACCGTAGAAGCGGTGTTCAAGGCTAACACCGACACCGCCTACAAGGTAGAGCACTACAAAAAGACTCACGACAACAAGACCACGCTCGTAGAAACCGAGAACAAGACGGGTACCACCGACACCGTGGCGACCGCTTCTCCCAAGACCTACGACGGCTATAAGTTCAACGCCAAGGCGAGCACGATGAGCGGCACGATTGCCGGCGACGGCAGCCTTACGCTCAAGGCTTACTACGACGAGGAAGCGATTTCCGGTAAAATCATCGTCTACGTCGAGAACGCGGGCGACAACGAGTACGTTCTCGCCGAGGACCTCGGCAGCACGTTCACCGAGTACGACGGCGTAACCTACACCTACGACGAGAAAACCATTCCCGTCGGTTTCGCGCTGGCTGCGGACAAGGACAACGTGACCGAAGTGGTCATGAACGCCGCAGACCCTGCCGCCAACACGATTAAGGTTTACCTCGCCAGAGTAAGGGCGGAAGTCACCTTCAAGGACGGCGACAGCACAGTTGCGACCAAGACCGCCAAGTACGGCTTCGGTCTTATCACGCCCGACGGCGGGCGCGACGCGGCTCCTGCCATCACCGACACCCCGTCGGCAGGCAAGGAATTCGTGTGGGCGGACGCTACCGGCGAGGAAATCAACTACAGGACCATCACCGAAGCGGTTACCCTCGTCAAGACCGAGCGCGACATCACGCGCAAAATCGAATTTATCGGCTTTAATACCGACGCAAACTTCGATACCGACGGTTATGAACTGACCCTGCCCGAAAAGACCGCGTTCGGCGACGGCGAAGCGGTTACTTTCTACGTCGACGTCAACGAAGACTTTAACAAGAGCGCGGTGCAGTTCGTGTACAAGTCGCTCAACGAAACGGGCGCAGGCACCGTTCTTACCGGCACGTTCGACGAAGCAAACTACCGTTACACCTACACGTTCACTCCCGAAGCGAGCGGCACGGTGGAAATGCAGGGCGCGTTCGAGAGAAACACCTACGACGTAACGGCTAAAATCGTTCCGTTCGGCGAGTGGGGAACGATTACCACGCTTGACGGCGTAACCGCAGACCTTACCGTAAACGGCGCAGTCGTTCCCGTCGAAATCGCAGCCGACGGCACGATTGAAACGAAGCTCGTTTCCGGCACCTACAGCCTCAGCATCGTACTTCCCAGCGGCAACCCCGTTGAGATACCCTTCGACGTGGCTACCGAGAGCGGCTGGGTGAACAAGCTCACCCCGGGCTATAACTACGGCAATATCGTCGTCGGCATTCACGAAGTTAGCAGCTCCACGATGACCGTCAACCCCGACGGCTCGATTAACTCCGACCCGAGCAAAGAGTGCTACGCTCGCTTCACCGACCTCAACGCCGTCGACTTCGCGGTCAAGGCGACCGTGACCTACAACGGCGGCACCGAGGGCGACCCCGGCTTCGTGTTAAAGTTCAACACCGCCGACAACCACGAGCTTTACCTCGCGCTTATGCGTAACAACCTGCGCATCAACGGCGACGGTTTCGCTTGGAACGGCGACCGTACCGACCTCGGTCACGGCATTTCCGGACTTTGGACGATGGGCGAAAGCTTTGAGTTCAGAGCGGTGAAGAGCGCCAACGCGATTATACTTTATTATCAGAAATCCACCGACGAGAAGCCCGTCGTGTTCGCCGAAATCGCAAACGGCAAAGTGACCATGGCTTCGAGAAACGGCGAAGTCACCGTGCTCAGCACGAAAGCCGCGGCTAAGGTAAGCGAAATCCTCGCGGCAGATTGCACCGTAAGCTTCGGCTCGTCCGTCAACATCAGCGGCGGAGCGACGCTCGACGTCACCTACACGAATTACGGCTATATGACCGCCGGCTACGGCGCGACCGTCACCGTGCCTGCCGAAACCGAGGGTGGCGAGATTTCCGCCACCGCAAACGGCGAGGCAATCACCGGCAAGGCTCCGCTCGGCTCCAAGGTTGTCGTAAACGTAACTCCCGACGCCGAAAAGGAAATCGCTTCCTTCACCGTCACCGTCAACGGCGGCTCCCCGGTGTCCGTCGCGACCTCCAACCTCGGCACGCTGACCGGCGACATCACCGGCGGCTACACGCTCACGTTCGTTCCCATGAATTGGGATATGAACTACGAGTTCGGCGTAACCTTCAAGGATAAGGACCCGCAGGAAATCGCAACCGGCAAGATTGTCGACAAGGACAATAACGACAAGGGCGTAGCCGACGCAAGCGTTGTGTACTACCTCCTCGACGAGAGCGGCGCGCGCGACATCAAGTTCGCCGAAACCACCACCGACGAGAACGGCGCCTACAGCATCAGCCTCAAGAGCGGCAACTACGAGGTAGAGGTGAGTAAGAATAACTACTTCGCTCGCACCGCTACGGTAAACTTCACCATCGACGAATCGGCTTCCGAGCAGACCGTCGCGAACATCGAGCTTAAATTCATGCTCACCGGCGGCTCGGTCACCGTGGGCGACAAGACGTTGACCTCCAATCTCAACGGCATCAACACGACCTACGATTACGCCACCGATACCGTCAAGGTATTCACCCCGAGAGGACGGAAATCGCTCAACGAACCCAGACATTGGTTTACCGACTACATCGCAAAAGACGCGGTAGTGGAGTACACCGTCAAGTTCGACCCGATGAGCGACATCGAAGGCGATAGCAACAAGGAATTCTGGCCGGGCATCGCAGTGAAAATGCACAACGGCACCAAGACTTTTGAAGCTCGTTTCCTCCGTTTCGGCGTTATGGACCCGACCCGTAAGTACGACGGCAGCAGTAACTTCCAGACCGGACCGGGCAACCTCAATGGCGACGCATGGGCTTACGCTCAGGCGAACATGACCGGGCAGTACGGCGCAAATTCCGTCGACGTCCGCGTCGTCAAGACCGGCGACAGAGTGTACATGTTCTCCAAGTACACCTCGACCCCGACCGACGGCGTAACCGGCGGCTGGACGCTCGTTTACTCCTACACGCTGGCGTCCGAGTTCGTCGATACCCCCATGGCTTGGGCTATCGACATAGCTTCCAACACCGCTAAGTACTGCTACCTCGATTGGGAAAACATCTCCATTTCCTCCGACGCGGCTACCATTGAAAGAAAGCTGACCGAAGCCGGCGGCGCAACGCCGTTCGACTACGAAGTGCAGCTCGACGAAGACGGACTTAACGTCGTGGGTCGCGTGGGCACCGTCAGAACTTACCCCAACCGTATGAACGACGGCTGGTACAGCTTCACCGACGCAAATCCGCAGATGTCCTTCACCAAGAACGCCGTCACCGACTTTATGGCAGACGTTACGGTAATGAACTTCCACGACAAAACGCTCGGCTACACCGGCGGCAGCGGCGACGCATGGGAAACCACCGGCTTCGCACTGTCCGCAGGCGGCGACAACAGAGTGCTCATCGGCGCCCACAACACCGGCGTGATGATGTTCAGTCAGGGCTGGACTAACGACGGGTGGACTCCCGGCAAGAGCCACAGTACCGTAAACATGTTCGGCGACATCGGCTCGGCTTTCGGCTTTACCAACTACGTTTCCGCCGACGGCGTGACCGCGAAAATCCGCATTATCAGAAAGGGCGACTTCCTGTACTTCATCCGCGAGGGTAAGTACCTCGGCAAGTTCGATAAGGACGGCAACGTTTACGCTTACGACGGCTCGCAGAGAACCGACTACAAGCTGCCCTCCACCTGGACGGCTATCATGGCGGCTCCCAAGCTCGCTATCGGCATAGGCGCGTTCGGCAACCACGCCGCTTACGACGGCGCAAAAGACTTCTCGCTCGTTACCGACGCTTCGGCAATCGACGCGGCTATCGCGGCAATCGAAAGCGAAGTTAAAGGCAATATCACCGTGACCGACGGGCAGGGCGGTTCGTCCGTGATTACCGTAAACGGCGCGGCTTACGTCAATGGCGAAACCATTACCTCCGGTCAGAAGATTAGGATTACCGTCACCGCGGAAGCAGGCTATGCGCTTTCTAAGTTCGAGATGAAAGTGGGCGACGGCGACTGGCAGGAAGAAACCGCAACCAACGGCATTTACGAGTTCACCGGCGCTTACGACACCGACTACGCGTTCAGAACGACCTTCGCGGTCGCGAACACCGTGGGCGGCAAGGTTAAGGACAGCGCGGACGCGGCTATCGAGGGCGCAACGGTAACGCTTGTCAGCGACGCGATTTCCTACTCCGCAACCTCCGACGCAAACGGCGACTACACCTTCGCGGCGGTTGCTGCCGGCACCTACGCGCTTAAAGTTACCTCCGGCAAGCACTACGCGAGAGTTTACGAAAACGCAGTCACCGTCACGGCAGGCGAACCCATCACGGCTCCCGTTGCCGAGCTTGACGAGTCCGTGTTCGGCGGCGACGTGACGTTCACGAACGGCACTACCGTCAAGTTCTCCAGCGACCTTAACGTCGACTACAACTACGACACCAAAGCGCTCACCGTCACCACGGTCGACGGCAAAAACAGCAACAACATTGAAAGACAGAATGCGCTGTTTACCGGTATCAAGGACGCTTACTCGGTTGTTAAGTTCACCGTCGAGAATAAGGGCGGCGGCACCGAGGGCGACCCCGGCATGGGCGTCCGCTACGTCGACGCAAACGACAACAAGTTTGCGTTCCTTACCCGTCTGACGGGCGCGCGTATCGGCGAACCTGCATGGGTATCAACTGCGGGACTTGACCTTACCCCGGGCGGCTTCTCGTTCGCCAATAAAGGCAAATACGACGTAATGTTCGTCCGCGCAAACGATACCTACTACATGATTGCGAAAGAGAATTCCGCCACCGAATACGGACTGATGTACGTTTCCACCGTCGCGACCCGTACCGCGCAGGGCATCGACAATGCGAAGATGCCTTCGGGCGAAGCTCGCGTATCGCTTTCGTTCACTATCGGTGCTAATCTTACCGTCAACTATGTATTCACCAACTTCGAGGCTTATGAGGGCGAGGAAGAGGTCAACAAGATTATCGGCAAGACTCACACGGTAACCATTGTCGGAACGGAAAACGCCGACATTACCGTCACCGGCGGCACCGCAAGCGCAGAGAACGCCAACGTTTATACCGTTGCGTTCGGCGCCGACGTCACCATCGCCGCAACCGCAAAAGAGGGCTATGAGATTGCCGGCGTGACCGACGACCTGGGCAAGAACTACGGAATAGGCGAGGTCAAATTGCTCAGACTTATGAACGACAGGACTATTACCTATACCGTTCAGGCTGTAGTCAACAAGACGATTACCGGTACGATAACCGGCGCGACCGTTCCTACCGGTATGGACGGCGTGGGCAGCACCTACGTCGTGTTCACCAAGGACAACGGCAATAACTACTTCGGTAAAGTGACTATCGGCGAGGACAACGCGATGACCTACACGGCTTCGCTGCCTGCCGGTAACTACACCATGGCTACCTGGATGAACAACGTTTACGACACCGCAATCACCGTTACCGAGGACGGCACTCAGGACATCGCCTTCACCGGCAAGTACGGGTACACCACGGTAACCGGCGACGGACTCGTGTTGCAGGAAGACGGCTCGCTCAAGCGTAGAGCGGTTACCTCCACTCACGAATCCGCACTCAGCGGCATCACCTTCAAGCCTGCGACGCAGAAGCTCACGTTCAGCTACACGCTCACGAATATGCTTGACAACGGCACCGGCTGGCCGATGGCGGGTATGTTCGTCAAGGATAGCTCGAACAACATGATGCGCGTGCTGCTCGTTTCCGAAGGCGACCAACTCATGCTCACCGCCGCGCACGACTACGAATCGCGTATATTCTTCCAAGACAAAAATCAGTGGGAGCCCTTTGGCATTCCTACTAGCTACTACACCTACAAAAAGGGCGGCGCGGATTACAAACTCACCATGAAGGTCGTAATCGACGGTCACAAGCTTGAAATGTACGCCAAGATCGGTACCGGTACGAATTGGATAACGATTTACGGCGCGGATAATAAGTTCGACGTTGACGCTCGCTATACCTCCGGCACTTGCACGGGCGGCGCAGGCACCAACTACATCGACACGTTGTTTGACGTCAACAAGGATTGCTCGTTCGGTGTTTCCTTCAGAAACGACACGACCGACAAGAACATGGGTATCTACAGCAATATCTGGTACACCATCGAGGACCGCGCATAATACGCTAAAACGCACAAAGCAAGACGCGTAGTTACGCCTAAAAGCGCAAACGCAAAGTAATACGCGTAACAACACTTAAAAGCGCAAACGCAATGCAAAAGCGTGAAAGCGCACAACAAGCAACAAAAGCGGCAGGCAATTCGCCTGCCGCTTTTCCTTTTCCCGACGAATTTATAAGGATAATTATCTGCTCCATGCAGGGGATTCCACGGTTGTAAGTATTCGCCCTAATAAGCGGGGGACGAATACTTATAACCTCTGAATGACGAGGAAAACCGAAAAGGTTTCGTTATAATTAAAAATCGACCGAGAAGTTTCCGTTTTCCCGCCGTCATCCTGAGCGCGTAGCGCGTGAGGATCCCCGACATGGAACGACTATCCCATCCATGTCATCCTGAGCGAAGCCCTGAGGATCTAGGCGAAGCCGCATTATTATAATTTTTGCGCTTCGCTAGATTTCCCGGGCTTCGCTCGAAATGACGTATAAGGATGAGCATTTCTCTGTTGTGGGGGATTATTACGGTCGCGGAAAGCCGCTCCCTCATAATGACGGGTAGACGGAAAGGTTTCGTTATTATTTACATTATGCCGCGCACATTCCGTTCTCCCTCGTCAAACCTCTGGCGGAGCGATAGCGAAGCCCTGAAGATCCCAGACATGGAACCGCTTTTCCGCCCTTATAAAAAATTTGTATTTTTTTAACCGCTTTTTACTTTTAAGCGTTTTTTCCTTATATTAAAATCACATTATATACGCTTAACGGCGACGTTTTTCGCTTGCATAATCCGGGCTGTTCGGGTATAATATCATCTGTAATAGTAGAACTAATTTTCACAATCGATTATAACGGAGGTCATTGCTTAAAAATGTATAAAACTTCTAATCCTGCGCTGAAAAACATGGATAATTATTGCAGCGGCGAGGCGCTGAGCGACGAAACCCGGGTTGCGTCCTACAAGGGCGTTGCCGGCAAGGCGCTGTACTACATCGCAATCACGCTTGTCGCGGCGTTCGGCGCGGCGATACTGCTGTTCCGCATGCCCGGGCTGGTGCTCGCGGCGTGCATAGTCGCGCCTATCGGTGCGCTTGTCTGCTCGCTTATCTGCTCGTTTGCGCCCGGCAGCTGCCCCGTCGCAGGCACGCTGTACGCGATATTCGAGGGCTTTATGGTGGGTGCGTACTCAAAACTTATCGACATGTTCTACCCGGGCGTAGCGTTCGCGGCGCTCGCGTCGACCTGCGTAACGTTCGCGATAATGGTGACGCTGTACGCGACGGGCGTAATCCGCGTGGGCAGCAGATTCCGCGCGTTCATGTTCGGCGCGCTAATCAGCGTTTTCGTGTGCGAGCTCGTGATAATGCTTTTGGGCTTTGTCATACCGCAGACGGTTGAGCTTTTTTACGGCAACACCTGGGTTGCGATGCTTGTGTCGGCGATAATGGTACTGCTGGCGGCGTTCTATATTCTCGTGGACTTGTCGGACGTCACCATGCTCGTTGACGCGCGCATGGAGAAAAAGTACGAGTGGCGCGCGGCATTCGGACTGACGGTCACGCTCATTTGGCTGTACGTCGAATTTTTGCGCCTGTTCGTCATAATCGCGAGCATGTTCGGCAAGAAAGAATAACCCGAAATCTATATGTGACGGTGAAAAATGAG
Source organism: Clostridiales bacterium (assembly GCA_003533505.1). Classification (GTDB taxonomy): domain Bacteria; phylum Bacillota; class Clostridia; order Christensenellales; family Pumilibacteraceae; genus UBA10677. The sequence goes on along the minus strand of DQGD01000003.1, from coordinate 56,567 downwards.
TAACGAAAAACAACAAAAACCGAGCTCCGTCCGTCAACGGCACGTGAGCGCGGTAAACGAGAAAAAACCGACGGCGACCGACAGCTTCAACCCCGTCGCGCCCTCCGCCGCAAGCGAAGCGGACGTCAATCGGCTCAAAACCGAGGTGGGCGAGGCAATTGACCAATCGGTATTCGACGACGAGCCGCTGAGTAAGGACGAGTACAAAATCAATACTTCGGCAATCGATACCGAGCTGCTTTCCAAGGACAGGCTGAAAAACCGCACCAAAACGCGGCTGCTTAAAACCACCGACGCCTTTATTTCCAAAGCCGAGCGGTATTATCCCTCGATTGAGGAGGGGCTGACGCAGGAACAGGTCAACAAGCGCGTCGAGGAAGGGTTGTTCAACTATACGGACGTAAAGAACGGCAAGAGTTACCTCAACATATTCCTGTCGAACATTTTTACGTTCTTCAATATGCTGACGTTCGCGGTGGCGATTGCGCTCATCGTGTTCCAATCGGGTATCGAAAAGCTGTTCTTTATGGTGATAGTGCTGCTCAATATCGCTATCGGCATATTTCAGGAAATTCGCTCCAAGCGCACCGTCGACAAGCTGAAGCTGGTCACGTCGCCCACGGCTACCGTCGTGCGCGGCGGCGAAAAAGTGACGATCCCTGTGTCCGAAATCGTGCTTGACGACATTATGTACGTCGAGCTCGGCAAGCAGGTTTGCTCGGACGCAATCGTCGTCAAGGGCGAGGCGGAGCTCAACGAATCGCTGCTCACGGGCGAGAGCGTTCCCGTCAAGAAGAAACAGGGCGACGTGCTTTACTCCGGCTCGTTTGTGTCGGGCGGCGGCTGCTGGGCGCGCGTGGACAAGGTGGGCGCGGCTAACTACGTCGAAAAGCTGACGAGCTACGCCAAGAAATACAAGAAGCCGAAGTCCGAACTGCGCGAATCCGTTTCGCTCATTATCAAAATGGTATCGATAATCATCGTTCCCGTGGCGGCGCTCCTGCTGTGGCTGGGCGCGCGCGGCAGGGCGATGACCTGGGAGGATTGGCGCGCCAACGTTCAGCTCGTGGGCGGCGCGGTGATAGGAATGATTCCGTCGGGAATGTTTCTGCTCACGTCCGTCGCGCTCGCGACCTCCGTCATAAGACTGGCGAAAAAGCGCACGCTCGTGCAGGACCTTTACTGCATAGAAATGCTGGCGAGGGTAAACGTGCTGTGCCTCGACAAGACGGGCACGATTACCGACGGCTCGATGACCGTGCACGACGTTGTGGATTGCAAGAGCAACGCGTTTTCGGTGCCGCTCGGCGATATTATCGGCTCGATACTGACGGCAACGGGCGACAATAACCAGACCGCGCTCGCGCTCGCGGAAAAGTTCGGGTATTCGCAGGCGCTTTCGCCCAAAACCATCGTGCCGTTCTCCTCGCAGAAAAAGCTGTCCGCGGTGACTTTCGAGGGCGAGGGCACGTTCGTGCTGGGCGCGCCCGAGTTCGTCGTCAAGGACGTGGGCGTAAAGCTCGAGCGCATTATCAACGAGAACGCGAGAAACGGCTACAGAGTGCTGATGCTGGCGCACTCGCCGCTGGAAATCACAGGCGACAGACTGCCCGGCGTGCGCAAACCCGTGTGCCTCATCGTCATCGAGGACCATATCCGCGAGGACGCGCCCGAGGTTATACGGTGGTTCAAGGAGAATAACGTCGCCGTCAAGATAATAAGCGGCGACAACCCGATTACCGTTTCCGAAGTGGCGGCGCGCGTGGGCGTGGAAAACGCTTCGATGTACGTCAGCCTCGAGGGTATGAGCACGCGCGAAGTGATAGAGGCGGCGAACAAGTACACCGTTTTCGGCAGGGTCACGCCCGAACAAAAGTGCACGCTCATAAAGGCGCTCAAATCCAAGGGCAATACCGTGGCGATGACGGGCGACGGCGTGAACGATATTCTCGCGATGCGCGAAGCCGACTGCTCGGTGGCGATTGCTTCGGGCTCGGAGGCGGCGCGCAACGTTAGCCATCTGGTGCTGCTCGACTCCAACTTCTCGTCGATGCCCGAGGTTGTCATGGAAGGACGGCGAGTGGTGAACAACATTCAGCAGTCGAGCACGCTGTTCCTGATGAAAACGCTGATGTCGGTGCTGCTGTCGATAATCGCGGTAATCATGGCGGTGACAAAGACCTCGGAGAAACTGTATTTCTTCGATACGTCCAACCTTACCTGCCTCGAAATGTTCGTCATAGCGATACCGTCGTTCGCGCTGGCGTTGCAGCCGAACAAGAACATAATCAAGGGCAGTTTCCTAAGCAACGTGCTGAGAAGGTGCCTGCCCGGCGGACTCACGCTGGTGACGGCGGTAATGGCGGTTTACTTTTACGACCGTATCGGCGGCGCGGCGCTGGGGCTTACCGAGCAAATCTACACGACGATGCTCGTCGTAGCCGTTGTCTACACGGGCATAATGGCGCTGATTTCCATTTGCCGCCCGTTCAATGCCTACCGCGCGATTCTGGTGATTTTCACCGTAATGCTGTGCACGGTGATGCTCACGGTGTTCCTCGATATGTTCGCAGGCATCGGCGCGGTCACGCCGTTCGGCGACATCATTTCGGTGTTCAAAATCGGCTTCAACAACATCACGTTCCTCACAACGGTTATACTTTCCAACTACTTTATACTCGCTCTGTTTGCGTTTCTACTCGGAAAATTAAGAATAGGAGATAAAAATCATGACAATCAGTGACCTCAAAAAGCGCTTCGTCGAAATCTACGGCGGCTCGACCGAGGACCTTCGCGTGTTCTCGGCGGCAGGCAGAGTGAACCTTATCGGCGAGCACATCGACTATTGCGGCGGCAAGGTTTTCCCGGCGGCGCTCAACCTCAGAACAGCCGTCGTCGCGAGAAAAACGGGCAAAAACGAAATCCGCCTCGCCGCGACCACTATCGCCGACCGCGTTACGCTCGACATTAACCGTCTTAACGACTATCGCGACCTTAAATGGGGCGATTATCAGGCAGGCGTGGCTTTCGTTATGCAGCAGGACGGCTACAATATCGTCGGCTGCGACCTTCTCTACGACACCGACGTGCCTTTCGGCTCGGGACTCAGCTCGTCCGCTTCAATCGAAGTCGCCACCGCAATGACGCTCGCCACGTTCTCGGCGGAAGCCGGCGGCAAGGGTGTCGACCTCGTCCAGCTCGCGGTGCTCGGGCAGAGAAGCGAGAATACCTACAACGGCGTGAACTGTGGCATTATGGATCAATTCGCTTCCTCGCTCGGCAAAAAGGATAACGCGATACTGCTCAACTGCAAGACGCTCGAGTACGATTACGTTCCGCTCGAGCTCGGCGACTACGCGCTCGTCATCGCCAACTGCAACAAGCCGCGCTCGCTTCAGGAGGGCAAGTACAACGAACGCCGCGCCGAAACCGAACAGGCTTTGGAAGCATTGAAAACCGTGCTGCCGGGCATTACCTGCCTTGCGGATATTACCCCCGAGCAGTTTGAAAAAGTGGGCAAGACCGTGCTTTCGGGCAAGGTTTACGACAGGGCTAAGCACGTCGTGGAGGAGTGCGCGCGCGTGCTCGAATCCGCCGACGCGCTGCAAAAGGGCGACCTCAAGACCTTCGGCGAGTACCTTAATCAGTCGCACTATTCGCTCCGCGACCTCTACGAAGTTACCGGAGCTTACCTCGACGCGCTGTCGCAGCGCGAACGCGAGTTCCCCGGTTGCATAGGCGCGCGCATGACGGGCGCAGGCTTCGGCGGCTGCACCGTCGCGCTTGTCGAAAAGAGCAAGGTGGACGAGTTTATAAAGTACGTCGACGAGAAATACTACGGCGATATGGGCGTCCGCGCGCTGTTCTACACCACGAGCGTCGAAAACGGCGCGCAGGAGCTGAAATAGCTTTTATCGCGGATTAGGTTTAATATAGTAAAATACGGTTAAAATCGGTTTGTCAGCTCGGCAAGCCGGTTTTTTTGTCGCTTTCGAGAGCGACGATTCGGGGAGAGCCGTCGCGATACTCGCTGCGATTGTTTTTCGGTTAAAGGCTAAGTAATCGCTTCATGTATGGGATTCCAACGTCATTCAGAGAAACGAACATGGTCCAAGGGGGGGGAGCGATGTTCGCGATGTGGAATCCCCGACGGGAGAAAAGGACTTAATCCTTAATTTCCCGACTTGCGGATAAAAAATCGCGGCTATAAAACCGCGAAGGTTACGGCGTAAATTAAAGTTTAATTAAATTTGCCGATAACGGCAACGACGGCGTTGACTAACGTCACCGAGGCAAGTAAAATAATAACATAGAAGAAATGTAAAGGGCGGCGCGGCAATCGCTTCCGAAGCGGAGCCGTCGCGGCGCAAGCAAGAGGTTTTTATGAAAGACGAATACAACGAAAAAAAGCCGGGAAAAGAGAATAACAAGGAAAACAAGCCCGAAAAAAAGAAGAAGCTGGGTTGCTGCGGCTGTCTGGCTATATTCTGTTTGGTTTTCGTGCTGATTATCGGAGCCGGAGTGGGCGTGGGCTGGTATTTCGGCGACAGCTATATGAAGAAGAACTTCGATATGTCGCTCGTCGACGCTTTCGGAGTGCTGAGAGGGCTGTATAAAGCCGACGAAAAGGCTATCGTGACCAACGCTCCGACGGACGAGGACGACGACCGCTTTTACGCGGCAGTGGGTGAAAGCCTGTATCTCAAGGACGGCGCGCTCGATTCCGATAGCTTTGCTTCCATTTCGGGTTCGCTGAGAGGCGAAATCTCGTCAAGCGACGGCGGCGATTCGACGACTACGCCGCTCGACGCGCAGGTGCAGGCGGTACGCGCCGCGGCTGCGGAGGGCGACAACAAGTCGGCAATCGAAAATCTTATCAACCGCGACAACATGGATTTGGAGAAAATCCGCGCGAAGTTCGTTGAAGGCTATGACTACTCGGGCAATTATGAGGCCGATTTCACGGCGGAAGTGACCGACAGAGAGCTGTTTTCGGTGCTGAAAGCCGAGCTCGAAAAGGAGCTTCAGGGCAACGAAAACCCCGCGCTCAAGTACCTCACAATCGAGCAGATGTCGCTGAAAAAGAGCGCGTCCGGCAATCCCGTGGTGTCCATGGTGGCGAAGCTTGACCTCAGAGGTTACCTCGGGACTCAGCTCGGCGACGCGCCCGAGATAGCAAAATGGGCGGCTACCACGATGCTGCCCAAGAGCCTGTTCGTCACCGCCGACGTCGAGGTTGCCGAAAACCTGACCGCCGAAATCTTAATCAATCAGATGGATGAGAAGAAGCAGGCGAACGTTTACAAGCTGATAAGCGGTATGCTGAAAATGCAGGGCGCGGAAAAGACGGACGCGAAGGCGTTTATTTCCGACGCGATAAACGGCGCTATGGGCGGAGTGGTCAAGTCGATTGACAAGGCGCTCGATTTGAAAAAGAACGTTACCGACGGCAAAATCCGCCTCGACGTGTACTCTGCGCTTGCCTCGACTTCGTTCTCGGGCAAGGATTTGACGGGCGTCGAGCTCGCCAAAACCTACGCTTCCGTTGCCTACGCCGACGTCGACAAGATGCTCAAGGACAACGAGAGCCTGCTGTTCGAGAACAAGTGGTACAAGGACGGCGCCATTATCTATTCGGTAAGCGACGTGCCGGGAGCCACGCGCATTGACTACGGCGACGAGTTCACCGAGGAGTTTAGCACGAAGTACCTCATGAACACCGAGTTTTACCGCGGCATTGACAGTAAGACTTACTTCAACCCCGTGTGGACGGACGTAATCAACAAAAAATCCTATATGCAAAGCGAGCTGAAATTCAAGGACGGCACGCACCCCGAAGCCGTGTTCGCAACGTTGTACAGGCTGAAAGCCGAGCCGCACACGGTAAAATTGGAAATCGACGGAGGCACCGAGGACGAGTACGATATACTTGTGCTGGGCGACCATGTGAAGCTGGAGTTTAAGGACGTTGCCGCGCTTATGGGCGTGGGTACCAGCGAAAAGACTCAGGGGTTGAAACTAGAGGCGCTGTTCGATTCGAGAAAGCTTACCAAAAAATTGGGCGGCGAAGAAGCGAACAGTCGCGACGAGCAGTTTTTGTACTGCTCCGACGACGAGCTGAGATTTAACCTCACCGACAAAATGCTCGCGCGGCTTATGGCGGAGCAGACCGAATCGGTGTTCTCGAGCGGCACGCTGTCCTCGTCGATGAAGTTGAAGTTCGTGGGACTGTACACGGGCAAGCTAAATGACGTAATCGCGCTAACCGATGACAACGGGCAACCGACGGGCGGAACGGTAACGGTGGACAGGAAGTTCATGACCGTGGGATTTACGACGGCGACGAGCGAGGCGTTCGGCTCGGGCAGTGACATAATAAGCGCGATTGCCGGCGACACGCTGGGCATAATCGTCAAGCTCGACATTACCCCGGGGCTGGAGGACAAATACCTCGCCGAGCCCGAGCTCGACTATGCAAACCTCGATAAATCGCGTACTGCCGATATGACGGCTACGCTGGAAAAAACGGGCGTGAGCTCGCTTAAGCCTCAGGAACTCGACCGCCAGATAGGCAAGCCCGTCCGCGACCTCATCAAAAAGATGAGCGATACCCTCGGCAGCGTGACGGTGGAAAACGAAAAGATGTCCGTGCCCAACGTGTTCTCGCTGCTCGCGGCGCAGGTGTTCCCGTCTAATCCCGAAAAGGCGTACAAGGGCGAGCAAATCGCGATTGACGGCATAGACGTGCACACGGTCCTCAAGGGCGTTTACGACATTCCCGAAACGGAAACAGTCGACGGTAAACGGTATATCGTGAAAAAGACGGGCGCGGCTTATGACTACGCGGCGGAAAGGAATAAGACCGACAATCTCAACAACATAACTGCGGCGTTCGCGGCGGTAAGCAAGCCCGACGAGGACTTGGGCGCGGTGATCGGCTACTATGAGAACGGCTCCGAAGATATTATGTATATCACCTATGACTACTCGCTGGCGCAGTACCTCGACAACTCGTCGTCGGACGTGCGACTGCTCTCGACGGACGATGTTGCGGTGACTTTTGTCATTGACAAGTCGCAGACGGACGGCGCAAGCTATAAGACTACGCTGTGGGTGAACGACATGAATGCCGCCGACCGCACGACTCTGGAGAAAATGATGACTTACTTCAACGCCGCAAACGAGAACAAGTTTGCCGAGCTCGAAGCGAATGTGGGCAGGTTTGCCTATCAAATCATAAACAACGCCGCAATCAAGCACTATATCGACACCGGCTCGATGGTGTAAAAGCGATTGAACGAGCGTGATAACGGGCTGTAATAAGGAGCGGCTGAAAAACTTGCGACGATGCCGCGCGGGGGCGCAAAACCTCCGCGCGGCTTTTCGCATAGGAAAGAGGCGATAGTATAAAGCGCGCGAGCTCTCGTTGTGACTACATAAAGCGCGCGAGCCCTCGTTAAGGTTGACTTTTCGCGGAAATTATGCGATAATCGAGGGGAAATCAATCGGGAGAACGGATTTATGATAACGATAGTGGGCGTTGGCATCGAAAAGGGCGATATTACCGAAAGGGGCAAAAAGGCGATACGGGCGGCGGCGAGAGTGCTGTCGCGCGTGCGCATACCCGTTAAGACCGAGATAATCGGCAAGGGCTTTACGGGCTCGGACTATGAGAGCCTGGACGAGTTTATCGCGAGCGAAGTGATAAAAGCGGAGCGAGAGAGCGGCGACGCGGTTTACTGCGCGCTGGGCGACGGCTTTACCGATACGGCGGTGGCGGCGATAGTGAAAAAACACCCCGACGCCGCGATTATCCCGGGAGTAGCCGAGTACCGCGGACGTAAGCCGCACGGCGAAATAGCCACGGTTGCGGCTTGCGACGTCAAATCCGTCAGGTACTTCGACACGCGTCTGCCGCTCATGGTGTACGGCATAGACGACGCGCTGATTGCCGGCGAAGTGAAGCTTGCGCTTGCGGACGTTTACGGCGACGAGCAAAAGGCGGTTTTCTCGTCGGGCGGCGAGCAAGCCGAAATCGCGCTTTACGAGCTGGACAGAATGAAAGCGTACAAGGGCGCGGCGCTGTTTATCCCGGGCGAAGCGGACTTTATGAAGAAGTCGCGCTACGGCTTTACCGACCTTATGGCGGTGATGGCGCGGCTGACGGCGGACGACGGCTGCCCGTGGGACAAGGCGCAAACCCACGAGAGCATACGCATAAACATGATAGAGGAGGCTTACGAGGCTGCCGACGCGATTGACAGCGGCGACGTCGACAACCTCCGCGAGGAAATCGGCGACGTGCTGTTGCAGGCGGTTTTCCACTGCGACATCGCCGAGCGCACGGGCGAATTTTCGTTTTCCGACGTGGTGAACGAGCTGGTAACAAAGCTCGTCACGCGCCACACGCACATTTTCGGCGAGAACAAAGCTGCCGATCCCGACGCCGCGCTTGCGTTCTGGGAAAAAGCCAAGGCGAAAGAGAAGCACTACGACAGCCTGACCGAACAATTAAATCGTATTCCCGACTTGTTCCCGGCGTTGCTTCGGGCGCAAAAGGCGTACAAAAAAGCGGTAAAGGCAGGGCTAAAGTCGGGCGCAGACGAGGTTGCCGCAAAGCTTACGGAGCTTCTTAACAGCGGCGTGAACAAGGAAAACGCAGGCGAGCTGCTGTTGTACGCGGACTTTTTGGCGACGGCTGTCGGCGCGGACGGCGAGGCGGAGCTGAATAGACGCGCCAAGGACTTTATGGACGAAATGAAACGCCGCGACAAAAACGGCGAAATCGGAAAGGACGGCGACAAGTGAACGGCGCGGAAAAGCCGTTTCGGATAGGCGGCGTAGTAATTCCCAATCGCCTCGTGCTCGCACCCATGGCAGGATATACCGACGTCGCGATGCGCGAGTTGTGCGCGGAATCGGGAGCAGGGCTTACCGTGACGGAAATGGTCAGCGCGAAAGGGCTTGCGTATAACCCCCGAAAGTGCGAGGGGCTTCTTCTCGCCGCGCCGAGCGAGGGCGTAAAATGCGTCCAGCTTTTCGGTCACGAGCCCGAGTTTTTTGAAAAAGCCGTAGCCTCCGATTTGCTCGCGCCGTTCGATATTATCGACATAAACATGGGCTGCCCCGTGCCGAAAATCGTCCGCAACGGCGAGGGCAGCGCGCTATTGAAAAATCCCAAGCTCGCGGGAGAAATCGTGGCGGCTTGCGTTCGGGCGGCAAACGGCAGGCCCGTCACCGTCAAAACGCGGCTGGGTTTTGACGAGGGCGAATTTACCGCCGTCGAGTTTTGCAGGCGCATGGAAGGCGAGGGCGCGGCGGCGATTACGCTGCACGGCAGGACGCGCGCGCAGGGCTATTCGGGACTTGCGGACAGAGATAAAATCGCCACGGTAAAGGAAGCCGTCGGTATTCCGCTCATCGGCAACGGCGACGTGAACGCGGCGACTGTGGACGACATGCTGAGCCGCACGGACGCGGCGGCGGTGGGCAGAGCGGCGGTAGGCAATCCGTATATTTTCGCGCAAATCTTGGGAAAACCGGTGCGCGAGCCCGTCCGCGACCTCGTCCTCAGGCACATAGAGTTGAGCTATCGGTACTACGGCGACCGCTATACGTTCGTCAATATCCGAAAGCATCTCGGCGCATATCTCGGCGGCGTTCGCGGCGGCAAGGAAATACGCGTAAAGCTGTTTTCCGCGACAAGCGTCGAGGAGCTTGTCGAACTCGTGAAGCTGTATTTTCCGTCGGACGAGCGGTGAACGGCAAAAAATATTGTACAAAGTTGCGCTTGTAAAACGGCAATTTTCTGCCTCGGGGAAATTGCCGCTTTGTATTTACTTTTCGCCGCCGTCGTTGTATAATTAAATAAAGTCGCCCGGAAATCATGCTTTCACCGAGCGACGAATACCGGCAATAAGGAGAAAAAAAGATGCTTAAAAAGTACTACGAGCAGTCGTCGGTCGTCGGCGTACTCGACACGCGCAGCTACTATATCCCGTTCGGGGATAAAAAAGACGCGTTCGGTTGCAGAAAAAAGAGCAGCCGATTTATCGACCTCGACGGCAAGTGGACGATAGCGGAATACGACAGCCCCCTGTCTGTTCCGGACGACTTCTATAAGACCGCGCCCGACCACGAAATCGAGGTGCCGTCGTGCGTGCAGTACTACGGCTACGACCGTTTTCAGTACACCAACGTAAATTACCCGTTCCCTTACGACCCTCCCTACGTTCCCAACGTCAATCCCTGCTACCATTATCAGCGCAAAGTAGCGATAAAGAAGGCGAAGGGCGAACGCTATTACCTCAATTTCGAGGGCGTCGACTCGTGCTTTTACCTGTACGTCAACGACGAGTTCGCAGGTTTTTCGCAGGTTGCGCACCGTCAGTCCGAGTTCGACGTGACCGACCTTATTAAAAACGGCGAAAACAAGCTGGACGTGCTGGTGCTCAAGTGGTGCATGGGCTCGTACCTTGAGGACCAGGACAAGCTGCGCTTTACGGGCATTTTCCGCGACGTATATATCCTCGCTCGCCCCGAGGGGCACGTCGTCGACTATAAGATAACCACCGCGCTCGACGGCACGGTCACTTTCGCGCTGCTCGGCGGCACGAGTGCGACGGTGGAGTTGTGCGGCGACAAAAGGACGGTAAACGCAGGCGAAACGGCTGCTTTCAAGGTGGAGAATCCGCGGCTGTGGAGCGCGGAGGAGCCTAATCTTTACGATATGCTCATCGAATGCAACGGAGAGTATATCGGCGAGAGAGTGGGTATCCGCACTACGCGCGTGCAAAACGGCGTGTATCTGTTCAACGACAAGCCGATTAAGCTGATGGGCGTAAACCGCCACGACTTCAACCCGAGAACGGGCGCGACGGTGACTATCGAGAACATTATCGAGGACTTCACGCTGATGAAAAAGCTGAACGTCAACGCAATCCGCACCTCGCACTATCCCAACCGCCCCGAGTTTTACAAGCTTGCCGACGAGTACGGCTTCTACGTCATGGACGAGAGCGACCTCGAGTCGCACGGCGTCGTGGCGCGCTTTACGGGCTACGAGAACGCCAACTACGACGAGATTGCCGACGACCCGCAGTTCCGTCAGGCGATTATCGACCGCCAGAAATGCAATATCGGCAGGGACAAGAACCGCCCTTGCGTGTTCGCCTGGTCAATGGGCAACGAGTGCGCCTACGGCGACAACTTCGCCGACGCGCTCCGCTGGATTAAGGCAAACGACGACCGCCCCGTGCACTACGAGAGCCTTTTCCACGTCAACCGCAAAAAACACGGCGAGGATTACTATTACTCCGAGCCCGTTGATATGGTGAGCCGCATGTACCCGGAGCCCGATTGGCTCATTCACGGCTACCTCGACGACGCGAAAGAAACCCGTCCGCTGGTGCTGTGCGAGTACTGCCATTCGATGGGCAACGGCCCCGGCGACTTCAAGGAGTATTGGGATATTATCCGCACCTCCGACCGTCTTATGGGCGGCTTCGTGTGGGAGTGGGCGGACCACGGCGTACTTTACGGCGGCGTGGGTCAGCGCTACGGCGGCGATTTCGGCGAAACGCTGCACGACGGCAACTTCTGCATGGACGGCATAATCTCCGCCGACCGCAAGCTCACGCAGAAGTCGATGGAAATGAAAAAAGCTTACGAGCCCGTAGAGTTCGTGCTCGGCAAGGACGGCGTTACCGTCAAGTCGCGTAACTTCTTTGCGGCAATCGTCGGCACACTCACCGTCACGCGCAAGGATATGGGAAAAGTACTGTCCGTCGAAAAGCACGCGGTCAGCCTCGCGCCCGGCGAACAGGCTGTATATCCTGCGGCAGCGGCGCACGTCGTCATCGCTTCGCTCACGCTCGACAAGCCCGTGGGATTACTCGAAAAGGGTCACGAGCTCGGCCGCGCAGGCTGGACGAACGAGAGCGTTCACGATTACACCGACAAGCAGTATAAATCGGTGAGCATAACCGAAAACGGCAGGTATATTGGCGTCGTCACGCCGTCCGCCGAGTACGTCGTCGACAAGGCGAACGCGGCGATTACGTCGATAAAGGGCAAAAACGGCGAGCTCCTGAAAACGCCGCTCGCGCTTAACCTGTGGCGCGCCCCCACCGACAACGACAGAAACGTGCGCAGGGATTGGGAAAAATGCCGCTACTATGAGATTTTCTCCGAGGTAAGGGAAGTAGTCGCCGTAGGCAATTGCGTGCGCTTTACGGGTAAAATCGCGCCCGTCAAGCTAGAGCCCGTAGCGGCGTACACACTCACTTACGAATTCTTCGATGAGGGCGTCAGCGCTTCTATCGAGTACGAGTTTGCAGGCTGGACGACTTTTCCGCCGAGAGTGGGGCTGTGCGCCGAGCTCGACAAGAGCTTCGACAAGGTGCGCTACTATGGCTACGGCTCCAACGAGGCGTATATCGATCGCCGCTATTCCTGCATAAAGGACGTGTACGAGGACAGCGTCGACAACATGTTCGTCCGCTACGTCAAGCCGCAGGAAAACGGCAGCCACTACGGCACCGAGCTTATGGAAATCACCGACGGCAAGTCCACGCTGAGAGCCGAGGGCGACTTCTCGTTCTCCGCGCTCCCGTACTCCGCCGCCACGCTCACGCACACCGCTCACGATTGGCAGCTGCCCGAAAAGACAGCCACGCACCTGTCGCTCGACTTCTTTATGTCCGGCATCGGCTCCAACTCCTGCGGTCCGTGGCTTAAAGAGAAGTGGCAGGCACCGAAAAAAGGCAAAGGCTTTATCACGCTTCTCGTAAAGTAACCGCGCGGCAATAGGCTGTGAGCCTTATACCAAACGCCAAAGACCGTTTCGGGCAGTCCCCCCGAGGCGGTCTTTTTATATTTTTTTTCGTAAAGTCTTGACAAAACCTCAAAATAGGTCTATAATAATTTAGCAATCAAGAGAAACGACTGCTAATAATCGACGAGGGCGATTGCCAAAGAGCGCGACCCTCGCGCAATACGGGAGGCAAAAAAATGAAACAATTTAAGACGGAATCGAAGAGAATACTCGACCTTATGATTAACTCGATTTACACGAACAAGGAGATATTTCTCCGCGAGCTTATATCAAATGCCAGCGACGCAATCGACAAGCTGCATTACATTTCGCTCACCGACGACAAGGTGGACGGGAATTTTAAGATAGAGGTTGTTGCGGACAAGGCGGCGCGCACGCTTACCGTCGCCGATAACGGCGTGGGCATGACGCGCGAGGAGTTGGAGAAAAACCTTGGCACGATAGCGGAGTCGGGTACGCTGGCGTTTAAGAAGGAAAAGGACGACAAGACCGACCTTATAGGACAGTTCGGCGTGGGCTTTTACTCGGCTTTCATGGTGGCGAAGAAGATAGAAGTCACTTCGCTTGCCTACGGGCAGGAGCAGGCTTATCGCTGGACGAGCGAGGGCGCGGAGGGCTATAATATCGAAACCGCCGAAAAGGAGCACTGCGGCACGACGATTAAGCTGTACCTGCGCGACAAGGATGACGACTGCGATTACGACGAGTTTTTGCAGGAGTACACGCTGCGCAACCTTATCAAAAAGTACTCGGACTATATCCGCTATCCGATAATGATTATGGCTACCAAGTCGCGCGTCAAGGACAACCCAGACAAAAAGGACGGCGACAAGGACGAGTACGAAACGTATACCGAGCTCGAAACCGTCAACAGCATGGTGCCGCTGTGGAAGCAGAAGAAAACCGACATCACGGCGGAACAGTACAACGAGTTTTATAAGACGAAGTTCCACGACTTCACCGACCCGATGAAGGTTTTTCATTTCAGTATCGAGGGCAACGTCAACTACACGGCGATGCTGTTCGTGCCGATGAACACGCCTTACGATTACTATCAGAAAGACTACAAAAAGGGCTTGCAGCTGTACTCGAACGGCGTGCTTATCATGGACAAGTGCGAGGAGCTTCTGCCCGATTACCTCGGCTTTATCAAGGGCGTGGTGGACAGCGGCGACCTGTCGCTTAATATTTCGCGTGAAATGCTGCAACACGACCGTCAGCTCAGGATTATTGCCGGCAGCCTCGAAAAGAAGGTTGTGGGCGAGCTCAAAAAGCTCATCGAATCCGACCGCGAAACCTACGACAAGCTGTTCGGCGAGTTCGGCGTGAGTATCAAGTTCGGCGTTTACAACAACTTCGGAGTGAAGAAAGAGGAGCTTAAAGACCTTATCGAGTTCCATTCGTCCACCGAGAATAAACTTACGACGCTCAAGGAGTACGTCGGCAGAATGAAAGCCGACCAGAAGTATATTTACTATGCTTGCGGCGACAGCGTGGACAAAATCGACAAGCTGCCACAAACCGAGTTGTTAAAAGACAAGGGCTATGAGATTCTGTACATGCCCGACCGCGTCGACGAGTTTGTAGTCAAGACGCTCGCGGCTTATGACGAAAAGGAATTCCGTTCGGTGGGCGCCAAGGATTTGGGGCTCGAGACCGACGCCGAGAAAGAGGAAATCAAGGCTAAGTCCGAGGAGAACAAGGAGCTTACCGATTTTATCAAGGAGGCTCTGGGCGGCGAAGTCAAGGACGTAAGGCTGTCCGCGCGCTTGAAGAACAACGCCGTGTGCCTTACCGCCGACGGCGAAGTTTCGCTCGAGATGGAAAAGGTGTTCCGCAGCATGAAAAACTCCTCGCCCGTGCCCGTCGTCGCCGAAAAAGTGCTGGAAATCAACCCCGAACACAAACTTTTCGGCAAGCTGAAAGAGCTTTTGTCCACCGACAAGGAACAGCTTAAGCTTTACGCAAAGCTGCTGTACGCCGAGGCGCTCGTTACCGAGGGAATGGAAATCGACAAGCCCGAGGAGTTTGTGAGCGCGCTCACCGAGGTGTTGAGCAAATAGGACGGTAATTCGCCCCATAAGCCCCGAATTTTTATGAATAGGGAAAATTTCATTCCCTACAAACCCGAATTAAAAAGTAGCGTTATTTTTGCGAAAAGCAGGTAACGCTGCTTTTTTCTTTTAATTGCGGCAGATAGGTTAGTTTTAATGATGTAGATGTAATTATAGCTGATAGAGAGATAATCTACTTTTTTCAGGTGACGAAAAAAGTAGCAAAAAAGTCATTGGGGGACACTTGCGGCTGTGTCCCCCTAATCCCCCCGCAACGCTTTAAATGTCGCAAATGAGTAACAGCATCTGCACCGCACGACAACCGCAAGTATGGGGGGGGTAAACGTTTAAATTCTAACGCGCAGCTTCCTTTTCTAACGTCATTCAGAGGAGCGAACAGAGCCCATAGGGGCGATGTTCGCGACGTGGAATCCCCCACGGGAGGAAAGGACTAATCCTCTTTGTCATTCTGAGCGGAGCGACAGCGCAGCCGAAGAATCTAGCCGTAGGCGCATTTAATATAATTATTTACGCTTCGCTAGATTCCTCGGCAAGCTCGGAATGACGTATAAGGTAGGACAATCAAAACCCGAACGTGCGCTCTCCGTCCTCCCGCGTCATTCAGAGGAGCGAACAAAGCCCATAGGGGCGATGTTCGCGACGTGGAATCCCATACATGGAACAATTACTAATCCTTAACTCGCGCGATAGCGCGAATCTCACTCGCCGCAAAGTGAATATCACCCGAGCGACAGCGAGGATATAACTCGCCGTCAGGCGAATATCACGCCGCTCCGACGCGAAGAAAATCAAAAATTCGGGCGCAATTTCATAAAACGCTTGACCGTTTTGCGGGCAGAGGTGTAAACTGTAAGCGTAACGAAAAGGAGATACAGATATGAAAAAAAGATTGTTAATCGTATTATTGAGCGTATGTATCGCGATAATTTCGGCGTTTGCTTTCATCGCTTGCGGCGAAACGAACAGCGACGGAGGTAACGGCGGCAACGGTGACGGCGGCAATAGCGGCATTACCGCAACCACGCCCGAAACGCCTGACGGCGGCGACAGCGACGGCGGCGATAATCAAACGCCGAGCGGAGAGGTTACTCCCGAAGCGCCTGCGACAGAAGGGCTTGCTTACGAGCTGCTTGGCGACGATACCTACAAGGTGACGGGCTATACCGGCACGGAAACCGAAGTCAATATTCCGTCGATGTACAACGATAAAAAGGTGACGGCTATCGGCGCGGCAGCGTTTAATGAACGCAAGGATATAACGAGCGTGACGATAGGCAAAAACGTAACGGAAATCGGCGAAGAGGCGTTTTATAAATGCAACGGCATGACGAGCGTGACGATACCCGACGGCTTAACGAGTATCGGGGATTACGCGTTCCAAAACTGCAGCAAGCTTACGAGCATAACGTTGCCTGCCGGCGCGACAAATCTCGGCGAAGGCGCGTTCCGCGATTGCAGCGGACTTACGAGCACGACGTTGCCGTCGGGCGTAACGCGCGTTGCGAACAGCCTGTTCTATTATTGCAGCGGACTTAAGAGCGTAACGCTGCCGGACACCGTGACGGCTATCGAGATGAGCGCGTTCAGCGGTTGCACGGCGCTTGAAAGCATAGCGATACCGTCGGGCGTAACGAGCATAGGAACTTATGCGTTCTATCATTGCGAAAAGCTGACCGAAATTGCGCTGCCGAGCGTTTTAACGACTATCGGGAATAAAGCGTTCGGTTATTGCAAGGGTTTGACGAGCGTCGTTATACCGAAAAGCGTGACGAGCGTGGGAGAATATATATTCGAGTATTGCAATTACTCGCTCACGATTAATTGCGAGTGCAAGAAAGCCGACGCGACCGGCTGGAACAAGAATTGGAACGCAGGGTCGAGTGGTTATACTCTTAAAGTCGTTTGGGAATACGTCGCATAACGAAAAAACAATCGGGATTCCGGAGGAAGTCGCCGTATCCTTATCGGCACAAGTTATCGATTGGCGGCGTAGCGGAGAACGAAAGTCCGTTTGAAAAATGCCGATTTGGCGTAGCCGGCAGAAGAGAGAATACACAAAAACGCGGCCTGCGAAGCGGACGGGTATTTCCGTTGTTCGCAGGCTTTTTACGAGAGAAAGAGCATTTTCTGTCATTTTCAGTCGTTGCCGAGAGCTTTGTTGAGGGCGGCGGCGATTACTGCGGCGCAGTCCTCGACGATTAAGTCCACGTCCTTAGGGGTGACGATTAGGTCGCTTTCGCTCGGTTCCGCGCCGGCTTCGCGAATCATCGTGGAGGCGTAGACCACGAGCGGCACACCCACGCCGATTACGGGGCAGCCGAGAGTCGCGCGGTCGAGCCGAAACCTGTGATTGCCCACGCCGCTTCCCGGCGCGATGCCCGTGTCGGTTATCTGAAACGCGGAAGCAAGGCGGCTGCCGGAAGCCGCGCACAGGCTGTCGACGGCAATGACCAGCGAGGGTTTTACAACGCCGGTTACGCCCGAAATGACGTCAAAGCTTTCCACGCCCGTCACGCCCGAAACAGACGGACATAGCGTGCACACGCCGCCGCTTTCGGGCGAACGAGTGACCGTTATACGCTTCACGACTGCCGAGCCCAGCGCGTCGGCGGTCATGGACGGATTGCCGAGTCCCACGATAAGGCAGGTTTCCGGCTTTTGGACGAACTCGCGCACGGCGTCGGCGAGGGCGCGCACGAGGCGAGGGTAGTATTCGCGCTCGCCGCGCAGCACCGCCGAGCCCGACACGGTAGTATACCGCCCCACGGGCTTTCCGAGCGCCTTTGCGGCTTCCTCGTCGAGGGTTACGTCGGTGCGCGTGACATGTTCGTTCAGCCTTACCGAGCGCGGACGAACGAGCTCGGAGGCGAGGTCGGTACGATTTTTTGGTTTGATTGCGGACATAATCGGGATTATTGCACCGAAAATAACAAAACATACCGCAAAAAACTTGCTTTTTAAAATTACTTGTGATAAAATGACAAAGTTAAATAATATCCACTCAAGGAGAAATACAGTGCCTAACATTAAGTCCGCGAAAAAACGCGCATTAATCACCAAGGACAGGAACGCCGCCAACAGAGCGCAAATCACCGTCGTTAAAAACGCGATTAAGAAAATCAATAACGCTATCGATACCAATAATATCGAAGAAGCCGAAAGACTGCTCCCCGAAACTATGTCGGTTCTCGACTCCGCAGTTAGCAAAGGTCTTATGCACAAGAACACCGCCGCTAACAAGAAGTCGGGCATCGCTAAGCGTATCGTCGACATCAAGTCGGGCAAGAAAGAAGTCGTTATCAAGAAGGATAACAAGACTTTGGCTGCCGAGAAGGCAAGAGCCGCCAAGGAAGCTCGCGAAGCTGCGAGAGCCGAGGTAGCGAAGAAGAACGCGGAAAAGAAAGCCGCCACCGAAGCTGCCAAGGAAGCCGAGAAGGCTGCCGCAAAGAAGCCGGCTGCCAAGAAAACCGCCGCTAAAAAGGCTGCTGCCGACGGTGAAGCTAAGCCGGCCGCTAAGAAAACCGCCGCTAAAAAGGCTGCTGCCGACGGCGAAGCTAAGCCGGCTGCTAAGAAAACCACCAAAAAGGCAACCAAAACCGCCGACGCGGAATAAGTTTCTTTCCGGAATAGTTTTGCGAAATCGCGGTGTGACCCTTGCGTAATCTCGGGTTGCGCCGCTTTTTGCGTGCGATAAAGCGCGTAAATGCGCTCGTCATCTCGTTGACACGAGTCGAAAAATAGTGTAAAATAAACGTATGGAAACCAATCGTAAAGTGAGAATAGGCGACAAACTCACACCGTCGGCGAAGATTTTGATAGCGTTCGAGGCGATTTCCGCGTGTCTTGCGGCGATATTTCTGCTGATTGCCGAGATTGTCTATCTCGTCAGCCCGGAAATGGGATTAAAGACCTTTTCCGCGCTGTTCTTTCCGCTCGTGATTTGCATCGCGGTTGCGCTGACCGCGGGAATAAACCAGACCTGCCGCGGCAAAAACGCGCTGACCGTAGCTTTCCTGATTGCAGCTGTCGTGTGCCTTATGCTCGTTGTGGGCGCGATAATTTTCGAGTGCGTCGTGTACGGGAAGTTCTACCTTGCGCCGTTCACGTTCGTGGGATAAACCGCGATTGACCGAATAAAACAAAAAACCGAATAAAACAAAAGCCGAATAAAACAAAAGCCGCTTGACGGGCAACAGCCCGACAGGCGGTTTCGTTTTGCGTAATGGTGGGCGAGGGGCGTTAAGGCTTGCCGACTTTTTCTGCGAAGTGCGCCTCGGTCTTGATTGCCCACTCATAGGGGCGCATGTACTCGCCGCGGAAGGCGTCAGGGGCTTTGCCGTCGATAAAGTCCCACATATCGCAGGAGCAGTACCGTGTTTTCAACGCCAGACGCGCGCGCTTGACGTTGAGAATGTGCCCTGCGCCGTACTCGTTCAGCGTGAGTCGCAACCGGCACACGGCGTCGCGGTAGAGCTGCTTTGACAGATTGGCGGTTTTCTCCTGCCACAGCGCGGTTATCGCTTCTTCCATGGTGACGAAACCGCCCCTGCGGTCGACTAATAGCGCAAGGAGCTCCTTTGCTTTTGCCCTACCGAAGTCCACCGGCACCGAGCCCGAGAAGCAGTCGAAGCGCGGAAACGTGCGGAAGCTTACGCTGCGGTTTTCCTCGTCCGCAAGCCGCGTCAGTATCGAGTTCAGCGTTGCGGCGTCGTAGGGCTTGTAGCAGAACGCGAACAGGTTTTTTCCGACGCGCCGCTTGATTTCGCGAATGTTCTGGGCGTAGCCCGTGATAAAGATTATGCGCACGTCGGGATTGATTTCGATAAACTTTTCGGCGAGCTCCACGCCGTTTATCGAGGGCATTTTGATGTCGAGGAACACCGCCTTGTGCTCGTGAGTGCGCGCGAATTCCAGCGCCTCGTCCACTTTCAGCGAAAACATGTTAGCCGTGACCGCGGCGTTGTCGAGAATGTGCGAGGCGAACGTGAGAAGCGGAGCCGGTTCGTCGTCGATTACTATTATGTTCATTGTTCACCGTCCTTGTCGTCTTTGATTTCGGGAATTTCGATAATTACGCGAGTACCGCGCCCCGGCGAGCTGTCGATAGTTACGCGCGCACGGGCGAGTATTCTCAGCCGCTCGCTCGCGTTCCTTAGCCCCACGGAGCCGCTTTTAACCTCCGACGGGTCAAAGCCCACGCCGTTGTCGATAATCTCCACGACGTGACCGCAAGCGGCTGCGCGGCTTTTCAGCTGCACATAGCCGTCCGTTTCCTCCACGCGCGAGTACTTGAACGCGTTTTCGATAAACGGTTGCAGGCTGAGCACCGGCAGCGAGAAGTCGAGGTCGGCGCAGTCGAGCAGAAACCGTATCGGCTTTTCTCGGCGCATGTTTTCGAGCTCGGCGTAGTTGTTTATGTTGTCGATTTCGCGAGCGAGCGGCACGAGCGCGTCTTCGCCGGCGTCCACGTTGGCGCGCAGATGACGGCTGAACGCGGCGAGAGCCTTGTCGCCCGTCTCGCAATCCTTTCCGTAGGCGTTCTGGATTGCCGACAGACTGTTGAATATAAAATGCGGCTTGATTTGCGCACGAAGCGCGTCGGCTTTGATGGCGTCGCGTTCGCGCTCCAGCCGCAGCGCGTCCACCACCTTGCGCGAGTTCTCAACGGTGATTTCGCGGTAAAGCGCGATTACCGACAGTATCATGGGAATCATGACGTAGGCTATGCTTTGCTCCATGCCGGCTACGGTCAGGTTCATGAGGTCAAACACCGTGCAGAGGACGTAGGTCGCCGAGGCGAGGAGCAGCAGCGAGTAGGTCGCCTTGCGCACACGTCCCGGTTTCGGCTCGCGAATGACGGGATAAACGAGCCCGATAAGGCAGGCGCACTCGATTAGCGGCGCAATCACGCGGTAAACCGTGCCCGTGAGAGCTATGTACAGCGCCGTCGCCACAGCCACTCCCACGCCCACGGCGATTGCCACGGGCAGAATGCGGCTTATGGTCCTGCTGCGGTAGAAGTGGTAAACGAGCGTGCCGAGCAGAAGAGCTACCGCGATAAAGTTTGCGTCAATCATAATGTTGTAGGTGTGCAGACGCATGAACGCCAGCAGCCGCCAATACACGGCGATTGAGAACACCGTCATCACCGTAACCGCCGCCATGACCAGCGCGAACGAGTAGTCGCGGCGCAGCGACGGCAGTCCGAAGTTTACGATAAACGAGAACGCGAACAGCGCTACGGTCAGCCCCAGGACGATAAACCCGATGTTGTTCGTAAGGTATGGCGACGGAGGGTCGGCGTCGCGCGTGGAAATCATCAGTCTCGGCGCGGAGGTGAGACCGCCCTCGCGGCACGAGGAAACCTCGAATACTACCTCGAGCGGCTGTTCGTCGGGGACGACGTAGGTAAGCATTACTTCCGCCTCGCCGTCCGACCACGCCTCGCCCGTTCTGTTCTGCGAGCCGTAGGAGTAGACGAGCTCGCCGTTGACGTAGCCTCGGAACGCGCCCACGAAGTTGTTGTTGAGAAAATATATCGGCGTGCCCGGGCTGAGCCCCTTGACGAACACGCGGTAGGAGGCGTAGCCCTCGTTCGTCAGCCGCTTGCCGTCGAGCGTAGTTTCGGTGTAGCGGTGTGGCACGGTAACTATCGCGTCGGGTTCGGCGTCCGTTATGCCGTCGGTCACAAGCCACTTGTTGCAAAAGAACTCGTAGGTGCCCTGCATGTGCTGTTTCAGGTACTTGTTTTCCGTGTCCGCGCCCGAAAAATCGATTACGCAGTTTTCGATGTCGGGCAGCCCTTGCTTCGAGTTCATGTTGTCGTTGCTCTTTACGAGGAAATACGCCGTTATGAAAAGACACACCGCCGCGACAAGCGCCGCGCTCGCCGCCGTAATTATCGATTTGGTTTTTGTCGCAAGCTTTCTCATCAGACTTATTATAGCAAACTTCGCGCGAAAACTCAACGGCGGATTATGTGTTTACGGATAAAATTTTTGCGGTTGTAAAGCATATTCACGCTTCGTTCACGCGTTGCGGTGGGGAAGTGGATAATCTGCCTGATAAATGCGGCGGCAGGTAAGAGGCGAGGAGTAAAAAATTATGATTATGCGCCTTCGCCCGGATTCTCGGGGCTGCGCTACCGCTCCGCTCGCAATGACAATAGGATTATTATTCGTTCCATGCAGGGGTTCCTCACGCGCGCGGAAAGCCGCGCGCTCAGGATGACGTTTTAGACGGAGAGTGCGCGTTGGTGATTTGATTACCCTGCCTTATATGTCATTCCGAGCGGAGCCCCGGGAATCTAGCGAAGCGTATAATTATATTAAATGCGTCTTCGCCCGGATTCTCGGGGCTGCGCTACCGCTCCGCTCGGAATGACAATAGGATTATTATTCGTTCCA
>DQGD01000003.1:33785-33959 GCA_003533505.1 Clostridiales bacterium | reverse complement strand
GCTCTAAACGGAGAGTGCGCGTTCGTGGTTTGATTACCCTGCCTTATATGTCATTCCGAGCGAAGCCGAGGAATCTAGCGAAGCGTATAATTGTATTAAATGCGCCTTCGCCCGGATTTTCGGGGCTGCGCTACCGCTCCGCTCGGAATGGCAATAGGATTATTATTCGTTCCA
>DQGD01000003.1:0-33485 GCA_003533505.1 Clostridiales bacterium | reverse complement strand
GCTCTAAACGGAGAGTGCGCGTTAGGATTATAATAACAGCGAAGCGTTATCCTTATTAAAGCCTTCCCCCTCGGGGGAAGCCAATAACAATCGCGGCATACCTGAAACGGTAGCCGGGCGTAAATGTAAATTTTCTAACGCAATTTTAAAATCGAACGTGCAGCCGCCGTTTTATCTCGTCATTCAGAGAAACAGCCGAGCGGTAAACTCGGCTGTTTCGTGGAATCCCCTGCATGGAGCGATTACTAATCCTTTTTATATTTACGTCCGATGTACGTCTTTGAGGAGGGAGGCATAGAATACGGTAAAGCGGCTTTTACGCTTCGCGGTTTTCGCCGAGGAAGAATATGGCGAGAGTGCCGGGACCGGAGTGCGAGCCGATTACCTGGTCGATATAGTTAATCGTGATACTCTTGCATTCGGACTTTTCGCGAATCATGTCGGCGAGCGCCTCGGCGTCATCGGGGCAGTCGCAGTGCGCGATATAAACAATCTGGTTTTTCTTGTCGTAAGCCTTTTCGACGTACTTATTAAACAGCCACTTGATAGACGCTTTTCTGCCGATTACCTTACCCACGGCAACGAGCTTGCCGCGATTGTCGGCGCACATTACGGGCTTAATCTTGAGAATAGTGCCAATGAGCGCGGTGCCGCCGCTGATTCTGCCGCCGCGTTTGAGGTACATGAGGTCGTCGACGGTGAATTGGTGGCAGGTTTTCATCTTGATTTTCTCGGTAAACGCGCGCACCTCGTCGATGCTTTTGCCCTGAAGCTGCGCTTCGAGCGCGTAGGTCACGATAAGTCCTTCGCCCATGCAAGCGGCGAGCGTGTCGACTACATAGAACTTGCGCTCGGGGTAGGCGGCGGCAAGTTCTTCGCTCGCCTTGATTACGTTGGAGCAGGTCGCGGACAGCCCCGACGAGAACGCCAGGTACAACACGTCCTTGCCGGCGGCGAGGTACGGCTCGAAAAACGCCTTTGCGGTATCGACGTTGACGCAGCTGGTCGACACCTTTGCTCCCTCGCGCATCGCCTTGTAGAAAGCGTGAAGGTCGCTCGGCTTGCCTTTTTCATAGCCTAGGTGTTCCTCGCCGTTCAGCATGTAAGTGAGCGGCATCACGTCCAAATTGTATTTTTCAATCAGCTCGTCGGTTAAGCTCGCCGTGGAATCTGTGATAATAACGTAATTGAAAGCGGTATTCATAATTTTAACTCCTAAATAATTGATTTTTTGATATTCCGTAATCTAGTTTACAAAACTAGTATAATTGATTTTTTATAATATGTCAAGAAATTTATGTGATAATCGGTTGTAATTTTTCGGATAATGTGTTACAATTACGAGGTAAGAGTAATTTAACGCGGACGAGAGAGGAAAGGACATGGAAGAATCATCGATAATACCGAAGTTCAAAGATTTTGACATACTCAAGGATTTCGAGGTTTTCAGGGACGACATCGGGGGCTTCAAACTGCCGCGTTTTCACGAACTGCCGGACGTGGGACTGTACATGGACCAGGTTGTCAGCATTATCGACAAGTATTTCAAGGTGCTCGACCGCGACGACGACAAGCCGATTATCACCTCGTCGATGATAAACAACTATGTAAAGCTGGGGATAATTCCGCCGCCGGTGAGGAAGCGGTACGGAGCCGACCACCTCGCGTACCTCATAATGATTTGCCTGTTAAAGCAGGTGCTGTCGATGAGCGAGATAACGCTGCTTATCGGGGGCTACGGCGAGAAGCTGGACGAGAAGTACGACAAATTCTGCTCGTTGCAGGAAAAAGTATTCACCGACCTCGATATTTCCGACACAGCCGACCCGTTGTCGCTGTCGATGCTTGCGCTGACGACCAAGCTTTACGCGCAGAAGCTGATTAAAATTCAGCTCGACGCGATAAGGGAGGAAACGGCGAAACTCGCTTCGGCGCGCGAGGAAGAAGCACGCAAGGAGGCGCAGAAAGCCGAGGAGGAAAAGGCTGTGCGCGCGGAGGAGAAGAAGTCCGCAAAAGCCGAATCCGCCGTCGAGCGGCACGAAAAACGCCACGGCAAAGCGGAGGAAGCCGCGCCCGAGAGCAAAAACGATTAACCCCTGTATCGGCGATATTAAAAAATACCGTAACGGATATTGACCGTTGCGGTATTTATATTTATATGCGGTTGTAGTTATGCGCGAGCCGATTAAGCGTTCGTTTCGGGGGGCGTGCGCGAGTAGTCGGAGATAGAAAACTCGGTGGTGTACTTAATCGAAGCGGTAGAGTAGTCGTACTCGTAGGTTTTCATGGCGACGAGCGGACGCTTTACGGTTTCGTTCTCGGCGATTTTCAGCGGAGTGAGCGAGTAGTAAATATCGATGGGAGCGCCCGATTCCGTGGCGTTTATGGACACGGAGGTCTTGATAGCCTTGACGCTCGCAACCTCGTCCAGCCCGTAGCGGCCCTTGAAGGAGTCGGCAAGGTTAAGCGTTTCCTCGCTGCCCTCGGCGGCGCAGGTGAACTTCATGCTCGTCGTCGCGAAGCCGTTTCCGCGCACATGCATATCGAAGAAATTAGCGAGATTGAACGTACTGCTGCCGCCTGCCTTTATGTCTTTGAAGCCGCGCAGCACATAGTACAGCGTTTCGTTGTCGTAAACGTCCGCAAGGCTTTCGCCCGAAAAGTCGATAGTCGAAGCTTCCTTGCCGTTTTTCAGCCATACGAGCTCGGACTTTTTATCGGTGTAGTCGACGGTCAGTCGGTAGCTGTCGTTGCGCACGTCCGTGCGGTCGGCAAGCTCCACCGTTTTTTCGGACATGACGGGCGAAAATATCTCGGTGTTCATGCGCGAAACGGAAGTGATGACGTCTGTTTTGCCTCTGTCGGCTTCGTCCGCGACATCGTTGTAGGTTATAGTGAAAGTTTCGGTGATTTCCGTGACTTTTTCATCGACCGAGCGCACGGTAAACACCGCTTCGCCCGTGGCGACAACCGTTCCGTCCTTGGTCTTTCTGACGACGGAATAGGTAGAGCTTTCGTAAAAATCCGTTTTGCCTGCGGCCCAGGGCACCGTGCTGTCCGGCAAAGCCGCAGACGTGGCGTTGTTTCCCGAGCACGCAGCAAGAGCGAACACGCCGATTAGCGCGAGCAATAGACTGAGTAATCTTTTCATTAACGTAACACCTTTTTTGGCATATATTTCTTTCTGATTCCGGATGGAGCGAAGAGCCGCTTTTCCGCCCGACAACGCAATAAGTATATCACAACTGGCAAAACTACGCAAGCGTTTGATTCGGTTTGCGCGTTTTTGCCGCTGTTTTGACGGGGCTTGTGACTAAAGCGAGTCGGACAGTCGGCTTAAAAACGCGGCGCGGCGGCAAAACGTGGCGCATTTTACTTGAAAAATCGCGAAAAAAAAGCTACAATATGTGTATGATTATTACCGAAAAATCCTATACGGACGCGCTCGACCGCGTTGTTAATATTATCGAAGCGCGCAAGCCGAGCCTCGACGTAAACAATATAGTCATCGTCCCCGACGTGTACACGTTCGCGCTGGAGAAACGGCTGTTTTCGCGCGGCAAGGGCGCGTTCGACGTGGAAGTCACCACATTCAACCGCCTTTACACGCGGCTCAACGCCGGCGGCGAACGCGTCGCGCTGTCCAAACAGGGCGCGTTGATGTTGCTGAAAAAAGTGTGTCGCGAGCACGCCGACGAGCTCGGCTGCTATTCGCGCTCGTGTTTAAGGACGGGCTTTGCGGTTAAATTGTACGACGCGCTGAACACGCTTCGGGCGTGCGCGGTGAGCCCTAGCGACCTCGAGGCGGCGGAAGACATGCGGAAGTCGCGCGACCTTGCCGTGCTTTACCGCGAGTATCTTCGCGAAATCGATGGCAGGTACGTCGACGCGGCGGGCAGGAACAGGCTGCTGGGCGAAATAATAGAGAAAACCGACGCTTTTCGCGACGCAAACGTGTACGTCACGCTGTACGACAAGCTTTCCGCCGAGGTAAAGCGGCTGTTGGGTATAATCGAGAGAAGCGCGCGCTCGCTGACGATAGTGGAAGCCGCGCCGCCCGAGGGTTATTCGGTGAGCGCGAATACAGTCGTCGTGAAGTGCCGCGACCGCGTTTCCGAGTACAAAGAGGCGGCGAAACGCATCGCGAGCTACGTTTACGACGGCGGCAGGTACGACGACGTGGCGATTGTCGACGCGAGCGGCGAGTACCACGCGGCGAAACGGATTTTCGACGAATTCGAAATACCGTACTATACGGGCGAGAAGCTTCCGCTTGCCGGCACCGAGCTTGCGAGGTTCGTGTTCGGCGCGCTCGAATGCGTGAGAAAAAAATACCGCACCGCAGACATGCTTGCGCTGAGCGTCAACGCGTACACGGGCATTACGGCTCGCGACGCTGACCTTTTCAGGTGCTACGTCAACAGGTATTGCGTGGATTATATCGGCTTTACGAGGGAGTTCGGCGGTTTCCCCGACTGCGAACCCGACGCCCTTGAGGGCGCCGAGCGCGCGAGAGCGCGGCTTATGGACGTTCTGGGCTCGATGGACGGCTGCTTTTCGTCTGCAACCGCGATGAAAACCAAGCTGCTTGCCGCGCTGGAAAAGTGCGGCGCGGCGGCTGTCACCGAGGCGATTTCGGCGGCGGACGAGGAGGGCAGGAACTATGGCGGCGTTTATGAAAAAGCCGTCGGGTTAATTGAGCTTTACGGCGAAATGAACGGAGGCGGCGCGGCTACTCCCGAGGAGGCGGCGGACGTGCTCCGCGAGATTTTCGAGGGCACGGAAGTGTCGCTCGTCCCCAACCGCTCGGACGTAGTGCAGATAGGCGCGCTGTCGCAGTACCGCGGACAAAGAATAAAGTACGCAATCGTCGTGGGCTTCAACGACGGCGAAATTCCGCCCGTAAACCGCGACGACGGACTGTTGACCGACGCGGACGCGGCGAAGCTGGGCGCGTACTCGATGAAAGTCGAGCCGTGCACCGCGGAAAAGAACGCGCTGTGCCGGGGCGAGCTGTGGCATTTTCTCAAAGCCGCAGACAGGCTGTTTATCACCTATCGCGACGAGGGCGGCATGAAACCGTCGTTCGACCTTAAATTGCTGCTGGCGAAAAACGGCATAGCCGAACGCTCGACCGAGGACTACGAAAACGCGCTGGCTTCGCTCACCGACGCAAAATCTGTCGCAAGGCTTACCGGCTCGCGCTCGATTGCGTTTGAAACGCTGATGAAAAATCCCGGGCTTGCGTACTCGGGCTCGCTGGGCGCGGCTTCGGGCGAACTCGGGACGGCGGCGCGGCGGCAAACGCGCCCGACGCGGCTCAGCCCCGACCGCATACCGTTTTTAAGAGGCAGGGTGACGTCGGTCAGCGCGCTTCAGACCTATTTCGAGTGCCCGTACAAGTACTTTTTTAAGTACGGACTGAAAATAAAGAAAGCCGACGACGGCGTTGTCACGCCGCTGGACGTGGGTACGTTTTTGCATAAGACGGTTGAGCTTTTCGTGAGCGAAGGCATGCCCGACGACGTGGAGAGCTTTGTCGAAAGAACCGCCGAAAAAGAGAAAGAAACGTTTATAAAGTACAGGCTGAAAGAGAACGAGCGCATGTTTCTCAGGCTAAAGACCGAAGCTGTCCTGCTGTGCCGGATAGCCGCCGGGCAGGTGTCGGCAGGCGCGTTCCGCCCCTACGCCACCGAGGCTTCGTTCGGGCGCGAGGACTCCGCGCTCAAAGGCGTCACGCTGCCGCGCTCGGGCGTAAGGCTTATTGGTGACATCGACAGAATCGACGTGTCCGGCGACAGAGCGAGGGTTATCGATTACAAGACGGGCGCGATAGAATTTTCCTGGAGCGAGCTGTACTTCGGAAAGAAAATACAGCTCATGATTTACGCGCGCGTGATGAAGGAAAACGGACTTCGCCCGGCGGGCTTTTTCTACTTCCCGTTCTCGGTCAGGTGGAGCGACGACGATTACGACCATCGGCTGAAAGGCGCGTTCGATTGCTCGCCCGAAATGCTGAAAGCCATGGACGGAAATATCGCGAACGAGGAGAAGAGTAAGGTTATCGAAGCGATAGTCAAGACGGACAAGAACGGCGAGGCGACGGTGAGCGGCAGAAACACGCACGCCTGCACCGAAGACGAACTTATCGCGGCTGCCGATTATGCGGTGGCGGTTGCGGACGAAGCCGCGACGGAAATTCTGGGCGGCAGCATAGCCGCTTCGCCCGTGTCGTCGGGGAGAACGCGCGCGTGCGACTATTGCGACTACGCGGCGGCTTGCGGCGCGGAGGTTACGGGCAGAAGCGCGAGCGGAGCCAAGAAAGAAGATATTATCGCGGCGGTGACGAAATGAGTTTTACAAAGGAACAAAATCAGGCGATAACCTCGCGCGAGCGTAATTTGCTGGTGTCGGCTTCGGCAGGCAGCGGCAAAACCACGGTTATGATTGAGCGAATCCTGTCGCTGATAAAAGAGGGCGCGTCGCTCGAAAACATGGTCGTGTGCACGTTTACGCGTTCGGCGGCGGCAGACATGCGCGACAAACTGCAAAACGCGCTGCTGCGGCGCGTGGGCGACGGTACCGAGTTTTCGGCGGTTGCCGAGCGCGAACTCACGCTGCTGCCCACCGCCGAAATAAGCACGCTGCACAGCTGGTGCCAGCGGCTTATCCGCAATTATTTTTACGTCGTGGGCGCCGACCCTGCGTTTGAAATCGCGGACGAAGAGGAGGCGAGCGTAATGCTCGCGGAAGCGATTGACGAAGCTGTCGAGCAGCGAATAACGAGTGCCGACGACGACTTTTCGGCGCTGTACGACGTCATGCTGTCGGGGCGAAAGGATACCGCGCTGAAAAAGCTGGTGCGCGACTTGTACCACTACTCGGAGGCGCAGTCCGACCCCGAGGCGTGGCTGAGCGGCGGCGCGACGGAGGGACTTCGCAACCCGGGGCTCGGAGAGGAAATCGCAGAGCAGGCGAGAAAACGCCTTAGCGCAAGGTTTTTACCTCGTGCCAAGGAGCTTTTGGAGCGCATTTCGCAGTCGGGGTTTAAGCGCAACTACGAAGCCGCCGAGGCGCTTGTCGAAAAAATTTCAGGTAAGTATCCGGGAAACTTGCCTACGTCTTCGGGCAGGATTCCCGACGGGTTCAAGGGACTCGCAGACGAGTACAATCGACTGAAAAAAGATTACCTCAAAGCCGAAAAAGGGCTTGTCGGGTTCGACGAAATGCCGCTTCCCGACGCGCGGACGGAGGCGTTTACGCGCGTGCTTTTGGAGCTGACGGCGAGCGCGAAAGAGAAGTACGCCGAGGAAAAGCGGCGCAGGGCGCGGCTGGACTACGCCGACCTCGAGCACCTTACCGTAAGGCTGGTGGAAAACCCCGTGTGCGCGGACGAGATAAGGGCGCGTTACCGCTACATATTCGTCGACGAGTATCAGGACGTCAATCCGCTCCAAGAGCGCATAATTTCCGCGATGCGCGGCGCGTCGCTGTTCCTCGTGGGCGACGTCAAGCAGAGTATCTACGCGTTCAGAATGTGCGACCCGAACATATTTTTGGGCAAGTACGCCCGATATGAGGACTACGGCTTTTCAAAGCCCGTCGAGCTCAACGCGAATTTCCGCAGCGCAAGCGAGATTCTGGACTTCGTAAACCGCGTTTTCTCGCCGCTCATGACGGAGGACTTCGGAAAAATCGACTACCGCAATACCGCTGCTCTCACGTCGGGAGCAGGCTTCGGCGGCGGCGAAATACGGCTCAATCTCATAGAACTCGGCGCGAAATCCGAGGGGAGAACGGGCGTGTACAGCGTTCTCGCCGCCCAAAACGAAACCTATTGCGTCGTCGAGGCGGAGGCTAACCGCGTGGTTGCCGACATCGCGGAGCTTCTGGAACACGGAAGCGTAAGACAGCCGGACGGCACGACGCGCCCCGTTTTTTACGGGGATATAGCCGTGCTGGCAGCGACGCGCAGCGCGAAAACCGCGCTCGTCTATACAAAGCTCAAAAAAGCAGGGGTAAACGTTTCGCTGTCCGACCCCTTGCACTTCGATTCCGTGCCCGAAATCGCGCGGCTCAACGAGTTTATGAAGTACCTCGTGTTCGGCGCGGACGACGTGGCGCTCGCGGCGGTATTGCTCTCGCCGATTGCGGAGCTGACGGACGACGAACTCGCGCTGGTGAGAATGAGCGGCGACCCTGCCGAAAAGCGGTTTTACGTCCTTTGCGAGGATTACGCCGCAAAGAAAACGGACGAAACGGCGAAAAAGCTCGCCGCGTTCTTCGCGCTCGCCGCGCGTTATCGCGAGTACGCGAGAACTCACGCCGCGTGCGAGGTGATAGGCAGACTTATCGCCGAAAAAAAGCTGTTTCCGCGCGTTGCGGCAGGCGACGAGCCCGAGCTTAAAACCGACGCGCTCACGTCGTACCTCAATCACCTCGCGTCGTCAAAGTACGGCTCGAGCGTGAGCGAGTACGTCGCCTATCTCGGCTCTTCCGAAGCGGTAGCCGACAGGTCCGCCGCCACCGACGCCGTGTCGATAATGACCATTCACGCCTCCAAGGGGCTGGAATTCCCGTTCGTGTTTTTAATCGATACCGACCATAAATTCAACGTCCGCGAAACCTACGGCAAGGTGCTTTGCGACTCCGAACTCGGCGTGTGCATGAAGAATTTCGACGAGCTCGAGCGCGCCGTCAAGACTAACAGGCTGACGTTCGCGGCAGGGCTAAGGAAGCGGCGCGGAATTATGGAAGAGTCGATGCGGCTTCTTTACGTCGCGCTGACTCGCGCAAAGCAGGGGCTTTACGTTTACGCGAGCGCGGACGAAAAGACGGTCAAGGAGCTGTCCGAGGGCACGCTCGGCTTCGACCCCGAGTCCGCCGACTGCTTTTTCGATTGGCTCGCGCCCGTCTACGTCGTTTACGGACACAAGACGTACCGCGCGGAGGACTGCGTGGCGAGCTTCGAGGCAAAGGAGCCACCCGTACTCACGGCGCCCGACCCAGAGTTTACGGCTGCGCTGTGCGAGTACTACGACGCGCCGAAGAAAAACGCCGCGCCTCACCGCAGCGTGAAAAAGAGCGTGACGGCAATCGGCAGGGACGAAGAGGAGCAGCAGCCCGAGTACCTGACGGGAGCGGACGACGACCGCGCGGTGATAAAGGGCAACGCCTACCACAGGGCTATGGAAAAAGCCGACTATTCGCTTTGCGCTTCGGCGGCGGCGAATAAGCTCCGCGAAACCGAACCGTCGTTTGCGCTCGTCGACGAAGGCGAGTTTACGGCGGCGTTCGAAACAATCCGCGAGCGCGTGGGCGAGAGGAAAATCTACCGCGAAAAGCAGTTCGTCTACAATCCCGGCGGCACGCTGGTGCAGGGCGTAATCGACCTTCTCGTAACCGACGGAAATACCTGCGAAATTATCGATTATAAAACGTCGAAAACGTCAACAATTCTGTCGGGAGCCTACGACGTTCAGCTCGCGGCGTATTCGCTCGCAGCCGAGGAAATCACCGGCATGCGCGTGACAAAAGCGAGCATATACTCGTTCCGCGAGAGGCGGTTTTTCGACGCCGAACAGGACAAGCTGGAAAAAATCAAAGCGCGGCTGAAATCGGGCGAACTTTGATATGACGGAAGCTTATGTAAAACAAAAACGCCGTTCTCCCTTAAAAACACGGAAGGACGGTGTTTTGCTATGGTCGAAGCGATTGTTTACGCGCTGTTTTTATTCGTTCTCGCGCTCGCGCTGCACGCCACCGCGAGCCTTACTTTGCTTGCGGCGGCGTGCCTTTTTCTTTCCGCAGCGGCGGCGAATAAGCGGAATAAGCCGAAAGAAAAGAAATCGTTGCCGCGCTCGGGTTTAACGGGCGAGCCCGACGATAAGGCGGCGTTTGCCGGGTTCGATTTTGATAAACCCGAAGAGGGCGATGACGATGAGCCGAGCAATTTTCTCAAACCCGATACTTTATTGCCCGTCGGATTTCTCGAGTCCGAAGAGGTCTTGCCGCGCCGTAACACGGGGCGCGAAGTACCGCCGCTTTACGAGGACGGCGAACAAAAGCGCAGCCGCGCAAGGGCGGTTTTGCGAAATGCAATCGCGCTTATAGACGAAACCGAGGACGAAAGCCGATTGGCGGCGGTGCGGCGCGCGATGGCTTCGGCTCGCCGCGAGGGAGCGAAACGACAGGCAAAATAGAAAACGTGGCGGAGAAAAAGCGACAGATAAGAAAGGAGCTACCGACAAAAGTCGATAGCTCCCGACAGTCGTTTGCGTTCGGCGTGATTAGTCGTTTGCGTCCTGAAGCGCGTCGAATCCTTCTTCTCCGGTGCGGACGCGGATAACGTTTTCCACGTCGTAGACGAAGATTTTACCGTCGCCGAAGTTACCGGTGCGCAGTACTTTTTCGGCGGTTTCGACTACGGTTTGTACGGGAACCGCGCTCACGACGACTTCGACTTTGCACTTTGGGAGCAGAGTGATTTCATATTCCGTACCGCGGTACATAGCCGTTCTGCCTTTTTGAGTGCCGCAGCCCATGACGTCGGTCACGGTGATGCCCGTCACGCCTATCGCGTTGAGCGCGGTTTTCAGCGGCTCGAAGCGGTCGCGGCTTATCACCATGGCGACTTTTGTGAGTTTAGGCGTTTTCTCGTTGCTCGTCCGTGCGGAAACGTAAGCGGCAGGCGTTGAGGGCGCGGCAGGCGCGTCAACTTTGGCGACAGAGGGAGCGCTCGCTTCATGTATGAGTTCGGGGTGGTCGGCAAGGTACTCGTCCGAAGTGTTGTCGGTAAAATCGAAGCCGGCGTAGGCGGAAGCAAGGTTATGCTCGCAGGAGTCGAGCCCGGCGATTTCCTCTTTTGCGGAAACCCTGAGTCCCATAAACTTTTTGAGAAGACAGAACGTCAGCGTGATTGTTGCGGTGACCCATGCGGCGACGGTCACGAACCCTAAGAGCTGCACGCCGAAGAAATAGAAGCCTTGTCCCCAAGTGACGGTACCGGCGGCAGCCGCCCACAGTCCGTCGGTTGCGGAGAAGATTCCCGTGAAAATCGTGCCTGCCGCGCCGCAGAAGCAGTGAACGGCTATTGCGCCTACGGGGTCGTCGATTTTCAGCTTCTTGTCGAGAAGTTCCACTCCGAATACCACTATAAAGCCTGCGAAAACGCCGATTATCGCCGCGCCGAGAGGCGTAACCATATCGCAGCTTGCGGTAATTGCTACGAGCCCTGCGAGCGCGCCGTTAAGACACATCGAAACGTCGGGCTTTTTATAACGAATCCAGGTTATTATCATACAGGTCGTAGCGGCGACTGCCGGAGCCATGTTTGTGGTCACGAACACCAGCGCCATAGTGCCTTCCTGTCCCACCGCGCCGTAGGTGGAAGCGCCGTTGAAGCCGAACCAGCAGAACCACAGAATGAACACGCCGAGAGCGGCGAACGTGAGGTTGTGACCGGGAATTGCGCGAGGCTTACCGTCCTTGCCGTACTTGCCGATTCGGGGACCTAAGAACGCCGCGCCGACGAGCGCGCAGATGCCGCCTACCATGTGTACTGCGGTCGAGCCGGCGAAATCGTGAAAGCCCATTTGCGCCAGCCAGCCGCCGCCCCAAATCCAATGCCCGGACACGGGGTAGATTACGAGGCTGATGACGACGGAGTAAATGCAGTAGCACGAAAACTTAGTGCGCTCTGCCATTGCGCCCGAAACGATAGTAGCGGCGGTAGCGCAGAACACCGTCTGGAATATCAGGTGAAGCATGTCGTTGTCGCCGGTGATAAAGTCCGCCGTGGGCGTGCCGATTACGCCGCCGACGTCGCGCCCGTGCATCAGCCCGTAGCCGAGAATCCAGAACACGATTGTGCCGAGGCAAAAGTCCATTAGGTTTTTCATCAGGATATTGCCCGTGTTTTTGGCGCGCGTAAGTCCTGCCTCGACGATTGCGAAGCCTGCCTGCATAAAGAACACGAGTGCGGCGCCGACGAGAATCCATACCGCGTCGATTGACGAGGCGAGCTCGTCTACCGTCGCGGATAACAGTGCGATTGCGTTTGACATTATTCTTATTCTCCTTTTATAAAAATTTTTCCGGTTGAAAGTCGGTTGAAACGAAAAAAAAGAAAGGACGCGAAAGCGTTTGCTTTCACGTCCTTGTGAGTCAATCCGTGGATAGAATTTGTTTTGCGGAAATTGCGGCGTTACACCGAGAAGAGGAGGTCGGAGTAGGTCGGGAACGGCCAATATTCCTTGGACACTATTGTTTCGGCGGCGTCGCAGGCGGCGCGGAGCTCCTGCATCGCGACTACCACTTTGTCGTGATAGTTGTGCGCGGCTTCGGCAACGTTCTCGATGAGTTTAGCCTCGACAACCACGTCCTCGAGCACTTTTGTCGCGGCGTAGGCGCGGTCGGTGAGCTCGCTGACTTTTTTGGCGACGTCGGTTTCGGCGAGCGCGGAAATACCCAGCGCGGCTTTTTTCGCGATTCCCTCCGCCAAGTCCGCGGTGAACTTCGCGCAGGCAGGGATAATCTCCTTGTTTGCCATTTCAATCATCGTCTGAGCTTCGATATTGATTATCTTCGAGTAGTTGTCGAGCAGGATTTCCTGACGGGCGGCAACCTCGACGGGGGTGTAGATGCCGTATTTTGCGAGAAGCTTCAGGTTCTTCTCGTCGGTGTAGCGCACCAGCGCGTCGGGCGTGTTTTTGAGGTTGAGAAGTCCGCGTCTTTCGGCTTCTGCAGTCCACTCTTCGGAGTAGCCGTTGCCGTTAAAGACTATGCGCTTGTGCTTTGCGTAGCTTTCCTTGATGAGCGCGTAAACGTCCGCGTTAAGGTCGGCGGACTTTTCAAGCCGCGTGGCGAACTCGTCGAACTTTTCGGCAACTGCGGCATTAATCATGGTATTCGGGCAGGAAATGTTGCTCGTCGAGCCCAGCATGCGGAACTCGAACTTGTTGCCCGTGAAAGCGAACGGCGAAGTGCGGTTTCTGTCGGTGGTGTCGCGCATGAACTCGGGGATTACGTCCACGCCCAGCTTCATTGCGGTAGCCTTGATGTGCTCGTAATGCTTGCCCGTTTCGATAGATTCGAGGATTGCGGTCAGCTCGTCGCCGAGGTACATCGAAATGATTGCCGGCGGAGCTTCGTTCGCGCCGAGACGGTGGTCGTTGCCCGCGCTCGCAACCGACAGGCGCAGCAAATCCTGATGGTCGTCGACGGCGGCGATGACGGCGGAGAGAATGGTAAGGAACAGCAGGTTTTCCTGCGGATTCTTGCCGGGCTCCAGCAGGTTTTCGCCCTCGGCGGTGGAAATCGACCAGTTGTTATGCTTGCCCGAGCCGTTTACGCCGGCGAACGGCTTTTCGTGCAGCAGACACATCAGTCCGTGCTTGTCGGCGATTTTGCGCATGAACTCCATCGTCAGCTGATTGTGGTCGGCGGCGACGTTGACGAGGGTGTAAATGGGCGCAAGCTCGTGCTGAGCAGGCGCGACTTCGTTGTGACGGGTTTTGGCGAGTATTCCCATTTTCCACAGCTGTTCGTCGAGGTCAGCCATGAACGCGAGCACGCGCGGACGAATGCTGCCGAAGTAGTGGTCCTCGAGTTCCTGACCCTTGGGCGGCTTTGCGCCGAACAGCGTGCGCCCTGAGAAAATCAAATCCTTGCGCTTAAGGTACAGCGCCTTGTCGATGAGAAAGTACTCCTGCTCGGGGCCCACGGTGGTGACTACTTTATCGGTGGTCTTGCCGAAAACCTTAAGAAGCCTTACCGCCTGGTCGGACAGCGCTTTCGTCGAGCGCAGGAGAGGCGTTTTCTTGTCGAGCACCTGTCCCGAGTAGGAGCAGAACGCGGTGGGAATGCACAGCGTGCCGTCCTTAATGAACGCGTCGCAGGTGGGGTCCCACGCGGTGTAGCCGCGCGCCTCGAACGTCGAGCGCAAGCCGCCGTTGGGGAAGCTGGACGCGTCGGGCTCGCCCTTTATGAGCTCTTTTCCCGAGAAACTCATGATGACGGTGCCGTCGCCGATGGGGTTAATGAAGCTGTCGTGTTTCTCGGCGGTGATTCCGGTCATCGGCTGGAACCAGTGAGTGTAGTGGGTAGCTCCCTTGCTTATCGCCCACTCCTTCATTTCGTGCGCCACGACGTTTGCAACTTCGAGCGTGAGCGGCTTGCCTGCGTCCACGAGCGAGCGGAACGCGCGGTAGGTTTCCTTGGGGAGCGAGCGTTTCATCACCGAATCGCCGAACACAAGGCTACCGAAGATTTCCGGAACGTTAGTCATAAAAGTGTATCTCCTTGAAAAAATTTAATCGGATTAAAGATAAAACGCCGTAGGTTTTGGACTTCCTACGGCGTCTTTGCCGAAATATTGACTGCATTATATTATAATTTTCCTGCGTTGTCAACGATTTTTCCGCGATTTTCAAAATTTTCTTTGGCGATTTTTCGAAAAACAAGCTAAGAGTTGCCGAAAATGCGGATTTAAGGCGGCGATTTTCCGAAAATGCCGGGATAAAACGCCGAAAAAACTGTTTTTTGGCGGTGATTTTCCGAATTTTTATAAATTCGCGTTTTTTTGTGCGGTATTTGCGGCGTCCGAACGCAATTTTAGCAAAATTTAGCAAATAGTATTGATTTATTCGCGTAAATATAGTATAATATGTTCGATAGAGTTGCATTGTGACTACCCGAAGCAAAAAGAGGTGTATTATCCCGATGAACGAGCAAATAGAGAAGAGATTTCACGAGGGCGAACTGTACGACGCGTATAAATATTTCGGTTGCGTTTTCGATGAGGACGCAAAAACGGCGGTAGCAAGGGTTTTCGCACCCTCCGCGTATGGCGTCGAGGTCGTGGGTGACTTCAACGATTGGAGCGGCACGGCGATGAAGCGCACCCGAGGCGGAGTGTGGGAAGCGTTGCTTAAGGGAGTCAGGCGTTTTGACGGCTATAAATTCAGAATAACGACGGCGGACGGGCGCGTGCTTTACAAGTCCGATCCCTACGCGCTGCACTCGGAAACTCACGAGGGAACGAACAGCAAGGTTTTCCCGTTGTCGGCGATAAAAGTAAACGACGAGGATTACAGCGAGAAGCTGAAGAAAAAGAATATCTACGCTTCGCCGATGAACATTTACGAGGCGCACATAGGTTCGTGGAGAAGATACCCCGACGGCAACCCCTATTCCTACCGCAAGTTTGCCGACGAGATTGTGCCGTATCTCAAAAAGATGCGCTACACTCACCTTGAGCTCATGGGAGCGGCGGAATATCCGTTCGACGGCTCCTGGGGCTATCAGGTCACGGGTTACTTCGCGCCCACTTCGCGCTACGGAACGCCCGATGACTTTGCCTATCTCGTCGAGAAGCTGCATAAGAATAATATCGGAATAATAATCGATTGGGTGCCGGGGCATTTCCCCAAGAACGAAAACGGTTTGTCCGAGTTCGACGGGCAGCCGCTGTACGAGCCCAAAGACCCCCTGCGCCGCGAGCACAAGGAGTGGGGGACGTGCTGCTTCGACTACGGCAGGGGCGAGGTACAGACCTTTCTTTGCAGCAACGCGCTGATGTGGCTGGACGTCTATAAAGTGGACGGGCTGCGAGTGGACGCGGTGGCGAGCATGCTGTATCTCGACTACGGCAGAAAGGACGGCGAATGGTCTCCCAACCGCTTCGGCGGCAGGGAGAACGAGGAAGCCGTCGCGTTCCTTAAAAAACTGAACACCGCGGTGTTCGCGCGCCACCCTCAGGCGCTGATGATAGCCGAGGAATCCACCGCGTGGCCGCTGGTTACCAAGCCCGTTTCGGACGGGGGCTTGGGCTTCAACTTCAAGTGGAACATGGGCTGGATGAACGACACGCTGGATTACGCCGCCACCGACCCGTTGTTCCGCGCCGGCAAGCACAACAACCTCACTTTCTCGATTACCTACGCTTTCAGCGAGAATTACATACTGCCGATTTCCCACGACGAGGTGGTGCACGGCAAGCGTTCGCTGGTGAACAAGATGCCGGGCGATTACGACATGAAGTTCGCAGGGCTTAGAAACTTTTTGATGAATATGTACGCGCACCCCGGCAAAAAACTGCTGTTTATGGGCTGCGAGTTCGCGCAGTTTATCGAGTGGAATTACGAGCAGCAGCTCGATTGGCTGCTTCTGGACTATCCGCGCCACGCCGAAACGCAGGAGTTCGTCAAGGCGCTGAACGCGTTTTATCGCCTGAACGCGCCGCTGTGGCAGCGCGACGACAGTATGGACGGCTTCCGCTGGCACGTCGTCGACGACCGCAATCAGAACGTGATTGTCTATGAGCGGAGCGACCTTAAGGGGAATATCGTGCTGGCGGTAATCAACTTCTCGCCGGTAGAATACAAGGGCTACCGCTTCGGTGCGGACAAGGGCACATACACGGTCAAGCTCGCTTCCGACGCGGACGGGTTTAACCGCGAGCCGGTCAGGTACCGCGCGGAAGCGGTGCCGTCGCACGGATTCGGCCACAGTATAGTTATGGATATAAAGCCCATGTCGGGCGTTTATATGGTTAAAAAGAATTACGGCAGGGGGAACAAAAAATGAAGAGGAAAAAATGCGTTGCGATGCTGCTCGCCGGCGGACAGGGAACAAGGCTTTACGCGCTGACGGCAGGGATAGCCAAGCCGGCGGTTTCGTTCGGCTCGAAGTACCGCATCATCGACTTTACGCTGTCTAACTGCGCCAACTCGAATATCGACACGGTGGGCGTACTCACGCAGTACGAGCCGCTGATACTCAACGAGTACATCGGCAGCGGCGAGCCGTGGGACCTAGACAGAAAGAACGGCGGCGTGCACACGCTTTCGCCCTATCAGGCAAAAGCCGGCGGCGAGTGGTACAAGGGAACAGCGAACGCGATTTACCAGAACCTGCACTTTCTCGACAAGTACGACAGCGACAACGTGCTGATTCTCAGCGGCGATCATATCTATAAAATGGACTACTCGAAAATGCTGACCGAGCATATCCTCTCCGGCGCGGACTGCACAATCGCGGTCATCGACGTCAGCCCCGAGGAAGCTCCGCGCTTCGGCATAATGAGCTATGACGAGAATAAGCGCATAATCGACTTCGAGGAGAAACCGAAAAAGCCCAAGAGCCTGCACGCGTCGATGGGCGTGTACATATTCAGGAAGGAAGTGCTGGTAGAGGAGCTTAAACGCGATGAAGCCGACAAGAACTCGCAAAACGATTTCGGCAAAAACATTATTCCGTACATGCTGAACCACGGCAGGAAGATGTACGCCTACGAGTTTTCGGGATATTGGAAGGACGTGGGCACGGTGACTTCGCTGTGGGAAGCGAACATGGACTTACTCGGAAGCCGCCCGGCAATCGACCTCAACGACCCCGACATGAAGATTTACTCGCGCAACGAGCCGCTGCCGCCGTCCTATATCGGCTCCGACGGGAATGTGGTCAACTCGATATTCACCGCAGGCTGCGAGATAAACGGCACGATAATCAACAGCGTGATTTCCGAAAACGTGACGATAGGCAAGGACAGCGTGATTCGCGACAGCGTGATTATGCGCGGCACGAAAATCGGCGAAAACGTGACCGTCGATTACGGCATGATTGACGAGTCGGTAACGATTGAGAACGACGTGAAGATAGGCGACGAAAAGAGCGACAAGAACCATATCGCGCTTATCGGCAGGAACACGCGCGTCGCTCGCGGCACGAAAGTTGCTTCGGGCGAAATACTCGAAAACAAGTAGACGAGGGGTAGAATAAATGAAAACTTTGGGAATTATATTTTCCAACATTCACGACAAAGAGGTGAGCGAGCTCACGGCGTCGAGAACGCTGGCGTCCGTGCCCTATGCAGGCAGGTATCGGCTGATCGATTTCGTGCTGTCCAACATGGTCAACAGCGGAATTTACAACGTGGGCGTGATTACCAAGTACAATTATCAGTCGCTGATGGAGCATGTCGGCAGCGGCAAGAGCTGGGATTTATCGAGAAAGAACGGCGGTCTCGTGATTCTGCCGCCCTACGGCAGGGAAAGCTCCACCGTGTACTCCTCGCGCTTCGAGGCGATTTCCAATATCGCGTATTACCTCCGCGAGGCTACCGAAACCTACGTCCTCATGTCCGACTGCGACAACGTGTGCAACGTCGATTTTTCGGAGGCAATCAACTACCACATCGAAAAGCACGCCGACATCACCGTCATTTACCACAAGAAGGATTTGGGGCTGTGCGACGAAAAAATGCGCACTTCCGTCGAGGTCGACAGCGGCGGCAGAGTGAGAAAAGTCATCACCAAGCCCAAGCAGAGCGGCGTGATAAACGCCTTCACCAACGCGCTCATCATCAACCGCAAGTTTTTGTTGTCGATAATAGACAATGCCGACGAGCTCGGGTACAAAAGCTTTTCGCGCGACGTTCTTATCAAGGGCGTGAGCGAATATAATATCTACGGCTATGAGTACAAGGGCTATTTTGCCAGCATCGACACCATGGCGAATTACTACAATCACTCGATGGAGCTTCTCGACAAGAATATCCGCGACGAGATTTTCCGCGACGGCGGCGCAATCTACACCAAGGTACGCGACAGCGCGCCGTGCAGGATAGAGGAGAGCGGCAAGGTCAAAAACTCGATTGTCGCC
Source organism: Clostridiales bacterium (assembly GCA_003533505.1). Taxonomy (GTDB): domain Bacteria; phylum Bacillota; class Clostridia; order Christensenellales; family Pumilibacteraceae; genus UBA10677. Next base: position 14,822 of record DQGD01000003.1, on the reverse strand, counting down.
GACGGTTGCGTCATCGAGGGCGAAGTGGAAAACTCCATTCTCTTCCGCGGCGTGCACGTTTCCAAGGGCGCGAAAGTCAAGGGCTCGATACTGTTCAACAACGTCACCGTGGCGTCCGGCAGTACGGTCAACTGCGTAATCGCCGACAAGTTCTCGCACGTTCTCGAGAACAGAACGCTCAGCGGTCACGAAACCCGTCCCTACTTCCTGCCGAAGGACACCATCGTATAAAAATCGAATAACGCGTAATCGCGTCGCCCCGGGGACTTCTGACTTTTCGGCGGCGCGTTTCGTTGTTTTTTATGCCGCTTTGCCGCTTGCCTCGCGATTGAGAGAAAGAGGGTATACGCCCCGTCAAAAACAGTAAATACATTTTCAAAGGAGCTATAAAATATGGCTGACAGTAAAGTAAAATCGGCAGTAGTAAAGACCGCCGAGAAAAAAGTTGCTTCCGTGCCTGCCGTAAAGGCGGAGTCGACGGCTGCCGTAAAGGCAAAGGGCGAGGTCAAGCCCAAGACGAGCGCAAAGCCGGCGGTAAAGAAAACCGCGGCGGTTGTGGAAAAAAAGACCGCTTCGCCGGTAGTGAAGAAGTCGGGAGCGGTGACGAGGAGTAAGAACGCCGAAAAAGCGGAAAAAGCCGCGCTTACCCCTGCGGCTCAGGAAGTCTATCCCGTTACCGAAACCGAGGCTAAGCCGAAACCGAAGCGCGGCAGAAAGCCCAAGGCCGAAAAGACGGAGGTCAAAGAAGCCGCGAAGAAAAAGCGCGTGCTGATGGTTGCGAGCGAAGCGTGGCCGTTTGCCGGCACCGGCGGATTGGGCGAAGTGGTGGGCTCGTTGCCCAAGGCGCTCAATAAATTAGGCGACGTGGAGGCGGAGGTTATTATTCCGCTTTACGAGAGCGTGCCCGAGGAGTACCGCGCGAAGATGACGTTCGTGCGCTCGATTAACGTGCCGCTCGCCTGGAGAAATCAGTACTGCGGTTTGTTTACCCTCGAGCTCGACGGCGTGAAATACATGTTCGTGGATAACGAGTACTACTTCAAGCGCACGGGGCTGTACGGCTACGGCGACGACGGCGAGCGTTTTGCGTTCTTCTCGCGTGCGGTGCTCGAGCTTTTGCCGTACATCGACAAGCCGGACGTCATTCACTGCAACGATTGGCACACCGCGCTCGTACCCGTGTACTACAAGCTGTTCTATCAGTATCGCGAGGGCATGGGCGGTATCAAAACTATTTTCACGATTCATAATATAGAATATCAGGGGCAGTTCTCCGGCGACGTCATCGAGGATTTGTTCGGAATCCCGAGGAGAGAATATATGTCCGTCGAGTATCACGGCTGCATCAACCTCATGAAGGCGGCAATCGATTACAGCGACAGCGTGTCGACGGTCAGCAATTCCTACGCCGGCGAGATTATGAGCTCGGAGTACGCTCACGGGCTGGAGAGCGTGCTGCTGAAAAACGCGTATAAGCTCAAGGGTATCTTAAACGGCATCGACACCGTCACCTACGACCCGGCAAGCAGCGGCTCGCTGTTCAAAAACTACGACGCAAACACGGTGGACGAGTACAAAAAGGTCAACAAGACGGAGCTTCAGCGCATGCTCAACCTGCCCGTCGACGAGAACGTGCCGATGATTGCGATGATTACGCGCCTCGCCTCGCACAAGGGGCTGGACATCGTTCGCTCGGCGTTTAACGGAATCATGCAGGACGACGTGCAGTTCGTTGTGCTGGGCACGGGCGACGCCGACCACGAAAACTTTTTCCGTCACATGCAGAACGTGTACGGCAACCGCGTGAGAGCGATTATCGCGTTCAATAAGGATATGGCGCAGAAAATCTACGCAGGCGCGGACGTGTTCCTGATGCCTTCGCGCTCGGAGCCCTGCGGTTTGTCGCAGATGATAGCGATGCGTTACGGCACCGTTCCCGTGGTGCGGCTTACGGGCGGACTCAAAGATTCCGTCATCGACTGCGGCGACGGCACCGTGGGCACGGGCTTCGGCTTCACCGAGTACGACGCCGGCGCACTTCGTCACGCCGTCGACCGCGCGGTAGGGTTGTACCGCGACTACCGCGACATCTGGACGGGACTTAGAAAAAGAGATATGCAAAGCGATTTCAGCTGGAACAAGAGCGCGAAAGAATACGACGCTTACTATGCCGAAGTGCTGGAATAAACCTGATTTTGCTAGGCTTACACGGAGGACTTTATGGAATACACTACGGCAAAAATCAAAGAACTGATTACCGAAAAACTTGACAAATACTTTGCGACTTCGCCCGCGGCTGCCACCGATATGCAGCTGTATAAGGCGGTTGCGCTCGTCATTCGCGACATGCTGTTGCTCAAAAAACAGCGCTTCAACACCGAAGCCAACCGCGAGGGCGCAAAGCGCGTCTACTACCTGTGCATGGAATTCCTGCTCGGACGCTCGATGCGTAACAACATCTACAACCTCGGACTTACCCGGCAGTTTACCTCGGCGGTAAAGTCGTTCGGGAAAAACCTCAATGACCTTTACGAGCTCGAGGCGGACGCAGGGCTCGGCAACGGCGGCTTGGGCAGGCTTGCGGCGTGCTTTCTGGACGCGCTGGCGACGGGCGATTACCCGGCGATGGGCTTTTCAATCCGCTACGAGTACGGACTTTTCAAGCAGAAGATAGTGGAGAACACGCAGGTTGAGCTGCCCGACATCTGGCTGGACAGCGGCGAAGTGTGGATGATGCCGCGCTCGGACAAGAGCTTTACCGTAAAGCTCGGCGGCCACGTCGTCGAGGATTGGTCGGACGGCACGCTGAAAATCCGCCACGAGGACGCCAGCCTCGTCGAAGCCGTGCCCTACGACGTAATGGTCAGCGGCTATGAGAACAAGGGCGTAAGCGTGCTCAGATTGTGGAGAGCGGCTGCGCCTGCCTCCTTCGACATGAAATCGTTTACGCAGGGCGACTACTTCCGGGCTATGCGCGGCGACAACGAGGCGGAGCTCATCAGCAAGGTGCTGTACCCCTCGGACGAGCACTTCGAGGGAAAGCAGCTGCGCCTTTCGCAGCAGTACTTCCTCGTCAGCGCAAGTCTGCAATCGATAATCAAGGACCACCTCAAGCACTACGACACGCTCGACAACCTCGCCGACAAGGTGGCGATTCACATCAACGACACGCACCCGGCGCTTGCCATTCCCGAGCTAATGAGATTGCTGCTCGACGATTACGGCTTCTCGTGGGAGCGCGCGTGGGACATCACCGTCAATACCATGGCGTACACCAATCACACGGTGATGAGCGAAGCTTTAGAGAAGTGGAACGAGGATTTGGTGAAAATGCGCCTGCCGCGCATGTACTCGATTATCCGCGAGATAGACGCGAGGTTCCGCGGCGAGCACCGCGAGTGCCGCGAGGACGTCCTCTCCAGAATGTGCGTAATCGGCAACGGTCAGGTGCGCATGGCTAACCTCGCCGTCATCGGCTCGCACAGCATAAACGGCGTGAGCGCGCTGCACAGCGAGATAATCAAGGAGAGCGTATTCCGCGACTTCTACGAAATACTGCCCGAGCGCTTTACCAATGTCACCAACGGCATCGCACATCGCCGCTGGCTCAATCAGTCCAATCCGCGGCTTTCGGGGCTTGTTACCGACCTTATCGGCGACAAGTATATCCGCGACGCTTCCGAGCTCATTAAACTCAAAAAGTATACCTCCGACGAATCGGTGCTGAAAAAGCTCGCCGAGATTAAGGCGGAGAACAAACGCGACTTCGCGAATTATATCAAGGACACCACGGGTTTCGTCCTCAATCCCGAGTCGCGCTTCGACGTGCAGATAAAGAGACTGCACGAGTACAAGCGTCAGCTGCTGAACGTGCTGAAAATTATCGGCAAGTATCTCGACGTCAAGGACAATCCGAACCTCGACGTCACGCCCGAAACGTTTATCTTCGGCGCAAAGGCGGCAGGCGGCTATTATCACGCAAAGCGCATAATCTCGCTCATTAACTGCCTGTCCGACGAAATTCGGCGCGACCCGAAGGTCAAGGAAAAGGTAGACGTAATGTTCCTGGAGAACTACAACGTCACCAAAGCCGAACGGCTTATTCCGGCAGCCGAAGTTTCCGAGCAGATTTCGCTCGCCGGCAAAGAGGCTTCGGGCACCTCGAACATGAAGTTTATGTTAAACGGCGCGATTACTCTGGGCACCGTCGACGGCGCGAACGTCGAGATTGCCGAGAGAGTGGGCGCGGACAATATTTTCACGTTCGGACTCAAAGCCGACGAGGTGGAAAAGGTGTGGGAGCAGGGCTACAACGCTTCCGCAATCTATTCCGGCGACCCCGGTATTCGCCGCGTCGTGGACGCGCTGAGAACGGGCTTCGGCGGTCAGTCGTTTTCCGACATCGCCGACTACCTCACTGTGGGCACCAATTACGTCGCCGACCCGTACATGTGTCTTAAAGACTACCGCGACTACCTGCGCGCGGCAGCCGACCTCGACGGGGCTTACCGCGATAAAAACGGCTGGAACAGAATGGCGCTCGTCAACATCGCCGAGTCGGGCATATTCGCCGCCGACCGCAGCATACGCGAGTACGCCGAGAATATCTGGCACTTAAAGCCCGTAACCAAAGTGGACGAGGACTGATGAAACTAACGTATTTTCCGTGCGACGAGAGATATAAAAAGCCCGTCGGCGGAGTGAGGGTCAACGAAGAATTTACGGTTTTCGCTTGCGCTTCGGGCGAGGCGCAAGCCGTGTTTTTCGTGCTCACAAAGGAAAAGGAAACGCCCGTGTGGTACGAAATGCGGCGCGCGGACGGCGAGAGGTTTACGCTTTCGCTCCGCGTGACGTCCGAGGGCTTGTATTTCTACCGCTTCGTCGTGCGATGCGGCGGCGCGGACGCCGCGTTTTACGCGGATTCGGAGCTGAACGCCCGTGAGGGCAAGGGCGACGAGTGGCAGCTCACCGTGTACGATGAAGTTTACGCCGCGCCATCGTTTCTGGACGGCGGCATTATCTATCAGATTTTCCCCGACAGATTCAATATCGGCGGCGAACGGCTGAAAACCAAGCCCGGCGCAGTCTACCGCGACGACACCTACGGCACGCCGTACTACAAGGCAGACGAAAAGGGTATTGTGCCGAACAACGACTTCTTCGGCGGCAACCTCGACGGCGTGACCGAAAAGCTGGACTACTTAAAGTCGCTGGGCGTAAAGTGCGTTTACCTTAACCCGATTTTCGAGGCGGCTTCCAATCACAAGTATGACACGGGCTCGTACCGCAGAATCGACGGCGACTTCGGCGGCGAGGCGGCGTTCCGTCGGCTGATTTCGGCGGCGAACGAAAAGGGAATCAAGATTATTCTCGACGGAGTGTTCTCGCACACGGGCGACGACAGCGTGTACTTCAACCGCTACGGGCATTACGACAGCGTGGGCGCGTTTCAGTCGGACGGCAGTCCGTACAAGTCGTGGTACCGCTTTGACGACAAGGGCGGCTACGAGTGCTGGTGGGGAGTGAAAATCCTGCCCTGCACCGAGGAAACCGACCCGAGCTTCAACGAGTTTATAAACGGCGAGGACGGAATAGTGCGCAGTTATATGCGCATGGGCATTGCCGGCTGGCGGCTGGACGTCGCCGACGAACTGCCCGACGCGTTCCTCGACAACCTTACGCGCGCCGTCAAGAAAATCAACCCCGAGGGGATTGTCTTAGGTGAAGTGTGGGAGGACGCGAGCAACAAGGTTGCATATTCGCTGAGGAGGAGGTATCTGCTCGGCAGACAGCTCGACAGCGTGACCAATTATCCGTTCAAGGACGCGATTATCAGATTCGCGCGGCTGGGCGACGGCGCAAACCTTAAAAGAACGGTCGATTCGATTGTGAACAACTATCCGCCACGAGTGCTGAGAAATCTTATGAATCCGTTGTCCACTCACGACACCGTGAGAGCGCTGGTCGCCGTTTCGGGCGAGGAGCTTCCCGGCACGAAAAACGAGCGCGCGGAGTTCAGACTGCGCGACCCCGAAACTGCGAAAAAACGTCTGCGCCTTGCCGCCGCGCTTCAATACACGCTGCCGGGCGTGCCCTGCATTTACTACGGCGACGAAGCCGGCGCGGAGGGTTGCGAGGACCCGTTTAACCGCAGGTTTTACCCGTGGAACAACGCCGACGAAGAGCTTGTCGGGTTTTTCCGAGAGTTGGGTAGGCTGCGCGCTCGCTCCGAGCTTAACGGCGGCGGCATAAGGTTTATCCGCGCCTGCGACGGGCTTGTCGAGTTCACGCGAGGGGAAGGACTGCGCGTTCTCGCCAATGCAACCGAAATCGCTGTGCCGCTCGGGGAAGCCGTAACAGACCTTGTGACGGGCAACGAAACGCGCGTGGCGGCTCCGCTTTCGGCAGTCGTGTGGGAAGAAAGAAAATAACTTTCGCCGAAATTCCGTTGACAATCGACAAGGATAGGTATATAATTCTCAATCGTGGTCGGGGAATAATCTCCGACTATAATTGCGCCCGGGAAACCTATGACGGGCGCGGCAAAAGAAGGAAATTATGGACGTAACGCAAATATTATTTGACCTTGCTATAATACTTTTCGCGACGAAGGCGCTCGGTATGCTGATGCGTAAAATCGGCTTGCCGCAGGTCGTCGGCATGGTTGTGGCCGGACTATTGATAGGTCCCGCGATTTGGGGACAATTAGGCTGGTGGTCGCCCGTCAATCCCGGCGCAGAGGAAAAAATCTTCTTAAAAGGCATCGCGGAAATCGGCGTAGTACTGATTCTGTTCTCGGCAGGACTCGAAACCGACGTAAAAGAGCTGAAACGTTCGGGGCTAAAGGCGACTCTCATTGCTTTCGGCGGCGTGTTGGTGCCGGTTGCCGGCGGATTTTTGCTCGCCGTGCCGTTTCTGGGCGGTTTTTCCGCACTGGCTGCCGACAAGACGCTTATGCTCGACGCGGTGTTTATCGGCGTAATTTTGGCGGCGACGAGCGTGGGCATAACCGTGGAAACGCTGAAGGAAATGGGTAAGCTCAAGGGTAAAGTGGGTACGGTCATTTTGTCGGCGGCGATTATCGACGACGTTATCGGCATTGTCGTGCTCTCGATTGCAATCGGTTTCCGCGACGCTTCCGTCAACCCCTGGTGGACGATACTGATGACCGTGCTGTTCTTTGTCGCGGCTATCGGCGTGGGACTGCTGCTTAACTTCGGCTTCAAGTGGCTCGTAAAGCGCTATCCCCACAACCGCCGTGTGCCCATTTTCGGGCTGGTGGTGTGCTTTATATACGCCTATTGCGCGGAAAAAGTGTTCGGTATCGCCGACATTACGGGCGCATACGTTGCCGGTATCATGCTGTCCAACCTCAAGGAAACGAACTACATCGACCGCAAAGTGGACATCAATTCGTACATGCTTTTCGCGCCCGTGTTCTTCGCAAACATCGGCATAAACGCAAACTTTTCGGGCTTTAACGCCACCGTGTTCCTGTTCGGGCTGGCGTTCGTCGCGGTGGGCATAGCCGGTAAGATCATCGGCTGCGGCGGCGTGGCGAAGCTCTGTCGCTATTCTTGGCGCGAGTCGGCGCAAATCGGCGTGGGCATGATTGCCCGTGGCGAAGTCGCGCTCGTCGTGTGCAACAAGGGGCACGAGGCAGGACTGTTCAACGGCGTTGCCGTGGGCGACCCCGTAGTCGCGGTCATCATGCTGGTAATAGTTTCCTCGCTGCTGTGCCCGATTTTCCTGAAACTCGCGTTCAAGGGCGAGCCGCCGTCGCTGATGGGCGGAATGCCCGAGGACGTTTCGGGCGGAACGACGGAAACCGCAGAGACCGCCGAGACGATTGCCGCCGCCGAGAGCGGAAGCGTGGGGGTTGCCGAAACGGGAAGCGAAGCGTAAACTACTATATTAAAAGGTTATATATTCCGCAGGTTTATGCCTGCGGTTTTTTGTACAGACAATCTCAAATAATTGACTTAGCTCGCGAATTTTGGTATTATTGATTTATGAGAAAGCTCAGCGGAAAAATTATAGTCGTCACGGGCGGCACGAGCGGCATCGGCAAGCACGTTGCCGAGCGTTTTTCGCGTGACAATACCGTCGTGGTGCTGGCGAGAAGCTGCGAAACGAGCGGCAATTCCATTCGTTGCGACGTGGGCGTCGAGTCCGACGTCATCGCGGCGTTCGAGATTATTAAATCGCGTTTCGGAAGGGTCGACGTTTTGGTCAATAACGCGGGTTACGGCGTGTCGGGTGCGGTGGAGCTATTGTCCGACGAGGAAGTCAGCCGTATTTTCGAGGCCAACTTCATGGGAGTGTTCCGTTGCGTGAAGTACGCGTTGCCGCTGATGAGCGAAGGCGCGAAGATAGTCAATATTTCCTCGGCATGCGCGATATTTCCGCTGCCGTTCCGTTCGATGTACTGCGCGTCGAAGGCTGCGGTCAGCATGCTCAGTCATTCGCTGAGAGAAGAGGTCAAGCCATACGGCATCGACGTCACGGCGATTTGCCCGGGCGACATCAGGACGGAGTTTACCAAAAACCGCGTCAAGAATTTTACGACCAACGAGCGCTACGGCGACAGAATACGGAAAGCCGACGACCATATTTCCGCGCGCGAGCACAAGCGCATGAGCGTGGATTACGCTTGCGGCAAGATAGAGAAAATCATCGCGAAAAAGCGTTACAAGCCGTTCTACCTCGTGGGCAGAAAGTACAAGGCGCTGTACGCGGCGTACAGGCTGTTTCCGTTGAGCGTCATTCTCGGCGCTACGGGTAAGATTTTTGCGCCCAAAGAGAAGAACGCGAGCAAAAACGAAAAGTAAATTTTTATCGGAGATACATAAATGGAAAACGTAATCGTACTTGACTTCGGCGGACAATACAATCAGCTTATCGCGCGAAGAGTGAGAGAATTCAACGTGTACTGCGAGCTGCTGCCGTACACCACGCCGCTCGGCAAAATCCTCGAAAAGAAGCCTATCGGCATTATCTTCACGGGCGGACCTGCCAGCGTGTTCGAGGAGAACGCGCCCACGGTGGAAAAAGCCATGCTCGAAGCCGGCATTCCCGTGCTCGGCATCTGCTACGGCTGCCAGCTTATGGCGCACCTTAGCGGCGGCAAAGTCGGCGTGGGGCCGAGAGAATACGGCAAGCAGATAATGACCGTCAAGGCTTCGCCGCTGTTTAAGGATATACCTGTCGAATCGCAGTGCTGGATGAGTCACACTTGCTACGTCGAGGAAGTGCCGACGGGTTTTGCCGTCACCGCGACCACCGCGACCTGCCCGGTTGCCGCTATGGCGAACCCCGAAAAGAAGCTGTACGGCGTGCAATTCCACCCCGAGGTAATGCACACGACGTTCGGAAGCGCGGTGCTCAAAAACTTCCTCTACGAAATCTGCGGAGCAAAAGGCGAGTGGACGATGGCGAACTTCGCCGAAACCACGATAGCCAAGCTTAAAGCGAAAATCGGCGACAAGAAAGTGCTGTGCGCGCTGTCGGGCGGCGTGGATTCCGCAGTCGCCGCAACGCTCATTCACAAGGCTTGCCCCAATCTCGTGTGTATCTTTGTCGACCACGGGCTTTTGAGAAAGTACGAAGCCGACGAGGTGGTGCGCGTTTTCCGCGACGAGCAGGGCATGAACCTCATTAAAGTGGACGCGTCCAAGCGTTTTCTCAGCCTTCTCGCCGGAGTGACCGAGCCCGAGAAGAAGCGTAAGATTATCGGCAGCGAGTTTATCCGCGTGTTCGAGGAAGAGGCGAAAAAAATCGGCGCAGTCGATTACCTCGTTCAGGGCACGATTTACCCCGACGTCATCGAGAGCGGACTCGGGGCGAGCGCGAAGATAAAGAGCCATCACAACGTGGGCGGACTTCCGTCCGTCGTCGACTTCAAGGAAATCGTCGAGCCGCTTCGCGACCTCTTCAAGGACGAAGTGAGAAAGTGCGGCTTTGAAATAGGACTCCCGGCTTCCATCGTCATGCGCCAGCCGTTCCCCGGTCCCGGGCTCGGCATCAGAATTATGGGCGACGTGACCGCCGAAAAGGTAGCGATTTTGCAGGACGCGGACTACATTTTCCGCGACGAAATCGCAAAAGCCGGCTTAGAGGGCGACATCTGGCAGTACTTCGCGGTGCTCACCGGCACCCGTACCGTGGGAGTTATGGGCGACGAACGCACCTACGATTACACGCTCGCGCTTCGCGGCGTGACCAGCGTGGACGGCATGACCGCCGATTGGGCGCGGATTCCTTTCGACGTACTCGAAAAAATCTCCACGCGCATCGTCAACGAGGTCAAGCACATCAACCGCATTGTCTACGACATAACTTCCAAGCCCCCGGCAACCATCGAGTGGGAGTAAATCACGGTTTTTTCCGGGCAGCCCCGACATTCATATATGCGAATATGCGCATGCGTGGGGCTAAGAGGCGAAAAAACAGGGTTGAAAGCGTTTAATACAGACGTTTTATGGAAAAGGTAAGCAACGAATGCGGCTTTTTCGGTACGGCAAGTATCGGCAAAATACTGCTTCGGGTTGCGCCGCCCGTCATGCCGGCGCAGCTCATTCAGGCTTTATATAATATAGTCGACAGCTTTTATAGTCGACAGCTTTTTCGTCGGTAAATACTCGGACGACGCTTTCACGGCGTTGTCCGTTGTCTATCCGTGGCAGCTGATTGCGATTGCGCTCGCGGCAGGCGCGGTGGGACTCGCGCTGTACTTTGGAATCGTCAAGGGCCGGAAAAAGTCCGAGGCGCAGATAAATCAATCGGCAGAGCCGCAAGCCGAGGGGCAAACGCCGAGCGGCAAAGGAGAAGAAAATGGCTGAGCTTTATTATCAGGGACACGGCAGTTTCCGCATTACGTCGGACGGCGGCAGGGTGATGTACGTCGACCCGTTTATGGGCGACGGCTACGAGCCCGAAGCCGACCTCGTGCTGATTACTCACGAGCACTACGACCACAACGATTTGACTAAGATTACCGCGGCAGTCGGCTGCAAGGTTTTTCGCGGCAAAGACATGACCGACGGCGAGCATTACGGCAGCGGCGAAAAGGACGGTTTCAGCTTCCGCGCCGTGCCGGCATACAACCGCAACCACAAGAAATCCGAGTGCGTGGGGTTTATCGTCGATGTTGACGGCGTGAAAATCTACGCCGCCGGCGACACGTCGACTACCGACTATATGCCTTTGCTCGCCGGCGAGAATATCGACTACGCGTTGCTCCCCACCGACGGGATTTTCAATATGGACGCGGAGGAGGCTTCCGCCTGCGCCGCCGTAATAAAGGCAAGGTATTCGATACCTATCCACACCAAGCCCGACACGCCTTTTGACGGAACCGTCGCCGCACGCTTTCACGCGCCCGGTAAGCTCGTCGTTCGCCCCGGCGAGGAAATTAAGTTGTAAAGTTTTCCGCGATGCGAATAGAATACTTATTATAAAGAACACCTATCCTTATGCCATTCCGAGCGAAGCCGAGGAATCTGGCGAAGAGTAAAAGTATAACGATTATGCGGTTTCGCACGGATTCTCGGGGGGGCTCTCTGTCGCTCCGCTCAGAATAAGATGGACGGGCGTTCGTCGCGGAAACAATCCGTCAGCCTTATGTTTTTACTTTACAATCACGGAAACCGACTGTATAATCATTATATAATATATAAACACGGAGGAAAACAATATGGATGAAAAAGTCGCCTCGCTCATCAACGAGCAAATCAACAAGGAATTTTACTCGGCTTATCTGTATCTGGACTTTGCCAACTATTTCGAGCGCCGCGGACTTCAGGGCTTCGCGCATTGGTACGAAGTGCAAGCGCAGGAGGAACGCGACCACGCGATGCTCATGTACCGCTTTCTTCTGAATAACGACCAAAAAGTCACTTTCGGCGCAATCGCTTCGCCAGACAAAAAGCTCTTTGCCGACCTCGACGTGCTGAAAGAGGGGCTGGAGCATGAGCGTTACGTTACCTCGCTTATCAACGACATCTACGCCGAGGCTTACGCTACGCGCGACTTCCGCACGATGCAATTCCTCGATTGGTTCGTAAAGGAGCAGGGCGAGGAGGAGAAGAACGCGAACGACCTCATCACCAAAATGGAGCTGTTCGGTTCGGACGCGAAAGGACTTTACATGCTGGACAACGAGCTCAAGGCTCGCGTGTACGCCGCCCCCTCGCTCGTGCTGTAAAATACTCCGCCGCGGAATAATTATTTTTCCGAATAAATGACCGAAACCGAAAAATACGAAAAACTGACGGGCGAGCGCGTAGAGAAACTTATTCTGCGGCTCGCCGCGCCCACCGTGTTGTCTATGCTGATAAGTACGCTGTACAATATGGCGGACGCTTTTTTCGTGGGGCAAATCAACGCTTCGGCTTCCGGCGCGATAAGCGTGGTGTTTTCGTACATGGCGATTATTCAGGCGTTCGGATTCTTTTTCGGTCACGGCTCGGGCAACTATATGTCGCTTCGGCTGGGCGAGCAAAACCGCGAAGAAGCCGAGAGAATGTCGGCTACCGGGTTTTTCTCGTCGCTGGCGTTCGGCACTGTTCTGATGGCGTTCGGTTTGATTTTCATGCGTCCGCTTATCACTGCGCTCGGCTCGACCGAAACAATCAGACCCTATGCCGAAGAATACCTGTTTTTCATTCTGCTCGGCACGCCGTACATGACAGCCGCGCTCACCGTCAATAACCAGCTACGGTTTCAGGGCAGCGCGTTCTATGCGATGATTGCGCTCGTCAGCGGAGGAGTGCTGAATATCGGACTTGACGCCGCGTTCGTCATGGGACTGAATATGGGCACCGCAGGAGCAGGGCTTGCGACCGCGATAAGCCAGCTTTGCTCGTTCGTGCTGCTGCTCGTCGGTACCGGCAGAGGCGGCAATATACGCTTGAGAATAATGAATTTCCGCTTCGAGAAGAAATACTTTTCCGCGATAATAAAGGGCGGACTGCCCTCGCTCGGACGGCAAGGCATTTCCGGCGTCGCTACCGTGTGCACAAACTTCGTTTGCGGCGCGGTCATGGGCGTAAACGCAGACCCGATGATTGCCGCGCTGGGCAACGTCACCAAAATCACAGGCTTTTGCTCGTCCGTCATCATCGGCTTCGGGCAAGGCTTTCAACCCGTTTGCGGCTTTAACTACGGCGCGAAAAAGTACGACCGCGTGATTAAAAGCTACGTTTTCGCGCTCGCGTGTACCACGGGATTCGCGCTCGTCGTGTCGGTCGTGGGTTTTGCGCTCGCAGGTCCCGTTACGGCGGCGTTTACGGTGGACGAACTTGCGCGCGAGTATTCGAGGGCGGCGTTCCGCGCACAGTGCGCTTTCTTTGCGCTCACGCCGTTTATCACGGTTTCTAATATGCTGCTTCAAAACATCGGCAAAGTCGTCCGCGCAACCACGCTCGCCGTGGCAAGACAGGGTATAGCGTATATTCCGCTCGTGTTTCTCGGAGGGTTTCTGATGGGTGCGACGGGGCTCGAAGTCGCTCAAGCCGCCGCCGACCTTATCACGGCGCTCATCTGCGTCCCCATTGTCGTGCCCGTGCTTGTCGGAATAAAACGGCTCGCTTCTTTGAAGCCACAGGAAACCGCGCGGGAATAACGCCGAAACCTATTCCGCATTACTTATTATAATAGAAAGAGAACTCGCCGTAAATCCGCGGCGGGTTCTTGTGTTTTTAATATAATTACAAAACGAATAGCCGCGTTTTTGCGACTTAATCGTTAAAAAGTTCGTTCACGTCGACTTTAAGTACTTTGGCAATCGCCTGCACTTCTTTATCGGTTGCGATGCGTATCTGACCTTCAAGCTTTGAGTAACTCGTCGGGTTGACGTCCAGACCGAAAAGTTGTAATTTCGCTATAAAATCTTTTTGCGAAATTCCTTGCGATTTTCTCAATCGCTCGGCGTTTTTTCCTATTATATTGCAGTTGCCGTAATCTTTTTTGCGCGTTTTCATATTCCAGACGCCATTATTATTCTTTTCCGGAATTATATCATCATATACGCTTGACATAATTCCGGAACGGAATTATAATAACGATAAAGTATATTTTATTAGGAAACGGAGGATGAATAATGACTTGTAAAAATTGCGGCGCAAATATCGACGCGTCGAAAGGTTTACCGAAATTTTGTCCGGATTGCGGTGCGCAAATCGTCAAAAACAGTGACGGAACGGTAAGTGCGGTTGACAGGCAAAGACCGATAATCGTAAACAACGTGTCTGAAGTAAAAGCGGGCACGAACGGTTACGCAATCGTGGGACTGATAATGGCGATTACCGTATCGCTATCGTTACTGGGGTTGATATTCGGCATAATCGGACTGTATAATTCAAAAAAGATAAACAGCGGCAGAGGTACGTCGATAGCGGCTATTACGATTTCGTCGATATGGATAGTATTGTTATTTGTTGTTGTTGGAATATTAATTGAGACATTGGAGTAAATTCGGTATTATTTTCCTGCCGAGTAAAAACGGAACGGCGGTTGTCGTTCTGTTTTCGGTTATGCGTATTATGCGTAACCGTCCTGAAAATATCATTTTAAAAATTTTTTAATTTTTTATTTAAAAACTCTTGACAAGCCATAGAGTAGTGTGATATTATGTATAGGCTGTCGACCGAAAGGGACGCAGCAACGAAAGTAAATAAAGGCTGTTTTGGTCAAGTATATCGCAGGATATACCGCTGGCATGAGAGGATTTACTAAGGGACGAAAAGTCACGGCGCGGAAACGCGAGGTAGATTCGATTGTGCTTTTTTTGTTACTTTCGATACGCACATTGACAACTGCAT
>DQGD01000001.1:188440-243979 GCA_003533505.1 Clostridiales bacterium | reverse complement strand
GTGAGGACCCCCGACATGGAACGTATAACCGACTTCATAAAAAAGGTCAAAGACGTTTTTTTAGCATGGGATTATTACGGTCGCGGAAAGCCGCTCCCTCATAATGACGATGTAAAACAAAAGCGGCTTGTTAAATCTAAATTAAAACGTGCACATTCCGTCCTCCACGTCATTCAGAGAAACAGCCGAGCGGTAAGCCCGGCTGTTTCGTGGAATGACGTTGAAAACGGAAAGTGCGCATTCATGATTATAAATAATAGTCGTTATCCTCAATCGTTCGCGGTCGGCGGCGCGATAAAACCGAGAACGAGCGCGTCGCCGCCAATCAGGCAATCGGCAAGCAATCCCGTGCGGTTGAGCTCGACTTTTACTCCCGGGCTAAGCTCTTCCAGCCGATGCTTCAATGCGACGGCGGAGTCGGTATCATAGCCGTAGGAAACGAACGCTTCGGTGACGGCGGCGTCCGCGGCGAGCCGTGCGAGAGCGGCGCGCGACGTGGCGTTGCCGCGAGGGCGCGACAGGACGGCGAGCTTGTTTTTGCTCGCGAACGAGCACACGGGGCGAACGTTCAGCGTTCTGCCGTAAAATCCGACGGGGAAACGCGCGCGAGTTTGCTCGCAGTCGGACGGGATAAAATAAGTCCGGGCGTTTTCGGCGAGCGCGGTCAGCTTTACGAAAGCTTCGGCGCCGTCCAAGCCCTCGTCGCGCATTTTAATCGCCGCGTACAGCGTAGGCGCGAGCCCTGCCGAGAACGCGTGCGAGTCGACGACGTACAGCTGACAGCGCGGAAACTTCACCATTTCGTTTTTGGAAGCCTTGACGGCTGCGGCGTAATCGTCCGCAATCTCCGAGCCTGCGGAAATATGCACCAGCGTGCGCACGCCCGTTTCAAAAAGCTCGTCAAAAAACTCCTCGTAATCGGCTTGCGTGGGATTTTTCCGCTCGAGAATCGTGCCCGACGTCACCGCCTCCGACACGCTGTCGTAATCGGACTCGCAATCGGGCAGCAAGCACGGCTCGCCAGACAGCGAATAGTCCGCGCCCATCGCAAAAATACCGGACGCGGCAAGCCTGCTGAAACCGACGTCGCAGTCCGCGTTCGTCGAAACGGAAAAGGTTCGGCTGTCGTACAATCTTCTCATGCCCGTATTATACAGCACGTCGCCGCGATTTTGCAACGGATTTACCGCTCTTTCGGCAGCGATTTAATCGAAATTTAATTTTCACCGTGCAATATTCCCGAAACGGCTCCCGTTCCGCGCCACGACCGCCGCCATAAGCTTCGCGCCGCTTTGCCTTTCGTCCGCCGACTTTCCGTCCTTAGCCGCTCCTAATCCGACCGCGCGCGCCGCTTTACCGAGCTTTTGCGCCGACGGAACCCTCGAAAATTATTGCAAAAATATGATTTTATATATCAAAAATCGCTTTTTTTGCAATAAATACGGCGAATATTCGGGAATTGTTGACAAAACTTTGCAAATGTCGTATAATGCCAAAGTAGTTTATGTACGGTTACACCGCATACTGCGCGCTTTCTTATCTAATAATATAAGCGCGAGGGTAGACGGTTTGCCGCCTTTACGACTGTCCTGTCAAAATAATGCAAACGTTTGTGCAAATTGTGCAACGAAACCGCGAAACGATAGGATAAATCAATTTATTGATAGGATTGTGCATTGCGCTTTTCATGCTAAATATAGTATAATCCTATATGAGGATTTGCGAGGGGCTAAGTGCGCCCGTAAATCCAAGCTTAATACAGGGTGACGATACGTTTGAATTTCGAGGGGAAATGATGACGTTATCGATGCCGCAGCGACGTCGGTATTTTTTTACCGCGAAACACGATTTATTAAGGACAACCTTATTAAATATAACTTTGTAAACCTATAAGGAGTAGAAAAGCAATGAAAAAAAAGTTATTGAGTCTTTTGCTCATTCTGGTTCTTGTGCTTGTCCCTATTGCCGCGACCGCATGCAACGGCGGTGGCAGCAACGACCCCGACAACCCGGGTAACGACAAAAGCACCGGTAAAATCCGTTTCTGGGCATACGGTGACCAGACCGTGAAGGACGCTATGTCCGCCATGGTCGACGCCTACAACAACGGTCAGGGCAAAGAGGACGGCGTTACCGTTTCCTATTCGCATAAGATTGAGGACAGCTACATCTCCATGGTAGAGCAGAACGCGAACTCGAAGAACGGCCCGGACGTTTACTACGCATGGGACCGTCTGTTCAAGAAATGGACTGCCGCCGACATGACCGTCGACCTCACCGACTATGTGAAGGAAGACACCGCAGCCGGCAAAATCAACCTTGACAACATCTGGAAGAGCACCGTCTCCCGTTTCAGATACAACAAAGAGCTGAACATGTCGGGCGAGAACGAGTCCATCTACGGCTTGCCTATCGACACGTCGCCTACCGTTCTTTATTATAACAGAACCGCGCTTGCCGATATGGGCGTGACGGTAATTTCCGTTCCCGCCGAAGATATGGCTAAGTGGAACCGCGGCGAAATCGCAGATAAGTACGGACACAAGAAGTCCGATTATGCGGCGCTCGCAAACATCGACGTCCCCGCAAAGGGCTTCTTCCGCGACGACAGCAACGTTCGTAAGACCGAAACCGGCGGCACCAATTGGCAGATGCCGGCAAGCAATACCGCAATGGTGTTCAACGAGCAAATCGCCATGAACTGGGACGAAATCGAGGACATCGGCTTCCTCATGACCAAGAGCAAGAACGGTCAGACCTCTACCACCGAGTACGGCTACTTCACCGAGTGGTGGTTCAACTACGGCTGGTCCGTGGGCGGCGACTGCGTAGTCGACCTCTCCGGCAACGGCTCGTGGGCTTATTCGCACGGCGATTGGTCCGAGAACTATATCGTCAACCCCGGCAAGACCTTCACCGGCTACATCACCGGCAAGACCTACCAGGAAGGCGAAACCCTTGACTTCCTCGACAAGATTAAGTGCGAGGTAGGCGACGAGGTTAAACCCGACAACAACGGCGGCTACACCGTAAACGGCACTGCGCTCGGCGCGGCAAGCAACACGCTTACCAACAACTCGGCGACCCGTCAGTCCGTTCTCGACGCGGTAAACGACGGCACGCTCACTCCGCTTCCGTCCATTCGCGAAGCGTTCACCAGATTTGCGTTCCTCGCAGGCACCGAGAACTCCGGCTTGGGCATCTGCCCCTATCCGTCGTCGTTCTCGACCTCTTCTTCCATTCAGTACTTCACGGGCGGCAAGGTTGCGTTCATCGTAGAACGCGGTCTCCAGCTTCCTATCGTCGAGGAGTATGTGGGCAACAACTTCGATTGGGCTGTAGCTCCGCTTCCCGTCTATAAAGAGTACACCGACCCGAGCGCAGAACTCGTTTCCAAGTACGGCGCAAAGGCAAACGCTTACAACACCGAAGTAAAGCGCTCCGGTAAGATTGCAGGTCACTCCGAGTCCACCGCGCTCGTTATCCGCGAGAAGTCCACTATGAAGGCTGCTTCGTGGAAGTTCATCCGCTGGATGGTCAGCGAAGGAGCTCAGGCAATAAAGGCAAGCTACGGCTTCATTCCCAACCAGGAGAGCCAGATTAAGCCCTTCTACGACAAGCTCGACCCCTCCGACAAGAAGAACCTCAGCGCGTTCGTAAACGCGGCTAAGTACGAGACCCCCGGCGATTGGTGGTACATGATTGACCGCGATTGGATTGACGTTTGGGCTAACCCCCTCAACAGCAGCGTTCGTTACGGCAAAATGACCCTCGACGAGTACTTCAAAGTGTACATCGAGAGAGGCAACAACACCGTCAGAAGCTACGGCAACTGGGATAACGGTCTTAATAAGGTCAAGAATTACAAAGCGTAAATCGCAGGCTTTAAACTAATCGGTATCGACCGGCGGCGATTTCGGGCGCAAAACCCGTTTGTCGCCGGTTTATACTTAATTAAGGAGATAAAATGGAAGATATGGTAATAAACGGAGAACCCGTTGCCGAGGCTATCGCCGACGACCCGTTCTCTCAAACCAGACTTTTCAAGCAAGACGTTGCGACCGCGGCGAAAAAGAGAAAGAGAGTAAAGCAAAACGTCATGGGCTGGCTGTTTTCCATGTGGCCGTTCGTCGGCTACTGCCTGTTCGGTCTTATTCCTTTCGCTTTGTCGATTGTCCTCAGTATGGCGGAGCTCCATAACTTCGACATCACCGAGTTCACTTTTGTGGGATTTGCCAACTACAAGTGGATTTTCACCGACCCGAAGGGCGAATTCTGGTTCTCTCTGCGTCAGACGCTTTATTACTGTCTGAGCCTGCCGATAGGCATCGTCCTCGGCATGGGCACGGCGGTGCTACTCACCCGTCACGTCAAGCTTACCAAACTGTTCCGCACGATACTGTTCATTCCTAATGTTTGCTCGGTCGTCGGCGTTTCCATGATGTGGAAGCTCGTGTTCAACGAGCAGTACGGCGTTATCAACACGATAATCGCCGCTTGCGGAGGAAAGCACATCAACTTCCTCGGCGACGAACATTGGTTCATGCCCATCATCATTTTCACGACGACGTGGGGCGCAGGCGCCGGCAGTATTCTGTTCCAGGCCGCGCTCGAGCAGGTAAACCGCTCGCTCATCGAAGCCGCGGAAATCGACGGCGCTTCGAGTACAAAGATTTTCTTCAACGTCACGCTTCCGGCGATTTCGCCCACGACGTTCTACGTTCTCACGATGAACACCATCGGCGCGTTGCAGGCAATGGCAAACATTCAGATACTTGCAAGCGACGGCAAGCGACCGCTCGACTCGAAAACGGGCAACAGCGTAGCGCTTACCGCAGTGTACTTCATCTATTGGATGGCGTTCAACGACCCGTATCAGTACGGCCTCGGCAAAGCTTCCGCAGCCGCCTGGATACTTGCGATACTTATCGTAATCGTTACTCGCATCAACTTCAAACTCGGCGACTACTGGGTTTGCTACGATAACTGAGAGGAGGGTGATAACAATGCAAACACAAGATACTACCTACAACTCTCAGAACTTCGTAAAGAACAAGAAAAAGGTTTCGCGGCCGCCTATCGGAACGTACGTTATGCTGGTTGTCTACAGCCTCTACATACTCGTTCCGTTCTACATCATTTTTATCAGCGCGGTCAAGACTCCTCAGGAAGCGTTTGAACCTATCTTCACCTGGTGGCCTAAAAAGGGCTGGACGTGGGCGGCATTCAAGCGCGTGTTCGGCACCGAGGGCATTCAACAGGGCTTCCTGCACACGCTTCTGTTCTACACGCCTCCTACCGTAATCGGCTTGCTCGTGTCGGCGCTCGCGTCCTACGGCTTCGCCAAAATGGAGTGGGCGGGCAGAAACACGATTTTCTCGTTCCTGCTTCTCACGATGATGATACCGGGCGCGGTTACCATGACCGCAACCCGTCTTATGTACGACACCATCAATTGGATCGGAACTCCGCTTCCCGTCATGATACCCGGCATGTTCGGCGGCATCGGCACGGTGTTCTTCCTCCGTCAGTACATAAAGGGCATACCGGACGACCTTATCGGCGCCGCGAAGATTGACGGCATGAGCGAAATCAAAATCTTCATTACGCTCATACTTCCGCTGTCGGCTCCCGCGCTTCTGACCCAGGGCGTGCTCGGCTTTATCGGACACTACAACGATTACCTCGGCGCGTTGCTGTACCTCATCGACGAGGAACTGTATACGTTGCAGATTGCAATCAAAAACATGTGCTCGCTTTACCGCACCGACCTGCCGCGCCAGATGGCTGCGTGCTTCCTCGGAATGCTGCCGATGCTCATCATCTACCTTGTCCTTCAGGACTACATTCTGAAAGGCATTTCGATGTCCAGCGGTCTTAAAGGCTAATAACTCAAGCGAAACGTATTGCGTCGCCGTTACCGCGACGGCGCAATGCGTTATCTTGGTTTTTCACTACAATTCGCCGAAATAAAGCGAATAACCGCTTTTGCGGTGGTAGCGCATAGCCGCCGCGCAAAAGCTCTCCGGCAGTTAGTTTAAGGATATGATGAAGAAAAGCCGCAGCAGCTTCTTTATCGACGTCCGCTACGGCTTTTTGCTTGAGGAGAACACACGAGGCGCGCCTGCCGAACGATACGGCAAGCCGCCGATAAATTTACTTTCGATATACGAAATTACCGTATAAGCTCCGCGCAAGAAGAACGGAGAAACGGTTTGCGTATAAATCTCACAAGGAGAATGATTATGAAGAAATTTGCAAAGAAGCTTGCTCTCGCGCTGATGCTGTTGTCGGCAGTCGTGCTTCCCGTCACCGCATGTTCGGGTAACGGCAACGATAAGCCGAACGACGGCAATAACGCGACCGTGCCTAGCGAAGCCGGTTTCGAGCTTCCGTACTACAACGGAATGAGCGAGGACGGGCTTTACGACGCGAACAGCTTTTACCTCAACGAGCTGCGCACCTCCGGCGCAGACCCCGGCGCGCTGTACTGTTCCGACGACGACATTCGCGACACCTACGCAAAGGTGAAGAGAATGGAAATGGGAATGAACCCCGGGCTCACCGAGGACGAGTTCGACGAAGAGTACGGCACCGAGGACGAGTGGGTGGACGATTACGGCAACACTTTCTACATGGTAGTTACCGGCGGCACCGACGCCATTTCGTCCGACATCAAGACTAAGTACAACGCCACGCACGGCGCGTACACGCTCTACCGCTCGAAGAATCTCACCGATTGGGAAATAGCCGGCAGGGTAGGCGGTTACGCCGTTCCCATTCACAGCTACGATTGGTTGAGCGGCAATTCGCCGTGGGCTCCCGAGCTTATCCGCGACCCGAAGTCGGGAAGATACTTCCTCTTCGCGAGCGCGCAGACCAAGAACGGCAACGACAGCAAGGACTACTATCCGCACTTCGGCACTTACTATAACATGTTGCAGGGACTTATCGCAATGGCGGACAATCCGCTCGGTCCCTACGAGATAGTTTCCGCAGATTCGTACTACGCTACGCTCGTCGACTACGACGCGAACGGCAACCCCGTGATAAACGCCGACGGCGAGGCGCTTGACCCCGACGGAAACGTCGTCACCACCGTAAACGAGAACGGCGAATTCCTGGACAGAAACGGCTACCGCATCACGACCGATACGCCGGCAATGCTCTTCGGCAAACATTGCGAATCGCTGAAAAAGCTGTACCCGAACCCGACCGGACACTCGACGGCTATGTGGGCGGCAATCGACTTTAACCCCGTGCGCATGGACAACGGCGACATGTACGTCTACTTCTCGCAGCACGTCACAGACCTCAGCGCGGGCAACCACATCTGGGGCGTGAAGATGAAAGACATGATTACGCCCGACTACGACACGCTTACGTTCCTCGCTACGCCTAACGTCGCCACCATCACTAAGACGACCGAGGGACCGTCCGCAGATATGTCTGCGTACGAGATTAAGCAAAAATACATCACTTTCGGCGTGAATATCGACGGCAGCGAAATGCTGGGCGCCGACGGCAAGCCGATTACCGAGTTTAACGGCTACTACTACCTCAAGGGCGAAAAGACCGAGCTCACCGAGGGCAGCATCAACGAGGGCACCGAGGTAATTCAGCACGGCGACAAGTACTACCTCACGTTCTCGCCGCTCGGCTACGGCTCGCGCAGCTACGCCGTCCGTCAGGCGGTAGGCGACAACCCGTTAGGACCTTTCACCAAGCTCGGCAAGGACTACAACCCCGTAATGGGCATCAACTCCACCAACGACTATATGGCAGGCACCGGTCACCACTGCTTCATCAAGGCAGGCGACGAGCTGTTCGTGCTGTATCACGCGTTCTATAACCCCGTCAACAATCAGCCCAACGGCTCGTTCCTCGGGCGTGCCGTCGGCGCGGACAGAGCGCAGTTCATGCACAACGACACGCTGGGCTACGATATTCTCTACGGAAACGGACCTACATATTCGTTGCAGCCGCTTCCCGACGTCGCGACCGGAAAAACCAACGTGGCAAGAAAGGCTACGATTATGACCGACGGCGACAAGGATACCGAAAAGTACCTCAACGACGGGCTGTTCACCGTGCAGGACTTCACGCTCCCGTGGGAGTACAATGCGACCAACGCCGAGCAGAAGGGCACGACGATTACTCTTAAATGGGATAAGCCCGTCACGATTTCCTCGTTCATCGTCTACAACTCGCAGAGCTACTTCTATGCGTTCGACAAGCTCGATTCCGTCGTGTTCAAGCTCGCCGAAAAGCCGAGCTGGTACGGCGACCGCGAGTACAACGGCTATTGCTACATGAAGGACGTCGCATGCGACCCCGACCACGTCGACAACGACAACTGGTTTATGCGTCAGGGCGGCGGTGCGCTGGCTTCCTTCAACGAGATAACCGTCACCGAAATGACGATTAGAATATCGTCCAAGTACACCACCATGTCCGAAGATTTGTTCGACGAAGACAACTACGCTATCCACGTTTCCGATATTTACGTCACGGGTAAGGAGGCATAAGTATGAAAAAGAAGTTTAAATTCGGCATACTCGTAGCGCTCGTTCTCGCGCTTTGCGCGTTCGTATTCGCCGCGTGCGCAGGTAACGGCGGCAATAACAACGGCGGCGACAATACCGTACCGGGAGTAATCGATACCGACGTTCCCGGCTACGACCACAACCGTAAGGCTGCGTTCGGCGAGCTCCCCGACGAAAAAGTGCTCGTCGACGGCAAACTCGACGAGGATATGTGGCAGGGGCTCGACTACTACGAGCACGTCGACACCGACCGCCCCGGCCTTAGCTACAAAGTAACCACGCACTTCTCTAAAAAGGGCTTGTATGTGGGCGCGGTTTCCACCGATAACAGGGTGGCGTGGGGCGCGAAAAACTATTTCTGGAACAACCGCAACACGCAGTTCAGAATCAACATCGCCGCTGCGTCGGTCACGACCTTCTCCACGAGCAACGTCAAGGAAATCCTTATCGACAGCAACAACGTGTACCCCGGCAACGTCCGTCTTAACGCCAAGAGCGCGGTGCTGGGCGGCGAAGTCAACAGCGACAACACCAAGGGTCTTTCCGTCGAAATGTTCATTACCTGGCAGGAGCTGGGTATCAACGTCGAACAGAAGGATGAAAACGGCGACACCAAAATCGTGCTTCCCGATTACGTCCAGATGTATGTCCGTTATGTGTACGTCGTCAGGGGCAGCGGCTCGCTTTCCGACGGCACGTTCAGCATCAATCCCGGCATCATGTACGACTACGCTCGCTACGGCAAAGACGGTTATCTCGCCATTGACCGCGACGGAGCGGTGGTAGGCGATACCGCCGACGGCCACGCCAAGTCCGCAGGCTGGGATATTTCCGGCGAACCGGACGGCTCGGTCAAGTCGATTAACACCCAATGGCAGGGCATCTTCTTCAAGCAGAACGCCGCCACCAACTTCGTCGTTTCCACGAAGATTAAGCCCATGGGCAGACTTACTACCAACATCGGACCGAAAGCAGGTCTGTTCACCTACACCAACAATATTTACTATCGCGCGATAACCATCGACACCGATAACGCAAACGTGTCCGGCTCGAAAGTCCTCACCGACAAAATGTTCGCGATTACGCATTACCCCAACAACGCCTACGACCTTACGCCTCTCACCGACGGCAGCGCAATCGAGTATCCGAGCGGTCAGAACTACGTCGACCTCAAGCTCATCAAAAAGGGCTCGACGTTCTACTACGTCGTCAACGGTAAGCTGACGTATGCCGAGAGCCAGCCTTATATGGGCGGAGCGGTGTACGCAGGACTGTACTCGCTGTACGGCGCGCACGTTTTCAGCGATTACAGCTACACGAACTACGACAATAACGTCGCAGGTATCGACGCGGAGATTGCAAAGTACGCCTACATGGTCGACGTTCCCTCGTCGTCCGCGTACAAGGGCGGCGTGGTTTCCACCGACAAGATAGCGGTCGCCAAGGACGCTACGGACAAGAACGTCACTCTGTCGTTCACCGCAAGGTCGGGCTACCGCCTCACCGACATCAAGGACAACGGCGTCAGCGTGTTCGACGAATATGTGGCGCACGCCGTGGGCAACGAGATTGTCGTTCCCGTTGTCGATAAGGACTTGAAGATAACCGCCGAGTTCACCGAAATCGGCGACGACGAAAAGGTAGTGCTCTCGGGCAGACTGTCCGCAAAAGACAATACGCTGCTCGACAGCGCGAAAATCGAGATTCAGGCGCTGACCCCGACGGGCGCGGTCGTTCCGTTCTATACGATGAACGAAAACGCCACGACGAGAGCGGAGTACTACTTGACGCTTACCAAGGGCTACAAGTATCGCCTCACCATAAACAGAGTGGGCTGCCGCAAGCTCGTGCACACCACCGACGTACTGAGCGATGACGTTACGAAATATAACCTCGTCGCGGAAAACAACGTGGTCGGCGGTATCGTCAACAACGTCAACGGCGTTTCCGTCACGTCCAACCCCGACGCGTGGGATTTGAGCCGCGAAGAGGAGAGCATTGCCAGAATACACGCCAACACGCCTAACGGCAACACCGTGTACTTCACCGGCAAAGCCGACACGCGCCTCGTCGCCGAAACCACTATCGTCAACGTGACCGACAGCAAGATTTACAGCGACTACGAAAAGGATCCTGCGGCAGGCTTCCGCTTCACCGACGGCAACAACGCAATCTTTATCGGCTTGTGGCAGAGCGGCTTGCGTATTCTTCCCAATATGGGAGAATGGTCGCCTATCGGCGTCACCGGCGTAGTGGCGGAGAATACCGTGAACGTAATCGACAAACCGTGCAAGCTGAAAGTCATCAGGGTAGACAACCAATTCTACTGTTATATCGACTGCTCCGTATACAACAAAAGCACCAATAGCTATGAGTTTACCGGCTACAAGCACGTCTACACCTACACGACCAACATGTTCAACTTCTACGGCGGCGCGACGGCTACGGCGGTGGGCTTCACTTTCACCACCAGCTTCCCGCTGACGATGGACTTTACGAATTACCGCCTCGATACCGGAGCGGCTGCCGAGAGCGAAATCCGCGCAAACGTTTACTCCAAAATTAACGTGACCGGTACGGGCGTTACCTTCGGCGGTATCGACTCCACCGGCTATGCGGCGCAGGGCGCCGAGCTCACCGCTTCGGCTTCCGTCGCGGCAGACGAGGCTTATATCATCCGCGTAAACGGCGCGAACGGCGCTTCAAACTCCTACCTTATCAATTCGGCTTCGACTTCCGTCACGATTAAGGTGCCCGATTCGGATACCACCGACATCGTAGTCGAGAAGGCAGCGGTTGTCAAAACCGTGTCCGGCACGGTCAAAACCGCGGACAACAAGCCCGTTTCCAAGGCGACAGCAAAGCTTGAGTTCGACGAAGGCAAGGGTTCTATGCCCGTTGCAATCGGCTCCGACGGCAGAATTTCCGCCAATTTGCCGGCAGGCGACTACAAGCTCACCGTTACTCTTGGCGGCTACAACTCCACGGCTGTCGAGTTTGCGGTTACCGATTCCGCAGTCGACCTCGGCGACGTGATGCTCGTGAGGGGCGTCATCGGCGGCTCGACCATCGTGAACAGGGTTAATTACAGCTCGAGAACCACTTACTTCAACGAAGAGAATGGTAAGTGGCACGCGACGAACGACAGCGGCAACAACTCCACGCTGTACTTCAACGACTTTGCCGGCGAAGAGTACGCGGCTACAATCAAGACTCGCATCAGCACCAGAAACGGCAATCCCTACTTCGCGAACGACTATGTACAGGGCTTCACCGTCATTGACGGTGCAAGAGTGCTCCATATCGCAATGATTGACGGTGCTGCCGACGGCTTCCGCGTTATGTACGGCGGCTGGAACACCGACAACATGATTGAAACCGAGGGTTCGGGTTGGGCGTTCGTCAGGGACGACATGAACAACGCGAACGGTTACGTCGACATCGTAATGTCGCTTGTGAGAAGAGGCAACGCTTTGTATCTGTTCGTCGGCAGCGAAACCGCAGGCGCGACGCGCGATATGAAGCTGTACCTCATCGTCAGCGCGACCGACGGCGTTGTGCCCGTTTCGGTTAACGGTGCAAATCACAGAATCAAGAGCGGCACTCTCTCGAGAGTCGACGCCATGAACGCGCTGCTCAAACAAACTCTCGCGACAGGCATGAAGAACGGCTTGGGCTACACGATTCACATGAATACCAGTGCGCCGGCAGGCAAAATCAACCACTCGATGATTTACGACGCGGTGCTCAGGACCGACGCGGCTTCGATTGACGCAGGACTTTCGATGAACATTACCGAGGCTATCGGCAGCGGCGGAACCGTTACCTACTCGGGCGAGGGCTACTACGAGATTGACGGAGTCAAGAGGTACGGCTTCGGCAAGAACATCACGATTACCGCTACGCCCGACGCCGATATGTGCGTCAAGTCGTTCAAGGTAAACGGCAAGGAAGTGAGCTACACGTTAAGTGGCGATGTAGCGACGGCAACCGTTTCTACCAGCGGCGTGCTTTCGGTCGAGATTGAATTTACCGAAAAGACCTATGCGGCGACGATTACCGGCATGGGAGCAGGCGCGTTCAGCAACCTCAACAAGGTTACCGCCACCGACGGCAGCAAGACTATCGAGGTCACGTTTGAAAAATCCGCGACCGGAAGAATCGTCACGGTATACCTTCCCAAGGGAACCTGGACTGTATCGCTCCTTAACGGCAGCAAAGTCCTCGCTACCGCGAACGTCACGATAAACGGCACGGAAACCGAAACGCCTTCGGTGAAGATTAACTAAGGAAACGGCTGCAAAGCCGCAACAAAACGAAATAAAGTCGCTTCGCGCGGAGTAAACGCGAGGCGGCTTTTCGTTTCTTTTCGTTAGCTACGGGCTACGGTTGACAAAACGCCGCCATCGGGCGTATAATTGCCTCGGCGGCTGCGGCTCCGAGTTTATCGGGGAGAGAAAATCGTGCCGCCCGAAAATCAGACGGCAAAGGATTGACGCGCAATGAAGTGTTACGCTTGTCCGAGAAAGTGCGGCGCCGACCGAGAGAAAGAACTCGGGTTTTGCGGCGGCGGTAGCGGACTTAAAATTTCCAAAATCATGATTCACCGCGCGGAGGAGCCCGTCATCAGCGGCAAGGGCGGCAGCGGAGCGGTGTTCTTCGCGGGCTGCGCGTTGAGGTGCGTGTTCTGTCAGAACGCCCAATCGAGCTTTGAAAACCGCGGCGAGGATTTTACCGCGGACGAGCTGTACGACGCGGTGCTTCGGCTCGCGGACGAGGGCGTCGACAATATCGATTTCATTACCGCCGGGCACTATGCGGCTCGGCTTTTGCCCGTACTCGAGCGGCTGAAAAAGCGCGTTACGGTGCCGTTTATCTACAACAGCGGCGGCTATGAAAACGTAAACGTCATTCGCGCGCTGGACGGGCTAATCGACGTATACCTGCCCGATTTCAAGTATGCTTCCCCCGAGCTCGCGGACAAAATGTCGGGCGCAGCCGATTACCCGAGCGTGGCTACGGCGGCGATTGACGAGATGTGCCGGCAACGCGGCGAGTACAGAGAGGAGAACGGGCTCGCGAAAAGCGGCGTGATTATCCGCCACCTCGTGCTGCCGGGGCACCGCGACGACAGCAAGGCGGCGCTGCGCATTATCGCGGAGAGATGGAGGACGGCTAAGGTCAGCGTGATGCGGCAGTACACGCCCGAGTTTAACCGCTCGCCTTACCCCGAGCTCAACAGGCGGATTACCTCGTTCGAGTACGACGACGTGGTGAAAGAGGCAATTCGGCTGGGGCTTGACGGTTTTATTCAGGAAAAGGGCTGCGAAACCGCCGATTTTACGCCCGATTTCAATAAAATTTACTGATTTCCGCCGAAATTCTTGCAAATTTACCGAAAAGCATATATAATTATAGTATAATTCATAAGAGAAAGACGCTTTCGGCGTCGAGGATGTGTCGTTATGGAAAAGAAAAAGCTCACCAAGGAAGAGAAGAAAAGACTTAAAGAGGGCAAAAAGCAAGCCGCTCGTCGAGCCAAGGAAGCCGCCAAGGCCGCGAAAATCAACGAGAAGCTCGCCAGAAAGGAAGCCAAGCGCGCCGCAAAAGAGGCGAAAAAACGCGGCGTAAAGCCCGAGGAAGAAAATGACGAACAGACCGTCATCGCCGAAACGACAGGCGAGGAAAAGGTTGCGGCAGAGAAACCCGTAGCCGAAGAGCCCGAGGTCGACGAAGTCGAAACCGATGAAACGGAGGACGATGAGGCGGAGGATACCGACGAGAAAAAGCTCGTCGTGCGCCCGAAGAATTACCACGTTTCGCTCCGCGAGGACGGTAAGTGGCAGGTCAAGTCCGCAAAAAGCACTCGCGCGCTCAAGCTGTTCGACACGCAAGCCGAGGCTATCGCTTTCGCCAAGGAGAAAGCCGAAAATCAGGACGGCAATATCACCATTCACAAGAAAGACGGCAAAATACGCAAGCAGCGTTACGACAAATAATCGCCTGCGACGTGCGTTTCAGGTAGCGCAGATTGCGACGGAAGCGGCAGGAGGTCGTTAATCGCTTTCGGCGTTTGTTTTGTGGGTAGCGCAGATTGCGACGGAAGCGGCAGGGAACTGTTTTCGTACTATCGCGACGAGTGAATTTTAAGCCGGACAGCGCCGTCATCCTGCGTTTTTGCGCCGCTAAGTTGCCGCGATAACGGCAAAAACCGCTTTTCGCAAATGCGACGGCAAAACGACTGATTGAGGAATAAAGCGATACACCCGAGCTAATAGGCTATAAAAACGAATAGGTTATAAAATGATATTAAAGCACAAAACGACGAACGGATAAATCCGTCCGCCGTTTTTCTTGACACGTCATTCCGAGCGAGGTAAGCGAGGCAAACGACGAACCCGTTTGATTGAGAACAACATTCCTTATACGTCATTCCGAGCTCGCCGAGGAATCCAGCGAAGCGTAAATAATTATATTAAATGCGCCTATGGCTAGGTTCTCAGGACTGCGCTGTCGCTCCGCTCAGAATGACAAAGAGGATTAGTAGTTTTCTTCCACAGGGGATTCAACGTCGCGAACCTCGCCCCTATGGGCTCTGTTCGCTCCTCTGAATGACGTGGGAAACGGAGAGTGCGCGTTCGGGTTTTGATTGTCCTACCTTATACGTCATTCCGAGCTTGCCGAGGAATCCAGCGAAGCGTAAATAATTATATTAAATGCGCCTACGGCTGGATTCTCAGGGCTGCGCTGTCGCTCCGCTCAGAATGACATAAGGATTAGTAGTTTTCTCCCGTGTCGGGGATTCCACGTCGCGAACATCGCCCCTGTGGGCTCCGTTCGCTCCTTTGAATGACGCGGAAGGACGGAGAGTGCACGTTAGGATTTAAATTATGAGTCTTTACTTTAATATTTAGCTTTTCCCCCGAGGGAGAAGGCTTTATTTCGGTTGTCACGCGGTACACTTGCTATTCCATGTTCCCGACCTTAGAGGAGTTGCGGGGGGATTAGGGGGACACAATCGATAGTGTCCCCCAATGACTTTTTGCTACTTTTTCGTCACTTGAAAAAGTAGTAATATTTCTTTCTATCAGCTATAATTACAGCCGCACTATTAAAACTAACCTATCTGTCACAACTAATATTGAAAATAAAATTAGCGTTACCTGCACTACGCAAAAATAACGCTACTTTTTAATTCCGGTTAGTATGGAAGGAATATTCTTACCTCTTAAAAATTCGGGGAGTATGGGGCGAATTGCCGCCCCGTTATTTAATGGTCATGATGATTGCCTGCTGATAATCCCCGAAGTTCTTGCCGAAAAGGTTAAGACCGCCGCGGTGCACGGCGTCCTGCTTTATGCCGATAGTGAATTTAACGGCGTTACCTGCATTCAGCTTCAAATCGGAAACGGTGACATGCGAGTTTACGGGCGTTTTGTCAACGACTACGCCGCCTGCGCCGATAGTAATGGTTTTGAGTATGCCGAACTGCGTGGAAGTGACGGGCCAATGTTCGGGCGTGTACCTGCCGCGCTTGCCGCCGAAGTCGCCGGGCGAAGTGAAAGTCGTGACCTCGACGTCGTTGATTGAAACGGTGATGTCGCTGGGCCAATTATTATTGTAGTACACGGTTTCGGAGCAAATCTCGAACGAGAACGTGATTTCGGAAATTTCGCGACTGTCGGACGGCTTCGGGAAATTATAACTGATGAAGCCCGAGTCGAACCAAATACACTCGGCTTTGACGCGGTCGGGGAGAAAGAACGTGGACGGGTCGTCGAACGCGCCGAGATTACCGTCCTTGCCCGTCATGCCGCACGGCGCCTTTATGTGGCAGTGCGAGTACAGTCCCACGGGCATTTCGGTGACGAACTCCGTCGACTGACTCTCCAGCATGCGCGGCGCGTCCAGCGACACGGTGTAGCTCATCACCATCTGCGAGCAGTACTTAGTGTGACCTTTGGGTCCCGGCTGATAATTGACGAAAATCAGCTGAGCCTCGTTCAGCGCGTCGATATGCCTCGACACCGACGACACGGGAATATCCAGCTCCGCCGACAAGTCCGACAGGTTTTTAGGGCGCAGCAACAAGCTTTTGAGTATCCTCACGCGGTCGGGAACGGAAAGCGCGCGCGAAATCTTGACTATCATGTCGTGGTCGCGCTCTGATGCCACGGATAAAAATATGTTCTTTTCAGGACTGATAATATCGCTCATTTACTCCCCCTTAGTGCTCGCAGCCGTCATTTTCCGCATTTCTCGCCACTAAAGCCCGAAAATCGCCGGCACCGACGGCTCGGTAGTTTCATTAGAATTATACGAAACGCGCAGGCGGTTGTCAACTAAATATATCTATGTTTTCCGAAAAGTGGAAAGCATGAGGGAATAAAACTGTTAAAAATCGGAAAGGTTATAGTTATTGACAGTTGAAAAAATCGTGTTACAATATATTTGTAGAGGCGCGAGGAGCGTAATTTTTGCGTCGCCGCTTTTTTGAGGAGTACTTAAAAAGGCAAAGAGGACAACGACGTCCGCGGTTTTTTAATTCGCGGCGAGGTTGTGCCGAGCGGGCGATGTCGAGAACGAAAACCGCAAGCCTACAATAAAATCACAAGCAGGTGAATGATGCTAAGAACGGAATGCCCAAATCCGCAATTCAGCCGCGACGGATTGATTATTCTCAACGGGAAGTGGAGTTTTTTCTCCGACAGCGTACCCTCCGCACATGAAATCGAGGTGCCGTTCGCACCCGAATCCAAGCTTTCGGGGATTAACTATACGGGCTTTATAAAGGACTGCGAGTACTCGAGAAAATTTACCGTCGATGCGCCCGAAGAGAACGAAAGACTGTTTCTTCGTTTCGGCGCGGTGAATTACGAGGCGACCGTTTACGTCAACGGCGAGTACGTCGGCGTTCATCGCGGCGGCTATACGTCGTTCGGCTTCGACGTAACCGACAAGGTAAGAGGCGGCGAGAACGAACTGAGGGTCAAGGTGCACAACGACGTTACCGAAAACGTGCCCACCGGCAAGCAATCGGCAAGACCGGAGTCGTTCGGGTGCTTCTACACGCGCGTTACCGGCATTTGGCAGCCCGTGTGGCTGGAGCGCACGCCCGTCAATTACATAGAGTCGCTGAAATTCTACCCCGACATCGAGGGTTGCGCGGTGAAAGCGGAGCTCGTTTGCGAGGGCGAGGGCGAAGCCGAAATCGCGGTTACCTACGACGGCAGACTCGTGGGCGAGGCTAAGGGCTATGTAAAGTACCGCCGCGCGTTCGACATAAAGCTGGGTGAAAAGCACCTGTGGGAAATCGGCAACGGCAGGCTGTACGACGTCACGGTGCGCTACTGCGGCGACGAGGTAAAGAGCTACTTCGGGTTAAGGCAGGCAGGCTACGACGGAATGAAGTTTATGCTCAACGGCAAAAGCGTGTTCCAGCGGCTGTCGCTCGACCAGGGATATTACCCCGACGGACTGTACACCGCGCCCGACGACGAGAGCATGCGCCGCGACGTGGAGCTGGGACTGCGGCTGGGCTTCAACGGCGCAAGGCTGCACCAAAAGGTGTTCGACCCGAGGTTTTTGTACCACTGCGACAGAGCCGGCTATCTGGTGTGGGGCGAGTTCCCGAGCTGGGGCGTGGATTACGAAAACCTTAGCGCGCTCGGTACGCTCGTCGGCGAGTGGACGGAAGCGGTGGAACGCGACTTCAATCATCCCTCGATAATCACCTGGTGTCCGCTCAATGAAACGTGGGAGAGCCTGAAAGACGCGCGGAAAGTGCGCGACGTGCGCTTTGTAGACGCTGTTTACGCGGTCACAAAGGCGCTGGACGGTACCCGTCCGTGCGTGGACGTGAGCGGCGGCTTCCACGGTCACAAGACCGATTTGTACGACTTTCACGACTACCTCGACCCCGAAACGCTGGAAAAGCACCTGCGCGCGCTCGAAGAAAACGACGAGATTATCGTGGATAAGGTGTACGCGCCCGACTTTGCCGAGGAGAGCGACCTCAGATACGAAAAGGGCTTGCCCGTCAACGTCAGCGAGTACGGCGGAGTGTCGTATGCGACTTCGACGGACAACGGCTGGGGCTACAGGCGGTGCGGCGGCGAGAAAGAGTACGTTGACTGCTACGTCAAGCTCACGAGCATGCTGCTGAAAAGCAAAAAACTGAGCGGATTTTGCTTCACACAGCTCTACGACGTGGAGCAGGAGCAGAACGGACTGTACACCTACGACCGCAAGCCGAAGTTCGGCGAGGCGGCGGAAAAGCGGATACGAGAGTGCAATCTCGCGAAAGCCGCGATAGAGGATTAAGGCAAACCCGGAATCAAAGTATTCCGTGAAAATAAGTATGAAAAGGAGCAAAACGAAATGAAAGGCAAATTCAAGAAATTTATCGCGACCTTGCTTGCCGCAGTGACGTGCCTGACGATGGGCGCGTGCGCCGGCAACGACGTGGTAAACCCCGACAACCCCGATATACCCGGTATCGACGACGAGCAAATCGACTCGTCCAAAACTCAGCTTTATGTGTTCAACTTCTACGGCGGCTACGGCGCCGACTGGCTTGCCGCGGCGAAGAAAAAGTACGAAGACCTGCATAAAGACGACGTTTACGAGGAAGGCAAAAAGGGTATTCAGATTTACGTAAACAATCAGAAGTCTAATGCGGGCGCGGTGCAGAGTCAGATTCTCGATAACCGCGACGAAGTGTACTTCACCGAATACGCTTATTACTACTCGATGAAAGCGGAAGGCGTTCTCGGCGACATCACCGACGCCGTGACCGCCGATTTGAAATCGTTTGGCGACAAAGACGGCTCCACGATAGAGAGCAAGCTCACCGCCGAGCAAAAAGCTTACTTCGGCGTGTCCGAGAGTGACGGCAAAACCCATTACTACGCTATTCCGCACTACTCGGCATATACCGGTATCATCTATGACATCGACCTCTTCGATGAAAACTTATACTATTTCGCAAAAACCCCGACGGGCTCGGCTCTCGAGGAGTTGTTCGTTGCGGATAACACCGTCGCGAGAAGCGCGGGACCGGACGGAGTGGAGGGCACCGATGACGACGGCTTGCCGGCGACCTACGACGAGTTCTTCAAGCTGTGCGAGTACATTAAGCAGGGAGCCGCAACGCCGCTGGTATGGACGGGCGCGAACTACAAAGATTACCTCAACTCGTTCATGACCTCGCTTGCCACCGACTATGAGGGACTTGACCAGATGATGCTCAACTATACGCTTAGCGGCAGCGCGACCGACCTCGGCACCGCGCAGAACGGACAGTTCGTTAAGGACGCGAGCGCGACTGCAATCACCGAAAGCAACGGCTATGAGCTCGCCCGCCAGGCAGGCAAGTACTACGCGCTTCAGTTCGTCGAAAAGATTTGCAGAAACGATAATTATCACTTTGGAAGCACGTTTAACAGCGCGTACTCGCACATGAACGCGCAGGAGGATTTTCTCTACTCCGGCAAGGACGGCGAGACTGACCCTATCGCGATGCTTATCGACGGCATCTGGTGGGAGAGCGAGGCTACACCGACTTTCAACGAAATGACGTCGAATATGGGCGAGCAGTATTCCAAGGCTAACCGCAACTTCGGCTTTATGCCGTTCCCCAAGGCGACGCAGGAAAAAGTTGCCGAGGGCAAAAAGACGCTGTACGACCACATTTTCTCGATGTGCTTCATGAAAGCCAACATCGAGGAGTGGAAGAAGCCTATCGCCTACGACTTCATCAAGTTCGTCAACTCCGACGCTCAGCTCGTCGAGTACAGCCAGATTACCGATACGCCCAAGGCGCTCAACTACACCATGGACGACGCTCAGCTCGACAAAATGTCGCCTTTCGGCAGGTCGGTCATAAAGGCTAAACAGTCTTCCGACATAGTTTACCCGTTCTCGACGGCGAAGAAGTACGTCAACAATCAGAGCAGTTTCGCAATGGCCGAAATGTTCCGCACGAGCATAGGATCCAGCGAGTATCAGTGGGCTGCAAACGCCTTCCACGAGAACAATAGTCTTACCGTCGACGCTTACTTTGGCGGAATGAAAACCTACACGCAAAATAATTGGAGCAAGCTTGCCTAATCGATAAAGCCCTCGGAGGTAAAACCATTGGAAACGGAACAATCGAAAAAGAAACGCGTGTTGCGAGGAAAGGATAAGGACTTAATCTTCTACACGCTGATGATGATTTTCCCGGTAGTGCAGTTCGCGGTGATGTACATCGGCGTAAACTTCAACTCCATATTGCTCGCGTTCAAGAAAATCGACACGATAAGCGGCTCCTACGAGTGGACGTTTTCTAATATCACCAACGCGGTGGACTTGTTCGTGCACTCGTCGACGCTGATTTCGGCGGCGAAAAACAGCTTGCTCGCCTACGTCGTGCTCACCTTTATAGGAACGCCGCTCGGACTGATTTTCTCGTACTACATATACAAGAAAATGCCGCTTAGCAACTCTTTCCGCGTGATATTGTTTCTGCCCTCGATAATCTCCGGCATCGTAATGGTCACGATTTTCCAATTCTTCGTCGAGCGCGCCGTTCCGTCTTTTGCAAATCAACTGTTCGGCATAAAGATGAAGGGTATGCTGGAAAACCCGAGCTCTCGCTACTTCACGATTATCTTCTATAACCTGTGGGTGGGCTTCGGCACCTCGGTGCTGATGTATTCCAACGGCATGAGCGGCATCTCGCAGGAAATGGTCGAATCTGCGCATCTCGACGGCGCGACGGGACTGACGGAGTTCTGGAAGATAACGCTGCCCATGATTTACCCCACGCTGTCCACGTTCCTGATTACCGGCATCGCGGGACTGTTCACCAATCAGATTGCGCTGTACTCGTTCTACGGCGGCGGAGCTCCCGAAAACTTGCAGACTTACGGCTACTATCTGTATATGAGAACCAAGAACGCGGCTTCGGACTCCGAGTACACGCTGCTGTCGGCAATGGGTCTTTTGCTCACCGTCGTCGTAGTGCCGCTCACTCTCTTCGTCAAATGGGCGCTCGAGAAATTCGGACCGAAGGAGGACTAGTATGAAAAACTTTTCTACCGCCAATATCGAGCCGAAGCTGCGCGTGCGCGACGCCCGTCCGCACTTCAACGCGTTCACGATTACGCTTCTGGTGCTGCTGATTCTCTATACCGTGTCGCTGTTTACGCCGCTTGTATGGGGACTGCTGCGCTCGTTTCAGAAGCAATCGGAATTCCGCCTTAACATCATAGGCTTGCCCAAGAAATGGGTGTGGAATTACTCCTACGTTTTCAAAATGTTCTTCGTGCGCGTGCCGTCGACTGCCGGCGTGAAGAAAGTGGGCATGGGATTGATGTTCCTGTACGCCTTTCTGTACTCGCTGGGCTGCGCCTTTACGTCCACGCTGATTCCCTGCGTGACGGCTTATCTGTGCGCGAGATACAAATTCCGTTTCTCCAAGGTGATTTACACCACCGTCATCGTCACCATGGTGCTGCCCATCGTGGGCGCGCTTCCGTCCGAAATCCGCGTCGCCAAGGCGCTGAGACTTTACGACAAGCTCTACGGCTTGTGGTTGATGAAAGCGAACTTTTTGGGGCTGTACTTCCTCGTGTTCCACGGCATATTCAGAACGTTGCCGATGGCGTACACCGAGGCGGCTAAAATCGACGGAGCAGGCAACCTCTCGATACTCATGAAAATCATTTTGCCGCTGGTGCGCAACACGTTCTTCACGGTAATGCTGATTAACTTCATAGGTTTTTGGAACGACTATCAGACTCCGCTTATCTACATGCCGTCCTATCCCACGATTGCGCTCGGAATGTTCTACATGGCTTCGACCACCGAAAACGGCTTGTCGACCGTGCCGATGCGTATGACGGGCGCAATGCTGATGCTTATTCCCATACTCGTGCTGTTCTTGTGCTTTCACAAGCGGCTTCTGGGAAATCTGACGGTAGGCGGACTCAAAGGCTGAAAAATTATTGTAATCCTATTCACAACGACAGGAGGATAAAGTATGAATAAAAAATGGAAAACCATCGTTGCGAGCGCGGTGCTGGCTGCTGCAGTCGCCGCGAGCGGTACGGCGGCTATCGTGGGCGGCGACTCTAAACAGCCTGCCTATGCGATGCCGACGTGGTCCGATTCCGCGGTGGAGGATGTCAAGCCGTTCGGTACGAAATTCGTCGTGCCCGAGCGTACTCTGACGAGCGGCGATACCACCGTGACCGCAACGTCCGTCGTGATAAAGCCCGACGGCTCGGCGACCACCGCAAAGGAAATTTCGCTCGACATGAGCGGCGTTTACACGATTATCTACACCGCCACGGTCGACGGCAAGCCGTATGTGGACGAGGTGACGTTCCGCGTCGACGACGCGGCTTACGTCGTGTCGAGCAGCAAGAGCAGCGCGACCTACGGCACCTACAGCCTCGCAAAGACCCCGGGCGTAATGGTGCG
This sequence comes from Clostridiales bacterium, assembly GCA_003533505.1. GTDB lineage: Bacteria > Bacillota > Clostridia > Christensenellales > Pumilibacteraceae > UBA10677. The sequence continues at coordinate 220,964 of DQGD01000001.1, read as the reverse complement.
CCTTGCCTACGGCGACAGCGTGACTTTCAACACGCCCATAGACGTGAGCAACACTACGCCGTCGGACGTGCTCGTCGAGGCGTTTGCCACTCCCGACATCAAGGGCGTCAAGGACTTCGACAAGCTGATTTTCACGTTCCACGACCTCGAAAACCCGAATATATACCTCAGATTTACCGTTCGTCAGTCCGCAGAGGGTGACGATTACCCCATTTCCTACGCGCTCGCAGGCGGCAACGGTCAGCCTATGGCAGGCTATGAGGAGTATTGGGACCGCCTCCACATCGACAACGAGTGGGGCGCGCAGTTCCGTCACAGCTTCTCGCTGGCGTTCGCGAGCAATTACCCGTACGTCGCGCCCGACAATGCGGTCATCAGCCTGCGCTACGACGCGGCTACGCTTCAATCCTACGTCGGCGGCTTTATGATTATCGACCACGACAACCCGGCTTACTTCAACAATCTGTGGCGCGGCTTCCCCAGCGGCAAGGCTAAGCTCACGATGACGGCGGACATGTACAGCTCCGAAACGGCTAACTTCTGCGTCAGCAAGATCCGCGGCTCCGACCTTACGAGCGTAAGCTACGTCGACAACGATCCGCCCGGGATTACCGTGAACAGCGAGTACGACAAACTGCCCGACACCAAAAAGGGCGCGGAGTACAGCATTCCGACGGCTACCGCATTCGACAACTACACCGCAGCCTACTGCGAGGTAAAGACCTCCGTGTGGTACAACAATTCGGTGCTCGTGCAGGTGCGCGACGGCAAATTCACCACCGACCGCGTGGGCAGCTACTCCATAGTGTACGAGGCTGCCGACAAAATGGGCAACGTTGCCAAAGAAGTGCGCACCCTTTATGCCTACGAAACGCTGGAAAACCCGAGAGTGATTATCGGCGACGCGCCGGTAGTGAGCGCGACTGTGGGCGACACGGTAAAGGTCGCCGGTTACTCGGCGGACAGCAAGAGCGGCAACGCTTCCGTGAAGATTACGGCGGTACTGGGCAGCGAAAGCTTTGACGTCGGAGCGGACGGTTTCCGCCCCGAAAAAGCCGGAACTTATAAGATAACCTACACCGCAACCGATTATATAGGACAGGTGGGCACGGCTTCCTACGACGTAGAGGTCGCAATGAGCGACAAGCCCGTGTTCGTCGATAAACCCACCGTTCCCAAAGCGTTTATCGAGGGCTCGGAGTACACGCTGACCGCAGCGACGGCAATCGATTACAGAAGCGGCTCGCCGGTAGAGAAAAAGGCGACGATTACCATCGACGACGCGGACGGCAAAAGAACGCTCGGCGCGGACGGTAAGGTCACTTTCGCGGCGGCTAACAACCTCGACAACGCTACCGTCACCTACGAGTGCGAGGGCGCAATCGTTTCATACGAAGTGCCCGTCGTAAAGGCGATGATTGAGGAGGAGGGCAGAAAACGCCTGCACGCCGAGAATTACCTCGTCGGCAGCGGATTCACCACCGAAAAGACGGACGAGGGCTTTATCCTCACCGCGACCGAAGCGAACGGCGGCTTTACGTTCGCCAACGCGCTGGTCGCCGAAAACTCGTCAATCGAAATAAGCGGCACGGGCAGCACGTCCGGTTTCGACGCAATCGACGTGACGTACTTCGATTCGCTCGACTACACGCGCTCGGTCACCGCGCGCATAGTGCAGACGGGCGCAAAAGCGGACATTCTGCTTTGCGGCGGAAAGACCGGTCTTGACCACAGCTTCTTAAAATCCGACAAGTTCACGCTCAACCACACGCAGGGCTTAATGGTTGCCGACAAGGCAAGGCTGGACATCCCGACCTACGACGACGGCAGAACGTTTGCCGGCTTCCCGAGTAAGAAAGTATACATCTCCGTGCGCTTTGTAAACGCGCAGAACGGAGCCAAAATCAACCTTACGTCGGTTAACGGACACTCGATGAATACCTCGATTTCCGACCGCGTAGGACCGAAAATCGTCATTATGGACGCTAACTACGGCGGCACGCGCGATTTGGGCACGACCGTCACGCTGCCGGCGGCGATGGCGGGCGACACGCTCGACCCCAACGTCGAGTTCTCGATGAAAGTCACCGACGGCTCGGGCAAAGTCGTCACCGACGTCGACGGCTTGAAGCTTGACGGCGTAGACCCCGGCAGAGAATACACGATAAAGCTCGAGGACTACGGCGCGTACTCGATTTCCTACACCGCGTCCGACACATTCAACTCGCGCAAGAACACCCGTAAGCTTAACTACATCATAAACGTGGTGGACGACGTCGCTCCCGAGATTAAGTTCGAGGCGAAGTTCGCCGAAACCGTCAAGGTGGGCGATAGAATGGTCATTCCGAAATTCACCGTCACCGACAACGTGAGCGAGGAAGCGGACATTACCATTACGAAGTACGTCCTCACCCCGAGCGGAGTGCTGGTCAGCATTCCCGAAAACTCCAACTCGGTGAAGGCTGTTCAGCCGGGCAAGTACGAATTCCGCGTCATCGCGGTGGATAAAGCCGGTAACGTCGCGATGGAGCGCGTGACCGTCACCGCCGTCAATGAATAAGGAGATGCGACGATGAAGAAATTATTGAAAAGAATTTTGTTTTTGACTATGGCAATAATGATGGCGTTCGGTTTTTCGGCGTGCTCGCCCAAAAACCCCGATAATCCCGACAACCCCGACAATCCCGACAAGCCGACCGATTCGGAAGTCACTACCGACGCTCCGGTAAACACCGTTACCGAGTCCGAGGAGCATCTCGTCACCAACGGCTTGCACGACGTGAAAGTCACCGAATCTACCAGGCTTTTCCGCGAAAACGGCTCCACGTCCTACAAAATCGTGTTCGGCAAGGACGCCGACAGCATGAAGGCGGCTTCGTTCATGCAGCAGCACATCGCCAAAGCGCTGGGCGTCAGACCGCAGATGGAAGTCGCGACGGCGGAAACCGCTTATGTTTCCGACTCGAAAGTAATCGTGCTCAACGTACCGTCGATGTTCGCTTCGGCAGGGCTGACGATGCCCTCCGTCGACCTCGGCGCAAACGGCTACTACATAAAGAACGTGGGCAACAGTTACTTTATCGCCACACAGGGACAGACCGGTATCCAGAGCGGCGCTATTTCCTTCCTCCGTCACCTTATCGGCTATGAAATGTACGCAGCCGACACCGTGGCTTACGACAGGATAGAGGACACCATTCCCGACATGGAAATCACCGAAAAGCCCGACTTCGACTTGCACGTTCAGGGCAACAAGGTTAACAGCGAAGCCATTTACGGCATGGGCTTCCAATCCTCGGGAGCAATCTTCATTTCCGTCGTGGGCGAAATGTGGCACAACAGCCTTAACTTCCTGCCCAAGGAAACCTATCAGGCAAAGCACCCGAAGTGGTATTCTACAAAGAACACCGAGCTTTGCTACACCGCGCGCGGCGACGAGAACGAGCTCGAAGAGATGACCACCACCGTCGCGAACGAAATGGTGACGCTTGCGAACGAGAACCCCACCAAGCCCAGCATCTGCCTTACCATCGAGGACCACTCCGACCAATGCGGCTGCGACGCTTGCGAGGCTTCGAGAAAAGCATATAACGGCGTCGATTCGGCGGCTACGATAAAGTTCATGAACAAGGTCAACCGCAAGGTGCAGGCAAAGCTTTTGGAGCAGGCAGGCGGCGTGGAGGAGAACAAGCGCAAGCTCAACATTCTGTTCTTCGCCTACACCAAAATGGAGAAACCGCCGGTAGTCAAGGACGAGGTTACGGGCAAGTGGAAGCCGATTGACGACAGCGTAATCTGCGACCCTGAGGTGGGCGTGTACATCGCTCCCATCTACGCGGCTTACAATCAGTCGTTCTATCACGACAGCAACACCTCCGCAAAGAACATAATCGAGGGCTGGGGCGCGCTGTCGAACAAGCTCTACATGTGGCTTTACGAAACTAATTACAGTCACTACCTGTTCCCTCTCAACTCTTACGACACCATGATTGAAACCTATCGCTTCTGCAAGGCGAACAACGCCGAGTACATGATGAACGAGGGTCAGTACAATCAGGGCAACGTCACGCATTTCGGCAAGCTTAAAGAATACTTTAACGCACGCGCGGAATTCAACGTGAACGACAACTACGCCGACATCGTGGACGACTTCTTCCGCAACTACTTTGCCGAAGCCGCCGAGCCGATGAGAAAGTACTTCGACGAGCTTCAGGCGCACCTGCGCTACCTCGAGGAAGCGTTCCCGGCGGACGTGAACGGCAACATTTACAACCCCATGGAGCAGACCAAACTATGGTCGTTCGGCACGCTCAACGGCTGGCTTGACCTTATTGACGAAGCTTACGAGAAAATCGAGCCGCTAAAGGCGTCCGACCCCGACAGGTACAAAGTGCTGGAAAAGCACATAAGACTTGAAAGCATATTTCCGCGCTTCGCGCTGTACAGACTGTACTCCGGCATGTACGCCGCCACCGATTTGTACAACCTGCGCACCGAATTCAAGAACGATTGCAAGGACTTCGGCATTACCTACGTTTCGGAAACGACGTCCCTCGACAATGTGTTCGCGGATTGGGGCTTGTAAAAAAATTATCGCCCGGAAGAATTTTAACGTTTGATCGAGTGAAATTACTACGGGGAGCGGCGACGGGATTAACCTTTTCGCCGCCGCAACCCCGTATAAAATTAAGATAAGGAGAAAAAGCAATGAAACTGAAAAAGAGCATAGTTATCACGCTGATACTCGCGCTTGTTTCGCTGTTCGCGATTGTGGGCTGCTCGCCGAAACCTACGCCCGACCCCGAGCCCACGCCCGAGCCGGATAAGCCTGCGGCAACGATAACTCTCGACAGGACGAAAGCCGAGCTCGACGTGTATGAAAAGCTCGTGCTGACGGCAACCAAGGAGAACACCGACGCCGACATCGTGTGGTCTACGTCGGATGAGAGCGTGGCTACCGTTTCGGACGGCACGGTCACGGCAAAAGCCGAAGGCAGCGTGACGATAACCGCGAAAGCAGACGGCGCAAGCGCAACCTGCGAAATCACGGTCACGAATTCGCATGCGGCTCCCGTGCTTCGCCTCGAGCGCTACGATGTAGCCGTGGCAATGGACGGCAGCTACGACATAAAAGTCGAAACGCTGTGGAAAGGCGCGCCCATCGACGAAGAAGTCGAGTACGTCTGGACGGTTGCGGACGGCAAACCTGCCGACATAGCAGCAGCCGAAATCATCGACGGCGGCGCGAGAATAAAAGGACTTAAATACGGCGAAACCGTGCTTGTCGTCAGCGCGAACGTGCGCGGCACCATGCTTGTCAAAGAACTCGCCGTCAAGGTCTGCAACCTCGACATCACGTTTGAGGTCACGGGGCTTAAGCAGGACGCCGACGCGTACCGTACTTCCGTTGCGCTCGTCGACACCGAAAGCGACAGCACCGTCCGCGAGCTCGACATCAAGGTGTACAATAAGGGCACGCTCGTGGAGAACGCCGCGATAGAGTGGACGAACTCCGACGATGGCAAAGCCACGATAGAGGGCAACACCGTCACGGCGGTCGCCGAGGGCGAAACCACGCTCGTGGGTACCTACGAGTACAACGATATAAGGATTATCGTCGACGTATACCGTCCGGAAATCAGACTCGGCGAGAGCGTAACGATTGAAACCGCTTTGGACGCAAATTCGTTCACAATCGCGTCGGACGTTGCCGGCACGATTCGCGGCGCGAGCGTCGACGGCAAGGAAATCTCGTCCTCGATAGACGGCAAGACCGTTACCTACGACAAGGCTAAACTTCCCACGAAAGCCGCCGATATGGGCGACAAGGAAATCATCGTCGACACCGACAAGGCGATTTATATAATCGACGCGAAAATCTACACCAAGGTTCTCCGCACCGCCGACGACGTGATGAAGTGGAACGACTACGCCTACGACGCCGACCCCGAGAAGTCGTATTGGGGCGGTTACTTCGTGCTGGGCGACGACATTGACATGACCGGCAAGAACTTTGTGGGCAGATTCTATTATCTTAACATGTACTATCCGTGGAACTACGAGATAGAAGCTCTGCGCGATACCGTTAAGCCCGAGTACTCGCCGCTTGTGTACCGCAACGGCAACACGGGCGGCTTCCGCGGCGTGTTCGACGGACAGGGGCACAAGATTAAGAACCTCAACATTTCCCAGCCTAACGACAGCTTTGTCGGACAAATCGCCGTCGGCGGCGTGTTCAAAAACGTCGTGTTCACCGGAGCGAGAATTACCACCGATTGGGGCGCGGGTCTTGTTTCCGTCGGCGGCAACGGCACGATTGCAAACGTCTACGCCGAAATTACGGAAATGCACGCCGGCAACACCAACGACGACAAGAACGGTATCTTCTATTCGCAGGACACCATGTCGGGCGCTAAGGTAAACAACTGCATGGCGGTGTTCAACTGCGAAACGCCTGCCGACCCGTCGAGATTTACGGGACTGGGCTCTTACCACCTCGGCTACGGCATACTCAACGGCGTGTACGCAATAGGGCTGGATTCCTCGCTCGCCATCCGCACGATTTCTTCGGCAGGAGCCGGCGACGTTTACGGCGCGTACTCCGGCTACGGCGCGCTCTACGAATCGGCAGTCGGTCTTACCTCGTGGGATAACGATTTCTGGCGCATAATAAACGGCGTGCCTTACCCCAAAACTCTCGAGCTTCCTACGTCGGCAACCCCGAACGCGAAGGTTGACGAATACGTCGGCATCGGCACGCAGGCGATAATCTCCGGCATGACCTCAAGCGACGTAATCCGCCTCTCCGACGAAGCGAGAGCGCTGGGCGTCACGGCAAGCGGCAATCGCGTAACCGTGCCTGCAAGCGTACCCTCCGGTACGGCGGTTTCGCTGACCGTTTACAACATTTTCGACACGGACAAATCCGTTGACCTTACATTCCGTGTTGTGGAAAGCAAGTCGGTTAAGCTCGACGGCAAGCACAGCGTGGTCATCGAAGACGGCGCAACTTTCACCGTTGACTTCGGCGACAAAAAGGACGACGTGGAGGGCGAGTTGAACGTCGCTACGATTGACGGCAAGACGTTTACCACCGCAAACTACTCGAACGGCGTGCTCACGCTGGACACCGCGACGTTGAAGTCGCTGTACGGCGAGAAGTACATGACCGTCACCTTCATGAAGAAAAACGGCTCCGTTACCGAAAAGGTTACGGTAGTCGAAATCGACCTCGACGTAACGACGATGATTATCCGCACCGAAGCCGATCTCAACCGCTTCCTCACCGTGGCGCAAGAGAACAAGATCGGCGCGTCGTGGGCAGGCATCTACAAGCTCGCTAACGATATTACCTGCACGGGCGATTACGCCGGCGTAACCGGCAGCGGCGACCCGCGCGGTGCGCTTGGTACAGCCACCGGCTTTAACGGCACGTTCGACGGTCAGGGACACACCATTTACAACATCAATATCGTAGGCGCGCAGACCGGCTTTGCTAGCCACCTCGGTCAGCACGGCGTAATCAAGAACGTAGCGTTCGTAAACGCTCGCAACCGCGGCGCAGGCGGCTTCATCACCTCCATACAGGCAGGCACGATTGAAAACGTCTACATTCAACTTGCCGAAAACTACGACGTGTCGGAAGCCGGCTGGTGCCCGTTCAACTCGTCTATAACCGCCGACAGTTACGGTCAGGGCAGAATTAACAAAGTATTCGTCGAATACGTTACCGCGCTCGACGACACCGCGAAAACCGGTTACCCGATGTACAACTTCAATAAGGGCTATGGCATCGTGAATGGCGTTTACGCGGTCGGCGTAAGCAAATTTACGGTCGCCGGTTCCGGCAACCCGGGTGACGTTTACGGCGTGTATGCGGACTACGCGGCGCTCAAAGCGGCGGCAGTCGACTTCACTGCTTGGGACAATAACGGCTTCTGGAAAGTCGTAAACGGCATTCCCGTACCGAAAAACTTTACCGCAAAGGCGACCCTCTCTAACACCGAACTCGGCGTTGCGGCAGGCGCTACCGTCGTGCTCGGCAGCGACGATACTTACGTCACGATTGCCATCGACGCCGCGGCAAAGGAAGCCGGCTTCAAGCTCGTCGGCAGAAAGCTTATCGTTCCCGAGGGCGCGGCAGGCAAGTCCGTCACCGTTACCGTGACTTCCGCGCTCGACGATACCGTCAAGGCGGAAAAGACCTTCACCGTAATCACCACCGAAATCAAGAACGTTGCGGACGTTACCGAAATCGATATGACGGCAACCGGAAACGTCACGTTCGACCTCTCGGCGCAGAATATCGACGGCGACCTGGTCGGCGCGACAATCGACGGAACGGCATTCGCTTCGACGGCATACGAGGCTGGAACGCTTACGCTCGACAGATCCGCGCTCGGCTCGCTGTACGGCGAAAAGACGATCGTCGCGACGTTTGAGAAGAGGAACGGAGGTACGCTCGAAAAAGTCACTACCGTCAATATCCCCGTAGTACTCGTCACCAAGTATATCACCGAAAAGGAACACCTCGTCAACCTCAAGAACTACGCGGTCAAGTTAAACGACACCACCTACGGCGGCTACTTCGTGCAGACCCAAGATATCGACGTGGAAAATACGCGCGTGGGTATGGGCTACTGGGGCGGAGATAACGCCGGCTGGCTTGATAACTTCACCGGCACTTACGACGGCAGAGGACACGTTGTCGCCAACGCCAACCAGGGCGTGAACAGCGGCTTTATCGCAAACGCGACCGGTGCTACTACCATAAAGAATATAGTCTTTACCGGAGCGATAGTTTCCGGACCTACCGGCTTTGTTATGACTTCCGGCTCGGAGAACACCGTTATTGAAAACATAGCGGTTTACGGCAAAATTACCGCCGGCGGTGCGTTCTGGTCACCTGCGTCGATGCTCCTCGGCAAGGGCGATAAAGTAACCGTTCGCAACTGTATGGTAGTTCTTACCGACTGGAATCTTGATAGCGGTATTTGCGCGGGCATGCTCGTAGGCAATCGCGTAAACGTTAATATCAAGAACTGTATCGCTGTCAATCTTAAACCCGGCGCGACCGAAGCCGAGTATGCAATCCCCGCTATCGGCGAAAACAACAAGGGACTTGAAAACAAGGCTAACGATACCGACACCGTCAAGACCTGCCACGGCTGGGACGAATACCTCGCCTGGGCGGCGGATAAGGATATGTCGGCTTACGGCAATTCGACCTGGGAAGTCCTCGAAAACAAGATCCCCGTCGCGAAGTCGGCTAAGGCTTCTGTCGGCGCGGTCAACGCGGACTTCATGCCCGATACCGTAGCGGTAGGCGAAACCAACACCATCAATATCACGAACGCAGGCGTGTACGCGAAAGTCACCGTCGAACCGGCGGTAGAAGGCGTGACCGTAGGTTTCTCGACGATCACCGTCGCCGATACGTTCAACGGCACGTTCACCGTCAAGGTTACCTCGCTCGTGACCGGCGAATCCGTCACCAAGACCGTAACCGGTACGACCACCACGACGCTTACCGGCAAACTCGACCTCGGAATCAATAACGACAATACGCTTGATATTTCCGAAGCAGGCGTTACCGGAACGGTAAAGAGCGCGAGAGTCGGCGATACGGCGGTTACCGCTTCGCTCGACGGCACTACGCTTTCCGTCACAGGACTTGTCGATTCGCTCGGTCAGACCGTCTACGGCGACAAGACTCTCTCGGTAGTTATCGAAAAAGCCGATAACTCGCTCGCGACTGTCAACGTTCCCGTACTCGTCGTAACCAAGATACTCAAAACCGCAGACGATATCCTCGGCTGGAACGAACTTTCCTACGCCGCTGATGCTGCGGGCAACTACTGGGGCGGCTACTTCGTACTCGGCAACGATATCGATATGCAGGGTAAAAACTTCCGGGGTTGCTACACTTATTCCGATCTTTACCCGGGTGATAAACTCAAAGAAGGATTTGAAGGTTTCCAGTGGCTTAATGGTAACAGCGGCGGTTTCCGCGGCGTATTCGACGGCAGAGGTCACGCGATTTCGAATCTGACTATGTCGAAATGGTGCGACAGTTTCTTGGGACTTCTTGCGGCGCAAGGCACAATTAAGAATATCGCGTTTACCAACGTAACGTTGGCCGGCAGTACTTCCGTCATTGCTCTCGGCGGTTGCGGAAGAATCGAAAACGCGTATGTGGAAATTGCGGCGTACAGCAACGGCAATGCAGTCGATTCTACCGGCATTTTCCTTGCTCGTGACTGTATGGGCAGCGCAAGACTGGTAAACTGCTTCGTCAAGTTCAATTGCGCTACTACGGTAACCGGCGGATTTAACGGACTCGGCAAATATCATCTCGGTTACGGCATACTCAAAAACGTGTATGCGGTAGGCGAAGGCATGACTAAGGATACCGTTATCAGAATTTTATCCAATACCAATGCGGGTGGCGACGTGTACGGCGGCTATGCGGACGCTGCGGCGTTTGCTGCCGAAGTTACCGTTTCCGCCGAGAACGGTTGGGATATGGACTTCTGGACGACGACCGCCGACGGACTCCCGATCCCCAAATCGCTCAACGCGTAATTTACTTGCTTTTTAATACTCCTTAATAATAGCGAAACGGCTGTAAGATTTCTTACAGCCGTTTCGCATTTTAAACGGTTTCGCCCATGCATGGAGCGATTACTAATCCTTATTCTCCGTTATTCATTAATTGTAAATCGCGATAAAAATGTTCAGCGCGGTGGCGAAAAGTATCCAGCCGAGGTAGGGGATATTCATTATCGCGGCGGCTTTACTCAGCCTGAAATCAAGAATTACGAGCGCTGTTATCATCGCGTCTAAAATCGCCAGCCACACGAACGCGAAAAAGTACAAATCGGCTTTGAAGAATATCGGCGTCCAGGTGATATTGACGATATAGCTCACCACGCTCACGAGCACGGCGGCGTTTTTAATCACGCGCTCCTCTTGAGTTTTGGGCGAGTAGGCGAGCGTAAGGTAGAACGCTCCGCCCATGATAAAGTAAAGCACGCTCCACACGATAGAGAACGTCACGTCCGGCGGCGTAAACGGCGGCCGCACCAGCCCGGCATAGCCCTCTTGCGCTCCGCCGATAAAGCCCATCAGCGAGCCTATGCCCAACGAAGCCAGCCCCATAAGTATAAAGTAAACCGCGTGTACACCCACGCTTGTCCTACGTTTCACAGCCTCTTCCATAATTTTTCCTCCGCGCTTAGTGTTCGCAGTGAGTGTGTATTTTATGCGTGGGAGGAGGATATGGACGGATTATTTATTCCGCGTCGGGGCTCATCATGCTCGCTTCGCTCGCTCGGGACGACGGATGAGAACTGAAACCGTGCGTTATTATTAAAAAAATGGAGCGAAAAGCCAAACTGTTGTCTCGTCATAAATAAGGCACTAATCAAAACAAATGCAGCCACAAGTCGTTGATTACGATAACTACGCTCAGCACCGCAAGGTAAGCTGCGAAATACACGCCGTTGTTTTTAGCGAAAACCGTTTTGGCGAGCTTCAGCGACAGCAGCCCCGAAATAAACGCGGTGAAGAAGCCCGTCAGCAGCTGTCCTACGGGCACGGGCGAAGCTTCGCCGCCGATTATTTCCACCAGCGCGGAGCCTAAGATAATCGGCACGGACAGAATAAAGCAGAACGCGGTGTTTTCGCGCTTTTCCACGCCTGCGAGCGTGCCTGCCGTCACCGTCGTGCCGCTTCTCGACAACCCGGGGAATACCGCCAAGCCCTGGCAAAACCCGACGACGGCGGCGGTGAAGAAATCGTGCCGCGGCTTTACGATTTTGGGACGATAATATGCGCCTACGGTGAGCAAAACCGCCGTCAGCATAAAGAATATCGGCAACGTCTTTCCGCCCGAAAACGCGAGCTTTGCAGGCTTATAAAGAAGCGCGACCACCACAGCCGAAACGGCGGTGGCGAGCACGAGCGACAGCGACGGCGCGGAGAACGGCTTGCGAATAAGCCCCGTCAGCTCGCGGCGGAACGCGATAATTACGGCGGCGAGCGTGCCGAGGTGCAGAATGAGGTCGAAGTACAGCGACGATTCCACGCCCGTAATGCGCGAAAACAGCACGAGGTGACCGCTGCTCGACACCGGCAGGAACTCCGTCAGCCCCTGAATAAGACCCAATACAAACGCTTGAAAATAGCTCATACGCTATTTTATTCGCAATATGTGCGGTAATATGAGCGGTAATCTGTTTCGGAGTTTTCGTATCGATAAGGATTGTCGGCGGTTTGGTGCAGGGGTTTCCACGCGTGGCGGCATTGTCCTTTTTACTTAGGACAATGCCGTTACTCCTCAGAATGGCATAAGGATTATTTCTTTTTCCCTTTCATGGAGCGAATACTAGTCCTCTTTATCAATGTTTTTCATAAGCGGCTTTCGGTTTTTTCTCCGCTCAAAGAGGCGCAAAGCCCGTCGTTTTCCACGCTTTACGAGCGTTCCGTTAATCAGCGCAAAAATTGCTAAATTTCAGACAAAAAACGATAGCGGTTACGCTTGCATAATCGGGCGCGTTTTGGTAAAATATTACTATGGCGGCGAGGACTTTTTATTGCCGCGGCAATGTTGCGAACGGAGGAAAAATCATGAAAATCAATATTTCCGCACTTAGCGCGGAGCTTATCGAGAGCGTAAAGGAATGCGCCGAAATGCTGGGGCTGGAAACGGGCACGGACGGCTATGCGCTGAAAAACGAAACCGCCGAGGGGCTTACCGTCCGCTTCGACGGCAAGGACTTTACGGTCGGTTATCCCGAGAACGCAAGGCACCTGTTTTTCAGGGGCTTGCGCCTTATCAAGCAGAACGGCGACAAAAAGCCCTACGAGATAACCGAGAGCCGCGATTTTACCGAGCTCGGCATAATGCTCGACTGCTCGCGAAACGCCGTGAGAAACGAGCGCCACGTCCGCGAGATTATCCGCACGCTCGCGCTCATGGGCTATAACGAGCTGCAACTTTACACCGAGGACACCTACGAGGTCGACGGCGAACCGCACTTCGGGTACATGCGCGGACGTTATACAAAGGACGAAATGAAGCGCATCGACGCCTACGCCGCGCGTTTCGGTATCGAGGTCGTGCCGTGCATTCAGACGTTGGCGCACCTCAACCAGATTTTCCGTTGGAGAGAGTACGACGCAATCAACGACACCGACGACATATTGCTCATCGACGACGAGCGCACCTACACGCTTATCGAAAAAATGTTCAAGACACTGTCCGAGTGCTACGCCTCGCGCAAAATCCATATCGGCATGGACGAAGCGCACATGATAGGGCGCGGCAAGTACGAGGACCGACACGGCGCGCCGAAAAACCGCTCGGATATTATGCTCCGTCACCTCAACCGCGTGGTGGAAATCGCGGGCAAGTACGGTTACAAGCCCATGATGTGGTCGGACATGTTCTTCCGCCTCGCTCACGGCGGCGAATATTACGTTAAAGAGAAGGGCGCAATCGACGAAAAAGTGCGCGCGCTCGTGCCCAAAAACCTCAGGCTCGTGTATTGGGACTATTATAACACCGATTCCGCCGTTTACGAGGCGATGATTGACAGTCACCTCGACTTTGACCGCGAAGTAATGTTTGCCGGCGGCGCGTGGATGTGGAAAGGCTTTACCCCCTCCAACCGTTTTTCGATGAAAGCGACGGAAATCGCGCTCGACGCTTGCAGGAAAAAGGGACTCGACAAGATTTTGCTCACAATGTGGGGCGACGACGGCGCGGAGTGCTCCGACGGCGCGGTGCTGCCCACGCTCGTGTTTGCTGCCGAGAAAATGTACGGCGGCGACGTTAAGGCGGCGTTCAAGGCGCTCACCGACATTGACTTCGACAAGTTCATGAAAATCGAAGCCGCAAACGACATCGTACCCACCGCCGTCCCCGAGCCGAATAACCCGAACAAGTACCTGTTGTACAACGACTGCGTGGGCGGATTGTTCGACTACACCGTGCGAGAGGGCGATGGCAAGACCTATGCCGAACACGCAAAGGAATTAAAGGCGATTGAGAGAAAAGCCGGCAGGTATTCATATATCTTCGCCACTCAGCGCGCGCTTTGCTCGGTGCTCGCCGCCAAGGTCGAGCTGGGCATAAAGGCGAGAGCCGCCTATAAGAACGGCGACCGCAAGGCGATTAAGGCGCTGGTTCACGACGGCTACACGCCGCTTTTCGCCGCGCTCGAGGATTTTTACGCGTGCTTTGCCGAACAGTGGGAAATCGAAAACAAGCCTTTCGGGTTCGAGGTACAGGACTACCGCATCGGCGGACTCATTCGCAGAGCTCAGCACTGCGCCGACAAGCTTTGCGCTTACGCCAACGGCGCGACCGACGTAATCCCCGAGTTCGAGGAAGCGACGCTCGAGTCGATGATGACCCCCGAGGAAGCGGCTCGCCGCAAGCTGGACTTCAACCGTTTCGGCGCCTCAATAGGCACGAACATTATGACGTGGTAGAGAGCTATGCTTAATATCGTACTCGTAGAACCCGAAATTCCGCAAAACACCGGCAACATAGCGCGCACCTGCGCTTGCACCAACTCGCGGCTGCACCTCGTGCGCCCGTTCGGTTTCGACGTGAGCGAGAAGTCACTGCGCCGCGCCGGGCTCGACTATTGGGACAAAGTGGACATCACCTATTACGACAGCCTCGCCGAGTTTATGGAAAAGACCGCCGGCGGCACTTACTACTACGCCACCACCAAAGCCGACAAAAGCTATACGGACGTGAGCTATCCCGACGGCTGCTATATCCTTTTCGGCAAGGAAACGAAGGGCTTGCCCGAAGAGCTTATCTACGCCGACTACGACCGAGCCGTCCGTATTCCCATGTACGGCGCGCTCCGCTCGCTCAACCTGTCGAACTCCGTCGCGATTATTCTCTACGAGGCGCTAAGGCAAAACGACTTTTTCGGCAATAGGTAAATATAAGATTTCCGGCTTAAAACGTAAAAAACCGTCGCGGTAAATCACGCGGCGGCTTTTTTGTAGTTTCATCATAGTGTTTAATCGTTTAGTGTCTTTACACGGCGAGCCCGGAGAGCATGGAGATTGCAATCAGGCAGTAGATTGACAGCGACAGCGCGTCGACAATCGTCGTGATGAACGGGCTTGCGACGACGGCAGGGTCGAGATGGCACTTTTTCGCGACTAGCGGCAGGGTGCAGCCGATAAGCTTGGCGAGCACCACGGTGGAGAGCAGCGACAGGCAGATTACCAGCGCGACGTTGAAGCCGTTTGTAATCGCCCACAGTCTGTCGACCAGCATCAGCTTTGCAAAGCAGGCGACGGCGAGGGTGAGCCCCAGCAGAATCGACGCGCGGATTTCCTTCCACACGACCTTGCCGATGTCGCGGAACTCGACTTCGCCCAGGGCTATGCCGCGGATAATCGTGACCGAGGCCTGCGAGCCGGCGTTGCCGCCCGTGTCCATAAGCATAGGAATGGAAGCGGTGAGAATTATGCCGAAAACGGGCATGTTCAGCGTTTCCTCGTTAGCCGAGATTATCATGCCGGTAAACGTCGCGGAAATCATAAGTATCAGCAGCCACGGAATACGGTTGAGCCAGATTTTCCACACGCTGGTTTTTAGGTATGGCTTGTCGGAGGGAGTGACCGCGCTCATTTTCGCCATATCCTCGGTGCTTTCGTCCTGCATAATCTGGATTGCGTCGTCGACGGTGACGATGCCCACCAGCCGCTTTTCGCCGTCGACTACCGGCATCGCGAGGAAGCCGTACTTCGCAATCATATTGGAAACGTCCTCCTTGTCGGTCAGCGTTTCGACGTAGATTACGTTGTCTTCCATAATGTCGCCGATTTTGGAGTTAGGGGAAGCGAGCAGCAAATCCTTTGCCGACACTATGCCGATAAGCTTTTTCTTCTCGTCGGTGACGTACATGGTGTAGATTGTTTCCTTGTCCACGCCCGTTTTGCGTATGCGCTCGAAAGCTGCGGAAACGGTCATCGAACTCGTCAGCGACACGAACTCGATTGTCATTATGCTGCCTGCGCTGTCTTTGGGGTATTTCAGCAGCTCGTTTATATAGGCGCGAGTTTCGGCGTCCGACTGCGCGATAATACGCTTGACGACGTTAGCCGGCATTTCTTCGATAAGGTCTACGGTATCGTCGAGAAACAACTCGTCCATGACGGCTTTCAGCTCGATATCGTTCAGCGAGCGGATAAGCGCTTCTTTGCTGTCGCCGCTCATCTCGACAAACGTTTCCGCCGCGAGGTCCTTCGGCAGTATGCGGAAAATCAGCACGACTTCTTCTTTGGGCACTTCGTCGAAGATTTCGGCAAGGTCGGTTGGGTTAAACTCGCGGAGAAGCGGCTTCAATACCGTGAAATTCCGCTCCTGCAAAAGCCGCAGGATTTCGTCCTCTTCGGCGATTCTGCGCGCCACGCCAGCCGGCAAATCTTCCACCATGTCCACGGTGTCCTCGACGGACATTTCGTCCATGACTTTGTCGAGCTCGTTGTCTTTAAGCAGCGAGATTATGCGCTCTTTAAGACTGACGTTTTCGTCGAGCTTAACCAAAAAGTCAGCGGTTTCGTCGGGAGAGAAGCCGCGGCAGGCTTTTTTCAGCTCTTCGTCGCTAAGACCGCCCAGAAACTCCGAAAGCTCCTCGGGCGTGGCGGAATCAAGGACTTTGACAAGCTGCGAAAAGTCCTCCTCCGTCAAAAGGTTATACCATTCCTTATTCATTGCTTGTTACCACGCAAACGATTTTCGTGGGCGTCAAGCGCGAATATTTTTTCCCTTAAATCGTTATTATTCGGCAAGGGCGCGCGAATAATAACGCCTGTTACTCGGGGGTTCCGCGCTTTTACTGCTACCTGCGTCCATTCGCTGCCTTATGCCTCCTTTTTAATATTTCACTATCAGTATATGCCATTTGCCGCGATAAGTCAATCGAATTCGCTTTCCGCTCCCGAAATTTGCGGAAAAATCGGTGCCTTGGCGCGTTAAAACTATTGTAATTTTCGTAAAAGTGTGTTACAATACAATATAACGCAAAAACGGCTTAACCGCGATTTTTGCGCGAGAACGGGCGGAGGTTAAAGAATGTTTTTCGATTTCGACGCGCTTTACAACGAAACTCAGGGCGATGCGTTTGCTTCGGGCAAGAAGAAGTTTTACGACAACAAGGTTAAGAGCATTACTACGGCGACGCGCGACGGAAAGTTCGACATTATGTCCACCGTTCAGGGCGACAGGCTATATAGCTGCAAGATAACTTTCGACGAGCAGGGCGGACTGTACGACTACGAGTGCGACTGCGACAAATTCAACCTCGAGAGCGGACCGTGTAAGCATATCGTAGCCACCGCGCTCAGCTATGAGGAGCGCAATCCGCAGGTGCGCGAGCCCGTCGATATACGCAAAAAGACAGACCCGGGCGCAGTCAATCTCATCGCCGAGTACGGCAAAAAGAAACGCCGCAGGTTTATTACGGGCGACGCGGTGAAAACCGAGCTGATTCCCTATCTCGAATTAGGCGACGGCGTGTCGCTGCGCTTTACAATCGGCAACAAAAAGCAATACAACCTCAAGGATATTTCCGACTTCGTGTCGTGTGTTTCGGCGTGCGGCTATCGTCGTTACGGAGTGGACCTCGAGCTTTATCACAACATAGAAAACTTTACCGACAACAGCAAAAAGCTTGTCGATTTTCTGGTGAAGTGCTATTCGGAGAAAATCGAGCTGAGCGGCACGTTCATGCGCTACAAGGACGAAATACGCCTTATCAGCGGCGACGTGGACGAGTTTTTTGCGCTGTACGAGGGCTCGCTGGTGCACCTTGGAAAGACCGACCTCGTGCTCATCGAGCCGTTTACGGCGACGCTCCCCGTCAAGCTGATTGTCACGCGCGAGGACGGCGGCTATTCGGTCACGCTGTCCGAAACCGACTGCAAATTCATTGACGGCAAGGATTATAAGTACGTTCTCACCCAAAACCGCATTTTCCGCGTGAGCGACGAGTTCGACGCGGCGGTGCGCTCGTTCTTCGACTATATAGCGATGAAAAAGCGGCTGTTCGTTGCCGACCACGACATGAGCGCGTTCTACAACAGCGTTATCTGCCAGCTCAACGACTATATCGAGGTGGACTCGGGCACGATAGACTTGTCCGTCTACGAAGCCGCTCCTCTCGTTACAAAGATTTACATCAACGGCAAGGACGGCAGCGTGTATCTCGACGTAAAGGCGAGCTACGACGACAATCCCGTCGACTTGTTTTCCGACGTCATCGGCGGAGATTTCGTGCGCGATTGGGACACCGAAAACGCCATTCGCGGCGTGCTGGCAAAGTATTTTCCGCACTATCCCGACCTTTATCTCGACGACGAAGCGGAGATTTTTACCTTCCTGTCCGAGGGCGTAAAGGAGCTTTTCGAGTACGCCGAAGTGTTTGTCACCGACAGCATGAAGAAAATGCGCATTCGCACTTCGCCGCGTATTCACGTTGGCGTAAGGCTTACGAGCGACCTTCTCAACCTGCAACTCTCCGCCGAGGGCTACACGAGCGAGGAGCTTGCCGCGATACTTGCGGCTTATCGCGAAAAGAAGCGTTATATACGCCTCGGCGGCGGCTTCGTCAACCTCGAGGACAATTCCATCGAGGCGCTGAGCGAGATTCTGGAAGTGGCGAAACTGACGGACGGGCAGTTTGAAATGCCGCGCTATTACGCGCCGTTCGTCAACAGCGAGCTCAAGCAGGGATTCTTCTCGCTCTCTCGCGACAGCGCGTTCAAGTCGCTGTTAAAGTCGCTCGAATCGGTGGAAAACGCCGACATCGAGGTGCCCGAATCGCTGCGGCTCATCATGCGCAATTACCAGAAAACGGGCTACCGCTGGCTGAAAATGCTGAAAGACAACGGTTTCGGCGGAATACTCGCCGATGACATGGGCTTAGGTAAATCGCTGCAAGTAATCGCGTTGCTTCTCGAGGAGAAGTCCACCGCGCTGATAATCTGCCCCACCACGCTCATGCTGAATTGGGTGGGCGAGATAGAAAAGTTTGCCCCGTCATTAAGAACGCTCGCCGTTATGGGTGGTCAGGAGGAGCGGCGCGAGCGCATCGCCAAAGCCGCCGACTACGACGTTGTGATTACCTCCTATGACCTTATCCGCAGGGATTACGAGCTGTACGAGAACGTGACGTTCGATTACGCGATTGCCGACGAAGCGCAGTACATCAAGAACCCCGAAACCAAAAACGCGGTTGCGGTCAAGAAAATCAAGGCTAAACATCGTTTCGCGCTCACGGGTACGCCGGTAGAGAACAACCTCGGCGAGCTGTGGTCGATTTTCGACTTTATCATGCCATATTACCTCGGCAGTTACGGCGCGTTCCGCGACAAGTACGAGGTGGACGTGGTGCGCGGCGACGCAGGCGCGACGGGGCGGCTAAAGCGCATCGTCAAGCCGTTTATATTGCGCCGACTCAAAGCGGACGTTCTCAAGGAGCTCCCGGCGAAAATGGAGAGCATACTCGACGCGCCGCTCGAGGGCGAGCAGAAGAAGCTGTACGAGGCTAACCTCGCGCTTATCCGCGAGAGCATGCGCGCCACTCCCGACATGAGCAGGGTGGTTGTGCTGTCGATGCTGACCAAGCTTCGTCAGATATGCTGCGACCCCTCGCTAGTTTACCCCGACTACACGGGCAACTCCGCAAAGACCGACGCGTGCATGGAGCTTATCGAAACGGCTGTCGAGGGCGGTCACAAGATATTGCTGTTCTCGCAGTTCACCTCGATGCTGGACGTAATTCGCAGGAAACTGATGGAGAAGGGTATTTCGCACTATGTCCTTAAAGGCGACACACCCAAGTCCGAGCGGTTGCGGCTGGTCAACAAGTTCAACGAAAACGACGTCAAAGTGTTCCTCATCTCGCTCAAAGCCGGCGGCACCGGCATCAACCTTACGGGCGCGGACGTGGTAATCCACTACGACCCGTGGTGGAACGAGTCGGTGATGAATCAGGCGACCGACCGCGCCTACCGCATGGGTCAGCAAAAGAGCGTGCAGGTCTACAAGCTGATTGTCAAGGACAGCGTGGAGGAGAAAATTATCAAGCTTCAGGAGAAGAAGTCCGCGCTGGCAGGACTTGTCGTCGGCAAGGAAAACGGCATAAAGGAAATAATCGAGCTTCTGGGCTAGACGGCATAATTATCTCAAATACCGCCGCTTAGCTAGAAAATATTGCAAATATTGCGCTCGGCATTGCAAAATTCGCTTTATTTAGGCAAACCGCAAAAAAATTTAAAAAAGTTTAAAAAAACTCTTGACAAACAAAATCGATAGGTATATAATGAGCTCGTAATCAGGAACGAACGTTCCGGTTACGCTTAAACAGCTCATCATTTTCCCCCTTATCATATAGCAAGATGGTCGACCACAAAATCGGCCATTTTGCATTTTAAATCGAATTTACGGGGAGCGGCAGCTATTTCCTGCGGAAAAAGCCTGCCGAGGCTTCTTTCGCCGCGGCAGCGAGCCGCTGTCGGGCGCAAAACGCTTGACTATTTTTTTTGCAAGCGTTATCATATACATTGCGCCGAAAAATGCGGCGTAATCCGTGAAAGAGCGCGATTGCTTTTTCGCGGATTAACGAGGACTGAAAACTTATGAAAAAAGAAAATACAATCGGCGGCGTGACGGGCGACGATACCGCTCCCGACAACCAATCCCACGCCGATACGGGCGAGGAGCTTATCGGCACGACAGAGGAAGCTGCGGCTACGCCGAGCGAAAACGCAGGAGCAGCCGAGGACAAGGCTGCGGCGGACGACGCAATCGCAGGCTTCGGCGAGGGCGAGAACGGCGGCAGAGTGATAAAGCTCAAAAACGGCAAGGAAGTCGTCGTGCCTGCGCCCAACGAGAGCAGACTTCGCTCGATTCTGGTCATGGCGGCTTACGTCGTGCTGGCGGCGGTTTTGCGCGGCATAGGCACCTACTGCTTTATTTCGCCCAACGGGTTCGCCGTGGGCGGCATCGCAGGCGCGGCGGTCATACTCGAGTATATCACGGGTATCAACCTCGGTTACTTCAACATCGCGATGAACGTACCGCTATTGATTCTCGCGTTTTTCTTCCTGTCCAAGCGGTATTTCTTCGCCACGGCGAGCTATACCGTGTTGTACAGCCTTGTCACAATCGCAATAGAACAGCTTAATAAGATAGCCGAGGGAGCCGGCGGCACGTTGCTTTACAAGGCAGGAGCCGGCGAGAAGATTATCGCGGCGGTTTTCGGCGGCGTGATGTGCGGACTTGCGTTCTGTATTATGGTGCGTGCCGGCGGCAGTCAGGGCGGCACCGACACGATAGCGGCGATTATTCAGAAAAAACGCCCCGACCTCGGCATGGCGTGGCTGATTTTCATGATAGACTCGTCGATAATCCTCCTGTCGTTTTTCGTCTACGACAAGACGCTCACCCCGGTATTCCTCGCGATTATCGAGTCGTTTTCCTCGAGCGCGGTGTCCGACAAGTTCATAAAGGGCTCGCGGTCTGCGCTAAAAGTCGAGATAATCACCAACCACTGCAACGAAATTTGCGCCGAAATCTTCGACGTGCTCGGCAAGGGCGTGACGGTTGTCGACGCGGTGGGTCAGTACACGGGCAACAGCCACAAGTTGCTGATTTGCGTCATCAAGCGCCGCCAGATAGGCGACTTCGAGCGCATACTGAAAAAATATCCCGACACTTTCTCCTACGTCGTGTCGGCGAACGAGGTCTACGGTTATTGGAAAAAATAGCAAAAAAGCGACTCGACCGAGTCGCTTTTTTCGTGCGCGCCGCGTTCGCATTACAGCGCACGGGCTTACTGCTTGATATACGTCAGACAAACGGCGTTTTGCGAGCCTTCGTTCATCACGGTGATGCCGTTTGAAACGCACTTGCCGGACTTATTGAAAACGCAGTCGGCTTCGCACGAAACGCGCGTGTCCACCGAATAATCGGCTTTCGCGAAGTCGCCTGCCGCCTCGAACATGGAAACGTGCTTGTTTTCGTCGGGGCAGTAGGTGGTGCAATCAGTGCCCTTATCGACCTCGATTTCCTTTGCGCAGCAGCAATAGCCCTCATTGTGCTTGCAGGCGGTGAGTCCGCACTTCAAATCTTTCATAGTCGTACCTCCTCGTAACTATAACTATTATTAGTAAAATTGTTGCCCGTTATTCGCGCGAGGCAAAACTTATTCTTGACAAAACCGAGCTTTTAGGATAGAATATAAGAAAATCGGAGGGCTTTTATGAAAGTAGTACTCACAGCCGACGTCAAGGGGCAGGGCAAAAAGAACGATATAGTCAACGTAAGCGACGGTTACGCGCGCAATTATCTCATAAAGAACGGGCTGGCGGTGGAAGCCACCGCAAACATGGTAAACAGCATCGGCATCGCCAAGGCAGCCGACGAGCACCGCAAAGCCGTCGAACGCGCCGAGGCTCAGGAGCTGGCAAAGCGCATTTCCGGCATGACGGTCACGGTAAAGATTAAAGTGGGCGAAACGGGTAAGCTGTTCGGATCGCTGAACACCCAAGCCGTTTCCGACGCGCTCGAAAAAGAGGGCATAGATATAGACAAAAAGAAAATCGTGCTGCCCGACGTAATCAAGTCGGTGGGCGTTTACGACGTGACGGTCAAGCCCTACGCCGAGATTTCGGCAAAAATCAAGGTCAAGGTCGAGGCGCTCTAAAAGCTCCTCAGCCGATAACCGAACGCTGCGGTTTAGCTGTAAACCGCGCGCATTACACGAATGAATTACGGGCGGAAATTTATCTGCCCGTTTGCCGTAAAAACGGGAAAACGATGAAATAATTACTTTCGGAGCGAATACGATGGTGAAAAAGAAAATTGACAAAGCGACTACGTTTTATGTCGTACTTATAGCATTGTTTTCCGCGCTCGTGTGCGTGCTCACGATTTTCGTGCGGATTCCGTGGGGCAAGGGCTACATCAACTTCGGCGACACGTTGATTTTTCTCGCCGCGTCGCTGCTGGGGCCCGTGGGCGGCATGATTGCGGGCGCAATCGGCTCGTCGCTCGCCGACCTGTTCTCGGGTTTTGCGACTTACGCGCCGTTTACGTTCGTCGTCAAGGGGGGCGAGGGCTTTCTTTGCGGCATATTATATACCTATGTGTTCCGCAAACAGCGTCCCATGCTGCGCAGACTGTTCTCCATGCTGATTGCGGGCGCATGGATGATAATCGGCTATTTCCTTACCGACCTTATGCTGTACGGCTGGGAAGCTTCGCTGTTCAACTTCGTTTCGGGGCCCATTCAGGCAGGAGCTTCGCTGGTTGTCGCGCTCATCGTGATGCCGCGTGTTCCCGTGCTGTTCGAGAGCGTCAAGCACCACACCGACAACGACGAGGAAGAACTTTACGCCGAAATCGAGGAGAAAAAGGCTGCCCAAGCGGGTTCCTCCGCGGACACGCGCTCCGACGAAGAAAATACCGATACCGAAAACAATAACAAGTCCGATACGGACAAGGAATAACGGGCAATAAAAATGAAATGGTGGGATAATTTCAAGCAGAACAGGCGGCTGAAAGCCGAGCAAGCCGAGAACAAGCGCAAGATGAAGCGCGAACGCGCGCTTATCGGCGGCAAGCTGAAACGGCGCGGCGTGACCGCGCTGTGTCTGGGCGGCGGCGGAGCCAGGGGATTTGCGCACATCGGCGCGTTGCAGGCGTTCAGAGAGGCGAACATCGACTTCGATTTAGTCGTCGGGTGTTCGGCAGGCAGCATAGTGGGTGCGCTTTACGCAGCCGGCGTCGAGCCCAAGGACATGCTCGCCTACGGGGCGCGATTGCAGCTTAAAGACATAAAAAAGGGCTTCATCTGGTCGCCCGACGACTCGATGAAAATCGGCAAAATCGTGTCCGACCTCATCGGCGACGCGCAGTTTTCCGACCTCAAAAAGCCGTTCTACGCGGTGGCAACCGACCTTGTCGAGGGCAAGCAGGTTATTCTGGATTCGGGCTCGGTGGCGACGGCGGCTGCGGCTTCCAGCACCGTGCCGCTGTTTTTCAAGCCGCTTGTGATGGGCAACAAGCACCTCGTCGACGGAGGACTGCTGAACAATATTCCGGCGGACGTGTGCCGCATGGTGGGCGCGGATAACGTGGTCACGGTGGACGTAAACCCCACGCGCGGCGGCGGAACGAGCGAGATGGGGCTTATCAGCGTGCTCAAAGCGACATTCGACATCATGGGAGCGAACTCGTCGGTGCACGGGCTTATCAATTCGGACATTATCGTCGCGCCCGATTTGTCGGCGTTTAAGTCCACCGACAAGGATGGCTACGAGGAAATGTACAGGCTGGGCTATGAAGCCGCAAAGGAAAAGTGTGACGAGATTTTGCGGCTGATATATAAGGATTAGGATTTAGGAGGAGAATTATGGCTGAAAGGAAAAACGGCAAGACGGGCTCGACCGCGCCCAAAAGCTCGGGCAGCAGGAGCGGCGGCAAGAAGAGCGCATACAAGCCGCATTGGGGCATAAGAATAGCGATAGTGCTCGTGGTGGGCGTGCTGCTCGGCGTGAGCCTGCTGTTTGAAAATCAGATTAACCTCGCGCTGGGGCTGGAGAAAATCGAAAAGACGGAGTACGAGGGAACCACTGCCGGCGACATCAGGAAAAAGAGCGTTGCCGGCGACCTCAACGTGCATTTCGTGGACGTGGGACAGGGCGACGCGTGCATTGTCGAGCTTCCCGACGGCAAGAAAATGATTATCGACGGCGGCGAAAAGGACGCCAAGGACGCGCTGCTCGGCTACATAGACGAGAACATAACCGACAAGGACGGCAACAAGATAACCTATTTCGACTACGCGATACTCACGCACACCGATTCCGACCATTGCGGCTCGCTGGACGACGTGCTCAACAAGTATCCGGCAAAGAATTTCTACCGTCCCAACGTCAAGTGCAATTATAAGGACTACGTCGACCCCGACGCGTCGCTGCTCACTTCCGACTGCGTGTCGAAGGGCACCGCCGCGTACAAGGACGTCATCGCCGCCGCGAGCAAGGGCAAAAACAAGTTCGGCGACGAGTACAAAGTGTACATAAATTCTTTCGAGCTCGACCCCATCGTGCCCGACGCGGCCGACGCAAAGCCGGGCGACGACGGCTACTATTCGCTCAGCTTCTACGGACCGAACAGCAACAGCTACAAAGATTGGAACAACTATTCGCCGATAATGATACTCGAATACGAGGGTATTAAAATCGCGCTCACGGGCGACTGCGAAAAAGAGGGCGAAGCCGAGTTCGCGGAAAA
Organism: Clostridiales bacterium; assembly: GCA_003533505.1. Taxonomy (GTDB): domain Bacteria; phylum Bacillota; class Clostridia; order Christensenellales; family Pumilibacteraceae; genus UBA10677. The sequence goes on along the minus strand of DQGD01000001.1, from coordinate 195,622 downwards.
AGCCAAGGCTCGCGAGGGCAAGTTCTCGGTGTTCGACGACAATTATTCCGTCGACGTGATAAAGGCAGGACACCACGGCAGCCGCACTAGCACGGGCGAAGCGTTTGTCGAAGCCGTGACCACCGCCGAATCGCGCCCGAACACGCTGATCGTTATCAGCTGCGGTCTTAACAATAAATACAAGCATCCGCACGCCGAAAAGCTGGAGCAGTTCAAAAAAGACGGTTTTCAGGACAAGAACATTCTGCGCACCGACCGGAACGGCACGATAGTGCTGTCCGTGCGCTACAACGAGGCGACCTCCGATTTCAGACTGTTCTACGGCGCAGACCCCATGGTCAAAACGCAGGAAAAGACCGTTGATTGGCGGTATATCGCGCTCAGTATCTTTGTCGTTGTCGCGCTCGTCATTCTCGTCGAGCCTGCGATTGCGGCGGCAAGAAAGAAAGCCAAAAAGCTAGCCAAAAAGAAATAACCCGAAAATAATACGTTAAAAACGCAATCGACCGCTTCCCCCGTAGCCGCGAGGGAGCGGTTTTTTGTCGCCTGCCGCAAAAAAATCGCCGCGCGTTTCCCCATATTTCAGCACTGAAACGGCAATACTTTTTAAATAATACGCGAAATCGCTTGACAATCGCCGGACGAAAGCGTTACTATATTCATACCCCCAAGGGGTATAGAATAAAAAATCGAGGTGCATTATGTCTGACGGGGAAAAGAAAACGAAAAACGACGGCGCGTGCGAGGACTGCGCGGACTTTACGGGCGTGGAAACGGAGGCTTGCGCGTGCTGCGCAAGGAAAAAGGAGCGCACGGAAAAGGAACGCGCGGCGATACTGAACAGGCTGCGCAGAGTGGAAGGGCAGGTGCGCGGAATAGAGAAAATGATTGAAAACGACGCCTACTGCACGGACGTTATCACGCAGGTTTCGGCGGTGGCGGCTGCGCTCAACGCCGTCAACCGCGAGCTTATTTCCAAGCACATACGCACCTGCGTTGCGGAGGATTTGCGCCAAGGCAAGACCGAAACGGCGGACGAGCTGGCGACGGTTGTCGAGCGGCTGATGAGGTAAAACGGAAATGAAACAGTTTAAGGTCAGCGGAATGAGCTGCGCGGCTTGCTCGGCGCGAGTGGAAAAAGCCGTGAAAAAATTGAGCGGCGTTACGGCGTGCTCCGTCAATCTTCTGACGGGCGACATGGGCGTTGAAGGTACGGCTTCCGAGGAAGCGATTATCGCGGCTGTGGAGAAGGCAGGCTACGGCGCGGCGAGCGCGGACGGCGAATCCGCGGCTGCCGCTACCGCCGAAAAAACGGACAACGCCGCGGAGAAAGCGCTGCGCGTTCGACTTATTTCGTCGATAGTCGTACTGCTCGCGCTGATGTATATTTCGATGGGACACGTCATGTGGGGTTGGTGGCTGCCGAGCGTACTCAACCATAATCACATGGCGCTCGCGCTCATCGAGCTGCTGCTAACCACGATTATACTCGTGATTAACCGTAAATTTTTCGTCAGCGGTTTCAAGAGCGTGGTGCACGGCTCGCCCAATATGGACACGCTGGTGGCTATGGGCTCGGGCGTGGCGTACCTTTACAGTATCGCCGTGATGTTCACAATGACGACAGCCGATTCCGCGCAGTCGATGAGCTATCTTCACGGGCTGTATTTCGAGTCGGCGGCGATGATTCTCACGCTGATTACCGTGGGAAAAACGCTCGAGGCACGCGCCAAGGGCAAGACCACCGACGCAATCAAAAGCCTTGTGAAGCTCACGCCCAAGACGGCTACGATTGTAAGGGACGGCAAAGAGGTAAGCGTGCCGGCGGCGGAAGTAGTGCCGGGAGACGTTTTCGTGGTGCGTCCGGGCGAGAGTATACCCGTCGACGGCGTGGTGCTGGACGGATTTTCGGCGGTGAACGAGTCCGCGCTTACCGGCGAGAGCGTGCCCGTGGACAAAGCGGAAGGCGACAGTGTGAGCGCGGCTACAATCAATACGTCCGGCTTTCTCAGGTGCCGCGCGACAAGGGTAGGCAAGGACACCGCGCTCGCGCAGATAATCAAGCTCGTCGAGGACTCGGCGGCGACAAAAGCGCCCATCGCGAAAATCGCCGACAGGGTTTCGGGCGTGTTCGTGCCCGTGGTCATCGGCATCGCAATAGTCACCGCAATCGCTTGGGCGATAGCCGGCAGGGATATAGGCTTTATTCTCGCCCGTGCGATTTCGGTTCTGGTCATTTCCTGTCCATGCGCGCTGGGACTCGCCACGCCCGTGGCGATTATGGTGGGAAGCGGCAAGGGCGCGAAGCACGGACTGCTTTTTAAGACCGCCGAGGCGCTGGAATCCGCGGCGAAAATCGATATAGTCGCGCTCGACAAGACGGGCACGATAACCGTCGGACACCCCGTAGTCACCGACGTGATAGCGGTTTGCTGCAGCGAAGCCGAGCTCGTGGCGGCGGCTTACGCGCTCGAAAAAAAGAGCGAGCATCCGCTTGCAAAGGCTGTTGTGGGCTATGCCGAAGCTAACGGCGTAGCCGCAGTCGAGGTTGCGGACTTCGAGGCTCGACCCGGCAACGGCTTGTCCGGAACTCTCGACGGCGCGGCGCTGTACGGCGGCAACGCGAAGTTCGTGTCGACGGTTGCGGACATAGACGATGAAACGTTGAAAAAGGCGGACGAGCTCGCCGAGAACGGCAAAACGCCGCTGTTCTTTGCGGCGGCAGGCAAGTTTTTGGGCGTGATTGCCGTCGCCGACCCCATAAAGCCCGACGGTGCGAGCGCAATCCTTGAGCTCAAGCGCATGGGCGTTAAGGTGGTCATGCTGACGGGCGACAACGAGCGCACCGCGGCGGCTGTCGGCAGGCTCGCAGGCGTGGACGAGGTTATCGCAGGCGTGCTCCCCGACGGCAAGGAACGGGTAATCGGCGAGCTTAAGACGCGCGGCAGAGTAGCGATGGTGGGCGACGGCATAAACGACGCGCCCGCGCTTACCGCCGCCGACCTCGGTATAGCAATCGGCGCAGGTACGGATGTGGCTATCGACGCCGCCGACGTGGTGCTGTCGGGCGCAGGGCTTATGGGCGTTGCCGAGGCGCTGAAACTCGGCAAGCGCACGCTCACCAACGTCAAGGAAAACCTGTTCTGGGCGTTTGTCTACAACGCGCTGTGTATTCCGTTTGCAGCCGGGCTGTGGATTCCGCTCACGGGCTGGGAACTCGACCCCATGTTCGGCGCGGCGGCAATGAGCCTGTCCAGCGTGTGCGTGGTGCTCAACGCGCTCAGGCTTAATCTGTTCGACCCCGTAAAGAAAATCCGCTACCGTCGCCGCGACAAGGTCAATAACGAAAATAAACTCACGGAGGTAGATAGTATGAAAAAAACGTTGAAAATCGAGGGAATGAGTTGCGGTCACTGCTCGAAGCGAGTAAAAGATGCGCTCGAAGCCGTCGACGGCGTTGCGTCCGCCGAGGTCAGTCACGAAACGGGCTTAGCGGTGGTCACTCTCTCAAAAGAAGTCGCCGAAAAGGCGCTCGAAAAAGCTGTGAAGAAAGCCGGCTATAACGTAGTAAAGTAAGGAGCCCGGTTGCCCCTATAACCCGAAATTTTAGGAGTCGGGGGCGTAATTGCCCCCCCAAAAGCCCGAATTTTCAAGTAGCGTTATTTTGCGTTAAAGCAGGTAATGCTGCTTTTTTCTTTTAATTGCGGTAGAAAAGTTAGTTTTAATAGAGCGGCTGTAATTATAGCTGATAGAAAGAAGAAATCTACTTTTTTCAGGTGACGAAAAAAGTAGCAAAAAAGTCATTGGGGGACACTTGCGGCTGTGTCCCCCTAAGGCAAAGCCCCCCAGGTCGCAATCATAGATTGCTCCCCGCTTTGGCTAAAAACAATTCACTGAATTGTTTTTACGGTGCTACGCACCGCCGCGTCGCGCCCGCAACTCCTCTAAGGTCGGGAACAGGGTGTAGCTTGTGTACCGCGTGACAAACGTAAGTATTGTGAAAATCGAATTAAATTTAACGTGTACCCTCCGTTTACCACGTCATTCAGAGCGAGGCGAAGCCGAAGCGTGGAATCCCCTGCATGGAGCGATTACTAATCCTTAACTCGCGCGAAAGAGCGAATCTCACTATAATAATCCTCACGATAAAACGCGCATACTAAGGGAATGAAAAGGAACATTCGGTATTTATTCACGGGCGCAGGCATGCTTGCGGTTGCGTCGGTGATAGCCAAGCTTTTGGGCGCGATGTACCGCGTGCCGCTCACCAACGTGCTGGGCGGCGAGGGAATGGGCTTGTATCAGCTGGTTTTTCCGCTGTACACGCTGCTTCTCACGGTGTCGAGCGGCGGACTGCCCGTCGCAATCTCGCGGTTGGTTGCGGTAAAGCTTGCCTGCGGCGACGAAAAGGGCGCGAGGAGAGTGCTAGGGGTGTCGCTTGCCGCGCTCGTGCCGATAGGGATTCTGTGCACCGCGCTGCTTGCGATATTCGGAGGCGCGGCGGCTGCGCTTCAAGGCAATGCCGAGGCGAAAACCGCCTACTACGGTATCGCGCCGTCGGTGGCGTTTGTCGCCGTGATTTCGTGCTTTCGCGGATACTTTCAGGGCAGGGAGAACATGCTGCCGGGAGCGGCGTCGCAGCTCGTCGAACAAGCAGGCAAGCTCGTGTTCGGGCTGTATTTTGCTTACAAACTGATGCCGCTGGGGTACGCGAGCGGAGTTTTCGGCGCGCTCGCAGGCGTTTCGCTGTCCGAGCTGCTGGCCGCGCTCGCGCTTGCCGCGACCTACCTGATAAGCGAGAGAACGCGCCGCCGTAACCGCGCCTACGCCGCTTGCCGCGCGCTTTCCGTGGGGTTCGGCACGGACGAGGCTTTTTTAATCGGCACGGAAGCAACCGCCGTCGAGCGCACGCGAAGAAAAGTTGCCGCCGACGAGAGCGAAGCGGAGAGAAATCGCGAGGGCGAGCTTTACGCGCAGTCGGCGCAAGCCGTCCAAGGAGCCGCTCAAGCCGAGTTTGCCGGCGACATGACGGCGGAGCTCGTTTCGGGCGCGGCTGACCTGAGTTTGCAGGACAGCTGCAAGCAAAATCGCGCGCCGAACGAAACCACCGTGCGAGGAATACTGCGCGAGTTGTTTGCCGTGGCTGTGCCCGTGGCGTTCGGCTCGCTCGTCATGCCGCTCACCGCGCTCCTCGACAGCGTGCTCGTCATCAATATCCTGACGTATACGGGAGTGGGGCGCGCCGAGGCTACCGCCGCCTACGGACTGACGAGCGGCACTGTTGCGACGCTTATCAATATGCCCGTCGCGGTGATTTTCGCCATTTCCGCCGCGCTTTTGCCGCGCGTGGCGAAATGCTGCCGCGACCCCGAGCGCGTGGCGAAAGAAGCCGGTTTCTCGTTTAAGCTGTGCCTAATCGGAGGACTTTTGTGCGCGCTCGCGCTGAGCGTGTTCGCGCCGCTAATCGTTAAAACGCTGTACTCGCGCGGTTTGGGTGAGGCGCAGCTTGCCGTGACGATAAGGCTAACGCGGATTTCGGCGGTATCGGTGTTCTACGTCGGCGTGATTCAGGTCGCGACAGCCGCGCTTCAGGGCTTGGGCGAAGCCAAAATCCCTGCCGTAAACCTGGTCATCGGAGCGGTGACGAAGGTAGCCGTCACGGCGTGTCTGCTGTTCGTCCTCGGGATTTACGGCGCGGCGATAGGCTCGGTGCTGTGCTACGCGGTCACGGCGACGCTGGACGTAATATCCGTCGTAAAGCGTGTGCCCACGCTCGCGCACCCGAAATCGCCGCTCGCGCCCGCGCTTGCCGCGGCTGCGTTCGTCGCGACGGGAATCGGGCTCAGTTATGTGCTCGGCGGATTAAAGCCGCTGTTTGCGCTCGCATTATCGGGAACAGCCGCGACGGCGGCTTTCGTCGCGGTTATCGCGGCATTCAAATGGTTCACGCGCGAGGAAGCGGCGCGGATTATTCCGTTCATTCGTCCCGTAAAGCCTGCGAAAAAGCGCGGCAAAGCCTGAAAAATCGACGCTACAGCCGCCCGAAAATGACATTTTCATAAAAAACCGCGCGGAAAAGCGGCGAACCCTTGATTTTTTCATTGCGATGGTATATAATAGCGGTATAATTTCACCAAGAAGGTAAAGCTATGTTAGACGTAAAATTCGTTGTGGAAAACGCCGACCTCGTAAAAGCGGCTATGAAAACTCGCAGCGGCGAGTACGACGTTGACATCGTGCTCGAACTCGACCGCCAGCGCCGCGAGATTCTGAAGGAAGTCGAAGCGCTGAAAGCGGAGAGAAACCGCGAGTCCGCTCAGGTTGCCGCGCTCAAAAGAGAAAAGAAGGACGCCTCCGAAATCATCGCGAGAATGAAAGACGTGGGCGACAAAATCAAAGCGCTCGACGACGAGCTCGGACCCGTGGAATCGGGACTGAGAATGGCGATGCTGTCCATTCCGAATATCCCCGACAAGACCGTGCCTATCGGCAAGGACGACACCGAAAACGTAGAAATCCGCAAGTTTATGGAGCCGACGAAATTCGACTTCGAGCCCAAAGCGCATTGGGACTTGGGCGACTCGCTGAATATCCTCGACCCGGCTACCGCCGCGAAAATCACCGGCACGCGTTTTACCGTCTATCGCGGCTTGGGCGCAAGGCTGGAGCGCGCAATCTTTAACTTCATGCTCGACACGCACACCGCAAACGGCTACACCGAGATTTTTCCGCCGTTTATGGTCAACCGCGACAGTATGACCGGCACGGGACAGCTTCCCAAATTCGAGGAGGACGCCTACGCCGTCAAGAATACCGATTACTTTTTAATACCTACCGCCGAAGTGCCCGTAACCAACATGCACCGCGGCGAAGTGATTGACGCGGAGAAGCTTCCGTACTACTACTGCGCGTACACCGCTTGCTTCCGCGGCGAGGCAGGCAGCGCGGGCAGGGATACTCGCGGACTTATCCGTCAGCATCAATTCAACAAAGTCGAGCTCGTCAAGTTCACGATGCCCGAAAATAGCTGGGACGAGCTGGAGTCGCTTACTCACGAGGCCGAGCTTATCCTTCAGAAAATCGGGCTTCCGTACCGCGTGGTATGCCTGTCGACGGGCGACCTCGGCTTCTCGTCGGCAAAGACCTACGACATCGAGGTGTGGCTCCCGTCCTACAACAGGT
>DQGD01000001.1:107493-188231 GCA_003533505.1 Clostridiales bacterium | reverse complement strand
TGGCTCCCGTCCTACAACAGGTATGTCGAGATTTCCTCGTGCTCGAACTTCGTCGACTATCAGGCGCGCCGCATGAACATCAAGTACCGCACGCGCGACGGCAAGACCGGCTTCGTGCATACGCTTAACGGCAGCGGACTCGCGGTGGGCAGAACCACGGCGGCAATTCTCGAGAACTTCCAGAACGCCGACGGCTCCGTGCGCGTTCCCGACGTACTCGTGCCGTACATGGGTACCGATATCATAAAATAATCCGCGATTAGCGTTTATCACTAAAGACCGCCAACGCCCGAGCGCAATTTCGCCCCGGGCGTTGCGACAAAAGGAGAACCGATTGATGAAGACAGCAAGCTCGTTGTTCGGCTGGATAGGGCGAGGCTTACTCAAAATTCTGAAATTTTTATTGCTCAGGCTGGGGCTGTGGGTGCCCGTGGCTTATTCGCTGCTGTTCGTTATCGTCACCGCCGTCACGCGCACTTCGTTTTCCGCGGTGTGGGGCGTGTACGTTTTCGGGCTGTGCGTGACCTGCGTGTTCGCCGTCGCGGTCGCTTGCCTCGGCTTTATGCACCGCGCCGACCGCAAATCGTCAGCCGCCAAGCGTTCGTCCGGCTATGTGCAGGGAATGACTCCCGTCGATAACAACGTGCAGTACGTCGAGGGCGCGCAGGGTGGACAGATAATCAATCAGCCGCCACAGTCCGGCGAAAATCAACAGCAGCCTGCGGCTTACGCTCAGCAGCAGCAAAATCAACCGCAAAATCCGCAGCAGCCTTATCAACCGCAACAACAGCAGTATTCGCAGCCCTATCAGCCGCAGCAACCCTACCAACAGCAACCGTATCCGCAACAATCCTATCAACAGCAGTCGTACCGGCAGCCTTATCAGCCTCAGCAAAGTCAGCCGCAGCCGCAGAATAACGATTTCGGCTTCGGTAGAGATTATGACGGAGGATTCGGGAGAGGCGAGCGTCGCGACGGCGATTTCGGGCGCGGCTTTGACGGCGGCGACAGGGGCGTTGACGGTAAACCCGATTTTCTCAGCTACAATATCGACCGCGAGCCACAAAAGCCCGAGTACACGGGCGGCGACCCGGGATTTTTAAGTTACTATCCCGAGCGCGACCAAAGAAGCGAAACGGACTTTGGCGGCGAAACCGGCGCCAGAAGAGTGGAGCCGAGCGAGTTTTCGGGGCGCGGCGACAGAGATTTTTCAAGCGACAGCGGATTTTCGGCTCGTGAGGAATTTTCGAGAAGCGACAGCCGCGACTTCACCGCTCGCGACGACTTTTCCGGTGGCGGCGAACGCGGCTTCGGAAGAGAAGAGTCGGCAAGGCGCGATTCGGCTATACCGTTTCAGAGCGCGCCGCACGAAAAACCTGCGATTTTTCGCACGAGAATGGACGCGAGCATGCTGATTTACGAGTACTCCGACAGGCTTGAGTTCTACAAGGTGACGGCAAAAGGACCCGTCCTCGTGTCGGTAGAGTACAAAAACCCCGGCGGTTTACGCTGAAATCCGAAAATAACGCAAGCCGCGACGGCGTATCGCGGCTTTGTTTTTTTAAAGCGGTATTGACTTTTTCGGAAATTGCGGCTATACTAAGGGCGTAGATTAAAAATTATTCGGATAGAAACCGATTGTATTCGGCGAGGTGGAATTATGAAAAAAGGCAGACTTATCGCAGGCTCGATTTTCGGGGCGTTGTCGCTCGTTTGTTTTGCGGCGGCAACGCTGATTATATTTTCGGGATTGCACGACGTAGAGGTCAGCGGCAACGCTGCGGCAGGGCTCGCGCTCATCGCCGTGTTCTATCTTGCGTTTATTGTTTACGGAGGACAGTTGATTAGCGGCATAATCTCGCTGATACTGACGGGCGGCTGCTTCCGCTCGGAGAATAAGACCGTAAAAACGCTTGCGACGGTTGCATTTTTTGCCGTGCTCGCCGCGCTCATCGCCTCCGCCGCCGTCATTGCCTACCTGTACCTCCGCGGCTAAGCCCTCGCCCGACTTGCGATACGATAACCGACAGTTGCGACAGATGGATTAATTGCGGTAAATAGTTTATGCCTTATGTTGCACGCAAAAACAGTCCACTGTGTTTATACTGTGCTTTACCTGTGCACCTTAGCCGAGCGAACAGGTAAAAAGAAATATATAAACGGTTATTAAAAAATTGAGATAAGTAAATGAGCAGCAAATACTTGCCTGTGCGGCTCCGCGCCGAACGCCACGAGTGAGGACATAGCCCGAACGAGTATAAGGAGTAGCGCGAAGCTCTGAACGACTGTGATACACAAAAACAGCCTGCCGCAATATTGCGGTAGGCTGTTTTGGTGCACCATAAGGAGTTCGAATCCCTAACCTTCGGTTCCGTAGACCGACGCTCTATCCAGTTGAGCTAATGGTGCTCGTGGGTCGACGCTTTCGCAGTCAACCCTAACATTATAGATAATATCTTTATAATTGTCAAGGGAAAAAAGGCAAGATTTTCAAAAATCGTTCGCGGTTTTTCCGAGCAGGGCGGGATGAGCGGCTATTGCTTGTCGCTTTCGTCTGCGCCGTTATCGTTCTGCTTCTTTGACTTAACCTTTTCGGAAGCGCGCTGCATAAGATAAGTGACGGCGACTATGATACCGACAACAATCAGTATGGCAAGCACCCCCTGCCACAGGATATTCAGCGACTTCATGAGATTGGGGTAGATTTCCTCCCAGCTGAGCGCCGAGAATAAAATTGCGCTAAACAAAGTGTTCATACTAAAGCCTCCTTATAACACGAGCCCGAGAATCAGACCGCCGACGATAGCGGAAGCGACCTGACCGGAAACGTTGGCGCCCACGGCGTGCATGAGGAGGTAATTGGTGTTATCCTCCTGCAAGCCCATTTTGTGGACTACGCGTGCGGACATGGGGAACGCGGAAATGCCTGCCGCGCCAATCATGGGGTTGATTTTCTTTTTGCAGAACAGGTTCATCACCTTTGCGCACATTACGCCGCCCACGGTATCGAACACGAACGCGAATAGTCCGAGTCCCATAATCATCAGCGTCTGAACGGACAGGAACATATCCGCCTGCATTCTGAACGCGATTGTGATACCGAGCAGCAGGGTAATGAGATTGCACAGCGTGGTTTTGGCGGTGTCGGCGAGCGAGCCGAGCACTCCGCATTCCTTAATAAGATTACCGAACATCAAAAAGCCGATGAGCGACAGGCTTTTGGGCGCAATCAAGCCCGAAACCACGGTAATGATAATCGGGAAGAAGATTTTTACCGACTTGCTCGCGTGGCGCGTGTTGTCGTCCATGCGAATCAGCCGCTCCTTTTTGGTGGTGCAGCACTTGATGACCGCCGGCTGAATTATCGGCACCAGCGCCATGTACGAGTACGCCACGACCATGATAGGACCGACGTAACTGCTGCCGAGGCGCAGCGCGACGAGTATCGAGGTGGGACCGTCGGCGGCGCCGATTATGCCGATTGAAGCGGCGTCGTTGATATTGAAACCTAACAGCGTTGCGAGAATAATCGTCACGAAAATGCCGAGCTGCGCGAACGCGCCGAGTATCATCAGCTTTGGGTTGGTGATAAGAGGCTCGAAGTCAATCATCGCGCCGATGCCGATAAACAGCAGTATCGGCATAGCCTCCGAAGCTTCGATGCCGACTTCGTACAGCCACGAAATAATGCCCGTGCCGTCGCCGTCGGTCAGCACGCTCGTGCCCGGAATGTTGACAAGTATCGCGCCGAAGCCGATGGGCAGCAAAAGCGCCGGCTCCATATCCTTCTTGATTGCGAGGAATATCAGCACGCCGCCCAAAACCCACATGACCACGACCTTGACTATGCCGACGGCGCCTTGAGCCGCGAACAAGTCCAGCCACGCTTGTATAAGATAGCTCATTATACAGCCTCCGTAAAAATAATTACCCTGATTTTATTCTGCCCGTCACGAGTCTTGATTATCGCGGCAGGGGCGGAATAGGCAAAGACCTCAAAAAAAACCATACCGAAAAAACGGTATGGTCTCGTCGTTTCAAATTAAACCGGGGCTTCCGCCCGTGCTAGCGATTTAATTGCGAATTCAGTCGCCGACTACTCCCCATAGGAGAACGCAAACATTATATATCTATGCTTGACGTTTGTCAAGCGATAATCTCGATTTGCGCGGTTTTCGCGTCGCCGCAATCGACATGACCGCCGCAAAAATGTAAGTTTATGCATAAAACAGCCGCATATTCACGGCATAGTGCATAAAAATAAATATTTATAAATTATTTTTGAATATTTATGCAAAATCGCTTGACGAATGGAAATCGACCTGCTATAATATGCCCATAACCGACGAGGGAAGCACCCGAAACCGGTGAAAGAAAGGGAATGACCTTTCGGATAAACAAGTATTAAATTTTTTCTAAAGGAGAAAACAAAAAATGAAAAAGACAATCGGATTACTTTTAGGCGTTTTACTTACTCTGGTATCGGCGGTTTCGTTGGCAGGGTGCGGCAGCGGGGTAAATTATCCTACCGTAAAAGGCAAGTTCACGGTCGCGACCAACTGCCCGTTCGGCATGTACGAGTATATCGGCGACGACGGAAAGATTTACGGCATCGACATCGAGGTTGCGGGACTTTTCGCAAAGGAAGAGGGACTGGAACTCGTCGTCAAGAATATCGAATTTGACTCGATTTTCAGCGAGGTCGAGGCAGGCAAAGCCGACGCAGGCATGGCAGGTATCACCGTTTCCGAGGACAGGAAGAAAACCTTTGATTTTTCGGACACTTACGCAAAGGCTTCGCAGAAGCTGATAGTGCTTGACGGCAATGCCGATTTCGACGGCAAGACCACCGCCAAAGCCGTAGAGGAAGCGCTCAAAGGTTTGTCCGGCAAGAAAATCGGATTCCAGACGGGAACGACGGGGCAGATGTACATAAACGGCGACGAGGGCTTCGGTTACGACGGCTTCGCCAATATCGAGGGCAAGGGCTACGACACCGCCGTCACCGCAATTCATGACATGAAAGCAGGCAACATCTACGCGGTAGTCGTCGACGAAGGACCGGCTTCGGCGCTCGTGGCTTCCATCGACGGAGTGAAGGTCATCGACGTGAAACTCACCGACGAGGACTATGCGTTCCTTATCAAGAAAGGCAACGCCAAACTTCAGGAAAAATTTAACGCGTTCCTTACAAAGATTAAGGGTGACGGCACCTACGCTGCAATCGAAGCCAAGTACTACGAGGGCAAGGGCGAAAAGACAGGCTACGCGGTGTCTACGAACTAATCGGGTTGAAATCGGATTACGAAATTTAATAGACGAGAGCGAAGAGTTTTCCGTCGGTTGCGGCGGAAAACCTTTCGCGCGTTACGGAGATAATAATGAATTGGCAAGTTAAATGGGTGCGCTTTTGGGAAACGATGTCCAATCCGTATTGGACGGGGCTGTTTTTCAAAGGGCTTCTCAATACGGTGTTAATAGCGGTGTGCGGACTGCTGATAGGCATAGTCGTGGGCACGCTGATTGCAATGGTCAAGGTCGCGCCGAAGTACAAGCGCGTCGTGCGCGTGCTGGATAAAATCTGCTCGGTTTACGTCGCGATTTTCCGCGGTACGCCTATGGTGGTGCAACTGCTTATCACATACTACGTCCTTTTGCCGGCGATTGGTGCGAAAGGCGTGGAGGCGATAAACGTCGGCATAGTCGTGTTCGGACTGAACAGCGGCGCGTACGTTTCGGAAATCATGCGCGGCGGCATCAATTCCGTCGACCGCGGTCAGCTAGACGCCGGGCGCGCGCTGGGGCTAACCTACGGCACGAGCATGATTAAAATCGTCATTCCGCAGGCGGTCAAGAACATTCTGCCCACGCTCGGCAACGAGTTTATCACGCTTATCAAGGAAACTTCGGTGGTTAGTTTTATCACGGTTTACGACCTCTACACGGTCATGCGCGCAATCGGCAACAAGAACTACGAATTCATGATGCCGTACCTGTTCATGGCGGTCGTGTACATAGTGCTGGTACTGCTGATAACTTTGCTGGTGAAATGCGTTGAAAAGGCGTTGTCGAAGAGCGACAATAAAAGGAGCGCGTGATGACTGACGAAATTATGAATAACGCCGCGGAGAACGCTTGCGCGGCTTGCGGAAACAAGAACGAGGAGAGCTGCGCCGCATGCGAAAAGGGCTTTGCCGACTTCGAGGACAAGGGGAACGCCGACGAGGTGCTGATTTCTGTGCACGGGCTTAAAAAAAGCTTCGGCGACAACGAAGTGCTGAAGGGCGTAGACCTCGAGGTGCGTAACGGCGAAAAGATAGCCATTCTGGGACCAAGCGGCTGCGGCAAGTCGACTTTTCTGCGCTGTCTGAATTGCATGGAGGACCCGACCGGCGGCTCGATTTATTTCGAGGGCGTGGATTTAGCCGACATGCGCGTCGACATCAATATCCACCGTCAGAAAATCGGCATGGTATTCCAGAACTTCAATCTCTTCAACAACCTTACGGTGCTGAAAAACATCACGCTCGCGCCCGTGCTCATCGCAAAAAAGAAGCGCGCTAAATTAAAGTCGGCTAACTTTTGGCGCAAAATCGCCAACCTGTTCAGGAAAAAAGCGGACAAAAAGCCGCTTTACGATTTGGGCAAGTCGGTAAGCGAAATCAAAGCCGAAGCCGAGGTCAAGGCTCACGAGTTGCTTGACAGGATAGGGCTGGACGACAAAGCGGACGTCTATCCGTCCACGCTGTCCGGCGGTCAGAAACAGCGTATCGCTATTGTGCGTGCGCTCGCGATGGAGCCTAAGGTAATGCTGTTCGACGAGCCGACCAGCGCGCTCGACCCCGAAATGGTGGGCGAGGTGCTTGACTTGATGAAAAAGCTTGCGGACGACGGCATGACGATGGTTATCGTCACTCACGAAATGGGGTTCGCAAGAGAAGTGGCGACGCGCGTGCTGTTCATGGACGGCGGCGTGATTGCCGAGGAGAACACGCCCGAGGAGTTTTTCACCAATCCGCAGTCGCCGCGCCTCAAAGAATTTTTGTCCAAGGTGCTGTAAACGGGAGTGGTATACGGATAATTACTTGTTTGGAGTAGGGGATCCTCACGTCATAAGCGAAAGCACCTGTTTATCGGGTGCTTTCGCTTACTCCTCAGGATGACGTAAAAAAACGGAAACTGCGCGTTAAATTTTAAAATTAAAAGCAGAATCTTACTTTTATCCCGTCATCCTGAGGGAGCGGCGTTCCGCGACCGTGAGGATCCCCCGCAATAGAGAAATATAATCCTTATGTCATTCTGAGCCGAGCGATAGCGCAGCCGAAGAATCCGGTCGCAGGCGCATTATTCATTTCTTTACGCTTCGCCGGATTTCTCGACAAGCCCCTGAATGACGAAAAAGGCAAAGTATTCGTTCCATGCAGGGGATTCCCCGTCGTTATTCGCTTGCGAAATTTGTCGCTTTATGGTAGAATAGCGCCGTAATCACGGGAGAGAAGCATGAAACGATACGACGGAATTTTACTGTGCAGCGACTTTGACCTTACGCTTACGTCCGATACATACAAATATCGTGACGGCGACGATTTTTTCGCGCCCATACCGAAGAATAATATCGCCGCGGTAAACGAGTTCGTGGCGCGCGGCGGCACGTTCGCGGTGGTTTCGGGCAGAAACCCCGATGAAATCGCGCTCCTTCGCGACGTTATGCCCATTGCAGATTTGTGCGTGTGCAGTAACGGCACCGCCGTGTACTCGATATCCGAAAAGCGCCCGGTCGTGTCGTTCACCATGGGGCGCGAGTGCGAAAAGGTTATCGAATACTTTTCGGGATTTGCGGACGAATACTCGTACCTGCGCGTGACCGACGGCGATTTCCGTTTCAACTTCTACCGCCGCGGCGACGACGTTAAGGAATTTTTGAAGCAGCCGAAATTTCCCGTCTACAAAATGATAATCGAACATGCCGACAAGGCGCTCGGCGAAAAGCACTACGATGCGGCGAGCAGGCTGTTCGGCGGCGAGTTTTCCGTCGAAATGTCGTCCTGGCGCACGCTCGAGGTGTGTCCTGAGGGCAGCGGCAAAGGCGAGGCGTTAAAGCGCATGCTTCCGATCCTCGGTAAAACCTTCGATAAGGTCGTGTGTGTGGGCGACAATCAGAACGACATCGGAATGATTAAGCTCGCGGACGTTGGCTATGCCGTGGGTAACGCTATACCTGCGCTGAAAGCCGCGGCGACGCGCGTAACCGTAAACAGCGGCGAGGGCGCGATTGCCAAAATCATAGAAGAATTATAACAAGAAGGGACGGGTAGCCGTCCTTTTTCTTTATTCTCGTTTCATCGGCGTTTCCGCATTTTTCCTTCCGCATTTTTCTTTAAATAAATATACGCGCGTATGTGTGCGTACACGCGCATACGCGCGCACGCGCGCGAGGCGTAAAGGCGTCTTTTTCGCACTTTCGGGCAGAGACTCATTGGATGTGCACCACGGTACGCCGTCGCTCGTCGCTGCGCCGAAATTATCAAAAAATCCGCTCTTTACGATAATTGCTTTAAAAAATGCCGTAAAAACGCTTGACACCGTATCGCATATAGGTTATAATAGACAGGCTGTACTGAAAGTGCGGCATTTTAGTGAGCGTCGGGATGACGTCCGAGATTACTTCCGTCAAAATCAGCAAGGACGAAGAGAACTCGGACTGACAAGTGCGGATAAATCCGCGCGATTGCGAACTGCGTGTGCGGGGCTACGACTTATGCCCCTATAAACAGCTCACGTTTTGACACACACGAGCAAGTTGTCGCAAATGCTTAAACGGAGGAGTAAAAATGGCAAGTCAGAAGATTCGTATCAAACTCAAAGCCTACGACCACGAGCTTATCGACCAGTCGGCAGCGCGAATAGTTGAAACTGCGAAGAAAACAGGCACGAAGGTAAGCGGACCTATTCCGCTTCCTACCGAGAAAGAGGTAGTAACCATCTTGCGTGCGGTGCACAAGTATAAGGACTCTCGCGAGCAGTTCGAAATCCGCACCCACAAGAGATTGATTGATATTTACAGCCCCTCGGCGAAGACGGTTGATTCTCTTATGAAACTCGACCTTCCCGCAGGAGTTGATATTCAAATCAAGTTATAAGTCGCGCGGAGGAAATTACGATTATGAAAAAAGCAATATTAGGTAAAAAACTCGGCATGACTCAGATTTTCGACGAAACCGGTCTTATGGTTCCGGTCACCGTCGTCGAAGCAGGTCCGATGACCGTAGTCAGAAACAAGACCGTCGAGCGCGACGGCTACGCTGCTACCGTCGTGGCGTTCGAGGACAGAAAGGAAGCGCTTGTCAACAAGCCGCAGAAAGGCGTGTTCGACAAAGCCGGAGTTAAACCCAAGAAATACCTTAAAGAATTCAAGTATTCCGACTCCTACGAAGTCGGCGCCGAGATTAAGTGCGACATGTTTGCCGCCGGCGACGTGGTGGACGTTTCGGGCGTTACCAAGGGACACGGCTTCTCGGGCGCAATCAAGAGATGGAATCAGCATCGTCTTAAGATGACTCACGGTACCGGCCCGGTTCACCGCTCGCTCGGCTCCGTCGGCGCGAACAGCACCCCCAGCAAGGTCATCAAGGGACTTCACATGGCAGGTCAGTACGGACACGAGAACGTGACCATTCAGAATCTCGTCGTCGTGAAGGTAGACGTAGAGCGCAACGTGCTTTTGATTCGCGGCGCCGTTCCCGGGCCTAAGGGCGGACTCGTTACCGTCAAGCAGGCTGTCAAGTCTACGAAATAACGGAGGTTAATATGGCTAGCATTAAAGTTTATAAGCAAACCGGCGCCGAAGCCGGCACGATGAACCTCGACGACAGCGTGTTTGCGGTCGAATTCAACGAAGCGCTCGTTCATCAGGTAGTCGTGGCTCAGCAGAATAACGCAAGACAGGGCACCAAGTCCACTCTCACCAGAACCGAGGTTCGCGGCGGCGGCGTCAAGCCGTGGCGTCAGAAGGGCACCGGCAGAGCGCGCCAGGGCTCGATTAGGTCGCCTCAGTGGACGGGCGGCGGCGTGGTGTTCGCACCCAAGCCCCGTGACTTCTCCCAGAAGGTCAACAAGCAGATGAAGCGCGGCGCGCTGTGCTGCGCACTCTCCGACAAGGTGGCTTGCGACGCGATGGTTGTCGTCGACGAGATTAAGCTCGCGGCGGCAAAGACCAAGGAAATGGTCGCCGTCATGAAGGCGCTGGGCGTCGAGAAGCGCGCGCTGCTCGTCGTCACCGACGCCGACGAGGCTGTGGTACGCGCGGCAAACAACATTCCCACCGTTACCACCGTCAATTCCGCTCTCATCAACGTTTACGACGTTATGGCAAACGAGAAGCTCGTTATGACCAAGAGCGCGGTAGAGAAAATCGAGGAGGCATACAAGGCATGAACGCTTACGATATAATCAAGAAGCCGCTTCTCTCCGAGAAGAGCTACGACGGAATCCCCTCCAAGAAGTACGTTTTCGTCGTTGACGAGCGCGCGGACAAGACCCAAATCAAAGCCGCCGTCGAACAAATCTTCGGAGTGACGGTCGACAAGGTAAACGTAGTCAACGTGCGCGGCAAATACAAAAGACAGGGTAGAACCGAGGGCTATACCTCCAAGTTCAAGAAAGCCTACGTCAAGCTTACCGCCGACAGCAAAGCAATCGAATTCTTCGAGAGCCTCGCGTAAGGATTAAGGAGAGATTACAATGGCAGTTAAAAGATTTAAACCGATTACTCCGGGTACTCGCCAAAAGACCGTAAGCAGCTTTGCCGAGGTCACTACCGACAAGCCCGAAAAATCGCTGCTCGTTTCCATCAACAAGACGGGCGGACGCAATAACAACGGCAGAATCACCGTTCGCCACATCGGCGGCGGCAACCGCAACAAGTACCGTATCATCGACTTCAAGCGCAACAAGGACAATATCCCGGCTAAGGTCGCGACCGTCGAGTACGACCCGAACCGTACCTCCTACATCGCGCTTCTGCACTACGCGGACGGCGAAAAGAGATACATTCTCGCTCCTTTGGGACTTTCCGTCGGCGACGTGGTAGTCAGCGGCGAGAACGCCGACATCAAGGCGGGCAACGCGCTTCCGCTCGGCTCCATTCCGGTAGGTACTCTCGTGCATAACGTCGAGCTCCAGCCCGGCAACGGCGGCGTAATGGTACGCACCGCAGGCGCGGCGGCTCAGCTGATGGCTAAGGAAGGCAAGTACGCCACCCTCAAGATGCCCTCGGGCGAAATGAGAATGGTACTCCTCACCTGCAAAGCGACTATCGGTCAGGTCGGCAACCTCGACCACGAGCTGGTTTCGCTCGGCAAGGCAGGCAGAAAACGTCACATGGGTATCAAACCCACCGTCCGCGGCGTCGTAATGAACCCGAACGACCACCCGCACGGCGGCGGCG
The DNA here is from genome assembly GCA_003533505.1 of Clostridiales bacterium. Lineage (GTDB taxonomy): Bacteria > Bacillota > Clostridia > Christensenellales > Pumilibacteraceae > UBA10677. The sequence goes on along the minus strand of DQGD01000001.1, from coordinate 176,785 downwards.
AGGGCAAATCCCCCGTCGGTATGCCCAGCCCTGTTACTCCTTGGGGTAAGCCGGCTCTCGGTTACAAGACCAGAAAGCACCACAAGGCAAGCGACCGCTTTATCGTTAAGCGCATAAATTAGAGGTGAATTATGAGTAGAAGCGTCAAAAAAGGACCTTATGTAGAAGAAAAATTGTTCGAGAGAGTAAAGGCTCAGGCAGAGACCAACGACAAGAAGGTCATCAAGACCTGGTCGCGCTCCTCCACGATATTCCCCGAGTTCATCGGCTGCACGATTGCCGTTCACGACGGCAGAAAGCACGTTCCCGTGTACTGCACCGAAGAAATGGTCGGACACAAGCTCGGCGAGTTCGCCCCCACGCGCACCTTCAAGGGTCACGCCGGCGAGAAAACCACCTCGGGCAAGTAAGGAGTTTTCAAATGGCTAAAAGAATGAAAGAAAAAACCGCGAAAATCGCGGCTAATAAGGATACAAGACCTTGCGCTCACGCAAAATTCGTTCGCATTTCGCCCTCGAAGGTGAGAGTAGTCATCGACACCGTTCGCGGTAAGTCCGTGAACGAAGCGCTCAATTCCCTTGCGGTTACCCCCAAGGCGGCGAGCGAGGTCGTCTACAAGCTCATTCAGTCCGCAGCCGCCAACGCCGAGCACAACAACGGCATGGCAAGAGCAGACCTTTACGTCGCAGAGATTTACGCCGACGGCGGTCCTATCTTAAAGCGCGTACAGCCCGTTTCCAAGGGTAGAGCTTATCGCATCAACAAGCGCACCAGCCACATCACCGTAGTGCTGGACACCAAGGAGGTTAAGTAATATGGGACAGAAGGTCAATCCGCACGGACTGAGAGTGGGCGTCATCGCCGGCTGGAACGCTCAGTGGTATGCAAATAAGAAAGACTTTTCCAAATACGTTCTCGAGGACCACAAGATTCGCGAGTACATCAAGAAGAAGTATTACGCCTTCGGCATCTCCAAGGTCGCTATCGAGCGCGCTCAGGACAAGGTAGTGATTAACATTCACACCTCCAAGCCCGGTATGCTTATCGGCACCAAGGGCGCAGGCGTCGAGCAGCTCAAGAAGGAGCTTGGCAAGATTGTCAAGGCAGGCTCCATTCACATCAACATTCTCGAAGTAAAGCGCCCCGACATGGACGCGGTGCTCGTCGCCGAATCCGTCGCTCAGCAGCTTGAAAAGAGAGCGTCTTTCCGCAGAACGATGAAGCAGGCTATGAGCCGCGTAATGCGCAGCGGAGCAAAGGGCGTCAAGATTATGGTCGCAGGTCGTCTCGACGGCGCGGAAATCGCACGTTCGGAGAGCTATCACGAGGGTTCGATACCCCTTCAGACGATGCGCGCCGATATCGATTACGGCACCGCAGAGGCACACACCACCTTCGGTATCATCGGTATCAAGGTTTGGGTTTACAAGGGAGAGGTCCTTCCCGTAGTTAAGAGCGAAGGAGGAGAACAGTAATATGTTAATGCCTAAAAGAGTAAAAAGACGTCGCGTTCATCGCGGCAGAATGAAGGGCAGAGATATTTCGGGCGGCGTTATCGCTTACGGCGATTACGGTCTTGTTTCGCTCGAGCCCGGTTGGGTCACCTCCAATCAGATTGAGGCAGCCCGTATCGCAATGACCCGTTATATCAAGCGTGGCGGACAGGTCTGGATAGACATCTTCCCCCACAAGCCCGTCACCAAGAAACCTGCCGAAACCCGTATGGGCTCCGGCAAAGGCGCTCCCGAGTATTGGGTAGCGGTAGTTAAACCGGGCAGAGTTATGTTTGAAATGGCAGGCGTCAGCGAGGAAATCGCAAAGGAGGCGCTCCGCCTCGCTTCGCACAAGCTCCCCGTCAAGTGCAAAATCGCCAAGAAGTCGGACATGGTAAACCCCGACAAATCCGGAGAGGAGGTTAAAGCGTAATGAAAGCAGTTAAATTCAGCGAAATGAAAGACGACGAATTGAACGTTAAGCTCGGCGAACTGAAGCAGGAGCTTTTCAACCTTCGCTTTTCTCACGCGACCGGTCAGCTCTCTAACCCCATGCAGATGGTAAACTGCAAACGCGACATCGCCAGAATCAAGACGATTCTTCGCGAGCGCGAGCTTAAAAAGGCTTAACGGAGGAAACTAAAATGGCAGAAGCAATCGAAAGAAACCTCAGAAAAGAGCGCGTCGGCGTGGTAGTTTCCGATAAGATGGACAAGACGATCGTCGTCGCCATCAAGGACAAGGCAAAGCATCCGCTTTACAAAAAGACAATCAACAAGACCAAGAAGCTCAAGGCTCACGACGAGAACAACGAATGCGGTATCGGCGATACCGTCCTCGTCGCCGAAACCAGACACCTCTCCAAGGATAAGTGCTGGCGTCTTGTCGAGATAATCGAAAAGGCTAAGTAAGGAGAAACAATTATGATACAACCTCAATCCTATTTAAAGGTTGCGGACAACAGCGGCGCAAAGGAGATTATGTGTATCCGTTGCCTCGGCGGTTCGTTCCGTAGAAGTGCCAACATCGGTGACGTCATAGTTGCCTCCGTAAAGAGCGCGACCCCCGGCGGCGCGGTGAAGAAGGGCGACGTAGTTCGCGCGGTCATCGTTCGCACGCATCAGGGCGTCAACCGTCCCGACGGCTCCCACATCAGATTCGACGACAACGCGGCGGTCATCATCGACTCGCAGAAGCAGCCGCGCGGCACTCGTATCTTCGGACCCGTCGCAAGAGAACTCCGCGACAAGGACTACATGAAAATCGTGTCCCTTGCTCCCGAAGTTATTTAATCGGAGGAGAACGTCATTATGGCATTACATGTAAAGAAAGGCGATAACGTACTCGTTCTCGCAGGTAAAGATAAAGGTAAAATCGGTAAGGTCCTTTCCGCCAATCCCGCCAACCACACGGTTGTCGTCGACGGCGTGAACGTAGTGACCAAGCACCGTAAACCCCGTTCGGCTCAGCAGCCCGGCGGAATCGAGAAAGTCAACGGCAATATCGATTCCAGCAACGTGCAAATCATTTGCCCGGCTTGCGGAAAGGCTACGCGCGTGGGCAACGCCGAAGTAAACGGCAAGAAGTCCAGAGTGTGCGTAAAGTGCGGAGCGTCGCTCGACGCAAAGGCAGCCAAGGCTGAAAAGAAAGCAGCCAAAAAGGCAACCAAGACCGCAGATACCGCCGCTACGGAGACTACTGCCGAGGAGAAACCGGTAAAGAAAACCGCCGCCAAGAAGACGACGACCAAAAAGACCGGCGAAGCTACGGCTGAAAAGAAGACCGCCGCAAAGAAAACCGCGGCTAAGAAGACCGACGAGTCTTCCGACAAGTAACGGAGGTTTATAATGGCAGAAAAGAAAAATCAGGTTGCGAGCATGGCTGCAACCGATTCGGGAAGATACCGTTTGATGAAATCCTACAAAGAGGAAATCGTCCCCGCGCTCATGAAAGAACGCGGCTACAAGAACGTAAACGAGGTTCCCGCTCTCGACAAAATCATCGTCAACATGCGCCTCGGCGACGTCAAGGATAACTCCAAGAGCGTGTCGAACGCAATCAAGGAACTCGAGGCTATTTGCGGACAGAAGGCTCTCGTCACCAAGGCGAAGAAGTCCGTCGCAAACTTCAAGCTGCGTGAGGGACAGGCGGTCGGCGCCAAGGTAACGCTCCGCGGCAAGAGAATGTACGAATTCCTCGACAGACTCGTTTCCATCGCGCTTCCGCGCGTCCGCGACTTCCGCGGTATTTCCGGAAAGTCGTTCGACGGCAGAGGAAACTATGCGCTCGGTATCAAAGAGCACATCATTTTCCCCGAGGTGTCCTACGAGTTGGTTGAAAAGGTTCGCGGCTTCGACGTCTGCGTCGTAACCACCGCGAAGTCCGACGACGAAGCCAAAGCACTCCTTGTCAAGCTTGGAATGCCTTTCAAGAACTGATAGGGAAAAGGAGATAATTTCAAATGGCAAAGAAAGCAATGATAAACAAACAGCGTAAGGCGCAAAAGTATTCCACTCGCGAATACACCCGCTGCTCCATCTGCGGTCGTCCGCACGCTGTACTTCGTAAGTACGGTATCTGCCGTATTTGTTTCAGAGAGCTTGCTTACAAGGGCGAAATCCCCGGCGTAAGAAAGTCGAGCTGGTAAGAGGAGGACGTTATGGTAGTTACAGATCCTATTGCAGATTTACTGACCAGAATCAGAAATGCGTTGACGGCTAAACACGAAACCGTTTCCGTCCCCAATTCTAAAATGAAAAAGTCCATTGTCGACATTCTCGTAAACGAAGGCTTTGTAAAGAGCGCGGAAGTTGTCGAGAAAGACGGCAAGAGCGAAATCGTCATCACGCTCAAGTACGGCGCGAAGAACGAAAAGGTTATCACCAACCTCAAGCGTATCTCCAAGCCGGGTCTCAGAGTTTATTGCGGTTACGAGCAGCTCCCCAAAGTCCTCGGCGGCTTGGGTATCGCTATCGTTTCCACCTCCAAGGGCGTCATGACCGACAAGCAGGCAAGAAACAACAAAATCGGCGGCGAAGTTCTCGCCTATGTGTGGTAACGGGAGGCGTATATGTCCAGAATAGGTAGATTACACATTACCGTACCCGCCGGCGTAACCGTCGAGTACAACAATCAGGTCGTTACAGTCAAGGGCCCCAAGGGTACTCTTACTCAGCACATCGACTCGCGCCACATCGGCGTTACCGTCGAGGGCAACGAGGTCCATGTGACGAGAAATAACGAAGAGCTTCAGACCAAGGCTATGCACGGGCTTTACCGCGCGCTCATCCACAACATGGTGACCGGCGTCGTGACCCCCTACACCAAGACTTTGGTTATCGCAGGCGTCGGCTACAAGGCGGCGGTTGCGGGCAACAAGCTCACGATGAGCCTCGGCTTCTCGCATCCCGTCGACTACACGATTCCCGAGGGCGTGTCCATCGCATGCCCCGACGCGAACACGATTGTCGTCACCGGCATCAGCAAGGAGCAGGTTGGACAGGTTGCCGCGACTATCAAGTCGAAGCGCCCCGTCGAGCCTTATCACAACTACGGCGTCCATTACTCGGACGAAGTGCTTGTGAAGAAAGAAGGCAAGACCGCAGGCAAGTAACAGGAGGTTTAATTCGTTATGATTAATAAAGCAAATAAGAACGCCGTCAGAGCGAAAAGACACCTTCGCGTCCGCAACAAGGTTTCGGGTACGGCTGCGGTACCGCGTCTTAACGTTTACCGCTCCACCACGCACATTTACGCGCAGGTCATCGACGACGTGAAGGGCGTAACGCTTGTTTCGTCCTCCACCATCGCCAAGGGTATGGACGTCAACGGACTCACCAAGGTTCAGGCTGCGGAAAAGGTCGGCGCGGACGTTGCGAAGAAGGCGCTCGAGAAGGGTATCACCACCGTCGTGTTCGACAGAGGCGGCTACCTCTACACCGGACGCGTAAAGGCACTTGCGGAAGCCGCAAGAGAAGCCGGACTTAAATTCTAATAGGAGGTTCATTCATCATGGCAAGAAGAGAACGTGAAGAAGTTAAGCCCGACGACGGTTTTTCCAGCAAGCTTGTTGCGGTAAATCGTATCACCAAGGTCGTTAAGGGCGGCAGGAATATGCGTTTTTCCGCGCTCGTAGTCGTCGGCGACGGCAAGGGCAGCGTGGGTATCGGCGCGGCTAAGGCTGCCGAGGTTCCCGAGGCTATCAAGAAGGCGGAGCTTTTGGCTCGCAGAAGCCTCATCAAGGTCGCAATGGACGGAAACACCATTCCACACGAAGCCATCGGTCAGTTCGGAAAGAGCTCCGTGCTCTTAAAGCCGGCTCCCGAGGGCACCGGCGTTATCGCAGGCAGCTCGGCTCGTTCGGTCGTAGAGCTTGCGGGTATCAAGAACATCACCACCAAGACCTATGGCTCGCGTAACCCCATCAACTGCGTCAAGGCTACGCTCGAAGGACTCAAGAGCCTTCGCACGCCCGAACAGGTCGCCGCTCTCCGCGGTAAGACCGTAGAAGAGATTTTAGGGTAGGTGTAAGTTATGGCTAACAATACTAACGGCAAAATTAAGGTAACGCTTGTCAAGAGCACCATCGGCTGCCTTGAAAAGCAAAAGAAGACCGTACAGGCTTTGGGACTTCACAAGATTCGTTCCAGCGCGATTCACGAGGATAACGCCGCTATCCGCGGTATGATTTTCGTCGTCAAGCACCTCGTTAAGGTCGAACCCGTGGAGGCATAATTATGAAAATTCATGAACTTAGTCCCGCCGTCGGAGCAAGAACTTCCGCAAAACGCCTCGGCAGAGGTATCGGAAGCGGTCTCGGCAAAACCAGCGGCAAGGGGCACAAAGGTCAGTGGGCTAGAAGCGGCGGCGGAGTCCGTATCGGCTTTGAAGGCGGTCAGATGCCGCTCGCGCGTCGTTTGCCCAAGACCGGCTTCGACAACAATTGGAAAAAGGTTTACTCCGTTGTCAACCTCGAGCGTCTTAACGACTTTGAGGACGGCACCGTGATTACCGCGGAGCTGCTTTTGGAGGCAGGCGTGCTTTCCAAAATCGAAGCCTACGGACTTAAGGTGCTGGGGAACGGCGAGCTCACCAAGAAGCTTACCGTAAAGGCAAACAAATTCTCCAAATCCGCTATTGAGAAAATTGAAAAGATTGGTGGAAAAGTAGAGGTGTTATAATGTTCCATACGTTGGCAAATGCTTTCAAGAACAAGGACGTCAGAAAGAAGATGCTCATTACGCTCGCTTTGCTCTTCGTGTATCGCATCGGCTGCTGGCTTCCCGTCCCCGGCATCAGCGCGGCTGTAAACAGCTCCGTCACCGCGAGCGACTCTTTGCTCACGCTGTTGTCCTCCATTACGGGCGGCGCGCTCGCTAACGGCGCGTTCCTCGCAATAGGCATTTCCCCCTACATTAACGCTTCCATCATCATTCAGCTTCTCACCGTCGCTATTCCGTCGCTGGAAAGACTTTCCAAGCAGGGCGGTGAGGGCAGAAAAAAACTCACTAAAATCACGAGATTTGCCACGCTGATTCTCGCTATCGCTCAGGCGGCTGCGATTACCGTCAGCTGGGCTAATCAGGACGGGCTGGAAACCGCCATCTTCAGCGGACTGCTCACCGAAAAGTGGATGGTCGGCATCTTCGTTGCCGTCATGCTCATCGCAGGCGCTATGTTCACCCTTTGGCTGGGCGAGCGCATCACCGAGAACGGCATGGGCAACGGTATTTCGCTCCTCATCTTCGTCGGTATCCTCGCAAGCGCGGGTCTCGCAATCGTCGCTAAGTTCGGCGAAGCGTTCGGCGGCAGCCAGACCGCTATCTGGGAGCTCCTCGGCTTCGTCTTAATGGTTATCGTCATCTTCGCGCTTATCGTGTTCGTGGACCTTGCCGAGCGCAAGATTCCCGTGCAGTACGCAAAGCAAATCAAGGGCAGAAAGCAGTACGGCGGACAGAGCACCTATATTCCGCTCAAAGTCAACGCCAGCGGCGTTCTCCCCATCATCTTCGCAACCGCAATCATAACCTTTCCCCAGCTCATCGCGCAAATGGTCGCTCCTCAGAGCGCCTTCTACGCATGGTGGGTCAAGTGGCTCGGCAGCGGTACGCCTATCTACAGCGTGTGCGTCGGTCTTCTCATTCTGTTCTTCTGCTACTTCTATGCGCAGATTCAGTTCAACCCCGAGGAGGTCGCTCGCAACATTCAGCAGTACGGCGGCTTCATTCCCGGCATCAGACCCGGCAAGCCTACCTACGAGTATCTGGTCAGAATCTCCAAGAGAGTAACGCTGTTCGGTGCGATTTACCTCGCGTTCATCGCAATCGTTCCGTCGCTTATCTTCTCGCTGGTGCTCGACTCCACGCTCGTTAACGCGCTCAGTGCCACCGGTATGCTAATCGTCGTGTCGGTTGCTCTCGAATTCGACAAGCAGCTCGAAAGCCAGATGATGATGAAGCAGTATAAGGGTTTCTTAAAGTAAAAGAATTATCCGAGCTAAGCCGCGTTCCGCGCGTTTTCCGCGGGCTCGTTGCCGAAAACGGCAGGGTAGCCTGATGTAAACGGCGGAGCGTGGCTTCAGTCGGAAAAAAGGACGAACTATGAATTTGATTTTGTTGGGCGCACCCGGCGCAGGTAAAGGCACTCAGGCAGTACGCATCGCCGAAAAGTACGGCATTCCGCACATTTCCACCGGCGACATCTTCAGAAAGAATATCAAAGAGCAAACTCCTATCGGCGTTACCGCCAAGTCGTATATCGACAAGGGTCAACTCGTTCCCGACGAGGTTACCGTGGAAATCGTCAGACTCCGTCTCATGGAGGATGACGCAAAGAACGGATACCTTCTCGACGGCTTTCCGCGCAATCTCGCGCAAGCCGAAGCTCTCGATAAGATAGCGAACATCGACACCGTAATCAATATCGACGTCGACCTCGGCGCGCTTTCCGACCGCCTTACCGGCAGACGCGTGTGCTCGAAGTGCGGCGAAAGCTACCACGTTTCTACAAAAAAGGACGAGGACTGCGATAAGTGCGGCGGCAAGCTTATGCACCGCGACGACGACAAGCCCGAAACCGTGGCTAATCGCCTCAACGTCTACACCGCGTCCACAGCTCCGCTCATCGACTATTACGAAAAGCAGGGCAAGCTCGTGACCGTCAACGGCATGAACAAAATCGAAGAAGTATTCAAAGAGATTACCGAGGCGCTTAAATAATGATAACCGTAAAAAGCGACGCGGACCTCGAAAAAATGCGCGTAGCGTGCCGTATCACCGGCAACGTTCTCAAGATGATTGAGAAGTACGTCGTGCCCGGGGTGTCCACGGCAGAGCTCGACGCGATAATCGAGGACTTTATAAGGTCGCAGGGAGGCACGCCGAACTTTAAGCATTTGTACGGCTTCCCGGCTTCCGCTTGCATCTCCGTCGACGACATAGTCGTTCACGGTATTCCGTCGGCAAGAAAGCTTAACGAGGGCGAAATCGTGAGCATCGACGTGGGCGCTGCCTACGGCGGCTTCAACGGCGACGCCGCAAGAACTTTCGCAGTCGGCAAAATCAGCGAGGAGAAGCAACGGCTTATCGACGTTACGCGTCAGAGTTTTTTCGAGGGCATTAAAAACGCGCATGCAGGCAGACGCCTCGGCGACCTGTCGCACGCGATACAGTCCTACGTCGAAAGCAACGGTTTTTCGGTCGTTCGCGTAATGACCGGGCACGGCATCGGCAGACGCGTCCACGAGGACCCGTCGATACCCAACTTCGGCGCACCGGGAACGGGCGTAATGCTGAAAAAGGGCTATACGCTCGCAGTCGAGCCCATGGTCAATATGGGAACGTTCAAGGTGTTCATCGACAAGGGCGACGGCTGGACGTGCAGAACGCTGGACGGCAAGCCGAGCGCACACTATGAAAACACAATTCTCGTCGGCGACGGCGAGCCCGAGATTTTAACCCTGTAAAGGCAGTTTTTAGCCCCGGCGGTAAAAAAATAACCCCGTAAAACACTTTACAAAACGGTATAGGTTGTGTTATAATAATATTTGCGGTTTACAAGGTGGGTGCGTTTTGCAGGAAGGATATATCGTAAAGAGTCTTAAAGGACACGATACCGACAGAGTGTACGTTGTCGCGTCGAAAGCAGGCGAGGATTTTGTTTTCGTCGTCGACGGCAGATACCGTAAGCTCGACAATCCGAAACTGAAAAGAGTCAAACATCTCAAGGTGCTTCGCGAGGGCGAGTTGCCGGCGAAGCTTACCGACAAAGCCGTGGAGAAAATCGTTAAGTCGATTCAGGAGGGCGTATGCCGAAAGACGATAATATCGAAGCCGAAGGAACGGTAGTAGAATGCTTGCGTAACGCAATGTTCAAGGTAAAATTGTCCAACGGACACATCGTTACCTGCACCATTTCCGGAAAAATCAGAATGCACTACATCAAGATTCTCGAGGGAGATACCGTAAAGATAGAAATGTCGCCTTACGATATTACCAAGGGGAGAATCACTTACAGAAACAAAAATTAAAGGAGTCCATCATGAAAGTCAGATCTTCTGTTAAGCCTATGTGCGATAAATGCAAGGTCATCAAGCGCCACGGCAAGGTTATGGTTATTTGCTCCAAGTACCCCAACCACAAACAAAGACAAGGTTAATAAACGCGCGTTAATCCCGCTAGCCCAAACGGAAATCCGTTCGGGCTGTCGGGCTATTGCGCGGTTTCCGCATGTGCGGAGAACGGAGCGCGCGCTCGCGGCTTGCGCCGATAAGAGCATGGTTTCCGCTTCTTTCCACACGAAAATCAATATAGAAAACAAACGCGAACAGGGCGTTTGCGGCTAACATTCCATAGCTCGCGATTGCCGTTCGTTTCCATATAAACACACACAATTATCTTAAAAAATCAAAGGAGTCAAAACAGTGGCAAGAATTGCTGGTATTGATTTGCCGAGAGAGAAACGCGTAGAAATCGGTCTTACCTACATCTACGGTATCGGTCGTCCCTTGGCGAACAAGATTTTACAGGAAACCGGTGTCAGCCCCGACGTCCGCGTCAAGGACCTCACCGAAGAGCAGGAAAACGCGCTCCGTAACTACATCGAGCATAACGTCGTCGTCGAAGGCGACCTTCACCGTGAAGTTGCGCTCAACATCAAGCGCCTTATGGAAATCGGCTGCTATCGCGGCGTAAGACATCGTAAGGGTCTGCCCGTTCGCGGTCAGAGCACCAAGCAGAACGCGCGCACCCGTAAGGGACCGAAGCGCACGGTCGGACGCGCTAAGAAAGCGACGAAGTAATCGGGAGTGTAACTACTATGGCAGTTAAGAAAACTACTAAGAAGAGAATAACCAAAAATATCGACAAGGGTCAGGTGCATATCAACGCGTCGTTCAACAACACGCTTATCACCTTCACCGACGAGCAGGGTAACGCCATCTCCGCTTGCAGCGCCGGCGCGCTCGGCTTCAGAGGCTCGAGAAAGAGCACCCCGTTTGCCGCTCAGCAGGCATGCGAAAAGGCGGCTGCCGTCGCCAAAGAGCACGGTATCCGTTCGGTCGAAGTGTTCGTAAAGGGACCGGGCTCGGGACGTGAATCCACGATTCGCGCGCTTGAGACCGTGGGCATCGCAGTCACGGCTATTACCGACGTGTCGCCTATTCCGCACAACGGTTGCCGTCCCCCCAAGCGCAGAAGAGTATAATAGGAGAAACAGACAATGGCTAAATATACTAACGCAGATTGCAAACTTTGCAGACGCGAGGGCGCAAAATTGTTCCTTAAGGGCGAGCGTTGCTCCACCAAGAAGTGCGCGATGGACCGCCGTCCCGTAGCTCCCGGCATGCACGGCGTTACGAGAAAGAAAGCGTCCGAATACAACGTACAGCTTCGCGAGAAGCAGAAGGTTAAACGCGCTTACGGACTGCTCGAAAAGCAGTTCCGCGCTTACTACGAAGAGGCAGAGCGCCTTAACGGCGTCACCGGCGAGAACATGCTCGCGCTCATCGAGAAGCGTCTTGACAACGTCGTTTACCGCATGGGTATCGGCTCCAGCCGCGCTCAGAGCCGTCAGGTCGTCAACCACGGTCACATCACCGTCAACGGCAAGACCGTCGACATTCCGAGCTATCAGGTAAAGCCCGGCGACGTTATCGCGGTTAAGGAAAACAAGAAGGAGAACGCTTTGTTCAAAGAGCTTCGCGGCGCCAAGATTGTTATGCCGAAGTGGGTCGAGTTCGACACCGAAAACTTTACCGGCAAAATTCTCGACAACCCGAAGCGTGAGGACATTGACCTTAACATTAACGAGCAGCTTATCATCGAGTTGTATTCCAAGTAATCAGGTTGCTTTTCAGCAATTCAGACAAGGAGATAATTAAATATGATGGAAATCGAAACGCCTAGAATCACTCTGGAGGAAAGTGCCGATAACAGGTCGGGCAAGTTCGTCGTAGAACCCCTCGAGCGCGGTTACGGAATTACGCTCGGAAACGCTTTGAGACGCGTGCTCCTGTCGGCTCTTCCCGGTACAGCTGTGGTGGGCATCAATATCGAGGGCATCTCTCACGAATTCTCCACGATTCCCGGCGTCAAAGAGGACGTCGCGGAAATCATACTCAACCTGAAAGGGCTAAATCTGAAAGCCGAGTATGCCGACAAATCGCTGAAAAAGACTCTTAAAATCGAGAGAAAGACGCCCGGCGTAGTCACCGCGGCGGACATCGAGCGCGACCCCGAAATCACCATTCTCAACCCCGACATGTACATCTGCACTCTCGACGAGGGCGGCGTACTCAATATGGAAATGTCCGTGGGCTGCGGCAGAGGTTACGTCGTCGCGGCGAACAACAAGGATTCGTCCAAGCCGATAGGGTATATCCCCATCGATTCTATCTTCACCCCCGTGAAGGCGGCAAGCTATAGCGTCGAGTCCACTCGCGTCGGACAGAGCATCGACTATGACAAGCTCACTCTCGAGGTGAAGACCGACGGGTCGCTTTCCGCAAAGGAAGTAGTCAGTCTGGCGGCTAAGGCAATCTGCGAGCACATCAGATTGTTTGTAGACCTCAGCGACACTTTCAGCGGAACGACGATTCTCGTCAGCAACGAAGGCGACAAGCACACCAAGATTTTGGAAATGAGTATCGAGGAAATGGACCTTTCCGTTCGCAGCTACAACTGCTTGAAGCGCGCAGGTATCCATACCGTCGAGGATTTAACGAAAAAAAGCGAAGACGATATGCTTAAAGTCAGGAACCTGGGCAGAAAATCGCTGGACGAGGTTATCGCAAAGCTTCGCAGCTACGGGCTTGACTTGAGAAGCAACGAAGATTAGGAGGACATTATGGCATTACAAAGAAAATTGGGCAGACCTACCGACCAGAGAACGGCTCTGCTTAGAAACCAGGTGTCGGAACTGCTGTGGAACGGTAAAATCGAAACGACCAACGCTAGAGCGAAAGAAGTCGCGCGTATTGCCGAAAAACTCCTCACGGTTGCCGTCAATACCTACACCGATACGGTTAAGAAAATCGAAACCCGTAAGAACGACAAGGGTCAGGACATCAAAGTCGAGCTCGTAAACGACGGTCCGAAAAAGCTTGCCGCTCGCCGCAAGATTATGGCTTACGTCTATGACCTTCAGGAGCAGAAGCAGGACAACGAAACGAAGGCTAACTTCGTTGCTCGCACCGAGAATATCCGTCACCCCCTCATCGAAAAGATGTTCAACGAGTACGCTCCCAAGTACGCTCAGCGCGCTGCCGAGAAAGGACAGAAGGGCGGCTACACTCGCATCATCAAGATGGGAACCCGTCGCGGAGATAGCGCGGAAACCGCTATCATCGAGTTGGTCTAATCACCGTAATCCGCTTGTAAATGGTTGCGCTCGCGTAAAGCGCGAAACGTGCGTCGCGAATTCGCTTTGCCGCCGTTAAGGCATTATCTGGGGCTCAACTTAAACAAGCATAATCAAGCACGATGCCGTCGCAGCGTAACGCCGCGGCGGTTTTGTTATATTGTAGTAAAAGCACATAATTCCTGTCGTCACCTGCTTGACGAAAAATGCCGAAATGATAGCATTTAAAGTACTAATCCTTAGAATCCGGCCGTAGGCGTATAATAATATTTTTTACGCTTCGCCAGATTCCTCGACTAGCCCCTGAATGACAGTATGGCTAAGTATTCGCTCCATGCAGGGGATTCCACGTCGCATAATACAACCCCTTATCGGGTTTGTATATGCTCCTCTGAATGACGTTGGATACGGGAACTGCTCGTTATATTTTAAAACCTAACGACTTTGCTCCGAATTACGAGGTAAAACGGAAACTTCACATTCGATTTTAAGATCTAACGCGCAGCCTCCGTTTTTCCTGTCATTCAGAGCAAATGCACAAGCATTTGCGTGGAATCCCCGACATGGAACAAGTAATTAACCTTAGTAAAAGCCTAATTGAAAATCCTGACGTGTACCCTCCGTCCAAAATGTCATTCAGAGCAAATGAACAAGTATTTGCGTGGAATCCCCGGCATGGAGCGAATACAAATCCGTATTATCGCTTTGTGCGGTGTAAAACACTATAACAATAGGATTAGAAGGCATAAAACCTTGTGTTATTCTGCGAGAAAGAAGCGGTTATTTCCATATTACTGCCGTGAGCAAAATTATAAGCTCCGATTATACAAATTACCCGTGAAACGTTGACAACGTGAGGAAATTATCTTATACTGTTTAAGACAGTGCACAAAGCGGCGCGAAGCCGCAATACGCATTGAATAGAGGAGAAAGGCTTGGATAACATAATAGAAATCAGCCATCTGGTAAAGACGTTCGGCGAGCTTCGGGCTGTGGACGACTTGTCGTTTACGGTGGCTCGCGGCGAGCTGTTTGCGTTTTTAGGCGTAAACGGCGCGGGCAAATCCACGACGATATCGATAATGTGCGGTACGCAGTCAAAGGATTCGGGTACGGTAATTCTGGACGGCAAGAACGTTGATACGGATATGGCGGCGATAACCGCGAAAATCGGCGTAGTATTTCAGTCGTCTGCGCTCGACGGTTGCCTTACGGTCAAGGACAATCTTTTCGCGCGCGCTGCGCTTTACGGCATCACGGGCGAAGCGGCAAAAAAGCGCATAACCGAGCTGGAAGAGTTACTCGGCTTCGGCGATTATTTCAACCGAACCCTAGGCAAACTTTCCGGCGGTCAACGCCGTCGTATCGACGTGGCTCGTGCGCTTATACATAAGCCCGAAATACTGATACTCGACGAGCCGACCACCGGGCTTGATCCGCAAACGCGCAAAACGCTGTGGGAGGTAATCGACAACTGCCGCAAGCGCGACGGAATGACGGTGTTCCTTACCACGCATTACATGGAGGAAGCCGCCGACGCCGACCATGTGGTAATCCTGGACCACGGCAAAATCGTGGCGCAGGGCACGCCGCTCGAGCTAAAAAACAAGTATACGGGCGACTTTATTACCGTGTATAACGCGGACGAACAAGCGATTGCCGCACTCGGGCTCAAGTATGAGAGCATCAGGGACGCGGTGCGGATAGAGGTCAAGGACACGGCTGCCGCGCGCGACCTTATCGTGGCTCACCCGGGACTGTTCGACGACTTTGAAATCACCAAGGGCAAAATGGACGACGTGTTTTTGGCTGTCACCGGTACCAAGCCCGAAGGAGGCGCGCTGTGAAAACGTTTCTCGCGCTGACAAAGCGCAACATAAAGGTATTTTTCAAAGACAAAGGCATGTTTTTCGTGTCGCTCATCACCCCCGTCATCCTGCTCGTGCTGTACGCCACGTTTTTAGCTTCGGTGTACCGCGACAGCGTGACGAGCGCGCTGAACGGCTTTCCCGTTTCCGACGAACTGATAAACGGCATAGTGGGCGGCGAACTGTTTTCGTCGCTGCTCGCGGTCAGCTGCGTTACCGTCGCGTTTTGCTCGAACCTTTTAATGGTCAACGACAAGGTGAACGGCGCAAGAAAAGACATGATGATAACGCCCGTCAAAAAGTCCGCCGTAGCCGTTTCGTACTTTGCCGCGTCGCTTGCCTCGACGCTCATCGTGAGTTTCGTCGCCTGCGCCGCGTGCTTTATCTACATTGCCGCCACGGGCTGGTATTTCAGTTTCGGCGACGTAATGCTGATTATCCTCGACGTAATTTTGCTCACGGCGTTCGGCATCGCGATTTCATCCGTCATCAACGTGTTTCTGTCCTCGCAGGGTCAGGCTTCGGCTGTGGGCACAATTGTGTCGGCAGGCTACGGCTTCGTTTGCGGCGCGTATATGCCCATTTCCAGCTTCGCCACGGGCTTGCAAAACGTGCTCATGTTTCTGCCCGGAACCTACGGCACGTCGCTCATTCGCACGCACGCGCTGAACGGAGCAATGAGGGAGCTCGCCGCCACCGGCGCGCCTGTCGAGCTTATCGACGGACTCAAATCCGGGCTCGATTGCACGCTCGAATTTTTCGGGCACACGGTTTCCGTGGGCGCAATGTACGGCGTGCTTATCGGCTCGACCGTGTTGTTTATCGGCGCATATATCCTTATCAATATCCTCAAAAAACCGAGATAACGCGTTGATTTGCTTTTGTTTCCGTAGTGCGACAGAAAAAATCGTAAACAATGCAATAATTAAAGCCCGAGAGCTTGTTTGTAAGCCTCGGGTTTTGTTTTGACATTAAGATACAAAATAAATCTACCATGATACAAAATTAAATCCACCACTCGGGCGTGAGCTCGCCGAGCGTTACCACGCGCCCCGAATTGTAATCGAGCATAATTTCTATGCCCTTGTAGTCGTGCGGCATGATTTGCGTCATAAGCTCGCGGCACGCTCCGCACGGCGGTCCGGCTTTGCCGTCGCCGCAAATCGTCACAACGCGTTTTATTACGCTTTCGCCGTTTGCAATCATATTGAAAATCGCGTTTCGCTCGGCGCAAATTCCCAGCGTGCAAGAAGTGTCCACGCACACGCCGACGTAAATTTTGCCCGAGCCTGCCTCGACAGCCGCGGCAACGCCGCCGGCTTCCACCATATCCGACACCTTGCGCGGATTAAGCGCACGTTTTGCTTCGTTATAAAGCCTGTTCCATATTTCCTGCATACGACACTGCCTCTTATTTATTACGATTATTCTACCATATTGCGGAAAAATATGCAAGCCGACAGGCATAACAAAAACACCGACAGGGCGATAGCTCGCCGCCGTATCGGTGTTGTTTTGGATTGCGTTTATGATTTTACTATGCCGTCACGTCCTCGGTCAAATCCTCGAATGAAACGCGCAGCGCGTCCACTATGCGGATAATGTTGTACAGGGTGGGCTCGACCTTGTCGTTTTCCCACTCGCTTACTCGCGGCTGCGTGGTGCCGATTTTGTCCGCAAGCTCCTGCTGACTCACGCCGCATTGCTCGCGCAGGTTTTTAAGATTTTGTCCGAAGCTTTTCACGCTATGATTGTAGCAGGTTTGACGGCGCGGCAGGGAAAATATACGGTAATTAGCATTGCATTATAGTGTGGAAATAAATCGAATTCACTCTGAAAACAACGAAAAACGCCCGTGGAAAGAATTTTCCTCGGGCGTTCCGTTTAAGACTTAGGTTGAGTTAGGTGTTCAGGCGTAGGCGCTGAAGTTGTTGTTGCCGTTTCGGTAATTGACTACGGCGCTGTAAGCGGTTGCCTTTTGTCCGTCCACCTTGGAGTAATCGTCGAGCTCCTTATAGCCGAAGCTATTGCACTTAAGACTTGCGCCCGAAACGAACTTGCCGTTTTCATCATGCCCGAGTTCAATGCTCACTACGCTCAGAATCTTAGTAGACAGCCTCAAGGTTGTCAGCATGTCTGTTTGACCGTCCTTGGTTATGCCGATGTTCACGTCCTTGATTACGTTTGAAGTAAACGCGCCTACGTTCAGATTGATTGTGAAGTTGTTATTGTTGTCGTAGGAGTACTTGGTAAAGATTTTCTCGATGCTGGTTTCGGTGTTGCCTTTCTCACCGTCGCCGAGGAAGCTTTCGTTTATGGGCAGAATGTTTTTCAGCAGTATATCGGCGAGCTTCGAGGTAAACTCTTCCTTGGTAAACTTATAATTAACGTTCTTGTGCTTACCCTTATACTGTATGCCGACTACCTTTGCTTCATAATAGTCGCAATTCATATATACGGTATCCGTGCTGCCGTCGAAGTAAACGGTAGTTGTTCCGGAATAGTCCTGCCACAGCGAAACAAGAGCGACATGTTCTCTCGTAACCTTAAGCGTAGCGTAGGTTTTTTTGTTGATAACGTCGATTTTGCATTCGATTTTAACGGGCTTATAAAGCAGAACCTTCATTGTGCCGTCGAGCTCGAAGTGGTCGTTTGCCGAGGTTGCGGCGAGCGCGCCGAGCAAAGTGTCGATAGAGGAGAAGTCACTCGTCCTGTCGGGGTTTTCGTCCGTGCGGTATGTAAACACGCCGTCGTCAATCGCCTCGGCGGTGTTAGCCGCGCCGTTGAGCTTGACGGTGGTGGGCTTAGCTCCGTTGTCGCCCTTTACGGTAAGCCCCACGACTACGCCGAGCGTGGCGGACTTATCGCCGTCGGCGTCGGCAAGCAGGGAAACCGTTATGGGCTCGCTCATTTTTGCACTCATCGCCTCGTCGTGAATAAGCGAGGAAACCTTGATTGAAACGTTCAGACATTTGCCGTCCTTATCGAAAGTCAAGCCGCCGACGAGCTTACCAACGTCCTCGATAGAGGGCATGTGGAACTTGCCGTCTTTGCTTTCGGGAATGGCGAACGACAGCGCGCCCTGAAGCTCGGGCATATTGTCGTAAATCGTCTTTAGCGTGTTCATGGTTTCCTTAATGTTCGCGGTGGAGAACGTTCCGATTACCGGCTCGTTCGTAGAAGAGCCGTCGCCGTTCAGTCTGTCGAGCTTGAAGTAAGCGTTGGGTCTTATGACGGTGCGCTTGGACGAAATCACGTTGCCGTTCTCGTCTGTAGTCGTTTCTTCGGAGTAATGCGGAGTTTCGCCGTCGAGAAGCCCCTTATCGCCGTTTTTCAGCGGAGTGGTGTAAATCACGATTATGCGGTAGGTCTTTGCCGAGCCGTTTTTGGTGATGGTGACAACGAGGTCCGCGTTGACCTTGATTACGCCGTTATTGGTTTTCTTGTTCACGCCTGCGACCTTAATGTTGCCGCTGAGCGCAATCGTCGTGCCGCCGAGCGAAACCTCGCAGCCCTTGCCGAGGTCGACTATCAGATTTTCCGCGGTGCAGATATTGTTAATCGTGTCCGCGAAGCTGTCTATAACCTCGTTAAGGTCGACGTAACCCGCGGCTTTCAGCGCGGAGTAGGGCTTAATCATGCCTACCTCGTCGAACACGGCAGGGGCGCTTGCGACGGAGGTTGCGATTTTCGCGATAATCACCGTGCCGCCGAGCATGACCTTAACGCCGCCGAGCGAGTAGCCGCTCGTTTCGCTTGCGTCGAGGCGAATGGTAACGTCGGCTTCGGAATCGCCGAGCGTGACGGGCAGCGACAGCGTAACGCCGCTCTCGTCGGTCTTGCCGTCTATAGCCTTTACAAGCTTTTCGATTGTCGTCATTAAATCCAAGTCGAGCTTGACGTTCGGCTCGAAATCGTCAACGAACGTCCGAATGGTGGGCGCAAGCTTTTCGAGAATGCTCTGCACGTTCGCAAAGTCCTTGCCGCAGTCGAGCAGCAGTTTCGCGCCGCCGCACTCGGCGTACACCATCTTCGTGTCGAGGTCGAGCATCAGCTTTATGCCCAGAACGTTTGCCGTCAGGCGCTTAGTCCTTATATTAAATGCAGCGAGTACCGAAATCGGTTTTTTGTCGGCTTCGACGAACTCCGTCTTGCCGTCGGTAATGTCGGTTATCGCGCCCGAAATAGCGCCGGAAATCGCGTCGCCCAGCGAGTCCGCAATATCGGTGTCGATTGTAAGCCGCAGCTTGATATTCCCGTCGTCGTCAATCAGCTCGCTGACGAGCGGCATAAGGTCGTAGAAAGTAAGGGTTTCGGTGTCGAGAGCGGAGAAGTCGACGTGAGAAGCGGCAGGTTCGACTACAGCCGAAACAAGCGTTTCTTTGTCCTTTATGGCGGTTGCGTCTATGCCGCCGAAGCGGTAATCCTTGCCGTTATCTTTAAGAGTAACGCCGAGCGCAACGTCCACGCCGTTCACGCTCATGCTCGCGCCGAGCTTAACGCCGTCCGTCACCGCAACCGCATTAAGCGAAGCGATTATAGAGTCGAGGTCAAGCGCTTCGAGAATGCCGCTAATCGCGTCGCCCGAGCTCTTGTCCTTGCCGAGAAGCGCGGTGAACTTTTTCACGAGCGAGGAAATATCGTCCTTGCTTGCCTTGCCGCGAATACCGAGCGCGGAAACGTAGACGGTATCGCCCGAGTACTTGACGAAAATATCCTTTTCAAAGATTGTCGCTTTCGCCATGACGTCGAGCGTGTTGAGGTCGACGTACACGTCGACGGGAACGTCGCTCAGAACGAAGCCGCCGGCATTGACGTTGACGAGCGCGTGAAGCTCGATTGTGAGCTCGTCGGAAACGATTTCGGTCACGGGCATGATATCTCTGAACAATTTAAGGTCGGAAGTAATGAGCTTGACGTCGCTCGGCTTGCAAGTGGTAGCGGCGAGTACGAGCTTGCCGAACGTAGCCCTGACTTCGCCGAAGCCGTAGGCGGTTTCGCTTTCGGTCAGCGTGAGAGAAACGCCGAGCTTGTCGTAGGTAAGCGACAGCGTGAGCTTGCCGTTTTCTTCCTTGACCGCGAGCGTGTCGAGTACGGACTTAACGATTTCCGCAGTCGAGGGCTTTTCTTCGGTTTCGGTGCTTTCGGAAGAAGCGAACAGCGAGCCGAACTTATCCTTAAGAACGGGAACGTCGTCGAGGTTGAAGCTTGCTTTGAGGTCGCCGAACTCGAGATAGACGGTGTTGCTCTCGAGGCGGATTTTAAGGTCGTTGGGGTTGGAGCCGAGCTTTCCGCTTGCGTCGAGGCGCATGGAAGCGAGGTTGAATTTGGCGTTGAGAGTTATGGGAGTAGAGGTAATGCCTTCGAGCGAAGCCGCGAGGCAGATATTCCCCTCGTCATCAATCAGCTCGCTGACGAGCGGCACGAGGTCGTAATACTTGCCCTCGAGCTCGGGGATTTCCGCCGATTCCACCGGCAAAATCGTGGCGGCAAGCAGCTCGCTGCCGTCGGCTTTGCAAATGGTCGCGGCGGCGGAGAGGAATGTAACGGTGTCGCCGTCGGTAAACTCGAGCGTGGCGTTCACGGTGACGTCGCCGAGCGGAATGGTAATTCCCACGGTGGCTTTGCCGTCCTCGCAAGTGAGCGTCATCGAGTCGAGAATCGCGGACGCGTCGAGGTTAGCAAGTAATCCGCCGGAAGCCTCGCCGCCCGAAGCCTCGTCTTGAGTGGGCTTTTTAATCAGCGCGGCAAGCTTTTTGACGAGCTCTTTCGCGTCCGAAATCGTGCCTTTGGCGCGCAGGTCTGCGTACTTTATGTAAACGGTATCGTCGGAGTAGACGACGAAAACGTCGTTGAGTTTAAGGTCGTCGTAGCCGAGCTCGTCGATTTGCACGCGAGCCTTTATGTTGGAGAGGTTGTTGATGTCGATATTTAAGCTTGCCGCGCCCTTGAGCGATACAAGACCGCTCGTTTCGACGCTCGCAACCAGCGGAGTGCCCGCCATGTACGCGCCGAAGCCGCTCATTATGTAGTCGAGAGCCGTGGGCTCCTTGTTGGTAAGCTCAGTTTCCTCGGCGTCGAGGTAGGGCGAAAACACGTCTGCGAGCGGAAGCGGAGTTTTTTCGCCGAGCGCCGTAAAGACTTCGGTAATCGATTCGGTGCACGATGGCTTGACCATGCCGTAGGTAACAACGTACTCGCAGTCGGTGGTCGTCTTTTTGACAACCCAATCGCTGTCCATATATACGGTAATCGCCGCACGCGTGAACGAGCTCTGCATGCCGGACATGGTAAGCATCTCGCGCAGCATTTTTGTAGTAGCCTTGCTTACGTCGAAGTCGTAGCGGAACGCGTGTAAACCTTCCTCGAGCCCGAGGTACTTGCCGCCCTCGAGAACAGTGTCGTCTTCCACAATGTAATTGCAGATGCCGAGGGGCTTACCGCCGAATTTGCCGACAAACGTTTCTTCGCTAACCTTGTAGGGAGTGCTGTTGCTCCAATCGGGGGAGTCGAGCGAGCTCATCTTGCCGGTGTCGCGCATGACGTAGCTCTTGCCGCTGACGTAGAACTGCATGCCCACTTTTTTCACACCGAAGGAGTACGACTCCTTGAAAACGTCTTTACCGAGCACCGTTCGTCCTGCCTTGATTTCCTGAGTTATGCCGAGAGAAGTGGATAATCCCGTGGTGTTACCCACAAAGCTGCCGGCGTCACGAAGCACGCCGGTCGCGATATAGTAGTTATCGAGCGGCGAGTGGTCGGCGGGCGTGGTGCCGTCGGTGGGCTTGGGCAGAGTCTTTTCGTCGCCCGGCAAGCTGTTGTTCGAGCCGTTTTCGAAGCTCGTCTTGTTGCAGCCGAGGAACCAGAACGTTGCGACTATGCCTGTACAGATGATTAAAAGCAGCGATATTATTTGTTTTTTAGTCAGTAGCCGAGATGTATTCGGCATACGAACAAAGCCTTTCAAAATATTCTCCTTTGGCGCAAGAGCACGCTAAATGACGGTAAATAAGCTAAACCGCGCGAGTAGTCGTCATTTCTTTCTTTCTTTCTTTTTTTTGATTTTACGGGAGAGGGCGAGCGCCGACTCCCTCCGATATAGTTTATTTTTTATGGTTTATGGTTATGTAAATTGTTTACGAGTATAAATAGTATGCCGTACAGGGCATAAAAGCGCTTCAAAGTAAAATGTGTTTTTTCAAAAATCGACTAAGCGATTGCGCGCGTATTGTCCCTCGCGCCGCCGTGGGCTT
The DNA here is from genome assembly GCA_003533505.1 of Clostridiales bacterium. Classification (GTDB taxonomy): domain Bacteria; phylum Bacillota; class Clostridia; order Christensenellales; family Pumilibacteraceae; genus UBA10677. The sequence goes on along the minus strand of DQGD01000001.1, from coordinate 154,315 downwards.
GTACGATTGCGGCACAGCCTGCCGCGAATCGGGAAAAATCGATACGTTTCGTTTTTTTTAGGCTAATCCTTCCTTTCCGAGTCGGGCTCGGGAGCGTTGCCGCGCGACAGGCGGCGGTAGGCGAGGGGCGTAGTGCCCTCGACGTTTTTGAATACCCTGCAAAAGTAAGCAACGTCGACGTAGCCGCACGCTTTCGCGACGTCGCCGATAGGTTTGTCCGTTTCGGCGAGTAGCTTTTTGGCGAGCGATACGCGTTTTTTAATCAGGTATTTAAGAGGCGGTATACCGAGCGTGTCCTTAAAAAGGTGAGTCAGGTAGTACTTATTGATGTACAGACTGCGGCAAACGTTGTCTATCGTGTCGATGGTGGTAAAGTTGTTGTCAAGGAATTCCTTTACCTCGGTGTAGGTGCGTTTGCTTTCAAATATTTCCTCCGCGCGACGGGAGGTGAGCCGAAGCACGAACGATACCAGAATTTTAAGGAGCGAGTCGCTGATGACGCTGAAATAAGCCGGCTTTAATTCGTTTTCCCACAGCAGTTGGTCGCAATACCCCATTACCCGGTCGTAAAACGCGCCGGTGTTTACGAGGCGGAATTCGGCGTCTTTCAAGAGCGCGCCCGAGGGATAGCCCTCGATGAGAACCCTCGCGATGCCGAGGAACATGATGTCCGCGCTCACTCCGTCGTCAAAGAACTCGTTGTGCATGACGCGCGGATTGCACACAATCATGTCGCCTTTTTGGAACGGGTAGGTTTCGTCGTTCACGCGGAACTTGCCCGAACCGCTTTTCACCAGCATGATTTCGCAGAAGTCGTGGCAGTGGAGCTTGTTCATCCAGCCGCCATGCGAGTGGCGGTAAACGCCGATGTACATGAGCTTCGGTTTTTTCAGGAATATGCTTTTTTTGTCCGTTCCGCTGAGTTCCATTTCCGTCCGATTAAAGCGCAAAAGCGCAGAGCACCGCTACTGCGCCTTGTACTTGAGAATTTTGAGGTCGGTAATCTTCTTGTAGGTGTCGTTATTGCGCGCCAAAAACTCTTCCGCAAGCGCCTTGTACGCGAGCGAACCTACGCACTTGGGCTCGAAGAGCATGACGGGCAAGCCGAACGACGGGGCTTCGCCGAGGCGGATATTCCTCGGGATTTTCGCGTCGAAAACCTTTTTGCCGAAGAACTTGTAGATTTCCTCGGTGACGTTCTGCACGAGGCGCGAGCGGCTGTCGTACATGGTCAGCACCACGCCCTCGACCTCGAGCTGCGGATTGAGAATCTTCTTCGCCAGCCTTATGGTGTTCATCAGCTGGCTGAGCCCCTCGAGTGCGTAATACTCGCCCTGTATGGGGATGAGTATCGAGTTTGCGGCGGTAAGCGCGTTGACGGTCAGAAGCGCCAGCGACGGGGGACAGTCGATGAGTATGTAATCGTAGCTGTTGCGAAGCGGCGATAGCACTTTCTTCAGTACCTTTTCGCGGTCCTCGACGCCCACGAGTTCTACTTCCGCGCCGGCAAGGTCGATGTTCGACGGCATGATGTCGAGGTTCTTGACGAGGGTGGGGATAATCGCCGCCTTTGCGTCGACTTCGCCCGAGAGCACGCTGTAGGTCGAGTACTTGACCTTGGTTTTATCTATTCCGAAGCCGCTGCTACAGTTTCCCTGGGGGTCGATGTCCACGGCGAGCACGCGTTTACCCATCAGCGCGAGATAGCTCGCAAGGTTTACGCAGGTAGTGGTTTTTCCGACGCCGCCTTTCTGGTTTGCTATTGCTATAATCTTGTGCATAATACCTCACAGTGATTGCAAAATAAATCGAGTTCCGATTGCTTTTAAGTCGTTTGGATACAAGTATATAGTGATACCTTCATCACATTTTACCATAAAAAAAAGCAAATGACAAACGTTTTACGCGCACGCGCGCTATAATCTTTAAAAATATTGTGCCTTTTTCGTGGGTTACCGTACTTTTCGGGCGCGGCGAACGGGCTTTCGGCGCATTAAAGCCCAGCCCTCGGGGCGAGAGCGGCGGAAATCGGCGGCAATAGCAATCGGAGTGAAAAAACCGCTTAAATTGACTTGCCTAAATCGCGGCTTGTCGCTATAATAAGTATATGAGCATCATCGAGTTGAACGACGTTTACTATACCTACGGCAAAGATACGACTAGTCCCGTCCGCGCCGTCGACGGCGTTACGCTCTCCGTTTCGGAGGGCGAGTTTGTTGCGGTCGTCGGGCATAACGGCAGCGGCAAGTCCACGCTCGCAAGACTTATGAACGGGCTTATCGAGCCTGACAAGGGCAGCGTGAAGGTGAACGGGCTGAGCACTCTCGAGGATAAAAATCTTTTCGACATAAGAAAAACGGTGGGCGTGGTTTTTCAGAACCCCGACAACCAGATGGTAGCGACGATTATCGAGGACGACGTGGCGTTCGGACCGGAAAACCTGGGGCTGCCGTCCGAGGAAATCCGCGAGCGCGTTGATTGGGCGCTTAAAAGCGTGGGAATGTACGAACACCGCGGCGGCACGCCGTTTCGGCTCAGCGGCGGTCAGAAGCAGCGGCTGGCGATTGCCGGCGTGCTGGCGATAAAGCCGCGAGTAATGGTGCTTGACGAGTCCACTTCGATGCTCGACCCCGACGGGCGAGCCGAGGTCACGGAAGTCGTAAAACGACTCAACCGCGACGAGAAAATGTCCGTCGTGATGATAACGCATTTTATGGAAGAGGCAATGCTTGCCGACAGAATCGTGGTTATGGACAATGGAAAAATCGCGATGCAGGGCGGCAGGGAGATATTCGAGCGCGAGGACGAATTAAAGGCGCTGGGGCTCACCGTGCCGACGGCGACGAGGATTGCCCACGCGCTTCAAAAAAGAGGCGTGCCGATTGACGGCGGCGTGACTACCGCAGAGGAGCTTGCTGAAAATTTATGCCGATAAAAATCGAACACCTCAGCTACGTCTACAACCCCAAAACCGCGTTTGCCTCTCGTGCGCTGGAGGACATAAACCTCGCCGTCGAAAAGGGCGATTTTCTGGGCATAATCGGGCACACCGGCAGCGGAAAATCGACGCTCGTCACGCACCTGAACGCGCTGACGAGAATACAGACGGGCGCGATTTTCGTGGACGAGATTGATTTAAGACCAAAAAAAATAGACTTCAAGAAGCTGCGCAGCCGCGTCGGCATGGTTTTTCAGTACCCCGAGTACCAGCTTTTCGACGAAACGGTGTATAAGGACGTGGCGTTCGGTCCCAAAAACCTTGGGCTTGGCGCGGAGGAAATCGCGGAGCGAGTGAGGGAAGCGATAGGACTTGTGGGGCTTAACTACGAAACGGTAAAGGACCGTTCGCCGTTCGAGCTCAGCGGCGGTCAGATGCGCAGAGTCGCGCTCGCCGGCGTAATCGCCATGCGCCCGGAGGTGCTGGTGCTGGACGAGCCCACGGCAGGGCTCGACCCGAGAGGCAAGACCGAGATTATGGACTTGTGCAAGCGGCTGCACGCGAACTGCCCGATAATAATCATGATTTCGCACAATATGGACGAAGTGGCGAAGTACTGTAACCGCGTGGCAGTGATGAGCGACGGCAAGCTTTACGGCGTGTTCGCGCCGCGCGAGCTGTTTGCGCAAACGGAACTTTTGCGCTCGCTGCACATCGAGCCGCCGTCGGTTGCGGCTATTGCGGAAACGCTTAACGCCCGAGGCTTTACCGTGGACGCGTCGATAATCGACGAGGACGAGCTCGTAGAGGCGATTGTCGCCGAGTGGAAGAGGAGGCACGACAATGCGTGAGATTGCGCTCGGACAATACTATCCCGTCGATTCCGTGCTGCACCGCCTCGACCCGAGAACCAAAATCGTGCTGATGATTGCCTATATCACGATGATTTTCTTCGTAAAGACGTTTATCGGCTTCGGAATAGTGTTCGTGTTTTTGGCGGCGGCGATACTTTTATCGCGCGTGCCCGTCGGCAAGGTGCTGAAAAGCCTGAAAACGATTATGTTCCTCGTGCTGTTCACGGTGATAATGTCGCTGCTGTTCTACGCCGGCAAGGAAGAGGACTTAATATGGCGGTGGGGCATAATCAAGGTCTACCGCGCAGGACTTATCAATGCAGGGCTTATGGCGCTGAGGCTGATGTTCCTCGTCGTGGGTCCCACGCTTTTGACGTTCACGACCACGCCCGTCGCGCTCACCGACGGACTCGAAAGCCTGCTCAAACCCCTTACCTACATTAAATTCCCTGTGCACGAACTCGCGATGATAATGAGCATCGCGCTGAGATTGATTCCCACGCTCGTGGAGGAAACGGACAAGATTCAGTCCGCGCAAAAGGCGCGCTGCGCCGACTTCGACAGCGGCAACGTATTCAAGCGCGCAAAAGCGATGATACCCGTGCTGATTCCGCTGTTCGTGTCGTCGTTCCGCCGCGCCGACGAGCTCGCCGACGCCATGGATTCGCGGTGCTATCGCGGCGCAAAGGGCAGGACGAGAATGAAAAAACTGAAGTTTCATATCCGCGACCTTATTGCCGTGCTGTTTCTCGCCGTGTTCTTCTTCGCCGTGCTGTGGCTGCGCTACAACTTCTTCCCGTGGGTGATTGACCTGAGCTCAATCCCCTGGATAATGTGAGGCGGCTATGCGAAGAATAAAAATCACTTTCGACTATATAGGCACCGCCTACGACGGCTGGCAGCGGCAGCCGGGGCGCGACACCGTGCAACAGCGCGTCGAGGACGCTATATTTTCGCTGTCGGGCGAGCGCGTTTCCGTCACTGCGAGCGGCAGAACGGACGCAGGCGTTCATGCCCTCGGTCAAGTCGCGCACTTCGACGTAAACACCGCTATCCCCGTCAAAAACTACATGACGGGAGTCAATCATTTCCTGCCGCCCGACATAAGAATTCTGAAAGCGGAGGAAGTTACCGCGGACTTTCACGCAAGGTTCTCTGTGCACGAAAAAACCTATACGTATTGTCTTTACGAGAGCCGTTTCGAGCGCGCTTGCTACCTTAACCGCGCCGCGAGAGCGGACAATCGGTTGGACATCGCGAAGATGAAACAGGCGGCAAAAGCATTCGAGGGCACGCACGACTTCACCTCGTTCTGCTCGTCGGGAGCGGACACTACGACGTTCACGCGAACCATAAAGAGCGTGTACGTCCGACGGAGCGGCGGACTTGTCAAAATTTCCGTCACCGCCGACGGCTTTCTGTACAACATGGTGCGCCGCATCGCCGCCGTCCTCGTCCGCGCAGGCTACGGGCAAGTCGATTGCGACGGCGTAAAAAAACTGCTCGCCGCCGCTGATAACCGCGTTGCGAAGGACGTTTTGCCGGCGTGCGGATTATATTTGCAGTCTGTCAGGTACTAGCGTTAAAAAAGCATCTTTTTCGCCCTTTTTTACATGAGTTTTTGCGTTTTTCCGCAAAAATTACGCAAATTCACGCAAAAATCGTTACGATAAAACTTCCGCGAGAAGCGGTAAAGAATAAGGTTGTTATTAAGGAGGTAAGCATGAAAATTCAGTATTGGGGAACGGCAGCTGCGGAGGGTATTCCGTCGGTGTTCTGCGACTGCGAAGTGTGCCGCGAGGCGCGTGAGAAAGGCGGCAGGTTTATGCGAGCGCGTGCGCAGGCGCTCATCGACGACGAGCTGCTTGTGGACTTCGGCCCCGACACCTATCACAGCTCGCTGAAATGGGGCTATAACCTCGCCGAGCTCGGGTACGTTCTGATTACGCACACGCACGAGGACCATTTCACGCCGTCGGAGCTTCACAACCGCCAGGTGGGCTTTTCCTACGGCATGAAGCACGAAACGCTGGAGTTTTACGGCTCGACGGACATGGTGGAGCAGTACTACCACTACATGGCTGGTCAGGGCGCGTACCTTCTGGAGCAAAAGCGCGTGGGGCTGAACGTAATCGAGCCCTACAAGACCGCCGAAATAGACGGCTATTCCGTCACGCCGCTGCCTGCCACTCACGGCACTCGCCGCCCGTATGTGTACATTATCGAAAAGAACGGCAAGACGATTTTCTACCTTAACGATACGGGTTACCCGAAGCCCGAGGCGCTGGATTGGCTGAGTAAGTGCGGCAAAAAGTTCGACCTCGTGAGTTACGACTGTACTCACGGCGATATGGACCCCTACAAGGAATGGGGCGAGAACGCTTCGCACATGGGGCTGAAACGCAATATCATTCTTCGCGACAAACTGCGCGGAATGGGGCTTTACAAGCCCGAAACCGTCGATATAGTCACGCACTTTTCGCATAACGGCGTGTCCGTCGGCTACGACGACATAACGCGCGCGGCGAAAGAAAACGGCTTTATCGCGGCTTACGACGGAATGATTGTCGAGATTTAAGCCGAGCCGCCCGAAACACAAAAACAAATAAAGAAACAGCCGCGACAGGGAGCCTTTTGCCCGTCGCGGTTTTTTGACGAAAAATGCTTAGCGTTTTGCCGCCGACCTACGGCGGAATAGGAAAAATTGCGAAAAAAACGCCGTGCCGCCGCTCCCACGGGTTGACAAATCGTGCGTATTGTTATACTATACATAGGATAGAAGCCGCGCCGCCGCGCGCAGCTCTTCCACGTTACAGCCCGAATAATTCCTTTTAAGGGAGCAGAAGTAGATGAAGAAGTTGTTTTCGGTAATAATCGCGATTGCGTTGACGTGCGCGCTTGCCGCGTGCGCAGGCTCGTCGAAGCCGCAGCCGGAACCCACGCCCGCGCGCACCTCGTTCGAGATAAAAATCAATCCTGCCGAGCACGGCAAAATCGTGCTTGACGAGGCGAGCGCCGATTTTATAGTGGAAAAGGGCGGCAATATAACCGTCACGCTAGTACCGGACGAAGGCTATGAGCCCGGCGGCGCGGAGTATACCGACGCCATGGGCAAGCACGTTCTCAAAAAGGAAAAGCTGACGAGCGGCGCGTTCGAGATAAAGAACGTTACGGCCGACGTCACGATTTCGGCTACGTTTACCGAAAAAGCCGAAACTCCCGAGCCCGAAACGTATTATTCCGTCAAAACCGCAGTCGAGGGCGGCGGTGGCACGCTCACCGCTTCGCCGGAGTCGGTAAAGAGCGGCGAAAAGGTGACGTTTACCGTCGCGGCTTATCGCGATTACAGGCTCGATTTTGTGAGAATCGCCAAAAGCGACGGTAGCGAAGCTCGGCTTTTCAACTTGGACAACGTAAATAAGGACGGCACGTTCACGCTCGTGCCCGAATTCGATATGCTTGTCACCGCATGTTTCGAGGCGGTAGAGGCGTATTTCGTTACCGCAAGTTACGGCGAGGGCGGTACCGTGACCGCCTCCGCAGCCGAAGTCGAGCCGTTCGGCGAAGTTACTTTCAACATAACCGCCGACGATTTCTATACGGTGGGACGTTTTACGGTGAACGGTATAGATTACACCGCCGCGGCTAAAACGGGTTCGGTTACCGTATATGATATTCACGAAGATATAGAAGCGGTGTGCGAGTTCGTGCCCGTCGACCATACGATTACGGTTATCGCGACCGCGCACGGCACGACTACCGCGCCCGAAGCCGCGCCGCACGGCTCGGTGGCTTATATTTTGTGCGTCCCGGACGACGGTTATGTGCTGTTCTCGGTGACGGTGAACGACGAGCCGTACACGGGCGAGCTGCCTGCCGACGGCAGAGTGCCGGTCACGATAAACTTCGACGCAACGGTAAAAGCCGAGTACCGCGAGAAAAAGGAAGCGGTGGGAGTAGCCGGCACGCTGAGCGTAGTCGGCGGCGGCAAGCCCTCGGGCGTAACGCTGATAATATCCTCTGCCGACGGCGCGGAAAAGGCGCGCCTGACCACCGACGAAAACGGCGGCTTTTCGACCACGCTGCCGTCGGGTTCCTATAAGATAAATATCGACGCGCTCGCGCTCCGCATGAGTGAAAGGGCGTTTTTGGTCAGCTACGACGACGTTACGCTCGACCTTACCGCAGTCGCCCTGTCGCTTGCGACCGACGGCTTTACCGAGGGTTACGACGGCGGCGCTACGCTGGAAAGCAACGGCGCGGCGACGGCTTTTTCGAGGCATAAATCGGAAAAAGCCGTGTGTGAGGCGGTCATTCAATCGGGCGAAGCCGGCGTGATAATGAAATCGGGCGGCAAAACGCTGAAAATCGCGTTTACGAGCGGCGCAGTAACGGCTACGCTCGACGGCAAAGTCGTCTTTACTACCGACAAGGTAAAGCTCGGCGGCACAGGCAGAATACGCGTGGTTAAGTACGGCTCGACGGTGTACGTCTACGCCTACCGCGGCAGCGGCTATGACAGCGCGGCGTTTACGGCAGGCGACTTTACGGGCGCGTGCGAGTACGGTTTCTATTCGGATGGCGCGGCGCGGCTTACCGAAGTTTCCGCGCGCGAGGACGCGGCGGAGGCGGACAGCCTGGTCGTCAAGTCCGTCAAGGTAACGCGCACGGGCTCGGGCGGAGTCGCGCTGGGCGGCGCGGATAACGGCAGGGCAAGGCTGGGCGACGTGCTCACGCTCGTCGTCACGCCCGACTACGGCTATGAAATCGACGAAGTAACGGCATGCGGCAACGCGCTTACGCCTATATCGACGACCGAAACGACCGCTGCTTACCGCTTTGAAGTAGCGAGCGACGACACCAACGTGATTGCCGTGCACTTTGTGCCGAAGAGCGGCGAGAGCGACGAGTTCCCCGTGGTCACGGTGTCCGACGGCACGCAGCCCTCGGGCGGAATAACCTACGACACCACGCTGTTTTATCGCAACGACCTCGAAATCGACGGCGCCGACCCGGGCGTAATCTACGTTTCGGAGGAAGAGGACGCCGTTTACGGCGGCTGGTTCTACATGGCGGTGACGGGCGGCGGAGGAAACTCGGCGTTTCCGCTTTACCGCAGCCGCGACCTTTCGCGCTGGGAAAGAGCGGGCAAGGCAAGCGACGGCAACGCGCTGGCGATAACCTCGTCGGCATGGTCCATGAACAACTATTGGGCGCCCGAGCTTATCCGCGACCCCAAAACGGGCAAGTACTTCATATTCTTCTCCGCAGGCTCGAAACAGGGCAATTCGGGAACGGAGTACGTCGGCGCGGACACGAGCAACGACGCAAACAAGTGGGACAGACTTTACATCGGCATCGGCATTTCCGACAGCCCGATGGGACCATACTCCATGGTGACCGCCGAAAAATACTACGGTAGCGGCAAAACCGCCAACCTCAACGGCGAAACGATAAACGAGAGCACGCCGCCTATAAACTTCGGCAAGCATTTCAAGAGTCAGCTCGCCGCGATGACGAGTAAATATATCGATTCAGCCACGGGTTACGGCATTTGGCCGGCAATCGACGTCAGTCCGTTCATTACCTCGAGCGGCGACATGTACCTGTATTTCTCGCAGCACGTCAGTTCGATAACCGACGGCAACCGCATTTGGGGCATGAAAATGAAGGACATGATTACTCCCGATTTTTCCACGCTCACGCTGCTTCTGATGCCGTCGGAACAGGCAAAAAACAAACAAGTACATCAATTTACAGGAACGAAAGGCGACATTAACTACAATAATTGGACGGGGACGAGCGCTTCCGGCGCCAACGACGGCGGTATCTGCGAGGGCGCGTTCGCAATCGAGCACGACGGCAAGTACTACCTGACGTATTCGCCGTTCGGCTACGGCGACCGCCGCTATTCCGTAATGCAGACGGTGGGCGACACTCCCTTGGGACCGTTCAGAAAACTGTCGAGAGATTACGCCAACCCCGTCATAGGCATAGGCACCGAGCAGCCGATGTACGACTTCATGTCGGGCACCGGGCACCACAGCTTCGTAAAAGCCGGAGGCGAGCTCTTTGCCGTCTATCACGCGTTCTATAACCCCGTCGACAACTACGTCAACGGCGCGTTCGCAGGCAGAGCGATTGCCGTCGACAGAGTGCGCTTTACGCACAGCGACTACTATAACTGCGACGTGCTCGCCGGCACGGGCGGCACGTTCTCGCTCCAGCCGCTGCCTGCCGTCGCAAGCGGATTTTCAAACGTTGCCGCCGAGGCGACTATCACCGCGAGCGGCACGGTAAGCGGCGCGGAATACCTTACCGACGGCGCGTTCCCGTACCAGCCGTTCGAGAAGTCGCGGGAGTTTACGGCAGGCGGCGACGCGACGATAACGCTCGAATTCCCGTCGTTAAAGGAAATCCGCGCGGTAATGGTTTACAACAGCTATACATATTCGAAAGCGGTGAAAAAGGCTACTATAAGACTTACGCTCGCGAGTGGCAAAACCGTTTCCATGGAAGCGGAAACCGACGAGCAGAACTACAACGCCGCTAAGAGCTATATGCGCCCGGGCGGAGCGATTATCGCCGATTTCGCCACGACGAAGGTCAAAAAGATAGAAATTACGCTCAAAACCTCCGCAAAGCTCGACCAAAGCGACGATACAATCGCGGTGGGAGAGATAGTCGTGCTCGGCAAGACGGATGCCGGTAAGGCGGCGGATTTGCCGCTGTACGACGTGGCGTGCGGCTCGCGCCCGAGCGGAGCGTTCGCAATCGACGGCAAGTTCGACGAGCCCGAGTACGTCGGCAAGAAATTCTACGCCTACAACGTTTCGGGCGTAAAAGTGGAAACCACCGCCGTCATCGCCTCGGACGGACTGTACGTCGCGGCGCGCGCTTACGACCCGGACGTAATGTGGAACGAAAAGAACTTCTTCCGGGTCAATTCGCACTTTGAAATCCACTTCGGGGCTTACGGCGGCTCGACAAGAACGGTATACGTCGACCTTCAGAATCACAGCCTGTTCGGCGCGCCCGTTACGGCTTCGGCGCGGCTCGAAGCCAAGGGCGTGATGACCGCCGAAGCGTTTGCCTCGTGGGAAACGCTGGGCTACAAGACCGTGCCGGCGAACGTCAACGTCTTTGCGGCGTACTATCGCCTGCAACTGACGAGCGAGGCTCAGGACACGGCTCGGAATATCTATCAGACATATATCGGCAGGGTGAAGGGCACGCTGATAAAGCCGACTACGGTAAATCTCGCTTCGCCCTCGTCCTACGGCTCGTATAACGTCGACGGTTACCGCGCGGTGGGAGCCGCGGCGGTTTTCGGCGAAGGCCGCTACGGCGAGGCGGCGACGGGGAACGTTACCTATTCGGGCTCGACGGTGACAATGAAATCCGACGACGAGAGCGAGGTGTGGTACCGCGCGGCTTGCGCCGATAACCTTACGCTGTCGATGACGATAAACGCCTCCGGCGGCGCAAATAAATCGGGCTTTGTCCTCTCGAACGGAACGGAGAAGAAATATCTGCCGCTGCCGTCGGGGGGCGGAACGTACATGCTGGTAAAGAGCGGCTCTACGCTCGCCGTGTATTCGGCTTCGTCGGTCGTAGCCGCCGTGCGCGACCCGAGTTTCGGCGGAGCTTGCTCGGTAGGGCTGTGGTCAAACTACAGCACGGTCACGGCAACCAATGCGAAGTACGTCTCCTACTCGGACGGAAACGCCGCGCTGAAAGCCGCCCCGGCAGCCGCGAGCGGCGCACTGCCGATTATCGCGATTAAAGGCAACGGCGACGTTTATTCCGACGATTTGACGGCGAACGGCGGCGAATTGAAGCTCACGGCATACCCGGCTTCCGGCTATACGGCGGGCGCGGCGAGAGTGAACGGCAAAGCCGTGAAAGCCGCTTCCGAAATCACCGTTCCGGTTGCGTCCGCGAATACCTTGGTCGAAATCGAGTTTACGGTAGTCTCCGACCCCGTTACCGTTTCGGGTAAGCTTAGCTACGCTCCGAGCGGCGGCTATGCGGCGAGCGCAACGATGAAAATCGTGGGCGAAAGCACGGGCGCGACTTACCTCGTGCACACGGGAATCGACGGCGAATATTCGGCGGTGCTGTCGAAAACAGAAAGCTATCAGGTCACGATTAGCGCGCTCGGATGTCAGAAATCGCGCTACGGAATAGAGAACGGCGAGTTTACCTCCGCGCCCTACGCCACGCGCTACGCCCTCGGCGGCGGCGCCACGCTGAACGGCGCGAGCTATGACGTTGACCGCACGGCGTGGGATTTGAGCGGCAAGGACGACGGCGTTTACGTCGCGAAAAAGTATAAGAACGGCTTTTTCACCGACGGCGTAGGCGAAAAGGCGATAATAAAATTCAAGGTCACAAACAAGTCCGACATAAGCGCGTTCGCGAGCGTGGAGGAGCTTAAGGCTTCGAGCATAGAGTACGACCCGGCAATCGGCATACAGTTCGCCGACGGCAAAGTCACTTCGTTCGCGGGATTCTGGAGCACCGGCTACCGCGTGCTGCTGAACGAGGGCAAAGGCTGGGGCGAGACAGGCAACGTCATAAGCAGTCGGGTGCAGGGCGCGAATTACGACAACTACACCTGGAACGCGATTGGCAGGACGTATTCGTATATGTTTATACGCGACAACGACAACGTGTATCTGTTCTACGAAAACGCCGACGGCGAGTACGTCAAGATTTACGACAGCGCGGCGGCAGGACACACGTTCGCGGCGAAAGGCAGATGCGCCTACGGCATAGGCTTCACCTCGGCGAAAACCTTCGAGATGGAATTTAAGGACATTCTCGTGCTGACCGACGAGCTTGCCGAACCGCAAATCGCGGCGTATCTTAACTGATTTTTCGACCTTAGCACATCAAAAAATCAATCGAAACCGCAAGCTTTACCGTCGCTATCGGCTTGCGGTTTTTTCGTTTCGGGACGGTATATTCGCGCGTTTCCGCCGCCGAAATCGTGATTTTTCCTGCGATTAAACAAAAAAGCGCGTTATGTAGTTGTTTTTTTGCGACTTATATGCTATACTAATCGACGAGGCTGAAGGCGAGATATAGCTTCCCGAAACGGAAAACGCGTATCGCCTGAAATTAAACGCCTCGCGGCGCGGTTCGTGCCGAAAAGAAGGAAACCGATGAAAGCTTGGAGGGTTACCGGTCAGAGAAAGGCAGAGCTTATAGACATGGGCTCGCAGTCCGTCGAAGCCGGTTGCGTAAAACTGAAAATGCTGGCGGCTTCGCTTACGCCTACGGAGTGCGACGTTTACAATTCCGCCGCTCCGAACGCGCTCGTTCTCGGCAGAAACGGCGTGGGGCTCGTCACGGAAACGGGCGGCGACGTGACTGGAATAAAGCGCGGCGACACGGTGTACGTTCGCCCCGTGTCCTATTGCGGCGAGTGTGCGCACTGCCGCAGCGGTAAAAAGGGCGAGTGCGAGCACAGCTATACCTACGGCAAGACCGAGGACGGCGTGCTGCGCGACTTCATCACGGTGCCGCAGTCGGACGCGATACTTCTTCCCGGCAAAATATCCGCCGAGGAGGGCGTGTTTATAGAAACCGTCGCTCTGGCTGTCGCCACGCTCGACAAGCTGAAGCTGGAAAAGGGCGAGCACATCGTCATCGTGGGCGCAACCGACGCGGGACTTGCGCTCGCGCAGGTCGCTCTGTATTATCAGGCCGTGCCTATCGTCGTCGACATGCGCGGCGACAGATTGGAGCTCGCCGAGAAATTGGGCATCTACTACACGATTAACATCGTCGACACCGACCCCGTGAAAAAGATTTTCAGCATCACCTGCGGCAAAATGGCGGAAACCGCCGCCTATTGTCTGTTGTCGGGCATGCCGCTTCAACGCTCGTTCGACTGCCTGGCGCGCTTCGGTCGCGCGGCGATTGTGGGCATGGAGCATCTCGGCCGCGACATGACGATAAACCTATTGCCCATTTTTGAAAAGAACGTCACGCTCGCGCCCGTGTCCGGAGCCGACGACAACTATCTTTCCGCAGTCAACATGCTGGCTTCGCGCGCGGTCAACGTGCAGCCGCTGATTACGAAAAAAATCCCCTTCGAGTCGGTGGGTGCTTCTCTCGCCGAAATGGGCGACGACACAGACAAGTACGCTGGCGTAGTGGTGGAGATAGACAAGCTGTAAAACAAATTCGGCTGTCGCGATATTAGGCTTATCGAAAAATAAAAGTAATATGTCAATGAAAAACGCCTCGGATTTACGGGGCGTTTTGTTATGCCGCAGGGGCAAGGGAAACGGGCTCTATGGCGGTAGGCCGCCGCGCCGTCCGCTTTGCATAAAATGAATATCACCATAAATTTCGCGAAAAGCGGCGTTATTTGGTTGCAAAAGGCGAAAAAAGATGTTATAATACCACTTGCCCTGCGAAATAGGGTAATCCTTTCTCTTGGGAAACAAGGGACACATAGACCATAAGGAGGTATATTATGAACAAGTACGAGGTTCTCTACATTCTCGACGCAAAGCTCGACGACGCGGCAAAGGACGCGCTCATCGAGAAGTTCAAAGGCGTGGTTGAAACCGCCGGCGGCTCCGTCGAGGGAGTGGACAAATGGGGCGTTAAGAAGCTTGCCTACGAGATTAACTTCAAGTCCGAAGGCTATTACGTTCTGATGAACTTTACGGCTGACGCGGCTCTTCCGCAAGAGCTCGAGCGTCAGATGCGCATCACCGACGAAGTAATGCGTTTCATCGTCGTAAAGAAGTAACAAAGGGTAAACCGTTATGAACAAATGTATTTTTATCGGTAATCTTACGCGCGACCCCGAGCTCCAGACGACCGGCAGCGGCGTTTCGCTGTGTCGTTTCTCGATTGCGGTCAACCGTAATTATTCAAACTCGAACGGCGAACGCGAGGCTGACTTTATCAACATCGTCACCTGGCGCGGTCTTGCCGAGAACTGCGGCAAGTACCTTAGCAAGGGCAGGAAGGTCTGCGTTGTCGGTCAGCTCCAGACGCGCACCTACGACGACAAGGACGGTAACAAGCGTTACGCGACCGAAATCGTAGCCGAGGACGTCGAGTTTATCAATTCCGGCGCAAACAGCGGCGACGGCGCGGAGAGAAGCGGCGGCTATACGCCCCGTCAGTCCGCTCCCGAAAAGACCAAAAAGGTCAGCGAGCTCGAGCCCGTCGACACCGACGATTTGCCGTTCTAATCAAATTTCAAGAGGTTAATTATCATGGATAAGAAAAACGTAAACAAGGCTAACGACACGGACGACAAGTCCAAGAAGTTCAGAAGAGCGCCCAAGAAAAAGGTGTGCGCGTTTTGCGTAGAGAAAGTCGAGGAAATCGACTACAAGGACGTAACCCGTCTTAAGAGATTCACCACCGAAAAGGGCAAGATTGTTCCCCGTCGCGCTTCGGGCGTGTGCGCCGAGCATCAGCGTCAGCTCTCCACCGCAATCAAGCGCGCTCGCGCTATAGCTTTGCTCCCCTACAAGGGCGAGTAATCGCTGCGGAGGCGGGCTTAACGGACAGGTTTTTTCCTTTTCGCGAGTCCGAAAAATAACGAACGAATACCGTCGGTCACACAGTGGTCGGCGGCATTTTTTTGTAATCGGAATTTACAAAATTTTAATTGCCGAGTTTGTAAAATTGCTTGACATCGCGCCTGCGACGGGAGCAAAATAACCGAGGTAATAAAAAAAGGAGATAATAATTTATGAAAAAGAGCAAAATCGTTCTTGCCGCGCTTTTGGCGGTGTGCCTGGCGTTTTCGGCGTTCGCTCTCACGGGCTGCGGCGAGAAACTTGCCGACGAGGTTTTCGTTTTCTACACATACGAGAACGAAGAGGGCAACGGCATCATGTATCACGGTGAGGAAACGCTGGCTATGCACATTTCTCAGTGGTCTTCCGACTTCAAGCCGATAGGATATAAGGGAAAAGACCCCGGCGTAGTCAAATTCAAGGCGGAAATCCCTGCCGACGCGATTAAGTTCTCCGGTGGCGTGTTTGAAAACAAGAGAGTCGTTGCCGTCGAACGTGTCGACGACACGCACATCAACGTCAAGATTGCAGGTTCGGTTTCGCCCGAAAAGGACAACGGCGAGTCGTCGTCCCACGCGATCAGGATTTACGCAAGCGCGTTCGAGAACACGATTGAGAATGAATATGTGGAGAGGTCGCTGAATTATCAGACAGAGGCTCCGAAGATCGAAGCGAAGTATTGGACTTACAACAATAACGAGATGAAGATGTTGCTCAGCGTTCCGGCGTTCGGAACAAAAGGCGCGAACAACGTCGTGACTTCCGTAACGAAAGAGGACGTCAAGTACTATACCACAAGAGATGCCGACATCAGCGACGTTGCCGACGTTACCGACATGAGCAAGCTGAAGGACGCTACCGACGCCGAGAATTACAGCATAAAGTTAGTGAACAAAAAGAAAAGCGGCAAGAGCGTCTACAACCTCGAAATCACTTTCAAAAACTATCACTTCTTTGAAGAGAGGTTTGATATGCTGTTCGTTTCGGTCAAAGTCAATATCGGCGACGGCTGCGAGGGTGATGCGGACAGCTATTTGATGCTTGTCAAAGCCGAGAAGAGCAACGCGGAATATCCTGCCGACGTCAACGCCTGAGTAACAAATAAACGACAAACGAAAGCGCTTGTAAAAGCTACAGGCGCTTTTTTCGTTGCCGTAAAGTTGAGTAATGACTGTTCGCGACGAATAATCGGATTAAGTCAACGGAGATTTTACCGTCTGACGACCCTGAATCTGAAGCAAAACTCGCGGCAGCCCTCGGGGCGCGCGAACGGGCAGTCGCAGCCGTCCGGCACGCAGCGCGGAAGCGCGGGCGGAAACACGGGCGGAAACGCCTGCGGCTCGTCGCACGGGCAGGGGTACGGAAAGCAGTCGCACGGAAAATCGCAACACGGGTCGGGCTTTTTCGGGCACGGCTTCGGCGGCGGACATTCGGGACAATCCGCGTATAGAAATCGTCGCGGTCTGTACGGCTCGGCATAGCACGGCTTTTGCGGCTTCGGCGGAGGGCAGAACTTCGGCGGCGGACAAGGCGGCGGACAAGGACAAGGCTGCGGACAAGGATAAGGCTGCCGACGCGGACAGGGCTCGGGGCAGGAACCGCAAAAGCCGCAATAAAC
Source organism: Clostridiales bacterium (assembly GCA_003533505.1). GTDB lineage: Bacteria > Bacillota > Clostridia > Christensenellales > Pumilibacteraceae > UBA10677. Next base: position 137,344 of record DQGD01000001.1, on the reverse strand, counting down.
GTTCAAAAAATCGAATAAATCCATTTGCTTTCTCCCGTAGGTACTCGTCATCATTATATGCGCGAGCAGCCGCTTCGGACAGCGCAATCGATTGACTTATCGCGGACAGAGTTGTATAATTACGGTAATCGCGGAGATAGTAACTGAGCCTATGAGAAAGGTTGCCGCAGCCGCAAAACACGGAGGTAATTTTTATGGAGAAAAAAATCATGCTTGCGGCGCACAGAGGCTATTCGGCGGTATATCCCGAAAACACCATGCTCGCGTTCAGAGAAGCGCTGAAGCTCGACATCGACATGATTGAAACCGACGTCCACATGACGCGCGACGGCGTGTTGGTGCTGATGCACGACCACCTCATGGACCGCACGTCCGACATGACGGGTCCGATTGTGGACTACACCTACGCCGAGCTTGAAAAAGCCGACATGGGCTCGTGGAAGGACGCTCGCTTCAAGGGTGAAAAAATTCCCAAGCTGTCCGAGCTTCTGGACTTACTGAAATCGCGCCCCGAAATCGAGCTCAACGTCGAGCTCAAGGACTACCCGAAGGAGCTCGGGGCTCACGCCTACGAGTGCGCCGACAAAGTAATGGCTATGCTCGAGGACTACGGCATGCTCGACCGCTGCATGATAAACAGCTTTTCGGGCGACTTACTGAACTATATCTACACCAAGTACCCCGGGAAAATCCGCCTGCACGGCTACTATCCCGTGCGCTTCCTCGGCGACCAATTCAACGAGAACATCTGGGACCGCTGCTATTGCGTGTGCCTGTTCAACGTGACGTTCGACGAAAACGGCAAAGCCGATTGGAGAAACAATCGCGAGGTGTGTCCGCAAGAAGCGTTCGACCGCGTGGCTTCCCACGGCGCGCAGCGCTGGCACTACTACAAGGAAGAGCACGAGGAAATCTTCCGCGCGGCAATCGAGCGCGGCACGAGCGCATTCACATGCAACGACCCCGTTAAAGCCGCCGCCATCCTCAAAAAACTCGGCAAAAGATAGGATAAAAGAAAACAAAATAAAAACGGGCTTGCGATTGTTCCGCAAGTCCGTTTTTCGCTTCTTAATCGTTGCTTCTATTTGTTATCGTTCGCCGCTTTTCAGGCGATTTTGAGTTTTTACCGCAGCCTATTCCTTGTCCTCGGGAGGAAAGAGCACGCAGCCGGCGGCGCGGAAAGCGCGCACCTTTTCGTCGAGCAGAGCCTCGGTGACGGCAAACTTTTCGGCGAGGCAAGCCTTGCACAAAAATTCCGTCGCGCCGCGGTTAATCAGTTTTTTGGAAAGCCCCACGTCAATCGGGTTCAATTCCTTGCCGCACTTTACGCAGCGGCTCATTGCGGAATGACCTTGACGCGCAGCAGCTTGCAGCCGTGAGCCGGGATAGAGGTGACGTAGGCGTAGTTGTGGATTTCAAATTCCTCGCCCGACCACGCGTCGCGAGCCATAAGCCGCACTTTGGTCACGGGAGGAAGTCCTATCTGGTCGCCGCGGAAGTCGCACACCGCGTCGTTGTCGTTCATATTGAACAGCGCGACGGCGACGTCGCCGTTTTCCATCATGCGCGCCACCACCGGCGTGTTGCCGTGATTGATTTTCATCCACTCGTTGTTCGCAACGTAGGGCTGAGCTCCGCGCCCGTCCTGATTGATTGCCAGCACGTCGCGGTTCGTGAGAATTTTGTACGCCTCGTCGTCCAGCTTGCGTATATCGCAGCCTATCATCAGCGGCGAGCCGAATATAGCCCACGCGGAGAAGTGCGTGCGATATTCCTCGTCGGTGCAACCGCCCAAGCCCACATTCCCGACTCCGTGCATGCCGACTACCAGCATATCCATATCGTTGAAGCAGCCGATGCCGCCGAACGGCATAGAGCCCTCGTCGTTCTTATACTCGCAAGTGATGTCGACCTGCTGCATGATGATGTTCTTCACCGAATTCCAATTATCGAAAATATCGCCCGTCGAACGCCACATGCCGGCTCCCGTCGAGCGAATCCACTCGTGGGTTTTCTCCGCGCCCCAGCTGCATGCGCTGAAAAGAATGTCGCGGCCGCAGTTGGCGAGCGCCAAACCCATTCTGCGGTAGAGGGCTTTGCCGGCTACGAACTCGGGCTTGTAGCAGAAATCATACTTCAAAAAGTCCACGCCCCACTCGGCAAAGGTCTTTGCGTCGATAAACTCATAGTCGTAGCTCGCCGGGTACTGACCGCAGGTGAGCACGCCTGCGCACGAGTACATGCCGAACTTCAAGCCCTTGGAGTGAACGTAATCGGCCAGAGCTTTCATGCCCGAGGGGAACTTGTTTTTGTCGGGTACGAGCCTGCCGCTACTATCGCGCGTTTTCTCCGCCCAGCAGTCGTCGATGACGACGTAGTTGTAGCCGAACTTGTCAAGTCCCTTTTCGACGATAACGTCCGCCATTTCGCGCACAAGTTTCTCGTCGATTTTCTCGGCAAAGGTGTTCCAGGAATTCCAGCCCATAGGGGGTCTTGTCGTAAACATTGATTATCCTCCGTTTCGGTTTTTTGATTTTGGCGCGGAGCAGCCGCCCCGTTCAAAATATTATACCACCGCCGCTAGTTTCGGGCAATAGCAAAGTGTTTTTACTTTTTAATGATTTGTTAGATTTTAGGCTTACAATGGCTACAATTCGCGCATAAATAATATTTTTAGTATTAAAGTATGATTAAAAACGCAAAATGCACACAAAATCGTTTGACGGTATAAGAAATTTCCGGTATAATACCAAATATGGCGCCGTCGCGGCTTGTGCCGGCGAACGTCGAAACAAGCCCTTATGCGGAAAAACAATCGTCAACGTTCTTTCTCGCTGACGTTGCCACGCCGGACAGCATAATAATCCCCGAGAACGTTACCGAGATTTCGTCCTCCGTATTCGCGAACCGCGGCAACTTTGTGAACGTAACGCTCCCTTCGTCCTTGAAGAAAATAGGCGAGTATGCGTTCTATTGCTCGCAGCTGATTCATAATAACGATAACATAACGCCGAAAAATGCGGCGCGGAGCGAGTTGAGACATGCGACCTGCATCGCGCCGCTTTACTTTTTTGTCCGCAAAAAAGTAAAAACGCAACAAATAATTTACGGAAAAACGATTGACATAACACGGGTTTATTGGCATAATTAAGTTAAAGCCGAAGCGCGGCGTATGCGTATCAAAACAGAAGAGGGGCGCGGCGCGTTTCACGGGCGCGAAAAACAATCGTCAACAGTTTAGCGCGCGGCTTGTATTTTTTTACAGGAGGGACTATCAATGAAAAAGCTTGCGGTAATACTGCTTGCCGTGATTATGGCGCTCAGCATGGCTGTGTTTGCGGCTTGCGCGAACAAACCGACCGAAGAGCCGAACAAGCCCGATGCCCCGGGCACCGAGCAGCCTGCGACTCCCGAAACGCCGGTGGACGAGAAAGCGGCGTTAAAGGAGAAGCTGGACGAATTCCGCTCGTACCTCAAAGCCGAGCACGACGGATTTTCCGTTTCCACCGAGATTACGATGCACGATCCCGACGACGGCGACGGCGCGATGGCGATGACCGTCGACGCTACTAAAACCAAGGTTCGCATGTCCTACACGATGAGCTATGGAGGAATGACCAAAAGCGCCGCCGTATATTACGTCTACGACGAAACCAACGAACTTTGGTACGCGGTGTCGGTCGAGGACGGAGGGGCGAGTACTCCGGACATACTGTTCGACAACGTGGACTCGGTTGATTACGTTATCGACAACGTTATCGACTCCTACGCTTCGATGGAAGATATACTGACCGCTATGGACGAGGCGACGATTACGGACGGCGCGTTCACGCTGACGACCGAAGAAGGCTTTGTCGTCAAGATTTCTTTCGGCGAGGACTCGTACATATTTGAAATGTCGGCGAGCATGGACGGCGCGTCGCTCGCGATGAGAATGACGTTCAAGACTACGGTTGCGAGCATAGATTTGCCTGCTGAAGTCGAAACAAAGATTGCCGGCGTGACGGCGGAGCAAATCGCGGTTGCAAGGTATATCAACAAGTTTGAAAGCAGCTCTGCGCTCGTCACCGTGACCACAAGCGGCACCGGCATTGTCGCAGAAACCAAAAGCGGCTTTATCGGCGGCGGCGAGTACTCGCTGCATTCCGGGCTCAACCAGTCGAGTCGGGTGAATATAAACGGCGAACTCGTGAAAATAACGTGCAGCGGCGAGAATATTCCGGACGCGGAAATAGAGGCCGATCACTCGTCAACCAAAACCGTTCGCGGAATGCTGTTTAACGAGAATATCTTCACTTTCTGTTCGGCTTCCGACGACAAAGAAAACCCGTACTATTGCCTTAAAGAGGGCAGCGACGGCAAGGTTGTCACGCTGACCGAAAGAGGTAAGGATTTGTACCGCTCCGACAACGTGACGAGCGTTGAAATCGACTATTCCGTCGAGGGTACGATTGTTATGACGATAAAAGAGATCGTCAACGAAGACGGAGAATGGAACACGGTCGTGACTCTCACGAACGTAGGAGAAGCGGTAACGCCCGATTACGCTCCGAGCGTAGAGTACGTCAAGGCTCGTGTGATAGACGGCGTTTACTACAAGACGATGAGCAGCGACGGCAAGAACACCGCCGAAGCGAGCGCGGTCTTAGGTTATATCGATATAGTGGACATAAAGGCTGCGATTGCGGTGGGCGACGAGAGCTATGACGTAAACGAAATCTCGCCGCGCTTCGTGTACAACAACGGCGCCGTGAGCGCGGTGGTTGTTCCGAGCTCGATTACCGAAGCAAACAGCTTTGCAAGCTACTCGTCCATTTACAAGATTTACTACAAAGGAGCGGAGCAGCCCGAGCTTAAATTTGCGAACCGTGTTCTGCTGGTGTACCTGTACTCCGAGAGCGAGCCGACGGGCGAGGGTTACTTCTGGCACTACGACGCAAATAACAATATTACCGAGTACAAAAACTCGATGCTGTTCACGATAACGTTCCACGTCGACGAGGACGAGAAATACGAGTTTGAAATCACGCGCGACGGCTTTATGCTGGGAATGTTGCGTGCCCCGGACGGAAGAGACGGCAAGAGCTTTGTCGGCTGGTACTACGACAGGGATACATGGGAGCATGTGTTCGACCTCGACAAAATCGATACCGTTACCGAAAATATCGATGTGTACGCGCGCTTCGAGAAATCGTACAGAGTCACGTTCGTGACAGACCACGGTAATATATCCGACACGGATTGCGCCGTAATAAACCACGAACCCGGCATTATGGTCAGCGACGACGTTTACGAGTTCGACGGCTGGTACTTCGACGAGGAGTTTACGAAAAGAGTCGAATTCCCGTTGGTTGTCACCAAAGACATCACGCTTTACGCCAAGTGGACCGAGAAAGTGTACGGCTACAGATATGTGCACGACGAAAACGACTACATTGTCGGTTGTATTCTCGCAAACTACGCCGGCGATTCCGAGGACGTCGTTATCCCCCGGTGGCATAACGGCTATGCCGTTATCGGCGTTGACGACGACTGCTTCGAGGGGAAAGAGGACGCGATATACACGCTGGACGTTCAGGCGAGATTAGGTAACATAACCACCGCCGCGTTCAAAAATCTCCGCAACCTCGTCAAGGTCACTATCGGTTACGGCAATACCGATATCGGCGGCGAAATCGCGAGCTATGACAAAGACAGCAAAACGTTTACGAAAAGCGATATTTTTTCCGGCTGTCACACAATCAGAGAACTGCGCATTCTCTCCCCGGAGCTTGAAACGGCAATCGAGACAAAAGTGGGCTACACGTTCGGCGGATTGCGCAGATACAGTATCTCCGACGAAATGGACGTTTACTACAGCGAAGATACCGAGAGCAAAATCAAAAAAGAGGGCTGCTATTTTATCCGCACTGACAGCATGAACCGCAGATGGGTGATAAAATATCTGCCGCAGTACGCCGAGACCACCTATGACGTCACGCTTCCCGATGGTCTCTACGGCGTGGAGTCCTACGCGTTCTACAAGTGCCGCGAGCACTATAAGATTAAGACCGTCAACCTCAACGACGTGAACAACATAAAGAACAACGCGTTTTTCAATTTCTCGAGTCTTACCGAGCTGACTGTTCCCGATACTGTTACCAGTATCGGAGGAAACGCGTTCGGCAGCTGCATTAACCTCCTCACGGTTACGTTCGGCACCGGCATGAAAAACCTTGCCGACGGCGCGTTTGACTACTGTCCGAAGCTCGTCGAGGTCATCAATCGTTCGACTAAAATGACCGTCAGCAACACCAATGCGATGTTCGCCGACGTGCTCGTCATCAAGAACGACGCAAGCGCGACGAGTTCGCTCGTCTATCATGAGAACGGTTGCGTTACATTGACCGTGCCGGGCGACGACAAAGAGGCCGCTCGCGTTTATCTCGTGACTTACGTCGATAAAAACGGCGAAACGCACGAGAATCTGACCGTTCCCGAGGGCGTAACGCACATTCGCGCCAATGCTTTTCAGAACAAAAGGGGCATAAAGAGGATAACGCTGCCCTCTACGCTTCTGTACATCGGCGAGTACGCCTTTGCGAATAGCGACGTGGCGTCCGTCAACCTTCCCGACGGCTTATTCGAAATCGGTGGGTACGCATTCAAAGACTCCGCAATCACGTCGATAAACATTCCTGCCTCCGTCGCGGCGGTAGGAGAGCAAGCGTTCTTAACCGCTACGCTCAAAACCGTCACGGTAAACGGTATTATCGCGAATATACGCAATTTGACTTTCGGGCTTGCGTTCGACGGCTACAACGAAAAAGACGGCTGCTACTACCTCGGAAACGCCGAAAACCCGTATATCATTCTTATCGGCGCAATCGACAAGACGGCTAAGAAGTGTACGATAAGCTCCTCGACGAAGCAAATCGCAGACTATGCTTTCCATAATTGCAAGCTCACTTCGATTAGCATTCCCGATTCCGTGACGTATATCGGCGCGTCCGCGTTCCGCGAGTGCGGCTATATGTACACCGTCGAGCTCGGAAGTTCCGTGATGTATATCGGCAACTACGCGTTCCTGAATTGCGTAAGGCTTTACGACATCGTCAATCACAGCTCGCTCGACGTCGCTTCCTACAGCGCGGCATACGGCAATATAGCCGACCATGCTCTCTCGATAGGTACGAGCTCCGCAATCACCAGAACCGCCGACGGCTTTGTGTTCCTGACGGTGACGGACGGCAGCAAAGCAATCAACCTCCTGATTACCTATGAGGGCGAGGGCGGAAAAGTCACGTTGCCCGAGAGCTTTAACGGAAGCAAGTACAGGGTGTACGTCGCTGCGTTTAGCAGAAGAGCCGACATCACGCAGATTACGATTCCCTCGGCGGCAATCGAACCCACCCGAATCACGCTAAGCACCGGCAGGACGATAGACGGCATCGGCAGAGTCGCATTCGCCGTCGCCGAACGCGACGTTATCGAGCTTAAGATAAACTTTATCGGAACACGGGAGCAGTGGGAAGCGATTGCCAAGGATGATTTATGGTACAACGAGCTGACTAGGGTTACCGTTACCTACGTCGCCGAATAAAAAGCAAGACAACATAAAGAAAACAGGCTGAAAAAGGTTGCGGCTTAAACGTCGCGACCTTTTCGCGTATTTAAGCCGCGAGTATTTAGTGTTCGCCGTTGACGGTAATTCGCGCCGTCGGAGAACTCTATTGCCGCGGCTAATCCGTGTCCCGTCCGCGTCTTACAAAAAAATTTTTTTAATTTTATAAAAAACCCTTGACAAAGACCGAAAAGAAGTGTATTATATAGGTGATAATGATAATCGTTATCACTTAACGATGCATTATCGAAACTCTTACACGGTATCGATCGCAAAAAAATGAGCACAAACAACGAACAAGTGAACGGCAAGCGGCGAGGCTCCTTGCAGCGCGAAGTGATTTACGAAACGCTGAAAGGGACTGCGGCACACCCGGACGTGGACGCGATACTCGCGATGATCAAGGACAAGCTCCCGGGCATAGGCGTGGCGACGGTTTACAGGAACCTGCGCGCGCTGGTAGACGAAGGCAGGGTAGTGACCTTGGAAACCTCGCTGGGCAGTATTCATTACGACGCGGACGTGTCGGATCACGCGCATTTCGTGTGCCGGCACTGCGGACGAATAAGCGACTTGTTTATCGGCTCGCCGCTCACGAAAACGGTGGAGGAGCTGGGGTACGAGGTAGAGGAAGAAAAATCGATACTTTACGGGCTGTGCCCCGACTGCGCGAAGGAATCGCGCCTGAAATAACGACGAATTGCGCCGAGGAAACGGCGTTTCGTAGATAAAATTAAACCAATTACGGAGGATTAGGTTATGAAAAGATGTTTGGTATGCGGATGCGTTGTAGAGGACGACGTAACGGTATGTCCGCAGTGCGGAGCCAAGAAATTCGAGGCAATCGACGAGAGCAAGACGAGCTGGGCTTGCGAGCACCACGTCGGCGACGGCAAAGTGGAGGACGCCGAGGTCATGCAGGGACTGAGGGAAAACTTCACGGGCGAGTGCACCGAGGTTGGCATGTACCTTGCCATGGCGAGAGTCGCCGAACGCGAGGGCTATCCCGAGATTGCCGAGGCGTACAAGCGCTACGCGTTCGAGGAAGCGGAACACGCGGCTAAATTTGCCGAGCTTCTGGGCGAAGTCGTCACCGACTCCACGAAAAAGAATCTCGAGCTTCGCTATATGGCGGAGGGCGGCGCATGCAAGGGCAAGCTTGACCTCGCGGTACGCGCAAAGCAGCTCGGTTACGACGCTATCCACGACACCGTTCACGAAATGGCGAAGGACGAAGCGCGCCACGGCGCAGGCTTCAAGGGCTTACTCGACAGATATTTCAAGTAATACTTATGGAAAACTACGTTATCTGCAATTGTAAGCAAGTGACGTATGCCGACGTAGAGAGCGCGCTTTACGGCAAAAAAACGTTCGACGATGTGGAAAAAGCGTTTGAGGACGTACAAAAAATAACGCATTGCACGACCGGATGCGGCGGCTGTCACGACAAAATAATCGACGCGATTTCGCGAATAATGATGAATAAATAGCGAAGGAGAAAATAACTATGAAATACGTATGCCCGTGCGGATATATTTACGACGAAGCGCTCGGCGATCCCGATAACGGCATTGCACCCGGCACGAAATGGGAGGACGTTCCCGATGATTTCTTATGCCCGGTATGCGGACTCGAAAAGGAATTTTTCGAGGAAGAGTAGAACTTCGGCGTTAAATCCGAAACCCATTTAAGATTGACAGAGAGTCATATAAAACAGCCGACGGGCGTTTCCTGTATGCGGAAGCGTCCGTCGGCATGTTTATTTTTGAAGTTATTATGACGGTTAAGAAAGAGTCAGGCTTTTTTCGGCGTGGCTTCGGCGATGTCGGCGATTTTCCGCGCGACAGCATGGGCGAAACGCGCGTAATCCCACATAAGTTCCGGCGCGATATTGCCCGCGGGCTTAAAGGAGGTTTCAAGGCACATCGCGCCGTCGTAGCCTACTTCTCCGAGCGCCCTCGCAAAGTCTGCCCAATCGATTTTGCCCGTGCCGGGAGCGGCGTGCAAATCGTGGCTGCCGTCGTTGTCGTGGACGTGCAGCAGCTTCAGCCGCGAGCCCAGCGTTCTCACCGCTTCCGCAGGCTCGATTGCGTTAATGAACATGTGCCCGGTGTCCAGACAGCCCACGAAATTGGGCGAGTGCGCGCCGTCGATATAGGCTATCATATCCTCGGGAGCGGAGCAGCCCGTCGGGCAGTTGCGGTGGCGCACGCTGTCCCACACGAACATGTTTTCCACGCCGAGCTTTACGCCGAATTCGGACAGCACGAGGTCAAGCATTTCAAAAGCTCGCATGTTCGCGGCAAAATCCTCGTCCTTGCGGCGGCGGTTTACGGCGATATTGATGGGGTGAATGACGATATAGGGCGCGCCAAGCATAGCCGTGACCTCGATTTCCTTTCTGAACAGGTCGAGACACTTTTCGTCGAACTCGCCCGGGGCGAAGCGGTCGGTGGGGAACGTCGCGTGGGTCTGAAACGCCGTAAGTCCGCTCGAGCGAAGCGCAGCCGCAACGTCGCCGAATTTCTTTACCCAGACTCCGCGTGCCTCGGAGAAAATCGGGTCTTGGCAATGCCCGGTATAGCCTATCGTGTAGTCCACGCCGTCAAAGCCGATTGCTTTGATGTCGTCGAAAATCTTTTTATTGCCGAAGCGTCCTTCGTCGCCGAACGCGCGCTGAAAATCCTCGGAAATTACGCCTGTCTTCATCTTATGCTCCTTTTGCGGCAGGTAAGCTCTCGGGTGCCACACAGCTATTGTACATTAAAAGCCGCGGAATTTACAAACGTTTTTCCGCGACTTTTTCGGTTTTTTCGGGTTTTCTTTTTTTCCTCAGGCGCGAGGGGATTAGCTTTACTAGCGAGGGCAGCAGAAGCCCCACGTCGAAGCCGAGCACGGTGTAAGCCGCCGCAATGCCGTAGTTAAAGTACCCGAGCACCAGCGAGAACGGTATGCCGCCGATTACCGCGCAGGCGAAGTCGGCGAGAAAAATCGCCAAAGCTCCGCCGCGTTTTGCCACCGCGCTCGCCGGCAAGAACGCCAGCCGCGCGACAATCCCCGAGGCTATGCACAGGCAGAATACGCCTATTTCGCTCATTTGAAGATGCGCTTGAGAATAGGCGGCTTTTGCTCGTCGTAGCGGACGGCGTTCACCTTGCCCGACAGCGAGAGCGAGCCGTCGAGCTCGTTGAATCTGACGATTTTAAGCCCCTCGCCCGTAATCGTCAGCCGCCCGTTCGAGGACGAGAGCGCGACTTCGCGCGGCGAATAGGACAGCACCTCGCGAATGCCCGTCATGGCACACTTCGAGCGGTTTTCGAGCGTAAGAGAATGACTAACTTCGGGTTTTGCGTTTTCCATCGGCGCACCTCCGTATAACAATCTATTACCATAGCCTCGGGATTATGCCCGATTGCAAAAAAACGTTTGCTTTTATTTACAAAATGGAGTACAATAGAGCAGTCGCGGATTTTAATTAAACCCAACGCCGCGCAAATAACCCGAAAGGAAAAGCTAATGGACATCAAAGCAAAACTCAGCGAAGAATTTAACCTCAAGCCTGCCTACGCCGCGAACATCGTCGACCTCATAGAGGAGGGCAACACCATACCGTTTATCGCGCGTTACCGCAAGGAAATGCACGGCGGTCAGTCCGACGAGCTGCTGCGCGATTTTTCGGACAGACTTACCTATCTCAAAAACCTTACCGCGCGTAAGGACGAGGTGCGCGCCGCCATCGAGGGGCAGGGCAAGTGGACGGACGAGCTCGCCGCCGCTCTCGACAAGGCGGTCACGCTCACCGAGGTGGAGGACGTTTACCGCCCGTATAAGCAGAAGAAAAAGACGCGCGCGTCGGTGGCTGTCGAGCGCGGACTCGAGCCGCTTGCTGATATTATTTTCGCGCAGGAGATGAAAGAGTGCGACCTTACCGCGCTTGCCTCGGAATATATCGACGAGGAAAAGGGCGTCGCTTCCGCCGAGGACGCGATTAACGGCGCGAAAGACATAATCGCCGAGCGCGTTTCCGACGACGCGGAAATCCGCAAGGCTCTGCGCGAGTTTATCATGGAGGAGGGCACGGTTTCTTCCGCGTTCAACGACAAGCAGGAGGATAAGGAGAAATTAAACGTGTACGAAATGTACAAGGAGTTCTCCGAGAAAATCAAGACGCTGCCGTCGCACCGCATACTCGCGCTCAACCGCGGCGAAAAGGACGAGTGCCTGAAAGTTACCGTTGCTTGCGACAACGACAGAGCGGTGGAGAAAATCAAGGCTAAATTCATGAAGCCGAGCGCGTTCGACAAGGAAATGAGCGAGGCGATAGAGGACAGCTACGACCGCCTGATTTTCCCGTCAATCGAGCGCGAAGTGCGAAACGAGCTCACCGACAAAGCCAACGAGCAGGCGATAAAGATGTTCGAGGTCAACCTCAAACCGCTTCTCATGCAGCCGCCGCTCAAGGGCAAGGTAATCATCGGACTCGACCCGGCGTACCGCACGGGTTGCAAGATTGCCGTCATCGACCAGAGCGGAAACATGCTCGACCACACGGTCATTTTCCCCACGCCGCCGCAGAACAAGACCGAAGAGGCAAAGCGCGTGATGCTGGGACTGATAAAGAAATACAACGCCGACGTCATTTCGATAGGCAACGGCACGGCTTCCAAGGAGTCGGAGATTTTCGTTGCCGACCTTATCAAGGACTGCCCGAGAAAAGTGCAGTACATGGTGGTGAACGAAGCCGGCGCGTCGGTCTATTCGGCAAGCAAGCTGGGCACCGAAGAGTTCCCGAACGAGGACGTGACGGTGAGAAGCGCGGTGTCGATTGCTCGCCGCCTCATGGACCCCCTGGCGGAGCTCATCAAAATCGACGTCAAGTCAATAGGCGTAGGGCAGTATCAGCACGACATGCCGCAAAAACGGCTCACCGAAGTGCTTGAGGGCGTAGTCGAGGACTGCGTGAACAGCGTGGGCGTCGACCTCAACACCGCTTCCTACAGCCTGCTCGCCTACGTTTCGGGGCTTAACACTTCGATTGCGAAAAACATAGTCGCCTACCGCGCGAAAACGCCGTTCACCGATCGCCGCCAGCTGCTGGAAGTCGGCAAGCTCGGACCCAAGGCGTTCCAGCAGTGCGCAGGCTTTTTGCGAATCCAAGGCGGCGACAGCGTGCTCGACAACACGGGCGTTCACCCCGAGAGCTACGAGGCGGCGGAAAAGCTGCTTAAAAAATACGGCTACACCGACGACGACGTCAAGAGCGGCGGACTCGGCGACCTCAAAGCCAAGGTAAAAGCCGACGGCGAGGAAAAGGTCGCGGAGGAAATCGGCGTGGGCGCGCTCACGCTTCACGACATTGTGGAGGAAATTCTGAAGCCAGGCAGGGACATTCGCGCCGACCTCCCGGCTCCCGTTCTTCGCGCCGACCTTATGGACATGAAGGATTTGAAAGAGGGCATGGAGCTTACCGGCACGGTGAGAAACGTCATCGACTTCGGCGCGTTCGTCGACATCGGCGTGCACCACGACGGGCTCGTCCACGTTTCCGAAATCTCCGACCGCTTTATAAAGCACCCCAGCGAGGCGTTGTCCGTCGGTCAGGTAGTGAAGGTCAAAGTCATCGGCGTCGACCCCGTAAAACAGCGCATCAACTTGTCCATCAAGCAGGCGAGCGGCTTCGTGTCGCAACGCCCGGCAGGCGGCGCTTCGAGAGAAAAAGCCGACAACCATAGCCGCGACAACCGTAACTTCAACCGCGACAACCGCGGCGGCAATCGCGATAACCGCAATTTCAATCGCGACAACCGCCCGAAAAGAGAGGAAAAATCGCTCGACGACATGCTTGCCGCACTCAAAAACAAGTACAACAAGCATTGATAACGGGTAAAACAGCAAAAAAAGCCGAAGCAAAAACGCTTCGGCTTTTTGTTTGCCGTCGCGGCGAGGAAAATCGCGGCATAAATATTTATTCGGATATTTTTGCTCAAAGCCCCGATATTCACGCTTCGTTGGCGGTTCGTTCACTATAATAGTTATCTGAATAATATCCAAAAGGAGAATATGCAATGAAAGTGAAAGCCAAGAAAATGCTCGCGATTTTGCTTGCGCTGGTTACGGCGTTTGCGGCGTTTGCCTGCGGCGAGGTCGAAACGCCCGACGGCGGCGATAACGGCGGTAACGGCGGCACGGGCGACGGCGGCAATAACGGCGGCAATAACGGCGGCACGACGGTCGAAACGCCTGAAGTCGTCGATCATACCGGCACTTATTACGCCGTGGACGAAAACGGCGAGTTCGTGGACGAGAAGTATTACATGACTCTCAAAGCCGACGGCACGTTCGAAGTGTACGGCGGTTACACCGGCACTTATTCGATAAACGGCGAAACCATAACGATGTCGAACGGGATCGACTCCGAAACCGCCGCGATAAAGGATAACAAGATCAGCGCGGGCGGCGTTACTTATCTCAAAGAATCGGTACTGAAAGCCCGCTCGTATTCGGTCAAGTTCGTCACGAACGGCGGCGGCGAAATAGCGGACGTAGCCGCGACTTTCGGAGAAAAACTCACGATGCCCGAGGCACCGAAAAAAGACGGTTACTGGTTCGCCGGTTGGTACACGACTCCCGAACTTAAGGGACGCTACGATAAAAACGCGCTTGTGAGAAAGAGTTTCACGCTGTACGCAAAGTGGAGCGTGGCGATCGAAATGCCGATAACCGGAATCGACGGCTCGACCGACTTCGACCCCGACGACGAAACCGTCGATATTTACGTCGATACCGACGTGACCTCGTTCGACTTTACCGGCAAAGTACATATAAAGGACGGCTGGACGTGGAAACTTATTGACCGCGACGACAATGAAATCGTGAATAAGACCGCCGAAAACCTTGGTTACGGGTTCAACAGAGTATTTATATACACCGTTTCGACCGAGGGCAAAGTGGGCGAAACATACAGAATGAATATCTACAGAAAGGCGTTCGTCGACGTAACGTTCGTTTCTTCGCTCGACGAGAGCGTTTTAAGAACGGTCAAGTGCAAGACTTACGAGCCGATTCCGTGTCCCTCGGATATTAAACCCGATCATTACACGATCACAGGCTGGGAGTATCTGCACTCCGAGAGCGAATACGGCAAATATTATATCGCGGTCAATTCCGAAACGATCCTCGATCCCGATATGGTGAAGGACGGAAAGTTTACCGTCCGCGCGATTATGGAACCCGACGTTTACACGGTCACGATGATAGACAACGACGGCGAAATAACCGATAAGGACGGCAACAGGGTTCACAAACTCACGATGAGTTTCGATTACGAAGAGTACGGACAACTGCCGGCGCCCACGCGTTACGGCTATTATTTCCGCGGCTGGTACTACGGCACCGACGAGCACGCCGATAAGTTCACCGACGAAGACGGCAAATTCAGAAGAGGCGAACTCGGCAGCGACATCACCGTGTACGCAAGATGGGAACTCGGATATTACTTCTGGTATCTTAAAAATACCAATACCGCGGCGGGTTCTTTGAGTTTCAATAAAGGCGGCGGCTCACCCAGTAACGCCGCGAGAATCGAAACCGCAATGTGTTACTTCGGCGAAACGATGACGATTACGGCTACGCCTAACGACGGCTATAAATTTTCAGGCTGGTATTTAAGTTCCGATTTAGGTACGGGTCCGTTCATAAAAGTCAGCGAGGGCAATAACCTCAGCCTGACTTTAGATTGGGCTTTCTGGGCAAAATACGGCAACGGCAACAAAAATACCGAAAACGTTCAGTACAATTCCACGCTTTACGCGCGTTGGGAGAAAATCGAAACCGCGGCTTAGTCCGGCTTAAATAAATTCTGAATAACGAAAAACGCTTCGTAAATGCTTTTACGGAGCGTTTTTCGTTTTTCGGCGAGCCTGTTTTAAGTAATGCCGTCGTCGTTAAACGGCGGCAGCAACGCCGCGTTTTTTTCTGCCCGAAGCTTACTTGCAGCTTTTGGCGGTCTTGGCTTTCGCCGCAGTCTTCTTCGCCGAAGACTTGACGCTTTTCGTGCCGTTGGTTTTCGTGGTTGCCATTGCTTTCATCTCCTTTTTCCGTGGATTAGCGAGGTTACTTCTCGCTATCCGCAGAATGAAAGGCGACAAGCTCCCTTGCTTGTTTTTATTATCTGCAAGCCGCCTGCCTTTATGCAATCGCCGCGTTTCCAAATTTCGGGAAAAGAAAAAGCCTCGCCGCAGCGAGGTCTTTTGTCAAAGCGTTTCGTTAAATTTCAATGCCGTTCCGCACGCAGTAGAGCAGCCCCTCGATATTGTCGTGCTCGGACACCGTCACGCCGTCCTCCAGCCCCAGGTACTCGACGAGCGCGCGCAACATTATCGCGCCGTGTCCGATTACTTTTGCTCGACGCTCCGACAGCACGGGAAAGTCCCGTCGGCGGTCGGTCGAGGCAAATATTTCCTCGACGAGGTTGTCGATTGCTCGCACCGACAGAACGTGTCCGTGGACGGCGGAGGCGTCATAGCGCGTCTGCCGCAAATCCATCGCGGCGAGAGTGGTGGCTGTGCCGCCGATTGCCACGCCCTCGAATCCACTCACGAAGCCGAAGTCGGCGACGTGACTTTCGACGTATTTTTCTATGTCCTCGCGCCTGTCGCCCGTCAGGTCGCGAAGCCTGACTACGCCCAGCGGCAGCGAGCGCGCGTAAGTAAGCTTTTTGCGGTCGCCGCGCACGACTTCCACGCTTGCGCCGCCGATGTCCACGACGGTTATCTCGCCGTGATTGCCGTCGATTGCGCCCAAAAGCCCGAGCTTAGCCTCGCTGTCGCCCGAAATCACGCGCACGGGCAGGGCAACGGCGTTTTCCACGTCGCGGCGAAACTCCTCGCCGTTTTGTGCCGAGCGCACCGCTTCGGTCGCGAAAATATAGATATTGTCCGCTTTTTCGAGCCGAGCCGCGCGCACGAAGTCGGCTATCGCGGCTTTCGTCCGCTCCATAGCCTCGCCGCCGAGCCGCCCGGTGTTCGCCAGCCCCTCGGCAAGACAGGTGGTGTTTATCTGCTTTTGATTGACCTTCATTCCGCGGTCCAGCATAAGCCGCACGGAATTACTGCCCACGTCTATTACCGCGTCCATTACTTTTCTTTACCCGTAAAGGCTTCTTCGTCCTTGCCCTTCATGTTCAGGTACTCGCGCGCGTAAGCGTCGATGTACTCGTCGGACGAAATATAGTCGATTTCGGCGTTGTTCGCCTCGATTTGCTCGCGGATTTCCGTCAGCTTGCTCTCGAGCTCAGCCTTGCGGTTGTTCAGCCTCGTCAGCGTGACGAGATTCATGACGAGCGCAATCAACAGAAGGACGATGAAAATCACCGCCGACACCGTTATTATTCTTACTATCTTGTTCTTTTCCATGTCGTTCTCCGTTTCGCGGCAAAGCCTTTCGGCGCTCCGCGGCTACCGAGTATTCTAGCATATTTTTTTCGTCAAGACAACTTTTTTGACGGCTTACCCGAAAAAATCACGTTTTCGCCCTCCCGTTTGCCGCCGCTACACAAAAAATTGCGAATTTTCCCGAAAAACCGCGTCAAAACGATTGACAATAACCGCAGAAACATTTACACTAGTCGAGGTTTAGCAAAAATAAACCCGAAGTTTATTATACTAAGACCTTGTAAACGCGGAGTAAAGTTATACTAATCGCGGACAAAGGAGAAAACGGCTTATGGAAATCGGCTGTAAAATCAAAGAGCTCAGGCTGAAAAACGGGCTCACGCAGGAGGAGCTGGGCGACAGGTGCGAGCTGACGAAAGGATATATTTCCCAGCTCGAAAACGACCTTACCAGTCCGTCGATAGCGACGCTCAGGGATATACTGACCTCGCTGGGCACGTCGCTTGCGGACTTTTTCGCGGACGACGAGGACGAAAGTCTGGTGTACGGCGAGAACGACTATTTCGTCAAGGAGAGCGAGGGCTATAAGGTTATCTGGCTGGTGCCCACCGCGCAGAAGAACGAGATGGAGCCGATACGGCTGGAGCTCGACCCGGGGGCGGAAACCGAACACGACATGCCGCACGAGGGCGAGGAATTCGGCTATGTGTTAAAGGGCAGAATAAGAGTGCACGTCGGCAAACGCGCCTCGGACGCTTCGGCAGGCGAGAGCTTTTACTACCGCGCCGCGAAAACGCATTACATAGAGAACGCAGGCAAAACGGAAGCCGTTGTGATATGGCTGTCCTGTCCGCCCAATTTTTGATAGAGGAATCGACAGAAGATGAAAGAAAAAGAGAAAATCGAAAAGATTATCGAGGTCAAGAACGTAACCAAGGTTTTCGACGACGTGACGGTCATCGACGACCTTAACCTGTCGATAAGGAAAGGACAGTTTCTGACGCTTTTGGGACCCAGCGGCTGCGGTAAAACCACGCTGCTGCGCATGATTGCCGGGTTTATGACGCCCACGTCGGGCAGAATTTACATCGGCGGTCATGACGTGACCGACATGCCGCCCTACAAGCGCCCCGTCAACACCGTGTTCCAGAAGTACGCGCTTTTTCCGCACCTCAACGTCTTCAAAAACGTCGCGTTCGGACTGAAATTAAAGCGCGTGGACGACGGCGCGGCGCTCGACAAGAGCGGCAAGCCCGCCCTTGGCAAGGACGGCAAAGAGATAAGAAAAACGCGCAAATTCACCAAAGCCGAAATCGAGGAAAAAGTGAACAACGCGCTTAAAATGGTGGGGCTCGAGGACTACGGGCACCGCGACGTAAACTCGCTGTCGGGCGGTCAGCAGCAGCGCGTGGCGATTGCGCGCGCGCTCGTGTGCGAGCCGCAGGTGCTGCTCCTCGACGAGCCGCTGGGCGCGCTCGACCTCAAAATGCGCAAGGAAATGCAGGTCGAGCTGATGAAAATGCACCGCGAGCTCGGGATAACTTTCGTGTACGTCACCCACGACCAGGAAGAAGCGCTCACCATGTCCGACGCGGTAGTCGTCATGAGCGACGGTGAAATCCAGCAAATCGGCGCGCCCAAGAAGATTTACGACGAGCCGGCAAACGCTTTCGTCGCCGACTTTATAGGCGAGAGCAACATTCTCTCCGGCATAATGGTCAAGGACAAGCTCGTCAAGTTCCTCGGCACGGGCTTCGAGTGCGAGGACAAGGGCTTCGACAAAAACGAGCCCGTCGACCTCGTGGTGCGCCCCGAGGACATCAAGATTTACCCCGAGGGCTCGGAGAAAGGTCAGCTCGAGGGTACGGTGCTCTCCGCCGTGTTCAAGGGCACCTGGTACGAAATGGAAATCGAGTCCAACGGCTACGAGTTCACCGTGCAGTCCACGTCCGAGGCAAAGCCCGGGCAAAAAGTACGGCTCGGCATCAAGCCCGACGGCATACACATCATGAAGAAACGCCGCACCGTGAACGAATTCCGCGGCGAAATCAGCGGCGAGAACACCGTCGACTTCTGCGGCGGTACGTTCGAGTTCGACAACAAGGATAACCTCGAAAAGGGCACGCCCGTCAAGGTCACAGTGCCGTTCGACGCGGTGGAGCTTCTCGACGACGAGGACGACGGCACCGTGGGCGCCAACGTCACGCAGACGCTTTACAAGGGCACCTACTATCAGGTGCAGGTCTACACCGACACCGACGAGGACTTTTACACCGACACCGCCGACGAATGGGATATGGACGACCGCGTGGGCGTGAAGGTGGACTCCTCGAAGATAACCGTCGAGCCCGTCACGGAAGAGAGCGACGAGGAAAAATCCGACGAGGAAAACGCTGCGGAGGAGAACGAGAATGAAGAAAACGCATAGCTTCCGTCCGGCGTTTTTCGCGCTTCCCTATGTGGTAATCTGCGCGATATTCGTGGTTTTTCCGCTTATTCTGGTGCTCGTTTACGCGTTCATCGGAGCGGACGGCAGCTTTACTTTCGCCAATTTCGCCGAGGTGTTTTCGCCCGGCAGCGGCAACCTTATGCTGCTACTCAAAACTATAGGCATAGCCGCGCTGACGACGGTCATCTGCCTCGTCGTTGCCTATCCCACGGCAATGATTCTGGCGAGCGCGCCGTTCAACCGCTACGCAGTGCTCGCGCTGCTGTTCATAATCCCTATGTGGATGAACTTCGTGCTGAGAGTAATCGCGCTGAAATCGCTTCTGTACCTTTTCGGAATAAGCAACGGCTTCTTTTCGATGATATTCGGCATGGTGTACGACTTTTTCCCGTTCATGCTGCTGCCCATCTACACGGTGCTCACCGACATGGATAAAAGCTATGCCGAAGCGAGCGCAGACCTCGGCGGCAACGGCTTCGTCACTTTCGTCAAGGTAACGCTTCCGCTGTCCTCGGGCGGCATAGTCAGCGGCATCACCATGGTTTTCATGCCCGTGTTCAGCGCTTACGCAATCACCGGCATGATGGGCAACGCCACTTCGAACGTTATCGGCGGCAAAATCAACGGGCTGTTTACCACCACCAGCACATGGGGAGTGGGCTCCGCGCTGTCGTTCGTGCTGTTGCTTCTCGTGTTCCTGTCGATGTTTATCAGCGGTATCGCGACGCGCCGCACGCCCAAGGCTAAACCCGGCGCGAAAGGAGGGGAAGCGCAATGAACAAAAAACTCTCTCTGGCGCTCCGCTGGATATTCCTTATTCTGGTGCTCGTCGTAATCTACATGCCTATCGCGCTGATTATCGTGTATTCGTTCTCGTCCGAGAAGAATATCGGCAACAGCTTCGGCACGTTCACGTTCTCGCTGTACGCGCGGCTGTTCACCAACAAACAGCTGATGTCGGCGACGATAAACACGCTGATAATCGGGCTTGTTTCCGCGCTGCTCGCGACAGTAATCGGCACGCTCACTTCGGTGGGGCTGTATTATATGAAGCGCGGCAAAAAAGCCGTCAACTTCGTTTCGCAGATAACGGTGGTAAACGCCGAAATCGTCACGGCGGTAGGTTTCTTCCTCTTGTCGATATTCCTCCGCGACGTATTGAAGCTTCCGCTTCAGCGCGGCGTGGGCTGGCTGATAGTCGCGCACACCGTAATGACCACTCCCTACGTCATACTCACCGTAAGTCCCAGGCTGGCGCAGCTCAACCCCAATCTTTACGAAGCCGGGCTCGACCTCGGCGCGGGACCGATGCGCACGCTGTTTACGGTAATCGTTCCCCAGCTCGTGGGCGGCATGATTTCGGGCTTTGCGCTCGCGTTCACGCTGTCGCTCGACGATTTCGTCGTCACCAACCTCAACAAGGGCACCAACGGCGTGAATACCGTGTCGACCTATGTCTACGCAAGTCTGAGGCGAAACCTCGACCCTGCAATCCGCGCGCTGTCGACGATACTGTTCGTGTCCGTGCTCGCCGTGCTGATTATCGTCAATATAGTGAAAAAGAGCAAGGCTAAGAAACAAGGCTAAGAAAATCGAAAAAACGCGGTAGCGAGAGAAATCGCGCTACATTAGCGAAAATTTTAGTACAAGGAGAAAAAGCTATGAAAAAAATCGTTGCGCTTTTGTGCGCGCTGGTGATGGTTATGCCGTGCGTTATGCTCACGGGCTGCGGCTCGCGCGAGGAACAGCTGAAAATGTACGTTCCCGGCGAGTACGTCGATGAGGATATTTTCGACGGTTTCAAGGAGTTTTACAAAGAAAAGACGGGCAAGAGCGTGGACGTGGTGGTCACGACTTTCGACACGGTGGAGGAGATTATCACCGCCGTCGAGCGCGACAACGCCGACTACGACTTGCTGATGCCTTCCGACTACGCCGTCGAGCAGCTGATTAAAAAGGACTTGCTGCTCAAAGTCGACAAGGAAAAAGTGGACGCGGAAAAGGTGATTAAGCCCGAGTATGTCACGCTCGCCAAGGTTTCCGACCCGACTCTCGAATACTCCGTGCCCTATATGTACGGCACTTTCGGCATCATGTACGACTATCAAAAGACCGGCAAGCACATCGACAGCTGGTCGGCAATCTTCACCGACGAATACAAGGGCAAGAGCGCGAACAAAGATTCGCTGCGCGAGGCAATCACTTCCGCGGCAATCTGGAACAAGCGCGACGAGCTCGCCGCGGCTTCCGACGGCTTTACGAATTACGGCGATGACTATAAGGCAAAGCTGCAATCGATTTACGGCGACTTCACCGAAGGCGCAATCGAGGGCGCGGTAGAAGAATTGAAGGCGATGAAGCAGAATTCCGCGCTGTGGGGCGGCGAGGACTTGAAGTTCAACATGGCTTCGGGTAACACCGACGTCGAGGTCGCGCTGATGTGGTCGTGCGACGCCGGTTACATCATGAACGACTATGAGGACGACGACGGAAACGAGCACGACGGCAACCGTAACATCTGGTACGCGGTGCCCAAAGAGGGCGGCAACATTTACCTCGACTGCTTCGTGATTTCCAAGTACGCCAAGAATACCGAGGCGGCTAACTACTTCCTCGAATACGTCTGCACCAAGGACGTGGCGATGAAGAACAGCGAGTACGCCGGCGCAATCAGCCCCGTGACCGCCGCTTACGACGCGCTTTACGCCGAGTATTCCGCCGACGCGACGATAGGCGCTGGCGCGGCGGAAGGCTGGAGAGAAATGTACCTGGACATGCTGTTTCCCTCGGCGACTACGATAGCCAGGTGCGGAACGATGCGCGACTTCGGCGACCGCGACGCCTACGTCAGCACGCAGTGGAACAACGTTCGCGGCTAGAATTACAACTAAAGTATGAACGATACGGTTAATTACGACGCAATAGTAGTGGGAGCGGGTCATGCCGGAGTAGAGGCAGGGCTCGCCCTTGCTCGTATGGGGCTCAGTACGCTCGTGCTGTCGATTACGCTCGACAACGTGGGCTATCTTGCCTGCAACCCCAGCATCGGCGGTACGGCAAAAGGTCACCTCGTCCGCGAGGTGGACGCGCTCGGCGGCGAAATGGGCGTTGCCGCCGACAAAACGCTCACGCAACTGAGAATGCTCAACAGAAGCAAGGGCGCGGCGGTGCAGTCGCTGCGCGCGCAGGTAGATAAGTATAAATACCACGAGTACATGAAACGCACGCTCGAGCGCCAGCCTCGGCTGCACCTTCGTCAGGGCGAAGCCGCCGAAATCCTTTACGACGGCGACAGGGTTACGGGTGTCCGCACCGTGTACAAAATGACTTACCTCGCGCCCGTCGTGGTGCTCGCCTGCGGCGTGTACTTAAAGTCGACGATTATTGTGGGCGACGTGATGGAGGACAAGGGACCCGTGTGCTTCAACCGTGCCAATCACCTGTCGGACAGTCTCCGCGGCATGGGTATCGAACTCCGCAGATTCAAGACGGGTACGCCGGCGAGAATCAAGGGCAGCACCGTGGATTTTTCCGCGCTCGAGGTGCAGGAGGGCGACGACGATATTTACTCGTTCTCCGCGCTGAGCAAAAAGGTCAACGCCAAGAAACGCCGTTGCTATCTCGGTTACACAAACGAGGATACGCATGCGGTTATTCGCGACAATCTGTCGCTGTCGCCCAAGTATTCGGGGCTTATTCACGGCACGGGGGCGAGGTACTGCCCGTCAATCGAGGACAAAATCGTGCGCTTCGCCGACAAGTCCCGTCACCAATTCTTCCTCGAGCCCGAGGGCGACGGCACCGAGGAAATGTACGTTCAGGGCATTTCCACGTCGCTGCCGGCTTTCGTGCAGAACGATATGTACCGCAGTATCCGCGGCTTCGAGCACGTCGAAATCATGCGCGACGCCTACGCGATAGAATACGACTGCATAAATCCGCTCGAGCTTTACCCCACGCTGATGCACAAAAAGTACAAGGGCTTGTTTTTTGCCGGGCAAATAAACGGCACCAGCGGCTATGAAGAAGCCGCCGCGCAGGGCATAGTCGCCGGCATAAACGGCGCGCTGTACCTTAGAAACCGCGAACCGATGGTGCTCACGCGCGACAACTCGTATATCGGCGTGCTTATCGACGACCTCGTGACGGTGGGCACCGACGAGCCCTACCGCATGATGACCTCGCGAGCAGAGTTCCGACTGTCGCTTCGGCAGGACAACGCCGACCTCCGTCTCACTCCGATAGGCGAAAAGGTGGGTTTGGTCACGAAAAAACGCCGCAAAGCATACGAAAAAAAGCTCGCCGAGCTGGTTAAAGCCCGGGAGCAAATGAACAAATCGTATACGCCGCTCGAATTGCAGCCGCTGTTCGAGGCATACGGCGAGCCGCTTCCGAAGTCCGGATTGACGCTCGCTTCCGTCGCTCGCCGCGCGTTCGCAACGCCGAGGATTCTCAACGAATACCTGCACGCGTTCGACGGTATCGACTCCGCCGCCACCGAACAAGCGTTCATCGAGATAAAGTACGAGGGTTACCTCGCGCGCGCGGAAAAGGCTCGCGCCGAGCAGAAACGGCTGGAAAACGCCTCTCTCAGCCCCGATACCGACTACCGCGAGATAAGCGGACTAAGACTCGAAGCCGCCGAAAAGCTGAATCGGGTCAAGCCGCTGTCGATAGGGCAGGCTTCGCGCATTTCGGGCGTAACCCCCTCCGACGTCAACGTCCTCATCATCAACCTTAAAAAGTAACTTGCCGCACGTGGAGGAGTAACGGCAACCGCCCGTATCCGTTACGAATAATAGCCGAGCTCGCCGCGGCAATCGCATAAAATCGCTTTCGCCGCGCACTCGTCGCAGTAGTCCGAGCCGCAGCTATGGCAGCGCCGCGCGACGTCGGGAGTAATGGTTTTTCCGCATTTAACGCATTTCATAACGCGGTTATTGTGCGTAATCGGCGGTTTTCTATGCGATTTCTTGCAAAAAATCGGGTTTTTATGCTCTGAATATAAAAAAATTGCGTAAAATACTTGCAAAAATCCGATTGTTATAGTAAAATATAACTAAATTGATAGGGACAACCTATGAAAATCGCTAAATCAAAAGGGGACTCAAAATGAACATCAGCGAAGTACGCGTAAGACTGGTCAAGAAGGATGAGGGCAAACTTAAAGCCGTGGCGTCGGTTACCATCGACGATTGCTTTGTCGTCCACGACGTGAAGATTCTCGAGGGCACCGACGACTTCTTTATCGCAATGCCCAGCAAAAAAACGCCCGACGGCGAGTATAAGGACATCGTGCATCCGCTCAACACGGAAACGCGCGAAATGCTGAAAAAAACCGTTCTCGACGAATTTGAAAAGGTCCGCGCGCAGGCTGCGGCGGAGAACTGAAACGGACACGCAATACGGATTGCGCGGCGAGTAATCGCCGCGTTTTTCTTTTGCCGCCGATGAAGCCTGCGTTTCACAATAATTTCATAAACAAATTTCACTCAAACGCTTGCGTTTTACGCGCGCGGTAGTATAATATCACTAGTCAAAATCACGCGAGAAAAAGGTCTTTTTTATGGTTAATTCGCTCACCGAGGGCAAGCCGCTCAAGCTGATACTGAAATTTCTTTTGCCGATATTCGTCGGCAACGTTTTTCAGCAGCTTTACAGCATGGTCGACGCGGTGATAGTGGGCAGAACGCTGGGCGAATTGGCACTTGGCGGCGTTGGAGTGACGGGACCGCTTACGTTTCTTATTTTCGGCTTCGCGCAGGGGCTGACCGCAGGCTTTGCGATAATCACCAGCCAATATTTCGGAGGAAACGACGAGAGCGGCGTAAAGCGCAGCGTCGCGGCGGCGTTCGTGCTGTGCGTACTTCTTACCGCGCTGCTCACGGCCGTCAGCTGTCTGTGCGCGATGCCGCTTCTTCGACTGATGAACACGCCCGAATCGGTCATCGGTTATGCCTACGACTACCTTATTTCGCTGTTTATCGGCATGTTCGCCACGGTGTTTTACAACATACTCGCGTCCATACTGCGCGCGGTGGGCGACTCGCGGACGCCGCTCGTGTTCCTCATCATTACTTCGGCGCTCAACGTCGGACTCGACTTTTTGTTCATTCTCGTCTTTCACATGGGCGTAGCCGGAGCAGGCTGGGCGACCGTCGTCAGTCAGGTAATTTCCGGCATAGCCTGCCTTATCTACATGCTGATTAAATATCCGCAGCTGAGAATAGGCAAAAAGGACTTTAAGGGAATAGGCAGAGTTTCGGTAAAGGAGCTGTGGGTAGGGCTTCCCATGGCGCTGCAATTTTCCATAACCGCAATCGGCGTAATGGCGCAACAGACTGCGCTCAACGGCTTCGGCGACGTGGCGGTGGCGGCTTGCTCGGCGGCTTTCAAAATCGACAACCTCGCCAACCAATCGCTCGCCGCGCTCGGCACGGCAATGGCGACTTATGCAGGGCAGAACTACGGCGCCGGCAGGCACGACCGCATAAGACAGGGCGTGAGGGCAGGGCTACTCGTCGACCTCATATTTTCGGCGGCGGGGCTTGCGCTCGTGCTCGCGTTCAACGAGTTGCTGCTGAAGCTGTTTATCGAATCGCCCACCGACGAAATGCTTTACTATTCTAAAACCTACCTCGTCTTTCAGGCGGCGTTCTATTTTATACTCGG
Source organism: Clostridiales bacterium (assembly GCA_003533505.1). Lineage (GTDB taxonomy): Bacteria > Bacillota > Clostridia > Christensenellales > Pumilibacteraceae > UBA10677. Next base: position 111,228 of record DQGD01000001.1, on the reverse strand, counting down.
CACCGTGAATTTGTACCGCAACACGCTTCAGGGCATGGGTTGCAGCGTGCTCACGATTATCGCAGGCGTCACCGAAGTCGCTATGCGCTTTATCGCCGTGCTGCTGTTCGTTAAATGGTGGGGCTATCTCGGCGTTTGCGCGTCGACTCCTTTGGCATGGCTGGGCGCGACGATTTACCTCGTGATTGCCTACTACGTCATAATTTATCGTCGGACGAGGGCGAAAAGCGCGGACAAAACGCCAGAAACTCACGAAACAGGGGCGTGAAACGGCTATTTTACCCGATTGCGGCGCAGAAATTACGCATAAAGCATTGACACGACGCGCCGACGTAGTATATAATCTTATAAATTAAATCTCAACGCGGAGAAAACCGATGCTAGAGGACGTCAAATTCAGAGTATTACAAGCAAATAAATCGCTCGTGAGCAGAGGACTCGTCATGCTGAATTGGGGCAACGTGAGCGAAATCGACCGCGAGTCGGGGCTGGTCGTCATCAAGCCCTCGGGAGTGCCCTACGATACCATGACGATAAAAGATATGGTTGTCGTCGACCTCAACGGAGAGGTAGTCGAGGGCAATCTTCGCCCGTCGTCCGACACGCCCACGCACGTCGAGCTTTACCGCGCGTTCGAGGAAATAGGCGGAATCACGCACACCCACTCGACCTACGCCACGTCGTTCGCACAGGCAGGCAGGGACGTTCCGTTCTACGGCACCACGCACGCCGACTGCTTCTACGGCGACATTCCGTGCGTCCGCGCGCTCACCGAGGAAGAGGTAAACGGCGAGTACGAGCAGAACACCGGCTTTGCGATTATCGAGAGCCTCGAGGGCTGCAATCCGCTGGAAACGCCGGCGGTGCTCGTCAAGTCCCACGGCGCGTTCACTTTCGGCGAAAACGCGGAGCAATCGGTTAAAAACGCGGTGGTATTGGAGGAAGTGGCGAAAATGGCGCTGCTTACCGAGCTTATCAACCCCGACGTACAGCGCGCCGACGACTTTTTGCTCGACAAGCATTTTCTCCGCAAGCACGGCAAAAACGCCTACTACGGTCAGCCGAAAAAAGACTGACGGCTTATTTTCGGACATTATAGAATAAATAAAAAATCGGCACGATCGGTGTCGATTTTTTGCTTTCGGCTAAATGCTTCCGTGCAGCTTCAGGTATTTCTCCTTTGTGGCGTTGCCGCCGCGCAGGTGCCGCTCGGAAAGATTGAATTCCAGCACGCGCTTGACTCTGCAGTAGAGCGAAGCGTCTATGTATTTCAGTCTTTCGGAAACGTCCTTGTGCACCGTGCTCTTGCTCACGTCGAACTTTTTCGCGCAGTCGCGCACGGTAGCTTTCGTGTTTAAAATATATTCGGCTTCGGTAAGCGTTCTTTTAATAATGCTTTCTTTCATTGCACCGCTTCCTTATATTATTTGGCTTCGGCGAGGCAAACGCAGGAGGTTGCCGCGCGCAGCCTTGGTACTTTATTCTTATGTACAGGGCGCGGCGGTTATGACAAAACCCGAGCCCGTTCGCGATTTTTCGCGCCGAAGCATAACCGACGCTTTTTCGGTTGACGGCAGGGCGGAATAAATGCTAAAATACATATATAACCCAAAAGAGCGAGGGATAGAATAATGAAACTCATAGACATTAAAAACGAAAGTCAGGCGGACCCGTTTATTTTCGAGGCGAACGGTAAATTTTACGTCTACGCCACGGGCAGAAAGGGCGTCGCGCTGTACCGCGCGGACGACCTCTTCGGCAAATGGGAGAGTTTAGGAATTTGCGCCGCGATACCGGGCAAAAAGGAATTCTGGGCACCGTCCGTCATCGAGATTGACGGGAAGTACTACATGTACGTTTCGTGCATGAACGAGGACGAAACGGACACGCACCTCCAGACGATGTACGTTTTCACCGCCGACAGCCCCGAAGGACCGTTCACGGACGCGAAAAAGATAATCGAGCCGTTTGCAATCGACTCGCACGTCGTCAAAAACGAAGCCGGGCTGTTCATGTTCTATTCGACCAACGACTACGAAGCCGAACGCGTCGGGACGTATATCGTCGTGGACAGAATGACGGACCCTTTCACCATGGAGGGCAAGCCCGTAGCCGTCGTCCGTCCCACGCTCGACGAGGAGATTTTTCAGCGTGACCGTTTCAGAAAAGGTCAGCATTGGCACACGCTCGAGGGTGCGTTCTATTTCCGTATCGGCGACCGCCACTTCCTCGTCTACAGCGGCAACTGCTATGAGAACGAGTACTATTACTTAGGCTACGCAACCGCCGAAACGCCCGAGAACGATTTGACAAAGGTCAAGTTTACGAAATACCCGTCGCCCGACGTCTACGCGCCGCTCATCCGCAAGAACGAGTGGGAGGAAGGCACGGGGCACAACAGCATGATAGAGTACAAGGGCGAATGGTACTGCGTCTATCACGGCAGGAATTGGGGCACGAACGTCGCCGGCTCGGACAAGCGCACCGCGCGCATCGCGAAAATCGCCGTCGACGGTCTGAAGCTCACCGCCATAAGAAAAAGGGACGAGATTTAATCGATACGCATAAGGAAATAACCGAAAAACCTTGATTTCGCAGCCGCGGAGTCAAGGTTTAATCATATTCTAATCTTATCGACGTTGACAACGGACGAAAGGTTATTGTATAATATAGACATAAAAGGGAGAAAGCCTGCGAAAAAGCGGCTTTTCAAATACAAGCGAGGTAAAAAATGGGACTTTTAAAGAACATCGAATGGACGGACGACAGTAAAAACACTATCGTCTACAAAGTCGACATGAAGAACGACTATATCAGCAAGGGCTCGGTGCTCACCGTCCGCGATTCGCAGGCGGCGATTTTCGCGCACAAGGGCAAAATGGCGGACGTCTTTCTGCCCGGCTTTTACAAGCTCGACACCGACTCGATACCTATCATAACGACGCTCATGAGCTGGAAGTACGGTTTCCAGAACCCCTTCCGCTCGGACGTGTACTTCGTCAGCACCAAGCAGTTCACCAACCTCAAATGGGGCACGGCTAACCCGATTATCATCCGCGACAAGGATTACGGCGCGGTGCGCGTGCGCGGTTACGGTTCCTACGCGTTCAGGGTAAAAGACCCGTTCGTGTTCATGCAGGAGCTTTCGGGCACCAACTCGTCGTTCAAGACGCAGGAAATCACCGATTGGCTGAAAAGCATAGTCGTCACCGGCATCAGCGACGCGATAGGCGAGAGCAAGATTTCCGTGCTTGACATGGCAGGCAACCTCATCGAGCTGGGCGAAAAGGTGCGCGAGTCGATGCAGCCCTCGTTCAATAATATCGGACTTGAGCTCACCAAGCTCGTGTTCGAGAATTTCTCGCTGCCCAAGGAGCTCGAGGAAGCGCTCGACAAAAACACTTCGCTCGGCATGATGCGCGGCAATATGGATACCTATATGGCAATGGCGCAGGCAGACGCGCTTAAAGAGGCGGCAAAGAATCCCGGCATGGCAGGCACCGCGATGGGAGCCGGCATGGGCTTCGGCATGGGCAATATGTTCGGAGGCATGTACGCGGCTAACGCGAACGCCGCAGCGCAAAAAACTACCGAGGAAAAGGAAACCTGCCCGAAGTGCGGCGCGGCGGTCAAGAAGGGCGCAAAGTTCTGCTCCGAGTGCGGCGCTACCATGGGCGAGGTGTGCCCGAAGTGCGGCGCAGCGGTCAAGAAGGGCGCAAAGTTCTGCCCCGAGTG
>DQGD01000001.1:5018-107209 GCA_003533505.1 Clostridiales bacterium | reverse complement strand
GCAAAGTTCTGCCCCGAGTGCGGCAACAAGCTTTAATTTCAAAAGGGCTTTCGGACAAGAACTCAGATGAGCGAGAATAACGTAAATCCCTACGACGAGGAAAACGAATACAGCCGTAGCGAAATAGAGAACGATACCACCGTTACCAAGTGCCCGGCTTGCGGAGCGAACATGGTTTTCGACCCCGAAGACGGGTGCTTGTACTGCGAGCATTGCGGCACGAAGCAGGCGATTAAGGAGCGCGGAAGCGAGGAAATGGCTTTCGAGCGGCTGCTGAACGAGAACAACAACTGGTCGGACGAAACGCACGTTTTCCGCTGCGAAAACTGCGGCGCGAAAGAGGTACTCGACAAGCGCGAGATTGCCAAGCAGTGCCCGTTCTGCGGCACCACCAACATCGTGGAAACCGACGAGCTGTCTGGAGTAAAGCCCAATGCCGTAGTGCCGTTCAGACTCGGCAAAGAAGAGGCTTGCGACAACGTGAAGAAGTGGGCGAAGAAAAAACTGTTCGCGCCGCGCAAATTCAAAAAGAGCGCAAACCCCGAGGACGTAAAGGGCGTGTATAACCCGGCTTTTTCCTTCGACACCGCCACGCATTCGCGGTATTCGGGAGTGCTCGGCAAGTACTACTACAAGACCAAACAGGTAAACGGCAAGACGGTGCGCGAGCGTTACGTCAAATATTTCGACATCGGCGGCGACTACGACATGTTCTTCGACGACATTCTGATTCAGGCTTCGACTGCAATCGCGCAGAAGTCGCTCGACAAAATGCAGCCGTTCGATACCAATAACAGCATGGAGTACTCGCAGGAATACCTCAGCGGCTTCACCGCCAATCAGTTCACGAAAGACGGCTTGAAGTGCTGGGACGAGGCGAAAAGCCTGATTTACAACAAGGTCAAGGCTTCGATACTCGCCGGTTACGACTACGACATAGTGTCGTCGTTCAACGTTTCCGTCGAGTGCAACGACATTACCTACAAGTACCTGCTGCTCCCCGTGTACGTCGGGCATTGCAGCTGGAAAGCGAAAATCTACAACTTTTTCGTCAACGGCTTCAACGGCAAGGTGACGGGCAAAACCCCCGTTTCGCCGCTTCGGGTGGGCATAGCCGTGCTCATCGGCATCGCGGCGATAGTCGGGCTGTACTTTTTGTACAAGTATCTGGGCGGTTAGCCGCCGCAGGTCATGCGGCTTAGCCGTCAGCGGCTGAGCAAAGGAGAAAATTATGAAAAACGTTTTGTTTATGGCTGAAACGACGATGATTCTGTCCGTCGTGCTGCTGGTCGTGGCGGCGGTTCTGCTGGCGTTTGCGGTCGCGATACTCGTGATTGCCAAAAAAGCCAAGTCCGCGCCCGTGCAGAAAGAAGAGGAAAAAGAAGAGAAAATCAAGGTCGTCGACGGCGTGCGCTACGCCGAAGAGCCTTCGGTGAAAAAGGTTTCGCATCGCGAGGGCGATTTTGTGCTCGCCGTCGGCAAAACCGTCAAAGCCGAAAAGGACGGCGAACTTTTGCCCGGGCAGTACACCGTGCTTGCAGGCGCGGACGGCGCGGAAGCGTTTAACGTGCGCGTGGGCGGCTTTGTCCGCGAATTTCACCACGGAGATACGATAGTGCTCGCGGACGGCGACGAAATTACCGCCGTTTCGCATACGATTGTTTTAAGATAGGAGGATTAAACAATGAGCAAGAAATTTATGTTCAGATTCGCGCTGGGACTCGTCGCGGTCGTGGTGGCAGTCATGTGGCTGCTGTCCGTCATTCCCGGCACCAAAGACGCTATGGGGTGGTTCACGCTCGGCTGGGCAATCACCATTATCGCAGGCGTGTTCGGACTCGCGTTCATTTTCCGCGGTCTTTTCGGGAAGAACGCAGGTCCGCTTAAAAAGCTGAATATCTATTTCGGCGCAGGCTTTGTCCTCGTCGCGGTGCTGTCGATGATCGGAGAACTCGCGATTGAAGATAAACAGAACCTCGTCATACCCATCATCGCGGTCGTCGTCACCGTTGCGCTGCTCCTCGGCTTCGTTGCCGTCGGCGGCAAGAAGTGGGACCAGGGCGACAACCAGAATGTCGGCTACAAGAATTACTACCAGCGCAAAGCCGAAGAAGAAAAGCTTGCCGAAAAGAACAAGGACGAGAAGTAAGTCGTCCGCACACCACAATATAAGCAATGCAAAAAGCAACCGTGGAATATCGGTTGCTTTTTTGCGCCTGTGTCGCCGCGCGAGCGCTACGATATGTTTTATATATTATAAACGCTTTAAGCGTTTCAGTATTCCGTTTTTCCCAAAAGATAATCGACGCTCGCGTCGAAAATATCCGACAAACGCAACAGAGTGTCGAAATCGCATTCGCGCTGTCCGTTCTCCCAATAACTTATAAGCCTTACGGAAACGTTCAGCCGTTCGGCGAGCTGCCGCCTCGATATTCCGTTTTGCTCCCTCAAATAATTCAGTCTTTCCGCAAATTTGTTCATATATATAGAGTTTAGAACATTCCGTTCCAAAATACTTGACGCGGAACAAAATGTTCCGTATAATGTTCGTAAAGGCAGATTTGCCGAAAATAAAAATAGGAGAGAGCAATGAGAAAACTAGTATGCGTACTGCTCGCGTTGGTGTGCGCGTTTGTCTCCACTGCCTGCGGTGAAACGAGCGTCGACGGCAACGGCGGTAATAACGGTAATTCGACCGTAGTCACTCCCGGCGGCGACACGGGGAACGGTGGCGGACAAACAGAAAAGGACAGAATGGGAACGGAAGCGGACTTAAACGGCATTATCGCGCTGTACGGCGACAAGTGCATTGCCAACGCTTCGAGATTTTTCATTCCGGACGAAATTTTTTCAGCCGAGTTCGAGTGCGTTATTCTTGATAAAGAACAAACCGTCAATATTGTCGTCAACCGAAACTTTTATACTTTTACGCCTGCACTCGATGGTAATAAAATAGTCGGCGGCATTTTCGTGAAACTGACAATAAAGTGGCGTTCAACCGGCGAAATAGTAAACGAACCTGATTATTTCAACTACGGCTTGATGTTCTCAGAGTTTCAATCCGTAGATTACACGGTCAGCAACCCTTACAATAACGAAATTTGGACGCTAAAGAGAATGGGGAACACGCCGAACATTGTTTTTGAAATAGAGGTAGCAAATACAGATTCGGGCAAGCAGGATGATACCGACGATAACAACAACCCCGAAAAGCCGCCGACCGAAGGGCTAAAATATGAATTGCTAGATGACGATACTTATATGGTATCGGATTATAACGGAACTGCAATTGAAGTTATTATTCCGTCGACTTATAACGGCAAACCCGTAACGAGTATCGGAGATTATGCGTTCTATGGTTGCACTAGCTTAACGAGCATAGAGATACCTGCTAGCGTAACTAGTATCGGAGAAAGTACGTTCTCTAATTGCAGCAGTCTTAAAACCATTTACTGCAAGTGTGAAGAAAGCAATAAGCCCGACGGGTGGTCGGAGGCTTGGAAAGGCAATTGCACCGCTACTGTCGTTTGGGGATATAAGAGTAAGTAGAGGAAAACTTTGTGAAAGTGTGAGCCGTTAAATGTTTAGTTAAAATAAACGTGTAGATTTCGTTTTAGACGGAGAGTGTACGTTTATTTTTAACAATCCTTCCGTCACGCTAACGCGTGCCACCTCCCTTTACACAAAGGAGGCTTTAAATGGTCGAATTTTCGCTCCATGTCTGGGATTCCACGTCGCGAACATCGCCCATGTGAGAGGGCTCTGTTCGCTCCTCTGAATGACGTTGAAAACGGAGAGTGCTCGTTTTAATTTAGATTTAACAAGCCGCTTTTGTTTTACAACGTCATTATGAGGGAGCGGCTTTCCGCGACCGTAATAATCCCATGCTAGAAAAAAGTTTTTGACCCTTTTTATAAAGTCAATTATACGTTCCATGTCGGGGGTCCTCACGCGCGCGGAAAGCCGCGCACTCAGGATGACGGCAGAAAACGGAAGCTGCGCGTTGTTTTTTTACAATCCCTCCGTCACGCTAACGCGTGCCACCTCCCTTTACACAAAGGAGGCTTTAAAAGGTTAGATTACTTGTTCCATGTCTTGGATTCCACGTCGCGAACATCGCCAATGTGAGAGGGCTCTGTTCGCTCCTCTGAATGACGGGGAAAACGGAGAGTGCGCGTTTGTTTTTAATTCAATTTTCCACCATATCTGCGGTTGTCACGCGGTGTGGTTGCTATACCTTGTTACAACCTTAATTAAATTAGCATTTGTCACGCGGTACACAAGATATACCTTGTTCCCGACCTTAAAAGCGTTGCGAGGGGTTTAGGGGGACACAGCCGCAAGTGTCCCCCAATGACTTTTTTGCTACTTTTTTCGTCACCTGAAAAAAGTAGTATCTCTACTTACGACTATAACTACCGTTTCACTATTAAGACTAACTTTTCTACCACAATTATAGTTAAAAAGAAAAAAAATAGCATTACCTGCTTACGCAAAAATAACGCTACTTTTTAATTCGGGTTAGTGGGGAAGGAATATTCTTCCGCTTAAAATTTAGGGTGGGATAGGGGCAATTACGCCACTGCTACTTAAAAATTCGGGGTTTATGGGACGAATTACCGTCCCACACCGGTTACTCTTTGTATTGCCACTTCACCACGTCGAACACGCCGCGCGTGGTGATTTTGACTTTGGGAATGACGGGCAGGCTGAGGAACGACAGCGTCATAAACGGGTCGATGTCGCGGCTGACGCCCAGCGAGTAGGCAAAGTCCTTGACGGCTTCGAGCTCGGCGTTGGTTTCCTCGGTGGACTTGTCGGAAATCAGCCCGGCAACGGGCAGAGCCAAGCCGCGCGTGCGCTTGCCGTCGGTAACGAAGATACCGCCCTTTGCCGCGATGACCGCATTGATTGCGGCGGCGATGTCCTCGTCGGTCGCGCCCACGGCGATAATATTATGCGAGTCGTGCGCGACGGAAGTCGCAACCGCGCCCTTTTTCAAACCGTAGCCCTTGATGTACCCGAGCCCGATGTGACCGCTGTTGTGGTGGCGCTCGACAACCGCAACCTTAAGAATATCGTCCTTAGCGCTCGGCGCGTCGGCAAATCCGAGGTCGTCGGTCACGATTTCGTGCGGAATAAGTCCGATAAGCGCCTTTCTGCCGCAAACGAGGTTTTCCGCAGTCACGGGTCGGCAATTCATCGACGAGTAAGCCTTTTTGGCGAGCTCGGCGTCGATTTTCGGCTCGCGTTTAGAAATCGGCTTACCTGCCTCGAACGCCGTGCGGCCGCGCTTGATTACGCGATTTATGGCGAACGAGCGGAGGTCGTCGAGAATAATGAGGTCGGCGACGTAGCCGCCGGCGATTGCGCCCTTGTTATTCATGAGGAAGTACCTCGCGGCGTTGTGCGTGGCGACTTTCAGCGTCATAATCGGGTCGAGACCGGCGTGCAGACATTCGCGCACGACGTAATCTATGTGTCCGCGCTCGAGCAAGTCGCTCGGGTGCTTGTCGTCGGTGGCGAACATGCAGCGAGAATAGGTAGACGGCGAAATCAGCGGCATCAGCGCCTTGAGGTTTTGCGCCGCCGTGCCCTCGCGAATCATCACGAACTGCCCCTTTTTAAGCTTTTCCATAGCGTTTTCGAGAGTATCGCACTCGTGGTCGGAGTAAACGCCTGCGGCGATATAGCCGTCGAGGTCGCGCCCCGAAAGCCCCGGCGCGTGCCCGTCGATTTTCTTGTGGTGGCTCTGAGCCGCGAGAATCTTGTCCAGCACGGTTTCGTCGCCGGCGAGAACGCCCACATAATTCATCATTTCGGCGAGCCCCAGCACTCTCGGGTGCGAATAGAACTCGTCGATGTCGCGGTAGTAAAGCGGCATCGCGCTCTCGTCCATGGGCGTAGCCGGCACGCAGGAGGGGAGCATCAGCATAACGTCCATGCCGATGTCGTCGGTTGCCTGCATCATATAGCGTATTCCGTCGGTACCCATGACGTTTGCAATCTCGTGAGGGTCGGCAACCACCGTGGTGGTGCCGTGAGTAAGCGCGATGCGCGCGAACTCGCACGGCTCGACTATCGCGCTCTCGAGGTGAATGTGCGCGTCGATAAGCCCGGGTATGACGTGTCTGCCGCCGGCGTCGATTTCGGTTTTGCCGTGGTATTCGCCGCCGATTCCTGCGATAAGTCCGCCCGAAACCGCAATGTCGCCCGTTTCCCACGAGTCGGAAAACACGTTAAGGTACTTCGCGTTTTTAATCGCGAGGTCAGCCTTTTCCAGCCCTCTCGCCACGCGTATAAGAGTACGTTTTTTCTCGATTTTGCGCTCGATTCTCTCCTGTAAAGTTTCCATACCGCCCTCCGAATGTATTTACAGTAGTATATAATATTTTCGAGGAATTTGCAATACATTTTCGGAAAAATGTTGCCGGGATTTTACAAAATAAAACCGTCTTGCCGAAAGACAAGACGGTCGCGACCGATAAATCGCTTTTCTTATGCTGAGCTTTACTGGGCGAACAGTTTGATTTTCGCGACGCCATAGTCGTGGCGAGAGCCTAGCGACAAATCGATGAGCAAGTCCGCTTCGGGCGAGGTCATGTTTTCGGCGCGGACGACTATTTCGGCTTCGGCGTGAGCCTCGCGCGCGTTGTGCATCTGTGTGGAGAAGTGGGCGCCGCGTTCGACGACGAGTCCCGAGGAAACGTAGACGTTGCCGTTCACCCATTGCTGCATTTTCAGTATGCCCGAATCGATGACGCGCACTTTGAGGGTAAGCGTTTCGCCCTCGGCGATAAACGGCTCGCGCTCGAGCGTGACTGTCGCCTTGAACGTATCGAAAGTGAAGAACTGCGTGCAGCCCGTCATGGCGACAAGCTCCTCGGCGGTGAAGCGGCGTTTGCCCGGGTCGCGGTCGGAGTGGGGCAGCCATTCGTCGTTGTCGGCACAAAGCTCGTCCGCGCAAAGCACCGAATACCGCTCGGTTTCGTCGGTCATATCGAGCTTTGTTCTCGGCAAAAACCTCGGAATACAAGCCATAACGCGGTCGGTGAGTTCGTCCACCGTTTTGGGTATCGCCAAACCGCTCGACTTTTCGATGCACACGGTGTTGATAATGCCGTCAATTGGCTCGAGCCACTTTTTGGGCAAGCCTTTTTCGCCCTTGATTATGCCTAAAATCGCGCCGACGGTGCCTGCCGAACAGTCGGCGTCCTCGCAGCAGCCTGCGGCAATGCACATGCTTTTGCCGAAATCGCCCTCGCCGTACAGCCAGCCGAGCATCGTTATGCCGATATTGTTCGGCGCGTCGAAACCGACCGGCGCGTCCGCCATGTCGTCGCCCTCCATGTCCTTGACCTTGAGCCAGCACGCGGAAAACGCGCCCGGCACCTCGCCGAACAACAGCTTTCGCGCTTCATCGCAGGACAGCCCGTCACGGTAAGCGTTTCTCACGAGATTGACAGCCCTCGCCACCGCGCAGTCCTCCGGGATATACGACAAGCCGACGTCGATGAGCGCGTCGAAATCATGCTCGACAAACGCTGCGGATTCGACTGCGGCAAAAAACAGCTCGCCGTAAACGCCCTCGTCGGAGTGGTCCACGCAGCCGTCGAGGTAGGCAAAGCGCGTGGCGAGCTCGGGAAGCCCCGGGCACAGGCACGCCCAGATTTCGCTGCGGATAAAGCAGCCGCAACTGTCCTTGAAGTAGTTGCCCACGCGCCCCGAGAGCGGAGGAGCGATACCTCGGCGAAGATTGGACTTGCCGATGCCGTACTCCGACCAATTCGGCGTGACGTAGGTCAGCCAATAGTCGGCGAGAACATTTGCCGAAACGCCCGAGCCGTATTCCTCGACGGCGCACAGCCAGGCAATCTGCAAATCGAGGTCGTCGTTTGGCGGCGGATTGCGCTCGATGTCGGGTTGAAGATACCATTCGACGTTCACCATGCCGCGCTTGCACTCGAGCGGCGCGCCCAACGCTCCGCCGGCGTTTTTCCCTTGCCAGCACCCGGCAATCCTGTCGCGAAGCTCGCTGTACCCTAGTTTCATTATTTACCTCCTCTAATCGGCGGTCATGCGCCGAACCGCGCCGTAAAAAATCGGCGCAACACATTGTATTACGCCGATATTATATCACCGCAAGACAGAAACTTCAACGGCTGAATTTTACCGCATATTCGTGATTTTTTACCTTTTCGAGCGGAACGCGCCGGGAGTAGTGCCGGTAACTTTACGGAACTGCGCGTAAAAGGTCTTTACGTCGGCGTAACCCACTCGCGCGGAAATCTCCTCGACGGACAGCAAGCTGTTTTCGAGTAGCTCCGTAGCCTCGTTTATTTTCAGCGAGTTGACGTAAGCGTTAAAGCCCTCGCCGGTAAACCGCTTGAACATTCTCGAAAAGTAGGAATCGTTGTAGTAAAAGCGTTCGCTCACCTCGGACAGCGACGGATTTTCGGCGTAATGCTCGCGGAGCCACGCGAGTATGTCGGCGGTTTTGTCGGGCTTTGCCGCTGCCTTGCCGACGCGGACGTAGCGCAGCAGCATTATCAGAAAGAGATGAAGAAGGTCGCTCGCCGCGGCTTCCCACGACTCGCGTTTTTCCGTCACCTCGCGGTACAATTCGGTCACGAGAGCAGTGGCTCTCGCGATGTCCGCGCCCGTAAAATTAACGCATTGGTCGCCGTCGCCGCGCTCGTACACGAACGAAAACAGCTCGCGCACCGCTTTCGTTTCGCGCCGCAGCCCCGAGCCGATATAGTCGGGCGTGATTAGCACGTTATAGTACTCGGTACTGTCGGAAATTATCTCGTGAGTCTGCCCGAAATTGATGAAAACCACGCTGCCGGGGCGCGTGCGGTAGGACTTGCCGTCCACGATATGCTCCGCTTCGCCCTTTACAACCAGCGCGAACTCGAAAAAGTCGTGAGTGTGCTTTTCGCAGCCGCAGTCGGAATTGTGCTGGACGACAAGGCTTTCTCCGCCCGGGAAAATGTCGCTGTGATAAAAGCCTTTCATTTGTCGTTCCTCGCTTTGGAAACGGGGTACTTGTCCCAAAGATTGTACCTGTCTGCGTTTATTATCGCCGCCACCAGCCTGTCCTTTGCGATGGGAATGTCCTTTTGCACCGACTTTATGAGGTTTTTGACGTACTCGCGCTGAGTTTCGTGATTGGCGGGACACGGATTTTTGACGACGGGAAGCTCCGCCGCCCTCGCGTAAGCCGCGATATTCTTCTCGTAGGTGAGAATAAGCGGACGGATAAGCGTCACTCCCGTGCGCTCCATCGCGTTTATCGGCGCAAAGGTGGACAGCCGCCCTTCGTAGAACGCCGATAAAAGGAAAGTTTCTGCAAGGTCGTCGGCGTGGTGTCCGAGCGCAAGCTTGTTCACGCCGTCGCCGACGAGCAGCGAGTTGAGCGCGCCGCGCCGCATTTTCGAGCATAGCGAGCAGGGGTGAGCCTCGCGCCGCACCTCGAAAATAATCTTGCCGATGTCGGTGCGTTCGATACGGTACGGAACGTTCTCCGCCGCGCAGAAGTCGACGAGCGACCGATAATCCGCGCCGTCAAGCCCCAAGTCTATCGTGTAGGCAAACAGCTCGAACTTAGCCGGCGAAAACCGACGGTACGCCGAAAGCGCCTTTAAGAGAACGAGCGAATCCTTGCCGCCCGACAGCCCAACGCCCACGCGGTCGCCGTCCTCAATCATGTTATAGGTTTCGACGGCGCGGCGCACCGAACCGAGTATTTTTTGTAAATCCATATATGTTTCCGCCCGGGGTTTAAGTTTTCGGACGGGGCGTAAAACGCGCTCCGACCGCAATAGACGTATTCAGTATAACCCGTGCGGACAAAATTTGCAAGGATTTACGGTAAATCAGTTGACTAAACGCGCGGATTTTTATATAATATTTCGGAAGGCTTATCGATAATTAAGCAAACGTCACATATAGGAGATGCAATCATGAAAAGAACTTACCAGCCGAAGAAGAGAAAGAGAGCTAAGGTACACGGCTTCCGTCAGAGAATGAAGACCGCAGGCGGCAGAAGAGTGCTGTCCGCACGTCGTCGCAAGGGCAGAAAGAATATTGCCGCGGCACCGCTCGGCGGCAACCGTTAATCAAGCGAACGAAAGGTTGTCCGTTTCGGAGCTTTCGTCCATCTTGCCGAAAAAGCGTCCGGGGCTGACCATGGGCGCGTTTTTGCGTTAAAAAACGGCGGTCGGAAAATGCTTGCCAAACAGAACAGACTTACCAAAAAAGGCTCGTTCGCGTACCTTCACGCGCACGGCGAACGCTCTCCCGAAAAGAAAGTCAAGCTCAATTACGTGAGGAGCAAGAGCGGCGTCCGCATAGGCTTTTTGGTAAGCAACAAAATAGGTCACGCGGTAGTGAGAAACAAAGTGAAGCGCCGCATGCGCGCCGTTATGCGCGAGTTTATCGACAGGCTTTACCCCTGTCAGGCGGTTTTCGTAGTCGTGCCCGGCGTGGACAAGCTCGATTTTTGCGAGCTTAGGCGTCAGATGACCTCGTGTCTTACGAGAGCTAAGCTCATAAAAGATTGAAAAAGCGCAAGAAAAAGACCGTGTGGGGCATAATCTACGACGTAATAACGCTGAAATGGCTGATGGTGGGGCTTGTGCTCTTCTACCGCAAGTGCATTTCGCCGCTTACGCCGCCGACCTGCATTTATTACCCGAGTTGCTCGGCGTATATGCTGGAGGCAATCGAGAAATTCGGGGCGATAAAAGGCGTAATTATGGGCATAAAGCGACTGCTTCGGTGCGTTCCGTGGGAAAAAGGCGGTTTCGACCCCGTCCCCGATAATCCTAAAGGAGATATGAAATGGCTTTTTTAAGCACCGCATTGTTTTCCGCAGCGGAAACGGTTATCAAAGAACCGAGCTGGATGTGGGAAAAACTGCTGTTACACGTTTTTAATTTTATAAGCAACTACGGCTGGCGCGTCGTGTTCTTCACGGTGTGTCTGAAGCTTTTGCTTTGTCCGCTCGACATTTATCAGCGCTATAAGGCGAGAAAAAACCAAAAGATAACCGAACAGCTTAAGCCGCAGATGGAAAAGCTGCAAAAGCAGTACGCCGGCGACCGCAACATGCTCGCTCAAAAGCAAATGCAGCTGAACAAGCAAGCCGGAGTTTCCTACTTTTCCTCGTGCTTGCCGGCAATCATCACAATGGCGGTGATGTTCTCCCTGCTCGGCGCGCTCAACGAAGTCAGCCAATACATGAACTTCAAAGAGTACTACGATATGTACAACGTCTACAACGAGGCTGAAACCGCCTATGCGGAAATAAGCTCCGACGAAGCGACGAGGGCGGCGTTGATTGAACAAGGCGTAGTCGTTCCCGGGCTTACCGACGCCGACGGCAACATCATCGAAGAAAAAGTCCAGTATGCTCAGAGCGAAGTTTACGACTACTATCAGAAAAACAAGACGAGCTTTTTGTGGATAAAGAATATATGGAGCCCGGACGTCCCCTGGAAAAAGGAAATTAACGACTTAGACAAATTCCAAAGTAATACCGGAAAGCGTTTTACCGACGCCGCGAAATCGGGTATAGACGACGATACGCTTAAAAAAATGAAAAGGGATTACTCCAAAGTCATGGGTAAACTACTCGCCGAGGATAGCAACAAAGCGAACGGCTATCTGATACTCCCCATCCTGTCCGTGCTGTTCTCGGTAGCCACGCAGTGGCTTTCGATGCGCCAGCAGAAGCAGTCGGGGCAGATGAACGAAGCGATGGGCGGCGGCACGATGAAAACCATGATGTTCATCATGCCGATTATGATCGGTTTCTTCTCGCTGTCGTATACCGCCGCGTTCTCGCTGTACCTGATTGTGAGCTACGCGTTCTCGCTCATTTTGCAGCTTTCGTCCAACGCGATACTGCTCGCCATCGACAAAGCCGAGGAGAAGAAAGTCACCACCACCGTAATGAAATACGGCAGACCCGACCCCAACGATACCGACAAAAAATAATCGACCTATAAAGAGGCAAAGAATATGAAACAAATCGAAGCAACCGGTAAGAAAATCGACGACGCGATTAACGCCGGACTGAAAGAGCTCGGAGTTACGCTTTCCGAGGTCAACGTCGAAATTCTCGAGCAGGGCGGATTTTTCCGCAAAGCGAAAGTGCGCCTGACCGTCGAGGATGACGAAGATCTTTTTGTAAAGAAACCCGTGGAAAAGGAAGCCGTGGCGGAAGTCGCCGCAAAGCCCGAAAAGCCTGCGGTAAAACCCGAGCCGAAACCTGTCGTAAAGCAGGATAAGCCTGCGGTAAAGCCCGAGCCGAAACCTGCCGTAAAGCAGGATAAGCCTGCGGCAAAGCCCGAGGTCAAGGCGGCGGTAAAGCCCGAGCCGAAAAAGGAAAACAAGCCCGAGCCGAAGCCTGCGGCGCAGAAATTCGAGAAACGTCAGAGCGCGGACACGCGTCCTGCGCCCATAAAGCCCGAAACGGCAAAGCCCGAGGCTCCCGTTCGCCCCGTCGACCCCGAGCAGGTTAAGATTGCGACGGACTACCTCGAAAAAGTGTTGTCGCTGATGAACGTGACCGCCGAGCTTAAAGTCGACACCTCGCACGGCAGTATCGATATCGACATCGTTTCCGACGATTCGTCCGTAATCGGACATCGCGGCGAAGTGCTTGACGCGCTCCAGATTTTGGCAAAACGCGCCGTAGAGGAGGGCAACGACAAGTTTGTCCACGTCAACGTCGACAGCCGCAATTACCGCGTAAAGCGCGAGCAGTCGCTTGTCGCCCTCGCCAACCGCATGGCGGCAAAGTGCGTAAAGACGGGCAGAAAGGTAGTGCTCGAGCCGATGAGTAGCACTCACCGCAAGATTATTCACGCCGCGCTCACCGATAACGACAAGGTAATAACCAAGTCCGAGGGCAAAGACCCCAACCGCAAGGTCGTTATTCTCCCCAAGCGTTATTAAAAACAAGCCCCTCGACATCTTTTGCCGAGGGCTTTTTCTATCCGCAGACTTTATGGATATAGGACGCATACTAATGGCGTAAACGGTCTTATAGAACCGGCTTTTAATAAGTGCGCCGTGGAACCTTTATCATACTCGGCTCCCCCGAGGGATAAGGCAAGAATAGGGATAGCTCCTCGCTGTCATTTATAATTCCCAACGCGCACTTTCCGTTCTCCCACGTCATTCAGAGCGAGCGAACAGAGCCCACCGGTGGGGGCGAAATTCGCGACGTGGAATGCCTGCGGGAGAAAAGGACTAATCCTTTTTCCAAAAGCAACAGAATGAAACCGACGGCGACGGTCGGCCGACGGCTTATTCCGTGAAACGTTTTCATAAAAGCACACGACAATGAAAAAGAAATACCTTAACTTCTTAATAATTATCGGCTTGGGAGCAACACTGTTCGGCTTATCGTTTGCGATAGGCGGTCAAGCCGTGATGTACCTGCGCGTGGGCGGCATACTCCTGTTCCTTTTAGGGGTTGCGCTGCTGCTCGTTCCGCAGAAGAAAAAGGAAGAGCCCGTCAACGCGGATTACCTCTATGCCGTCAAAGAAAGCTTTATGAGCGCGCCCGAGCGCGAGCTTTACGCGCGGCTTATGCGTTGCCTCGGCGGCGACTTCGCGATTTTTCCGCAGGTAGCGCTCGCCTCGCTCGTCGATAAGGTAAACTTCGGTTCGTACCGCAACGAGCTGTTTCGCATCGTCGATTTTGCGCTGTGCGACCGCTTCAGCCTGCGCCCCGTGCTGATTATCGAGCTGAACGACGCCAGCCACAAGCGCGAGGAACGCCGTCGCCGCGACGAAAAAGTGCGTTGTATCGCCGAAAGAGCGGGGCTGGGCATGCTCACGCTGGAGCTCGACGACTTGCCCGACGACCGCACGCTGCGTAAAAAGATTTTTTCGTCCATAAAAAGATAACTCGCGGCGATATTTTCCTCGCGCGAGCCCCTACAAGCCGTCGCTTTCACGACTGCACATATTCAAATGTGCGCATATATATGAAAAACCGTTATTTTGCGTTCATGTGCAAATAGAAGAACTTGTTGCGGAACAGCGACGGGGTAGTGTTTTCGTGATAGCCGAAGAATTTGACGAAGTTGTTTTCGTCCTCGAAGCCGCACGCCGCGGCTATTTCTTTTATCGTGTAGTCGGTGTTTATCAATAGCGACTCGGCGTAGTCGAGCTGATGCCGTATAATGCCGCTTTTAAGGTCTACTCCGAACTCGCGGCGATATATTCTCGACAGATAATCGGCGGAAAAACCGAACTGCGCGGCTGTGCTTTTCGCCGTCACACGGAAAGGCGCGTTTGCGCGAATATACTCGTCCACTTCGTGTGCGAGTTTGTTTCCGCGCTTTTCGGGCGCAGAAAGCCCCAGCAAAAACTTCATCAGCGCGACCTCGGCTAACCCTGTGTCATAGCGAGCGTAGTGCATGATTTCGCGGAGGGCGCGCTCGCCGCCGTGCGGTGTGGCGGTTTTGGGGAAGAACGGCTTGCCGCTCGGCATAAAGAAGTGCAGCCAATAAAACGACGTGTGCCCTCGGCTTTCCCTCGTGCCGGCATGCTCGACGCCCGGCGCAAGCACGATTAGCTCCCCGGGCGCAAGCTCGTATTCGCGGCTGCCCTCGCGTATATGCACTTTTCCTGCCGCGACGAGTATGATTTCGTAGGTGTCCAGCGTTATCGCGCCGTGAATCCAGGGCTTGTCGGTGTCGAACAGCCCCGAGTAATTGTATTCGATAGTTTTGTCGTCAAGCGTAATCAAGTCGGATTTTCTCACCTTATACGGGATTTTCTCATTGCCAATTCGAGGATATTATAATATACTTTAAGCATAAAATCAACCGAAAAGGAGCGGAAAATATGGAAAACAATAAAATCGTATCGTTTCGCGACGTAACGCTTACGGACGGATTTTGGAAGAAGCGCTACGAGTTGAACAAAAACGTGTCGATAGCGGCTGTCAGAAACAAATTCGAGGAGAGCGCGCGCTTTGACGCACTGAGATTCAACTACCTGAAAAACGGCAGGCAGCTGCATTATTTTTACGATTCGGACGCGGCGAAGTGGATTGAGGGCGTAGCGTACCTTATCGAGCACGACCGCGAGTCGCAAAAGGACAACGAGGCGTTTATCGACGAGCTCGTCGACTGCATGGCGGCGGCTCAGCGCGACAACGGTTATCTCAATTCCTACCACCAGCAAATCACGCCCGACGAGATTTTTAAGGACAGAAACCACCACGAGCTGTACTGCGCGGGACACCTTATCGAAGCGGCGATAGCCTACGACCGCGCCACCCGTAAGGATAAATTTCTCAAAGTAATGGAGAAATACTGCGACTGCATTTACCGCGCGTTTATCGAGGAAAAGACGGCGAGCTTCACTACGCCCGGTCATGAGGAAATCGAGCTTGCGCTCATGAAGCTTTATCGTCATACGGGCAACAAAAAATACTTCGACATGGCTAAATTCTTCCTCGTCAATCGCGGATTGTGCGGTGAGAAAACGATTTACGACAACAACCCCTACGGCGCGCAGGACGACGTGGATATTTATCACCTTCGCGAAGCCAACGGTCACAGCGTGCGCGCGCTTTACCTTTACAGCGGCGTTGCCGATCTGGCGATGGAGGAGAAAGACGAGAAGCTTTACGCCAATCTCGACGCGGTGTTCGACGACATCGTAAACCGCAAAATGTACATTACGGGCGGCGTGGGCTCGACCTTCCGCACCGAGAGTTTTACCGTGCCGTATGACCTTCCCAATCCCACGGCATACTCGGAGAGCTGCTGCGCAATCGCATTTATTCTCTTTGCGCTCCGCATGCGCGAGATGAAAAAGGACGCGAAGTTCGGCGCGCTCGTCGAGCGCGTGATGTACAATTCGCTGCTTTCTTCCACCGACCTTGCCGGCAAAGCGTTCTTCTACGAGAATCCGCTGGAAATCGCTCTTCACGAGCATGGCCGCGAGGTTGCCGTGCCCGAGTACAAGCGCGAACGCCTGCCCATTACCGAGAGGCTGGAGGTGTTCGGCTGTTCGTGCTGTCCGCCCAATATCAACCGTATTTTCGGCGAGCTCGCCGACGTAATCCTTGCCGTCGACAACGGCGAAATCACCGTCGAGCAGTACGTTTCGTCGGTGGCAAAGACCGCGCTCGGCACAATCGAAATCGCCGAAAACTACGCGATTGACGGCAAAGCGACCGTTTCTTCAAAGGATTATGCGGCGAAAAAGATTTCCGTCCGCGTGCCCGAGTGGAGCGAAAAGGTTTCGGCTCGGCTCGACGGCAAGGAAGCCGCCGTCACCATTAAGGACGGTTACGCCGAGTTTATGGTATGCAAGTCGTTCACGCTCGAGCTCGACTTTAACATAAAGCCCGTGTTCGTCGCGGCAAATCCGCTTGTTTCCGCCGACAACGGCAAAATCGCGCTTACCTACGGTCCGCTGGTGTACTGCGTCGAGGGTGCGGACAACGGCGAGAGGCTGGGCAGACTGTCCGTTTCTCCGGTGGCAGCCGAGGGTGCAACGCTCGAAAAAGACTTTCACGGCTTCTACTCGATAACCGTCGACGGACTCAAAGACAAGGCGCAAAAAGCCCTGTACTTCACCGCCGACAAGTCTGGTTACGAGTCCGTCCGCATCAAGTTTATTCCCTACTTCGCGTTCGCCAATCGCGGCTCGTCCGACATGCTCGTGTGGATAAGAAAAGCGTAACACGGGACAGAGTAAAGGAAATTTTATAAGGATAAATAGAACTCTCACAGTATGGGATTCCACGTCGCAACGGCATTGTTTTTTTGCTTAAAACAATGCCGTTGCTCCTCTGAATGACGAGGTAAAACGCAAAGGTATCGTTTTATTTTAAATGTAACTTTAAAAAAGGCTTCCTTGCGTAAAGGGAGCTGTCGCGTAGCGACTGAGGGATTGTTAATCAAACGCACTTTTCCCGTCATTCAGAGCGCGAGGGAACCCGAGCGCGTGGAATCCCCGACACGGAACAAGTAATCAGCCTTAAAAAGCGCGCGACAAAAAAAATCGCGCGCTTTAGTAATATCAAATTCTATAAAAAGTTTTTCAGATCGCTTTCAAATTCGGCAATTTTTTTAATGAGCAGATTTATTTCGTTTTCCAACTTTCTTTTAACATTTTTGTCGGAAAAAACGTCGTCATAAGCCGCAATTTCGTCTTTGACGAGCAATGTATATCGAAACGCGACGGTTTGACGGTACAACTTAGTCGAACGTTTAATGCCGTAACGTTTATACTTGTCTTGCGTAAATTCGTAAATTTTGTTACAAACATCGTCGCTATCGTTAAGAACGTATGCGCTGAATCCTATCCAAACGTCTTTACATTCCAGATCGTATAAAAAACCGTGACCGGTGTGCCACCCGAACGAAGTATCGTCGGTTTCAGGAACGTAAGCGTTTATAAAATCGGAAGTAAAACGAACGCGTTTTTTTGTACTAATGTCGTCAAGGATTTTCAGCCCCAGTGCGCTCCCGTTTTCGACGATAAGGGCAGACGCGGTTTCCGCGATTTCGGAAACGTTATCCGGGCGATTGTCGTAAATAAGGTCAAGTGCCTCTCTGTGTTTATTATAGATTTCTTTACAAATTTCCTGAAGTCGTTTGTCCACTATCAGATTTCTCCTTAACGTTTTTACGTAATGTAAAACGATGATTTTTACGTCCGTTTGTATGTTTTCGTATTCCGATAAAATTTGTTCCGCTATATCCGCTATCATTGAATAATCAGCCGAATACCAGTTGCGAAAATCTGACGGCGCGTCGCCTTCGCGAGTGAGGAATACGAACATTTTGCGATATCCCGAGTATTCGCAGGCGATAATATCGGAATATTTTTTTAATTGACCGCCGTCGCTGCCGTCCGTGCGTTCCCCGGCGTAAACTTTATTTTCTATTACGATAACGGTGCGTTCGCGTTCGGAAACCAGCAAAATATCTATGTTCCGGTATTCGGTTTTAACAGTAAACGACGAAAAATCCATTAAAGATATGTCGATTACGTCGGTAATGTTATCGTCATTTATTTCACAAACGTTATCGGCAATTACGCGTTGAAGAAATTTTCGTATAATATTATCCGACATACCGTGATTGCCGTTTGCGTCGAATAACCATGCCAGAACTTTGCTATGCTTGATTTCTTTGCTTATAATGCCCGAAATTTCAAAAAAATTAACGCCGTATTTCCATGGATTAAGTGCGTTCAGGCAGTCAATGTCAAGTAAAAACTTTCTTATCGATTCCGTTTTCTTATCAGTATCGTTTTTGGCTTCGCTTGTCAACGATTATTCTCCTTGTGTGGAATTATTTTTTGTGTCGGAAATATTGCTTCGTTTTCTTTGTTTCGTTAAAACGTATTCTGATGTCATAAGTTAAAAACGCGAGTATAGTGAGTACTCCGAACAGAGGTAATTCGATAGTACTCCATATTGCTGAAAAATGAAGAAACCGACTTGCTTTTTCAGGTAATATATCAACTATGTTTTCGGTAAAATAAGCATTCAGTAATCTCATAACAATCATTGCAATAACCGTTAAAATCAATAGTGTTAAAGAGAATAAAAATAAATATGTTTCTATTGATGTGCCTTTATCCTTTTTCATCACAATCGCCTCTTATTTTCATATTAGTTAAATGTTTATGCTATTGTTTACATATTATAGCACCATAGTGTTGCATTGTCAATACAATAGTTTAATTATAATAATCGAAAGTCCTCTATACTATAACTATAGTTTATAAGAGGTGAAAGCAATGCCGGCAAAAGAAGTCGGCGCAAGAGTAACGGTATTGCGGGAAGAGAAAAAGTTGACGAAAAACGCTTTGGCAAATTTGGCGGGAATTTCGCCTACATACATCAGCGACATAGAAGCCGGAAGAAAGTGTCCCACGGTTGAATATCTGGGATATTTGTGCGACGCGCTCGGCATTACTTTACGGGACTTTTTCAGCGTCGACGGAAAATACGACAGATTGTCGATCGATTCGCTGACGGCGAGGCAAAAAGCGGCGTTTGAAAATTTTTTAAGAGAGTTGAAGTAACTATAATATTGGTGGATTGTCTGAAAAATTCCGTGAAAACGTATAATTTTCGCGAAATTTTTATTTTTAGGCGGCATTACTTTTGCCGCTAAGTGTTGACAATGGCATAAACTTTCGGGTATAATTGATGTGAAAAACAACCTTAGGGCACGGAGGACAAGCCATGAGCGAAAAAGCAATCATAGTTGCGAGCAACGTGAGCAAGGTATACAAGAGCGGAGTGGGCGAGGTGCGCGCCGTCGACAACCTCAGCTTCGAGGTGAACGAGGGCGAGTTTGTGGTAATCTTAGGTCCCAGCGGCGCCGGCAAGACCACGCTTTTGAACCTTATGGGCGGCATGGACGGGGTCACGAGCGGCGAGCTCGTCATCGACGGCGAAAACCTTACGGGAATGTCGGCAAGGGAACTGACGCGGTACCGCAGGACAAAGGTGGGCTTTGTGTTTCAGTTCTATAACCTTATGCCCAATCTTACCGCGATAGAGAACATCGAGCTAGCGGTCGAGCTTTGCCCCGAAGCCAAACGCCCCGAGGACGTAATGGAGCGCGTGGGACTTCGCGAACGCATGAACAATTTCCCGGCTCAGCTCTCGGGCGGCGAACAACAGCGCGTATCCATTGCGCGCGCCGTGGCGAAAAATCCGCGACTGCTTCTTTGCGACGAGCCCACGGGCGCGCTCGACTACGAAACGGGCAAGAGGATTTTGCAGCTGCTTCAGGACATGTGCAGGGAAGAAAACAAGACGGTCATAATAGTCACTCACAACGCCGCGCTCAAGGACATGGCGGACAAGGTGATTTATATCAAGAACGGCAAGGCGGACAGAGTGGAAATCAACGCCGAGCCCAAACCCGTCGCGGAGATTGAGTGGTAATGAAAAAGACGTTTTCAAAAACCGTGTTCCGCACGATAAAGAGTAATTTTGCGAGGTTTATCGCGATAACCGCCGTCGTCTTTCTGGGCGTGGCGTTCGTCGCGGGTCTCGGCGCGCTTTCGCCGATATACAAGGACACGATTTCCGACGAGTTTCTGCGGCGCGGCGGCGCGAATTTAATTGTCAAGTGCAAGTCGGAAACGGGCTTTTCGACGAGCGAGGACAACGACGAAATAGCCAAGCTTAAAAACATCGAGGGCGTAGAGGAAGCAGTCGCGTTTTCCGCGTTTGACACTACGTCGACCGAAACAATCAAGGTGACGGACGGCGGCGGCAAGGAGTACAACGCGCGAGTTTACCTGCTGCCGAAATTCGATTTAGCCGTCAATCCGATAACGCTCGAGGACGGAGCCTTGCCCGAAAAGAACGGCGAAATCGCAATCGACCGCTACCAAAACAATACCAAAACGCCCGTAGCCATAGGCGACGAGCTCACTCTCACGCTGTTCGGCGAGAAAAAGACGGCGAAAGTCACGGCGAGCGTCGCAAATCCGCTTAACTTCACCAAGATAGAGGAGCCGGACGTCGACGAAAATCCGCTGGAATTGATAGTTTATATAAACACCGCGGTTTTCCCCGTAAAGATACCCTACGTTATTCCCGAGCTCGGCGCGGTCATCGAGCTCGAGCCGCCCGTAACCGACGTCTACGTCAGACTGTCGGGGCTGTCGGGAACGGGAGTTTTCACCGACGAGTACGCCGCCGCAACCGCCGCCGCGAAATCGAAAATCGAGGACGCGTTCGGCGAGGACAAAGTGGCGGTGCTCACCGAAAAGGAGAGCTACAGCCTCGCGCTCACCGATAATTACGCCAAGAAAATAGACGTAATCAGCCTGATTTTTCCGGCGTTCTTCATCGCAGTCGTGGCGCTGGTGGTGCTGACCACCATGACGCGGCTCATAGAAGAGGAGCGTCCCGTGATTGCCTGTTACCGCACGCTCGGTTACGGCAACGGGCTTATCGCGATGAAGTATGTCGGATTCGCGCTCATCTGCTGCCTGATAGGCGCGCTTCTGGGCATCTTTTTGGGCTCGTGGGTGCTGCCGATAGCCATTTTTCCGGCGTTCAACGCGACATTCTTCTTCCCCGAGCTTGCGATGGGACTGCACTTCGAGGAGGGCGTGATTTTCGCCGTGATAATGACGGCGGCGGTAATAGCCGTCACCGCATATTCGATTGCAAACTGCCTGCGCTCGAAGCCTGCGGAACTATTGCGTCCGCGCGCGCCAAAGCCCGGCAAAAAGGTTTTCCTCGAGCACGTTCCCTTTATTTGGAAGCGAATGTCGTTCCGCTACAAGTCGACCTACCGCAATATCTTCCGCTACGTCCGCCATCTTCTGATGACCGTAATCTCCGTCGCCGGTTCCACCGCGCTGGTGCTCGCAGGCTTCGGACTGCGCGACGTGTCGCTTAACCCCGACGCGACGAAGATAGCCGGTTTTGCGGACACGTTCGAGCTGATTTCGTTCGTCGTGATACTGTTCGCTGCGGCGCTCGCCGTGCTCGTCGTCTACAACCTGACCAACCTTAACATCGGCGAAAGAAAGCGCGAAATCGCCACGCTCGAGGTGCTCGGGTACTATTACGGCGAGGTTGCGGGATACATCTACCGCGAAGTCGCGATTATGGCGCTGTTCGGCGTAATCCTCGGCTTGCCGCTGGGCTTCGGACTGTGCTGGTTCTTGTTCGAGTACCTGGACTTCGGCAGCGTTACGATGATAAAGTGGTATTCGTACCTTATCACCGCAGGAGTTACGCTCGCGTTCGTCGCGCTGGTATTCCTCCTGCTGTTCCCGAAAATCAAAAAAATCGACATGAACGACTCGCTTAAAACTCTGGAGTGAGAAATCGCTTTCGGACAGTCTGTAATCCGGCAAGATTTAATTTCGTATTTTTGCGGATAGTTTGGTTTTAACGGAGTAGCCTTACCTGCGGCAGCGGGTAAGGCTACTGTTTTATTATAGAGTAATTACTTTTTTGCGCAGATTTTACTAGGATTGTAGCCGGTGTAAGAAGTGAACGCTCTGCTGAAATAGAATTCGTTTTTATATCCGCAAAGGAGCGCGACTTCGCCTACGGTGTACAGACCGGAAGAGAGAAGGTCGATTGCGTGTCTTATTCTGAGCCCTATGAGATACGATTTGGGCGAAACTGCAAAACGCGCGGTGAAAAGTTTTTTGAAATATGTGTAACTCATGTTGCATAAAGCGGCACAGTCTTCCAGATTGACGGTCTTGAGAAAATTGTTTTCGAGGTAATCTATGCCCGGAGTTATTCTATCCGCTTTTTTCCCGACGTATTCGGGTTCTTTTTCGAGTAGCGAAATTATGCCGTACAGACACAGCATGACGACGTGATAATAGCCGCGTCGCTTTTTGCGCCAGGCGGCTTCCGCTCGAATAAACAACGACCGCATTTTGTCCCGATGCGGAGATTTTAAGCAAAACGCTTCGTAATCGAACGGAATATCTGTATCGAAAAATATATCTATACAACAGCCCTCGGCAAGCCGTTCGACCTTATATTCGCGATTATTTCCTTTTGGTAAAAATCGAACATAATCAGATTTTTCCGAAAACGATTTGTCGCCGAATTTGATGTCGCTTTGCCCGTCCAGCACAAAAATCAGTTCGTTATGCGGCAAATTCGGGTTAAATTCCGCTTTTTCAGGCAGACTGCGATTGTCTATCAGAATCACGGTATGTATTTTTGTAACGTTTATTTCACTGTTTGTCATAATGGTTTTCACGATAAAGATATTACGACATTCGCCTTTATTTGTCAAATAATTTGTATCGATAAGTATAAATTAAACGTTTTGTGTATTGCGTCCGAGGAAAAACAGTGGTAAAATGGCGATAAAGGAGAAGACGATTATGACAGACGAGGTGCGCGGCATCGTTGCCGTTATGGAAGACGAGAAGATTTATCCCGAAATCGTGCGGATTGACTACGATCCGATGGATAAAGGGCTGCCGATTCCGCTGGAAATATCCAAACGCTTGTGCGAATACATCGCGGCGCAGTCGGTGGCGATATATCCGGGAGAAAAGTTGTTCGGACAATTTCGATTCGACGAAAGCGTGCCTGCGGATTTGTTTCATCGTACCGGACACCCGGCATTCAGAGAAGCGTTTTCGGCGTTTTATCTTAACCCCGTGGATAAAATATGCACGTTCGAGTGGCAGCATTCCGCGCCCGATTATGAAAAGATGATAACGCGCGGCATAGACGGCGTGTTGTCTGATATAACGTCGGCAAAGGCGGCGCACGCTGCCAACCGCGAAAAGACGGATTATCTGGCTGCGGTGGAAAACGTGTGCCGGGCGCTTATCGCGAGGGCGGAAAAGTGCGCGGACGTTATAGCCGCTGCGGCGGAAACGGAAACGAACGAAACGCGCAGAGCGGAGCTGATAAGCGCGGCGAAGGTAATGAGAAACGTACCGCGTCGCGGAGCTTCGAACTTTTATGAAGCGATAGAAACGGTGTATTTTTGCTTCACCGTTCAGCCCGACGGATTGGGCGCGCTCGACAGATTGCTTTCGCCGTACTATTTTCGCGATTTGTCTTGCGGAAAAATAACGCGCGAGCAGGCGAAAAGCCTCGTGCAGGAATTGTTTATACTGATTCAGGCGCACACGCCGAAATCGAATCCGAATCATAAAAAGGGCGGCGAATGTCATTTCGTAGTCGGAGGCGCCGATGAAAACGGCAACGACGTGTTTAACGATTTTTCACGGCTGTTGATAGAAAGCCTTATGGAACTGCCGATACACTGTCCGGAACTCAGTCTGCGCGTTTCGGACAAAACGCCGCGCGAGATATTGCGATTCACAATGGACGCGGAACGCCGCGACCCGTACAAGCGTATCGCGTTTGCCGGCGATAAATCGCGCATTGCCGCGTTATCCGAAATCAGCATCAGACGCGCCGAGGCGAGCAGATATGTGATAGTCGGGTGCAACGAACCTGCGTTTCCCGGAACGTTGTGGATGGGCGGAAGCACTGTCAATATTGCGCGCTCGCTGATAAAAACGCTTTACGACGACGAAGAAATAGCGATAAGATGCGATAGTTTCGACGAATTTTTCGTTCTTTACGAAAATAATTTTGCGGCTGATTTTACGGAGATACTCGACATTAGCCGACGTTTTAACGCAATGCGCGCACGCGATGAAAACGTGCTGGGAGCAGTCGTGTTCGACGGTTGCGTCGAAAACGCGCTTTCGCCGACGAAAGGAGGTTGCAGAATCAAAATCGGCGGTATAGACGTCATGGGGTTTGTGAACGTAGTCGACTCGCTTGCCGTAATCAAGCAATTCGTGTACGACGACAGAGTCGTGACGATGAAAGAGCTCATCGACGCGCTTCGTACAGATTGGAGGAACGCGGAATCGCTTCGCCGCACGATATTGAGAAAGGGAAGGTTTTTCGGCAACGACGACGATTTGCCCGACGATATAGCGTTAAGGTTGTGCGACGTTTTAGAAAATCTTACGAAAAACGAGCGGCTTAACTTCGGCGAGCATATACTTATCGGAACGATGGCAGGGTACAATCCGCACTATGCGTATTTCGGGGCGTTGACGCCGGCTACGCCCGACGGCAGACATTCGGGGGATTCGTTCGGCGTAGGCATGGGACAATCGGGCGGAAAGGATCGGGAAGGCTTGACCGCGCTCTTAAACTCCGCGGCAAAGGTGTCGCGGCGCTCGGTTATGGCAGGTCCGTTCGTCTGCAATGTGACGCTCGACAAGAAAATCGTCGAAAACGACGAAAGTTTCGAGAAACTCGTGGATGCTGCGGCGGCATATTTCAAACAGGGCGGACTGCAACTGCAATTCAACTATACGTCGTCGGAAACGTTGTTGGACGCGCAGTCGCACCCCGAAAACTATCCCGACATGAAGGTGCGCGTTTCGGGTTTTTCGGGAGTGTTTGTCGAACTCGGCAGAGAAATTCAGGACAACGTAATCGCACGAACGACGAAAGAACTATGAGTGCGATTAAACTTTTCGATATTCAGCGCGGCTCGTTCGTCGACGGACCGGGGGTGCGCACTACGGTGTTCTTTCGCGGCTGCAACCTTCGCTGCGAGTGGTGTCACAACCCGGAAAGTCAATCGGGTGACAAGCATATTTTCCATTACGCGGAGAAGTGCATTTCGTGCGCGGCTTGCGACGCGGCGTGTCCTTTCGGCGCGATAAGCAAAGGCAACGTCGATTACGCCAAGTGCGCGTTTTGCGGCAAATGCGAGATTGTTTGCCCCGTCGGCGCGTTACGCGTCTCGGGTTTCGAACTTGAAGAGGACGAAATCGTAAAAATCGTCATCAAGGACAAGCCGTTCTACGACCAAAGCGGTGGCGGCGTTACGTTCTCCGGCGGCGAGAGTATGCTTTGCCCGGACGACGTCGCGAGCCTTGCCAAACGCTGCGGCGAAAACTCGGTGCATGTCGCGGTCGATACCGCCGGCAATGTTCCGTGGAAGTGCTTTGAAACGGTAATGCCTTACGTCGATTTGTTTCTGTACGACATAAAAACGCTTGACAACGAAAAACACAGGCGTTATACGGGAGCGAGTAACGAGAGAATCTTAGATAATCTGAAACGGTTGCTTTCATCGGGGAAAGCGGTAATCGTAAGAATACCGGTTATTCCATCAATAAACGCAACGGCGGAGGATATGCGAAAAATCCGGGATTTTCTTGACGAAAACGGCGGCGCACCCGTGGAATTATTGCCGTATCATCGCCTCGGAGAAAACAAGTATCGTGCGCTCGGCATGCTGCCGAAGAAGTTTGACGTGCCGACGGACGAAACGATGAGAGAGCTTAAAAAAATCTTTATCGGGTTAGTTTAACTATCACCGGTAATTTTTGCGGATCTCGCCTTTGTTGTCGTAAAAACGCTTCGCGCCTTAAGACCGGGATTTTTCGACGGTTTCGTGCGGTGGCTCGCTGGCGGCGTATCGGGCGCATGCCTATTAACCCAACGAGCGAAAGCGCGAAAAAGGCTGTTTTTAAGGTTACTGGCGATGGCTGAACCAACCCTATCGGAGAATAGAAAAAAGCGACGGCAAATCGTCGCTTTTTTCGCTTGTTTTAACCGAGCTTATTTCAAATCTTCGGGGCTTATCTTTCTATCCTTGAAGTAATATTCGCGGTCGTGCTCGTTTATCTCGCGAAGCACGCGGCAGGGGTTGCCGACGGCGACGACGTTCGGGGGAAGGTCGCGCGTGACTATGCTGCCTGCGCCCACCACGGTGTTATCGCCGATGGTCACGCCGGGGAGCACTACGACGTGCGCGCCCAGCCAGCAGTTTCTGCCGATGTGCACGGGCATATTGTACTGATAGATTTTCTCGCGGAGCTCGGGAAGCACGGGGTGTCCGGCGGTGGCGACGGTCACGCCCGGACCGAACATCGTGTAATCGCCCACGGTGATAACGCCGTCGTCCACGAGCGTCAGATTGAAGTTCGCGTAAACGTAGTCGCCGAAGCTCACGTTTTTTCCGCCCCAATTCGCGTGGAATGGCGGCTCGATGTAGCAGCTCTTGCCGAGGTGCGCGAACATGCTTTTCAGCATCGCCTTGCGTTTTTCGGGCTCGGAGGGCGCGTCATATTGTATTCGTACACTTTTTCCAGCCAGGTTGCCTGCTCGGCGGCAACCGAATCGTCGTCGCAGGCGTACAGCTCGCCGGTCAACAGCTTCTCTCGCATTCCCATAAAGATAACTCCTTAGCATAAGCGGTACCGCTATTATAGCGGCTTTGCGGATAAAAAGCAAGCCGTAATGCGTAAGTTTGATAAAATATCGGTATTCTTGCCCGTGCGCTTGACCGAATCACCGACGTTTTGATATACTTAGTGCGGCGGCGCGACAAACGTTGCGACGTACAAGACGTACAAGGAGTAATCATGCAAGTAAAAGCGATAGTATTCGACCTCGACGGTACGCTTCTCGACACGCTCGACGATTTGTGGCTGAGCGTTAATTATACGATGGACAAGTTCGGTTTTCCGCACCGTGACCGCCGCGAAGTGCGCGGCTTTCTTGGTAGCGGCGTGCGCGTGCTAGTGGAAAAATCGCTGCCCGAGGACAAAAAAGACATGACGGACGAGTGCCTCAGCGTTTTCAAGGCGTACTACGACGTGCACAAGGATGACAACACGCGCCCCTACGACGGCGTAATCGACATGCTGAAGGCAGTGCGCGCCGCAGGACTCAAGTCCGCAATCGTGTCTAACAAGTACGACGCGGCGGTGCAGCAGCTGAAAAACATAACGTTTAACGGGCTGGTGGACTTCGCGGTGGGCGAGGGTAACGGAATAAAGACCAAGCCTGCCCCCGACGGCGTGCTGCTGGCGTTGAAAAATCTGGGCGTAAGCAAGGACGAAGCCGTTTACGTCGGCGACAGCGAAGTCGACCTCAAAACCGCCGAAAACTCGGGGCTTAAGTGCGTAGCGGTGACCTGGGGCTTCCGCGACCGCGATTTTCTCATCGAATGCGGCGCGAAAAACGTGATAGACGCGACCTGCGAGCTCCTGCCGCTGATTCAAAAAGGCGAGCTTAATTGACGCAAATCGCGGCTTAGCGGTTTATTTACTCGACAAATACGGGAGAATATATTAAAATAGAACGGTGAGTTACACAGCGGACAAATTATTCGGTGCGAAAAAGCGCGTTTGGGAAGCCGATTTTCTGAGAGGCGTGGCGATACTGCTGATGTGTTTCGACCACTTCATGTACGACCTCAGCATTATCGACGGCTTTTTCACCGATTTTTACCTCAAAGCGCCGATGTTTATGCATCGGTACATGACGGACGGAATACTTTTCTACAATTCCGCGTTCCGCGAGGTGTTTCATTACATTTTCGCCACGCTGTTTTTGCTCATTTCGGGAATAAGCAGTACGTTTTCGCATAGCGACGGAGTGCGTTGCGCCAAGCTGTTTATCTTTGCCGCGATTCTATCTACGGCAACCGCGGCTATCGATTCGGTTGCGCACATGGACGCGCTGATTGTGTTCGGCGTAATCCATCTTCTGGCATTCGCTTCGCTCGCGTACCTTCTGATTGACAAGCTGCTGAAAAATGACTTCTGGCTGCTCGCGTTCGGCGCGGCGTTCCTCATTGTAGGTATTCTCATCGAGTGGTACGCTCAGCCGTTTGTGAATATGCCGACGAATCCCGACGAGGCTTGGAAAACGGTGCTGAGGGCTATGATAGGCTTGACGCGCGTGGGCTCCGACCATTTTCCGCTGTTCCCGTGCGTGGGCGTGGTGCTGTGGGGCGCGTATATCGGCAAGAAATTCTACCCAGAGCGAAAATCGCTCCTTCCCGGGCTCGACGGCAGCTGGAACAAGGGAATATGCGCGGTGGGGCGCAATACACTGTGGGTTTACCTGTTGCATCAGCCGGCGATTGCAGGCGTCATCATGATTATGGGAATGTGCAACGGTTTGTCGGTTTTCTAGAGAGAACGGAGGAAAACAAGTGAACGATAAAAACAGAACGTTATATCTGGCGGTCAAGGCTACCGCGAGCGAGCATAAAAACGACGTTGCGCTCACGTTTATGGGCGCGAAAATCGATTACGGGACAATGCTTGCCGATATAGATGCGGTTGCAGGCTGGTTTCGCGGCAGCGGCATAGGGGAGGGCGACGCGGTCACGCTGTGCATGCCCAATATTCCGCAATGCGTAATCTGCTTCTACGCGCTGTCGGCAATCGGCGCGGTGGCGCACATGGTGCATCCGCTCGCACCCGAAGCAAGGCTTAGCGAATACATGACGGAAGTGAAGAGCAAAATGCTCGTCATTCCCGATTTTTCCGCACCGAAGTACCCGGGGCTCGTCGACGAGTACCCCACGCTGGTGTGCTCGCCGGCGCATTACCTCGGCTTTATCCGCAAATCCGTCTACACGCTCCGCACGATGTCGACTTTGGGCGCGATTAAAAAGCAGCCTACGGTCACGCTGTACTCGGAAGCGGTCAAAAGCGGCTCGCCGAAAATCGCGGCGTTCCGCGACGCCGAAGCCCCTGCGGTTTACCTCCATTCGGGCGGCACGGGCGGTCATCCCAAAACGATAGTGCTCTCCTCGAGAGCGATAAACGCGCTCACCGACCAGAGCTTCGGTATCTTAGGCATAACCGAATTCCACGGCGGAAGCATGCTGGCGGTGCTGCCGATGTTCCACGGCTTCGGACTTGCGATGGGTATTCACGCGATGTTATGCTATGGCGGCACCGACGCACTGATGCCCAAGTTCCACACTGCCGACACGATTAAGCTCATCGAGCAGAATAAAGTAAATTACCTTATCGGCGTTCCCGTGCTGTATAAAGCTCTGCTTGCTCAGGAGGACTTTTCTGGCGACAAACTGAAAAACCTTTGCGTGGCGTTCGTAGGCGGCGATTATGTGCCGAAAAGTCTGCTAAAGGAGTTTAACGAGCGCATGGAAAAGTACGGTTCCAAGGCAAGGCTGTACGAGGGCTACGGACTGACCGAAACCGTCACCGTTTGCTCGGTCAATACCGACGCGGCTCACCGCGACGGCAGCGTGGGCAAGGCGGTAGGCGGCGTGAAGATTGCCGCGTTCGACGGCGAAAAAATGCTGCCGCCGGGCGAAGAGGGCGAGCTTTGCGTGTCGGGCGACGTGCTGATGACGGGCTACCTCGACGACGAGGAAGCGACGAACGCCGCGTTCTTCGAGTATGACGGCGACAAATTCGTCCGTAGCGGCGACGTCGGCTCCGTCGACAAGGACGGCTTCGTGTTCTTCCGCTCGAGAATAAAGCGCATCGCGAAAGTCAACGGCGTGACCGTTTTCCCGTCCGAAATAGAAAAGCTGGTGATGGACGAAATGCCCGAGGTAAAGGAAGCCTGCGCCGCGGCGAAAACCGACGCGCGCACGGGCGACTCGGTGGTGCTGTTCGTCACGACGACCGAGCAACTTGACGATGAGGACAAGGAAAGGCTTACCGAAGAGCTGACCGAATTTATCGCCTCACGGCTTTCCGTTTATGCCGCACCCAAAAAAGTATTCTATGTTTCCGAATTTCCCAAAACGCTCGTTGGCAAGGTGGACGTAAATAAACTGAAGGAAATCTACCTCGGCGGCGACAAGGAATAGCCTCTTGCGCCAATGCCTCTGCGCATTTCTGCCGAGCGATAAATAACTTAACTTCGGAATTTTCGCTCAAATCGTTGACAAACATCTGCGCTTACGATATAATAGTAAAGCTATCGCACTTCACGTAGCCTCGATTTTCGCGGAGAAATACCCAAGAGGCTATAAGGGGACCCCCTGCTAAGGGGTTAGTACGGTGATAAACTGTAGCGCGAGTTCGAATCTCGCTTTCTCCGCCACGAAAAAAGGATGACTTCGGTCATCCTTTTTTCGTGCGTCGAAAGCGAGGGACGAACTTATTTTTGCAATTTTGCAAAAATAAGTTCGCGAACCAACGCGAAGCGTTAGTTCCAAAGGTTGCCGTAATGCCGGCAACCGCCATCTCGCTTTATGATAAAGCCGCGTTAAAGCCATTGCGCAAAAAAATTGAAGTTACAAAAAACAGGAATTCGCGAGTGGCGCGAAGCGTTAGTTCCTTAGCTTTCGCAGTGTCGGCAATGTTATTCGGGATTTATATTCTCAAACATTTACCGGTTTTTCGGATATTATATGCTTGAAAACGGAGTCGGTTTATGGTAGTATATGTGTGAACGCTTTTTCTCGGAGTATTTATGAATAACGTCGAACTAAAAGAGTATTGGGAAGAATTATTGAGTATTTATAAAGGCATTCTGTTTAATAATCGTGATTTTGCAAACGGAGCGAACGCGAGAATGATTTATAGTTTTGATTGTCCGCAGTTTTCGATTCTGAAAGAAAAGTACGGTTTGGAAAAGATTGCAGGGCAGGGGAGCGATTTTGGAAGAGCGACGAATCTTCTAAGTTATTTTGCTCCGCGAATCACCCATAACGGCGATTTTAAAAACAATATCGACTGTAACGCGGTAGATTTATTGGAGTATTGCCTTGACAAACCGGACAACGGGATAAATTGCCTCAACAAATCGAAGATTTTGCAAGAGTGCTGTCTTTCTGTGGGAATTTACGCGCGTAGGGTGTGGTTAATGCCGTATTCGCCTTATGATACCGACAATCACGTCGTCGTCGAAATATTCGATTCCGAATTGAACAAATGGATTATGTTGGATATGACGAGCAACGGATATTTTGTAAATTCCGACGGGTTGCCGCTATCCGTCCTTGAAATCAGATATAATTTTGCGAGCAACGCGTACTGCGAATTTATAAAAACCGCAGAAACTCCCGACGGGTTTTTCACGGATATGCAAACGGAGCGCTTGTATTATAAGCAATACTTTGCGAAAAATCTCTGCTATTTATTTGCCGAAACGCGAAACGAATTTGCGGATAACGATAATCGCCGGATTGCTTTCATTCCGCAAAATTTCGATTTGACGAGAAATTTAAAACAAAAATCGTTAGACGAAAACGACGTTCCTCCCGTTGGCAATATATCTATGCTGTTAAGCTCGCCCCGGTAGAACCCGATTAGTATTGCCCGACAATTCCGTAAAAATGATAAACGGCTGATTATAAGCCGATTATAAATTAAAGACGTTTTACCCGTAAAGATAAAGAAGTCGCCGCCCGTGCGGCGGCTTCTTTCGTGCGTGAAAACCGACGCCGACAATTTAAAATCCGAAATTTATAAAAACCTATTGACAAACGACCGCAAGCCGGTTATAATTATAATATATTTTTTCACTAAGTAAAAATAATATCGCGAATGCGGCGATTTTGGTAGGCGGTGTTATTTGCTTGATGGAGGAGAGATGAACAATACGACCGAGCTTGCGAGAAAACACACTTCTATAAGAAGAAAGAACACGAAGCTAATCATAAACCTGTTGAGGAACAAGCCCGATTCGACGTTCAACGTGGGCAAAACGCTGAATCTGTCGAGCGGCGGCGCGAAGAAGCTGGTGGACGACATCGCGAGCGGCGGAATAATCGCCAAGGTGCAGGCGGCTCCCACGCGAGCCGGGCAAGGGCGACCGCCCATCGAGTACGGCGTAAACCCGTCGTACTGCTCGGTGGCGATTGTCGACTATGCCGCGCAGCGCGCTTCGCTATTAGATTTCGGCGGAGCGGAGCTGGACTCGTTCGCGTTCGATTACGGGTCCGGCATTTCGGACGACGACGTAGTCGACCTTGCCGACAGAGTGGAGGAAATGTTGGCGCGGCACAAGGGCGATTACCCCGTCGCGGCGATAGCTATATCGTACTTAGGGCGCGTCGATTCCAGAACGCACGGGAAAATTTTGTCGGGCGCGTTTCGCGATTGCAACGTCAATATTTACGAATACTACAAAGAACGTTTCGGCACGGAGATAATTCTCAGGAACGACTTGCAGTTCGCGATACTTGCCGAGCGGCGTTCGGGAGCGATAACGGGCGACGAGCTTTCCTGCTGCTACCTGCAAATCGGCAGCGGCGTTGCGAGCGCGATGCTTATCGGCGACAAGCTGTACCTCGGCGCGCACGGGATTGCCGGCGAGATCGGTCAGAACACGCTGCTCCGCTCGACCGACGCGGCGAGAATAGAGAATTACCTCGACTGCGGCGGCTTGAAGCGCGCGCTGAGAGCCAAAGCGGCTTCGGGCGAAAAGACGGAGCTTAGCGGCAATTTCGGGTTTTCCGAAATACTTGCGGCTTATCGCGCCGGCGACGAATTGACGAAAAAAACGGTAGCCGAGTGGGCGAGAGAAGCCGGGCTGCTGATAAAGAACATGATTGAGTTTATGGACTTCGACGCGATAATTCTGTCGGGCGGCATGACCGAGTTCGGCGACGAGTACACGGACGAAATACGCAGGACGGTGCAGGGCTACGGCTACGACACGCGCATAGTGACCTCGGGGCTGAAGGGCAACGCGGCGGCGCTGGGCGCGTTCGAGGCGGCGCGCGACGCGATTATAGACAAGTTCTCGGAGGAGCGCACGGCGCATTCGCCCGAGCGCGCGACCATAGAGGAAAACGCCTAAGCGAAAAACGACAAAACAACGATACGGGAGGTAGTAATGGGAAAAAAGAAGCTTTTTGCAAGACTTGCGATTGCCGTGACGGCTGCCGTCATGTGCTTATCTGCGCTTGTCGGTTGCAAGGACACCTACAGACTGAGCTATTACGACGAGCTCGATTCGGAGCGCGGTTATAACGAGAATCTATTTTATTTGAACGACATGCCGGCAGAGTGCGCCGACCCGACGTGCATATACATAGACGACGAGTCCGACCCCGACTACGGCTGGTTCTACATGTACCCGACGTCCTCGCTTTACGGCGGACACGGCAACGTTTGCTATAAGAGCCGCGATATGAAAACGTGGGAGTACGTCTGCCCGATTTTCGAGCCGAGCGAAAGCTCGTGGCTCAACGAGAGACTGTGGGCGCCCGAGGTCATCTACGACAAAACGACGAAAAAGTACTATCTTTTCGGCAGCGCGGCGAACAACGGCGCGACCTACAACAAGTACCGCGTAGTGTTTCGCAATCACGCCGAGCGCGTCGAGTGGAACAAGACCGCGGCGGAAGTCGAAGCCGCGATTGACGGCAAAACGCGTGCGGAAGCCGTGGACGCACTGAAAGGAATCGTCGACGAGCAGCGAGCGTTTTTGCAAACCGTTGAGTGCGGAGTAGAGCAGCCGAACGGCAAGACCTACGAAGCCGAGCGTGTGAGCGAGGTGCTGGAATATATCGCCGACGTATACGGCGTCAAGCTTATATGGAAGGACGCGTCGCATCTCGAACTCAGCGACAACGCCGTAGCGATGCAGACGAATTACAACGAGCTGCTTTTCACCGCCGTTTACGCGAGCGCGGCAAACGTCAAAGCCATGCCGAATAACTTTTGCTACGCGCTTTACGTCGCGGTGTCGGATAGTCCGCGCGGACCGTTCGTGCAGTACACCAACGCGCCGGGCGACGAGGGCTACGACGAGAGCAAGCGCACGCTTACCGAAGCCGACCCGTTCGTCGCCGCCGAGGATATTTACGAATATCTGTACGAGCGCAAGTCCGAGTATTGGCAGAACGTGACGGGCGGCAGCGACGGCAAGGCTGCCGAGGCGCGCGCCGCCAAGGGGCAGGTCACGAAGAGCGAAGCGGAAGCGATTACCATCATCGACGTGCACCCGTACCTCGACCCGATAAGCGGCAAAAAGTACCTCTACGCCGCGGTTTACGCCGACGGCGGCAACTATATTATCGGCATGGAAACGGGCGAGAATTGGACGGACGAGCCGAAGTGGGAAACGCTGACGCGGCTTACGCGCACGAACTACTTCACGCCCTCCGATTTAAGCAAAGAGAACGAGAGCGACCTCACAGAGAGAAACCTTAACGAGGGACCGTACATGTATTACAAGGACGGGCTCTACTACCTTACCATGTCGGTCAACTACTATATGACCAAGTATTATTCGGTTGTGCAAGCGGTGTCGACTAGTCCCATGGGACCGTTCCGCAAGCTGTCGCTCGCCGAGGGCGGCAAGGTGCTTGCTTCCGAACCGCAGTGGGATTTCATGGGCGGGCCAGGGCATCACAGCCTTTGCGAGTATGACGGCGAGCTGTACATAATCTATCACTCGCACTACGACCGCGTGGGCGGCTCGGGCGTGCGCGGCAGCTGCTTTGACCCCATAGTGTGGACGAAGAACGCCGACGGCTTGCAGGTAATGCATTGCAACGGTCCGACGTATTCGCTCCAGCCCAAGGCAGGCGCGGACGCCGAGTACAAAAACATCGCAGGTAAAGCCGCGATTACCACCAACGAAAAATCGGCAGACGTCAATCTTCTCAACGACGGAGTCGTCAGATTCTTCTCGTGGGACGAGTTTATCGGCGAATTCGAGTGCGAGCGGACGGAAACGACGATAACGCTGACATTCGACGACTACCGCACGGTGCGCGCGCTGATGATTTACAATTCTTTCGACTACAAAAAGCATTTCGAGAGCGTCGAGAAAATCGAGTTCGAGGCGAAAAAGACGATTAACGGCAAGGAAAAGAAGATAGTCGCGCTCATCGAGGACCTGAAGTTTGACGTGGACCGCTATATAAACAAGGAAGAAGAGGGCTTTGAGTTCATGCGCCCGGGCGGAGCGGCGATTGCCGAGTTCGACGAGCTGAAGGTCAAAGAAATCCGCATTACGCTGCGGCACGACGCGCCTATTGCCGTGTCCGAAATCGCCGTGCTGGGGAAATAGGAGGGAATTATGAGAAAAAAGCTATCGATAATTTTTCTTTTGCTGACGCTTGCCGCCCTCGCGGCGACGGCTTGCAGCGGAGTGAAGGACAACGGTTTTCCTGACTATGACTTCACCAATCCCGAGCCGCCGGAAATCGTCTACGACACCGACGAGGGCGTAACGCTTGACGGGCGGCAGGACGAGGACTTCTGGAAGAGCGAGCATAACTACTACACGACCGAGTTCAGCGACGGCAGCAAGGGTAAGAATCCAATCGTCGCAGGGCACTTAAAGCCGTGCGAAATGAAAGTAACCACGCATTTTTCCGACAAGGGCGTTTATTTTTACGCGGAAGTGGGCGACCCGATAATCAACGTTTACCGCGAAAAAAGGGATTTGGCTGCATACCAAAAGACGGGCATTTCTCTCTACGTCGCCGAGCCGGGAATGATAAGCACCTCCGACGGCACGGGCGCGTATGAGTTCGCGCTCGCGGTCGACGGCACCAGCCTGCTCAGACGCCATTATCGCGGCGGCTACAACGCCTATCCGCTTGTGGGAGTATGCTGGGGCACGCGGTTTATCAACCCCGATCTCGACGAGCACGGCAACGGCACCGCCGACGGCTACGCCATGGAAGCCTTTATTCCGTGGTTGCTCATAAAGCTCGACGGCAAGCCCGAGTACCTTAACGTCGCTTTCGCCACCCAGCGCCATGAAACCCCGAACAACGCGGGCTCGGAGTTCAGCTGGGAATGGAATCCGCAAGGTCAGGCGGATTGGTACAAGCCCGACACCTGGCTCAAATTCACCGAAAACGGCTTATATAAGGCAAAAGCCGCCGACAAGGTTATCGACGGCAGCGCGAGCGATTGGTCGGACTACGAGGGCGAAACCAAAAGACTGAATTTCCCCGACGGAGTGCGCTATGTCGAGCATAAGATAACGCGCGGCAGCGATGGACTTT
This sequence comes from Clostridiales bacterium, assembly GCA_003533505.1. Taxonomy (GTDB): domain Bacteria; phylum Bacillota; class Clostridia; order Christensenellales; family Pumilibacteraceae; genus UBA10677. Next base: position 70,940 of record DQGD01000001.1, on the reverse strand, counting down.
ACGTTCTCACCGACGCGGTGCAGCGGCTGTATCTCACCGAAAAGGAGTGGTGGGAGAATACGAGCATAGAAGTGCTTGTCGCCAACAAGTACGGCAACTCCGTTTCCTACGCGCTCGACGGCGCAGGCTACAGCGCGCCGTACACCGAGGGCGTGATGAAAGCCGAGGACGTGACGAAAAACGGCGCGACTTACAAGCATATTACCGCGGAGTACTTTATTCCGGACTTCGCGCTCGGCTTCGGCGCGGCGAACAAGTCCGACGACGGCGTAGACACGAGCGGCGAATATCTGCGAGTAAGCGTGGCGTTCGCAAACGGCACGGGGCAAAAAACGGACGACGGCGCGCTCGACCCCGAATGCAACGAGTCCGTCGACAAGTCCGAGCTGATAAAGGACGCCTGCCTTAACAACAAGCCCTACCTCGTTTATCCGCTCGGCTGCGACCCGTGGAACGCCGGCAGACGGCTGTATGTGAACTCGGGCGGCATAACCGCCGGCACGCCTACCGCCGACCCGCGCTTTACCGTGGACGGCAACGCAGACGATTGGAAGGACTACCGCGGAGTGACGGCTCGCGCAATCGGCAGAGCCGAGGGCGACGATACGAGTTCGGTGGGCAAGGGCTTCGACGTGAAAGCTGTCAAGGGCACGGACGGCGTGTACTTCTACGCTACGGTTAGTCACAACGCGCTCGACGTGCTGTCCAAGGACAAGTACGACGTTTCGGGACTGACGGTAAAGTTCTCCGTGACCGACACGAATTTCAGAGATTTGAACAGCGGCGACGAGCAATACAAAAACGGCAGAAACGGCTGGGAAACCTATTTCACCGCGGTGGGCGTAGACGCCGGCGCGGAGTGCGCGTCCGTTATGCGCACGACGGAAGAAGCCGACGGAACGTACCGAACGATTATCGAGGGCTTTGTGCCGTTTTGGAAAACGGGTGACTTAGACGCCCTTAAAACCGCCGACGGCAAGCCTGCTTTCGATAAGACCACGGGAAAGCTCGCCGACGGCTATGTCCTCCGCGTGGGCTTCAGATGGCGCACCAAGGGCGACAAAATGTATATTCAGGGCAACGCTTCCGCCACCGACGGGCTCGTGAACGGCATGATGTCGCTCAACAATCCGCAAAACCACTATATTATCGACGAGAACGGCTTGCACCAATCGCGGCTCGTGCCTGAGTTCGGCGTTATCGACGGTAAGTCGGACGGCGGCGCTTACTACGGCGAAACGCTGAGAGCGGAATCCGCCGACGGCGAACGCTATTCGGAAACCCGTGCGATAATGCGAGAGGACGGCTTGTACACGATTACCGTCGCGAGGGTAAAAAATTACGTCGAAACCGCTTCGACCACCGTCGGTTGGGACGGCGTAAATACCGGCACATACAAAAACAATTCCGCTGTGGAGCTGCGGTATGTAAAAGACGGAAAGAACTTGCCGTTCGCCTTGATTGCGCCGATGGGCGCTTCCAACGCGACGAGCTGGGTACCGGAAGTCGAATACGAGTATAACGTAACCGCCGACGGCGAATACAATCTCGTCACCGTGGAAGCGTTTTTCAACAAACATTACCTCAAAGCAAAGACGGGCTCGGAGCTTCCCGTCGACCTCGTGTTGTCGGCGGCGTTCTACGTCCACGACGGCAACGCGGACGAAACGAAGTTTGCGCCGACGGAATACGGTACCGCGACTTCCGTCACGCCGAGCGGCGGCTTGTACGCCGTGACTTCGACGGGGCTTGTGCGAAACGCCGAAGCCGTGGGCAAAACCGCGATTTTTGACGGCAACGTCACCGACAATATCCGAAACGGCGAGTTCGACGGCATGCTCGAGATTGTCGTTGCGGTGAACGGAGTCACGCTCGAAAAGGGCAGGGATTACGTCGTGACCGTCGAGGCGAACGAAAAAGGCGGCGCGTATACCGTCGAGGGCAGGGGCGACTACTACGGCAAGGTAGTGCGCGAGTTTAACAGCGGCGCGAAATCTGTCGAAAACGCCGAAATCGAGTGCGCAGCCGAGGTCGAGTACTCAGGCAACGTAAGCTACCTCGTCACTTATCTCGGCGAGCCGCTGAGCACGGACTACTACGACGTCACTGTGGGTGAAACGGATTCGCTCGGCAAAAAGGAAATCACGATTACCGGCAAAGGACTGTTCTACGGCAGCAAGACGGTTACGTTTACAGTCGTGCCCAAGGACGTCGCAAGCGGCGTTTCTGCCGCGATTTCCACCGTGCTCGCAGGCGGCGAAACGCCCGTGGAAACGGTTAAGCACGGCGACATAACGCTCCGCCGAGGCGCCGATTACGAAATCGACTTCGGCGACCTCACGAGCGGCGGCACCAAAACCGCGACAATCGTCGGCAAGGGCAACTACGGCGGTACGCTCGAGGTTGAGTTCGTCGTTCTGTCCGAGCCCATCGACCTCGCTTCCGACAGCATTACCGTGACGGCGACCGCCGCGAAATACTACGAACCGGACGGCGAATTTATGCCCGAAACGCTGACCGTTACCTACAACGACGGCGCGACTTCCGTCACGCTCAACGCGGACTCGGACTACACGCTCGGCTCCGTCGCGTTCGGCGGCGAGGACGGCGGCACGGCTACGCTCGCGGTTATCGGCAACGGACTGTTCGGCGGCACGAGAAACGTGACCTATACGATAAATCTTTACCGTCACATGACGAACGCCAAACTCGGCGTACAGGTAAGCGGCGAGCTCACCTACACGGGCGAGGCAATCACGCCCGACGTTACCGTGACGTGGGACGGCGAAACGCTGACGGAGGGTGAGCACTACGAGCTCGAAATAACCGACAACGTCAACGCCGGCGAGGCAAAAATTACGATTACGGGCATGGGCGAGAGGTACAAGTCCTCGGCGGTGAAGTCGTTTACGATAAATCCGCGCGACATAGCCTCGGCGTCACTTTCCGTACCCGACGGGCTCAAGCATACGGGCAGAGAAGTCAAGCCGACTCTCACCGTAAAGGACGGCGCGACTAAGCTCGCGAGCGGCACGGACTATACCGTGACGTACTCGGGCGACTGCGCGAACCTTGTTTCCGACACGACCGGAAACTACGGCGAAGCGGCGGTTACGGCTGTCGGCAAGGGCAACTATACGGGCACGGCGAAGCTTACCTACCGCTTCTATACTGCGGCGACGGCGAAGCGCGTGGACGGCAACAAAACCGATTGGGCGGACTACGACGGCAATACTTCGGTGATTTACAACGCAGGCAACACTAAAGGCGCGGAAATTATCGCAAAGCACGAAGCCGACGGCGTTTACGTTTTCGCCACCGTTCGTCACGCAACGCTCGTCAAAAACAGCAACAATCCCCAGAACGATACGCACCTCCGCGTTATTTTCGCGTTGCAAACCGGCACTTCGTATGCCGCTGGCGACCAAATCTACGTCGGTGCCAACGGAAATTACAAGTATTGGAGCAAAAATTACGACAACTATTACGACAACGTCGAATCCGCGTTCGTAGTCACGGGCGAAGATGGCAACTACGTCACTTACGTCGAAGTTTTCGTACCTGCTTCGAATTTGACCAATGTGACCGACGGCACGGATCTGAGAGTAATCTTCTCCTGGTACGCGCCGGGCGAATCGGAAACGGTTTTCGGATTTAATAACGGCACGACGTGGGGACCGATGAAGCGCTGGGCAAACGCGTTCAACGAAAGCAACGCGAAGAATTTCTACTACCTCGACAAGAACACCGACGCGGTAAACCGCGGCTTGCGCTATAGTAAGTACGTTGCCGCCGACCGCGCAATCGACGGCGACATATCCGACTGGGCGGACTACGACGAAGCGAGCGGAACGGTGAAGAGAACCGAGGGTAGTAACGGCCGTTATATCGAATACCGCGCGTACTACGGCGCGGACGGCACGTATCTGTCTACTAAATCGCTTACCGATAAAGTCGTTATCGGCAATCGCGCCGCTTCGAGTACGCAGAAAGATTTGTGGAAGATATACTTCTACAATACGAGTTGGGAATTCAAACTCGGCGGCAAAGATATGGGTATGGCTTACGGCTATCAATTAGCTTACGATAACAACAAACTCGATCTCGCAGAGTTCGCGATGAAATGCGAAAAACAAGCGAACGGACAGTACCTTACCGGTATGGAAATGTTTATCCCGTCGGCGGCTTACGAGGAACTCGGTCTTACGCTTACGGACGGAAAACCCACGGTTTCGACCTGGATATTCGGCTGTAAAAAGGCGACGGACTACGTCGTGACCGAGTACGAGCAGTTCAAGACCGAGGCAGGCAAGGCGGCAAGCTCGTGGGCGGCGGATTATCAGTGGTTCGGCGGCAATTATCAGAATAACGATAGCGCAAAGAGCAGTTACTTTGAAATTATCGACTACGTTAAAGCCGCCTGAAACTAAGGACAGCACTATGAAAATCAAGAAATTTTTTATCGCGCTCTTGCTCGCGGCGATTTTCGTCGCGGACATAGGGTGCAAGGAGCAACCAATGAAAGAATACGAAAAGACTTTAATGACCGGCAACGTTGGCGCGCACGGACACGTGCAAGGCATCGCTACCGACGGCGAATACTTTTACTCGTCGATAACCAGCATACTCGTCAAGCAAGACGCGAGCGGCAAGGTAGTGGGCTCGGTGACGGGCTTCGGCGACCTCGACCGCTGCCACCTCGGCGACATGACCTACAATCCCGACGACGGAATGTTGTACGCTTCGCTGTACGTTTCGCTGAACGGACCGATGTTCTCGGCGAAGGAAAGAGCAGGCGGCGCTCACGACAAGAATTGCTATCTCGTTATCGTCGACCCGAACGTCATTACCGAAACCGAAATGCAAGCAAACGACGTGTGCAAAGTGGTGAACGTGACCAAGCCTATCGCCGAGTACGCCGAGCAAAACGCGGGCTTCGACTTGTGGCTTGGCGGCAAGTACGCGATAAGGTACGGCGTGGACTCGTGTACGTTCGGTCCGAAGTTCGGCTCGAAGAGCAAAAACGGAAAAAAATATCTTACCATGACTTGCAGTACCGCGACTTATTCCGTCGATATAGACGGCGTAACGCCATACGACCGCGAGGACGCGGACTACTTCACGATCTTTCAGTACGACGTGACCGAGTGGAGTAAATACGCAAAGCCGTTCGGCGAAATCGCGAACGCGGTCGGTCCGGAAAAACCCGACGGAACTTATTTTTACTACGCGGGTTTTCACGACTACGGTGTGCAGAACCTTTGCTATGACGAGTATAAAAACGTGTACTTCGTCACGACTTACTATACCGATTATCACGAGCCGTCCAGAAGCAAGTTTCCCAACTACACGTTCTTCGTCATCGACCCCTCTTACGCAAAAGAGCAAACGCTCACGGGCTGCGGCGGCGACAAGGGGCTTGTGCTTCGCTCGAAGTACGGCAAAAAGCACGACAGCGGAGTTATGGGCTATGAACTAAGCGCGAGCGTGGGTATTCTCTCGCTCGGCGACGGCAGATATTACGTCGCGAACGTATTGAAAGGCGGCGCGGCGATGACTTTGTACGAATGGAGCGACGACACGTCCGAATGCTGCATAAAAGAGGTAGAATAGCATGGCGATAACCTACGACGGGCAAGGCCTTTTCGAGGACGGAAAGCCGTGGTTGCCGGTGTCGGGCGAGTATCAGTACTCGCGCGGCGACAGGCGAAGCTGGTACAAGGAAATCGCGAAAATGAAAGCGCTGGGCATAGACACCGTCGCTTCCTACGTCATCTGGATTCACCACGAGGAAGAGGAAGGCGTATTCGATTTTTCTGGCAACAAAAGCCTGCGCGAGTTCGTCGGCGAGGTTGCGGCGGCGAAAATGAAGATGTGCCTCAGGGTAGGTCCGTGGGTGCACGGCGAGGTGCGCAACGGCGGTTTCCCCGATTGGATAGAGCACGCCGATTTCCCAACGCGCTGCAACAGCCCCGAGTATCTTTACTATGTCACGCGGTACTTTAAGCGGCTTTACGAGGAAGTCAAGGGCTTTTTCTACGCCGACGGCGGACCGATTTTCGCCGTGCAGGTGGAGAACGAGTACCGCGGCAGAAAGGATAATACGGGGAAACAGCTCCCGGGCTACGGCGACGAGCACATAAACAAGCTGATAGAAATTCTTAAAAGCGTCGGTTTCGACGTGCCGATTTACCTCGCTACGGGCTGGGGCGACGCGTCCACGGGCGAAGCGCTGCCGGTGTGGGGAGCCTACTGCGAAGCCCCGTGGGAGCAGACTTCCCTCGGCTTGCCGCCGGCGAACGGCTATGTGTTTTCCTATTTACCCGACGATGACGCAATCGGCAACGACATGGGCAAGCGCGGCGCGGCGTTTACGATAACCGACAAACCCTATCCGTTCTTGACGGCAGAGCTCGGCGGCGGCATACAGGTGACCAGGCGGCGGCGACCGATTGTGGGCAAATCCGACTGCGCGGCGATAGCGCTCGTAAAATTCGGCAGCGGTGCGGCGATGCTCGGGTACTACGTTTTTCACGGCGGCATAAACCCCGACGGCAAGCTGTCGACGATGAACGAGCAAAGCGTTTACTGCGACTTGCCCGAAAAGGACTACGACTTTCAGGCGGCGATAAGCGCGTTCGGCAGAGTGACCGACGGCGGCAAGGAGCTGAAGCTTGTTAATTATATCGCGCGCGAGTTCGGCGAGGAGCTGTCGCGCATGCCGGCGTTCATTCCGCCCGATAATTGCGCTGACCCATGCGACCTCGATTCAATCAGGTATTCGGTGCGCGCGCAGGGCGGCAGCGGCTTCGTGTTTTTCAATAACTATGTTCGCCGCAGAGCAACCGGCAGTCACGCTTTGGACGGAAAAATCGTCGAGTACCCCGGCGGAAACGTGACCGTAAGGGGCGAGGAGCTGCGCCCGGGCGAGTTCTTTGTCTACGCGTTCGGCATGCGCGTGGGCGAGGGCACGCTGCGCTTTATTTCCGCCGCTCCGTTTTGTAAAATCGGCGACAAATACGTTTTCTGGGCTTATAATCCGCAGAGCGTAATTATCGACGCGTCCGAAGCGGTAAAGGAGAAAATCGTCGTCATCGGCCGCGAGGAAGCCCTCCGCGCGTATAAATTCACGGTAGACGGCGAGGAACGGCTGTTGCTGTCGGACGGCGCGCTGTACGAAACCTACGGCGAGCTTTACGGCTGCTTCCGCGACCGAATAAGCTTTTTCGCGTTTCCGCCGCTTAAAAACGTGACGGGCAACGCTAACCGCGTAGGCGATTCCGGGGTGTTCGCTCGCTATGAAGCCGGCAAAATAGGCGGCGCGGCGTCGGCTGACTTCGAGCTTACGGCTGAGAACGCAGGTTATAAGGAGTACCGCGTGAGCGTGGAGTACGACGATTGCGGCGGCAAAGAGGTCTTTTTGTACATGGACTTCGACGCCGACAGTCTGGACGTGTTTTCGGACGGCAAGAAAATCGCCGACAAGTTCTACACCGGTGTGCCGTTTGAAATCGAGCTGGGCTATTTCGGCTATCCGCGCGAGCTTATTGTCCGCACTTACCCGGCAAAGCCCGACGACGACGTGTACGTCGAGGTGCCGCACGAGTTCGAGGACGGAGTAGCCAACGAGCTGAAATCGATTTCGACGGAGGTTTATGCCACCGTCAAGCTCGCCTGAAACCCGAGAAACAGACGTAATAAAATTTTCAAAACCAAAAACTCTGACGTAAATCATTGCGCTGCGGCGGAGTTTTGTGTTATCATTAGCGCGTCGCCTGCGGAAAGTTAGCGGCGGCGACGGGAGCGGACTATGGACATAAGAAAAATAGACAGGAACATGGAGCAGACGGTAGTCGACGGTGGCGGCATGAAGCTTTACAAAATGCCGTGCGAGCCGTTTACGCTCTACGGCGTGAAGCACGACGAGCGCGGATTTTACAGGCTGGACGACGATTTCGCCGCTTCGGTTTCCGACGGCGTGAAATACCTCGCGCGCAATACCGCAGGCGGAAGAATACGCTTTAAGACCGACTCCAAAACGCTGAAAGCAATCGTGAAATACAAGAATTTCTGCCGCATGGGGCACATGCCGCTGTCGGGCAGCGGCGGACTGTCGCTCACGGACGTCACGGACGGCGAGTGGGTATTCAAAGGGCTGATTCGCCCCGAGCACAACTGCGAGCGCGGCTACGAGGGCAGCGTCAAACTTTCGGGCGAAATGCGCGAGTATATCCTGTGGTTGCCGCTATATAACGACGTCGACGAGCTGACAATCGGGCTCGACGAGGGCGCGGCGGTAGAAAAGGGCGGCGACTATGCCTATGGCGGCAAGCCGATTGTGTACTACGGTTCGTCGATAACGCAGGGCGGCTGTGCCTCGCGCCCGGACAACGCCTACGAAGCGTTGATTTCCAAGCATACCGATACCGACTTTATCAACCTGGGTTTCAGCGGCAGCGCAAAGGGCGAAACGGCTGTGGCAAAGTATGCCGCCGCGCTCAATCCGCTGATATTCGTCGTCGACTATGACCACAACGCGCCCGACGCCGAGTACCTCAGAAGCACGCACTACGCGTTTTACAAGGCGTTTCGGGAAGAAAATAAGACCGCGCCGATAGTATTCGTCACGCGCCCCGACTTCGATTCGGACGAGGCTTCCGCTTCTCGCCGAGCGGTGGTAAAAGAAACCTGCGAAAAGGCAAAGGCCGTGGGCGACGACGTGTATTTCGTGGACGGGCAAACGCTGTTCGGCGAGCTCGACCGCGAGAATTGCACGGTGGACGGCTGCCACCCGAACGATTTAGGCTTCTACCGCATGAGCGAGGTAATCGGCTCGGTAATACGGGAAATACTTGCAAAAATAAAGTAAAACCATATAAAATCAATACTAACACGAGAAAAGCGACCGCTCTTATGAAGTGAACCTCCTAAAGTGTCTACCTTTTGGGGTGCATATCACAATGACAATCGGTCGCTTTTTTATTTCGTTTTCGGGTACGGCGCTTCCTCGTCGGTAAGCCCCACAATGTAGTCTATCGAGGTTTCGTAGATCACGGCAAGCTTCTTCAAAAGCTCAATCGGTATTTCGCGCACTTCGTTTTCATACTGCGAATAGGTATTCTGACGGACGTGCAGCCTTATTGGACGGATTGAACGTTACGTGCCGAGTATTTAATATTATCTTCAGAGTCTGGTGCTAGGCAAAAGACAGTAAAGCGTGCGCGGTCGGCGCGCGAGCCGAAAAATTATAAATCGCTCCGCTTTTCCCGTTTAAGCTCCTTGCCACTTTTACGGAGCGTTCACGCCTGGAGCAGTCGCGGCATACTTATATAGAATGAGAGTGCATTTTATAGGTTGCGAGGGCGTCAGCATGCGCAGGTTGCGCGAGCTCACGGAAAGGGAAGGACACGTTACCACCGGCTCGGACGAGGCGACGATGGGGCACAGCGCGGCGTTCGTGCGCGGCGCGGACGTTGCGGTGTATTCGGCTGCGGTTAAGCCCGACAACCCCGAGCTTACCGAAGCGCGGCGAACGGGAATACCCGTTGTCGGGCGTGCGGAGTACCTTGCCGCGATAGCCTCCGGTTACGGGCGCGTGATAGCGGTGTCGGGTACTCACGGCAAGACCACGGTCACGGGCATGCTGGCGGCGGCGATGTCGCGGCGATTCCCCACGGTGCACGTCGGCGGAGAAATCAAGGATAAGCCTGTGCGCGAGGAGCGCGACTTCTTTATCACCGAGGCGTGCGAGTACCGCCGAAGCTTTTTGGAGCTTCGCCCCGACGTCGGGGTGATACTCAACGCCGAGCTCGACCACACCGACTGCTACAAAAGCAAGGCGGACGTTCTCGCCGCGTTCTCTGCGTTTTCGGAGAACTGCCGTTTCACGCTCTATAACGGCGACGACGAGGAACTGGAGGCGGCTGTAAAAGGTAACCGCGCGAGCTTCGGTTTCGGCGAGGGCTGCTGCTTCCGCGCGACGGATATTACGATTGACGAGGACGGCTATCCGTCGTTTTTCGTCGCGGCTTCGGGACTGAAACTCGGCAAAATAAGCCTGCGAGTCAGGGGTATGCACAACGTGCTCGACGCGCTCGCCGCCGCGGCAGTCGCACTGTCCGAGGGCGAGCCGATGAGCGAAATTGCCGCAGGGCTTCATCGCTTTACGGGCGTAAAACGCCGCATGGAGCGAGTGGGAAGCGCGTTCGGAGCGGAAGTCTACACCGATTACGCGCATCACCCCACGGAAATACGCGCCGCTCTCGCCGCAGTGCCGCCGCACAAAGGCAGGCTTTTGGTAATTTTCGAGCCGCACACATATTCCCGAACGCGCGACCTGAGCGGCGAATTTGCCACGGCGTTTACGGCAGCCGACGAGGTGGTGCTCGCTCCCGTGTTCGCCTCGCGCGAAACGGGCGACGACAGCGCGGTGCTCGCGCTTTTCGGCGAAATCAAAAAGCATAACGCAGCTAGGTATTTTGCAAGCTACGACGAAATAAACCGCTACGTCGCTGGCGTGCTCACAAGCGGCGACCTCGCGCTGTACACGGGCGCCGGCACGATAAACCGCGCGGCGGAGAAACTTGTGTCGGACTACGGCGACATGCGCGAATAAAATGCGACAACCAAGCCGATAATTAAACTAAAAACAAAACGCCTCGCAAGCGGAACTAAACCCAAGGCGAGGCGTTCTATTATTGCGGAACCTTAATTATTTTGTGTGCAGCGCGAGCTGGACAAGCTTGCCTGCCTGCTCGGTGCGGCTGAGGTCGTCCTCGGTCACACGGCTGCCTGCCTCCACGACTACGCCGCCGTCGTCGGCGGTCAGGGTCTTGGTGACGAGCTTGCCGATTAAGAACGCATAACCGGCTCTTTTGGCGTCGCCCGTGAGCGGCGACTTCGTGACGGAAACGTTGGAGTAGGGGATTTTGCCGGGCAAAATCGGTTTTTCGGGAATATCGGGGGCGTTTTCTCCGCCGGGGGTTTCTTCACTTGGCTCCGCCTCGCCGTCGATTGCAGACCGAGAGGGAGCAACCTCGGGCATGGCGGTAACTTTCGGAGCGGCGGCAAAACCCTGAGCGGAAGAAATCACCGCCTTTATGCCTGCCGCCTCGACGGGGTCGGGGATTCTGGTTTTGGGCGGCACCAGCCGAATTTTTTCGCCCGTGTCGTTGACAATCATCACGTCGTCCGAGCTCGACAACACGGCGTCGGGCGAAAACGCGAGCTCGCCCACGTTGATTTCCGTCACTGAAAAGCCGTCGAGCGTGATGTCGGTCACGCGGCCGAGAGCCTTGCCGAACGGCGAGTACACCGGAAGATTGACGGGCGCGGACACGAACACGGGCGCGAGCGAAAACCTGCCAGTCAGCTTGCCGCAGTTTTTCAGCATAATCGCGTCGTCCGCCATCGCCGACACCGCCGAGGGCTCGAAGTAGGTACGCTCGGCGTCGGTTTCGTCGTCGGAAAGCGCCTCGAACCAGCGGATTTTATTCAGTCCGCGGTCGAAAAGCGCGTTCATCAGCGTGCCGACGTTTTTCGCCTCGAAAGTGCCTATTACCGTCTTTCCTATAATATCGCTTAGTTTATACATTTCTCCTCCCGTAATTAAAGGATTTATCCGTATACGATTATGCGGCGGCTCGTCCGATTATGAGCCCGAGCCGCAAAAATCACGCGGTTATCGTAAAATCGCGGCGATTTAGCCCGTGCTAACCGCAAAAAAGTTGACAAAGCGGCGGCGGACAACTATAATTAAGCAGTAATAAAAAACAGCCCGAAGCAAAAATTACGGGCACGGAGGTAATTATGAACGAGATAACAAAGGATATGACCATTTACGAGGTGCTTCAGATAAATCCCGACATCGCGCCGGTATTCATGGAGTTCGGCATGCATTGCGTAGGCTGCGCAATCGCTCGCGGCGAAACCGTAGTGCAGGCTGCGGCAGCTCACGGCGTAAGCGCGGACGAGATGCTTAAACGCCTCAACGAGTTCAACGACGCAAGCAAGAAATAATGAAGATAGTAGTTGGCTTAGGCAATTTCGGCGACAGGTACGCCTACACGTTTCATAACATGGGCTTCCTTGCCGCCGAGTGTCTTGCCGATAAGCTTAATCTGAAATTCGACAGGCGCGAGTGCGACTCGCTGATAGCGGTGGGCTACCGCGGCGGCGAAAAGCTGGTGATAGCTAAGCCGCTCACCTACATGAACCTGTCGGGAGTGGCGGTAAAGCAGCTGCTCGCAAAGTATAAGGCGGAGCCTCATGACCTTATAGTCATGTTCGACGACGTGGACATTCCCAAGGGCAGCGTGCGCGTAAGACTCAAGGGCAGCGGCGGCACTCACAACGGCATGCGCAACATCATCGAGAAGATAGCCACGCAGGAGTTTCCGCGCGTGAGAATAGGCATAGGTCCCGTTCCCGAGCATGTGCCCATTGCCGATTATGTGCTCTCGGACGTTCCGAAAGCCGAGCGGCAGACGTTGTTCGACGCGTTTTCGCTCGCCGCCGACGAAACAATCAGGCTGATTGACGGCACGTATCAAGCCTAGCTTTACCCGAAATTCACAGTGCTTGACGTAACGAAAATTTTTAATAGCGGCTTAGGTGCCGCGGTAAAAACAGCCGAAGCATACCGGGACGGAAAATCCGTCTCGGCATTTGGGCTGTGCTCGTTTGCAAAAGCAGCCGTCACGGCGCTGTCGGGCGAGTACGTCCGCGAGTCTGGCGAAAACGCCGCAGCGGCGATAATCACGGGCGATTTTTACCTCGCGCGCGCGTTTTACGACAGCCTGTCGCGGCTCGAGGACGGCGTGTACCTTTTGCCGGCTCGTGACGACGCGCTGTCCTATCGCGACGCGCTGTCGGGCGAGAACGTGACGACGCGGCTGAAAACGCTGGCGGCGATAGCCACGGGAAGAGCGAGGTACGTCGTGTGCCCCGTCGAAGCCGCAATGCAGCCTTTTCCGCGGCGCGAGCGGTTTGCCGCGGCGTGCATAACCATAGAAAAAGGCAAGGATTACGACTTGACCGAGCTCGCCTCGCGGCTTGTGAGGGCAGGCTACAAGCGCGAAACGCAGATTTCCGATTCGGGCACGTTCGCCGTGCGCGGCGACATCTTAGACGTGTGGTCGGTGGGCGAACAGCGCCCGGTCCGCGTGGAGTTTTTCGACACGCAAGCGGAGAGTATTCGCTACTTCGACGAGGAAAATCAGCTGTCTAAGGAGCATGCGGACAGCTATGACGTGACGCCTGCAACCGAGTTTATGGCGAGCGACGAGGAGTGCAGGGAAATCCTGGAGCGGCTTGACGAGTACTCGGCGGCGACGGGGCTCGAGCCCGATTACGCGGCGAAAGCGCGCGAGCTTATCGGCACGATTTCGGCGAGAGTGAGCGCAGGCGACAAATCGGTCGCGCTGGGGTACCTGCTGCCGCTGACGGAAACTGCGGGCTTTTTCGATTTTTGCAGGGCTTCGGGCGTAATCTACGACGAGGTAAAGCAAATCGTCGACAACGCGAACGTGCACGCCGAAGAACACCAAAACCGCTTTGCCGCGCTTCTTAGCCGCGGCGAAACGCTGCCGTTTACCCGTGGCGGCGTGATTCCGTACACCGCCAGCCTCAAATTCGACGGGCGCAGGCTGGCGTTCCAGAACGTCAACAATGCCAACAGAATTTTCAAACCCAACGCGGTTTTCTCGTTCCGCACCACCGAAACGCCTGCCTATCATCGCGATTTTCGGCTGCTCGCGGCGGACGTAAAGAATTGGCTTAGCCGCGACTACACGGTGTATCTGTGCGCGCCCGACGACGGATTGCTCGCTTCCGTAAAAGATTTTCTTGCCGAAGCGCGGCTTCCCGTTTCGGACGGCTACGGCAGCGGCGGCGTGAGGATAATAAAGGAAAATACGCTGTCGGGAGCGGCGTTCCACGACTACAAAATCGTGGTGGTGGGCACCGACAATCTCAGGCTGCAAACTCGCAAAAAGACGATAAAGCGCGGCAAAAGCAACGTTTTCAACCAGCCGAAACCGGGCGATTACGTCGTGCACGAGCTGCACGGCGTGGGCAGGTTCGACGGCGTTGTCAAGCTGGACGTGGGCGGAGTGCGCCGCGATTATCTGCTCGTGACCTACGCCGGGAACGACAAGCTGTACGTCCCCGTGGAAAACATGGACTCGCTGTCGCGCTATACCGCCGACGGCGCGGAACCAAAGCTGTCGAAGATAGGCGGCGCGGACTTTGCGAAAGTCAAGGAAAAAGTCAGAAAATCCGTCCGCGAGCTCGCGGTCAACCTCGCCGAGCTTTACGGCGAGAGAAAAGAGGGCAAGGGCTATCGCTACAGCGCGGACGACACGCTGCTTCACGAGTTCGAGGGGAGCTGCGGTTTTACCGAAACCGACGACCAGCTTGCGGCAATCGAGGACGGATTAAACGACTTAAAGTCGGGCAAAATTATGGACAGACTGCTGTGCGGCGACGTGGGCTACGGCAAGACCGAAGTCGCGCTGCGGCTGGCGTTCAAGGTCATTTCCGAGGGCAAGCAGGTGGCGTTCATGTCGCCGACGACCATACTCGCCAAGCAGCACTTTGAAACGGTCAAGCGGCGAATGGAGCCGTTCGGCGTGACTGCGGTCAGACTTACGCGTTTCGACACCAAAGCCGAGCAAGCCGCCGCCGCGGAAAAGCTGCGCGCAGGCAAAGCGGACATCGCGGTGGGAACGCACCGTTTGCTTTCAAAGGACATCGACTTTGCGGACCTCGGGCTGTTGATTCTCGACGAGGAACAGCGTTTCGGCGTGGGTGACAAGGAGAAGATAAAAGACGTCAAGCGCGGCGTCAACGTGCTCACGCTGTCGGCTACGCCTATCCCCAGAACGTTGCACATGTCGCTCACCGGCATGCGCGACATAAGCGTGCTGGACACGCCGCCGTCCGCGCGTATTCCCGTGCAGACCTACGTCACCGAGTACGGCGAAGCGCTTGTCGTCGACGCAATCACCCGAGAAATCAATCGCGGCGGACAAGTTTTCGTGGTGTATAACCGCGTGTCCGACATCGACAGATTTGCCGCGCGTATACAGTCGCTCGTGCCGTCCGCTAAGGTTACCTACGCTCACGGACAAATGCGCGAGGACGTGCTCGAACGCACGGTAGAAGCGTTTGTGGACGGCAAAACCGACGTGCTGGTTTCCTCCACGATTATAGAAAACGGAATAGACATCGCGAGGGCGAACACGATGATAGTGGTCGATTCGGACAGGCTGGGGCTGGCGCAACTGTATCAGTTGCGCGGCAGAGTGGGCAGGAGCGACCGCCTCGCCTACGTTTTCTTCACCTACGACGGACGAAAGGCGCTCTCCGACGACGCGTACAAGCGGCTGGAAGCGATAACGCAGTTCACCGAGTTCGGCAGCGGATTCCGGATAGCCATGCGTGACCTCGAGATTCGCGGAGCCGGCACCGTGCTGGGCGCCGAGCAACACGGGCACATGGAAAAAGTGGGCTACGACCTTTACTGCCGCATGCTGCGCGAGGCGGTGGGCGAAATGCGCGGAGAAAAACGCCGCGAGAGAAAAGAAGTGCGCGCCGTCACCGACTACGGCATATTCGTGCCCGAGAGTTATATTAAGGATAAGGATTGGCGGCTTCGGGTATACTCGCGCATAGCGGCAGTGGACAGCATGAAAGAGCGCGACTCGGTGCTCGGCGACCTCGGCGACGTCTACGGCGCGGTGCCCGACAGCGTGAAAAACCTCGTCGACGTGGCTTTAATAAAGAACCTTGCCGGCAATATCGGCGCGGATAAAGTGACGTTAAAACGCGGCGAAACTTCCGTGGGCTTCAATAAAATCGCGGACATGGACGCGAGGGTAGTCGAGGCTTCGAGGGAGCACGGCGGCATGCTGAATGCGGCTTCGGCGGCGATTTCCTTCCCGTCTGCGGCAAAAATGCTTAAATTTTTGCTGGATTGCGACAAAATCGACCGCTCAAACGATTGATTTTTTTGTTCAACGATAGTATAATAGACGTTAGGTATGCGTATAATGCGCAACTACTGCGCCCGACGAGGCGAAGATGAGGATAAAAATGCGTAAAAAGATAGTCAGTTTATTTTTGGTAATCGTTATGTGCCTGGGGCTGTTCACCGGCTGCACGCTTTTCAAGTACGACAACGAGCGCGACTACAAGCAGGTCGTCGCCACCGTCAGCTCCGTGACCATCACCGACGACTCCAGCGAAGAGAACAGGAACAACCCGTTCGTGACGAAAGAGAAGAAAATCTACAAGTACGAGCTCGTCAGCATGCTCAACAGCAACGGACAGAACCTCATATCTTCGGGCAAGTCGCTCGAGGACGCGGTGGATTATCTCGTCGACAACCTTGTCACGCGCGAGCTTATTCTCAACGAAGCCGACGCGCAGATTCACTTCGGCAACATCAAGTGGGGTCAGAACGAGGATAATCAGGTGCTCGAGGGCATCTATACCACGATTGACAATCAGCTCGCTTCGATAAGAAACGACATTCTTTCCGAGCACGGCGAGGAAACGACGTCGACCTCGTCCTCGTCGTCTTCCTCTGATAGCAACAAGAGCACGACTTATCCCACCAAGAAAGTCGAAGAGCCCGGCAACTACGATTTCTACACTCACGACGAACTCGTGGCAGAAGTAGTGGAGAGAACCAAAGGCGACCTTAGCGGCGACGCGCTTGCCGCGCTTGAAACCGCCACTCGCGAAAAGTCCGACTACAAGCTCCGCGCCACGCTCGAAAACCTCGACCTTCAGTCGGTTGCGAAGTGGACGCCCGACACCGTGCGCTATCCCGGTCTTTACGGCTCCGACGACGTCAAGTCGCTCGAGCTCGAGGCTATGCGCCGTTTCCTCACGCTTTTGAAAGATACCGTCGAGAACGATTACAGAGTGACCGACGACGACAAGAAGACTTACCTCGGCGAACTCGACGACCTTAATAAAATTGCCGATGAAAAGGGCTTGTCCTACGTTTACCCCGAGCTCGGCGACACGAAGATAATGAATTTCCTCGTCGGCGACAACTATCGCGACAACGTCAAGCTCACGCTGCTTCAAAGCCACATCACCGACAGCGTTGACGTTTCGGACGAAGAAGTGCTCGACGCGTACAACGACACGCTCGCCGCGCAGATGAGTAAGTACGCGAACGTCGACGGCTTCTACACCGACGTAAAGGGCGGCTCCGTCGACCCGATGGTTTATTACCCGAACGGCGACTACTACTTCGTCAAGCACATTCTCGTTCCGTTCTCCGACGACCAGACCGCAAGGCTGACCGCATACAAGAACGGCGAGGGCAGTACCTACGGCAAGACCGCGATTGCGGAATTCAAGAACACCCTCGGCAAAGAGGTTACCGGCTATGAGCACCGCGACGGCGAGAACTACGGCAAGCCGCTGAGTATCGACGAGATTTACGCCGACATTCAGCGCGAAATGACGAAAGCCGGCGGCGACCTCAAAGCAGCCGACCGCACGTTCGACGACCTTATCTACAAGTACAACACCGACAAAGGCATCTTCGGTAAGGAACTCGGCTACGCGGTCAAGGGCGCGCTGGGCGAGAACGAGGAGTACGACTCCACCTACATGGAAGAATTCTCCCGCGCTGCCGACGAGCTTTACCGCGCGGGCGTCGAGGGCGCGATTTCGCAGCCCGTCGTCACCGACTACGGAGTACACATTCTGTACCTGTCGCGCGTCATTCCCAAAGAGGGCTTGACCGTGGGCGTAAACGATTATATCTCCTACGGCGAGAACAGCACCGTCTACGAGAAAATCGCCGAGTCCAAGCGCAGCTCCAAGACCAACGACGAGTTCTCCGTGTGGCAGACCAAGAAGGTAGGCTACTACAAGAACACCGCCAAGGTCATCGAGAAGAACGAAAAGGCTTACGACGACCTCAAAAAGGCAAAGCAAAGCAACTAACCCGAATTAAATTACGAACGCAAGAGAAAGCGCACGGACGAAACTCCGCGCGTTTTTTCGTTATAGTCGCCGCGTTCTATATAATAATCGTCATAATAATCGCCGCGCCGATTTCGCCCGTTTCGACAAAATAACCGAAAACCGCGCGAATTATTGCGCTCGGCAGGCGGTTCACCTGTGGTATAATTCGTCCGAAGAAACGACGGAGCGGAAAAATAATGGAAGAAACGAAAAACACGATAGAAAACGAGCATAGCCGTGAAGAGGACGGAACGCGCCGCAAGCCGCACGCCGACCTCGAGGGCACGGGCGTATTGAGAGATTTGCCGGGAGCGCTTACCGAAATCGCGCCGGAGGGTAGCCGTGCGCTGCTGATTGCGTGCGAGGGCAAGTCGGAAGCCGCGGTGCGCGAAGCCATTGCGCGGAAATTCCGCGTTTCGGCGGCTTATCCGGAAAAAACGAGCGACGGCTTAAAGGAGTTTGCAAAGAGCGTTCGCCCGGGCGAGGACGTGAAGCTCGTGATAGCGGCAGGCGACGGCGAACTTGTCGACGCGGGAAAATTCGTCGCCGCGCGTTACGGCTTGCCGCTGTGCGTAGTCGCGCTGTCGCAAGCCGACGTAAACTATCACACGTTCGTTTCGACGTTGAGGGGACGGGACGGCACGGGCAAATACCGCGCGGTCAAGCCCGATTTGGTTTTGTTCGATTATTCGCTTTACCCGGATTCGGACGTCCGCAACGCCGCGGCTTACGGAATTGCGTGCAGTCGGCTGGTTTCGGCGTTCGACGCGTTCGCGACGGGGCTCGTTTCGGGCAGAGAGAACGAGGATTCGGGCTTCGGGATAGTCGCGAAAAGCGTGGCGGAACTATTGTCGGCGGACAAACCCGACAAGGAACTGACGGGCAAGGCGACGGCGCGGCTGTCGCGAGCGTGCGGAGAAAATCCGCGGCTTTCGGGCGGCGGCGCGGCTTTGGCTGCGGAAGCGCTGGAAGCGTTGAAGCGCAGCAGAAACGAAATCCCGAAACTGCGCGGCGAGAACGAAGTGCTGACGGCGTTGCCGATTATCAGGCTGTACGCGGCGTTTCTGTCGCTGCTGCCCACGCTTCCTGTAGCCGCGCCCGACGGCAACCTGCGGCTGGAGCTTATGGCAAGAATAAAAATCAGCCCGTTCGCCGCGGCGAGGGCGATTTCGGACAGAGAAGAGCTTGTCGGACTCGAGCGCGCGGCTTACATACTGAAAGAGTACCGCGCCGACCTCGTTTCGCGCTGTCTGATTATCGAAAAAACGCTCGCATACTCCGCAAAACGCATAAAAAGACTTTACAAAGACAAGGGATATTCTTATAATAATTATGCAACCGCAAGCGACGTCGGGCTGAGCCTCGCGCTTGCGACCGAAATGCGCGGCGGCGATTCGCTGATAAAAATCATAAAGCAGGCAGGCTATCTCGAGGGATTGGTCACGGGTGCGGCACGCGCGTTCCGTTAAGCCTCGAGGCGAAGCAAAGGATTAAAAATGAATGAAAAACTAAAGAACGTAAAGTGCTTTTTGCTGGACATGGACGGAACCGTGTACCTCGGAAACCGATTGATAGACGGCGCTGTCGACGCGGTCAGGCGCATGAACGCGTTTTCGCGCGCGATGTTTCTCACCAACAACAGCTCGGCGGCGCGGTCGGACTATGAGGCGAAGCTGAAAGGAATGGGCTTCGACGTGACGGAGGACGACGTTTTCACCTCCGGCAACGCCACGGTCGAGTACCTAAGCAGTCACTACGCCGGCAAAAAGATTTTTCTTTTCGGCAACGCTAACCTTCGCGCCGAGTTCGAGCGCGGCGGCATAACGCTGACCGAAACCGAACCCGACCTCGCAGTGGTGGGCTTCGACACCACGTTCGACTATCCGCGGCTGGAAAAACTGTGCGACTTTATAAGGAACGGCGTGCCGTACATAACCACTCACGCCGATATCAACTGTCCGAAAGAGGGCGGAATGAAGCCCGACGTCGGCTCGTTTATCGCGCTGATAGAAAAATCGACGGGCGTAAGTCCGCTGCTCGTTTGCGGCAAGCCCAACCGCCCGATAGGCGAGTCGGTGGAAAGACTGCTGGGGCTGAAGCCCGAAGAAATCGCCATGGTGGGCGACAGACTTAGTACCGATATGCAGTTCGCCGTCAACAACGGCTTCGTTTCCGTGCTTGTGCTCAGCGGCGAAACCACGCTCGAGGACTACAATAAGTCGGGAATGAAGCTCGACGTGATTCTGCCCTCGATTGCCGATTGGGACAAGTAATCGCCGTTTCCCGTTAAATAATTCGCGCCGAACAGCCGAATAACAGAACTTAAAAGAATAAACAAGAAATCCGCTATAATCGAGTAGCGGATTTCTTTAGGCGTTATATGCCCCACGACAAAAGCCGCGACGCGGCGGCTATATCGGGCGCGTAAAATTTTCTAATCTGATTTTAATGTTAGTGTAATCGGTTTTTTAATAAAAGGACTTATTATTATTTACGGATAAAGGGTAGTGCGGACTAAGCTCCGTTTTTGCGTAGTTTTCGCCGGCGACATGACGGCGGCGCGGACTGCCGAGGCGAGCCGCAATCGCGCCGTTTATCGCGCTCGCCGCGACTTCGGCAAGAGCGGACACGAAGCCCAGCCGCACGGACGAGAGCGCGTTGCTTTCGCCGAGCACGCCCACGGTGGCAATCACGGAAAAATCGCCGATTTCGGGAAGCTTCTTTCCCGTCGCGAGCCCGGGTTTGACTCCGCCGCGCCTCGCGCTTATGCGCCCGACGTCACGGGCAGCGCCTAGCCCCGAGTCCACCGCGATTATTTTTTGACCCTCGTGCCGCGCTTCTATAAAGTCGACGACGGAGGGGAGCGTGACGGCGGTGACGGGCAGCGCCAGCGTGCCGTAGACAAACGCTGGCAGGTTGAAGCGGCGCGTCAGAATATCGCCCACGAGCGGACCGAAAGCGTCGCCCACCACGAGGTCGGTGCCGATGCACAGGACTACGGGCGGCAAGGTATCGTTTGACAGAAAATCGTCAATGCTTTTTTGTAACGAGGCAAATATCATTTTACGATTATTGACGGCTCGGCGGCGTTTTAACCGCGAGCGAACTTATAAATCAAGGAGAATTCGATTATGAATTATGTAGACATCGCCATCATCGCTATAATCGCGTTTTTCGCGCTGATAGGTCTGTGGAAGGGTTTTGGCAAAACGCTTATAAAGATAATATGCTTTGCCGCGGCGCTTTTAGTCACGGGTCTTATCGCAAGGTACGTCGTAAACGCGCTGCTCGGCGCGGAGTTTGTGCGCAGCCTGGTTGCGGGCAACGGCAAGATTTCGCTGTACTCGCTGTACTACAATTCTTTCGGAGAGAATGTCTTGTCGGTCGGCGCGGGCTCCAAACTCGACGGCGCGCTCGGACTGTTTATCAACCCCATGATAGACCGCTTCACCGCGCTCGGCGGCCCCGAAGCCTACAATATAACCTATGCGCAGTTTATCGCGATTAACCTTGCCATAAACACTTTGGCGGTCGTGCTGAGCATCATTCTCTACATCGTGGTGCGCCTCGTGTTCGCGCTTGTCGCATGGCTGCTCAAAAAGATTTTTCTTCACGGTCAGGTGCGCGCCTGGAGCCGTTTTGTGGGCTTTCTGTTCGGAGCGGTGCGCGGCGCGGCGGTAGTCATGGTACTGCTGATTGCGTCCACCGTCATCTATCCGTTCGGGTTCGCTGCTAACTATACCGACACCGCAGGCAGCGGAATTATCGGCAAATTCGCCTGCGAGTACACCTACAAGGCTTACGACGCGATTGTCTACGGCGGCGCGGACAACACCGAAAAAACCGAGGCGCTTCTGTCTGCCGCCGGCATAAACAAGGTCACGCTGGAGGAAATCAGAACCGAGGCGATAAACTCGCTTACCGCTTATCGCACCGAAAAGGAAGCCGCAGCCGAGTACACCGAAGCCGGCAAGACCAACCTCGACGTGTGCGTGGAGAACGGCAAAGCCGCCATAAACGCGGCGAATAACCGCGACGAAGTAAATTCCGCGCTGGAAGCGGCAAAGAAGAATATCGACGCCGTTTACACCAAGGCGCAGGAGGAAGAGCTTGCGGCGGCTAAGACCGAAAAGAAAGCCGCGCTCGAGCAGCTCAAGAAAGATAAAATAGGCGAAGCCGACAAGTGGACGGACGCCAGCGCGTACTCGGAAGACAACTTTAATCTGATTGTAGCCCTCGGAAACGCCGGCTACATCGAGATAGACAAGGCGACGACCGTCGAGCAGGTAAATTCGATTTGCGACAGCTACGCGGCTAAAATCAACGCCGTGCTCACCGTCAACCAGGAGAACGCTCTTGCCAACAAAAAAGCGGCGTGCGTGACGGAGCTTAACGAGTTCGCCGACAACGCAATCAAAGCCAACGTGCTCGACGCGGCGAATATCGAAAAGGTGAACGCCGCAAAAACCGCCGCCACGGATGCGATAAACGCGGCTGCGAGCGAGGACGGAGTTCAAACAGAGCTCGACAAAGCAAAAGCCGCAATCAACGCGATTATCGAGGCGGCGAAAGCGCCCGAGGCCGGCGGCGAGAATACCGGGGCGTAAAGTAATGAAAAACCTTATTAAAAACATCGACAAGGCAAAGGCGCTCACGCTCAAGGACGAAGTCGAGTACCGCGACGGACAGGTGGTCAGCAAGACGCTCACGCAGAACGACTATGTGAGCATAACGCTGTTCTCGTTCGACAAGGGCGAGGGAATTTCCACGCACGAGTCCGGCGGCGACGCGTTCGTCACCTGCCTCGACGGCGTGGGCAAAATCACCGTCGACGGCACGGATTACACGCTCACAGAGGGGCAGTCGATAGTGATGCCGGCAAAGCACCCTCACGCGGTGTACGGACAGGAACGTTTTAAGATGCTGCTCGTCGTGGTGTTTTAACCGCCGTTTGCCGAAAATACGCGACGATTAAATTAAGCGAATAAAATAAAGCGACCTTATCGCAGTTACGCGGTGAGGTCTTTTTTTATGCCGCGAGATTGTCAAGTTTATGCCCGTATGCGCATATAAATAAAGGAACGTCGGGAAAGGCGTGACGAAACCGCGCCGCAGGGAGGCGAGCATGACTTTCAAAAAAAGACTTATCGTATTGGTGGGCGCAGGCGGCGCGAGCGGCACCGTCAAGACCGTGCTCGACGGCGGCGTCATGACGGCGACGATAAACTTGCACGGGCTTAGCGGCACGGGCTACGAGCTCGCGGTGTTTTCGGGCGGCGTAGCGGCGCGGTACGAGCTTTTCGGCGACGTTACGCGCGAGAAAACGCTGCGGCTTAATGGCGAAACCGACGTGGACAACGCGCACTTTGCCGTGTACGACGGGAGCGGCAACGCCGTCGCCTACGGCACACGGGCGCGCGAACGCATGAAAAGCCTGCCCGTATTACCGAAAAAAGGAGAACGCGATGCGACGAGCGAGAATGATAAAAAGGCGATTGCTGCGGCGAAGGAGCCGTTCCGCTATTCTACGACCGAAAGCCTGTTCGGGGACATTTTCCCGTCCGGGGAAGGGTACGCCGACAACGCCGTAGCCTCGGTAAACTACTATGCTCGCCCTGCCGAGGAAGTGAACGAGCAGGGCATACGAGTGGCTTACGTCGGCGGCAAGCCGAGCGAAAACGCCGCAAGCTCGGTGTTCGAGCTGGGGCGCAGCTACATAAAAAGCATTTCGGCGAGCCGCGCGAGCGTGAGTGCGCAGTCGTTTTCGGCGGCAAGGGGCATAAGCGACATTCAGGCGGATTACGTCCGTTCGCTGCGCTCCGCCTGTCACGCGCACACGGCAAGAACTCAGGCGACGGGAGCTATGCCGCAAGCCGCCGCGCGAGAGACGCCCATAAAGGGCAGAAAGCTCGCGTTCTACGAGCGGATTGCCGGCAAAATCGACGAGCTGTTTAAGAACGGCGAGCGCGACGAAACGCTGGAAAAGCTTTTACCGCAGTCGAAATGCGTGAAAGTAAATTATTCGGAAACGAAAAGTTTTTCGGTAGGGCTTATCGGCGAAAAGCCCGACTACGTTTGCTATGCGCTTCCGGGTGTTTTCGGTTCGCCTGCGCCCGAATACCTGGGCGAAGCGGCGTTTCTGCCGCTCGATTCCTCCGACCCCGAGGGCAAGGGCTATTGGCTTTTGTACCAGAACGCGCAGGACGGCTCGTCGGTGAAACTCGATTCGTGACGGCTTAATCGGCGGCTTAATCGGCAAAACAGGGGCGGCTTGCCCCTTAAATCGGCGCTCACGTAGACTAGGCGGTTTGACGGGGGCGTTTTTTGTCAATATTAAATAGACGGGGAAGCGGCGCGCGGCAGCCCGTGCACGGCGAAATCACGGTAAAAACGACGGTAAATTTCCGTTTTCGCGATTAAACGGTTGACTTAAATTGCGATTTATCTTATAATGTATCGTAACTGATAAATTTTAACTATCGTAACCGGT
Organism: Clostridiales bacterium; assembly: GCA_003533505.1. GTDB lineage: Bacteria > Bacillota > Clostridia > Christensenellales > Pumilibacteraceae > UBA10677. The sequence continues at coordinate 46,456 of DQGD01000001.1, read as the reverse complement.
AAAATGGAGTTATGTAAATGACGAAAAAACTATTTGCAATCATAGCGACGCTCGCCGTCAGCGTTATCGCGCTGTTCGGCTGCTCGGGCGACCACTATAACAAGGTAGAAATAAGCGGCGTGCAGAGCACCGAGTACACCGTCGAGGGCAACGGTAGCAGCGCCGTTCAGTACGGTAACTACGTTTATTTCTTAAACGGTACTCGCGGCTACGAGGACACCGAGGGCACGGCTAACGTGTTCGGCAAGGTTGTCAAGGGCGCCGTGTACCGCGCGGAGCTTCTCGGCGAAAACGCGGACGGCGCGTTCGTGGTAAAGCGCGACACCGTCACCGAGCTCGGCTTGAAATCGCACAAGGACGTAGACTATAAGCGCGACGAGGTGGACGTAATCGACGTTCAGACCGTCGTTCCCAAGACCGTAGGCACCGCAAGCTACAAAGAGGGCGGCATCTTCATCTACGACGATTGCATCTACTACGCTTCCCCCAACAATCTCAAGAATAAGACGGGCGACGTTCAGTACAAAAAGACCGACTTCTTCCGCATGACGCTGGACGGCAAGAACACCAAAAAGATTTACACCACGACCGCGGACAGCGATTCTTCGCCCTACGCGTTCTACTCGGTGGGCGAAAACGTGTTCCTCACCGTGCTCGACGGCACCGACCTCATTACCGTCAAGATTGCCAAAAAGAACGGCAAGGTAGAGGACAAGGTTAAGCTCGCCGAAAACGTGACCGACGCGGTCATGCCCGTCAAGCCCGTATATTACAAGGGCATCGACGAGAACACGATTTACGATTTTATCTACTACAAGCGTTCCGCAACCGACGACGACACTCTGCCCAACGGCGAGGTAATGGAGTACGTTCGCCCCGACGGCGAAACCGAATCCTACGTTTTCGGCGCGGACGGCTATGACTCGTACACGCTCGAAACCGTGCGCGACGGCTACCTCTTCTACCGCAAGGCGGACAATTACACCAACAAACTTTTCGCGACCAACCTTCACAACGCGCTCAAAGCCAACGACGAAAAGTACGCGGCGAGCGAGAAAAACGCCGACGTTGAGAACGTGGACAAGCCCGTGCTTGCCGTTTCCGACCTCGATAAACTCGACGTCTATCCGTTCGTTCAGAACTACGAATTCGGCAAAGCCAACGTGACCAACGTCGTCAGCGTGGTTGCCACCACCAAGAGTTCTGGTTCGTCGTCCGACTCGTCGTCCAAATCGTCGTCCGACTCGTCGTCCACCGTCACCGCGACGCTCTATGTCGACGGAGTGGCAAAGGGCGAGCTCGCCTCGGGCGCAGCCGTCACCGTGGACGCGGTGTACGAAAACTATCTGTTCCTTACCGCAGATTCCACCCTCAAACAAATAGACCTTTCGGCAGGCTCTTCCCTTACTGCAGTCACCGTTGCCGAAAACGTCACCACCGGCACTTTCGGCGCAAGCGTTGCCGGCGGCTACCTCATCTACTTCGGCAAGGTTTCCGACGAAGCGAACGGCTATGCGTTCTTCAAGGAAATCGACGGTCGTGAGGGTAGTTCCGACGCGTTCTTCGTGGGCGAGCTCACCGAGGACGAAGATTTCAGCGAGATTGAATCGCTTACGGTTGTCACGCAGCCGACCAAGACCTCCTATAAGGTGGGCGAGAAGCTTGACCTTACCGGACTTGTCGTCGAGGCTAACTTCTACGCCGACAGCGAGGGTAACAAACCCGAAGCCAAGGTAATCGAAGTCACCGACAAAATGGTAAAAGGCTTCGACAGCTCCGCGGCAGGCTCGGTCACCGTGACCGTAACCTACGAAAAGCGCACCGTCGACTTCACCGTCACCGTCGTCGACGATACCAAGGATACGACCGACAGCACCGACAAGACTACCGACAAAAACGCCGACAAGACTACCGACGACACCAAGTCGTGCTCCACGATTGTGCCCGTGGGTCCGTGGTTCTTTATCGGAGGCGGCGGACTGCTCGTGCTCGCGGCAGGCGCGCTCTTCCTCGGTAAACGCAAAGCGACGGCAAGGGCTTAATCGCCGAAAATCAATGAGAACGTAAACGCGCTTGCAGGACTTATCGCTGCGGCGCGTTTGTTTTTTGCGAACAAAGCGCGAGGTGTCCTTTAGTGCAAACAATAGGGCTTATTTTTGTTGCCCGCAGGCGGCGGAACGGGTATAATGGTTCCGACGACCAATTTACTTTCCTCGGAGGAGAATATGTACAAGCTTACTACCGTTTCGTCGCTCGATAAAGTTTTCAGCGGCGGCGCGCCGAAATTGCCGGAAAGCCGAGGCACGGCGCTCAAAAACGAACGCTATAATTTTCAGCTCGCGATTTACAGCGATTACGACAGGATTATTCCGAGAAATACCGTGACGGTGGAGGGCGTTTGCGCCACGGCGGTCACCGTGCGCGAAGTCGTGGAAATCCCGGCAGGGCTCGCGTCATACCCCGACGCCGACGATTACGTCATAAACCCGGGGCTCGGCACGGGGCTGTACCCCGAGCTTTTGCGACCGCTCGACGGCGGCAATCTGATGCTCCGCCCGAAATCGTATACCTCACTGTGGTTCACCGTCGACTGCGCCGCGCTGGAGCCGGGGCAATACGACGTCAAAATCACCGTGAAAAACGAGTGGTGCGGCGAAACCTTTTCGACGAATTACGCGCTCGAAGTTTTGGCGGCGAAGTCCGACGAAAACGAGCTGATTTACACTAATTGGTTCCACTACGATTCGATTGTCGACTACTACGGCGTTCAGCCGTTCGGCGACGAGTTCTACCGCATTTTCGGTTCGTTTCTGGACACGGCGGTCACTCACGGAATGAACATGCTGTACGTTCCGCTGTTCACGCCGCCGCTTGACACCGAGGTGGGAGGCGAGCGCACTACCGTTCAGCTCGTGGGCGTAACAAGGCAAAACGGCAAGTATTCGTTCGACTTTTCCGAGCTTAAACGGTTTATGGACTTTGCCGCCGCGCACAAGATTAGGTACTACGAGATGTCGCACCTTACCACGCAGTGGGGCGCGAAGGCTTGCCCGAAAATCATGGCGAAAACGGAAAACGGCTGCGAGCGCATTTTCGGCTGGGACACTTCGTCGCTGAGCGAGGAGTACAAGGCGTTTTTGACGGCGTTCCTGCCTGAGCTCGACGAGTTTTTGAAAAAGTCGGGGGTATCGGAGAATACATATTTCCATGTTTCCGACGAGCCGAACGAGGAGCAACGCCCGAATTATGACGCTGTGTACGACTTTATCCGTCCGCTCATTTCCGACTATAAGGTTATGGACGCGTCGAGCGACCTCGGCAGCCGCGTGGACTGCCCGGTCATTTCCACCACGCACGCCACGCCCGTTATGCCCGAAAAGAATTGGGCGTATTATTGCTGCACCGCGTGCAATGACAACCTGTCCAACCGCTTTTTCAACATGCCGAGCGAGAGAAACCGCGTGCTCGGGATTCAGCTGTACCTCAGCGGCGTAAAGGGCTTTTTGCATTGGGGCTTCAATTTCTATTCCTCGCAGTACTCGATTAGGAAAATCAACCCGTTCCTTGAAACCGACGCCGGCGGCGCGTTTCCGTCGGGCGACTCGTTCGTCGTGTACCCGGGACGCGACGGTACCGCATGGGATTCGCTGCGGCTGGAAGTTTTCTACGAGGCGCTCACCGACCTTGCCGCGCTAAAAACCCTCGAGAAGAAAATCGGCAGGGAAGCGACGGTAAAGCTCGTGGAAAACGAGGGCGTAAGCGGCTGGCACGACTATCCGCACGACCCCGTGTGGTTAAAGGCGTTCCGCGAGAAAATCGACCGCATGCTCTGAATGCGGAGCAAAGAAAAGAATTTAACGAAAAAACCGCAAATATCGGCAAAAAACCGCGATTATCGCTTGACATAACCCGTAGTTTATAGTAAAATATTCTAGCGTCCCGAAGAGGACGTCGTTCGGCTTGCGTCGGGATTAGCCCCCCGATAAAATCGAGCGGCGGCTTTAGGGGCTAAGACGTTGCCTTTCGTCGGCGTGAAACGACGGATAGCCGCGCGGAATTCAAGACAAATCAAAGAGGTATTACCGTGAAAACTTTTATGGCAAATGAGCAGAATATCTCCAGGAAATGGTACGTTGTGGACGCGACCGATATGCCCATGGGCAGACTTGCAAGTCAGGTTGCGGCAGTGCTGCGCGGCAAGAACAAGCCGTCTTTCACCCCCAACGTCGATTGCGGAGATTTCGTTATCGTTATCAATACGGACAAAATCGTAGTTACCGGCAAGAAGCTGGAGAAGAAGTACAAATCGCATCACACGCTTTACATGGGCGGACTGAAGCAGGTTCAGTACAAGAAGCTCATGGAAGAGAAGAGCGACGAAGCGCTTTATCTGGCAATCAAAGGCATGCTGCCGAAGAACAGCCTGGGCAGAAAAATGCTTAAGAAGGTGCGCATCTACAAGGGCGCGGAGCACAACCACGAGGCACAACAGCCCGAAGTCCTTAATCTTGTTAAGAGGTATAACTAATTATGGCAACGAAAACTACCGCTAAGAAGAAATTGCAGTATTGGGGCACCGGCCGTCGTAAAAAGGCAATCGCTCGCGTTCGCCTCGTTCCCGGCACCGGCTCCGTCAACGTAAACAAGCGCAGTCTGGACGATTATTTCGGACTCGACACCCTCAAGCTTATCGTCAATCAGCCTCTCGCGCTGACCAACACCGCCGATAAGTACGACGTGTTCGTCAACGTCAAGGGCGGCGGACTTTCCGGTCAGGCAGGCGCAATCCGCCACGGCATCGCTCGCGCGCTCGTCGTCGCCGACGCCAACACCAAAACCGAGCTCAAGAAGGCGGGCTTCCTTACCCGCGACCCGAGAATGAAGGAGAGAAAGAAGTACGGTCTTAAAAAGGCACGTCGCGCTCCTCAGTTCTCCAAGAGATAATCGGTGCGTTCAAATCGAAATTTTGTTTAACAACCAAGTTACGGTTCGGTTTTTCCGAGCCGTTTTTTGGTATCGTATGGCGGCAAAGGAGCTTTTATGGACGTACTGAGTACGCTGAAAAAAGAGGGCTTTGTATTCTCCAAGAAATACGGGCAGAATTTTATAACCGACGAGCGGCTTCTGGGTTCAATCGTGGACGACGCAGGCATAACGAGCGCCGATACGGTTGTGGAAATCGGCGCCGGAGCCGGCACGCTCACGGCGGCTATCGCGAAAAAAGCGAAGCGTGTGATTGCCTTTGAAATCGACCGTTCGCTCGAGCCCGTGCTCGGAGCCACGCTCAAGGGCTACGATAACGTCGAAGTGATTTTCGACGACGTGACGAAATGGCAGGAAGCCGAGTTCGACGCGCTGACGGACGGCAAGTACAAGGTTGTCGCGAATCTGCCGTACTATATCACCACGCCGCTGCTGTTTATGCTGCTCGACCGCAAAAAACCGCCCGTTTCGCTCACCGTAATGGTGCAAAAGGAAGTCGCCGAACGCATCTGCGCGACCGAAAAGAAGGGCGATTACGGCGCGCTGTCGGTGTCGGTCGGGGTCAGGGCGGACGCGGTTATTACCAAAGTCGTGGGAAGAGAAATGTTTACGCCGCCGCCCAACGTGGACAGCGCGGTGGTGCGCGTGGATATGCGCGGAGAAACGGGCGCGCTCGATGATAAAACGCTGTTTTCGCTCATTCGCGTAGCCTTCGCCATGAAGCGCAAAACGCTGGTGAACAATCTGTCGGCAGGCTACGGCATGAGTAAGGACGAAGCGTGCAGGTTGCTGACGAGCGTCGGAGTGGACGTCCGCGCGAGAGCGGAGGAACTGTCCTGCCGTAAATTCGTCGAACTCGCGGACGCACTTTACCTCAGCCGCAGTCAAAGATAGAATCTACGGCGCGGCTTTCGGAAGGAATAAATTTACACGAGATAAGGAGCAACGGCTTGTGATAAAAAGCTGTCTGAAAAATTTTTTCGTAAATCTGAAATTTATATTCACGCCGCTTGGCGTGATGTTTCTCGGCGCGCTTTCAGGGTTTGCGGTTCTTGTTTCGTCGGTAACTGCCGCCGTAACCGAGCTCGCCGATTGTGTGACAAAGCTGCTCAGCTCAACCACGCTCGACGGCTCGGCGTTGCTTGAAAGCATTGCCTCTGCCGTTATCGCGCTGGATTGGTCGGATTTAAGCTCGGTCCTTGCCGCCGTAACCGACAGGGAATGGCTTTCGTCCGTGCTCGGCAGCGGAGTGCGCGCGCTGATTGTCGACTATGACGCGCACGTCGCGGAAATTACCGAGTGCGTAACCTCGGCGGTGAACGTGGTTGTCGGCGGAGTCGTCGGGTTTTTCTTGCTCACGTTGCTGGGCTTTGCGGCAGGTTATGCGATAACCTCGATGTTTATCAGAAGAGAATCGGTCAGTGGCTCGGTGTGGAAGACTATTCTATCGGCGGTTTTCGGCGCGGTAATCGCCACGCTGCTGCTCATGGCGCTGGCGACGCTGTCGGAGCTCGTGGGGGCATGGTGGGCGTTCGCGATAATTGTAGTCTTAGGCTCCGCGATAACGCTTGCCGAAGCATACCTTTTGCACGGAGTCAAGCGCGTAAAATTCACGAGCGTGTTCAACCCGAGGAATATCGTCGGCTTGCTCGTCTCCCATCTCGCAATCATTGCGATAACCGCGCTGCTTATCGTGCTCGTAGAGTTCGCGTTCGGCGCGTTGTGCGGATTATTTACCGGGTTATCGCTGCTCACGGTCGCCGCGATAGTGATGAACGTCAACGCCGAAGCTTATGTTTCGGGGCTCGCAGGCAAAGCGAAACCGCAGCCGGTAGATGTACCGTCGCCCGAAAAAGAAAAGACGGAGAACGAACAGGATTGAATTACGACGAACTGAAAATCATACCGCAGTTTGCTAAAAGCGCAGTGTGTTGCTTTACGGGCAACCGCCCCTACAAGCTGCCTTGGGGAACGAACGAAGCCGACCCGAGGTTTCTCGCCGTGAAGGCAAAGCTTTGCGACACGATAGAGGAGCTGATAGAAGAGGGCTATTCGCTGTTCGTCAGCGGAATGGCGCAGGGCGGCGACACCTATTTCGCCGAAGCGGTGCTGGAAGCTAAAAAACGCCATAGCGGCGTGTTTTTGGAATGCGCGGTGCCCTGTCCCGAGCAAGCCGACGCATGGGACGGCGCGGCAAAACGCAGGTATAAAAAGATTCTCGCGGCCGCCGATTTCGTCACCGTGATCCAACCCTCGTACACTCGCGCGTGCATGCTAAAGCGCAACCGCTACATGGCGGACAAGTCGTCGGTTATCGTCACGCTCGACTATTCGGGCGACGGCGGAACGAAATATACCGTCGATTACGCCGAAAAATTAGGGCTGAGAATACTGCCGCTCGCAGGCGATTGATTGTTTTTTTTGTATTGCGCGAAAAAACGCGGAAATAACGTCAAAAAAAGTTCAAAACGCGCCATAAAACAGTTTACAAATTCTATACTATTGCATATAATATTGCAGTAATAAAACGCCGCCGCGATTTTGACGGGCGGAACGGATGAAATACGGAGAACCTACATGAGCGAAGTAAAGCATAAATACATTCTTTGCCCCAGATGCGAGCTTAACTATATCGAAGAACACGAGGGCTATTGCAGGGTCTGCAAAGCCGAAATGGGACTTATCGACTCGGATATTCTCATTCCCGACGAAGAGGAAATGGGCGGCGAGAAGCTTTGCCCTATCTGCAAGGTGAACTATATCGGCGAGGACGAGGACATCTGCTTCCTCTGCAAGCGCGAAAAGGAGGCTAAGGAAGCCGCCGAAAAGAGCGAGGAGGATTGGGATAACTTCGAGGACGACGAGGCGCCCGCCGACGACGAGGACGACACCATTTCGCTCGACGAGTTTGCCGCCGAGGAAGAGGAGGACGAAGAGGAAGAAGAGGAGGAAGAGGAAACCGACAGCCGCTCGCCCGACGACTTCGACATCACGCCCGTCGACCCTGCCGACTTCGAGGACGATGACGAGGACGAAGAGGGCGGCGAGGACGAAGAGGACGACCTCTGAAAACCGACTGCTGCGTTACGGAGATAAAAACCGAAGCCGCGATTGAAAAATCCGCGGCTTTTTTCGCGCCGCCGCGGCAAAAACCGACTTCAATGTAAAAAAATTTCGTGTTTATTTCGGAAAAAATCTGAAAACACCGTCAAAACGCTTTACTACTTTAACGCAATAAAGTATAATATACTCACGAACAGATTTCGTAAGACAGGAAAAATTCAATCAGGAAAAAGAGAAACACGCGGTAAGGGCGGCTTGCGCTTTGTAAACCCGTGGCAGTTTCGCGCGACAAGGGGCATCATGAACAACAAACACAAGACGAAGGACGACGACCTTTTTGAGGTTATCGCAGGTCTTTCCACCAAAGAAGAGGCACGCAAATTTTTCACGGACTTATGCACGGCAGGCGAGATAACGGCAATGTCGCAGCGTTTGCTTGCGGCAAGATTACTGCTGGGCGGCTGCACCTACGAGCAGGTTATTTCCGCTACCGACATTTCGTCGGCTACGCTCTCGCGCGTATCGAAGTGCGTCAAGCACGGCGAGGGCTACTGCAAGGTTCTCGTAAAGGACGAGAAAAAGAGCAAGTAAAGGAGAGAACGACCCAGAATGTTTTGGCTGATTTTCGGCATAATAGCGGCGATTATCGGCGCGGCTTCAGAGATTAACCTCGGAAGAATTACCGACGCGCTCTGTCGGAGCTCGTTCGACAAGCTTCTCGGTCGCGGTATCGCCGGTCGCATTCTGTCGGGTGAGGCGGACTTCGCGGAAAAGGACGGCAAGACCGAAACGGCAATCTGCGGCGACGGGCTTTTCATTGACGTTGCGGAAATCGAATTGCTGGACGAGATTTTGGAGGACTGACATGACGGCGGCTTACGGTCGCCGTTTTTGCGTGCTCGGAATAAAAACGCCGCGCCGTGGCAATAATTGCCGTATGAGAAAGTGCACGGCAGGTATAGAAGAAGTAAAGAGCGGCGTTGAGGCTTTGGTCGGGCAGAAGCTAAAGGTCAGCGTGAATAAGGGCAGGAAGCGCGTAATCCGCTACGACGGCGAAATCGACAGCGTTTACCCGTGCGTGTTCGTGCTCAAAGTAACGCCGATAAAGGGCGTGAGCCGCCTGTCGTTTTCCTACGGCGACTTGATTTGCGGCGACGTGAAATTAAAGCCGGCGGCGAAAAAAGCCGAGTGAGCAAAAGCCCCGGGTTTTTTCGGCGACAATTAAATTACCCTTATAATATAAGAAAATAAACGGAATCCTCGCGGCGGCAGCTTCGGGGATTTTCGTATAAATTAAAAAAAGTAACAATCGCAGTCATAAACGGACGAGTATCCTTATACAATATAGTGTTACTTCGGACAAATATTTCCTTAGGAGGTCGCCAAATGGCATTTGAACCCGTTTATGATGTAGTAAGATTAAGTTCCCGAAAGAGAATCGCGTCCGCGCAGACCGTGGCGGAGGCGAGGCTTTTGCCGGCTCCCGGCACGGTAATCGCGCGAGTGCTGTCCATCACCGCCGAAACCAAGGTGGGCGCGTCGGAGGTTTTTGCGGGCGAAGCGCGTTACGGCGGCAGAGTGGATTTTACGGTGCTGTTCGTGGACGTGGACGGCAAGAACCACACGGTGGCGCACAGCGCGGAGTTTTCCGACAAAATCGAATCGCCGCGAATAGGCGCAGGCATGCAGGCAAGCTTTTCCGGCGAAGTGCTTGACACGGACGTAGTCAACGTTTCGAGCAGCGAAATCAAGCTCGCCGCAGTAGTGGAAATCCGCCTCGACGCGGACGAGAGCGAGGAGATAAAATGTCTTGTCGGCGGCGGCGCGGGCATTTACGGCAACAGCGAGGAGATAGAGTACTCGGTGTTCCGCGCGTCCGGTACGGGTACGGCTAATCTGTCGTCCACGATTGCCGACGTCAAAGCGACCGATATTCTGATGTCCGAGTACCGCGCGATTGTCACCACGAGAACGGCAGGAGTCGATTCGGTGACGATAAACGGCTTGATTATCGGCGATATTTTGGGCGAAACCGAGGACGGGCTTGCGGTTTCTTACCGCACCGAAATTCCGTTTTCCGAGGAGTTTCCGGCAGACGGCGCGCGGCAGGGCGACCTCGTGATTGCAAGGGCTTGCGTCGTCGGCGCTCCGCGAATAGAAGCGGACGAGGACGGCTCGGCGATAATTTCCGACTATGAACTCACGATTTCCTACGCGGTGTACGGCGACGGAAAGACGGAAGTCGTGTCCGACGTTTTCAGCGCGACCAACGAGCTGATGGTGACCAGCGAGAGCGCGACGGTGTGCAAGCCGCGGCTCAACGCAACGGTGACCGACAGGGTTGAGGGCAGCGTAACGCTGGAAGTAAACATGCCGATTGCCGACAATATCTTAGGCATGACGGCTGCAAAAGTAACGGTGTCGAACGCCGCTGCGGTCGCGGATGACGAAATGCTTGTCGAGGGCGTAGTCGGCGGCAACGTGATTTACTACTGCGCCGAAGCCAATTCCGAAAATTCGGTGGCGGTGGAACTGCCGTTCTCGCTGAAAGTAGCCGTACCGGGGCTGAAAGAGAACGACGAGGTGTACGTTTGCGCCGAAGTGGTGGCGGTCACTCTCAAAATCCGCAGAGGCAACGAAATCGACGTCCGCGCAGACGTAGCCTTTGAAATCTACGCCGCAGGCAGCTCGACCAAGTGCGTAATCACCGATTTGAGCGAGGGCGAAGCGCGGATTATTCCCTCGTCGGCAATCTCGGTGCACGTCGCGCGCCCGGGCGAAACGCTGTGGGACGTAGCCAAGGCGACGGGTTCCACTCCTGAGCTGGTGATGCTGCAAAACCCCGACCTCGAGTTGCCGCTTAAGGGCGGCGAGCGCGTGCTCGTTTACAGGTACCTAAGTAAGTAAGCTATCGATTGACATAACCGCGATTGTGTGCTACAATCGGATTATGAATTCGGTTTCGGTCAAAGTCTACGGCAAAATAAATCTTTCGCTGGGCGTGCGCGGCAGCGAAAACGGGTATCACATACTCGACACGGTGATGGCGTCGATAAGCGTTTTCGACGTCGTTTCCGTTTGCCCGAGAAATGACGACGAAATCACCGTCACGTTCGACGGAAACCGCGACGGCAGCGGCTCCAACGCCATGAAAGCCGCGCTTCTCACACAGGCGGTGTTCTGCACGGGCGGCGCGGACATAAAGATAACCACGGGTATACCCTCGGGCGCGGGCTTGGGCGGCTCCAGTGCGGACGCAGCCGGCGTAATCCGAGCTATGATAAGAGCCTTCGGAGCCGCGGCGGACGAGGAAATTTCGGATAAAATCGCGGCGAGCGTGGGCAGCGACGTGCCGTACATGCTTACGGGCGGCTACGCTCGGCTGACGGGTACGGCTACGGGATTAACGCGCTTCGGCGCACCTTGCGGCGGCAAAATTCTGCTTACGGGTAAGGGAAAAGTGGACACGGGCGAGTGCTTTCGCGCGTTCGACAACGGGATAAAAGGCAAAGTACGCCCCGATAACGACAGACTTATCGCGGCGCTCACTCGCGGCGACGTTACGGCGGCGAACGGCGAGCTTATAAACGAACTTATGCCGGCGGCGACGTCGCTCAATCCGACGATAGCAGAGGCGATAGCCGTTATGCGTGCGCACGGACTTAAGGCGAGCATGACGGGCAGCGGCGCGTATTCGTTCGGCTTGGGGCGCGGCGAGGATATGAAAGCCGCCGAAACCGAGCTGAAAGCGCGCGGCTTCAACGCTTTTATCGCAGAACTCGTGCCCTCGGGCATAGAATTTATATAAAAACAGTATAAACGGCGGCAATCGGTACATAATTCTCCTTGCATATAGCAGCAAGGAGATTTTTTATATGAAAAAAGCGTATTTACGCGCGGTCGCGATTTTTTTGACATGTATAGGCGTTTTTATGATATTTTGCGGTTGCGGCGCACATAATACTGTTGACGCGGAGTATCGGCTCATCAGGATACATATCCGCGCCGACAGCAACGAAGAAGCCGACCAGAGCGTGAAAATGCTCGTCAAGGAGAAAGTGACGGAGTACCTGAACCGCGAGCTCGGCGGTGCAAAAAGCTTCGAGGAGGCTTACTCGGGACTCGAGCAGCGGCTCGACGAAATCGAGAGCATAGCAGACTCTGCACTTCGGGAAAACGGCTTTGACTACGGCGCGCGAGCTAAGCTCAACTACGAGTACTTTCCGGCAAGAAGCTATGAGGACGTAGTGGTTGACGGCGGCTATTACGACGCGCTTATTCTCGAGCTCGGCAGCGGCAAGGGCGATAATTGGTGGTGCGTAATCTATCCGCCGTTGTGCTACGTCAAGGCGAGCCCGGGCAACGGGATTCGCTATCGCAGCAAAATCCGCGAGCTGTGGGAACGCTTTATAAAACGGGGAGAAAGCGAAAAATGACTATCAATCGCAAGGAAAAGGAGAAAAGAATGACTGAAAACGTAAAGACAAAGCTGTTTGTAAAGATTATCGCGGCGCTCATAGGATTGCTCGCGCTTATCGGTTCGGTGTGCTTTATCGGTGGCAGCGCGGAGGCGAAAAACATTATCAAGGGCGACACGACGGCTAACGTCCGCGTCGTGCAGCAGAGGCTGTACAACCTAGGCTATTACACCTACAAAGTGGACGGAATCTGGGGCACGCGCACGAAAACCGCCGTCAAGAAGTTTCAGAAGAACAAGGGGCTCGTCGCCGACGGTATTGTGGGCACAAAGACCGAAAAGGCGCTGGGAATCACGCTGACGAGCGGCGGCAGCACCTCGAACACCACGAGCAGCGAGCTGAATCTTTTGGCGCGGTGCGTGTACTCCGAGTCGCGCGGCGAGCCGTACACGGGGCAGGTCGCGGTGGCGGCGGTGGTATTAAACCGCGTGCGCTCGTCGAAATTTCCCAACACCATCGCCGGCGTAATCTATCAGAAAGGCGCGTTCACGGCGGTGAGCGACGGGCAAATCAATCTCACGCCCAACGAATCGGCTTATAAGGCGGCGCGCGACGCGCTCAACGGCTGGGACCCGACCAACGGCTGTCTGTACTACTACAACCCGGCAACCGCCACCAGCAAGTGGATTTGGTCGCTCAAGGTCGAGCTCAAGATAGGCAAGCACTCGTTCGCGAGAGGTTGACGCCGGGATTATAACAGGAGAAAGAAATGAGAAGTACGACAAGAAAGAACAATGCGTTATACGTTTTAATAGCGACTGTGGCGGCGCTCGCGGTGCTGGCGGCGGTGCTGATTGCCGGCACGGTGCTGATAAACGGCGAGAGCAGCGAGAGGAAAAACGGTCTTGACAACATGTACTCGTCGGCGTTTTACGACCTCAGCGACAGCGCGAACAATATCGAGGTAAACCTGTCCAAGCTGATGATAGCCGACGGGAAAAAAGAGAGCGTAACGGTGATAAACGATACGACCGCTCAGGCAGAGCTCGCCTCGTCGTCGCTCTCGCGCCTGCCGCTCGAGCCCGACAACGTCGAAAAGACGGTCAAGTTCTACAATCAGGTGGGCGATTGGTGCCGAAGCTACGCCGCAGCCATTCTGACCGGCGCAGACACCGAAAGCTACCGCGAACAAGCCGAAACGCTTTACATCGCCGCGCGCAATATCAACGAGAGCCTTAAAGACGTTTCCGCCGAGATGAACGGCAGGGCGATAAGCGAGTGTGTGGGCGACGACCGCCTGCTCGCGTTCGACATGAACTTCAACGTGGGCGACATGCAAAACAACTCCGTAGAGTACCCCGAGCTCATCTACGACGGACCGTTCTCCGACTCGAAGAAGTACGATTTCCGCGCGCTCGACGGCATGGAGGACGTTTCCTCCGACAGAGCCGTTGAAATCGCAGCCGAGAGAACGGGGCTGGAGAACGCCGAGCTTATAGGCGAAACCGACGGCAAAACGCCCGTGTATCAGCTGCGCGGCACCGTGAACGGCGACGACGCAAGCGTTTCCGTGACCAAAAGGGGCGGTTTGATTATCGCCTACGACCGCACCAAGGCGGTGGAAAAAGTCAATCTTATTCGCGAGGAAGCCTCGGCTAAGGCTGCGGATTACGCGGCAAGGCTAGGTTACGAGAGCCTTCAGCCCGTGTGGTACAACTCCGAGAACGGCGTGGGCTTTGTTAACCTCGCGCCCGTAGTGGACGGCGTGACTTACTATACCGACCTTGTGAAGGTCAAGGTTGCGCTTGACGACGGCGAAATCTTAGGCGCGGAAGCTACGGGTTACTGCTCGGGGCACTGCGAACGCAGTCTTGCGGCTACTATAAGCGAGAACACCGCAAGAAGCCTGGTAAGTCCCAAAATCGCCGTGGAAAACGTTTCTCTCGCCGTCATTCCCTACAAGGAAGCCGAACGCTTCTGCTATGAGATTTACGGTAGCTACAAGGGGCTCGATTACTTCGTGTATATCGACGCCGTCACAGGCGAGCAGGCAGATATATTAAGGGTTATAGATTCGGCGCAAGGCAGCCTGATTATGTAATCTGCGCTTTAAGAGGTGCGCGTTTTTATGTGTCAAGCGGAGTGATATCCAAAATCGAAAAATAAAAGTAAAAGTCCGTTGCGGCAAAGCTCCGCGGCGGATTTTTGCGGCTCGATTATAAAAAATATTGACTAACGGGTAAAACGGTTGTATAATTAAGACGAAAAAAAGGCGAGGCGAGTATGTTTGATTCGATAATCATCGGCGGCGGGCCCGCGGGGCTTACCGCGGCAATATATCTGGCGCGAGCGAAAAGGCGCGTGGCGGTGGTGGAAAGACTGTTTGCAGGCGGACAGGCAGGCGTGCTTTCGGTGATAGAAAACTATCCCGGCTTCGGGCGTGTTTCGGGCTATGAGCTGATAGACGGCATGACAAAGCAGGCAACGGGCTTCGGTGCGGAGTTTATCGCCGGCGAAGCCGTCGCAATCGAGCGCGCGGCGGACGGCAATTACAAGGTGAAGCTGTCGGACGGGAGAGTGCTCGACGGCAAAACGGTGGTTATCGCGAGCGGCTGCAAGGCTCGGGGGCTGGGCTTAGCCGGCGAGAGCGAGCTTGTGGGAGCCGGGGTCAGCTACTGCGCGACCTGCGACGGCAATTTCTTTCGAGGGCGCACGGTTGCGGTCACGGGCTACGGCGAAAGGGCGAGAGAAGCCGCCGAATACCTTGTCAAAATCGCGGCTAAGGTCTACCTTATCACGCAGGACGACATCGAAGTCGACGGCACGGAGAAAATCGAGGGCAGAGTTACGGCGCTTTCAGGTCATCCGCTTCGGGCGGTGGAAGTCGCGTGCGGCGAGAAGAAAACCGAGCTTGAAACGAGCGGCTTGTTTATTTCGGCAGGGTACGCGCCCGTAACGCACTACGCCGAGGGGCTTGCCGAGCTTGACGAGCGCGGATTTGCGGTGACGGACGAGAGCATGCGCACGGGCGCGGACGGAATCTACGCCGTGGGCGACGTGCGGAAAAAGGAACTCAGACAGATAGTGACGGCGACTTCCGACGGCGCAATCGCCGCGACCGCGATAATAAAATATCTTGCGAAAAAGAACAGGAGGTAAGTATGCCGCTTATAGAATTCAAGTGCGTAAAGTGCGGCAAGGTTTTCGAGGAGCTGGTGAAAACCGACGAAAAGAAGCCGAAGTGCCCCGATTGCGGCGGCGAAACCGAACAGAATTACAACGGCAGGTGCTGGGTGAACTCGGTGCATAAGGGCGAGTGCACGGGCAACTGCGCGACGTGCAAGGGTTGTCATTAACCGATAAAACGGAGGCATATATTTTATGGAAATCAAGGAAGCGATTTACAACCGCAGAAGCGTGAGAAAATACCTTGCTCGCCCCGTCGAGAGGGAAAAGCTGGACGAGGTTTTGCGCGCCGGCAGCTATGCCCCGAGCGCGATGAACAACATGAAGCGGCAGTTTGTGGCAATCACGAAGCCGGAGCTGCTTAACGAGCTCAGAACCGCCGTCGAACATTCCGTCGACGCCGAAACCGCGGCGAGAATCAGGAGCAGGAACGCGGAGGGAAAATTCGACTTTTTCTACAGCGCGCCCGTGCTTATCGCAGTGTGCACCGACCCGAACGAACTCAGACCGAACGAGGACTGTGCGATTGCGCTCGAAAACATGTTTCTGGCGGCTTACGGCGAGGGATTGGGCACCTGCTGGATAAATCAGCTGACCGACAAGTCGGACTTGCCGGAAATTCACGCTGTGCTGAAAGCCGCCGGCATGAAGGACGGCTACAAGGTGTACGGATGCTGCGCGCTGGGCTACGCCGACGGCGAAACAAAGCTGTCCAAGCCCAAAACCAACGAAATCGTAATCTCATAAAGGAGTAATTATCATGGAAATCAAGACTATTAACCTGTCCGAGCTCTACGGAATAGGCGGCACGGCTACGCTTAAATGCTTTTTACATAAGGGCGACGGAGAAATGGCGCCCTACAATCAGAATTTACCGGCAATGATAGCGGTGCCCGGCGGCGGCTATCACTTCGTGTCCGAGCGCGAGGGCGATCCCGTGGCGGTGGAGTTTTTCAATCGCCACTACAACGCGTTCACGCTCGTGTACGACGTCGCGCCCGCGGCTCGCTATCCGCTCGCGCTCACCGAGCTAGCCTGTGCCGTCGACTATATCAAATCTAACGCCGAGGAGCTATACGTCAACCCGAAGCGCGTGTTTGCGACCGGCTTTTCGGCAGGCGGTCACCTCGTGGGGTGTCTGGCGAACTTCTATAAAAACCTGCCCGTAGCCGAGGTAAACGGCAAAAAGCTGAACGCCGCTCCGACAGGCGTAGTGCTCGGTTATCCCGTAATCACGCCCGACACTCACGGCGGCTCGTTCAAAAACCTTTTGGGAGTAGAGGACGTGCATTGCGAAAAAGCCGAGGCGTTGTCGCTGGAAAAGACGGTCACGCCCGACAATCCGCCTTGCTTTATATGGACGACTGCGGAGGATTCCTGCGTCGACCCCATGGCGACGGTGCTGTACACGACCGAGCTCCTTAAAAACAAAGTGACCGTCGAAAGCCATATTTTCCCCTACGGCTGGCACGGTAGTAGCGTGGGCGACGAGCGCGTTTGTGAAAAGGCAGACGCTCCGCTGTTCGAGCGCACGCGCGTATGGACGGACATGGCGGACAAGTTTTTGGCAAGCCTTCCGGACAGGGACTGACGGCATTTTTGCCTCGGTATCGACAAAATCGGAAAACTTGGGTATAATAAGAGCGTAAATATGTTTTAGAAAAGGAGGAGTCAATGACAAGTATTAGCGAAATGAAAAAAGTCGCCAAAACTCAGCTTGACGGCAAATGGCTGATGACCGCCGGCGTTCTGCTGGTGGGCACGCTTATTCTCAGCGCCGTGACGTTCACGGTAGTGGGCTTACTGTTGCTTCTCGGCGTAATCGAGTTCGGCGTGTGCGCGTTTATGCTCACGCTGACGAGGAACAAAAATTCCGAGTTCGGCAAGCTGCTGTCGGGCTTCGACCGCTTCGGCGACGCATGCCTTACGGGAATTTTGAAGTACGTCTACACGTTTCTGTGGGGATTGCTGTTCGTCATTCCCGGCTATGTGAAAAACTATTCCTATTCGATGACGATGTATATCATGCAGGACCACCCGGAGCTTAGCGGCAACGAAGCGATTACAAAAAGCCGCGAAATGATGAACGGGCACAAGTTCGATTTGTTCGTGCTCGACCTCACGTTTCTCGGCTGGTACATCTTGGGCACAATGACTTTCGGAATATTGCTGATTTTCTATGTGCTGCCCTATCATCAGGCGACCCGAGCCAACTTCTACGAGCAACTTCGCATGGACAGCGAGGGCTTGACCGCGCCCGGCAGCCGTGAGGAAACCGCCGCGCCCGAAGTCACCGTGATAGATACCGATTCCGCCCTCCATGACGAAAACAATTAAATCAAAACTCTGAAAGAAGCGAAAAAGAGCAATCGGCAACTATTGGCACTATGTTAGCGGCGTGCCCGTCGTGTGGTAAACTATTAAACCGACATACAAAAAACGGCTTAGCGAGAAAACGTTAAGCCGTTTTTGATTTTATAGGACTACGCTAAGGCGTTCGCCGCGTTATCACTGCGGACCCTGCGCGAGCATTGCGTCGGCGACTTTGATAAAGCCTGCGACGTTCGCGCCGACGACGAGGTTGCCTTTCTTTCCGAAACGCTCGGCGTTTGCCGCGGCGTTGCGGTAGATATTGACCATAATGCCGTGCAGCTTTTTGTCGACTTCTTCAAACGTCCAGCTGAGCCGCTGACTGTTCTGACTCATTTCGAGCGCGGAGGTAGCCACACCGCCTGCGTTGGAGGCTTTGCCGGGTGCGAAGAGCACGCCGTTAGCCTGCAAGTATTCGACAGCGTCGGGGTAGGACGGCATGTTCGCGCCCTCGGCGACCGCGATGACCTTGTTCGCGACAAGCTCTTTTGCGTCGGCGAGGTTAAGCTCGTTCTGCGTTGCGCAGGGGAGAGCCACGTCGCACTTGACCTGCCATACCTTGCCCTCGGTGTGGTATTCCGATTTCGGGCGGTAATTCTTGTATTCGGACAGTCTGCCGCGCTTTACTTCCTTGATTTCCTTGACGGCGGCAAGGTCAACGCCCTCGGCGTCGAAAATCCAGCCGGTGGAATCGGACAGCGTGACGACCTTCGCGCCGAGAACCGTCGCCTTTTCCGCGGCGTAGATTGCCACGTTACCGGCGCCCGAAACGACCACCGTCTTGCCTTTAAGCGACTGACCGACGTGATTAAGCATTTCCTCGGTGAAGTAAACCAGCCCGTAGCCCGTGGCTTCCTTTCTCGCCAGCGAGCCGCCGTATGCAAGCCCCTTGCCGGTAAGTACGCCCTCGTAAAGCCCGGTAATACGCTTGTAGGTGCCGTAAAGATAACCGATTTCGCGCGCGCCCACGCCGATGTCGCCGGCAGGCACGTCCTCGTCCGCGCCGATGTACTTGTAAAGCTCGGTCATAAAGTTCTGGCAGAAGCGGAAAACCTCGTTGTCGGACTTGCCCTTGGGGTCAAAGTCCGAGCCGCCCTTGCCGCCGCCGATGGGGAGCCCCGTCAGGCTGTTTTTGAAAATCTGCTCGAAACCCAAAAACTTGATGATGCCGAGGTTGACGGACGGGTGGAGGCGAAGTCCTCCCTTGTATGGTCCGATTGCGTTGTTGAACTGCACTCTGAAGCCGCGATTGACCTGAACGTTGCCCTTGTCGTCAATCCAGGGCACGCGGAACATAATCTGACGGTCGGGCTCGACAAGCCGCTCGAGTATCGCGTTCTTGCGATAAACGGGGTCGGACTCGATAACCGCGTCCAAACTCTCCAAAACCTCGTGCGCCGCCTGCACGAACTCGTCCTGAGCAGGATTCTTGCGCTTCAGTTCTTCCAAAACTTCCGAAACGTATGACATGTATTTTCGTCCTCCTGATAAAGATTCGGTTTCGCCGCGATTTGGCGAAGTAAAGTAAATTACTGTTTCATTATATAAAAAACCGCACCGATTAGTCAATTAAATAGGCGCGGCAAATCAAAAAAATTTTAGTTCGGTAAAGTATGGCGGCGCGATAAAACCCGATTTCGCGGGCATATTTTCCGTTCAGCCGTCGATTTTGATTTTGCGGATGTCGGCGAAGTCGAACTCGGCGGTGTAGCACAGCCTGCGGTCGAACAGTCTGCTCGCGATGCGCTCGCCGTAGCGCACGGCTATGCCGTCAATCGACAGGTTGGAGGTAATCACGGTGGTGAGTCCGCGCAGTTGCCGCTGATTGACGACGAGGTAAAGGTACTCGGCGGTCACGTTTTTCAGCATGCTTTCGGTGCCGAGGTCGTCGATTATCAGCACGTCGCAGTCGAGAAGCGGCGCGAGCGTGTCGGCGCGACCGCGGTCGAACGAGGTGTGATAGGATAGCGCGAGGTTAAGAAAGGTAAACGCCGTGATAAAGACAACCGTCCTGCCGACAGCTTCCGATTCGCCGGCAAAGCACGAGGCGAGGAAAGTCTTGCCCGTGCCCGAGCCGCCGATGAGATTGACGTTTTTGCGTTTTGCGTCCGCGCCCTTGTCGGCAATCGCTTTAAGGTTGGCGGCGGTTTTCTCCACAAAGCTTTTTGCGCCGGGGAGGAAGAGGGAATAGTCGATTTCGTCGAACGAGCGCAGCGGAAACTCCACGCTGTCCGAGCGCGATTCTATCGCGAGCTTTTTCACGCAGCGGCAGAAGCCGTCCCGGGTTTTGCCCGTATCGCCGCATATCGGGCAGTGCGGCGGCGGATTCAGCTTGTCGCCGTAGCCGCGTTTTTTTACTATTTCGTCGCGAACGCGCCTAAGCTCCGTTACTTCGGCTTCTGCGACGTTTCCGCGAGCGAATTCGAGCTCGGCATGGCGCAAGGCAAGCTCGGCGACGCGGAACTCGGGGTCGCGTGCCAGCGCGCGCTTGAAGAACGCGGCGGCGGCGGCGAGGTCGTCGCGGCGGCGGTTTACGATAAAATTGACTGCCGATTTATAGTCCATAATCACAAATCCTCGTTGTTAAGACTGTCGAACATCGCGTTCAGCTGCTCGCTGGTGTAGGTCTTGGTGACGGTGGCGGCGGTTTCGCGAGCGGCGGAAGCGCGATTCGCGCCGAACTTTTTCGCGCCCTCGAGCGAAGTCACGCCTGCGTTGTGCCAGCCGCCGAGAATGGCGTTCATATACGAAACGGGCGAAGCGTTGCCGGCAGCCAGCGAGGCGGCGTACAGCACGACGTCCCTGTCCATTTTCCACGAATACGTCCAGGTGCGGTAGGAATCGCGGTCGCGGCTGGTGACGGGACGGGTTACGCCGGCTTTTTCCAGAGCCTCGCGGATGTCCGCGTCGCGGCGCACGGCTTCGCCCAGAAATTCCCCGATGTCGTCCGCGGTGATAAGCCCCTGCTTGTAAAACTTCTCTACGGTGGCGTTATAGCCCTCGAGCGTGCGGATATTGCACCTGAAGCAGTATTCGGCAATCGTGAGCAGCGTTTCGTCGGTGAAGCCGTAGCCCAGCCATCTGGTGACGTAGGTTTCTATAATGAAGTCAAGCTGCTCGTAGTAAACGCCGATGCGCTTGTTGATTTCTTTCGTGAGCGAGTAGAGACGGTCGCGGTTGCGGTTGAATTCGTCGATTTCCGCCATGGAAAACAGATGATTTTCATAGTACTTGACGAGCAGCGCGTCCAGCCTGTCCATGCCGCCGCGCTTGACGGATTTCGCCACCTGAACGACGGTTTCCGTGGGGAAGCCCAACGTTTTCGTCCACTTGGCAAACATGCGCTTGTCCTCGATTGCCGGGGCTTTTTTGGAGCCGAGGGAGTGGAGTACCGCCGCTACGTCCTTGTCGTAGAGGTCGAACTCGGACAGCTGCTCGTTCACGCGGTCGTAGGTAAGACAGCCCTGCCGCGCGAGGTTGCGCGCCACCGCGAGTATGTACGGATAGCCCACGTCCTGACCTTTCAGCCTGATGCAATAGGCGATAATCGCGAGCATCGCTTCGGGCTCGATGTGCATAGCTTCCATGATGGAGTAGTACTCGTTGTATTCGTTGGGCAGAATATTGCGCGAGGGCAGCATCGCGTGGAGCTGGTCGTTAAAGTCCTTGTATTTGGTTTTGGAAAACTTGCGCAGAGCCAGCGTTCCCTTGTTCACGGCAAGGTACTCGACGGCAACGGGCGAGGTGGAGAGAATGTTGACAAGCCCCTCGTTCGCCCAATACGAAAACGCCTCGCTCACGAGCCCCGGCTCGAGATTGAGCTTGCCGGCGATTTCGGTTTCAATGTCGCCCACGCCGCCGAAGCAGGCGAGTTTCAGCCCGTAAAGGTAAACCTTGACGTAGTTTTCGGGCGCGAACGGCATAAAATCCGTTACGAACGCGTTGTCGATTCGTAGTTTTTCGTTTTCGATAATTTCGCGCGACAGTTTCGCTTGCATAATCTTTTGCCTCGTTTTTCCGTTATGAGCCGAAATCGGTTGAAAAAACCTGCTCGGTATTATATAATATCACTATCGGACGATTTTTACAAACGAATTTTGCCCGACGTATTAAATTAACCACATTTTGCGGAGCGAACGGCGGCGAAACACAATTTTTTCGCCTGAAACGCGCTCGAGGCAAGGAGAAAAAGTAATGAAGCTACTGCACACTTCCGATTGGCACCTCGGAAAAAGGCTGTACGGCAAGTCGAGATTAGCCGAGCAGCGCGAGGTTTTGGACGAAATCGCGGAAATTTGCAAAAGAGAAAAAATCGACGTTATGCTGCTTGCCGGCGACGTTTTCGACACGTTCGTGCCCGTCGCCGAAGCCGAGGAGCTTTTTTACGAAACGCTCACGCGGCTATCTGCGTTTTGCGTGCCCGTCGTGATTGCCGGCAACCACGACGACGCCGAGCGGCTGAACGCGCCGAGAGAGCTCGCGAGAATAAACGGAATAGTCCTTGCCGGCGGCGAGGCTCGCAAGACTTCGGGCGTGTACGGCGGTAAGCCCACGGAAATCGAAACCGGCGACGGATTCGTGAGAATAACGCGCGGCGGCGAAACGCTTAACCTCGCGCTCGTGCCGTACCCGACGGCGGCGAAGCTTATGGATATTGCAGGCGCGGAGGACTATTCGAGCGCAGTGAGCCGCGAGCTTTGCGCCGCGCAGGAATGTTTTACGGACGGCGGCATAAACGTGACGATGAGCCATCTGTTCGTGACGGGTTCGCCCGTGACGGACGAGCGCGACCTCGGCGGAACGAAACAATTACCCAAAGAGCTTCTGGGCGCGGAAAATTGCGTGTATACCGCGCTCGGGCACATACATAAACCCATGACGGTATCGAAGAGCAACAATGCGTATTACAGCGGCTCGATACTGCCGTACAGTTTCGACGAAACGACGGAAAAACGAGTTATCGTCGCGGATACCGACGGCAAAAAAACCGACGTCAAGTCGGTGCCGCTGTCGCCCGTCAAAAGGCTTTACAAGGTTGTCGCGGAAAGCGAGGAGCAAATACTCGATGGGCTTGACAGCCATGCGGACGGTTACGTCTATATCGAGTATTCGTCGCCGCGTCCGCTGTCGCCCGGGACGGCTTCCGCGATGAAAAAGCACCCGGCGTTCTGCTATTTCGAGGCTAAGCCGCGCGAGGTAACGGAAGAAACCGTCGAAAGGCGCAGCGATAAATCCGACCGCGAGCTTTTCGAGGCGTTTTACGAGGCGAAAAGGCGCGTCAAACCGACCGCCGAGCTTACGGATATTTTCCTTAAAGCCGTGAGCGGCGAAGAATTGTAGGAGGAAGCTATGCGACCGCTAAAACTTACGATAGAAGGAATAAACAGCTTCATCGAGCCGCAGACCGTCGACTTCGAGGCGGCAGGCGCGGACAACCTGTTCTGTATTTCGGGTTCGACGGGCTCGGGCAAAACCACGATAATCGACTGCGTAATTCTCGCGCTTTACAGGGACGGCGACAGGGGCAACCTCGACGAGTACGTCAACCTCAGATGCGAGCGCGGCAAGATTTCTTTCCGCTTTGAAATGGGCGGCGACGTGTACGAAACCGAGCGCGTCATCACTCGCAAAAAGTCGGGAAAAAACACATACGTTCTCATTAAAAACGGCACGCCGATTGCCGAGGGCAACGAAGCGTTTGCCGCGGTGGGCGAGCTTATCGGGCTGGACGTAAAGGAATTTACCAACGTCGTCGTGCTTCAGCAGGGCGAGTTTTCGAGGTTTTTAAAGACGACCAAGGGCGCGCGCGTCGCGCTCATATCCAAGCTTTTCGACCTGGGCAGATTCGACAAGGCAGCGGCGGCGTTTTCCGAAAAATCGCGAAAGCTCGGCGCGGAATGCGACGGACTGACGTTGGCACTCGAAAACCTTTGCGACGTGACGGACGAGGGGGTAAAGACCGCCGAAGCCGCGCTGAAAGCAAGCGAAGAAAACATTATAAATCTCGATAAAGCCGCAGCCGCGCTCCGTAAAACCTGTGACGAAGCGGAGAAAAGCCGCGCCGCGTGGGACGAGCTCGAGAAGAAAAAACGCGAGCTTGAGGGAGTCGAGCTTGCGCTGAAAAAGGACGAGGAGGAGTATGCCGCGCTGAAAATCATGCGCGAGGAGCTTATAGCGCGAAATAACGAGCTGAAGGAGCGCGAAGCCGAGCGCGACGGGCTGATGACGAGAAGGGCGGCTTTGGGCGAGGCGATAAAGCGCGAGCAGTCGCTCTGCGAGGACGAAAAAAAGCACGAGAAAGACAAAGCCGATTTGAGGCAAGCGGAAGCCGCGCTGAAAGAAAAGACAGCCGCGTCGGAGCGAGAAAAAACCGCTTACGGTAAGCTGTGCGAAGAAGTAGCCGAAAGGGCGAAAGCAACCGAGCTTGTCGGCATATTCGACGGCGAAGTCACCGTGGCAGAGGTTGTCGGAGCGACGGAAAAAGCGAAGCACGAGCATGCGGACGCACTGAGAACGATAGCGGCAGCCGTGGACGCGGAGGGCGAACGCGACAGAGCCTACGCGGACAAAGTAAAGGCGGAGGACGAGTGGGAAAACCGCAACGCGCTTCACGCCGAAATCGTAAGGGAAGCGGAAATCGCTGCGGAAAACGCGAAAAAAGCGCGGAAAAGCTATGACGAAGCGGTCAGGGAAAACGCGCTCGGGACGGTAATGTCGGGGCTCAAAGAGGGCGACGACTGCCCCGTTTGCGGCGGCAAAATCACGCGGCTAGAGTCGCACTGCGGCTTGTCGGTGGAAAAAGCGGAAGCCGAAGCGGAGAAAGCGGACAGGCGCAGTCGCGAAGCAACCGACAGGCTGAATAAATCGTCGGCTGCGGTTGCCGCCGTTATCGAAAAAGCGAACGCCGCTACGAAGAATTACGAGGAAAAGAAAAAAGCCGCCGACGAGGCGAAAAAAGCCGCGAACGCCGTAATGCCCGAGCTCATTGAAAAAAAGCTCGCGCTGCTTGCCGAGCTCGGGAGGACGGTAGCCGCGCGCGACGCCGCCGAAAAGCGACTTGCCGATTTCGGGGCTTCCGTCGTTCGCGACGAGGAGCAAATCCGCGCCGCAGCCGCCGCGCTGGGAACCAACGAGAAAAGACTGAAAGACGAACGCGCAAAAATAAACGCCGAATTGGGCGAAAAGCCGCAAGCCGAACTTATCGGCATCACCGCCGCGCTTGAAAAGCTTAAATCCGAGTTTGACAAGCTCGAGCGCGACAAGCAGACCTATAACAACAAAATCGCCGACAACAAAGCCGCGAGAAGCGCAAACACAGTACAGCGCGACAACTTGATTAGGACGATTGCCGATATTAAAAACGCCGCGTTCGTTTCGGACGAGGAGCTTAAAAATCTCGGGGAAAGAGCCGAAGAAGCCGCGAGCGAGGCGATAAAAGCTCGCGAGCAGGTTGCGGCAGCGGGCGAAAAGCTTAAGCGCGACAAGGACGACCTCGGGAAAAAGAAAGAGCTGAGCGTAAAGCTCAAAGCCGCGGAAAACGAGCGCAACAAGTACGCCGACCTCGAAAAGCTTTTCAAGAACAAGGCGTTTTCGGAGTTCGTGGCGGAGGAGTATATAAAGGACTTCACGGCGGCGGCTTCGGTGCGCCTCGGCGAGCTCACGGGCGGCAAGTATTCGTTTATGTACGACGCGAAAGACGGCAAGTTCTATGTACGCGACTTTTTGTCGGGCAACGACCTCAGGGGCGTGAATACGCTGTCGGGCGGCGAAACGTTCCTTGCCTCGCTGTCGCTGGCAATCGCTATTTCCGGTATGCTGTCCAAGGACAAGAACTACGAGTTTTTCTTTATCGACGAGGGCTTCGGCACGCTGTCGCCCGACGCGCTCGACGCCGTGACGGACGCGCTTGACGCGCTGTCGCGCAAAACCATGGTGGGCGTGATTACCCATCGCGGCGAGCTCATCGAGCGTATTCAGTCGGTGATAAAAGTCGAGCCGTCGGACGGCGAGTCGGGCAGCAGAATAATTTTCGGCTGAGCGACGGATAAAGCGATAAATAAAACGGCGCGCGCGTTTTCCGTATCGGCAGGTCGGAAAACGCGCGTTTTTTCGCGTTTATTCGCCGTCACCTGCCACGCGTATTAGAAAAAATCAGCTTTTTTCGCGAAAAAACCGTAAAAACGTTTTGCGAGCGGTGAAAAGTGTGCTATACTGATTTTGTGTACCGATTTTGCGGCGAAGCGCAACAGGGACATAAAAACGCGCGATTTAAGGAATAAGACGAATTGACGGCAGTATTTTCGGAAAAAGAGAAAAAAGAAGCGTTTGCGATAAAGAGGCGGCTTTGGACGTATTGGTTCATCGCGCTTGGGATTTACGTTGCGGCGCTTGCGACGATGATAACGATAAACGCGGTTAGCGTAGTCGTGTACCGCGACAGGAGCGTGTATATCCCGTTCCTCGTCGCGTCGTGCGCGCTGGGCATAGCGTTCGGCTGCGGTTCGCTGTTTTTCTTCTCCGTCAAGTTCAAGCTCACTTCGCGCTATTGCCGCATGCTGAGAAACATGCGCGACGGCATCAAGGAGCGCGGTCACGGCAAATTCACGGAAATCCGCCCCGACATCACCGAGAAAGAGGGCGTGTACTTTTACACGCTGGTGCTCGACTGTCCGCCCCTTAAACGCGGCGACATCACCGAGCGGCATATTTTGGTCGAGCGCACGCACTCGCTGCCGCAAATGCAGCCCGGCGACGAGGTAAAGTTCGTCACCCATGCGAACATTCTTATGGCTTATGAGATAACGCCTGCGGAAAATCCCGTGGCGGCGGCAGATGCTGAAGAAGCGGCGGCAGATGAAGAATAGAAGCAAGAATCACGGAATACTTTTTTTAAGGACGGATTGAATATGAAAGCAATAGTGACGGTTTTAGGCAAGGACAAGGTAGGAATTATCGCGAGAGTGTCGGGCGAGCTCGCCAAGCTCGGCGTCAACGTCGAGGACATTTCGCAGACGATAATGCAGGATTATTTCGTGATGATAATGATGGTCGAGGTACCGAGCGGAGAGAAAATCGCGGACATCGCGCCGCGGCTCGACGAGCTCGGCAATGAGATCGGCGTTTCCGTGCGCATTCAGCACGAGGACATCTTCAACGCGATGCACAGGATTTAATCGGAGAAAAACGTCAGATGATTAACACAGGCGAAGTTTACGAAACGATTAAAATGATAGACAGTCAGAACCTCGACGTGCGCACGGTCACAATGGCAATCTCGCTTTTCGATTGCATAACCGACAGTCGCGAGGGCACGGCGGAAAAGGTCTACCGCAAGATTAAGCGGCTTGCAGGAAATCTCGTGAAAACGGGAAACGACATTGCCGCCGAATACGGTATACCCATCGTCAACAAGCGCGTTTCCGTCACGCCCGTCAGCCTTATCGGCGCGGCGAGCGGCGGCTATGAAGAGATAGGCAAGGCTATGGACAAAGTAGCCGAGGAAATAGGCATCGATTTTATCGGCGGCTACGGCGCGCTGGTGCACAAGAGCGCAACGCCCGGGGAGCGCGATTTTATCGAAACGATACCCTCGCTGCTCGCTTCCACGAAAAAAGTGTGCTCGTCGGTCAACGTCGGCAGCACCAAGAGCGGCATCAATATGGACGTCGTGAAAACGCTGGGCGAAAAGGTCAGGGAGCTTGCTTTTCTTACGCGCGACAACGACAGCATAGGCTGCGCGAAGTTTGTGGCGTTCTGTAACGCCGTCGAGGACAATCCGTTCATGGCAGGCGCGTTCAACGGCGTGGGCGAGGGCGACGCGGTAATCAACGTGGGCGTTTCCGGTCCCGGAGTGGTGCAGTACGCGATTGCCAAGGCAAAGGGCGCGCCGCTCGACGAAATCGCGGAGATAATCAAAAAGACCGCGTTCAAGATTACGCGCGTAGGTCAGCTCGTCGCGCAGGAGGCGAGCAGAAGGCTGAACGCGCAGTTCGGCATAGTCGACCTCTCGCTTGCCCCCACGCCCAAAGTGGGCGATTCGGTGGCGCATATTTTGGAGGAAATGGGACTTAGCTCCGTGGGCGCTCACGGCACCACGGCTTGTCTCGCGCTTCTCAACGACGCGGTGAAGAAGGGCGGACTGATGGCTTCGGGCTCGGTGGGCGGCTTGTCGGGCGCGTTCATTCCCGTTTCCGAGGACGCAGGCATGATTGCGGCGGCGAGAAAAGGCAGCCTTACGCTCGAAAAGCTGGAAGCGATGACCGCCGTCTGCTCGGTGGGACTCGACATGATAGCAATCCCGGGCGACACGCCGGCGAGCACGATTTCCGCGATTATCGCCGACGAGTGCGCAATCGGCATGGTAAACAACAAGACCACCGCCGTGAGGGTTATTCCCGTCTACGGCAAAGGTGTGGGCGAGGAAGCGACATTCGGCGGACTACTCGGCACCGCGCCGATTATTCCCGTGAGAGCGGAGAGCGCGGCGCACTTTATCGCTCGCGGCGGAAGAATACCGGCGCCGCTTCACAGCAACAAGAATTAGGAAAACGGAGGTATTATAGAAAATGCGTAAGTGCGAATATTGCGGCACGCCTCTGCCGTACGACGTCGACAGGTGCCCCGGTTGCGGCGCAAGATGCGAAATAGTCAAGGACCCGGCGAAAACCACGTTTTCGGAGAGAATCAACGTCGCCACCGACAAGCTCGCCAAAAAACTGTCGGCAAACGACAACCGCGCCGCTCGCGCGATAGCAATGTTCGTCGTGTGTCTGTGTTTCGGCATGATAGGCGTGCACCGCTTCATGGAAGGCAAAATCGTCACGGGGCTGCTGTGGATGTTCACCGGCGGACTGTTCTTTGTCGGCTACATAGTGGACGCGGTGAATCACGGCAAAGCGGTGGCGCAAGCGCTTAGGGACGGAGCGGAAAAGGACAACGCGATTGGCTCGGACAACGGGTAAATTTTCGGCGAGCAACCCTCGCTTTGACGATAAAAAAATAAATTCGGAGAGATTCTGAAAAATGAAAAGAAACGAAGTGAAGCAAGAGTACAAGTGGAAACTCGAGGACATTTTCGCCACCGACGAAGCGTGGGAAAAGGAGTTCAAGGAAACAGGAGCCGAAGTCAAGAAAATCGGCGCGTACAAGGGCAAACTGTCGGTTGCGAAGCAGCTTTTGGCGTGCCTTAACGCATCCGACGCGCTCGACCTTAGAATAGAACGGCTGTATTGCTACGCAAGAATGCGCCGCGACGAGAACGGTGCGGTTGATAAGTACGTCGGCATGTGTGACAGAATGGACCGCCTGGTCACTTCCTATGCCGCGGCGAGTTCGTATATCACCGCGGAGCTCAGCTCGCTCAGCGACGAGTATCTGGACGTAGTGCTCACGCTTCCCGAGTTTCAGCCGTATTCGTACATGCTGGGCGAGGTAAAGCGCAAGAAAAAGTACATTCTCCCCGAGCGCGAGGAGAAAATTCTGGCGATGTCGGGCAGCGCGATGAGCATGTTCGACGAGATTTTCGGCAAGATAGATTACGTCGACCTGCCGCTCCCCAAAATCAAGGACGAGCACGGCAAGCGCGTTCAGCTCACTCACGGCAAGTATTCGTTCTTCCTGCAAAGCCCCGACAGGAGCGTGCGCAAGCATGCCTTCGACGCGTTGTACAAGACCTACTGCCGCCTGATAAACACCATTACTTCGGTGTACGCCGGCTCGGTCAAAGCGGACAACTTCTATGCCGAGGCGAGGGGGTACAAGAGCAGCCTCGAAAAGGCGCTCTATGAGGACAACGTTCCGTTCGGAGTGTACGACAACCTGCTTTCCGCCGTGGGGGACAACCTAAAATACGTCCACGAGTACGTTGCGCTGCGAAAGGACGCGCTGGGCTATGACAAGCTTCACATGTACGATATGTACGTTCCCATTGTGGAAAACGCCGAGAGCGAGTACGACTTTGAAACGGCGTTCGACATGGTGGTGAAGGGGCTCGCGCCGCTCGGCGAGGAATACCGCGAATTGCTGCTAAGAGCAAGAAGCGAGCGCTGGATGGACGTTTTTGAGACCGAAAACAAGCGCAGCGGAGCGTACAGCTGGGGCGCATACGGCACGCATCCTTACGTTCTTCTCAACCACTCGAACACCACGCACGACGTGTTCACAATCGCGCACGAGCTCGGGCACTCGATGCATTCGTACTATTCGCACGGCGCTCAGCCGCACGCAAAGGCGCATTACTCGATTTTCGTCGCCGAAGTCGCTTCCACCGTCAACGAAGTGCTGCTCTTAAAGTACATGATAGGCAACGCGAGCGACAAAAAGGACAAGAAGTACCTGCTTACCTACTACCTCGACATGTTCCGCACCACGCTTTTCCGTCAGACGATGTTCGCCGAGTTCGAGAAGCTTAGCCACGACATGGCGGCAAAGGGATTGCCGCTCACACCCAAGAGCCTGTCGGATAAATATTACAAGCTCAACAAAAAATACTACGGTAAGGCGGTCACGCACGACAACCTCATTCGCTACGAATGGGCGCGCATACCGCATTTCTACACCGCGTTCTACGTTTACAAGTACTCCACGGGTCTTACCGCCGCCGTCAATATCGCGAACGCGATACTCACGAAAGGCGAGTCCGCAGTCGCCGATTACAAGCGTTTCTTAAAGAGCGGCGGCAGCGATTCCCCCTACGAGCTCCTTAAAATCGCCGGCGTAGACCTCATGGACAAGACGCCGTTTAATAACGCGATGAACGAGTTTAAGGCAACGCTCGAACAACTCAAAAAAGAATTTTGATGGTAAAGGCGTCTTTTTCGCCCTTTTTCCCGGGAGCTCGATAGCAGTACGTCCCGGTACAGCGTCCTCGCTCCCGGAAAAAATCATCGAAAAATCCGCGCTTTACCGTAAAGACGGTTTTTCTGAACTTTTCCCGTTAAAGGCATCTCCGCGCTTTACGGATTTTGCGGAAACGAGGCAGCTTTTGCTCCTTACGATTAGGACGTTTTCTTACAACCCGAGCGTTAATCGCATATTATTTACAAAAACAAGACTTCAAACGAAAACGCACTCGCCGCATTACGGCAAAGGAGGACGCGCGTGAAAAAGTTAAGAATATTATCTGTCGTCGTAGCCGCGCTTGTCTGCGCTTTTATGCTGTCGGCTTGCGGCGCGAGCGTGGACTATTACTACTCGAGCAACGGCAACACGATTACCTCCGAGTACGTTATTAGTCTGCCGTCGGCGGTGGTCGACAAAATGGAGAAGTCGGCTGCGTTGCGCACCGATTCGTCGGACGGCGCGAGCGCACAGTCGAAGTGGACGGTTAAGTCCTATTTCACGCTGCTCGGCGGCGCGTTTGGCTGCGGCACGGTGGTCAGCGAGAACCCGGACGGCACGGTAATCACGCTGTCGAACACGCGCACGCCGTCAAACGGCGACGACAACGACGACGGAGAAAATTACACTCGCGAGATTGAAAGGCATTTCTTCAACTACAAGATTATCTACACGCAGGACAATCCCTTCGACGGACTGAGGGCGCAGTACGACGGAGCCGAAACGATAGCTAAGAATACGGTAATGGACGTTATCGTCAACGGTTCGGGCGCGATACCCGGGCTTGCGGAGGCGTTTCCGGCGGTTTCGGGGTACTCTCCCGACGAGCTTACGCTGACGTTCTATTGGAGAGCGGACGTAGTGCCGGAGAACGGCGAAATCGTGGAAATCGACGGCAAAAAGTGGGCGAAATGGACTGCGGCGTTCGACAACGAAAAGCGCGTAATAACCTATTCGTACACTCGCCCCAATCCGCTGGGGTGGTACGTCGTGATTGCGGGCGTGGGCGCGCTCACGGTGGCAATAATCCTGCTCGCGACGAGGAAAAGCAAGAAAGAGCCCCGTATGGCAGAGCTTAAAAAAGGTCCCGTGCACTACCGCGTCGAGCCCGACGGCACTATTCGCGGCGACGACGGCAGCGTTTATCGCGACCCGTTCGCGACGAGAGTTTACCGCCCGGGCGATTACCGAAGCCCCTATCGCACCTCGAGAGAAGAAGCGGAGAGGGCTAAG
The DNA here is from genome assembly GCA_003533505.1 of Clostridiales bacterium. Taxonomy (GTDB): domain Bacteria; phylum Bacillota; class Clostridia; order Christensenellales; family Pumilibacteraceae; genus UBA10677. The sequence goes on along the minus strand of DQGD01000001.1, from coordinate 14,366 downwards.
CGCGAGCTGGAGGACATTTTTTCGGGAGCCGACCACGAAAAAGAGGAAAAGGAGCGATTAAAGCGCCGCCTCGACGAATTACTGCCGCCCGACCAAGCCGCCGAGGCGAAGAAAAAGCTCGACGACAAAAAATAACGACAACACGGGAAAAGATGAAGACTTATTTTAAGAGGACAGACCTAATTTATGACTAACGAACACATTCGCAACGTGGCGATAATCGCCCACGTCGACCACGGTAAAACCACGCTTGTAGACGCGCTGCTGAAGCAGGGCGGCGCGTTCCGCTCCAATCAGGCGGTAGCCGAGCGCGTAATGGACAGTAACGACATCGAGCGCGAGCGCGGCATAACCATACTTGCGAAGAACACGTCCGTAAAGTACGGAAACTACAAAATCAACATCGTCGACACCCCGGGACACGCGGACTTCGGCGGCGAGGTGGAGCGCATACTCAAAATGGTCAACGGCGTAGTGCTGCTCGTCGACGCCTACGAGGGAACGATGCCGCAGACGCGCTTCGTGCTGCAAAAGGCGCTAGAGCTCGGTCACCCCGTGATTATCGTGGTGAATAAGATCGACCGCCCCGACGCGAGAGTAAAGGAAGTCGTCGACGAGGTGCTGGAGCTTTTGCTCGAGCTCAACGCCACCGAAGAGCAGCTTGACAGTCCTATCGTGTATTGCAGCGCGAGAAACGGCACGGCTTCGCTCGACCCCGACGTTCAGGGAGAAAACCTTATTCCGCTGTTTGAAAAAATCGTCCGCCATATCCCGGCTCCTGCCGGCAATATCGACGGACCCGTGCAGATGCTCGTGTCCGCGCTCGACTATTCGGACTTCGTGGGCTCAATCGGCATCGGCAGAATAGAGCGCGGCACGCTGAAACAAAATCAGCCCGTGGTGCTTGTCAACTACCACAACCCCGAGCAATCGATAAAGGCAAAGGTTACGAACATTTACCAATTCGAGGGGCTGAGCCGCGTGGCGGTAGAGAGCGCGATAGTGGGCGACATAGTGTGCGTCAGCGGCGTGGAGGGCGTTTCAATCGGCGACACGCTGTGCGACCCGTCCGCTCCCGAGGCAATAGAGTTCCCCAAGATTTCCGAGCCCAGCGTGGAGATGACCTTCTCGGTCAACGACTCGCCGTTCGCAGGCAAAGAGGGCAAGTTCGTCACCTCAAGACACCTGAGGGCAAGACTTTACAAAGAGCAGATAAAAGACGTCAGCCTGCGCGTGTCCGACACCGACTCGTCCGAGTCGTTTACAGTGTGCGGCAGGGGCGAAATGCATCTGTCCATTCTCATCGAAAACATGCGCAGAGAAGGCTATGAATTTCAGGTTTCGATGCCCAAAGTGCTTTTCAAGCAAATCGACGGAGTGCTGTGCGAACCTATCGACACGCTCGTTGCCGACGTGCCCGAAAGCAGCGTGGGCGCGGTTATGGAGAAAATGGGCATGCGCGCCGGCGAGCTCGTGAACATGACCCCCGTCGGCAACCGTATGCGGCTCGAGTTTTCCGTGCCGAGCAGAGGCTTGTTCGGTTATAAGTCCGAATTCTTGACCGACACCAAGGGCGAGGGCATAATGACCTCGGTGTTTGACCGTTACGACAAGTACCGCGGCGACTTCGAGCGCCGTGCGTGCGGCTCGCTGGTTGCCTACGAAACGGGCGAATCGATTACCTACGGGCTTTTCAATGCGCAGGAGCGCGGTCCGCTGTTCATAGGACCGGGCGTAAAGGTGTACGAGGGCATGGTCGTGGGCGAGAACCCCAAGGGCGGCGACATAGTCGTCAACGTGTGCAAGCGCAAGCAAATGAGCAACATGCGCGCTTCGGGCTCGGACGACGCGCTTCGCCTCGTTCCGCCCGTCACGATGTCGCTCGAGCAGTGCCTCGAGTTTATCGCCGACGACGAGCTGCTGGAAGTCACGCCGCAAAGCCTCAGGGTGCGCAAAAAGATACTCGACTCGTCGCTCAGAGCCAAAGCCGATTACCGCAAAAAAATGGCGGCTCAGCAAGAACAGCAAGAATAGAACGCAAGTAACGCTTGCTTTACCCGTTCGGGGAAGGAGAACGAAATGCCTGTCGGAGCAATTAAACAGGATAAAATCAAGGAGCATCCCAACGTAAAGGCGAGGATTCTTCCGCACAACGACGAAGCGGAGGAGGCGCTTTTATGCTGCGCGCTTATCGACGAGGACGCGCCCATCACCATTCTCAACGAGCTCAAGCCCGATGACTTTTATCAGAACGCGCACAAGGAAATCTTCGGCGCGATGCTCAGCCTTTCCTACAAGGACAAGCCGATTGACTTCGTGACGCTCGTGCAGGAGCTCGAGGAGCAGGGCGTGATGGAAACCGTCGGCGGCATTACATACATTTCCGCAATCACGTCGTTCGTGCCCAGCGCCGACAACTATCGGCACTACCTCGACATAGTAAAAAAGAACTCGCTTCTCCGTCAGCTTATTTCCGCTTCCCAGAAAATCATGGACAAGGCGTACTCGGGCGACGGCGACGAGGACGCGCTGGGGCTTGCCGAGCGCGAGATTTACTCGCTCAGCGAAAAGCAGGACAAGAGCTCGCTTATCGACATGAACGAGGCGGTCACACGCGCCATGAAGATAATGGACGACAAGCAGAACAACCCGACCGACCAGAAAACCGTGCCTATTCCGTTTGAAAAACTGAACGAGCTTCTGGGCGGATTCCATCAGTCCGACCTCGTGCTCATCGCGGCGCGCCCGGCTCAGGGCAAAACCAGCCTGGGCATGAACTTCATTTCTCACGCCGCGCTCGACAAGTCCAGAAAGACCCCGTCGGGCAAGGTCGACCCGTTCCGTTGCGCCGTGTTCTCGCTGGAAATGAGCGCCGAGCAGCTCGCCACGCGTCTTATGTGCTCGGTTGCCAAGGTCAGCATGGAGCACGTCAACAGCGGCACGCGCACCCAGCAGGAGAGCATGCGCCTCGTTGAAGCGCAGAGAAAGCTGAGCGAATCGATGATTTACGTCGACGACAGCTCGCTCACCACGCCTATCGAAATTTTATCCAAGTGCCGCAGATTAAAGCGCGAACACGGACTCGACCTCGTGCTCGTCGACTACCTGCAGCTCATGTCGTCGGGTAAGCGCGTCGAAAGCCGTCAGCAGGAAGTCAGTGACATTACGAGAACGATGAAGATTGCCGCAAAGGAACTGAACGTTCCGATACTTCTTCTCAGCCAGATGTCGCGCGATATCGAAAAGCGTACCGACAAAAAACCGCAGATGTCCGACCTTCGCGAATCGGGCGCAATCGAGCAGGACGCGGATATAATCATGTTCCTGTACCGCGAGCACGACCCCAACGACCAGACCGTCGACGAGGACACGCGCACCAAGTGCGACATTATCGTCGCCAAGCACCGTAACGGCAGAACCGATAAGGTGACGGTCAGGTGGCACGGCGAATATACTACTTTTACCGACCTGTACGAAAACAAAACGGACGCCGCAATCGAGGCGCGCATGCCCAACTTCGAGAACCACTTTACGGGCATGGACGACGACCCGCTTGCGCCGCCGCCCGAGGACAACGGCTTCGTGCCGCCGCCGATTGACAGCTACGACGCGCCCGAGGAGAGAGGAGCCAAGAAAAAACAGGAAAAGCCGCAGGAAGCTCCGCCTAAGAGTGCGGACGGCTTCTCGTTCGGCGACGACCCGTTCTCGCTCCCCGTTAAACCCCGTAACGACGACGATATAATCTAGCGCGCCGCACGGTACCGATAAGGTAAATCATATTCAAGCTTTTATAAAACCGTTCCCGGGGCAGGAGAAAAAGTTTTGACAAAAAGCAACGACAAGACCTATGACAGAGAAAGAGAGGGCGTAATCACCGCGCTTACGGGGCTTACGCTCAATCTCGTGCTGGGCGCGATAAAGCTTGCGTTCGGCATTGTCACGGGCTCGCTGTCGATGCTGTCCGACGCGGTGAACAACCTGTCCGACGTGGGCACTTCGGCGGTAGTCGTCAGCTCGTTTGCCATCAGCCGCAAAAAGGCGGACAGCGGTCACCCGTACGGACACGGCAGATTCGAGTATGTCGCAGGTTTTATCGTCAGCATAATTATAATCTTCGTGGGAGCGGAGCTCGTTTCCTCGTCGGTGCGGCGGTTTTTCACGGGCGAAAAGTCAACCTATTCGCTCGCCGCGCTCGTCGTTCTCGTCCTGTCGATTGCCGTCAAGGCGTTTATGGCGATAATGTACGCCGCGAAAAACAAGCGAGTCAAGTCCGACACGCTCACCGCGGCTTGCTTCGACAGCGTGTCCGACTGCGTAGTCACCGCGCTCGTTGCGGCGGCGTTCGTCGCGGCACGCTTCACCGACTTCCCGATTGACGCGCTTTGCGGCGTAGTCGCGGCGCTGTTCATCGTATTCGGCGGTCTCAAAATCGTCGTAGGCAACGTCAACCGCTTGCTGGGCGAACGCCCCGACGGCGCTACCGAGCAGGAGATAGCGGAAATAGTTTCCGAATCGCCGCTTGTGCTCGGCTACCACGACTTAATGGTGCACGACTATGGCGCGGAGCATAAGGTAGCTTCCGTCGACGCCGAGTTCGATAAAAACCTGTCTTTTGTCGAGGTGCACGCCGCCGTCGACGAAATCGAAAGAAAAGCGTACTCGAAATATAAAATCAACCTCGTTGTGCATTCCGACCCCGTCGACGTTTCGGATTCGCGCTACCTTGCCGTCCGTCGCGCCGTCGTCGCCGCGCTCGAGGTCTACGGCAGGGACGCCTCGTTTCACGAGCTCGTCATCGACGACAAGGACAAAACCGTCGGCATTCACCTGCGCCTCGGCGAAAAGCTGATGCGCGAGCGCGACCACATAACCGCCGAGGTCATGAGCGCCGTCGACTCCGTACTCACGGGGTATACTGTCACCGCCGAATACGACTTCATGTAAAAGTTTTAAAGGCGTCTTTTCCGCGCTTTTGCACGAAACCTCGCTAGACGTATTACCCGATACGCCGTCGCTCGGTTTCGCGCAAAATCATCGAAAAAATCCGCGCTTTAAGTGCAGGCGTGCGTTTTTGTCCTTTTTCCCGGGAGCTCGATAGCAGTACGTCCATGTACAGCGTCCTCGCTCCCGGAAAAAATCATCGAAAAATCCGCTCTTTAATTGTTGCTGCGCGTTCCTGCGTTTTTCCCGGGAGCTCGATAACAGAAGGCAAATATATAAAAAACGTATAAAATCGCAATATCGGTCAAGAATATCGTTGCTGTAAAGCGGCGATATTTTTTTATTGCGTAGAGAGAGGACAAAGTTATGGAAATTCCGCTTGGCGAGAATGTCGAATATCGGGCGGCGACAAAGCCTAAAAAGTTTCCCGAGAGAACATACGGGCGCGGACAAAAGGTCTTTAACGCAGCCGTAGCCTTGTTTATGGCGGCGGCGATGCTGCTTGCCGGCGTAAGAATCGCGTGCGGCGGACTGTGCTCGTTTGTGCGCGAGGGCAGGTACACCGCTTACCTTAGCGGCGACGAGGAGCTAAAGCTGGAAACGGTGCCGCTTCTCGGCGTTCGCGGCGCATACGAGCGCATCGATACCTACGGCGGCAGGGAGGATGCCGACGAGCTGCTTGAAAGACTATCCGCAAAAGACGTGCGCACCGAAAGCATAGGCGACGTCACCGTCATTTACGCTTTCAGTCCGTTTTTGCCGCAGTCGGTAACAGTGCTCGGCGAGAGGACCAACGTTATGATTGCGCTCAGCCGCGGCAAAATGGTGGTGGGGACACCCCTCATTAAAGGCTCTTATTAAAGGCGTCTTTTTCGCGCGTTTTCCCGAAACCTCGCCAGACTTATTTATATAAGTATCGCCGACAAGCTGAAAAATTTATTTGAAAGTAATGTATAAAACGCGATAAAGCGTCGATAATCGATATGCAACGGAGGTAAAACAATGAAAACCTATTCCGGCTCGGGAAGAGCCAAAGACGAAAAGAAGAACAAAATCATCGCCTGGACAGTGGCGATAGTCAGCACGCTCGTGATTGCCGCGACGGTTACGCTGGCGGTAGTGCTCTCGCGCGGCGGCGAAGTCGACGTGCCGATTGACGCGCCGATTGACGAGCCCGTGGATACGCCCACAGACGACAAGCCCGTAGACGAGCCCGTGGACAAGCCGCCCCTCACCGACGCGGACGTCGAGCCCATGAAGTTCGGCTTACCGGTAGCAAACGGCAGCGTGATAAGAGAGTCCTCGTTGGCTTCGCTGGTGTATATGCCGTCGCTCAACATGTGGAAAACGCATAACGGCGTGGACTTCGCCGCGACCGAGAATGCGCCCGTGCTGTCGATTGCAAACGGCAAGGTGACGGACGTGCAGACCACCACGCTCGAAGGCGTAGTAGTCACCGTAGACCACGGCGAGGGCATAGTTTCGGTGTACAAGTCGCTTGCCTCGGCTTCGGTAAAACCGGGCGACGAAGTGAAAATCGGCGGTGAAATCGGCAAAGCCGGCACCATGCTCACCGAAAACAGCGACGGATACCACGTCCACCTAGAAATGACGGTGAACGGCGAGCTTACCGACCCGCTCGAGTACGTCGACGTCGAAATCAACAAATAGCTTTTTCATAGCTTGGCGCGCGCATGAAACGCGCGTCAAACGAAATTCTTTTCCTTTTTCTCCTTGCCGCAGGCGGCTCCTTTGCCTGCGGCATTTTTCTTGACTAACGCGCGGAAAAGGACTATAATTAACGTGGGAAGTGTTTTTGTTTTTTAATAGGAAATAGAATAGTACCATATACCTCATTGCCCTGAGAGCGAAAGGAGAATAACGGATATATGAGAAAAACCAAGATTGTATGCACGCTGGGGCCTGCTACCGACGACTACGAAACGCTGAAAAGTCTGGTTAAAGCCGGGCTTAACGTCGCAAGACTTAACATGTCGCACGGCGACCACGCCGAGCATCTTCGCAGAATCGAAGCGGTGAGAAAGGTACGCGCGGAGCTGGGCGTGCCGGTTGCGCTGCTCATGGACACGAAAGGTCCGGAAATCCGCGTCAAAACGTTTATAAACCACCGCATAACGCTGGCGGAAGGCGCGCGTTTTACGCTCACCTCGCGCGACATAGAGGGCGACGAGAGCATAGCTTCCGTCACATATTCCGCGCTGCCGTCGGTGCTGAAAAAGGGCGACAGAGTGCTGCTTAACGACGGCATGATTGAGCTTACGGTAGAAAAAATATCCGGCGAGGACGTAGTGACCACCGTCGTGAACGGCGGCGAGCTCACCGACAGAAAGAGCATAAACCTGCCGGGGATAGAAATCGACATGCCGTACCTGTCCGCAGCCGACAAGAGCGACATCGAGTTTGCGGTGAGAGAGAACGCCGACTATATCGCGCTGTCGTTCGTGCGCTGCGCCGACGACGTAAGACAGGCGAAAAACCTCGTGAAAAAGTGCGGCGGCGATGGCATACAGCTTATTTCCAAAATCGAGAACCGTCAGGGCGTGACCAATATCGAGGAGATACTAGGGCTCAGCGACGGCATAATGGTTGCTCGCGGCGATATGGGCGTGGAGATACCCTTCGAGGAGCTTCCACACATTCAGAAGAGCCTGATAAAGCAGTGCTATCGCGCCGGCAAAAAGGTAATCACCGCCACGCAGATGCTTGAGTCGATGATACACAATCCGCGCCCCACGCGTGCGGAAATCAGCGACGTAGCCAACGCGATTTACGACGGCACTTCGGCAATCATGCTCAGCGGCGAAACGGCTGCGGGGCATTACCCCGTCGAAGCCGTGAAAACGATGGCGAAAATCGCCGAAGAAACGGAAAAGACGATAAACTACAAAAAGCGTTTTCAGTCATACGACTACAAGGTTGTCAACGTCACCGACGCCGTGTCGCACTCGACGTGCGCGGCGGCTTTCGACCTCGGCGCAAAGGCGATAATCACCGTTTCGCAGTCGGGCTACACCGCGAGAAAAATTTCGCGTTTTCGCCCCGAGTGCGTGATAATCGCCGCCACGACCTCGCAAAAAGCGTTTAACCAGCTTGCGCTGAATTGGGGAGTCGCGCCGTGCATGGCGGAAGTCCAGACCACTTCGGACGCGCTGTTCGCCCACGCCGCGCGCTGCGCGCTTAACACCGGGCTCGTGTCGGAGGGCGACCTCGTGGTGCTCACCGGCGGCTCGGCGGTGGGCAAGGCAAGCAGTTCCGACACCATGCGCATAGAGAAGCTGCATTATTGACGACTTGCTGCGGTAATTGCGGCGACGGAGAGAGAGGAAAAGAACATGTACGAAATTCTGATTGTAGAGGACGAATACAAAATCGCGCGTTTCGTGTCGCTCGAGCTCAAACACGAGGGCTACGGCACGACGATAATCGCCGACGGCAGGGAAGCGCTGGACGCGGCGCTTAACAAGGACTATGACCTCATCGTCCTCGACGTGATGCTGCCGTCGCTGAACGGTATCGAAATCCTGCGCAGGCTTCGCCAGACAAAGGACACGCCCGTGATAATTCTCACGGCGCGCGACCAGGTGGTTGACAAGGTTGCCGGGCTCGACATCGGCGCGAACGATTACATGACCAAGCCGTTCGCAATCGAGGAATTGCTGGCGAGAATCCGCGTGAACCTTAAAAAGAAAACGAACGTTTTCGAGTTGGGCAAGTTGAAAATCGACGTCAGCTCGCATGTCGCATCCTACGACGGCAACGCGCTCGACCTTACAAAAAAGGAATTCGACTTACTCGTGTACCTTGTCGAGCACCGCAACAAGGTTATCTCGCGCGAGCAGGCTCTCGACGCGGTGTGGGGCTATGACTTTATCGGCAATACCAACGTGGTGGACGTGTACGTCCGCTATTTGAGGAGCAAAATCGACGACGCCTACGGGGTCAAGCTTATCGAAACGGTGCGCGGCTTCGGCTACGTCATAAGATAAATAAGGAACGGAACGGACGTGACGGACGAGAAAAAAGAAAAGAATTTCGAAGAAGTTGAGGAAACGCTGGACGAGTTGCGCGACGAGAAAAAGCACGGCGGCGAAAAGACGGGCTTTAAGAGATTTCTGTCGGCGATAGCCAAGCCCTTCCGCGTGTTCGGCTCGTGGACAAAGAAACTCCTTCGCAAGATTCGCATACCGATAACGGTTAAAACCACGCTGATTTACACGCTTTTGTACTCCATTGCGACTTCGCTTCTGGGGGTATTCATAGTGCTGTCGGTGGAAAACCGCTTCGAGGAGCTGGGAATAGCCGACGACGGGTACATGCTGGTGCTGAAAATCACCGTGCCGCTGGTAATCGTGCTGTCGGTCATCGTCGTGGCGGCTCTCGGCAGCC
>DQGD01000001.1:4545-4752 GCA_003533505.1 Clostridiales bacterium | reverse complement strand
CCTCGCGAGCCGCGCCATGCTCAGCCCGATTCGCAAAATAATCAAGAAAATCGACAAGATAAGCGCCGACGATCTCAGCGAGCGTATCGACGACGTGGACAGCAGCGACGAGCTGAGAGAGCTCACCGACAGAATAAACGCCATGCTCGACAACCTCGAGCAATCCTTCGACCGCCAGAAAAAGTTTGTGTCCGACGCCAGCCACGA
>DQGD01000001.1:0-4444 GCA_003533505.1 Clostridiales bacterium | reverse complement strand
CTTTCCCGGATGCTGACGCGGAAGATCGGCGCGCTGCTCACCGCCATCCGTCAGGTACGGGAGGGCTCCTACGAGCACCGCACCCATATCCCCGGCCACGATGAGATCGCGCAGATCGGGGAGGAGTTCAACAGCCTCACCGACCGGCTGCAGACCACGGAAGATCTGCGCCGCCGCTTTGTGTCCGACGCCAGCCACGAGCTGAAAACGCCGATAGCCGTCATTCAGGGCTATTCGGGGCTTCTGAAGCGTTGGGGCAAGTCCGACCCCGAGGTTTTGGACGAGTCGATTGACAGCATCGCGCGCGAAGCCGAAAACATGAAGCGCATCGTCGAGCAGCTGCTTTTGCTCGCGCGAATCGGCAGGTATATGCTCACTCTGGAAGAAATAGACGTCGGCGGCGAGATAAAAAGCGCAATCGACGGCTACGAGCTCGTGTGTAAAACGCATAACTTTTCGCTCGAAGCCGATTCGGGCGTGATTGCGATTGCAGACAAAAACCTCTTTACCGAGTGCGTTCGCGCCGTTGCCGACAACGCAATCAAGTACTCGGACGAAAACACGACGATAAGCTTCACCGTGCACGCCGACGGCGGTTACGCGGTGGTGAAAATCATCGACAGCGGAAGGGGCATTTCGCCCCCCGACCTTCCGCACGTTTTTGACAGGTTCTACCGTTGCGACAAATCGCGCGGCAGGGATAAAAACAGCAGCGGATTGGGACTTACCATCGCCAAGTCCGCCGTGGAAATGATGAACGGCACTATCGAAGCCGAGAGCGAGCTCGGCAAGGGCTCGACCTTTACGCTCCGCTTCCCGTTAAAGGAGAAAAAATCGTGAACAGACATTACGCCGTACTGTGCGACTACGGGCTGGACGACGCCTGCGCCACAATATATTTACTCGACAACGCCGAGACGGGCGATTGTTTCGACATTCTGCCGATTGGCGGCAACAGCGAAGTGAACGTCGCCCATCGCAACGCCCTGACGCTAGTCGCCGAGTATGAAAAAAGCGGCAAAAAAATTGACAATATCCGTATAATCGACACTCGGGCGCTAACCCAGCCGTGGGCGAAGCTTCCGAGTATTCACGGCGAGGACGGCATGGGCGACATCTTTATGCCGCAAACGCCGTCGGTTCCCGTAATCGGGTTTTCCGAATGGCTGAAAGAGGAGAGCGAGCCGCTGTACGTCGTGTCGCTGGGTCCGTGTACCGTCACCGAAATCATAATGAAAAGCAAACGCACCGAAAAACTGCTTATAATGGGCGGATGCGTGGCGGAGGAGCCCAACTTCCACGGCTACGAATTCAATCATTACCTCGACATTCCGGCGTTCAACGCCTGCACGCGCTATCCGCACGTCGCGGCAACGCTCGACAGCTGTAGAGACCCCGGCTTCAACCTCGCCGGCAAGCGCTTTACGGACGGCAGCCTGCTCTCGCGGCTTCTCAACCGTTCGATAGAACTCGCCGAAGCCCGTCACCCCGACAACTGCTACGTCTACGACTATATAGCCGTGCATTACGCGGTGAATCCGAAAGATTTTACGACGACGAAAGCCGTCGACCGCGAGGGCAACGACCTCTGCGAACTGCATTTGTGTCACGAAAAATAACCAACCGTATAGAAAAAATTTGTCATTTTCTTGAAATCGCATAATTTTTAGTTGCATTTGTCGAAAAAAAGAGTATAATATCAGTGTTGAAGATTGGGAACGTGCGCGCTCGCCTGTCCCGAAATTTTACGCACCGTGCAAAAAAACGCGCCGTTTCCGGCTTTACGTCGGCAAATTGCGCGTATTTTTTTACGCGGAAAGCCGAAAGCGTTGTCCTAAGCTTGATTTCTCGGCATACGCACAGGTAAAACAGGGGAATTATCGTTCTCTTTCAGTAAGCGAACGCCGGGATGAAAACATTCCGGCTTTGGTGCGTTAAAAGAGCAACGGTACGAAGGCTTAAGGAAAATAAGTAAAAAGGAAGCTTCGCGAGCGCGAAGCGAAAGAGGTGTTTATGAACGTTTTGATGTTTGCGGCGGAGTATGTGGGCGATAACGGCGGAATACTTATCGGCTCGCTGCTGATGGCGCTGCTTATCGTCGCAGGCGTTGCCGTAATTGCCGTCGCGGCGGTGTTGTATGTCAAGCGCGGCGCGAAAGAAGCGCTGCTTGCAGTCGGCAAAACGGACGGAAAAGCCACGGACGTGTCGGAAAATTCCGTACACGACGCGGACGAAACCGAGCCCGAAGCCTTGCCCGAGGAGCCGACAGTATCCATGGCGGAGCTTGCGGCGACCGTGGACAAAACAGGAGTGCCCGAGTTTATAGAGAGCATTCTGGCTAATCTCGGCGACGAGTCGAAGGACGTTTTCTCCTACCGCGTGATAGGGCGCAACTACGGCGCGATGAACACGATGAAGGACGTGCGTGACTACGAGAGCGAGCAGGCGTTCGCGACCGAGTTTTTCAAGAACGCCAACCGCTTCTACAGACCGTTTAACGCCGAAATCTTCACCGAGCTTTACGACAGACTGAAGCCGAGCCTTAGCGGCGACGAGCTCAGTCGGCTCAACGTCGCCTACGCGAACGCGCTGTACTATTATAGAAAGGACGACCCCGCGCTTGTCGGCAAGGCGATAATGATGCTTAAAGACGACGCGGAGTATCACCTTGCAAAGGACAATACATATTTTACCAAAGTGCCGTCGCTCAAAAAACTGATACTTATTTATTCGGCGCGCGGCGATTATCGCGAGGCAATCGCGTACTGCGACAAGGCAATCGCGCACAAGATATACGACGTAAGACAGAGCGGCTTCGAGCCAAGACGCAGGGAGCTTATCGAAAAGCGTGACCGCGCCGAGGCGAGAGCGGCAAGAGCGGCGGTAAAGACCGCTGCGAACGAATGAGGAGGCTACATACCATGACTAAACGATTGAAGAAGCTTTTAGTGGCAATCACGATAGGCGTAGTGCTGATAACCGCCGGCATTATTTCCGGCGTGTGCGTTATAAACGCAAGCCTTGCCAAGCGACCGACCTACGTTTCCACCGCCGAGGAGCTTGAAACGGCAATCAACGACGACGTAGACAAGCCGATAGTGCTGAACAACGACATTGTCGTGCACGGCGACCTCAACGCGAACAAACTGTTCGACCTGGAGATGAACGGGCACGACCTGCGCGTAATCGGCAAAATGACCTTGAGAACGTCGAAAGCCGGCGAAATGTATCTGTGCGACGGCAAGACCGCCATAAAGTCACGCGAAAAGGTGCAAGCCGACTGCGTAGAAATCGACGCGGTCAACGCCACCGTCACCTGGAACGCCAACGTGCAGCTCAAGGACGGCTACACCGCCGACGACTTCGTTGTAGCCGCCGCCGACCACTCGTTCATTTTCAACGGTATCATGCTCGGCGCCGGCGGACATGCGACAAAGACCGCAATGACCGTCAAGCAGGGCAGAGTCGTGGTTGCCGTAAAGGACGAGGACGTCAAAATCAGCGCAAAGACCGACAGTTCCAAGGTCACGATTAAATCCGGCACCGTTTCGTCCGTGGACGCTTCGGGCTCCGAGGTCATCGTCGACAAGGGCGCTGTCGTCGACGGCAAAATCACCGCCGGCAAAGTCGAAAACAACGGCACCGTGGGCGAAATCGAAGCAGGCGAAATCGTAGACAATTCCGTCGCCATCTATAAAGAGGACAAGAAAAACGAGCTCGACGAGTACGCCCTTGCAAAAGGCAAGGACAGCTACACTTCCGACAATTGGACTGCCGTTCAGCTCGCCGTTACCGCCGGCAAGAAAGCAATCGACGATGCCGCCGACATAGCCGCGGTGGACGTTGCGTTCGCCGCCGCCAAAACCGAGATAGATAAAGTAAAGACGGCAGAGCAAGAAGCCGCCGACGCGCTCGCGAACAAGAAAACCGAAACGCTTGCCGCGCTCGAAGCTTACGCCGAGAGTAAGGGTGAAGCAAATTATACCGCCGAGAATTGGGCTGCTATTCAGAGCGCAGTCACGGCAGGCAAGACGGCAATCGATAAAGCCGCCGACATAGCCGCGGTGGACGTCGCGTTCGCCGAAGCGAAAACCGCAATCGACGCGATTGAAACTGTTGCGGACTCGCTCGAAGCTTACAAGACTACTCAGAAAGCCGCGCTCGAAGTTTACGCCGAGAGTAAGGGCGAAGCGAACTATACCACCGAGAATTGGACTGCTATTCAGTCCGCAGTCACGGCAGGCAAAGAGGCAATCGCCGCCGCTGCAAACGAAATCGCAGTCGATGCCGCTTATAATGCCGCTGCCGCTAATATCGATGCAGTAAAGACTATCGCGCAACAACTTGCCGATAAGAAAACGGAAGTGGCGCAGAGCCTCAAAGCCGCTTACGACGGTATTGATCTCACGCTTTACAGAGAAACGGAAAAGAACGCAATCACCGC
>DQGD01000005.1 GCA_003533505.1 Clostridiales bacterium | reverse complement strand
CCGTCCGGTCTGCCCGGCTGATTATACTTGATATAAGTCACGCTGCGCATATCGACGTATTCGAGGTTTTCGCAGCCCCAGAATACCTGTCCGCCGAGGTCGGTTATAGACGGCATAATCACGCGTTTAATCGTCGTTTTGTTTTCAAACGCTTTTCTCGCGACGTAAGTCACCGCGTGTTCGCCGTTGTCGCCGTCGTTATAAGTGCTTGCGATCGTGATCGTTTCTTCGGTAATTCCGCTCGCAACGCCGGTAACGTAATAGGTTTGCGAAGCGCTGTCATAAGCGTAATTCACGAGGTAGATTCCGCACGCGGAACACTTGCCGTCGACGAAGTTATGTTCGGAAGGTCCAGCTTTCACGTTTCCGCTATCGTCGAATTTCCATGTGAAACACTTCTCTCCGTCACCGAGGTAAAAAATCTTGCCGGTGAGAATATTGTCGTCCGGGTGCGTGGTGACGGTACTCGTGCCGTAAACGTAGAGGTTGACTACGCCGTGGATACGGTCGGAATTGAACTGACCGGTTTCGGACGAGTAACCGTTGCCCACGATAACGGTGGCAAGGTTGTTGCAGAAACGGAAGTTGTTGTTGGATTCAACCGAGCCGTCGGGGCGTTTCGCATTACCGTCCCCGTCTTTATTCGCGTAGGAAATGTAAGTCACTCCGCGCATATCGACGTATTCGAGGTTTTCGCAGCCCCAGAATACCTGTCCGCCGAGGTCGGTTATAGACGGCATAATCACGCGTTTAATCTTCTTTTGGTTTTCAAACGCTTTTTTCGCGACGTAAGTCACCGCGTGTTCGCCGTTGTCGCCGTCGTTCCACGTTTCCGCGATTTCGACGATTTCTCCGTCGCCGGTATAGCCGCCGACGTAATACGCGCCGCTTTCGTACTTGTACGCAACGCCCTTGTCGTCCTTTGCGCCGCAAATAACGCACTCGCCATGAGCGTAATTATGCGCCGCGTCGCTGTGAACTATTTCGCCGCCGTCCTTGGTCCATCTCCGGCATCTGTTAAGTTCGCCGAAGTAGTAAATATTGCCGGTGAAAAGGTCGTTCGCGGCGCGCTCGATAATATTGATTTTGCTTTCGGTGTAAGTGCCTGCGGAGTAAAGTTCCACACACGGCAAACCGCTGCCGTTTCTCGTCTTGAACTGTCCGCAGTTGATCTCGAAAATCGGGCTTACCACGACCGTTTTGAGTTTCGCGCACTCGAGGAAGTTGTTATCAGAAGCGATATAACCGGCGTTTTCGTAAATGCCTTCGTTCGCTATATCTCTGTAATTGAGATCGGCAACTCCGGGCATTTCGACGTACTCGAGGTTCGCGCACTCGCTGAACGCAAGTCCGTCAAGACGGGTTACACTAGCGGGAAGCGTGATTTTCTTAAGGAATTTGTTGCCCTCGAACGCGCGGTTACGGACGAACTTAACGGGCTTTTCGCCGTTAATGCCGTCGTCGTATACGTCCACGATCGTGACTTCGGATTCGGCGAGGTTCTTGTTATCCCCTACATAATACGCGCCCGTGCTTCCGTCGGCGTTTACGAAATCTTTGTCATAGCCGTATACCACGCCGTAATCGTTTCTCGCGCCGCACTTACGGCACACGTTTTTGCCGTTGAATTCGTGCTTGCCGCCGCTGACGACCTCGTCGTGCTTATCGTCGGCGTAGCGCCACTTGAAGCACGTTTCGGTCGTGGCATTTTCGTCGTAAGTCAGCACGTCGCCGCTAAGGAGCGTGTTGTTACCGAAGCCGATGTCGTTGCCGATCGGGTAGTTCGCCGCGTCGCAAATTGCGCCGACGCTGTCGCCGATAACGTAAATATCGGTTTTGTTCGCGGCTTTGGCGGGCGTGTTGATCCAGCGCATAAAGCCCGCGCCGCGGTTATTAAAGCCCTCGGGAACGATTACGGCGGTAAGGTTGTAGCAATCGCGGAAGTTCCAGTGCGTGTAACTGCTCTCGGCTACCGCCGGCAGCGTATATACGCCGGGCATCGACACGAATTCCAGATTTTCGCAAGCCTCGAATACCGAGCCGCGGAGCGGACTGGACTTGCCGCCCATGCCCTCCACGTCGTTCAGACTCGCGCCGTTACGGCGAACGAACGCCGGGTCTTTATCGGTAAACTCCGTCATGCTCTTCGGTAAGAATGCGCGCACTATGATTTTGTTGTTTTTGAATGCGCCGAAGCCTATATATCTGACGGGCTTTTCGCCGTGTTCGGGCGTACCGTCGTTGTACTTGGCGAGAATATAGAGGTCCTCGGAATTGTAGCCGCCGTCCACTCCCGCCACAAAATAGCAGTCATTATGCTCGTCGTACTTGTAATTGACCTTTTTCGTTCTCTGAAAGCCGCACACGAGGCATGCGCCCGTGCCGTCAGGCGTTTCTTTGTCCGTATAAACGTGATCGTCGAGGCGATTTTCGTCGGTATACTTCTTGCCGCAGGTCGCACACCCGAAGTCCGATACGCCCGACTGCACGCAGGTGTGTTCGGTCACAACCTTTTCCTTATAGT
Source organism: Clostridiales bacterium (assembly GCA_003533505.1). Classification (GTDB taxonomy): domain Bacteria; phylum Bacillota; class Clostridia; order Christensenellales; family Pumilibacteraceae; genus UBA10677. Next base: position 21,280 of record DQGD01000005.1, on the reverse strand, counting down.
CGTGCGCGAACGCCATTCTCGCCGGCATACTCTCGATGTGCTCGAAGTCGTCCGCGCCTGCGAGCGCTTTGACCGCGAACACCGCGCTTTCGCCGAATTTCAAACCGTCGGTGACGGAGCTTACGTCGAACGAGGTTTCGCTCGTAACCGTTTCCTCTCCGCCGTTTATCGTGACGGCATAGCCGCTCGCACCCTCGACGGGCTCCCATTTCAGCGTAGCGCAACCCTCGACTTTGAGCGTCGGCTTTGCGAGCACGCTCGCGTCCGCGCCCACTGCCTTTACGGTGCACTGCGCGACGAGATTGCCGCTCTTCGCCGTGATTACATAACTGCCCGTCTCGGCTACCGTTGCCGTAACCTCGTTGTTACTCACCGCCGCGAGGGTAATCCCCGTGGTCTTGTCGGCGGTAAACTCTACCTTTTCGTCGGTTACCGCGCCGTTTCTTACCGTTTCGGCTTTAATCGTGACATCGCCGCCTGCGATGACGTAACGGGTCGCCGCGCCCAGACGGATATAGTTATCTTCCTTTATGACGTCCGCTCTGCATGTGACCGTGCTCTCGCCTGCGGTCACGTCGATAAACGCGGTGCCCTCGGATACGCCCGTGAGCACGCCGTCGGCAGACACCGTCGCGACGCTTTCGTCGTCGGAGGCATAGGTAAAGGCTTCCGCGCCGGTGGGGGCGAATTTATAGGTTCCGCCCACATACACGGTGATTTCCTTGTCGATAAGATAAACGCTTTCGCTTTTTGTCTCGTCGTCCTGCTTCTTGCCGCCCGAGCATGCCGCCAACGCCATGCAGCACAGCGCCGTGAGAACGAATAACCAGAATCTTTTCATACGCCCTCCTTTTCTCAGGTCAAGCTGTCGACTACCGTCACTGTGACGGAAGCCGTCGCGCCGCCGTAAGCGGCGGTAACCGTGTATGTGCCGGCAGCCGCGAAAGTTATCCTCGCGGTGTTGCCGCTCTCATTCACCGTGCAACCGTCGGGGCTGACGGAGAAACTTGCGGCGAGCGCGGTCGTTTCGCCGTTTTTGTACACGGTCGCGTTAAATTCGAGCGCGGCGCCGCGAAGCGCCTCGATTGCTCCGCTACGGTCGAGCGAAACCGCATAAACGCTTTTCGTTACCGTAACCTTGCAAATTTTACTCGCGCCCTCTACGCCCTCGGCGCTCGCCGTGACGTAAGCCGTGCCCTCGGAAACGGCTGTAACGGTGCCGTCCTCCGTCACCGTCGCCACGCTCGCGTCGGAGCTGGTGAAGATTATTTTGCTGTCACCGTAGCGGCACTCCAGCTTTTCGCTGTCGCCCACCTCCAACGATACGGAGGACTTTCCGATATTGAAACTGTACTCCGTCGTCTTGTTCTTGTCTTCCTTTTTGGAGCACGCGGACAATAAGCACGCGCTCGCAAGCGCGATAACCGCGACTATAAAACCGATAATTCTCTTCGTCTTAGCCATTTTGCGTCTTCTCCGCGCTGTTATAAGCGTTATATTTTTCTCTGCCGTACATCACGAGTTCCTCGAGCGCTGCGTACTCGTCGCTGCCGAGGTACGCCGAATACATCGTGTACTCGTTGTCCTTGAGAAGAAAATACTCTCTGAAAATTCTTTCCTTGTAAACGTCCTTATCGCCCGACGAGCCGAGGTCAACAGCGTAGTCGGCTTTTTCGAGATAGCTCTCGAGCTGTAACAGCAGCGGACGCGTCCAATAATCCGCGCTCATTATTCTGCTGTAATAAATGTCCTGATCCTCGGTTTCGGCGAGCGTGTAGATTCGCTCGAAGTTCTCCATGACCGCGTCGAAGTACTGCTTTACGCCCTCCGCTCCGTCGCCGTAGTAGTGCTCGATGAATTCGTCGATAAGCGCTTGAGTATCATAGGCGGCGTTCCAGGCGAGCTTACTGCGAACGTAGGCGCGCATCGACGACATCGGAGAAATGCCGTTCTGGGCGCAAGCCTGTTCGAAGTAGTACTTAAGCCCGAGTTTCTCGTAGAATCTTATCGAATCGCCTATGTGCGACCAGTTGTTGAAGTGGTACTTGTACGCCTGGAAGTTCGTGCCGTAGGAGTACATCATAAGGTTTGTCGTCAGCGAAGCCCACGCTTTCATTTCCGCGGCGATAGTCGCGTTCTTTTCGCATGTTTCGGTTTCGTCGGTGATGGGGTGAGTGTAGCAAGCCTCGATAGGCGTGTACATAATGCCTATTCTCACCTGCCCGTCGTTCTTCGGCACTACGTCCGGGTGAACGGGCGTATATTCGCCGTTTACGAGTTTTACGGGCGGCTCGCGGAACGCGTAGTAGGCAAACGCCACAAGCGTAATCTGTTTCTCGATGCCGTTCGCTTTCATGTACTCCTCGAGCTTATTCGCCAGCTTGTTCATGAAAACCATCTGCACGCCGGCGGCATTACCGTAGGTATTCATCGCGGCTTTGCAGTCCTCGCAGTCGCACGAGCCCTTGCCGTCGGTGATGCCCACCATAAGGTAAGGTCCGGTAGCGGTGTTGATATACTTGTTTTCTAACGTCTGCGCCGCGAGTTCCAGCGTTTCGGGCTTCGTGTAGCACGCCTGACCGTTGTTCCACAATCTTATAGACTTGACTTTCTTCTGCCACTCGGAGCCGACGTGATAATTGCCGCTTTCGTAAGCCGCGTTCCAGCCCTTGACGTAGTCGTCATAACCTTCCGTATCGGACTTTATATCGACCTTGTCTTTGCTGCCTTTGGACGAAGTGAACAGCGTGGCGGTTCCCCTGTCAAAGCCTTTCATAAAGTACACGTTGGACAGCGGCTTGCCGCTCTCGTCGGTAGCTAGTATATAATTTCCGCTTCCGTCGGTTTCGTAGACAAATTTGCCGTTCTCGTCGAGTACCGGCTCGCCGTTCTCGGTTTTCTTGACGTACTGCGGCATGACCGTATCGTTCTCGCGAACGTAACCGTAGTCGCTGAGCAGCATATCGAGATACGGCGCGAGTTTGGCTTCGTACTCGGCGTTCTGCGCGGCTTTAACGCGCGGCTGATCGTAGTCGGCGGTTATGAGAAAGTTGGTCGTATGACACCAAAGTCCGTTGTAGAGGTTGCCGTTCATATCGTAGCCGCCGTTCTCGGAAGCGTATATAAGCATTCTCGAGGCTTCCTTGACCTTGCCCTCTCCCGAGAGCTCGCCGTCCTCGGCGGTGGTAAGCCCCAGCGACGGGACGTGCTTGTAATCGAAGTTTTTAAGTTTCAGCGACTTAAAATAGTCGACTTTCACGCAATCGTAAGCATACGCTTCGTAGCCTACCTGGTAATGCAAAAATCTGTATACCGCAAACAGCGTTCCGTTTTCGGTCGCGCCCGTGACGTACACGCAGTTGCCCTGCGTTTTCACGATTACGCCGTTCTCGCCGAGTTCTTCATAGTCGACTTTGATATCTGTTTCGGCTGCGAGGAGCTTGGTCGAGCCCACGGAAATGTAGTGTGCGTTATTGTCGTGCGACACTTCCTTGTCGTCGGTTATCGGGAGTTTTACCGCAGTGGACTTTTCGATAAAGCTTTTCAGCTCCTCCGCGGCGTGCTTTTCAATGCGCGTGGCGTCGGCACTCACTACGATTTTGTAGTCCGATTTGCCGCCGTTTACGAGATAAACGTCGGTATCGTCGACGGTAATCGGCTCGTTGCCGATAAGTTTAGCGTCATTATTCTCTTCGTTGTCGGGCTTTTTGGCGCAGGCGGAAAACGCGCCGAACGCCGTGACGAAGCATAAGAGAATAGCCAGTGTTCTTTTCAGCTTGTTCATCTGCTCGCCCTCCTATTTGCAGATTACCGTAAACTCGACTACGGTGTAGTTCTGGTTGGCGTCGTAGGCGACGTAGCGTATTTTGTACTCGCCTGCCGTTTCGAATTTGTAGGTCTCGCCGACGAGCTCCTTGCGATTGTTGCCGCTGAGCACATATACATAGCCGAGTATTTTGTCGGCTGCGGTGTCGTTGTCGGTTATCTCCGCCTTGGGCAGCGTGATTTCATCGCCTACCTTGACGGTCGCTTTGACGCCCGAAACCTTGATGACGGGCGATTCGAGGTCGACGACGGAAACGCCGGAAACAAGCTTCCTTATATTGGAGGAGGCGTCGCGCGCGGTGTATTCCACGCCGTACTCGCCGCTCTCGGTGACGTCGAGCTCGTAGCCGCCCTGCCCCTCGAACAACAGTGTGCCGTCGGGCTTGCGGACGGTGAGCGTAACGGTGACGTTCTTGTCCAGAAGGTCGAACGCGCGCATTTCGGGCAGATAAACCTTGTGACCGATGTTGGTGACGTAAACCGAGCGGTAATCGGGATTGGTGACGAACGACGGCGGCGTAAAGTCGATAGAGCCCGTGGTTACCGCGCTCGAACCCACCTTTGTGAGCGAAAGGGCGACGTCCTTTACCACTCCCTTGAGCTCGAAGGAAACGTACACTCTGCCGCTGCCGAAGCCGTTGAATTTCGTTTTGTCCGAGTAACTGTCGATTTTAGCCAAAGTCGCGCCGCCGTCGCGGTTAATTATCGACTGCGTCGCTTCGTCGTAGGATAGCCACACTGCGCCCAGCGAGGAAAGCCTGCTTATTCTTATCTTAATCTGCTCGGACGCGTTCTTGCTGTCGGTGACGACGAAGTACGCGTCGTCGTAAGCCGCGAACGCAGCCGTCATTTTAAGCTCGAGGTTCGCGTACTCGACGGGCAACGCTCTCGAGAACGCCACAGCGGCGTCAAGCGGTTGTCTGTCGGCGTTTGCCGTCACCTTCACGACGTACTCGCTCTTGTTTTCGGAATCGGCAGCGCAGTTCGTAAATTCAAAATAGTTATCGAAAATTTTTGCGTTCGCCGCCACGCTTTTGCTTTTTACGGTGAAGTCGAAAGTTTGCTTTACCTGCTTCGACTCGTCGAGAGGGTTAGCCGCGACGTATTCTATCTTGTGATTGCCCGTCGCAAGTCCGGCTACTTTCATATCCGCCGTCACGTCGGCGCCGTCGAAAGTAACGCGCACGGGCACATAGGTCTTATTGCCGTTCCGATAGAAAATCGCGTCGGGCAGCGGCAACTCCAGCGTTTCTCCCTCGATTGCCGAGCCGGGCAACGAAACCGCGTTCATAACCGGCACGTCGGGGTCGGTTATGGTAACGGTTTTTACGACGGACTTCTCGTCGCCGACAAAGTCGGTAACGCCGTAGGTCACGGTGTATTCGCCGCTCTTTTCGGGCACGAAGTACGCGGCAAAGGCGGCAGTCTGCATTTCGAGCTCGTCGTCGGCGCGAGTCAATCTCATAAACGGCTCGAGCTCGCCCGTGCCGCCGCCGAAATCCCCGAAACGCACAAAAACCGCCGAGCCCGTAGTGCCCGTCGTCGGTACGTTTTCTCCGCCGTTGTCGTAAGAAATATTGTCAACGTACTCGTCGACGGTGATGGTCAACGTTCTGGTCGCGCTCACCGAGCCGCTGACCGCGTCGTATTTTACGGTGTATTTGCCTGCGGTTTCGGTGGCAAACCTGCCGTTTGTCTGCGGTATCAGCTTCCCCGAGTCGTTAGCCACGGTCACGAGCACCGATTCGGCATCGTTGCCGAGGTTATCCGTCGCCGTGCACGCGAATACCGGGTAGGACATACCCTTTTTGCCGTGCGGCAGGTTTTTACCGTCGTTTCTTCCGTCATAGTCGCCGAAATCGATTTCGATTTTAATTCCGGTGACTTCGCCCTCGTCGGCGCGGACGCGCGAAGAAAGCATGCCGGCGCACAACGCCGCTAAAGCGCAAAGCAACAGGATTAAACAAATTTTTCCGATTAACGCTTGCTTTTTAGTCATATTTTTCTCCTAAGGGATTAACCTTTGATACCGCCCATGGTTACGTTGCTCATAATCTTGTCCTTGAACGCGGCGAACACAATCAGGATGGGCACGCACGCGAGTATGCAGGCGGCGAGCTGAATGGGCGTGCTTGCCTTGTTGTCCGTCTGGAAAATGAACAAGCCATAGGACATCGTGGGCTTTTCGGGCAGGAATATCATCGGCGTGTAGTAGTCGTTCCAATGTTCGATGAACAGCAGTATGAACACCGCGAACAGCGTGCTGCGGATAAGCGGCAGCATTATCTGAATAAACGTTCTGAAATGCCCGGCTCCGTCTATCTGAGCCGCTTCGGCGAACGTCCAGGGCAGACTCTTGAAGGTGGCGTAGAACACGAGGAAGTAGATTCCCGGGTACTTGCATTTCATAATGCACACGCCGATAAGGTTGTTGCGGAAGCCGAACAGGTTCGCTATCTGCACTTCCGACGCGAGCGAGCCGATGATGGGCAACAGCATTACTACGATTGCCACGCCGTAAATCAGTCCCTTCCCCTTGAAGTCGTATTTCGCCACGGCGTAGGCGGTGATGACCTGCGTCGCCATGCAGAACAGCGACATGAGTCCGGCGTACAGCACGGAGTTTAAGAACATCGCCGGCAAGTATACCTGTTTGCCGCCCACGGTGAACACGTTGAAGTCCTTGAAAACCTTGGTGTAGTTGCTTAATTTCCAGCCGAACTCGCTGCTCGGGAACGCGAACGGGTTATTCCACTCGTAGTCGGTGGCGTCTTTGAGCGAGTTTACGAAGCCGAATAACAGGACGTAGAGCATCGATATGCAGTACAGCGTGACAATCGTGTACAGCACAATCTGGAACGCGTCCATTTTAATGTATTTTCTGTTTTTAATCTTGACGTTTTCCAGCATAGCTCTAATCCTCGCTCGGTCCGAATTTTTCCAGAAGGTACTTGGTGAGCAGCGTCACGGGCGCTACTATCAGCGTGAACAGTATGCCTGCCGCCGAAACGAACGGATAGTCGTTGGGCGACGGAATGGTGTTCTTGCCGCCGGCAACCTTCACGAAGAAGTAGAAGCCGAGCGTGGAGAACGGCTGCATCGCTCCGTCCTCGCCGCCGTAGAACGAATAGAAATGCCCGTAATTGATAAAGAAACCTGCGATTGCCACGATTATGTAGGTAACTATCGTCGGGAAAATAGACGGCAGAATTATGTGCCAAAATTCCTGAAACGACGACATTTTTTCGAGTTCGCCGTATTCGAGCACGTCCTTGGAGATGCTGCACATCGCGGAAAGATAGATAATCAGTCCGTTGGCGAAGTTCATCCACAGTCCGAATACCAGCACCGAATAGAAGCTCTTTGTCGTGTGACGATTCAATAGTCCCATCGCGGGGTTGTTGAACAGGAACGGTATGCCCTTCTGCATCAGCGCCCTCGCGCAGATAACGAACACGAGGCTGGAAATAATGTTCGGAAGGAACAGTATCACCTTGTACGCGCCGGCGAACGGCACTTTTTTGAACACAACGTAGGCGACCATAATCTGTAGCGGCATGCTGATGAGCAAACCGCACGCAAACTGAATGGCGGAGTTGCGGATGAGCACCGACATTTCGCCCGTCACGAAAAAGGCTTGGAGCACTTTTTTGAAGGTGTCGAGCGTGAAATAGTAGTTGCCGGTCTTGTCGGGCGCCTGAAACGCGAGCTTCAAGGTGTTCGCCGCCACGCCCACATAGAATATGAGGAACTGCACTATCGGGAAGAGCAGGAAGAAGAACAGGAACAGGTTTTGTCCCAACTTCTTTTTGTAGACCTTTTGCTTTTTCTTTCTCCCGAACTTTTGATGCAGCTTCACCCTGACGTCGTAAACGAACGCCTTGATTTTGCCGAAGATAGAGGTTTTTTCCGCTTTCATAGGTTATCTCACAGTTTTTATAGTCGCGCCCGAAGCGCTTTCGTCAAATCGCGCCGGCTTCTTTCAGTATGGACGTAATCGTGGACTTCATCTCGCCGAACGCGTCGTCCACCGTCTTGTCGGGATTCATATAGAAGTAGGTAAACGGCTCTTTGTACACGTTGTTATCCACTTTTGCTCTGAACGCGAAGCCGTTGTTGCTCTCGTCGAAGCCGTCTTCGCCGGTGAATTGACGGCGCTTGGTGGCAATCGCGAGGTTGGGAGCGACGGTCGCGCCCTCGGCTATCAGCTCGAGAATGCTGCGCGTATACGGCGTGCAGGTCTGCTTTTCCTCGTCGGTTATCGTATATTTGTAGGGACGTAAGCAGCCGGTGTTGGCGGTGAACTTCACGAGCTGGGCTCTCTGCTGGACAAACTTGATAAACAACTTGGCTACGCGCGTCTGCACCTCGGCGTTCTTGTTGGTGTTCTTTGCGCTGATGCACATATAGCTCTCGGAATAGGTTGTGGGGATGACGCGCTCTTCGTTCGTCTGGTCCTCGACACCTTCCATTCCCACGAACTTAGGCATCGTCAGATACTTGAAGTTCCTCTTGCCGTAGCCGTTCTGCTCGGGCTGCGGTTCGCCGTCGAAAACCGAACGAGCCTCCTGTTCCCAATAGCTGTTCTCCACGAACATCGCGATTCTCGTGCCGTAACGCTTGCTCTGAATAAACTCGCGCTCGGCGGTGGTGTGCGTGTTGCCGCCGGCAGGAGCCGCCTTGACAGAATAGTTGCCTGCGTTCTTAGTTATATCATAGAACGCCTTGATTGCGGCTTTTCTGCCTTCTTGCTCGAGCAGCTTGTCGTAATTGCTATCGTTGATTTCCCCGAGCTCGTTGTCGGTGCCGGAAAGCGAGTAGTTGAGCATAAAATCGTCGTAGCCCTCGTAATTCGCGTGAATGATGTTGAACACTCTGGAAATCTGGTATGTACTCGGCGATTCTGCCCAGGTGAACGGCGTAAGCCCCTTGTTTCTTATAGCGGAAAGAAGCATGAGGAACTGTTCCCAGGTCGCGGGGAGTCCGTCGTCGTAGGTGCCTGATTTTCCGTCGGTACCTGCCGAGCAGTTCTGCGCCGCGAGGTCGGCTGCGTTCGCGCCCACGGTACCGTCGGCTTTGAAGTACAGACTCTGTTCGTCGAACAAGTCCGCGTCATAAATGATGCCGGGCGCGGAGTACATGAACGGCACGGCGTAATACTTGCCGTCGTCCTTTTTGAATACGTCGGAATAGCCGTCGAGCATAGTGTCCTCGATGGACTGCGTTGCGGTCTTGCCGGTATCTTTTGCGATTTCTCCGTTCTCGTCAAGGTATTTCTCGGTCATGACGTCGGATACGTCCGTGAAAAGTTCGGCGGAAGTAAACGCTTCGTAGTCACCGGTATTGAGGAGGTACAGCACGGGCTGGTAGTCCTTCATGGAAGTGAGAAGCTGAGCCGGGTTGAACTCGGTGTTCTTCTTGGTTGGGCGAAGAACGACGCCGGTTTTGCCGTCCTCGAAACTCTCGTTCGCGTAGTACGCCTCGAAGTCCTTTTTCATTTCGTCGAAGTAGACGGTGCCTAGTCCTGCGTCGAACACGCCCACGTCGAGATAGGTTTTCGTCGAATCCTCTTTGTCGCCGCCGCAAGCGCAAACGCTCATGCAGGTCACCGCCGCCAAAGCCGCGGCTATAACGGACTTAAATCTTTTCATCATTTAGTTAATGCCTCCTGTTTTATCCCTGTTTTAACTGTCTGCCCGAGTCGTTTTTCGCCGCCTCGGCGCAAGACGCCTTTATACTACCTAAATTCTATCATTATCGGCGCGTTCGTTTCAATCATTAGTTTATTGTACTTCGCTATTTTTTTATTATGGGATTTAAGAGTTTCGTCGAGCGTTTTCCACGGCTTTTAATCCTTTATTTTTCGTATTCCGACGATGAAATATTGACAAAATACGCAAATACGGGTAAAATACGCTTATGAAGGACGCTACCGTTAAGAAAATCATATCCAAGCTGCAACCCGACGAAATCAACACTTTTTTGTGGAACGACAACAGCATCGTGCACCGTCACAGCGATTGGGAATTCACTTCCACAATCGACGGAACGGGCTCGAACCTCGTCAACGGTGCGGTTTATCCGCTGATGCCCGGCGACTTCGTGCTGCTGGGTCCGCGCCACGTCCATCAATTCGTTTCGGATATGCCCATTCAGCGCAGGGACGTGTGTATCGCTGTCGAGAAGATGCAGAAGCTTTGCGCCGTTCTGTCGCCGACTCTGTACTCCGCGCTCGAGCGGCAGGAAAAACCTATCGTTATACACCTCAGCATCGAAGCGTTCGGCGAGCTTCACAAGCGGCTCAACAACATCAACGTATTTAACGCGGACATTGAGCACACGAGCGCAGTGCTCTCCTCGATTGTCGTTTACCTTTTGGGCATTTACGTCGAGCACCGCTCCGAAAAGCAACTGCCCGAGTGTATTCTGTCGTTTTTACAGCAGATTTCCACGCCCGACGTTTTCTCGCTGCGCATAAACGACATCATCGCGTTCAGCTCGTATTCGCACTCGCACTTCATCAAAATCTTCAAAAAGTACGTCGGCAAGACGATTATCGACTATGTGACCGATTTGCGCGTAGCCTACGCCGCCACGCTCCTCTCCTCCACCGACCTCAACGTCATCACAATCGCCTCCAAGGTCGGCTATGACAATCAGTCGTTCTTCGCCCAGAAATTCAAGGACAAATACAACGTTTCGCCGCTCGAGTATCGCAGCTCCGTTCGTCACGACAACTGAACGCGCCGTCGCTCTCCCCATCCGTCGCGAACACCGCCACGGTATCGTTACCGCGCTTCTCGATTGTCGCGAGCGAACCTAATCCCTTGTCTATTTCGTAATCCACCCCGTCCGCCGCGACGACAGTAAGTCTGACGGCGGATTTTTCGTATTTCCACGACACGAAAATGTTTCCGCCGCTGAGGCGCGTGCCGCCGCGCGCGCAGCTTATTTCGCGACTGAACGACGGCGAAATAATCGTCTTTGCACTGTCAGCCGACAGCTTTATGCCCAGAACGTAGGAATAAAGCCACTCGGTACACGAACCCAGGCTGTAATGGTTCAACGAATTCATCTCGGGGTCCTCGAAGCCGTGCTCGGCGGTATAGCCGTTCCACCGCTCCCATACCGTGGTCGCGCCCTGAGCGAGCATGTACCCCCAGGACGGGTATTCGGTGCGCTTTATCAGTCTGTACGCGAGCTCCGTTTCGCCTGCGTCGCACAGCGCGGGCAGAATAAACCTGCTGCCGATAAATCCGGTGGTCAGCGCGTCGCCCCTCTCGTGCACGGTATCCGGCAGCCTTTTTGCCGTTTCATCGCGGCTTATAAGCCCTGCGGCGTAGGCGAAGGCATACGCTGTCTGCGTGTCGCTCGTTATCCGTCCGTTCTTATAGTAGCATGCGCGGAAAGCACGTTTTACTTTTTCGTACACGTCGGAGTAGTATGCCTTTTTATCGCTCTCGCCGATTATGCCGCACATGCTTGCGGTGAGGCGCGTCGAGTAGGCGAAGAAAATCTGATTTATGACGTTCGCGTCGGTTTCGCCGCCCTGCGACAGCCAATCGCCGAAGTTATTGGTTATTTTCGTGAGATAATTCTCGCTCTTATCTATATAATAAGCTATCCATTTCTCGGCTGTGGGGAGGTTATCCCTTATCACCGACTCGTCGCGGTAGTGAAGATAATGAAAGTACGGCATCACCGCTATGCAGTCGCCCCAGCCCGGAACGCCGGCGGTGTTATCCGCAATCGGCATGTACAGCGGCACAATCGATGGTATCCGTCCGCTGGCCGGCGTGTCGTCGCGAATTAGGCGCAGGTAGTTGGTGAAAAACCGCTTGCAATCGGCGTTGAACATGGCGGAATTGCAGAATACTTCCGCGTCGCCCGTCCACCCGAGCCGCTCGTCGCGCTGCGGACAGTCGGTGGGTATCGACACGAAATTGCTTCTCTGCCCGTTCCTCGCCATTGCGTAGACGCCGTTTATCACCTCGTCCGAGCACTCGAAACTGCCGTAATACTCTATATCCTGCGAAATCACGCGCCCCTCTATGCCGTGCACGCGCGAGCTCGCGGGCTTGCTTATCTCCGCATACCTGAAACCGTGGTATGTAAATTCCGGTTTGAAGCCGTCGAGCTCGCCGCCCGAGAGAATAAACTCGTCGGTGCATCTTTCCCTTCTCAGATTCTCCGTGTACACGCCGCCGTTCTCGTCAAGCATTTCGCCGTATTTAACGACGATTTTATCGCCCGGCTCGCCGCTCGCCTCAAGCGAAATCATGCCTGCGACGTTGCGCCCGAAGTCATAGCGGATTACACGCTCGTCCTCATAAATAACCGTGGGGGTCAGCGCTTCCACCACGCGCACGGGCTCGCACGAATACTCGGTGAGCGGCACGGAAAAGTCGCTTATCTCCGCGTTTTTCGCGCGTTTTTCTTTGCTTCTCAGCCTTGCGTCGATTACTTCGCCGTCGAAAAAGTCGGCAAAAACCACGTCGGAAGTAGTCGCCGTCCAATCTTCGTCGGTGACTATTTTCTCCACTTCGCCGTCGGCATAAGTCAGCGTGAGCTCGGCAAACAGCCGCTTCTCGTCGCCGAAAACGTTGGTTTTATTGCCGTAGCCGAGTTTTCCGGAATACCAGCCGTTCGCCACGGTGACGGAAATCACGTTGTTTTCGTTTATGAGCCTGGTGACGTCATAGCGGCACACGTCGACGCGCTTTAAGTAATTGCACCAGCCGGGCATGAACAAATCGGGTATCTCGTACCCGTTTATGCTCGCCGAAAAGATTCCGGTCGCGGTTATCGCAAGCTCGCACTTTACAAGCCCTTCACGCGCCGAAAAGCTTTTCGTAAACACCGGCAACCCTTCGCTTTCATTTTCTCTCTTTCTTTTTATCCACATAACGCCGTCTAGCCTTTCGCATAATTTTTAAGGTTGCTTCAATTATACAATACGGACGCGGCGCAAATACAGCATTATTTTATCGTCTTATGACGTTCTTTTCTTTTTACACGCCGCTTTGCGGACGGCAAAAAAGCGGCAGTTCACGGTTTGTTTTCCGTGCTTTGCCGCTCGAATGCGAATATTTTATATGTTTGTTTACTATTAAATCGGTGAGCCGCCCAGGGCGACAGGCAAAGTCAGACGGCTATTTCTTCCGCGCTGTTTTCACGGGCGTGAAGGGCGCGTTTTAAGACTATGAAGAACAGTATAGTTGCGGTTATGCCGCTCGCCGCGTCCATTATCGGCTCGCCGTAGAAGGCGGCGAAACTGCCCAGGAAAAGCGGCAGCACGGCGGTGAGCGTTATGGTGAGTATCTTGCGGAACAGCGACAAAAACGTCGCAGCGCCGATTTTGCCGAGCGCAACCAGCATGTCCACCGCAACGTACTGCATCGACAGCACTATTATGCCGGCGGTGTATACGCGCATGCCCTTTACGGCGACTTCCGTCACCTCGGGGTTTTCGGTGAAAATGCGCACGAAGTATTGCGGCAGAAACTGCGAAACCGCCGCCATCGTTACGGTGAAGCAGAACATAAGAATTATCGCGTCGCGTACCGCCGCGCGCACTCTTTGGCTGTTTCGCGCGCCGTAATTGAAGCTTACTACCGGCTGGCACGCCATCGTAAGTCCGCCCATCGGCATCAGTATCAGCTGCATATAGCTCACCACGATTGTCGCCGCGGCAACGTAGATATCGCCGCTCGCGCCACCCGTTTTTTGCAGGACCGAGTTGAGCACTATCGTCAGCACGCTGTCGGTGGCTATGATGATAAACGGCGAAAAGCCCAGTCTTATAACGCGCGACATAAGTCGCCACGACAGCTTTTGCAGTTTAAGGCGCACTTCCGCGCGCTTTGACAGCGCCAGAAACAGTACCGCCCACAGCGCCGAGAGAAACTGCGAAATCACCGTCGCGACCGCCGCGCCCCTCACGCCCATTCCGAACACGAAGATGAACAGCGGGTCGAGCGCGACGTTCGTCACCGCGCCGATAACCACCGTCAGCATCGCCGTCGCGGAAAAGCCCTGCGCCGTTATGAAGCTGTTGAGTCCCACCGACAGCAGCGCAAACACGCTGCCCAGCGCGTAAATCGTCATATATTCGTCGGCGTAGGTTATCGATTCGCCGCTTGCGCCGAACGCGAACAGCAGCTGCCGCTTGAATATCATAAAGCCAACCGTAAGCTGCGCGGAAATCGCAACCAACATTACAAAGCAGTTGAAGAGTATGCGTTCGCCCGATTTGCGGTCGCCCTCGCCCATTTTCATCGCGAGCAACGGCGCGCCGCCCAAGCCCATAAGATAGCTGAACGACGTTATCAGCGTGACTATCGGACCGCATACGCCCACTCCCGCCAGCGCAAGGTCGCCGTCGGGCATTTTGCTTATGAAAATCCTGTCGACTATGCTGTACAGCACGTTCACCAGCTGCGCAAGCATCGACGGTATCGCAAGCCGCAATATCAGCGGAAGCATTTTGTCTTTTCCGAGGTCGTTCGTTCTTTTCATACGTTCTTTTTAAGGCAGGTTTAATCTGGCTCGCCCCTCGTTTGCTCCGCGGCTTTGCGGCGCGCTGCGTCAAGGGCTGTCCGACATAATTATGATACCGCTTTACGCGAAAAAACGCAACGGAATTGACCGTCGCGTTGTGTAGCCTTGTGTGAAAATTATATGATATTTTGCCCGAAAATCGCCAAAATTTAGGCAAATAAAGCAATTTTCGGTTACTTTGCGCCGAATTCCCGCCCTGTCGTATTCCGGTTCGCGTTCTAGAATCTTACCGAATAGATGACGTAGCCGGCGGAGAAAATAGTGTCCTGCGAGAAAAACTGTTCGTTGAGTTCGTCGTAGTGGTCGCGGCAAAAATCCACGACTTCGCGGGCGATCTTCGAATCGGGGTTTTCACGCAACATTCTGCCGAAATCGTTGGGAATAAAACTGAACCAGGACTCGAACAGCATTTTCTTGTCGCGGCGGGACATGTCGGCGGTGTTTATGCCGTAGCGTTCGAGGCAAATGGTTTTGGGATCCATTTTGCGAACGTAGGAATAAATTTGCCTGCCGGTATAGCGGAATCCGCTGTACTTATTGTGTATATAATAGGACTGAATCTTGCGGAAATATCCGTCGTTGTCGGGATAAGCAAACACCGCTCCGTCGTCAACGTCGCGGATTATCATCACTGCGTCGTCGTTAAGACAGCTTCTTATCGCCTGCAAGATACGGAACGGCTTTTTAAAGTCCATGATCGCCATGCTCAGGCACACAAAGTCGATACCGTCCGCGCCCACTTCGTCGATGTACTCGTCGAGTTTGTCCTCGAAATCGTCCGCCTCGAACTGCGTGGCGAAGAATTTGACGTTGTCGTCTTTGCGCTCCGCATTGCCGCGCTCCGCGACCTCGCCGGAATATGTAAGCGCGATTACTTTACCCACTTCGGGATTCTCGAACCGCTGGAACGCGCTCTCGGGGTTGAGAACGTTCACGTCCAGGCACACGGCGTCCTTTTTGCCTTCCAGCAGTTTACGAATGACCGGCGCTTCATACTTGTCGAGCAAAAGGTCCTCGACGTGCAGCCTGTGCTTTTCCTTTTCGTCCTCGTCGAGGTAGTATCTCACGTCGTCATGGCGCGTGAGAAGATCGACTTCGCCGTCCTTGGTCTTGATGCCTTTCAGCATCGATATGAGTTTGACCATCGACGCGTCGAAATACTCGCGGCTGATCGCGACTCCGTTAAAAAACGGAAGTACCTGCATGGAAACGGGCAGTTCTTTCGGAAACTCGAAACCATCCACCATAATGGGAATAATGTTCTTTTTATTCCTGATCGCGTGCTCGATTTCAAGGCGTAACCAGTCCTGTTCGCTTACGCAACGGTCGAGTGCGTGCGACGGCAAAATCAGCACGAAGTTTTCCGCGTCCTCGATTGCGGAATAAAGTTTTTCGTTGAACGGACCCGAACTAAGTTCTTCCAGATCGAGAAAAACCGTGATGTTTTCCCTGTGCAACCACTCGTAAATCAGTCTTGCCAGCGCATAGCCGCCGTCGCGACGATAACTGATAAATACATCCATTTCTTTCTACCCTCTTTTAACCATGGTATAGCACGGAACTCCGAAAACGCCCGGATATTCGCCCGTAATCTCGAACCCGAGCCGTTCGTATACGCGCCATGCGCCCGTATTTTCCTTTACGCATTCGAGCCGGCACAGGTCCTTGCCCTCGATCGCCTTCGCCATAAGCGCGGACGCGATGCCTTTGCCGCGATATTCCGGATCGACGGCAAGATTAGCCAGATAATACCCGGTCTTATCGTCGCTCATTTTCGCGTAATAAGCCTCGAAAATTTCATGAGTGCGCTTGTCGCATTTCACGCCTGCGCGATCAAACGCTTCGCGGATATGTTCTTCCTTTTCCTCGACAGGCGCATAGCACGAAACCATTGCTCCCGCGATGATTCCGTCGCTTGTCACCGCCACCGTCACGTTCTTTTCATTGTAAAGCGTGGGCAGCGCGGTCATTTCTCCGATCACCCGTTCGCCGGCCTCGACAGAGTCGAACCAGTACGGATAAATAAATCTGTCGCTGAGGTAAATCAGCCTGCCTACGCGGCTGCGGTCGTCGCCGTCATGCATGGGGCGAACGGTAACTTCGTCGTTCAGCGTCGGACGAATGCCCGCTTCGCGCGTGATGAAATCGCGGAAATGCAGGTATTCCGCGGCGGTGATTTCTCGCGGATAAGTCAGTATTTTCAATTCGAGATCGCCGTCGCCGAGCCGGTATTTAGCCTGATTATGACGGTGCGGATTCATCACGAAACCGTTACGACGGTAAAAGGCATAACGTCGCTCGCTTATTTCGTCGCAAGGCGGATCTATTTCGAGAATTATGGGTTTATCCGACCGCTCCTTCAACAGGCTCAATGCCGCCGTGGCTTTGCCGCGATTGCGCTTTTCGGGCAGTATCGCAAAGTGTTCCAGATAAACGAAGTCCGGCGTCTCCCAGTACAGCATTATGCCGTCCAGTTCGCCGTTATCGTCGGTAATCAAACCGTATTTATAGGCGGGATTTTGCATTATTCTCGCCTGTTCCGCATTCTCTCTGCGTTCGAGATGCGGAAAAGCCTCTTCGTACAGCGCGTGCGCCGCCGCGAAGTAATCACGATTGTTTTCGGATAGTATTTCCAGCCTCATTTTCTTTCCTTTTGCCGCGCGGTTTCTCTTTTTTCGCTCGTTCCGCGCCGTTTTTTTATCCGCACGCGCGATTTATCCGCTTTTCGGTAGTTTCTATATACATTTTAACATATATCGCGCAAACTTGCAACGGTAAGAGAGTTGCAAAACACGCTATTTTTCGCTTTTTTGTGCCGCCGCGCTGCGAAAACAAACTACTTTCGGAAATCTCTGAAAAATACTGGACAAACCGTCCTGTATCTGTTATAATATTTCAGCGGCTGTGGAGAGATGTCAGAGCGGTCGAATGTGCTCGCTTGGAAAGCGGGTATACCGAAAGGTATCGCAGGTTCAAATCCTGTTCTCTCCGCCAAGTGAAACTCGTTTGAACCCTTGAGATTCAAGCGAGTTTTCCTTTTGTACGATGGGGCTGTTGTTTCCCGTTGCGTTCGGGCAGTCATCTGTTGCGGTTTTGCCGTTGCTCGCTATGTCGTTAAGGTGCGAAATAAATTCTTCCGTGTCTTTCCTCTTAATTACCGTCGGGTGATTATCGTCGGTGTTGTAAAAGATTAAAATTTTGTCGTCATACAAAATAACACGGTTTATGAACGAGTTGAAAAACTCGTTTTTTTCTTGGTCGTTTTCGTATTTTCTATGAGCAAAGAAATCCAGAAACGCCTTTACTTTATCTACTTCGAGCGGTTTTATCTGTTTTGCCTTTTCAAGCGATATTTTCGCTTCTAATTCGTCCTTTTGCGCTTCAAGGGCAATCAATCTGTCTTTGGCAGATTTCGTGATTAAGCCCTGCTCTATGGCGGATAAAAGCGAATTTATCGCTTTTTCTTTGGCTTTCAGTTCGTTTTCGAGATTTTCAAGCGTTGACGTTTTCGTTATTTCGGAATTGAATTTCGTTACAACCTGTTCGGCTACGGCTTGTATCACCTGCGGCTGTAAAACGTAATCAATCGTTGTTTTGAAAACCAAATCTTCCAGTTCCTGTTGTCTGTAACTTTTCTTATTGCAACGGCGTTTATTTTTCTTCCTTCCAAAACATTTATAATAGTGGTGAAGTTTACCCGTCTGACTTGTTCCCGTTTCGGCGGTCATCAAATTGCCGCAGTATCCGCAAAACAATTTTCCGCTTAAAATATACGGCTTTCCGCTTTTGTTTGCTCTCGGTTTGTGTTTGTGTTCGTCCATTATTGCGTTACAATCGAAAAATAACTTTTCATCCACGATCGGCGGTATGACGTTTTCGTAAATAACGCCGTGAGAATTATAAACGCCTATGTATTTTTCATTGCGGATAATCCTTGCAAAACTGTTCATATTGAACGGCGAACCGGCTTTGGTTTTTATGCCTTGCGCATTAAGTCGGTCTATGATTTCCTTTGCTTTCTCGCCGTTTTTATACCTTGTAAACATATCGCGAACGATATCGGCTTCGTAAGTGTTTATCGTCCACTTTTTATCCACGATGTCATATCCGAACAAACCGTAACCGCCGACGAAATGCCCTTTCAACAGGCTTTCTTTTACGCCGCGGCGCACTTTTTGCGAGAGTTCGGCAGAATAATACTCCGCCATACTTTCAAGCATGCCTTCTACCAGAATGCCGCTGGCATCTTCGGTGATGTTCTCCTTTGCCGATAGCACACGAACGCCGTTTTTCTTTAACTTTGCTTTGTAATTCGCGCTGTCGTAACGGTTGCGGGCAAACCTGTCCAATTGATAAACAAGAACGTAATCAAAATTTTTCTTCTTGCTGTCCTCAATCATCCTTAAAAATTCGGGGCGTTTATCCGTCGTTCCCGTAAGCGCGCGGTCTATGTATTCGGCTATCACGAGATAATCGTTGCGACGGGCAAAGTCGTAGCATTCACGAAGTTGTCCTTCGATTGACTGTTCCGTCTGACTGTGCGAACTGAATCTTGCATATATCACTACTCGCTTTTTCATTGCTTCCTCCTGCCGAATACGCTCTCGGGCGTTAAATCGTCCATATCACCGCCGTTTCTCGCATAGTCGAGTAAAATATCGGCTAAAATTTTTGCGCTTGTTTGTATTCTTTCTTTCGGCAGATTTAATCTGCCTTTTTCTTTGTGTCCCGTTGACAGATTGACCTCAACGATGTTTTCTTGTATCCGCTTCAACGTTCATACTTATTGCGCGGATACTATGTTCTCTTTCCTGATGGCTGTAATGTTCTCTCACCATTACCGCAAAATCCTCCTTATCTCAGATTTCCGCAAGGCGAGAGTATCTCGACTTACGGATTATGTTTTGTTTTTGTTTCTTTCTTCTGCGAATTTCGTAAGTTCGCTCTCGAAAAAGTCGTCGTAGCCGTCCTTTAATTTTGCAAAGGCGGTATTGTGTCGGGCTAACAGTTCTTCGTAGCCAGCCTGTATAAGTTCGACCTTCGTATAGCCGCACTTTTTCAGAAACTCGTTTATTTCTTCCGCCGTCTTTCTCGGAACGCTCGTTCCCCATATAATGTTTTTGGCTTTGCGTTCTTCCTTGTGCCTTTCTTCGTATCTTTTGTCTTTTTCCTTTCTCGACTTTGCCATCTTTTCATTCCTCCGTGAATATATAATCGTATCTATACGACGATTATATTTTACATACTTTGTGTGGGTAAGTCAAGTGCTTTTGCGTTAGTCCGCCGATATTTTTAGTAAGAGCAGGGCGATTTCTTCTTGTGGATACGAGCAAATGTTGCCCTTTCCAAAAAGTCGGTTTCCGACTTGTTCAGCGTATCGTTTTTGAAATAGATTGCAAAAACCTTATCCTCGTTGACTTTTCTTCGGGACACTTTTTCCCAAGGTTTATTTACCCTTGAAAATGCAATATTCGGCGTTATTCCTGCGGGATGTCTACCGCACCTATGAAGTTGTAAATGATTTTTATTTTTTGCGTATTATGAGAAAACTTTTCTTTTTCGCCGATTTCAATTCTGTCCACAAAAGAATAAAGAATTTCTTGCGTTAGTTCTTTAAATTCCGTGTACTTTTTCATCAGAGAAATGAAGTTGGTCAGATTATCGCTTTCCGTTTTCACTTCGCTTAATCGCATTTCGATTTCAGCTATTTTTGTTTTTAAGTTTTTCTGTTCGGTAATGTAACTATCCGCAAAAACATTGTATTGCTCGTCGGTTATCCTTCCGAGTGCCTTATCCTCATACAATTTACGCATAATCGTATTCAATTCGACATTTCGCATATTCGCTTTTTGCAATGCCGCCTGCGCCAAAGCAGTTATCTTTAATTTTTCTTTCTGCGAACAATCAAGATAATGCTCTATAAACTTTTTTTCGTGACGTTTTACATACGCGCAGATTTTTCTCAAATCGGTAAGGATAATTTCGTCCAATGCGGCGATACGAATTCCGTGTCTCGAACAAGAACTTTTCTTTCTCTTTCTGTAGTTTGCGCACACAAGGTATTCTCGTCCGTCTTTTCTGTTGCTGCAACTGTATACCATTTTCGCGCCGCAATCGGCACAGAACGCCTTGCCTATGTACTTATTTAAGTTTCGCGGTCTGTACTTTATTTTTTCTTTTACGCCTCCAACCTTTACTTGCGGTACGACTCTGCGGCTTTTTCGTATTTCCTGCACCAACTCAAAAGTTTCTTTAGAGATAATCGGCTCTTGCGTATTCTCGAAAATTACCCATTTGTCGCGGTCAAGAAACACTTGCATTGTCGACTTGTACGACGGCTTGGACGTTTTGAAGTTTACCGTACACCCTGTATAATCGTAACAACCGAGAATACGATAAACCATCGTGTTGTTCCACACTTCGGGGTAACAGCTTCTCGTTCTCACAGGCAATCCGCATTTCATAGAATGTACAAGCGGCGTATCTACTCCGTCTGCCGTTAATGCTTTTGCTATCTGGCTTGCAACCATTCCCGACAAATACATTTCGTATACGCGTTTTACCGCTTCCGCCGCTTCGGTATCTACAATCCATTTCGTTTTATCGTTCGGATCTTTAATATATCCGTAAGGCGGTACGGCGGTAAGATGTTTTCCCGCCATACCTTTTGCCCGTATTACCGCTTTTACCTTCTTCGACGTATCGCGGGCATACCATTCGTTTATAATATTGCGAAACGGCGTAAACTCATTGTCGTAATCCGAAACGCTATCCACACCATCGCTCACAGCTATAAAACGAACTTTTGCATTCGGAAACAATATCTCGGTATAATATCCGACCATTATGTAATTCCTGCCGAATCTCGACATATCTTCTTGTGTCAAGTAGGGAC